>NZ_LDWR01000051.1 GCF_001039005.1 Burkholderia cepacia
CCTCGACCGGCATCAACTCGCTGTCCACCGGCATCAGCTCGGCAAACAGTTCGGTCCTGTCGCTGTCGACCTCGACGTCGACGGGTCTCTCGACTGCCACGAGCTCGATCGGTTCGCTGTCGACCGGCCTGAGCACGGTCACGGTCAAGACGGACAACCTCGGCAACAGCACGGCGTCGGCACTCGGTGGCGGCTCCACGTACGACCCGACGACCGGGACGGTCTCCGCGCCGGCATACACGACTTACAACGCGAACGGCACGACGTCGACCGCCAACAGCGTCGGCTCGGCGATCAACAACATCAACAGCCAGGGCATCAAGTACTTCCACGCGAACTCGACCGGCCCCGACAGCACCGCGACCGGCACCGACGCAGTCGCCATCGGCAGCGGCGCCGTCGCCGGCACCAACAATTCGGTCGCGCTCGGCGCCAACTCGCAGACCGCCGCGGCCAATCCCACGAGCAGCGCGACCGTCAGCGGCGTCACGTTCGGTGGATTCGCAGGCACCGCGCCGGTCGGCACCGTTAGCGTCGGCAGCGCGGGCAACGAGCGACAAATCACCAACGTCGCCGCCGGCCAAGTGACGCAGACCAGTACCGACGCGATCAACGGCAGCCAGCTTTATTCCGTTGCCCAACAGGTTGGTACCGCGACCAGCGCCATTTCGTCG
>NZ_LDWR01000052.1 GCF_001039005.1 Burkholderia cepacia
GACGTCGACCGGCCTGTCGTCGACCAATAGCTCGATATCCTCGCTGTCCACCGGCCTCAGTTCGACGGACAGCACGGTGTCATCGCTGTCGACTTCGACGTCGACCGGCTTGTCGTCGGCCAATAGCTCAATTTCTTCGTTGTCCACGTCGACCTCGACGGGCATCAGTTCGCTGTCGACTGGCTTGAGCTCGACCGATAGCACTGTGTCGTCGCTGTCGACTTCGACATCGACGGGCCTGTCGTCGGCGAATAGCTCGATCACGTCGCTGTCGACCTCGACGTCGACCGGTTTGTCGTCGGCTAACAGCTCGATTTCTTCGTTGTCCACGTCGACTTCGACGGGCTTGTCGTCCGCGAACAGCTCGATCACGTCGTTGTCGACCTCGACGTCGACGGGCCTCTCGTCGGCCAATAGCTCGATTTCTTCGCTGTCCACGTCGACCTCGACGGGCATCAGCTCGCTGTCGACCGGCTTGAGCTCGACCGACAGCACGGTGTCTTCGCTGTCGACCTCGACGTCGACCGGCCTGTCGT
>NZ_LDWR01000053.1 GCF_001039005.1 Burkholderia cepacia
TGTCGTCGGCCAATAGTTCGATTTCGTCGCTGTCCACGTCGACGTCGACGGGTATCAGTTCGCTGTCAACCGGCCTGAGCTCGACCAATAGCTCGGTGTCGTCGTTGTCGACTTCCACGTCGACCGGCTTGTCATCAGCCAACAGCTCGATTTCTTCGTTGTCTACGTCGACCTCGACGGGTATCAGCTCGCTGTCGACCGGCCTGAGCTCGACCGATAGCGCCGTGTCATCGCTGTCGACTTCCACGTC
>NZ_LDWR01000054.1 GCF_001039005.1 Burkholderia cepacia
GCTCGATCTCCTCGTTGTCCACATCGACTTCGACGGGTCTCTCGTCTGCGAATAGCTCGATCTCTTCGTTGTCCACGTCGACCTCGACGGGCATCAGCTCGCTGTCCACCGGCCTCAGTTCGACGGACAGCACGGTGTCGTCGCTGTCGACTTCGACGTCGACCGGCCTGTCGTCGGCGAACAGCTCGATCACGTCGCTGTCGACCTCGACCTCGACCGGCCTGTCGTCGGCCAACAGCTCGATCTCTTCGCTGTCCACGTCGACCTCGACGGGCATCAGCTCGCTGTCGACCGGCCTGAGCTCGACTAATAGCTCGGTGTCGTCGCTGTCGACATCGACGTCGACCGGCTTGTCGTCGGCTAACAGCTCGATTTCTTCGCTGT
>NZ_LDWR01000055.1 GCF_001039005.1 Burkholderia cepacia
CGTTGTGAAGTCCGATCAGCAGAATGGCACCGACAGCACGGCGGGTCTGTCGCGTGACTCGACGAGCGCGAATCAGACCGTACAAAACACTTTTAATTTGCAGCAGGTTCAGAACGATCTGGCTTTCGCGCAGGCATTCGGCAAGGCAGCGACCTTCGCGGTTGCGGAAGCCGCGACGCAGCTTGAGAACAGCAGCCCGCAAATGAAGGCACTGTTTGGTGAGGGCGGGGCGGGGCGGGATGTGCTGCACGCGGCGGTTGCTGCGATCGGCGCAGCGTTGTCCGGCGGTAACATCGGCGGTGCGGTAGCTGGCTCGCTGACTGGTGATTTGTTGCAGTCGCTGGCGCAGCCGATCATTGATCAGGCAGTTAGTCAGTTGCCACTGGACGCACAGGCGGCGGCGCGCAAGGCGTTGAATGAGATTGTGGCGACCGCAGGCGGTGCGGCGGGTGGCGCATTGGCTGGTGGCGGCTCGGGTACGCTTGCGGGTGCGGGGGCGGCCGCGAACAATGAGCTTTACAATCGCCAACTGCACCAAAGCGAGGCCGAAAAGCTCCAGCAACTTCAGAAAAATCAGTCACCCCAGGAACAATATCGGCTTGCTGCAGCGGAATGTGCGCTCGTGCATTGTGCAGACAATATCCCAGATAGTGATCCGAGCAAGGCCATACTGCAAAAGATGCAGAATGACGGGGCGCAGTTTGCCTACGAGAAAGATGTTCTGACGAAGGCTGGTGCATTTGATGGATACAGCAAGTTGGATCGCCTGAACGATGCTTACGATCGAAATCAGGTTTCGAATCGCCTTATGGGGGCGGTGCAAGGTGTGACTGGCGTGGCGACTGGAACGGCCGCGGCATTAGGTGGTTGCTACACCCTGGTTGCTTGTATCGCGGGCGGTGCTGTTGCGGGTATAAGCTTCGATTATGCGAAAGCGGGCTTTACTCAGGCCGTAAACGGTAATCCGACACCGACTTATGGTGAGCTGGCGCTGCAGAGTCTAGGGATGAGTCCGGGAGCGGCCGCGATGACGTACGCGGCATTGGGTCTCGGAGCAACGGTTGGTAGTGTGGCCGCAAATAATGCGGCGGTACAGGCAGCCGCGAAGGGGGTGCCTCAGTCGAGCGAGTCGGTGCAGGCCGGGATTAAGAATGATCTGGTGCAGCAGGTTGCTGATTTGCGGTCAACCTTGACGGGTAGCGCAAAAACGAGTGGAAACGTGGGTGTTGCGCAGATCAATATTCCGGGTATTCAGCCGACGATGGCAGCATCGAGTCAAATTTCTACTCCAACAGCAGAGCAACAAGCCTTGGGGTTCGTAGGAAAGGTGCCAGAGACGTTCCCTAGCTCTAACGTATGGACGTCAGGGAATGATCCAATTCTTCTTAATCGAAGTGCCGATTCTGAGGCTAAGATACTGAATAACATTGCTGCTCAACTTGGAGATAATACGTCGGTTTCTGGGACTATTAATCTGCTTACGGAGCGTGCCCCGTGTACAAGTTGTTCGAATGTGATTCAGCAATTCGAGAGTAAATATCCAAACATAAAAGTTAATGTGATGGATAATGGCGGTGTTATTAGGCCAACCAAAGCGGGTAAATGAATGAGCTCAAGCAACGAAGATCGGGTGCCATACGAAACCATTAAGGCGTGGGCGTTGGATGCATATTTCAACTTCTGTAGAGACAACGCTCTTATGGAAGGAGCTTCTCATAGGGAAGTGCTGGGGCACGTCGACCTAAATTTCGAAGGCGTGTATGAATCTCAGATCGAAAATCTAATGCTTTGTGTTGTTCAATTGGTCCTGTCGGGTGGATGGTATCAGGACGCCGAGCGGAGTATGAGAAAGAAGATCGCCGACAAAATTTCGATAGAAGGGCTCGATAATCTCTTGCAAGGCGTACCGTCTGAAGAGGCTGAGTTGTTCAAGCACGATTTGAGAATTTTGAAATTCATTCAATGATGGCATAGAGCCCGAATGATGGCGAAATTGAGACGAAGTTTTACGCTGGTATCGATTGCGGTAGCTATGGCGCTTGCGGCATGCGAAACCGTGCCGCCGGATGCGCCGCCGCGTCCGCCGCCAAAACCGGAAATGTCACCCGTGCTCCCTTCTTGGTCGAGCACGACATGGGTTATGGGCTTTTGGAAATGGAGCGGCACGGAATGGGTTTGGATTCCGGGACATTTTGCTCCCAAGCCATAAAATCAAATCAACAACACCACACCTATGACAATCCGTACCCCGGTCGTGCTGCTGTCGGCCGCATGGCTTATTCCGATGGCAGTATCGGCGCAACAGGCCCCGACACCCGCCGACCAAGCCGCCGCCGCACGCGCGAACGCCGAACAGGATCGGCAAGCACAGCAGCAACGAGAGGCACAACAGCGCGACGCGGCCGTGCGTGCGCCTTCCGTGCGTTCCGACGTGCCGAAGATCGAAGCCTATCCGGCGCTCCCCGCCGAAACGCCTTGCTTCCGTATCGACCGCTTCACGCTGGACGTGCCGTCCTCCTTGCCCGACGCGGCGAAGGCACAGGGTGCGTCAACGCTGCCGATGGACCGCTTTGCCTTCGCGCGTGAATGGCTGGACCACTACGCTGGCCAATGCGTTGGCAAGCAAGGCGTCGACGTGCTGGTCAAAGGTGTGTCCCAGGCGATTCTGGCGCGCGGCTACGTCACGACGCGCGTGCTCGTGCCCGAGCAAGACCTGTCGACCGGCACACTGAAACTGTCGCTGATTCCCGGCACGATCCGGCATGTACGATTCGCCGATGAAAAGCTGCGCGGAACGTGGAAAACGGCATTCCCGACCGGCGATGGCGAAGTGCTGAATCTGCGCGACCTTGAGCAAGGTCTGGAGCAGATGAAGCGCGTCACGAGCCAGGATGTCTCGATGCAAATCGTTCCGGGCGAGCTGCCCGGCGAAAGCGATGTGGTGCTCGACGTGAAGCGCGGCAAGCCGTGGACGGTCGTCGCATCGATCGACAACTCCGGCACGCGTGCCACCGGCAAGCTGCAGGGCAATCTGTCGGTCGGCATCGACAACCCGCTCGGCCTGAACGATATGTTCAACGTCGGGGTGAGCCAGGACCTCGAGTTTGGCGACAAGCGCCTCGGTTCGCACGGCTGGAACGGCTTCTATTCGATCCCGTGGGGCTACTGGACGGCCACGCTGTCCGCGTACTCGAATACCTACTACCAGCAGATTGCGGCCGTGAATCAGACATTCGTCGCGAGCGGCAACTCGAAGACGGTCGATTTCAAGCTGGCCCGCGTACTCGCGCGCAGCCAGAACGACGTATTGGGCGGGTATTTCCGGCTGTCGCGCCGGTTCGGGCAAAGCTTCATCGAAGACACCGAGATTCCGCAGCAGGGCCGTAACAACACGATCATCGAACTCGGTTTGACCGATCGTCATTACTTCCACAGCGCGCAGTTCGACGGCTCGCTCGCGTACCGTCAAGGCATAGGTGGGCTCGGTGCGCAGGACGATGTACCTACGGCAAATGCCGGTCAGACGTACCGCTTCAGAATGGCCGTGCTCGATGCGAACCTGTCGGTCCCGTTTGCGATCGGCAAGCAGCCGTTTCGCTACGTCGGCACGTTTCACGGTCAATACACTGGAAACACGCTGTACTACATCGATGACATGACCATCGGCAGTCGCTACACGGTACGCGGCTTCGACGGCGAAACGATGCTGGCGGCGGCGCGCGGTCTTTACTGGCGTAACGAACTGCAAATGCCGATTGGCCAGACGGGGCAGGCGGTGTACGCGGGGCTGGATTACGGCCGCGTATGGGGACCGCAGCCGGTTGTGCTGGTTGGTACGCAGTTGGCAGGCGCGGTCATTGGCGTGAAGGGTAGCGTCGGTACGCGCTTTGGTGCTTACGCATACGACCTCTTTGCCGGCACGCCGGTCTACAAACCGTCAGGCTTCCCGACCGCGCGCATCACGGTTGGATTCCAGGTGACCGCGCAATTCTGAGGCTGGTCCGTGTCTGACGCTTTCCAGGCCCAGACACTTGGCGCGGCGGTGTTCGTCGCCGTGTCTTTATATTCGTGAATCACACCGGGCGATGGGGCCACGTCGATCAGGTGGGGTGATGTTGTTTGTTAGGTGTATTTAACAATTAGAGGAAAAATCATGAACAAGCGGCTTATTCTGGCGAGCGTGATGGGGTCGGCGTTTTTTCTGTCGGCGTGCGGTGGTGGCGATGGTGGCGGCGGAAGCACGGCGACGAACAACAATGCGGCGGGTTCCACCTCGCCAACCACGTCAGGCACATCGACGTCGGATGCCGCGTTCTCCTGTCCGTCCGACTACAAAAAGCTGACGCTCACGAATAGCAACATCGTCGCGAACGTGAACATGAATTTGACCACCGACGACGGTATCGCGACGCTGACGATCAAGACACCGTCAAATGGCATCACTGGCGATTTCACCGTATGCCTCGGCAAGCCCAATCCGGTGCCCGCAGGCGTGACGGCCGACTACGTCTATGAGGTGAAGTCCTCGGGTGACCTCCGGTCGATGGCCTATTCAACGCTGACGCTGAATTTCACGACGAATGTCAAACCGACGAAGAACCCGCCGGTTATCGAATACGCGAACGTGTCGGGCGGTACTGTGACCTACCAGTCGGTGCTTCAAGGTTCATCAGTTTCGGTCGCACCGAATTACAGCCTGTCGGCAAACGCACAGGTCGCAGGTCTGTATGTTGTGCGCCTGACGCAGTAAAAGGTGATCGTCTGGGCGCGGCATTCGCGCCGCAACACCGGACCGGCGCGCAACGCGTGCCGGTCCGGTGCCATCAGATGCAACGCGCGCTCAGCTATGCGTCAGCGTCAGCGCATAGAACTTCACGACGGTGCCGGGCGTCGTCAGCGGCGTACCTGACACCGCCGTCTGATCATAGTCGCCGGCCTTGAAGTAGAAGCTCTCGCCGTCGAAGCTCGAATCCATCGTGAAGGTCTTGGTCGTGCCGTTCGCGGTGACGGTGATCGTCGTGCCGCTCAGGCTCAGCGCATAGCTGAACTTCGTGCCGACGCCGACCGTCGTGATCGCCGTGGTCTTCGCCGAGCCGCCCTGGTTGGTGTTTTCGAGCAGCAGTTGCACGACACCGCCGGACGTGACCTGCAACTCGCACAGCGGCTTGCTCGGGCCGCTACCCTGGAAGATCTGGCCGATCGTCGTGTGATCGGGCACCTGCGTGACGGCCACCGTCGCATTCAGCCGGTTGGTGCCGGACGTCGGCCAGATCGCGTTCTCGCGCAGCTCCGTGCGCGGATGCAGCGAGCCGGACGTCGTCCAGCCCTGCGTCGGGTCCATCATCACCATCGAGCCGTCGCTCGCGTCCGTGTAGAAATACGTCGGGTTCACGTAGCCGCCCGCGAGCGACGAACCGCTCACCGTGTCGACCTTGCCGGACGAGCCGGTCGGCAACTGCAGCGTGAACGGCGCGAGGTTGAAGTTCGAGCCGGGCGGGTTCGACGGGCTGAGCGCCATCGTCGTGGCTTGCTGGCGGGCGACGGCGGCCGGGCTGGCCGGGTCGTCACCGCCGCAGGCGGACAGGCACGCAACGGACAGAACGGCGACGACGCACGGGATGATCCTGTTCTTCATGGTGTTTTTTTGATGGTCCGTGGCTGGGTGCCACGTTGTGGATAACGTTTTCCTTTTATGGCGCACGATCGCCGAAGAGGAGATCGGTTGCCTGTAGAAAGCACTCCAAAATACAGAAAGCGGGTGTGGCTCGACGGCTGGAACGATGAAGTGGAAAATTGCGTGAAATTCCGGAATCGCTGAGGCTTGTAATCGGCTTTCCCTGACGCCGCTCAAGCGGAGCGAGGACGATGCTAACAAGAAGCATCGGAGGAGTAAACGTTTTCCTATGTTGGTCGATGAAGTCACTTGTCACCGACTGCTGCGAGTGATCCGCGTGCCGGCTGAAGGGCGCGGGCAGGTGTGCCGGTTACGACTCCGTCGCCGCGACCTGCTGCGCGATACGCGCCGCACATGCGTCGGGTGTCGCATCGGACGTATCGAGCACCATCTGGCTGAACGGTCGCGACGCATAACCTTCGCGATACATCTCGGCGATCCGGCTCCGCTCCCAGTCCGTCAGCGCGCGCGAGCCACGATTCGACGACGCGATCGCTTCAGGCGGGGCGAGCGTCACGACGAACAGCCGCGCATCGCGTGCATCGCAGGCGGCGCGCAGTCGTTCGCATTCCGCTTCGCCGATCGGATAGGCGATGACCAGATGACGCTCACGTGCGTTCGTGATCTGCATGACGAGACGTTCGAGCGCGATTGCCCACTGCACGTCGAACGGCGCATCGTCGGGCGCGGCGTGATCGTCGCCGTCGATGAAGCGCGCGTCGGGCAGCGCGCGTGCGAGCGCGAGACCGATCGTCGTCTTGCCGCTGTTGATCGGGCCGTTCAGGTGGATGACGGTGAGAGGTGGCAGGACGATGTGGGGAGACATGGGGTGTTGCACGGGTACTCGTGATTGTCGTGGCGGGCGGTGGCGCCGACCCGGCGCGACCGCGTGAAATTCATTCGTAATATTGTGTTTGTGAATTTGAAATAAAAATTAATTAGGGATATACCCTAAAGAAAGGTGGTGTGCGTGCCGTTAGTCCGCCTCGGTAACTCACAAAAGCATTACGGAAGAACTACATCCGTACAACCACACGACCAGATTAACCGAGGGGCGCGCGGCCGGCGAAGCCGTGCGTGTGATTCAAAGATGGGACGCATCGATTTGTTTCGGTGCGCAGGCATCGGGGGCCTGCGCACGATCTTCCTTTGCCTGGCGACGGCAGGGGGGCTGCCGCATTGCGCAGTCGCCGCGGGGATCGTTCCGGACGGCGGTACGCCGACAAGCGTGTCGGCGGGACCGAACGGCCGGCAGTTCGTGAACCTCGCGCCGGCGGTCGCCGGCGTCTCCAGCAACACCTACTCGTCGTTCAACGTGACGACCGCCGGTGCGACGCTGAACAACGTCGGCATCAACGCACGCACGATCGTCAACCAGGTGACGAGCACGAACCGCAGCCTGATCGAAGGCGAGATCGCCGTGGCCGGGCCGCGCGCGAACGTAGTGCTGGCGAACCCGAACGGCATCACGATCAACGGCGGATCGTTCGTCAATACGGGGCATGTCGCCCTTGCCACCGGCAATGTGAGTTTCAACGACCTGCAGATCGCACCGGGCGTGATCCAGCGCAACATCGTGATCGATACGTCGACCGGAACGATCGTCGTCGGCCCGGGCGGTCTGGCCGGCGCACTGATCGGCCTGGACATGATCGCGAAGACGATTCGCGTCGACGGACCGATCGACAATACATTCTCGTCGGCGACCGCCGGTGTGCGCCTGCTGGCCGGCCGCAGCCGAGTTGAACTGAACACGGGGCTGTCGCCGACCGATAACGCCAACGACTGGCTGGCGCGCAGCGCGACGACGGATCCCGATACTGCGTCGTCCTACGCGATCGATATCACCGCTGCCGGCAGCCTGACCAGCGGCCGCGTGCAGTTGATCGTGACCGACCGCGGGCCCGGCGTGCGCAGCGCCGGCCCGATGAATGCGTCGCTGGGCGATTTCACGCTGACGTCTAACGGGAACGTCGAGTTTTCGCACACGAAGCTCGGCGTCGCGGAGGATTTCGCCGTGACGGCGCAGGGCAGCGTGACGTTGACGGACACGGAGGTGAAGGTCAACGGCGGTCGCGCCGGCCTCTCCGCGACGGACGCCATTGCGTTCACCGGCAGCAGCCTGCTGGCATCGGGCGGCATCAAGCTGAATGGCGCGAGCATCGCACTGCGGCCCGACGACGCGATGGCCGGCTCGACGGTGGCGTCGTCGCAGAGCGGCGTGGTGCTGAAGAGCGGCGCAGACATCGTGAACGTCGGTTCACTCGTGCAGGGGCAGGTCGCGATCGACGCGGATGCCGACTCGGCAGGCGCGGTGACGCTGAACGCGGCCGGCCGCATCCTGAACCAGTCGCAGCCGCAGACGCGGATCGGCATCCTGTTTGGCGTGAAGGGCGACGTATCGCTGACCGCGGGGGCGGACATCGTCAACCAGAACGCGCGGATCCTGTCGAACCGGAACATCTCGATCGCGGCCGGCGGCGATCTGGAGAACGTCGTCGATCACAGTACGGGCGTGCAAAACGGCGCGGTGATCGGGTTTGCCGAGCAAGGCAGCCGATTCCTGTTCTTCCGGCATCGCAGCGACGGCTTCACGGTCGACTACGGCGCGCTCGCGGACGCCTCCAAGCTTGCGTACATCACCGCCGACGAAGGCAATGTGTCCGTGCGTGCCGCGAACGTCAGGAACATCGGCGGATCGATTCTTTCGAACGGCGGTGCGATCGGCATCGCCGCGCGCGACAGCCTGCTGACACAGGCGATCTTCACGGGCCAGGCATCGCTCCGGCGTACGTGCTTCGTCTTCTGCCGCTCGAGCGCATCGTCGAGCGTGCAGGCTTTCGGCGGCGCGATCGAGGCCGGCACCGACATCCTGTTGAAGGCCGGCACGCAGATTACCAATACGGGCGGTACGGTGCGCGCGCTAGGCGGGTTGACGCTCGATGCGCCCAAGACACTCGCGCAGGGCGTGGAGGGCTATGCCGTGATCAACCGCGATCACGATTTGAAGGGATGGTTCGGCAATCGCTGGGCGGCCATCTATCGGAGCGATACCGGCGGCCTGTTCAGCGGCGGAACCGGCAAGGTGCGCCTGACGGGCGAGGCGGATATCGAGGGCGGCGCGTACCGTGCGCCCGAAGGCGTGCTGGCGGCCGGCGGCGTGGTGACGATTCGGCCGCCGCATCGGGATCTCGTGACGATCGGCAACCGCAATCATCTGGGCCTCGTGTCGTGGTTCGGTCTGTGAGGGGCGGCATGTCGTCGGGAATGGTCCGGGTGCTTGCGCTGGCGATCGGCGCGATGCCGTTGTGCGTGCGCGCGCAGCTCGCCGGCGGATTGCCGCCCGGCGCGCCGCCGGGGTTCGGCGCGATGCCGCCGGGGCTCGCGGTGCCGCGCGCCGAGCAGGACCCCGCGCAGCGCCTGCTCCAGGAACAGCGCGACCGGCAACGCCGCGAGGAAATCGCGCAGCCGCCAGCGCAGATCGCATTGCCCGAACAGCCGGCCATGCCCGACCTGCCGCCGGGCACCGATGTCGAAACGCTACCGGACGTGGCGCCGATGTTCCTGATCGAGCGCGTCGAATTCACGGGCGACACGATTCTGGGGCAGCCCGCGCTCGACCGTATTGCGGCACCGTTTCTCGGCAAGCAGCTCGGGCGCAACCGGATCAACCTGTTGCTGCGCCGGCTGACCGAAGCCTTCATCGCCCAAGGCTACATCACGACGCGCGCGTACCTGGGCCCGCAGAACCTCGCGTCCGGCACGCTGAAGATCAATCTCGTCCCGGGGCGTGTGGCCGCGCTGACGCTGAACGGCAAGCCGCTGCGTCCGCGCGACCCGAACGAGAAATGGTACGAGGTGCGCGGCGGCGGCCTGTTGACCGAAGCCGGCACTGCATGGGCGTTCGCTAGCGCACCGGGTGATCCGCTGCGCCTGCCCGATCTCGAGCAGGGCGTCGACCAGATCAACCGGTTGCGGCGCAACCAGGCCGAGATCCGCATCCTGCCGGGCGAAGCGCCGGGGGATTCGGTCGTCGCGATTTCGAACCGCTATGGCGACCGTCTTCACTACGATTTCGGCATCGACAACTACGGCAGCTCGCAGACCGGCAAGACGCGCTATCGCGCGGGCATCGAGGCCGACAACGTGATCGGGCTGCAGGAATCGCTGTCGTTCAACTACGTGGGGACGACCGAAACGAACGCGCTCGTGTTTTCGGCGGCGGTGCCGTACGGGTATCAGACCTTCAGCTACACGGTGTCGATGTCCGAGTACCAGCAGGCGATCGGGGACGTCGCGCTGCTCGAAGGCCGCACGTTCAGCCAGATGCTCGGCTGGAACGATGTGCTCGTGCGATCGTCGAGCGGGCGCCTGAGCGTCGACGTGACGCTCAACAAGCTGCGCACCGAGCGCGATGTGAACGGCCTGCCGCTCTCGCCGCAGAACCTCACGGTGCTGCGCGTCGCGCTCAATGGACTGGCCCGGTTCGTCGCGCGTGGACAGGGCGCCGCGGCGACCTGGGACGTCGGCGTATCGCAGGGACTGCCCTGGCTTGCGGCCAACCATGACGCATCGGACATCGGCATCGATGACGCGCACAGCCAGTTCACGAAGCTCGATGCAACCGGCACGCTGCAGTTTGCGCTCGGCAGTCTCGCCGGGAGCGCATGGGCCTATCGCGGCACGCTGCGTGCGCAATACAGCCGCGTGGCGCTGTTCGGCAACGAGCAGATCTTCCTGGGCGGCATGGGTTCGGTCCGCGGGTTCACGGAAGGCGGGATCGCAGGCGACAGCGGCCTCTTCGTCCGTAACGAGGCTGCGTGGCAGAACGTGCCCGCCTGGCGCGACGCGCGAATCGAACCGTACGTGTTTCTCGATGGCGGCAAGACCCACCTGAATGCGCAGGGCGGCTGGCCGACGCTCGTCGGCGCCGGCGTGGGCACGCGCGCGCAATGGCGCCTGAGGAGCGGAACGGTCTCGGCCGAAGTGCTGGTCGGGCAGGCGCTCGCGCAGCCGGCGGCGCTCGGCAGGAAAGCCACCGTGCTGCAGGCAACACTCAACTGGTCGGACTGAATGAAGGAGAACCTCATGAATCGTCTTTCGAACGGTCGCTTGATTGCGATGCAACGGAATCTGCGGGCGCGCATGCGCCGGACCGGCATTGCGCTTGTCGCCGCCATGCTTTGCGGCACGGTAGCGACACAGGCGCATGCACTGAACAAGGCCGCGAAGAAGCAGGCGGATACGGTCGCCGCGATGCCTGCCGATGCCGTCGCGAGCGTGAACGGCGTGGCCGTCACGCAAACGCAGGTCGACGAAGCGGTGCGCGCATCGAAGGCGCCCGATACGCCGGCGCTGCGGGCGGCGATGAAGAATCAGTTGATCGCACGCGAACTGTTCCGGCAGGCGGCGCTGAAGCAGCACTACGACACCCGGCCACAAGTCGTTGCCGCGGTCGAGCAGGCGAAGACACTGGCGATGACGCAGGCGTACCTGCACGACCAGGTCAAGCCGGCACCGGTCCCGGAGACGGACGTCAGGGCGCGCTACGACGCGATCGTCGCGGGGCTCGGCGAGAATGAATACGAGCCGAGCGCGATTGCGGTCAACGACGCGGACACCGCGAAGCAGATCATCGCGCGACTCAGGAAAGGCGAGGACTTCGGCACGCTCGCGCGGCAATTCAGCAAGGGGCCGGCTGCTATGCAAGGCGGCGCGCTGAACTGGATCTCGTTCAAGACGCCGATCGAGGCGGCCAATACGCAGAACTGGCCGCAGCCGCTCGCCGAAGCGCTCGTGAAGCTGCCGCAGGGTGGCCTGACGCGCGAGCCTGTTCAGGTCGGCGACGCGTACTGGATCCTGCGCGTCGACGACAAGCGCGCGACGCAGGTGCCGTCGTTCGACCAGGCGAAGGACATGCTGCGGCAGCAGCTCGAGCAGGTCGCGATGGAGAAGGCCACGGCGCAGGTCGTCGCGGACCTGATCCGGAGCGCGCGCATTCAGCAGTAGGCGGCAAGCAGTTGTGCCGGGCCGATGCCCGGCGATCACTCACGCGATTCCGGGCGGGGAAATCCCGGCATCGCGCGACGCCACGGTCGGCCGGCCGATGGCGTGAGACGCAGGGCGCAAGCCCGGAAGAACGAAGAAAAAAATAGATGAACACGTCCAAGCGTAAGGTCCTGCAGCAACTCGCCGCCGCCGGTGCGGCGCGAATCGGCGCGCGTGCGCGGTCCGCGGCAGGTGCGCCGCGTTTCCTGGCGGTCGCACCGGTCGTTCACCCGTATCGCTGGTGGCAGCGGGCGACCTGCGCGATCGTCGCGCTGACGATGTTCATCGGACCGATCACGATGACGGTCGAGCAGGGGCGCAGCGCGGCCGGCGTGCTGGGCGCCGGAAACCGCCGCCTCGATGACGCTGCGTGGCGACGGCTGGTCGAACTGGCTACGATGCGCGTCCGGTTGTCGATGCAGATGGCGTCGGCGGCGCCGATCGTCGACCCGTCCGCGCCGATTACGTTTCAGCCGCGCATCACGCAGACGACGGGGGCGGGCGGCGGCGTGCCGGTCGTCAATATCACCACGCCCAACGCGGCCGGCATTTCGCTGAACCAGTATCAACAGTTCAATATCGACCCGGTCGGCCTGATCCTCAACAACAGCCTGATGTCGGGGACGTCGCTGACGGGCGGCAATGTACAGGCGAATGCGAACCTGAACGGTCGCACGGCGAGCGTGATCGTCAACCAGGTGACGTCGACAGGCAGTGCCTACGCGAGCCTGCTGAACGGCCCGCTCGAAGTGTTCGGCGCGCCGGCGGCGGTCGTCATCGCGAACCCGAACGGAATCACGACGCGCGGCACGGGCTTCACCAATACCATCGGCGTTTCGCTGTCGACCGGCGCGCCGCAGTTCCTGGGCAGCGTGGGCGGCGCGGTGACCGACTTTGCGAACGCGAAGGCGATCGGCTACAACGTGACCGGCGGCCATCTGCAGATCGAGGGCAATGCCGGCGTCAACGGGCCGGGCGCGGGGATCGAGGGGACGGTCGGCACGATCGACCTGATCGGCGAGACGATCGGCATCAACGCGCCGCTGTATGCGGGCACGCGGATCAACGCGGTTGCCGGGCGGCAGTTCGTGGCGCCGACGGCGGCGGATGCGTACGGCACCACATACGGCACCGCGTCGAACGGCGCGGCGAATTCCGCCGCCGCGATCAATGCCGCGAACGGCGGGGCGAACCGGTCGCTCGCGATCGACGCAACCGCGTTCGGCGCGATGACCGCCGGCCAGATCCAGGTGATCAGCACCGCGGCGGGCATGGGCGTGCGGGCCGACGCGCAACTGGCCGCGAACGCAGGCGACCTGCTGATGTCGTCAAACGGCGACGTGTCGGTCGCCGGGTCCGCCGCGCAGCAGCAGGCGACGCTGCACGGCGCAGGCAACGTATCGATGACGGGCGCGCACCTGGGCGTCGGCGGCTACACGATCAGCGCGGACGGAGACGTGACGTCGACGGGCACGACCCAGTCCGGCGGCAGGCTCGCGGTGTCCGCGGGCGGCAGCGTGAACGTCGCCAATGCGCAAGCCAGCAGCGACGTGGCGATCGCCGGCGGCGCGAACGTCACGCTGGGCGATGTGCAGACGGCTGGTGCGCTGGCGGTTGCGGCGCAGGGCGGAGCGGGCGGCGACGTCACGCTGAACGGCACGGCGCTGGCCGTGGCCGGCACGTCGCTGCGTGCGTCGCGCGACGTCCACGTCAACGGCCGGCTGGATAGCAGCACGGTCGATGCAAGCGCACAACGCAGCATCGTATTGGCCGGGCCGGTCAATGCATCCGGCGACCTGACGCTCACGGCGCGGGAAGGCGACCTCGCCACGACCGCGCGTGTCGCCAGCGGCGGGAACCTGTCTGCCAGCGCGGGGCGCGATGTCGCGGCGAGCGGTGCGCTGCTGGCGAACGGCGACGTGAGCGTGCGGGCCGGAAACAGCGCGAGCGTCGGCGATATCCACGCGGGCGGCACCATCGACGTGAGCGCGCAGGGCGGGGCCGGCGGCGGCGACCTGGCGTTCAACGGCAATACGCAGGCGACCGGTGCCACGCGCTTCGCCTCCGCGCGCGACATCACCGTGAACGGCATGCTGACCGGCGGTTCGACGTTGGCGCTCGACGCACGGCGCGACGTGACGATCGGCGCACAAGGCACCGTGCAGTCGGCAGGCGACCTCGCGCTGACGGCGCGCACCGGCAGCGTGACGTCGAACGGCACGTTGGCGAGCGCATCGAACCTGTCGGTGCAAGGCGCGCAGGACGTCGCGCTGCTCGGCACGACCGGCACCACGGGCGACACGGCGGTGAGCGCCGGCCGCGACGTGGCCGTGGGCGGCACGCTGTCCGGGCACGGCGGGGCGCGGATCGACGCCGGCCGCGACATCGCGCTGGGCGGCAATACGGGCTTCGTGAAGGACGTGCAGGCGCAGGCCGCGCGCAATCTGTCGATGACGGGCGCGCTGGCCGCGGTGAACGTGACGCTGGGTAGCGGCGAATCGATGACCCTGCACGACGTGCAATCGTCGGGCGCGTTGCAGGCGAGCGCGCAGCGCGGCTCGCTGACGGTCGACGGCGGTGTGACGTCGCAGTCCCGCGCCACGCTGCAATCGGGCGGCGACGCGACCGTGCTCGGTCGCGTGCAGAGTATCGATCGCCTCGACGTTGCCAGCGGCGGGAGTCTCGCGATCGCGGGGCGGGTCAACACGCTGTCGACGGGATCGTTCCGCGCGGCGAATCGCTTCAGCGTCGACGGCACGCTGCAGACCACCGGTTCGCTCGATATCACGAGCGGCGGGGACGCCTCGATCGCCGGCACGGTGAACGCGCTGTCGGACGCGGTGCTCGCATCGAGCGGTGGCGTGACGGTCAACGGCATGCTGCAGAGCGCGGGGCCGCTCGCGCTGACGAGCGGCGCGAATACGGCGATCGGCGGCACGGTGCTGTCGACGGGAGATGCGACCCTCAAGAACGCCGCGGGCTCGCTGACGAGCACCGGCGTGATCCAGGCCGGTCGCGACCTGCGGATCGATGCCGCGCACGCGGTCGATCTCGGCGCGAAGCAGACCCTCGCGCAGCGCGACCTGAGTGTGCGGGCGGGCGGCAACCTGAGCGCGGACGGTACGTTGATCGCGCAGCGCGACGGCACGCTGAACGCGGGCGGGGCGCTGGGCGGCGCGGCGGCGATTGCGTTCGGGCAGGCTGCGACGCTTCAGTCGGGCGGCGATACGCGCCTGACGGGCTCGTTGCGCGGCGACACGGTGCAGACGCAGGCGGGTGGATCAGCGTCGCTGCACGACGTGCAGGCGGTTTCGTCGATGTCGCTTGCCGCGACGCAGGATCTTGCGACGACGGGCAGCCTGATCGGCAACGCAACGACGACATTGCAGGCCGGGCGCGATCTCGGCGTCAGCGGCGCGGTTCAGTCGTCGCAGACGCTGACGCTGGCAGCCGGTCGCGATGTCGCCACCAGGGGCGCACTGCGGACCGACCAGGATCTGCACGTTCGTGCGGGAAACAACGCAGCGATCAGCGATATGCAGGTCGGCACCGTGCTTGACGTGAAGTCGCAAGGCACGGCGGGCGGTGGCGACGTGGTACTCAACGGCAACGCGATCGTCGCGGGCGTGACGAACGTGCAGGCGGCGCGCGACATCGCCGTGAACGGTTCGCTTACCGGCGCCACGCAGGTGGCGCTGTCGGCGCAGCGCGACGTCGGCGTCAACGGCAGCGGCGCCGTCCGCGCCATCGGCGATCTCGCGATCACCGCGACGACCGGCAGCATCGCGTCGGCCGGCACATTGAACGGCGCAGGCGCGCTGACCGCGAATGCGGCACAGGATGTCACGCTGACGGGCACGACCGTGTTCACCGGCGACATCGCCGTGACGGCGGGCCGTGACGTGACGGTCGGAGGAACGCTGGCAGGTCGTGGCGGCGCACGCGTCGACGCGGGGCGTGACATCGCGCTGGGTGGTAGTACAGGATTCCTGAAGGATGTGAAGGCGCAGGCGGGACGCAACCTGTCGATGACGGGCTCGCTCGCCGGCACGAACGTGACGCTGGGCAGCGGCCAGTCGATGACGCTGCATGACGTGCAGTCGTCGAGTGCATTGCAGGCCCATGCACAAAACGGGACGCTGACCGTCGACGGTACGGTCACGTCGATGTCGACCGCGCAGCTCAAGTCGGGCAGCGATACGACCGTGACAGGCACGCTGCAAAGCGCGGGCCATCTCGATCTGACGAGCGGCGGCAATCTCGGGATCGGCGGCACCGTCAGCGCGTTGTCCGATGCGGCCGTCACGTCGAGCGGCGCGGCGAGCGTGAACGGGCTGTTGCAGAGCGTGGGCCCGTTGACACTGACGAGCGGCGCGAACACGTCGATCGGCGGCACGGTGCTGTCGACGGGTGACGTTACCCTCAAGAACGCGGCGGGCTCGCTGACGAGCACCGGCGTGATCCAGGCGGGCCGCGATCTGCTGATCGACGCCGCGCACGCGGTCGATCTCGGCACGCAGCAAACCACGGCGCAACGCGACCTGACGGTGCGCGCGGGCGGCGACCTCGTCGCGAACGGCACGGTGATCGGCCAGCGCAACGGCATGCTGAATGCCGGTAGTGCGATGGGCGGCGCGGCGGCGATCGCATTCGGGCAGGCGGCGACGCTTCAATCGGGCGGCGATACGCGCCTGACGGGCTCGCTGCGCGGCGACACGGTGCAGATGCAGGCAGGCGGGGCGGCGTCGTTGCACGACGTGACGGCCGCGGCGATGATGTCGCTCACGGCCGCGCAGGATCTCGCGACGACGGGCACCGTGGTGGCCGGCTCGACGGCGACGCTGCAGGCCGGCGGGAACCTGGACGTCGGCGGCGTGATGCAGGCGGTCGGCGATATCGCGCTGACCGCGACGAACGGCAGCGTGTCGACCAGCGGACCGATCGCAGGCAACGGCGCGATCGACATGCAGGCGGGTACCGACATCCTGCTGAACGGAACGGTGGGCGCGGCGCGCGGCATGTCGCTGAACGCGGTTCGCGACGTTTCGACGACGCAGGCCCTGAACGTGCTGGCGAACGACCTGCGGATCACGGTCGGCAACAACGCCGGCGTGGCCGATGTGCAGGCGGGCGGAGCGTTGTCCGTCACCGCCCGAAACGGCGACGTGGCGTTCAACGGTACGGCTGCGGCGCTCGGCGAAACCACCGTGACCGCAGGGCGCGACGTGGTCGTGCGCGGCACGCTCGCCGGTGGCGGCGACGGCACGAGCGCGACGCATGCGCCGACGTCCGTGCAGGCCGGGCGCGACGTCCAGGTAACGGGCATGCTCGCGGGCGGCGCAACGCTCGGCGTCAACGCCGCGCGTGATGTGACGATCGGCAACGCCGGTCAGGTCCAGGCGGCCGGCGACATGACGCTCGCCGCCGGCGCAGGCAGCGTGACGTCGCAGGGCACGCTCGCGGCCGAACGCAATGTCGTGCTGACGGTGGCGAAGGACGTGTCGCTGACCGGCAAGACCAGCGTCGGCGGCGATGCGGCGTTGACGGCCGGGCACGACCTGACGCTCGGCGGATCGGTCGTGGGCAGGGGCGGCGCGACGCTGAACGCGGGCCACGATGTGGCGATCGGCGGGAACACCGTCTTCGCGAACGACGTCACGGCCAAGGCCGGCAATGACCTCGCGGTCATCGGCGTGCTGCAGGGGCGGGCGGTGTCGCTGAGCGCCGCGCGCTCGGTCGCGCTGAAGGACGTGCAATCGAATGCGGCACTGACCGTCAACGCGAAGGGCGGCGCACTGGCGATCGACGGTACCGTCAACTCGCTCGCCGGCGGCACGTTGAACGCCGCCGGCGACCTCACGGTCAACGGCGCATTGCAGACGGCCGGATCGCTGAATGCGGCGAGCGGCGGCACCCTCGCGATCAACGGGGGCGTCAATGCGCTCGCCGATGCGACTTTGCGTTCGGCTGCGGACCTGAATGTGAACGGCACGCTCCACGCGGGCGGCCCGCTGGCGGCATCGAGCAATGGCGCGCTGTCGGTCGGCGGCAAGCTCGACGCGGCCACCGATGCGACCTTGAGCGCGGTGCGCGGCCTTGTTGTCGACGGCACCGTCAACGCCGGCCGCAAGCTCGACATGACGAGCGGCGGCCCGACGACGCTGCGCGGTGTGGTCAACGCGGCAGCGGCGGGTGCGCTGCGCTCGGACGGCGACATCACGGTCAACGGTACGCTGCAGGCGGCGGGGCCGCTCGACGTGATCGGCGGCGGCAACACGACGGTCGGCGGCGCGCTGGTGTCATCGGGCGACATGACGCTGCGCAATGCCGCGGGCGCGCTGACGAGCACCGGCACCCTGCAATCGGGCGGCAACCTGTCGGCCGACGCGGCCGGCACGATCGATCTCGGCCAGGGGCGCACGACGGCGCTTGGCGATTTCGCGGTCAACGCCGGCCGGGATCTGCGCACGGACGGCACGGTGATCGCGCAGGGGCGCGGCACGCTGACGGCCGGCGGCGCGATCGGCGGGGCGGGGGCGCTGGCGTTCGGCGGCGCGGCGACGCTGCAGTCGGGCGGCGACACGCTGCTCACCGGTTCGCTGCGCGGCGACAAGGTCGACCTGAATGCGGGCGGTCATGCGACGCTGCACGACGTGACGGCGGGCGCATCGATGACGCTCGCATCGGCCGGCAACCTGCGCACGACCGGCGCGGTGACCGGCAACTCGGACGTGCTGCTGCGCGCAGGCGGCGACATCGATCACAGCGGGGTGTTGCAGGCCATCGGCAATGCGACGTTCGATGCGCGCGGCGGGCATGTCGCGTCGACGGGCTCGATCGCGACGAACGGCGTGCTCGCGGTGAAGGCGGGCACGGATATCGCGCTCGGCGGCAAGACGGCCTCGGCGCTGAACACCGCCCTGAGCGCCGGCCGCGACATCGCGATCGGCGGCTCGCTGGCGAGCGGCGGCGCGTTCGATGCGATGGCCGGCGGGAATGCGGGCATCGCCGGCACGGTGCTGACGATCGGCGACACGCATGTCGGCGCGGCCAACGATATCGACGTGACCGGCAAGCTCGAGGGCCACGGGGCCGGCACGCTCGGCGCCGGCCGCGATCTGACCGGCGCGGGCACGATTGCGCTCGCGCAGGCCGCGACGCTCGATGCGGGTCGCGATGTCGTGCAGGGCGGGCTGGTGCAGGGGCACACGGTTGCAGTCACGGCGGCAGGCAATGCAAGCGTGACGAACGTGCAGGCGGACGATACGTTGTCGCTGAGGGCGAAAGGATCGCGCGCGGATACCGGCCCGGGCAACCTGACGATCAACGGCACGGCCGCTGCGGGCGGGCGGATCGATGCGATCGCGGCGCAGGACGTGTCGGTGCCCGGGAAGCTTCAAGGGGCAACCTCGGTCGGCATCGACGCGGGGCGCAACGCCGTGATCGCGGGCGCGGCCCAGTCGGGCGGTGCAATGACGATCGCCGCGCACGCCGGCGATCTGGCTGCGACCGGCGGGATCAACAGCGGTGCGGCGCTCGACGTGACGACCGGACGCGATCTGTTGCTCGGCGCGACGACGAGCGCGGTTGGCGACATGGGGCTCGCCGCTGGGCGCGATCTGGACACCGGCAGCGGGCTGCTGATCGGCGACGCGAACGGCACGCTGCGCGCGGCGCGCGATATCGTCGGCGCTGGCAAGCAGTCGTTCCTGCAAGGTGCGTTCGACGCCGCCGCGCAGCGTAATGCGGTATCGGGCGGCCTCGTTCAGGCGAGGAGCGTGCAGTTGACGGGCGGCAACGATGCGTCCGTCAACGATGTCGTATCGGCGACCTCCTTCGACCTGAAGGCGCTCGGCCACGCCGGCGGCGGCGATGCCGTGGTGCGTGGCGCCGCGCAGGCGGCCGGTGCCGCGACCGTGACCGCCGCGCATGACGCGCGGGTGACGGGCACACTGGCGAACGGTGCGGCGCAAACCTTGAGTGCGGGCAACGATGTCGTCGTGAGCGGCACGTCGCAGTCTGCCGGCGACATGAAGGTGGCCGCATCGGGCGGCAACGTGCAACTGAACGGCACGACGACGTCGGGCGGCGCGCTCGATGTGCGCGCCGGCGTCGATGCGCAATTGAACGGGACGATCGCCGCGGCCGGCATGACGACACTCCAGGCCGGCCGCGATATCGGCATCGGCGGCAGCGTGGCCGGGCAGGCTGGCGGCACGCTGACGGCCGCACGGGACATCACCGGCGCGGGATCGGTGGCGTTCGGCCAGGCCGCGACGCTCGCCGCGTCGCACGAAGTCGCGTTGTCGGGGGCGCTGCAGGGCGCGAGCGTGTCGGTGACGGGCGGCAACAATGTCGGCCTCGTCAGCGTACAGGCGGTGTCGGGCGATCTGTCGGTCGTCGCGAACGGCAATGCGGGCGGCGGCGACGTGACGCTTGGCGGCGCGGCCACCGCGCTTGGCGCGTTTTCGCTGCAGGCGGCGCGCGACATCAACGTGAATCACGCGATCAATGCGGGGGGGACGACGGGCATTACCGCCGCACGCAACGTCGCGCTTGCCGACGTGAACACGGCCGGCGACCTGAGTATCACCGCGTCGAACGGCAGCGCCGCAGCAGCGAACGTGACCGCGCGCGGCAACCTGAACGTGACGGCAGGGCAGGCGATCGCGTTGTCGGGGCAAACCGTGTCGGGCGGCAATGCGACGCTGGCGTCCGGCGGCGACATGACGCTGGTCGGCAGCATCGCCGCGCAGCAGGCCGGCAAGCTGACGGCGGGCGGCTCGATCGACGCGGCATCGATCGCGTTCGGCAAGCAGGCCACGGTCAGCGCGGCGAATAGCATCGCCGTGAAGGGCGGCGTCGCGACCGACGGCGATCTGGCGATGACGGCCGGCAACGACCTCGCGATCGGCAGCGCGCAGACGGGCGGTGCGATCGACTTGCGCGCGCAGGGACACAACGGCGCCGGCGACGTGGTCGTGAACGGCAGCCTGACGTCCGGCAAGGCGGCGACGATCGCCGCCGCGCGCGACGTGGTGATCGCCGGCAGCGTCGGCAGCGGCGCAAGCCTGACGGCCGGCGCGGGACGGAGCCTCGGCATCGCCGGCGCAATTCGTTCGAACGCCGATACGTCGCTGAGCGCGACGAACGGCAATCTCGTCGTGGGCGGCGACTTCGTGTCCGTCGGCAATTTCGGTGCGCGTGCCGGCGGCACGCTGGCACTGCTGACGGGCGGGCTTGCCAACGGCGACACCACGTTGACGTCCGGCGGCGCGATGACGCTCGGCGGCGCACTGTTCGGCCTCGGGGGCGCAAGTCTCGACGCGGGCGGCGCGATCACGGGCGGCAGCGCACTGACGTTCGGCAAGGATATCGGCGTCACGTCCAGCGCGGGCGTTACGCTCGGCGCGATCCAGGGAGCAGGGAAGTTCACGGCGACGTCGACCGGCGACCTGTCGCTTGGCGCGACGACCGCGGTCGGCGGTGTGTTCGCGACGTCGCAGGCAGGCAGCGTCGCCGTCAACGGCGCGCTGCGGTCCGGCGGAAACGTGCAGATCCAGGCGGCGAACAACGCGCAGGTGACGGGCGCGGTGTCGTCGATGGGTACGGTGAACGTCAACGGCGTCAATGGCAATGTGACGCTCGCGGGCGTGTCGTCGAACGGCGACACGACGCTGCATGCCGGGCAGAGCCTCACGCTCGGCGGCTCGAGCGTCGTGGCCGGTCAACTGGGGGTGTCGGGCGGCAACGTGACGCTCAACGGGACGGTGACCGGTTCGAAGAACGTGACCGTCTCCGCGCAGGGGACGGTCGATGCCGCCAACGCGACGATCGTCGCGTCGCACGACCTGCAGGCGAGCGGCGCGAACGTGACGCTCGGCAACGTGACGGTGGGCGGCGCGCTGAATGCACAGGCGTCGAACCAGCTCACGCTCGCGGGCGGTCACGCGGTGAACGTGGTCGGCAATGCGGCGCTCACGTCGCAGAACGGGCTGTATAACGCGGCGCATGTGCTGGCCGGGTCGCTCAATGTATCCGCGCCGAATCTGACGAACGCGGCGGGGGCATCGCTCGCGTCGATCGGCGCGACGACGATCAACGCGTCGAACTTCACGAACGCGGGGCTGGTGAACGGCACGACGACCAACGTGACCGTGGGCGGCGGGCTGACGAACGTCGGCGGGTCGCTGATGGCGGTGGATGCGCTCGGCATCAATGCGGGTTCGCTGAACAACCAGAACGGGATCATCTTTGCGGGGAATCCGAGCGTCGGGACGGGGGCGACCGGCGATGTGTCGCTGACGGTCAATGGCGGCAACGGCGCGCTCAACAACGCGGGCGGACAGTTGCTCGCGCAACGGAACATGGGCATCAACGTCGCCAACATGACGTTCGATCCGCTGCAGGGGACGATCAGCCAGGGCGGGAACCTGTCGATCACCGCCGGCTACGTGAACGTCGGCGGCACCTGGAACTACGGTGGGCAGAGCGTCGCGCTGACCGGCCTGAACGGCATCGCGAACTACGGCACGATGACCGGGACCGCGGCGCTGACGTTGTCGTCCGGCGGCGGGACGTTCGAGAACCACGGGCAGGTCAGCGGCCGCGACGTGACCTTCAACGGCACGCTGAACAACGCGGGCGGTGCGGTGATGCACGCGGACAACGCGTTGACGCTGAACGGCAATACGACGAACCGCGGGACGGTCGAGGCGGGGAGCGTGCTGACCGTATCCGGCTGGAACTACGACAACCAGGGGGCGACGACGCAGTCGAGGGGGGATGTGGTGTTCCGCCTGGGCGGAACGCTGCAGAACACGGGCGGGTCGATCAATGCCGGGCGGAACATCAGTATTTCGGCGGGCGCCGTGGTAAATGACCAGACGCCACCGACGGGAGCGGTAACCACGAGATCCGTGGTCGAAGACCCGAACTTGCTATGGTCGGGCACCGTCGGCTCGGAGTCGTTCCAATACTACGGCCCCGTCGCCAACGACAGCGGCAGTACCTTCTACGGCACCCTCAGCGGCAATCGGAACGTGACGCTTGGCGATCTGCTTGCGCCGACGGGCACCGTCCACGGCTACGACGTCGGGTATTTCGACGACAGCCCTTGCCCCCGGGACTGCACGTTCAATCCGAGCTCGCCGGTGGCCGGGTCCGGATATGTCACATTCAATCAAGTGATGACCGCCACCCGCTATGGGAACAGCGGAAATGCATCTAGCCAGCCGATGTGGTATGTCGGAACCGGCCCGCAGCCCGGCGCAGTAAAGACCGTTTCGCTGAAGTTGCCGACGATCTATCAGACTTCCACGAGTCAGCAGCCGGGTACTTCGGGTGTCATTTCCGCAGGTGGCTCGATTGACTTGTCTGCGAATGCGTTGTCGAACCGTGGGGGGCAAATTGCGGCCCAAGGTAACGTGTCGCTTGTCGTCCAGAATCTGAGCAATGGCGCCGTGGTGCCCACGGTGGTGAACCAGTCGGTAAGGCAAGTCGATCAGGGTGAATATTCGGCATTCCTGTCGCAGCTGAAATCGCTCGGAATTGTCTCCGTCGCGAACTCTGGAAATGTGAATTACAACATTGCCCCCGCGCAATTCAACATTTCCACGGGGGCTGGGGCGCCGTCGTCTACCGGGACACTCAGTTCTTCGACGCCTACGGGCATGATTGCGGCGGGTAGCAACCTGACGGTCGGCGGTGGCAATCTGGTTAACGAAGGTTTGCTGTACGCCGGCAACAACGTTGGCATTGCGTCGGGGACGCTCACGAATCAGGGCGGCAACCAGCAGAACTATTCGAGTCAGGTCGGCTGCGCATCGGGGGTGCCGAACGCCGCCTGCGGCAATGCGGGTCAGCCGCGTGGCAACAATCCGACCACGACGACGTTCAGCTATGCGCAGAACAACGCGACGATCTACGCCGGTCATGACCTCGTCATCGCGGCCGGCCAGATCAACAACACGTACGGCAACCTGCTGGCGGGCCACGACATCGTCATCGGCGGCGTCGGCTCGACCGCGGGCTCGACCACGCCGGCGCAGAGCCTGAACAACACGTCGGGCAATATCGTCGCGGGCAACGACATCAAGCTGAACGTCTCGGGCGCGATTACCAACAACCTGCCGCCGCCCGTTCCGGTCCACGAGAACTACGGCAAACAGGAGAAGTATTCCGGCTGCATGACCGCCGGTGGTTACAAGGAGAGCTACTGCGAAGGTTATGTCGACCAGCAGTCGGGCAGTTCGTCGGTGATCAGCGCGGGCAACAACCTGCAGGTCAACGCGGGCAGCCTGACGAACATCGGCAGCCTGATCGCGGCCGGCAACAACGCGACGATTTCCGTCGCGGGGCCGGTCGTCAACGAGGCGCAGGTGCTGAACGCGTACTGGCACTCGCACTGGGTGCAGGAAACCGGGATGTTCAGCAGCGACAAGCGCCACGACATCTGGGCCTGCGGCACGCCGGAACAGTGCAAGGCGCTATATGGGAGCGCCTATACGGGCACCGGCGGCACCATCAATCCGCCGACGCCGGTCGGCAACATCGCGGCGACGATCCAGGCGCCGAACCTGTCGATTTCGTCGGGCGGCCAGATCCAGAACGTCGGCAACGTGCTCGGCACGTCGGTGTCGTTGAGCGGGCAGAAGCTGATCAACGGCATCACGACGCCGAATACGTATACGCCGCAGGTCGCCGCGCCGCAGCGCGTGATCACGCTCAGTCCGGTGACGCTGCCGGGGCTGAACCTGTCGATTCCGCGTGCGGTCGGGATGGGTACGCTGCCGACGCCGGTTGCCGGCAAGGCGTCGTACGTCAACGAGTCGCTCGGCGGAAGCGGGCTGCTGGGGGCGCAGGATCTGCTGAACAACCTGCCGCCGAATCTCCAGCCGTCGTCGACGCTGTTCTATTTCAATCCGCAGGAAGAGGACCTGCTGCTGCAGCAGGCCGCACTCCAGCAGACGGGCAAGTCGAGCTTCGTCGATGGTTTGTCGTACGACAGCAAGCACAACATGTCGGTGACGGAGCAGGCAAAGGAGTACCTGTACGGAAACGCACTCGAGTATTCGAAGTCGCACGGGCTGCAGCTTGGCGCGGCGCTGACGCAGGAGCAGATCAACACGCTCGACAAGCCGATGCTGTGGTACGTCGAGCAGACGGTGCCGGACCCGACGTGTCATGCGACCGGAACGGCGTCGTGCCCGACGATCACCGCGCTGATGCCGCAGGTGTATCTGTCGCCGAACACGACGGCGATGTCGGCCGGCGGGAACATTGCCGGCACGGACGTCGCGCTGAAATTCAACCAGGACGGCAACGGCAGCATCCTCAATACGGGGAGCATCACGGCGTCGGGGACGCTGAGCGTCGACACGCACACGCTCACCAACCAGGCGAACCAGGTCGACGTCGGCGCGATCTGGCAGAAGGTCGATGGCGGTTATCTGAACACGACCGGCACGGTCGTGCAGCCGGGCGGGTTCATGAGCGCGGCGAACATGGATCTGAATGTTCAGGCGCTGAACCAGATCGGTGGGGCGTTGCAGAAGCTTGCGGCCGATGGAACGATCGATCAGGCCGGGACCCAGCAAGCGCTTGCAGCGCTTCAACACCAACTCGGCGGCAATTTCACGCAGACGGCCCTGAGCGACAACCTTCATCAGGATTTCGTGAAGGAAGGCGGCTCGTTCGGGATGACGCAGATCTTCTCGATGGTGGTCGCTGTTGCCGCAGCGGTCATGATGCAGCCGGAAATTTCGGCTGCGATTGCATCGATGTCGGGAGCAGCCGACGCGGCAGCCACAGCGGCATTTATGGCGGCTCAGCAGGGGCTGACGGGCGCGGCCATCACCGCGGCGGCAAGTGCCGCAGGTGGTTCGCTGGCCGTTGGCGGCTTGGCCAACACGATGATTGCAGTCGGGTTGAGCGCGTTTGCATCCAGCGCGCTCGGTCAGGTCGTTGCGAGCGGTAAGGTCGATATCGCCGCGAGCCTGAAGAATGGCCTGATCGGCGCGGTGACTGCCGGGCTGACGAACGGGATCACGTTCGACGGCGCCAGCGGTTCGTTCGGTTTCAGCGCCAATGCAGCGTTTGAAGGCAGTGCGCCGAGTCTTGCGGCATGGGCCGGTGTGCAGAACACGGGCAATGCGCTGGTGCCGCAAGCGGGTGCGGCATCGGGATCGTTGCCGAGTGCAATGCTCGCGTTGTCTGCCAATGCGGCGATTCAGGCCGGCACGCAGACGTTGATTGGCGGGGGAAGCTTCCTCGATAGTCTGCGGGACAGCTTCGTTCGGGATGCGGCTGCTTCTGCTGCATACGCGATCGGTAATGCAAAGGCTGTCGGCGACTTTGGCGACGGTCTTCCAGAAACGCTGGCCCATATGGCCTCGCACGCGGCGCTCGGCTGCGCGGCTGGCGCCGCGACTGGTCAGGGGTGTGGAGGAGGGGCGATTGGTGGGGCTGTCAGCGCGCTTGTTACGTCACGCCTGGTTGATCAGGCAGGCGGCGCCGCGACCTTGACAGATGGCCAGCGCGCGACGATCGTCGGCGTGTCGACGTTGCTGGGTGGTTTGACAGCTGGGATTGCCGGGGAGGATGCACAAGGTGGGGCTGCTGCGGCGCAGAACGAGGCGCTGAACAACGGGTCGGCGGTTCACGGTATGCCCGAGAGTCCGCTGCGCAAGGCACTGGATATCGCGTGCGGCGGTGGTACCAAGCCATGCGACCCCCAGTTGCTGAAAACGTTGATGCAGGCACAGGGCGCCAATGCGGATCAAGCATCAGGGATGATGAATGCTGCCGCTCCTTATGTCGGAGGGGTGCTCGGCGGTGTGCTGGGTGGGGTGCTGTTCGGTCCGGGAATTGCAGCTGGATGTGTAGCAAATGCCGTCCTTTGTGCAAACGAACTGACTATACTCGCGGCGGAGGTCTATGCCGGTCTGAATGGTATGCCTGTAGGGACAGGCGCCTCAGTCCTGACAGGTGTGTCGTCGCCAGCCGTAATGGGATCTGCTGTCAGTGTCGAGGCGCGAGCGGTAGGCGAGGCGCGGTTGCTCATCGCGGAGGGAAGCAAAAATCCTGCAGTCTCGGTAGGGGGATCTGCCGCACTTGGCATTCAAACTCCTCCGTTCAGCAACATTCTTGCAAAGGTGCCGACGTTTCCCGGAGTCAAGATGTCTGCAGATGGCGATACGTTTGTGATTGTCGATCAGGGTAAATTTGTGGATGCGGTTGCTCGCGCGTATAGCAATTCCGGTCAGAAGCTTAATGGCCAGACAGTTCGGCAGATCGAGGGCTATATTTCGAGTCACGACTCGTTTCCGACCATAGCAGGGATACCTGGCTTGCACGCGGAGGTTCAGTCTTTGAACTACATCTACAACGCAGTGCCGAATCCGGCCACGCTGAACCTGGCTGATATCAGTATTGCGACCATAAAGCTGGGGCGGAGCAGTGCGGCCGGAACTCAAGGAGGCGCGTTCACGGCATGTCGGAATTGTAGTGGGATCATTCCACCCAAGGTTAATGTCATTACCGGGAGGCAATAGAGTTGAACAGGGTAAATATCGAGTTGATGGAGCGGAAAGGTGGGCGATATTTTCTTTCCAGAAAGGAGTTTTCTGGAGTTGCCTTCGAAATTGGGAAAGATCAAAGGGTGCGCGCGATAGAGCTGGTGGATGGTGTCGAAGTGGGGGACTACCGTCCAATTTGTGCGAGCCCTAGTGATGGATTTGATCAGGTTGATCTGACCGGAATGTTGTCTGACTATGAGGTGCCGTTGTACCAGGGGCGGCCATTCAGCGGAATCGGATATGAATTTGATGACGGTGCCTGCACGCGGGAAGTCTTTCTGCGGAATGGCATCGTGTATTCAGAGGCCAGGTGGACCGAGGCTGGAGGGATGGTTTATTTTGACGTTCCTAATGATGAATTTGGCGAGGTTTATGAGTGGTATTCGTCAGGTGGGCTGAAGAGTGTAGATATAACGACCAATGTCGAGTTTTATGGCGGGATGCGTTTTTCTGAGGGCGGGCGGCTCGTAATCTTGAGTGCGTGCAACGGTTTTCTTGAAGCTATTCCGCGAATAGTAAGGAAGGCTCGATTTTTTCCCGTTTCTACAGTTCACGATGTCGAGAAGCTCGAGGTATCAGATGATCTGACTCTCTTTGGCGGAGATGTTGGAGATGAATTCTTTCGATATTTGAGCGATTGCGGGATGTTGAGGGATGTTGCAGTGCTCAAATTGGCAAATGTTGGCGTGAAATTCTTGAGCTTGGCGGATCTTCCGCATTTGGGAGAATTGCACGTCGACGGATTCGAGTTAACGGGCATCAAGCACGGCAGTGGCGAGTACCTTGATCTTGAGTCATTTGTCAAGGGAGGCAACTCCTCCGTTAAGATTTTTGTGGACGGGCGTGAGGTAACGTGATTTTAATCGTCGACGTGTCCTACTCCGATGACAGCGCGCTCGCCGCAGGAATGGTGATTGAATCCTGGGAAAGCAACGTAGTGGTCGAGAGACTGACGGCCAATGTCGATAGTCTGGCAAGCTACATCCCCGGAAAATTCTATTTGCGTGAATTGCCGTGCATCATCGAGTTGCTGAAGCGTGTCGAACATCCGCTTGAATGTATCGTCGTCGATGGCTATGTGACGCTTGGCGCCGACGAGTGTCCAGGCCTCGGTATGCGGTTGTGGCAACACCTTGATGGCAAGGTTCCGGTAGTTGGCGTCGCAAAGACCAAATTCCTGGGAACGCCAGAAAACGCAGAAATTCTCCGCGGAGGCAGTTCGAAGCCGCTGTTTGTTACTGCTGCCGGTATCGATTTGGAGTTGGCAAAGAGCAATATTGTGAAAATGGTCGGGAAATTCAGAATTCCGGACCTGATCAAAGCCACTGACAGACTCTCTCGAAATTCGGGCGACTCGTGATGGCGAGGCTTGATGGTGCCGACCTGTTGTGCCAAGCGCCGGCATGCATGGCGTCCTCGAAAGTGGGCGTGAGCGCGTAGACAAGCTCAAGGTAGGGCCACCTCATACTGGATAAATTTTCAAAAGAAAAATAATGAATAATTCCAAATCATTCGACTTCGCATCGTTTGTATCTGTTAATCAGTGTGCTGGCGTTTCTGGGCTTGACTATGTTCATGTTGTCTATAAGGATCGCGGTCTGGTTTATGATTTTCTTTTCCGCCTTGGGAAATTGTTTTTGCCAGATTTCAAGGTTGTGGGCGGGGCGATATTCGTCTCTGAATTGTTCCGTGACGAAGAGTACAAAAGGCTGCTGAGCGACGGAAAGGCTTCTCACGAAATTCAATTCTGGATAAATCTGATTGAAATAACGGGGATGTTTGATGACATTGATACCGACCAGGCTGCCGAGCTCGCAAAATTGATCGTCGATGGCTGGAATGCGAAATTACAGAGGGAGTTTGGCGATGTGTCAGTGCCGGCGCGGGTCTTATGTGACGATGAAACCGGGGAAGTATTTGTAACGATCGGACATCAAGACAAAAGGGCCGGCGAGTGACCGCTTGCACGTACGGCGGCCGAGAAATTCAGCGACGAGTGTCTGCAAGAACTTGCAGGCTGAACGCCGGCGACCAGCAGCGACGTTGCTTGACGACGTGAAGGAAGCCAGGCTGGCGCTTCACTGAGGAAGGGAGATGGTGTAACACAGCCGGGCGGCAGAACCCGCCGCCCGGCCGCAATCAACAGCGCGACTTACTTCTCGTCGCCCTTGATCTGCGGCAGCGCCGACGCCTCACCCGGCGTCAGCAGCCCGACTTGCGCATACACGCGCAGCTTGTCGCGCGTATCGGTGATGTCGAGGTTGCGCATCGTCAGCTGGCCGATCCGGTCGCGCGGTGAGAACGTCGACGCCACCTTCTCCATCGACAGGCGTTCCGGCTGATACGTGAGGTTCGGCGACTTCGTGCTCAGGATCGAGTAGTCGTTGCCGCGGCGCAGTTCGATCTTCACTTCGCCGGTGATCGCGCGTGCGACCCAGCGCTGCGCGGTTTCGCGCAGCATGATCGCCTGCGGGTCGAACCAGCGGCCCTGGTACAGCAGGCGGCCCAGACGGCGGCCGTTCTCGCGGTACTGCTCGATCGTGTCTTCGTTGTGGATGCCGGTGACGAGACGCTCGTATGCGATGTACAGCAGCGCGAGGCCCGGGGCTTCGTAGATGCCGCGGCTCTTCGCCTCGATGATCCGGTTCTCGATCTGATCGCTCATGCCGAGGCCGTGGCGGCCGCCGATGCGGTTGGCTTCCAGCAGCAGCTCGACCGGGTCGGTGAACTCGATGCCGTTCAGCGCGACCGGCTGGCCGGCTTCGAAGCGCACCGTCACTTCTTCCGCGGCGATCTTCACGTCGTCGCGCCAGAACGCGACGCCCATGATCGGGTTCACGATCTTGATGCCGCTTTCGAGGCTTTCGAGATCCTTCGCTTCGTGCGTCGCACCGAGCAAGTTCGAATCGGTCGAATAGGCCTTCTCGGCCGACATCTTGTACGCGAAGCCCGCCTGGCGCATGAATTCGGACATTTCAGCGCGGCCGCCGAGCTCGTCGATGAACGTCTGGTCGAGCCACGGCTTGTAGATCTTCAGGTCCGGGTTCACGAGCAGGCCGTAGCGGTAGAAACGCTCGATGTCGTTGCCCTTGTACGTGCTGCCGTCGCCCCAGATGTTGACGCCGTCTTCCTTCATCGCGGCGACGAGCATCGTGCCCGTCACGGCGCGGCCGATCGGCGTCGTGTTGAAGTACGTGACGCCGGCGGTCGTGATGTGGAACGCGCCGCTTTGCAGCGCCGCGATGCCTTCGGCGACGAGCTGCGCGCGGCAGTCGATCAGACGGGCGCCGGCTGCGCCGTATTCGATCGCACGCTTCGGGATCGCGTCGTAATCGTCTTCGTCGGGCTGGCCGAGGTTCGCCGTATATGCGTACGGGACGGCGCCCTTCAGTTTCATCCAGTGCAGCGCGGCGCTGGTGTCCAGGCCGCCGGAGAAGGCGATACCGACCTTCTGGCCGGTCGGGAGGCTTTCGAGAATCGTGCTCATAGGAATTACCGTGGATTGGGTCCGGAGGGATCGTATTTCGCGGAATATGCGAGTATCGGCTGTCCGGGAAGTTGGGGCAAGGGCTGATTTTCGCGCGGATTCGTCGTCGGGCCTGTCGCGGCGGGCCTGGCGGGCGGTTAACCAGGTGGAGAACGCCGTGCGAATCGGTGCGAAATGGCGGCCGAAACGGGCTGGGCAAGCTGCAGTCGCGGGTCGTATTTCCGGGGCCGGATCGGTGGAAGGGCGGGGCCGTCGTCGTCAGGGCGTCGACCCACCGTGCCGAAAGGCATATGAAAGACGGGCGTGCGAAACCCGGATTCCCGCTTGCTTCAGATATTCCACGACTGAGCGGTATCGAGCAGCTTCTCGCGCAACTGATCGACTTCGCCGGCCAGCTTGGCCGTGATCGACACATAGCCGGACAGTTGCGGCGGCGGCGCGTCGTGCGGCGGATCGGCCGGCCGGCGGCGCGGCGCGAGCCGGCCCGGCGTGCCGAACTTGAGCGCGCGGCTCGCGCCGACGAGCGTGTCGCGGATGCGCCGGTTCACGGCTTTCATGTCGACGCGCATGTATTCGCGGGCCGCGACGTCGTCGCGGGCCGGCACCGCGCTCGACAGGATCTCCAGGTAGCCGATGCACAGGCGCAGGCTGCGCTGGATCGCCTCGAGCTGCATCATCGACGTCTCGCATTCCTTCGACACCGACGGCATCAGCGAACGCAGCTGCACGAGCAGCGCGCTCAGCGCGGCCATTTCCTTCAGGTGCGTGTCGTCGCTCACGTGGCGGTCGCCCGCGAGCCGCGCATGCACGGCCGCGCACGCGCGCAGCGCGTCGGCGAGCTTGTAGCGCCACGAGTAGGTCGCGTAGAGCGGCAGCGCGAACGAGAACGCCAGCGCGATCGCGATGCCGGTCAGCACGTTCACCGCGCGCCACAGGCCGTCGACGATCTCGTTGTCGCCGTGCCCGGCCACGATCACCATCGTGATCGCCGACAGCAGCGCGATATAGCCGGCCTTGCCGATCGCGTGATACGCGCAGAAGCCGCAGGCCACCGCCATCAGCAGGTAGATCGCGAGCGGCGCGTGCACGACCGAATACAGCACGATCAGCCCGAGCCCCGCGAGCGCGCCGATCGACGTGCCGAGCGCGCGCTCGGCCGCCTTCTTGCGGATGTTGCCGTGATGCTGCAGCCCGCCGACGACGATCAGCACGGTGATCGTCGACCATTCGCCGTGCGGCACGCGCAGGCCGGTGGACAGGCCGATCGACACGAGAATCGCGAGCGCGACGCGCGCCGCATGGATCAGCTTCGCGTGCCGGTAGCGGCGGTACGGGTCGAACAGTGGGCGAAGCGCGTTGCGCAGGAGCAGCGGCAGCCGGGTAGGGAGAGAGGCGGTCATGACGGAACTGGGGTGGCCGGAACGCGCACGGCGGCCTGCGCGGGCCGGCGCCGCGCCGCGTGCGCAGCAGACGTAACGTAGCCGAACGCGCGCGGGCTGTCCACGGTGGGGCGGTCCGGCCGGGCCGGCCGCCGCGTTACGTCACATCACATCACGTCACGCCGCGTCTTGCGTCTGCTGCGCGTCCGACACGCGGTTGCGGCCGCCGGATTTCGCGCGGTACAGCGCTTCGTCGGCACGCCGCAGCAGCGTCGCGGCGTTCATGCGGCCGTCGGCGGCGGTCGCCGTGCCGATGCTCGCCGTGACGCGCCCGTACGGGCTTTTCACGTGGTCGATGTCGAGCCCCGCGATCGCGCGCCGGATACCTTCGGCGACGGTCGCCGCCCCTTGCGCGTCGGTGTCGGGCAGCGTGACGACGAATTCCTCGCCGCCGTAGCGCGCGACGTGGTCGCCGTCGCGGCGCAGGCAGCGCGACGCCGATTGCGCGACGCGGCGCAGCACCTCGTCGCCGGCCAGGTGCCCGTAGTAGTCGTTGAACGCCTTGAAGTGATCGACGTCGACGAACAGCACGGACAGCGGGCGGCCGCTGCGCGCCGCACGCTGCGTCTCCTTCGTGAGCACCGTGTCGAACGTGCCGCGGTTGTCGAGGCCCGTCAGCGAATCGGTGTGCGCGAGCCGGTACAGCTTCGATTCGGCGATCTGCCGGCGCTTGAGCTCGCGCGACAGCGCCAGCGAACCCCACGCGATGAACCCGGTGAACAGGCACATCAGCACGACGGTCCAGACCGCGCGGTGGTGCCACGACGCGTAGATGTCGATCTCGGCGGGCGCGACGTCGACGATCAGCGGCAGGCCGGCGAGATGCTTGTAGACATAGACGCGCCGGATGCCGTCGATCGCGCCGGTGCCCGTCAGCTCGCCGGCGCGGCTGTGCAGCGACTCGATGAACAGCGGCGAATCGTGCAGGTCGAGGCCGACCACGCGCGCGTCGTACGGCAGGCGCGACACGAGCGTGCCGTTGTCCTCGACGATCGCCGCGCTGCCGTGCTTGCCGACCGCGAGGCCGTCGAGCAGCGCGCGGAAGTAGTCGACGCTGAGCGTGCCGACGACGATGCCGCCGAACGTGCCGTCGGACAGCGTGATCCGGCGGCTGAGCGCGATCGTCAGTGCGCCGCCGCGCAGCCGGGACGCATACGGCCGGCTGAGGTACAGCCCCTGGACGAGCCGGTCGCGCTGCGCGGCGAAATAGTCGCGGTCGGCGAAATTTCCGTTGCGCGGCGGCGATGCGCCCGAATCGATCACGATATTGCCGTGCGGATCCATCACGAAAATCGACCCGAGATACTCGCCGGTCGCCGCGCGGTCGAACAGCAGCCGGTGGCGCTGGCGCGGCGGCAGTGTCATGAGTTCCGGATCGGCGATGCCATCGACGACGTTTTGCAGCGACAAATCGTAGAGTTCGATATTGCGCGCGATATCGCGTTCGATCAGCAACATCAGGTTGCGCGCATTTTCGACCGCATGGTCATACGCGTCGCGCCGTGCCTCGATTAATAGCGACGTGGAAAGTCCCCAACTGAACATCAGCAGGACGATGCCCGCAACGAGCACGCCGCGGGGCGACAGAATGCGTGCCACGATCGACACCGTATGGCGGCGCAGCGTGGCGGGCAGTGGGAATGACTTCATCCTCGAGGGGTGGCGGGCGGCGGATATTCGCGTCGTCGACGGTTCCGCGCGCTGATTATTTCGAATTAAGCCGCATTATCTCGCGAATTCCTGCAACTCGCGTGCACATGCAAAACATGCATGCGGGAACGGCGATTCGAAACGATTACGCATCATTACCGCATTGCACGCGGGCGATTTGATTTGAATCAATTATCAGTATCGGTCGTTTTGTCTGAATAATGGTGCGCGCACCGGTTGATTTGGCGTATCGACGCGGTATTTGGCGGATTGCGACAGGAAGGCGCGTACTTTGTGCGAATCGGTAAACCGGATAACCCCCATGCATTTGTGGTTATTGCACCGGGACGCGCCATGAGTGGAACGGATGCCGCCAACTCCTTGATTCTGCGAAATCTCCGTCGCGGCGACGGGCGTTTGCGCGTGCGCTGTCCCCGTGACGAATCAGGTAGAATCCGCGCTTCGCCGCAGGCGCCCGCCGCGCAACGCGTATCGGGGCCGCATCGAATGCATCGCAGGACGCGCCTCGCGCTCCGATTCCGCATGCGCCGGCTACGGATGCCGGCCCGCTCAACGTTCGTCTCGTTTATGTCCGCAATTCCGAAATCCGACCCACCCGGTTCGTCCGCGAACCCACCCAAGCTTCATCGCGCGCTGAAGGCGCGCCACCTGACGATGATCGCCATCGGCGGCTCGATCGGCACGGGCCTGTTCGTCGCGTCCGGCGCGTCGATCTCGCAGGCCGGCCCTGGCGGCGCGATGGTCGCGTACATGCTGATCGGCCTGATGGTCTACTTCCTGATGACGAGCCTGGGCGAGATGGCCGCGTTCATGCCGGTGTCGGGTTCGTTCGCGACCTACGGCGCGAAATACGTCGACGAAGGCTTCGGTTTCGCGCTCGGCTGGAACTACTGGTACAACTGGGCGGTGACGATCGCGGTGGAACTGGTCGCCGCGCAGCTCGTGATGCACTACTGGTTTCCGGACGTGCCGGGCGTGTGGTGGAGCGCGGCCTTCCTCGGCGTGATGTTCCTGCTCAACGCGCTCACCGTGCGCGGCTTCGGCGAAGCCGAATACTGGTTCGCGCTGATCAAGGTCGTTACCGTGGTCGCGTTCATCGGCGTCGGCCTGCTGATGATCTTCGGCATTCTGAAGGGCGCGCCGAGCAACGGCTGGGGCAACCTGACGATCGGCGACGCGCCGTTCGCGGGCGGCCTGCCGGCGTTGATGGGCGTCGCGATGATCGCGGGCTTCTCGTTCCAGGGCACCGAGCTGATCGGCGTCGCGGCCGGCGAATCGGAAAATCCGCGCACGACGATCCCGCGCGCGGTGCGCCAGGTGTTCTGGCGCATCCTGCTGTTCTACGTGTTCGCGATCTTCGTGATCGGCGTGCTGATTCCCTATACCGACCCGAACCTGCTGAAGACGGACGTGACCGACATCGGCGTGAGCCCGTTCACGCTCGTGTTCCGCCACGCGGGCCTCGCATTCGCGGCCGGCGTGATGAACGCGGTGATCCTGACCGCCGTGCTGTCGGCCGGCAACTCGGGCATGTACGCGTCGACGCGGATGCTCTACACCCTCGCGACCGAAGGCCGCGCGCCGAAGGTGTTCGCGAAGCTGTCGCCGGGCGGCGTGCCGCGCAATGCGCTGTATGCGACGACGGCCGTCGGCGCGCTGTGCTTCTTCACGTCGCTGTACGGCGACAAGACCGTATACCTGTGGCTGCTGAACACGTCGGGGATGACGGGTTTCATCGCGTGGCTCGGCATCGCGGTCAGCCACTACCGGTTCCGCAAGGGCTACGTGCAGCAGGGTTATGCGCTCGACCAGCTGCCGTACCAGTCGAAGTGGTTCCCGTTCGGCCCGCTGTTCGCGTTCGTGCTGTGCCTCGTGATCGCGCTCGGGCAGGACTATCAGGCGTTCCTCGCGAACCGGATCGACTGGGCCGGCGTGATCGCAACCTATGTCGGCATTCCGCTGTTCCTCGTCGTGTGGCTCGGTTTCCGGTTCCTGAAAAAGAGCCGTTTCGTGCGCTACGAAGACATGGAAATCGCGCCGTGGATCGCCGCGAGCCGTGGCGCGCAGCCGCAGTCGGTGACGAATCGCGAAACCGCGGGCTGACGCGGGCGCGGCACGCAACCGCGCGACGCGCGATGAAACGGGAAGCCTTGCGCTTCCCGTTTTTTTTGCCCGGCTTTTGCCTGCACGGGGTCAAAGCCGGTTATATTGCCCGACCCTACCGGGCCACGGCCCGGCCGGCGCGACAGGCGCAGCGCGGATCGGCATCCGGCGCGCGCGGCGCGCGGCGGCCGGCGGCGCCCGGCGTTTCCATCGTTCCATCCGGGCCGGCACGGCCCGCGGAGCGCGCATCCCAGAGGAATCCATGAGCGCATCACCCGCCGAGCGGAAGGCCGGACCCGTTTCCATCGTGCGAATCGAAGCCGCGATCAACGCGTGGCGCGAAGTGTATCCGCCGGCGCCGGACGGCGAGGACGGCTACGCGCTCGACGCCGGCAGCAACTGCCTCGCCGAGCTGTACGGCACGATGATCTGCTATCAGCTGCCGGACGTGCCGCTCGACTCGCTGAGCAACGCGCAGCGCGATGCGCTCTACGCGACCGAGGTGTGATGGGCGGTCGTGACGCTGCCGTCAGGCGGTGTCGATGAAACAACGGGAAGCTTGCGGGCTTCCCGTTTTGCTTTGGGCGGCGCGTGGCGGCGCGTGGCGGTTGGCGCCGCCTGGGGTATCGTCATGGCATGGTCCGGTGGTGGCTTGACGTCGGGACCCTGTCCGGGAGACATCGAAAATGGAGTTGAGACACCTCCGCTACTTCGTCGCGGTCGCCGAGGAGCGGAATTTCACGCGGGCGGCGGAACGGCTGCATATCGCGCAACCGCCGCTGAGCCGGCAGATCCAGCAGCTCGAGGAAGCGCTCGGCGTGCCGCTGTTCGAGCGCAACGCGCGGCCGCTGAAGCTGACCGACGCGGGGCGCTTCTTCTATTCGCATGCGGTGCAGCTGCTCGCGCAGACGACCGAACTCGAATCGATGACGAAGCGGGTCGGCAAGATCGAGCGCAGCATGTCGGTCGGTTTCGTCGGCTCGACGCTGTACGGGATGCTGCCGAAGATCATCCGGCGCTTTCGCAGCGAGTATCCGGCCGTCGAGCTGAGCCTGCACGAAATGTCGACGATGGATCAGATCAAGGCGCTGAAGGAAGGGCGCATCGACGTCGGGTTCGGGCGTATCCGCCACGAGGATCCGAGCGTGCGGCGCGTTGTGCTGCGCGAAGAGCGGATGATCGTCGCGCTGCCGGTCGGCCATGTGCTCGACAGTGCGAAGCCCGTGCTGTCGCTGCACGATCTCGTGAACGACACGCTGATCATCTTTCCGAAAGCGCCGCGCCCGAGCTATGCGGACCAGGTGCTCGCGGCGTTTCATGATCGCGCGCTGCAACCGCGGCGGATCTACGAGACACGCGAACTGCAGATCGCGCTCGGCCTCGTCGCGATGGGCGAGGGCGTGTCGGTCGTGCCGCACAGCGTGTATGGCCTGAAGCGCGATGACATCAGCTACAAGCCGCTCGACGATCCGAACCTCGTGTCGCCGATCATCATGAGCATGCGGATGCTCGACGAATCGGAGGACATCCGCGCGATGCAGGCGCTGATCTACCGGTTGTACGACGAAGCGCAGATGGACTACCTGCCGCCGCAGCCCGAATGAGCACGCGCTCGGTGAGGGCTTGCTTGACGCCGCGCGCGCTCGCGGGCCAACATGCGGCGATTCGATGGGGCCGTCCATGGACGGCCGCTTTTACGCAGACGACAGACACATGACCGATAGCCTGACCGAGGAGACCACCATCGAAACGCCGCAAGGGCGTCTCTTCGCGAAACGCTGGCGCGCCCGTCCGCTGCAGGACGCGGCGGGCGTATCCGCGGCGGCCGCACCGATCGTGCTGCTGCACGATTCGCTCGGCTGCGTCGACCTGTGGCGCGACTTTCCCGCGCAACTCGCAAGCGCCACGCATCGCGACGTGATCGCGTACGACCGCCTCGGCTTCGGCCGCTCGGACCGTCATCCGGGAATGCTCGGCACGACCTTCGTGCGCGATGAGGCCGACCACGCGTTCGACGCGTTGCTCGAACAGCTCGGCGTCGATGCGTTCGTCGCGTTCGGGCACAGCGTTGGCGGCGGGATGGCGGTCGGGTGTGCCGCCGCGCATCCGGATCGTTGCCGCGCGCTCGTGACGGTCGCCGCGCAGGCGTTCGTCGAGGATCGCACGCTGGCCGGCATTCGCGATGCCGGGCAGCAGTTCGACGAACCGGGGCAACTCGACCGGCTCGCGCGTTATCACGGCGACAAGGCCGAATGGGTGCTGCGCGCGTGGGTCGACACGTGGCTGTCGCCGGCCTTTCGCGACTGGAATCTCGACGACGACTTGCCGCGCGTGCAATGCGCGACGCTCGCGATTCACGGCGAAGACGACGAATACGGGTCGGACGTGCATCCGAAGCGGATCGCCGCGCGCGTCGCGGGGCCGTCGTCGTTCCTGTTGCTCGGCCAATGCGGGCACATGCCGCACCGCGAGCGGACGGACGATGTGCTGGCAGCCGTGGCGACGTTCCTGCGCGACGCGGGCGCCTGAGCGCCCGGGCAACCGGCGGGCCGGGCCCGCCGGCTGTCAGAACGCCAACTGGATCGCGAGATCGATCGCGAGCAGCGCGATCGAGCAGCCGATGCCGAGGATCACGTTCGGGAGCCGGTGTTCGAAATCGCGATTGTCGCGGCGCATCGCGGCGCCGAGCAGGAAGATCGCCTCGACGACGATCTGCAGCCCGACGAACAGCAGCATCAGCAGGTACTCGTAACCCATCTGCTTGAACGCGGCGAATTGCATCCCGTGATCGCGGATCCACTGGCCGACGCGCAGCAGTTCGTAAACGAACAGCAAGGCGGGAAACAGGTAGCTGATGAAATAGGTCGGCGCGGTGGCGTGCCGTAGTTCGAGGTGGAAGTGCTGATGCGTGGTGGTCATCACGAATCCCTCCTTGCAACGCATGATTGCGGTTGCGACGGCGGCGCGACAACGTGCGAATTGCGGGGTTACCCGATGCACCGTGCGCAGCCGTACGACACCAGCATACTGCTGCGCGGGAAATTTGGCATGCAGTGCGTGCGTTCGTCGTAAAAATCCGTCAGTGCCGCGCGACGCGCTCACTGCGCCGTACGGGCCGGATGCGTGGTGCCCGATACATTCGGTAACAACCATTCCGGATGCTGTTCCAGATCGCCGGCCAATGCGCGCAGCGCACTCGATGCTCGTGCGAATTGCGCCAGCGTGCGATGGAGGTTCGATGCGTTCGCACCCTCTTGCCGCAGCGTCGCCTGCGCGGCCGTGAATGCCTGTCGCGCGTTGCTCAGCGCATCATGCGCATGCGGTGCAAGTTCGGTATCGAGCTGCGCGAACAGCGCATTGGTGTTGACGAGCGCTGCGTTCAGATTCGCGCCCATCCGATCGAGCGGCAGCCGGGACAGTGTTCCGGCAATATCCGCAATTTGTACGCGCAGCACGTCGAGCGTGCCGGGCACGGTCGGGAGTGCGATCGGCTCGCGATTCGTGTTGACCGACGCGGGCGGCGCATGCGGGAACATGTCGAGCGCGACGTACGAGTGGTTCGCAATCGGATTGCCTACGCGCAGCTGGCCGCGCAAACCGCGCGCGACGAGCGTGCGCAGCAGCGCCTTGCCGGCATCGGTGTTGCCGTCGCCGAGCACGTCGCGGTAGCGCTGCCCAAGGCGATCGGGGTAGAGCGCCATCGTCACGCGCATCGTTACGTCGCCGCGTGCTGCGTCGTATTCGGTACCGACGGCCGTCACGTTGCCAAGTTCGATGCCGCGAAAATCCACCGGCGCGCCGACATCGAGGCCGCGCAGCGAGCGATCGAAACGCATCACGACGGGCGCGGCTGGTGCGTTCGGCGTGCGCATCGCGTCGATTTCGTCGTCGGCCACGCGAAAGCGCGCGCCGTCCGGCGCCGCGACGATCGACGTGCGCCCCGGCGGTGCTGCGAACGCGAGCGCGCCGGCGAGCAGCGCGGCGAGCGACGGCGTGCCGAGTGTCATGCCGCCCGCGTCGAGCCGCAGGCCGAGGCCGCCCGCCTGCCACCAGCGCGCATCCGCATCGACGTACCGATCGAACGGCGCGGCGACGAACACGTCGATCGAGACGCCGTGCCCGCCGGCATCGAGTGCATAACCGGTCACCTGGCCGACGCGCGCGCGCCGGTGATAGACCGGCGAGCCGATTGCAACCGAGCCGAGCGAGGTCGTGCGCAACGTGTAGTGACGGCCGCGGTCTTCGGTGAGCGGCGGTGCATCGAGCCCGGTGAACGTCGTGCGCGGTTCGCGCGAATGACCGAGCGTGGCCGCGATGTAGGCGCCGGATTGCAGCGAATCGAGGCCGGAGAGGCCGCCGGGCCCGATGCGCGGCCGCACGATCCAGAAGCGTGTGTCCGCAACCGCCAGTGCCCGAGCATCTGTGTCCAGTCGCACCTCGACCCGCACACCCGGTTGCCCGCGCAATGCGCGTACGTTCGTGACGCGGCCGACTTCGACGTTGCGCAGCCGCAGCGTCGATCGACCGGCTTCCAGTCCGTCGGCTGTCGCGAACACGAGCGTGATCGTCGGCCCGCGGCTGCCGAGCGCCGCGACGCCCCATGCGACACAGAACGCGGCGGCCGCGAGCGGAGCGATCCAGAAGAGCGCGGCGCGCGGCCAGCGGGCATGCACGCGTGCGAAACACGCCAACGTGCGCCGGCGCGTGTCAGTCGAATTGCGCGACGAGTGCATCGGCGCCCTTGTCGATGCCGGTTTTTGCCGCGCTGAGCGCGCCGAAACTCGCGCCGATGTTCATCGCATTCGGATACTGCTTCGTCACGTACGCGTTGATCAGCCGGTTCGTCGCTGCATCGCGGATCTCCACCGCGTAGATGACCGAGCCCGTGAACGCGCCTTCGCGGCCGCGGATCGCTTGCACACCGTTGTAGACGTTGCCCGCGAGATCGAAATGCGCAAATGCGCCCGCAAACGTCGTGGTCGTCACGGCGCCCGTCAGCGTCAGCTTCACACGCAGCGTGTCGGGGCCCGGTGTGCTCGTCAGCTCGAAGCGCTTGCCGAGCTTCTTCGCGAACGTGTCGCCCATGTACGCGGCGAGCGTCGATTTGTCCTGGTCGGTCAGGTCGCCGAACTGATGGTCGGTGCCGCGATAGACGGCGACCGGGTCGAGAATCAGCTTCCGGTACTGATGCCAGTCCGCCGGCAGCGCGTAGCGGTAGGGCACGCGGCCGGACTTGTCCTGCGGATCGCTGCGCAGGTAGGGCGACGATTCGATGCCGCTGTAGCGGGCGGGCTGGACGCCGGCGCATCCGGCGAGCGCGACGCACAGTGCGGCATTGAGCAGGTGGCTGGGCTTGATCGATCGGTTCATCTGATTCTCCGGGTCGGGGTTCGCGCCGGTGGTGCCGGTGCGAAGGGTGGTGCAACAGGGTGGCGTCGCCGCTTGGGGTTAAAAAAACCAACCAGACGGTTTGTTTTTGGAGCGTAATGACCGCATGAATATCGGGAGCGGCAGGTGGTCCGGCAGTGCTCATCGGCCCGGTTGTCGTGCCACAGGCGGCGATCGCGTACCGGTGACCGGTGTGCGAAACAGCCGTGAATCCGGCCGGAGCCGATGCGGGAGCCGATCGTAGCACCGCCATTTCCGGATGTAAACCGACCAGGCGGTTTGTTTGTGATAGACTCCGCGCACTTCCTGCATGCGGTCGCACCGGTTCGGCGCGGTCGCATTGCGCCACTCCATACCGGGGAAAGTTCATGGATAACCCGACGCGTTCCGAGCGAACGCGCACTGCCGCGATCCAGGCGGCGCTCGCGATCCTCGAGCGCGACGGCCCGGGCAAGCTCACATTCGATGCGATTTCACGCGAAAGCGGCATCAGCAAGGGCGGGCTGATGCATCAGTTCCGCACGAAAGGCGATGTGCTGAACGCGCTGATGGAACATCAGCAGGAGTACTACCAACGATTCCAACGCGACTACCTGGCGGCACGCGATCCGGGTGAGGCGCAGCCGACGCTGTCCGCGCAGATCGCGACGATGCGCGAAGTGATCGACCAGCAGCCGTCGGCGGCGCTTGCGATCATGGCCGCGCTGGTCGAGGATCCCGCGCCGCTGCAACGGGTTCGGGATATCGATGGCGAGAATGCGAAGCGCATCGCGGCCGAATCGGGCGATCCCGATCTTGCGCTGCTGCGCTGGAAGGCGGCCTGGGGCCTCGCGCTATCGGCGATGTTCGGGCTGTGTCCGCTGTCGGACGACGAGCGCGCGCGGTTGTTCGATCGTTTGCTCGACGAGACGCAATGGCCGTCGGGCGGCGATGCTGCCGCGCAGCGCGGCGCACCGGCGGCGAAAACGTCGCGGAAAAAATGAAGCGCGCGATTGTCGCATGCGGCGCGGCGGTCGCCCGTTTCGTGCGCTCGCTGCTCGCGGTCGTGCTCGGGCGCTTGTGAGGTTATGACCGCCTGACCGGTGGTTTGCGCCGTTCAGCGCTTCGCTTCCGCGCCTTCGACAAACAGCTTCGCGACCGACTGAAACTCCCGTTTCAACGACAACCCCGGCACGGTCAGCCAGCGCAGCATCGCCGCGAGATACAGGTGATGGAACCACGTCGCGAGCTGGTCGGCCCGCAGGGTTGAGTTCAGTTCGCCGGATTGCTGCCCCGCGGCGATCAGTTGCTGCCAGACCAACGCGATATCGCTGCCGTTCTCTCCGCCGCTTTCCGGTTCAACCGTGCCGATGCTCAGGAAGCGGTGCCGCAGATAGGCGAGCAGGTACACCGGATGCTGCTCGCACCACGCGGCCGATGCATCGAGCACGCAGCCGATGCGTGATGCAAAGGTCTTGCGCCGCGCAACATCACGCTGCAGATGCGCGAGATCGCGCGCGAGTTCGCCTTCGAGCCAGTGCGCGAGCACGGCTTCCTTCGTCGGAAAGTGGTTGTACAGCGTGCGCTTCGCGACATCGGCCTGCGCGGCGATCTGCTCCATCGTGACGGCTTCGTAGCCGTGTGCATCGAACAGGCGCGCGCCGGTGGCGGCGAGATGCGCAAGCATCTGGATGCGCTTGCGCGCGCGGCGGCCCGGATCGTCGGTCGGAATCGGCATGGCGGGAGGGATTGACTGAAAGTGCACGAATTGCATTAGTATACGACGTGCATTTTTATGAATCCACCCGTTTCCATCCGTTTCCGCTGCGCACGAGGAGTCATGCATGAAGCTCGTCATCGCCACCTACGGCACCGAAGGCGACACGCGCCCGCTCGCGGCGCTCGGCCGTGCGTTGATGGACGCCGGCCACGACGTCCGGCTGCTGGCCGACGCCGCGACGCTCGGCTCGGCCGCGGCGCTCGGTGTGCCGTCGGCGCCGTTGTCCGGCGATATCCGTCGCGCGATTGCGCCGGATGGCGCGTTGTCGGAGGCGGTGCGCGGGCGCGGCGGCTTCAACGATACGTCGAAGGCGCTCGCGGCGATCGCGAATGCGAACACGGCCGCATGGATGCGAGAAATCGCGGACGCGTCGGCCGGTTGCGACGCGATCCTCGTGTCGGGCCTCGCGTCGTTCGTCGGGCTGTCGGTCGCCGAGTATCGCGGCGTGCCGGCAATCGGCACGGGCATGATCCCGATTACGCCAACCGCGGAATTCGCGTCGCCTTTCCTGCCGCCGGGCAAGTTGCCGCGCTGGCTGAACCGCGCGAGCCACCGGTTCGTGAACGCGCTGCTATGGCAGGCATTCAGGAAGGCGACGAACGCGGCGCGCGCAAGCGTCTGCGGGCTGCCGCCGCGCAAGCGGGTGTGGACCGACCATCCGATGCTGTACGGCGTGTCGCCGGCGCTGCTGTCCGGCCCGGCCGACTGGCCGTCGCAGGCGCTTGCATGCGGCCAGTGGCGGATCGATGCGCGCGCATGGACACCGCCGCCCGACCTTTCCGCGTTTCTCGAATCGGGCGATCCGCCCGTGTATATCGGTTTCGGCAGCATGGCCGGTTTCGACCGGGCCGCGATGGCCGAAACGCTGGCCCATGCGCTCGCCGGGCGGCGCGCGCTGTTCTACCCGGGCTGGAGCGGCATCGATGCGTCGCTGCTGCCGGCGCACGTGCGCGTGATCGGCGAAACGCCGCACGACTGGCTGTTCCCGCGCACGTCGATGGCGATTCATCATGGCGGGTCGGGCACTACGCATTCGGCCGCGCGGGCCGGCATTCCATCGGTCGTCGTGCCGTTCGCGGGCGATCAGTTCTTCTGGGCGGACCGGCTGCAGAGGCTTGGTGTGACGGATGCGCCGGTGGCGGGGCGGCGCGTGGACGCCGCCGCGCTTGCGCGGGCGATCGCGTTTGCCGAACGCGGCGACACGAAGGCGCGTGCCGCGGAACTCGGCACGCGTATCGCGCGGGAAGACGGTTTGAAGCTGGCGGTCAGTGAGATCGAGCGATGGGGGCGGCCCGGCGCGCGCTGATGCCGCGCGTCAGAAATGCCCGGTGAACCGGTAACGGCTGCCCGGATGCCATAGATTGGCGACCGACGCGACCATCCCTTGCGACCACGTACGCCGATGCAGCAGCAGACACGGCTCGCGGTCGTCCATCGTCAGATGGCGGCGCGTTTCGGTGTCGGGCATCGCGGCCTCGATCCGGTATTCGACGCGCTGCAGCGGCGCGACGCGCGTCAGGTACTGGTTCGGCGTCGTCGTCGTGAAGTCCTGCAACGCGTATTCGGGCGCGCAGGCCGGATTGACCCAGCGTTCCTCGAGTTGCACGGGCGTGTCGTTCTCGAAGTGCAGCACGCGCGAATGGAAGATCGGGCTGCCCGTGTCGAGCTGCAGTTCGTCGGCGAGCTTCGCATCGGCGATGGCCGCGCCGACCTGCAGCACCTGCGCGCGATAGCCGTGGCCGCGCGCGGCGACTTCGTCGGAGATGCTGCGGATCGCGACCAGCGTCGATTCGTATTTCGGCGACGCGACATACGTGCCGGAGCCGCGCGTGCGCGTGAGCACCTGCTCGGCCGTCAGCTCGCGCAGCGCGCGGTTGACGGTCATCCGCGCGACGTTGAATTCGCGCGCGAGCTCGTTCTCCGACGGCACCTGGTCGCCTTCCGCCCATTCGCCGGCATGAATGCGCGCGAGGATGAAGTCCTTGATTTCCTGATAGATCGGTGTGGTCATTGCGTCGCTATTCGATTGGCGGCGTTCGTCCGGGACGGGTGAATGTTCCGTGCTCGCGCGTGTTGCGTCCATGCGGGATTGCGCAGGGTGCTCCGGCGGTCGTGCCGTGCCGCGCCCGCCCGCGTACGGCAACGGCGCGTTGTCCGGCCGACAAGTATAGACAAGTCGCAGCGCCGCCCGGCCGAATGAACCGGACCATGACCGGGAGCGGCAGAATCACCCGCCGGATGAGCCGCGTGCAGGCGCGTCCGGCGGGCCGTCCGGCGTGCATACGACCGGCGCGAGCGTCGCGCGCATCGTCTGCAGCGCATCGGCGATCGCCGCACATTGCGCGTCGATATCGCCGTCCCAGCTTGCGGTCTCGGCGATCAGGGTGCGCAGGTCCTGGCAGTGTTCGACGAGCTGGGAGGGGCCGAGCACCGCCAGCCCGCCAGCGACGCGATGGAGCCAGCGTTCCAGTCGAACGGTGTCATGCGCATGGACGATCGCGCCCAGTTCATGAAGATCGGTCTCGACCTGTTCGACGAACACCCGTGCGTACTCGTCCGGCACGACGGGAAGCATCGGCGGGTCCACGTCGTCGTCGGGCGACGTGGTCGCGTCGGACAGCGGATCGACGGGAACCTTGGTGCTTTCGAGGACGTTCGCCAGCGTCGCGAGCGGCACCGGCTTGGTGAGGTAGTCGGTGAAGCCGCGCGCGCGGCCCTCGGCGATATCCTCGGGTCGCGCGCTGGCACTGACCGCGTAGATCGGCAGGCGCATTCCCGAGTTGCGGATCGCGTGCAGCAACGCAAAGCCGTTCATCACGGGCATGTCGATATCGGTCAGCACGACATCGACCGGGACCTTGGCCAGCAGCGCCAGCGCTTCCTCGCCGTTGCCTGCTTCCTCGACGCGTGCGCCGAGCGTCGTGAGCTGATCGCGCAGCAGGCTGCGGTTGAGGAGGTTGTCTTCTGCGATCAGTACGGTCACCGTGTCGAAGTGGGCCCGGGCGGCAGGCGCGGATGCGCTGTTCTGCGCAGGTCGTGCCGTCCGGCGCCGGTGGCCCGGCCGCGCGATCTGCGTGGCGGCCTTGATTCCGATCGGGCTGAACAGCGAGACGACTACGTTGCCGCTTTCGTCGGCGTGCGGCACCAGCGGGCCGTCCTGCGTCGCCAGCACGACCGATTCCGATTTGCCCCACCACGCATGAATGTCGCGCGCCGCGAACTCGTCGGTGGCGATCAGGTAGTCGTACGCGCCGGGTTCGAGCGGCTCGCGCAGGTCCGACACGACGACCGGAACGGACGCATCGAGATCGAACAGGCCGGTCAGCCATTCCTGGTATTCGTGCGCACGACAGAGCAGGACGGGCCGCTTCGCCGGCAACGTCCACTCGGCAGACGGCATGGCGGGGTCCTGCGTTCGCAATGGCAGCTCGACGACAATCCGGGTACCGACGCCGACCGTGCTGTCGAGCGAGATATGGCCGTTCATGAGTGCGCAGAGGCGTGAGCAGATCGACAGCCCGAGGCCGGTGCCCCTGGCCTGGGTCAAGCGGTTGCTGTTGCCTTGCGTGAATGGCTGGAACAGTCGCGCCTTGAGCTCGTCGGGGATACCGATGCCGGAATCGACGACGCTGATCTCGAGTTTCTGGTCGACCCAGCGGGCGCGCAGCACGATCTTGCCGGATTGCGTGAACTTGAATGCGTTGCTCAGCAGGTTGTTGACGATCTGCGACACGCGTACGGGATCGAAATACAGCGGCGCCGGGATGGTGCGATCGAATACGGTGAAGAAGCGCAATCCCTGCTGCGTCGCAAGGTGCGCATAGGACGATGCAATGCGGCACAGCAGATCGGCGATCGATGCCCATTCCTCGCTCAGGCTGAGTTCGCCGACGTCGATCTTCGAGAAGTCGAGCACGTCGTTGACGATCTGCAGCAACCCTTTCGCGGAACTCTGCATCGCGCGGACGCGCGCCTGCTGTTCCGCCGCGAGCGGGCCCAGCGCGACGAGTTCGATGTTGCCCACGAGCGACGCGAGCGGCGTGCGAATCTCATGGCTCATCGACGCGAAGAAGTTCACTTTCGCACGAGCGGCCTCCTCGCTGGTGCGCTTCGCCTCGCGCAGCAAACGCTCGGCTCGATGATGTTCGGTCATGTCGGTGATGGCGCAGAAAAGCACTTCTTCGCGATCGAGTACGGCCGGCGCGTAGGTGATTTCGAGGTGCATGCTGCCACCGTTGCTGCGTTCCAGCGAGAACGTGAACTGGAAGATGTGCGTGCCGCCTTTGGTCGACACGTCCTGCCGGCGCACGCCGAACTGACCTGCGAGTGTTTCGGGCAGGCGGGTGTCGGACGGCTGGAGTGCGAGCAGGTTGCGTGCGAGCTGGTTGGCCACCATGATTTCCATGTTGGCCTTGCGCGCGACGCACAAGCCGACCGGCGTCGCCTGCACGAGAAGATGGTTGAGCATCTCGTTCTCGAGTGCCCGGGATGCTTCGGAGTACGTGCGGGTCAGGAACCGATAGTTCCAGTAGCGGAACATCGCGAGGAGCAGCACGATGAGCGCAGTGGTGACCGACAGGATCAGCAGCAGCTCGAAGCGCATCGACCGGATCTGCTGATCCCATGGCAGCACGTAGATCATGTGCCCGAAGCCGGGCACGGCAGCCGGGCGTCGCAATGCCCAGCCATACTGCGCAATCCAGTGGAATGATCCGTCCGTGCGGTTGGTCAGCGCAGAGTTGATGGCGCGCGCGGCGGCGGCGTCCGATGCCGCGACGAGCGGCGTGCCTTCTTCGTCGATCGCGATCGGCGTCGGTGTCGACAGATCGGCGATCTGCGGCTGCAGTACCCCGCTGAGGTCCATGCTGGTCAGCGCGACGGCGTAGACCGCATCGCCTTTCGTGACGAGCGACGCGGCCACCATCACCGGTATGTCGTTCTTGCCGTGTTCGGGAATGGCGACCCACACGACGCGCTTGGCGCGTGCCGCGGCGAGCGGTTCGTACCCACGCGCGCGAAACCGTTCGTACACGATATCGACGAGCTTTTGGGCCGAGGCTTCGGGTGGCGCGGACATCGGCAGTGTCGGCCACGCGCTGAATTGGTGTCCGTATGCGGCGCTGCCGTCGGCCAGAATCATTTGTACGCCGCGGCGCCGGCCGGCCGCGGCCAGCAACTGCACGGCTTCGTCGCAACTCTCGCGCAGCGTGACGGCGTCGGCCGACGTGGCCGGTTGAGCCGACGTGCAGCTATGCGGGAACGGCTGTTGATGCGGCGCGAGTACGCCGTTCGCCCGCAGCTCGAGCACCATGTTCGCGGTCAGCAGCGCGCTGCGAAGTTGAAGGACGGCATCGGCCGTGTCCTGCTCGTATGACTGGGCGATCTGTTCTTCGTGATGGAGCGAACTCGACAGGCGCGCGGTGATCGTGATCGCCGCCGCCGCGATGGCCGCGAAGACCAGCAGCACGATCACCATCGAGAAGACCCGGCGCTCGCGCTTGAGATTGTTTTCCAGCGAATAGAAGGAGCGCAGCGGCGATTCGTCGAAATCCTTCAGGAAATTCTGCATCAGACAAGCCCCTGCTCGCGGGCATAGGCGATCAGGTCCGCGTTGGTCGTCACGTGGAGCTTCCGCATGGCCGAGCGCTTCTGCGTGGATACCGTCGTGATGGAGCGGTTGAGCTGGCGGGCGATGTCGGTCAGCGACGTGCCGCGGGCGAACAGCCGGACGATCTCCAGCTCCTTCAGTGACAGCACCGAAGGGCGTACGCCGACCGCGAGTTCGCCGGTTTCAGCCAGGCGAGCGGCCATTCCCGGCGACAGGTACGGACGGTTGGCACCGAGCGCGCGCGCGCAGGTTTGTTCGAGTGCGGCGAGATCCTCGTCCTTGCCGACGAGTCCCGCTACGCCCATCTGACACAGCTGGTGCAGGACGCCGCCGTTCGTCAGCATCGTGAAGACGACTACGGGGATGGAGTTGTAAAGACGCCCGAGTCTGGCGATCAGCCGCAGCCCGTCCTCGTCGGGTTCGGACTGCTGCATCGCGAAGTCCGTGACGATCAGGTCGCAGGCCTGCTTGCCCAGCGTCTCCAGCAGTTCGTGGCCCGACCCGACGCCCGCTGCGACCTTGAAGCCCGGCAGCGCGTCGATCGCACGGATGATGGCGAGTCGGGTGATCGGATGATCGTCCGCTACGATGACTTGGGTGTCCTGCAGTAAGGTCATGTCGACTCTCCGTGGGGCAAGGGTGCCTGGCGAGACGGGTTCCCGGCGGTTGCGCCGCGGGGCGGCCGACCGGCGAGCGGACCGGTGTGGTGGTCGCTCCGTGACGGCGAACCGGATGCAGCCGCGGTGCATCCGGCCGATGCGGGATCGGTCGAGCGTCTGCGTCCGTGAAGAAGGGGGCTCGTCATGTGCTGCCTTCCATCGGCGTGGTCCGTGGGGCGCATCGATGCGCCCGGCGCAGTGTCCGCGGACCGGGCGAAGCGTGTCTGGCGCGGCTGCACCGACTTTGCGATTTTTTTTTGAGAAAGGCAAGCCGGGGCCGCCGCGGTCGGGCGCGGGCGGCGGCAAACAAGGGGACGCCTGGTCCTTCGCTACCGGCACGGCGGCTTGCCGGTAGGAAAGCGGGGTGCCCGACCGGTTGCGCGTCGCGTGCAGTCGATGTTGAAGCAGTTGACGCGAAAGCCGCCCTCGTCACCCATCGGGTGATGGCACGGAACGGTTTGCATCCATATGAAATCTAGCGGAGGCGCAGGCGCCGCGTCGTCCCGTCGACAGTGTTCGGCGGCCGCGAGCGTGTCGCGCTGCGGCACGAAGCTGGCCGACGCGATGCCGAATATGCCTGCCGTCACGCCCATGCCGGCGACGAGGAGTGTCGAGGCCGCACCCAGCCACCATTCGACTGAGCCGAAATACCAGACGCCGAAAAGAACCATGCAGAAAAGCATGAAGAACACCGGCAGCAGAAACAGCGCAAAGCTGGTCAGCCATTCGCAAATCAAGTAGATGCGTTCGCGCCGGATGCCGCGGCGAGTCCATGAGGTCATAGTGTGGACCGGTTTCGGAATAATCGATCGAGAGGAATACGAGTCTGTTTTTCCTGGTCGGTTTTATTTCGACGGGGATTTTCGTCGTGGATGAGGTGGAGTTTGCGGGGTTTTTCGGAAGCTGGACGCGGCCGGGTGATTAGAAAATCTCGAAAAACACGGAAAAGCTAGTTTAAGGGAAGTGGCGTTTCGCGAAAATCGTATAAGTTCGAAAGTCAATCGTCGAGATTGACGGTGCGCCGAGGTGATGCTGGTCAATATGGCGCCAGGTACTGTGTCGACGTGGCCCCGATTCGGTTCCGGTCCCGATTCGCGAATTCTCCGGAACCTGCCGGAACCTGCCGCTCCGCGCTATCCAGCACTGACGCGGTGCGTTTTCGCTCCGTTTTCCTGGTCGGTTTACGGGTGGGTATTTCAAGGTTTCTGACATTTATTTCGAAGAAGTTCTATATCCCAAAATTACTCCGGGCGATATCTTGTTGATCGATGGATATGCCGAGCTTCAGGTGATTTGCGGTGTTTGAGTAAATGCAGATCTGCCGTCTGGGTAATTTTATATTAATCGGCGCTCATCCAGATCGACTGGCGCAAGTTCGATTTTGAATTATCGCGCGAGTCGTCCTTCCAGCGTAATCGGCACGCCGATTTCGAGTTTCCGGCTACATCGCCGGATTGCTTGGAAATTCAATCCGTTGGACGTTAATTGATCTTCGCCGAGCGCCGGAAACGGGATACGGCGGTAAAACAGGGGTGGTTGTAATGAATCGAATCTTTCGGGTTGTATTCAATCGGGTGCGCGGGGCGTGGGTCGTCGTGAGCGAACATTGTTCGGCGACGAGCAAGGGGAGCAAGTCGGAGTGCACGGCAGGCGCGCGTTGTGTCGACGCGCCGGGATCACGCGTCGCGCTCTTCAGGCTGTCGGCACTGGCTGGCGTCGTTGCGTTGTCGTCGATGCCGATTGCGGCGTTTGCGAACGATGTCGCGTACTTCAATGACGGAGTCGATTCTTCCTGTACGGCGCTGACCGATCCCAGCGGGACGTGGCAAACGTCCGGTGCTGCATGCCAGATGGCGATCGGCGCGTCGAGCAACCAGGCGAGTTTTGCAGCCGTCGGCTCGAGCCTGCATATGACATTGAACGGGAACGGGCTGTTTCTCAACGTCCCGATGGAAGTTTATGGCACGGGCAACTTGATCCACGGCAGCCTGAGCCTCTTCAGCGTTGACGGCGTTACCGCGAATTCGCTCACGGGTGTCGCGAACGGCAAAGTGGCTGCAAACAGCTACGACGCCGTCAATGGCGGGCAATTGTTCAGCCTGTCGACGAGCGTCTCGACCGGGTTGAGCACGACGAACAATACGGTGACGAGTTTGTCGACGTCGACGGCCGCGAGCGTTGGTTCGTTGTCGACTGGACTGAGCGCGACGAATGATGCGGTGACGAGTCTGTCGACGTCGACGGCAACGAGTGTTGGTTCGTTGTCGACGGGCCTGAGCACGACGAACGATACGGTGACGAGCCTGTCGACGTCGACGGCCACGAGCGTTGGTTCGCTGTCGACGGGCCTGAGCACGACGAACGACGCCGTGACGAGCCTGTCCACATCGACGGCCACAAGCGTTGGTTCACTGTCGACGGGTTTGAGCGCGACGAATAGCGATGTATCGAATCTGTCCACCGGTCTTGGCGCAACGAACGCAAACTTGACGAGCCTCTCGACTATCGTTGCTGACTCTGTTCAGTATGACGATACGGCCCATACCAAGGTCACGTTGGGAGGTGGCGGTGCATCATCCCCGGTGACGCTGTCCAATGTTGCTGCAGGCGTGGATCCGACAGATGCGGTGAACATGAGCCAGCTCACGTCACTCTCGACGTCGACGGCTTCGGGTCTCGGTTCGCTGTCGACTGGCTTGAGCACGACAAACGATACGGTAACGAGCCTGTCGACTTCGACGGCCACGAGCGTTGGTTCGCTGTCGACGGGCCTGAGCGCGACGAACGACGCGGTAACGAGCCTGTCGACATCGACGGCCACGAGCGTTGGCTCGTTGTCGACGGGTTTGAGCGCGACGAATGATGCGGTGACGAGTTTGTCGACGGGCCTGAGCACGACGAACGACACGGTAACGAGCCTGTCGACGTCGACGGCGACGAGCGTTGGTTCGCTGTCGACCGGCCTGAGCACGACGAACGACACGGTAACGAGCCTGTCGACGTCGACGGCGACGAGCGTTGGTTCGCTGTCGACCGGCTTGAGCACGACGAACGATACGGTGACGAGCCTGTCGACGTCGACGGCCACAAGCGTTGGTTCGCTGTCGACCGGCTTGAGCACGACGAACGACGCGGTAACGAGCCTGTCCACCTCGACGGCCACGAGCGTCGGCTCGTTGTCGACGGGCTTGAGCGCGACGAACGACACGGTGACGAGCCTGTCGACGTCGACGGCCACGAGTGTTGGTTCGCTGTCGACCGGTCTGAGCACGACGAACGACACGGTAACGAGCCTGTCGACGTCGACGGCCACGAGCGTTGGTTCGTTGTCGACGGGCCTGAGCACGACGAACGATACGGTCACGAGTCTGTCGACATCGACGGCCACGAGCATCGGCTCGCTGTCGACGGGCCTGAGCACGACAAACGACACGGTAACGAGCCTGTCGACATCGACGGCCACGAGTGTTGGCTCACTGTCGACGGGCCTGAGCACGACGAACGACACGGTAACGAGCCTGTCGACGTCGACGGCGACGAGCGTTGGTTCGCTGTCGACGGGCCTGAGTACGACGAACGACACGGTAACGAGCTTGTCGACCTCGACGGCCACGAGCGTCGGCTCACTGTCGACGGGCCTGAGCACGACAAACGACACGGTAACGAGCCTCTCGACGTCGACGGCCACGAGCGTTGGCTCGTTGTCGACGGGCTTGAGCACGACAAACGACACAGTGACGAGCTTGTCGACCTCGACGGCCACGAGCGTTGGTTCGCTGTCGACGGGCTTGAGCACGACGAACGACACGGTAACGAGCTTGTCGACCTCGACGGCCACGAGCGTCGGCTCACTGTCGACGGGCTTGAGCACGACAAACGACACGGTAACGAGCTTGTCGACCTCGACGGCCACAAGCGTTGGTTCACTGTCGACAGGCCTGAGCACGACAAACAACACCCTGGCGAGCCTGTCCACATCGACAGCAACGAGCGTCGGCTCGCTGTCGACGGGCCTCAGCGCGACGAACGACGCCGTGACGAGCCTGTCCACGTCGACGGCGACCAATCTCGGCTCGTTGTCCACCGGCCTGAGCACGGTGTCCGGTTCGGTCAGCAGCCTGAGCACGAGCCTGACCAACATCCAGGCGGCGGTCGGCAACGCGGTTTCGTACGACAGTCCAGCGCTGGACAGCGTGACGCTCGGCGGCGTCGGCGCGACCACGGCGGTACGGCTGACGAACGTCGCGGCAGGCGACATCGCCGCAGCCAGCACCGACGCGGTGAACGGCAGCCAGCTCTACGCGCTGCAGAGCCAGTACAACGTGCTCAGTACGCAGATCGCCGGGATCAATACAACGATCACGTCGATGCAGACCGTGTCGGGTTCGGCGTCCAACGAGAACAGCACGGCGATGGGCATCGATTCGCAGGCATCGGGTGCGAACAGCACGGCGACGGGCGGTAACGCGATCGCGTCGGGCAACAACGGCACGGCAACGGGCGGCGGCTCGACGGCGTCGGGCGACAACAGCACGGCGACAGGCGGCAACGCGATTGCGTCGGGCGGGAACAGCACGGCGACGGGCGGTAACTCGCAGGCGTCGGGCGACAACAGCACCGCGATGGGCGGCAACGCGGCGGCATCGGGCAGCAACAGCTCGGCGATCGGCGGCAATTCGGTCGCATCGGGCGACAACAGCACGGCGACGGGCGGCAATTCGGTGGCATCTGGCGACAACAGCACCGCGAACGGCGCCAACGCAACGGCATCGGGCGGCAACAGCACCGCAATGGGCAGCAGCGCGGTTGCATCCGGCGAGAACGGCACGGCGGTGGGCGGCAACGCAGCCGCGAGCGGCGCGAACAGTACGGCGCTCGGTCAGAACGCCACGGCGTCGGGCGTCAACTCGGTCGCGCTGGGCGCGGGATCCGTCGCGAGCGCGCCGAATACCGTGTCGGTCGGTTCGCCCGGCAACGAGCGGACGATCAGCAACGTGGCACCGGGTGTCAACGGCACGGACGCGGTCAACGTGAACCAGCTGAACCAGGCGATGGGCGGCCTGCAAGGCCAGATCAACGATGTCGCGAAGAGTGCGTACTCGGGTATCGCCGCGGCGACCGCACTGTCGATGATTCCATCTGTCGACCCGGGCAAGACGCTGTCCGTTGGCATCGGCGGCGGTTCTTACCGCGGGGAGCAGGCGGTCGCGCTCGGCGGCACCGCGCGGATTACGCAGAACCTGCAGGTTCGCGCCGGCGTCGGCATGAGCGGCTCGGGCACGGCGGTCGGCGTCGGTGCGTCGTACCAGTGGTGATCTGACGTCCCGTTCTCGGCGTCATGCCAGCCCCGGCGCGTTGCGGCGCGCCGGGGCTTTTTTGCGTGAACGGAATGCACGGTTTGCTTGCGCGTCGATTTGCATCGCGACCGGACGTCGTGCCACTCACGTGACCGTAACGGCCCGTTCCGACCCACGATGCCACCTGCGTCAGAACCGATGCCGGATGCCGACCGTCGCGACCACCTGCGTGTTCGTCGACGAAGCCGCGAGCCCCGTGACGTTCGCGAACCCGAGCGTCGTGCCCGACGGCACGCCGAACTGGTGCTGGTACACGGTTTCCGCATACACGTCGGTACGCTTGCTCAGCGCGTAGTCGGCCATCAGCGTCACCTGATGCCATTTCGGCCGGTGGCTGCCCGTTGCATCGTCGTAGCGGCCTTCGGTGAACGTATAGGCGCCCGCGAGCGAGACCGCCGGTGTCAGCGCATAGCGCGCATTGACCTCGTAGTTGTCGAAACGCAGTGCGTTCAGCGCGCCGGGCAGCGACGATTCGGCCGTCTCGTCGAACATCGAATGCGTCCACAGCGCGCCGACCGTCAGCCGGTCGAACGCGTAGCTGCCGCCGGCGCCCATCACGCGCTGGCGCACGGCGGGGAAGTTCGCCCCGTCGTTGTTCGACAGCGCACCGCCGGCCGTCAGCCCGCCGCGGTTGAGCTGCAGGTACGCGGCGCCGAGGTTGACCGGCCCGTTCGCATACGACACGCCGGCGCTGTACGCACGGTTGTTCGCGAAGCCGCCGGCCGCGTTGCTGAACCCGTACAGGCCGCCGAACTGCCAGCCGGCGAGCGTCGGGCTCGTGTATTTCACCGCGTTGTCGATGTAGAACGAATCGTCGATGTTGTCGTTGTCGAACGGGTGCGACGCGAGGTTGTTGCCGTCGCCGTTGTTCGCCATCGCGAGCGGGCCCAGATAGTCGACGACGGCGTCGTACTGGCGGCCGAGCGTCAGTGCGCCGTACTGGTCGCTCTGCAGGCCGACGTACGCACGGCGGCCGAACATCGTGTTCCGGTACGACTGTGTACCGTTGTTCAGGTTGAAGCCGTTCTCGAGGCGGAACAGCGCATGCAGGCCGCCGCCGAGATCCTCATTGCCGCTCAGGCCGAAGACGGTATTCGACAGCAGGCCGCTGCCTTGCTGCCATGTGCTTTTACCCGACTGGTTGTTGGTATAGACGATACCCGCGTCCAGCATCCCGTAGAGCGTGACGCTGCTTTGCGCATGCGCGGCGGCGCCGAAGAATGCGAGGGAGAGGGTACCGACGACTGCTTTTTTCATGGAGAGTGCTTCCTGGAAAGGCCCGTAACGACGGGAACGACGATCCGTCGCGCGCACCGGTCGCGAACGCACGCGGCTTGTGAAGAACCGCACGCGTTCGCGCCGGATACGCGCGTTCGAATCGATGAAACGGGTGGGGCGCGTGACGCGTGTCACGCGTGGCCGCGGCAAACGCCGGCTAGTGCTGCAACAGGCGGATCGTGCCGAATTCGGCGGCCGGCAGCAGGCGGAGGATCGACAGGATCGCCGGCGATGCCTGCGAGCGCGCGACTTCGAGCTCGATGCACGCGCGCCCGGTGCGGTTGTCGATCGCGGCGGTGTAGAAGTTGAGCGCGGCGCCGACGGCCTGATGCAGGCGGCGCCGCACGAGCGCGAGGTTGTCCGATTCGACGCGGATCGACAGCAGCACGAGTTCGTCCGCGGGGGACCGGCGCCGCGAACGAACGGACGGCAGATCGCGTGAAGCAGCGGATTCGGTTCTGGTCGGTTTCATGCTTTCATCCCCGGGTCGCATCATGCTCCGCACCGCGGAGATCTCGTGTTGGTCATGGCACCCATTCTAGGAATCGCCGTGGCGATACGGTGTATAGACTCGCACCGACCCTGAAAAGAACGCGTAAAGACACCGGTTCCGCCGGCTTTCGTCTTTACAGCTTTTTTATTCCCTGTAAAGAAAATGAACACCGCTTTGATACGCGGATTTCTACACTGTCGCATCCCATTCGCCAGTCGAGCATGGGGGCGTCATCCAGGCCAGCGCCGACACGGCAAGGCCCGATGCGCCGACGATCGCGTGGATAGGCCGCGCATACGAACAAAAGGGGAAAGCCATGTTGTGGATCACCGGCGCGTTGTCGATCGCGCTCTTTATCTATCTGTTTCATGCGCTGATCAAGCCCGAGCGGTATTGATCGGCGCGATTCAACAGAAATTCGAAACTATCGGTGGATGTCATGAGCGATTTGCTTTTCGTATTGTTCACGCTCGCGTTCTTTGTATTGACGGCCGGTTTCATCACCGGCCTCGACCGGATCTGAGCGAGCGTCGACATGTTCAACAATCTCATTCAATTCGCGATCGTTCTCGCGATCATGCTGGCGCTGGTGCCTGTCGTCGGGACATGGCTCGCGCACGCCTTCACGAGCCCGCGCCACGCGTGGGCCGAACGCCGCACCTATGCGCTGCTCGGCGTCAATCCCGACGAAGCGATGTCGTGGCAGCGCTACGGCATGGTGTTGCTGCTCAGCAATGCCGGGATGATGCTGCTCGGCTATCTGCTGCTGCGCATCCAGGATGCGCTGCCGTTCGATGCGCTGCAGCGCGCCGCGCAAAGCCCCGACCTCGCCTTCAACACGGCCGCGTCGTTCATCACGAACACGAACTGGCAGGCGTATGCGGGCGAGAGCAGCCTGTCGAACTTCTCGCAGATGGCCGTCATCACGTTCCTGATGGTGGTCAGCGCGGCAACCGGCGTCGCGGCCGCGGGCGGCTTCATTCGCGGGCTGAGCCGCAAGAGCGCGGCCGACATCGGCAACTACTGGGTCGATTTCACGCGCGTGACCTATCGCGTGCTGCTGCCGCTCAGCTTCGTGATGGCGCTCGTGTACGTGTGGCAGGGCATGCCGCAGACGCTCGCGTCCGACGCATGGGCGACCACGCTCGAAGGCGTGCGCCAGCAGATCGTGATGGGGCCGGTTGCCAGCCTCGAATCGATCAAGCATATCGGCACGAACGGCGGCGGCTTCTTCAGCATGAACGCCGCGCATCCGTTCGAGAACCCGACGCCGCTCACCAACACGCTGCACATGCTGTCGATGCTGCTGATTCCGTCCGCGCTGACCTACACGCTCGGCACGATGATCGGCCGGCGCCGCCAGGGCTGGGTGATCCTCGGCGCGTTCGTCGTGATGTTCGTCGGTTTCCTGGCGGTGATCTACCCGGCCGAGCAGCACGGCAATCCGCTGCTCACCGGGCTCGGCGTCGACCAGCAGATGAGCGCCGTGCAGCCGGGCGGCAACATGGAAGGCAAGGAGATGCGCTTCGGCATCGCACAGACGAGCCTGTTCGCAACCGTCACGACGGCCGCGACCACCGGTTCGGTCGACGCGATGCATGACTCGCTGACGCCGCTCGGCGGGCTCGTGCCGATCGCGCAGATGATGCTGAACAACGTGTTCGGCGGCGACGGCGTCGGGCTGATCAACCTGTTCACGTTCGCGATCCTCACGGTGTTCCTCGTCGGGATGATGATCGGGTGCACGCCGGAGTTTCTCGGCAAGAAGATCGAGGCGCGCGAGATGAAGCTCGTGATGCTCGCGGTGCTCGCGCATCCGTTCAGCATCCTCGGCTTTACCGCGCTGGCGTCGATGCTGCACTCGACGATGGACAGCCTCGCGAACCTCGGCCCGCACGGCTTCAGCGAAGTGCTGTACGCATACACGTCGGGCACGGCCAACAACGGATCCGCGTTCGCCGGCCTGAACGCGAACACGCCGTTCTTCAACACGACGATCGGCTTCGCGATGCTGATCGGGCGCTACCTGACGCTGCTGCCGATGCTCGCGGTCGCGGGCAGCCTCGCCGCGAAGAAGAGCGTGCCGGAAAGCGCGGGCACGCTGTCGACATCGACGGGCCTGTTCGCCGGCTTGCTGATCTTCGTGATCCTCGTCGTCGGCGGTCTCACGTTCCTGCCCGCGCTCGCGCTCGGCCCGGTCGTCGAGCACCTGCTGATGTCGGGCGGCCAACTGTTCTGAGGGAAACATCATGATGCAAGGCAATCGCCAGGCAGCGGCCGTCGCCGCGCCGGCACCCGGTTCTTCGTTCGGCGCGGCGACGCGCGGCCTCGTGCGGCCCGTGATCGCATCGTCGGTGCTGTTCATGCTCGTCACCGGCATCGCGTATACGCTGCTCACCACGGGCGTCGCGAACGTGCTGTTCCCGTCGCAGGCACGCGGCAGTCTCGTCCAGCGCGACGGCACGACGATCGGCTCGGCGGTGATCGGGCAGCACTTCACGCGCGCCGGTTACTTCCATTCGCGGCCGAGCGCGACGACCGGCACCGATCCGGCCGATTCGTCGAAGACGGTCGACCAGCCGTACAACGCGGCCGGCAGCGGCGCGAGCAACCAGGGCGCGACCAGCAAGAAGCTGCTCGCGGATATCGCGCAGCGCGTGCGGGCGTACCGGCAGGAGAACGGGCTCGCCGCCGGCACGCCGGTGCCGGCGGATGCCGTCACCGCGTCCGCGTCGGGGCTCGATCCCGAGATCTCGGTCGCGAACGCGCGGCTGCAGGCGACGCGGGTCGCGCAGGCGCGCGGCGTCGATGCCGCGCAGGTCGCGGCACTGGTCGACCGGATCGCCGTGCCGCGCCAGCTCGGCGTGCTCGGCGAACCGCGCGTGCGCGTGCTCGACCTGAATCTCGCACTCGATCGCACATTCGGCCACGCGGCCGGCGCGCGGCAAGCGCAGCAATAACGGAGTCACTCATGTCTCATATCGAAAGCCCGATCCACCAGGCAGCCATGCCGATCGGCAGCGTGCCGTCGATGCGCTGGACGGCCGTGCTGCGCGAGGCGTTCCGCAAGCTCGCGCCGCGGGTGCAGCTGAAGAACCCGGTGATGTTCGTCGTTTATCTCGGCAGCATCATTACGACCGCGCTGTGGCTGCAGGCGCTGACCGGCACCGGCGACGCGCCGGCCGGCTTCATCTTCGCGGTCGCGTGCTGGCTGTGGTTCACCGTGCTGTTCGCGAACGCGGCCGAGGCGCTGGCCGAAGGGCGCGGCAAGGCGCAGGCCGATGCGCTGCGCGCGGCGCGCAAGCGCGTGTATGCGAAGGTGCTCGACGAGCCGAAGCAGTTCGGCAGCACGAGCCATCGCGTACCGAGCGACGAGCTCGCAGCCGGCAGCATCGTGCTCGTCGAAGCCGGCGACACGATTCCGGCCGACGGCGAAGTGATCGACGGCGTCGCATCGGTCGACGAATCGGCGATCACCGGCGAATCCGCGCCGGTGATTCGCGAGTCGGGCGGCGATTTCTCGTCGGTGACGGGCGGCACGCGCGTGCTGTCCGACTGGATCATCGTGAAGATCACCGCGCAACCCGGCGAAGCGTTTCTCGACCGGATGATCGCGATGGTCGAAGGCGCGAAACGCGGCAAGACGCCGACCGAGGTCGCGCTGACGATCCTGCTCGTTGCGCTGACAATCATCTTCCTGCTCGTCTGCGTGACGCTGCTGCCGTTCTCGCAATTCAGCGTGCTGCTGAACGCGTCGGGCTCGGCCGTGAGCCTGACCGTGCTGATCGCGCTGCTGGTTTGCCTGATCCCGACGACGATCGGCGCGCTGCTGTCGGCGATCGGCATCGCGGGGATGAGCCGCATGATGCGCGCGAACGTGCTTGCGACGTCGGGCCGCGCGATCGAGGCGGCCGGCGACGTCGACGTGCTGCTGCTCGACAAGACCGGCACGATCACGCTCGGCAACCGCGAGGCCGTGCAGTTCCGGCCGGCGCCCGGCGTGGACGAGCGTGCGCTGGCCGAGGCCGCGCAACTGTCGTCGCTGGCCGACGAGACGCCCGAGGGGCGCTCGATCGTCGCGCTTGCGAAGCAGCGCTTCGCGCTGGACGTGAGGGCGGTCGACGGCAGCATCGCGGTGCCGTTCAGCGCACGCACGCGGATGAGCGGCCTCGATATCGGCGAGCGGCAGGTGCGCAAGGGCGCGGCGTCCGCGATCCGCGCGCACGTCGATGCGCTCGGCGGCGTGTTCCCGCAGGCGGTCGAGACGGCCGTCAACGATATCGCGCGGCGCGGCGGCACGCCGCTCGTCGTCGCCGATGGCTCCAGGGTGCTCGGCGCGATCGAGCTGAAGGACATCGTCAAGCACGGGATTGCCGCGCGCTTCGCCGAGCTGCGCAAGGTCGGCGTGAAGACGGTGATGATCACCGGCGACAACCGGCTGACCGCGGCCGCGATCGCGGCGGAAGCCGGCGTCGACGACTACCTGGCCGAAGCAACGCCCGAAGACAAGCTGCGGCTGATCCGCGAGCACCAGGCGAAGGGCCATCTCGTCGCGATGACGGGCGACGGCACCAACGACGCGCCCGCACTGGCACAGGCCGACGTGGCCGTCGCGATGCACAGCGGCACGCAGGCGGCGAAGGAAGCGGCCAACATGGTCGACCTCGACAGCAACCCGACCAAGCTGATGCAGGTCGTCGAGGTCGGCAAGCAGATGATCATGACGCGCGGCGCGCTGACCACGTTCAGCGTCGCCAACGATCTCGCGAAGTATTTCGCGATCATCCCGGCCGCGTTCGTCGCGACGTATCCGGCGCTCGGCGCGCTGAACGTGATGGGCTTGCACAGCCCGACGTCGGCGATCCTGTCGGCGGTGATCTTCAATGCGCTGATCATCGTCGCGCTGATTCCGCTCGCGCTGAAGGGCGTGAAATATCGGGCGGAGCCGGCCGAGAAGCTGCTGTGGCGCAACCTGCTGATCTACGGCGTCGGCGGGATCGTCGCACCGTTCATCGGCATCAAGCTGATCGACATGCTGTTGACGCCGTTTATCTGACCGAACGCGCCGTCGCGGCCCCGTTCACGCCCTCGCGGCGTGCACGGGGCCGTTCGGCGTTTCAATTGCCGGAAGCGATCATGGATGTGAACGTGAACGAAGCGAATCGACGGGCAACGGGGCTGCGGGATACCGCCGCCCGCCACCGCGAGGCCGGCGCACACCGAGAGCGCTGGCGGATCGTGCTGCGCGCATGCGCAGGCATGGCCGACCGCATCGCGGGCGCCGGGCCCGACACGCGGCCGGCGCTGGCCGTGCGCGAAGCGCGCCCGCGCGCGCACGTGTGGGTGTCGCAGTACGCGGTGCCGCTGCTGTTGGCCACGCTCGTTTGCGCGCTGGCGACGCTCGCGGCAAGCGCGCTGCTGCGTGTATTCGATCTGTCGAACGTCGTGATGCTGTTCCTGATGACGGTGGTGCTGATCGCGCTGCGGCTCGGCAGGCTGGCCGGCGCGTGGGCCGCGTTCGTCTGCGTCGGCTGCTTCGATTTCTTCTTCGTCGAGCCGAGGCTGTCGTTCGCGGTGTCCGATACGCAGTACGTGTTCACGTTCGCGCTGATGCTGGCCGTCGCGCTCGCGATCGGCCAGCTCGCGGCGCGTCTGCGCGCGGAGGCACGCGCCGCGCGCGCGAACGAGAAACGCTCGGCCGCGCTCGCGCGGGTCGCACATGATCTGTCGGCCGCGATCGAGACCGAGCAGATCGCGTCGATCTGCACCGGCACGATCGCGCCGCTGCTCGGCGTGCGCGTCGCGCTGGTGCTGCCCGATGCGGACGACCGGCTGGCGCCCGTGCCCGGCGCGTGGTTCGTCGATCTGTCGGCCGCGCACTGGACATACGAGCAGGCGCGCAGTGCCGGGTGCGGGATGCCGCCGTTCGAGCGCGCGGCCGCGCAGTACCTGCCGCTGAAGGCGCCGATGCGCGTGCGCGGCGTGCTCGTGCTGTTCGGCGACGCGCAGCCGGTGCCGACGGACCCCGACGATCGCCGCCTGATCGACGCGCTGTGCTCGTCGATCGCGATGGCGCTCGAACGCGTGCACTACGTCGGCGTCGCGCAGCACACGCTCGTCCGGATCGAAGGCGAGCGGTTGCGCAACGCGCTGCTGGCCGCCGTGTCGCACGACCTGAAGACGCCGCTGACCGCGATCCGCGGGCTGGCCGAGACGCTGGAGCGGCCCGAGCGTCTGGCCGACGGGCAGCCGGCGGCGCTCGCGCACGGCATTCGCAACCAGGCCGAGGCGCTGCACGGGCTCGTCGTGAACCTGCTCGACCTCGCACGGATGCAGAGCGAAGGCGTGCGGCTGAATCGCGAGTGGCACATGCTCGACGAGATCGTCGGCAGCGCGCTCGCGCATTCGGCCGGCGTGCTGGCCGGCCGCGACGTGAGTGCCGACTTGCCGGCCGACCTGCCGCTGATCGACGTCGATGCGCTGCTGATCGAGCGCGTGCTGATGAACCTGCTCGATAACGCCGCGAAATACGCGGGTGCGGACGCGGTCGTGGCGGTGCGCGCGCGCGTGTTCGGCGAAACGCTCTACGTGTTCGTCGAGGACGACGGGCCCGGCTTCGTCGCACGCAACACCGAGCCGCTGTTCGAGCCGTTCGAGCGCGAACGCAAGGAATCGTCGATCAGCGGCGTGGGGCTCGGGCTCGCGCTGTGCCGCAGCATCGTCAACGCGCACGGCGGCTCGATCCGCGCGGTGCCGCTCGATCCGCACGGCGCGCGGTTCGAGATTCGCCTGCCATTGGGCGCGCCGCCCGACATCGAACACGAGAGCCGCACATGATCAGATCGAGGGTACTTATCGTCGAGGACGAATCGGACATCCGCCGTTTCGTGCGGATGGCGCTGGAACAGGAAGGGCTCGACACCTGCGAGGCGTCGACGGCCCGCGAGGCGCGGATGTATGCGACGAGCAGCAAGCCCGATCTCGTGATCGTCGATCTCGGGCTGCCGGACGACGACGGCAAGACGTTCATCCGCGAACTGCGCGAGTGGTCGACGGTGCCCGTGATCGTGCTGTCGGCGCGGCAGCAGGAAGTGGAGAAGGTCGCGGCGCTCGACGCGGGCGCGGACGACTACCTCCCGAAGCCGTTCGGCGTGCCCGAGCTGCTGGCGCGGGCACGTGCGCAGTTGCGGCGCGCGGCGTTCGTGTCGGCCGACGGGCAAGCGTCGTCGGTCGTGCGCTTCGGCGACGTGACCGTCGATCTCGGCCGGCACGAAGTCGTCCGCGGCGGCGCGCCCGTCCACCTGACACGCCTCGAATTCCGGCTGCTCGCCGCGCTGATCCGCGCGCGCGGTGGCGTGATCGCCGCGCGGCAACTGCTGGCCGAGGTCTGGGGCATCCACGACGCGGATCGTGCGCACTACGTGCGCGTGTACATGACGAACCTGCGGCAGAAACTCGAACCCGTGCCGGCGCGTCCGCGACACCTGCTGACGGAACTGCAGTTCGGCTACCGGCTGGTCGGGCTGGAAACGGTCGGCGCGACCCGCGAAGTATAGACAGGTGCCACGTGCCGTTCGGCCGCGCCTGTAGGCATCGAGAAAGTCTTAATTCAGCCTCGTGTAATGCGTAATTAATTGAAATATAAGGATATTCTCGACGCGCGGCTAAAACCTGCAGACATAGAGATAAACACGGATTGCTGGCGATGCCTCCGAAAAGGCAAAGTTGTATGTACAACTTCGGATGTCGCCAAAAGGGGCGATTTCCGGGTTGGAAGGGTTCGCGGCGGGGTCGCCGTGCCGGCAGCGCCGGCGCGGGCCGCCCGACGGGGCCCTTGCCCAGTTCGCCTCTGACAGGAACGCCATGAAGAAACTCGCGCTCAGTATTGCCCTTGCCTGCATCGCGGTCGGTGCCCACGCCAAGGATTGGTCGACGATCCGGTTCGGCGTCGACGCCAGCTACCCGCCGTTCGAATCGAAGGACGCAAGCGGCAAGGTCGTCGGCTTCGACGTCGATCTCGGCAACGAGATCTGCGCCCGCCTGAAGGCGAAATGCGTGTGGGTCGAAAACGACTTCGACGGGATGATCCCGGCGCTGAAGGCCAAGAAGTTCGACGGCGTGCTGTCGTCGATGTCGATGACGCCGGCGCGCGCCGAGCAGATCGCGTTCTCCGACAAGCTGTTCAACACGCCGACGCGTCTCGTCGCGAAGAAGGGCGCAAACCTGCAGCCGACGGCCGAATCGCTGAAGGGCAAGTCGGTCGGCGTCGAGCAGGGCACCATCCAGGAAACCTACGCGAAGGCGTACTGGGCGCCGAAGGGCGTGCAGGTCGTGCCTTACCAGAACCAGGACGGCGTATACCAGGATCTGACGTCCGGCCGCCTCGACGCGGCGCTGCAAGACGCGGTGCAGGCCGACATCGGTTTCCTGAAGACGCCGCGCGGCGCGAACTTCGAATATGCCGGCAAGGACATCGACGATCCGAAGACGCTCGGCAACGGCGCCGGCATCGGGCTGCGCAAGGACGACGCCGACCTGAAGGCGAAGATCGACCACGCGATCGCCGACATCATCAAGGACGGCACGTACAAGAAGCTCGAGAAGAAGTACTTCGCGTTCGACGTCTACGGCGGCTGACCGACCATGCGGCGCGCATCGGCTGCGGTGCGCGCCGCGTCTGTTACCGGGCGCCGCCCGCGTCACGGGATGCGTCGGGCTTGATGAGCAGGTTGCATCAGGTAGTGCGTAGAAATCGTTTGATGCGCGGGTAATGGCTATTGACAATCCAGCCACATCGTTCTGGATCCCTTATATGATCTTCCAAGGATTTGGCCCGCTGCTGTGGGCCGGCACGGTCGAGACCGTGAAGCTCGCGGTGCTGTCGCTCGCCGCGTCGCTCGTGCTGGGCCTCGTCGGCGCGAGCGCGAAACTGTCGACGAACCGCATGCTCAAGGCGATCGGCACCTTCTACACGACGCTGATCCGCGCGGTGCCGGATCTCGTGCTGATGCTGCTGCTGTTCTACGGGATCCAGATCCTGCTGAACAACTTCACCGACATGCTCGGCTGGGACCAGATCGACATCGACCCGTTCGTGGCCGGCGTCATCACGCTCGGCTTCATCTACGGCGCGTACTTCACCGAAACATTCCGCGGCGCGTTCCTCGCGGTGCCGCGCGGCCAGCTCGAAGCAGGCTTCGCGTACGGGATGAGCGGCTGGCGCGTGTTCCGCCGCATCCTGTTCCCGCAGATGATGCGCTTCGCGCTGCCCGGCATCGGCAACAACTGGCAGGTGCTCGTGAAAGCCACCGCGCTCGTGTCGATCATCGGCCTCGCCGACGTCGTCAAGGCGTCGCAGGACGCGGGCAAGAGCACGCTCGATTTCTTCTTCTTCACGCTGGCTGCAGGCGCGATCTACCTCGCGATCACGACGGTGTCGAACGTCGTGCTGCATCACCTCGAGAAGCGTTATTCCGTCGGCGTCCGGAGGCTCGCACTGTGATCGAACTCGTCAGCCAGTACTGGCAAAGCTATCTCTACACCGACGGCTACCGCTTCAGCGGCCTCGCGATCACGCTGTGGCTGCTGGTCGTGTCGATCGCGCTGGGCTTCGCGCTCGCCGTGCCGCTCGCGATCGCGCGCGCATCGTCGAACCGCTGGATCTCGGGCCCGGTGTGGCTCTATACGTACGTGTTCCGCGGCACGCCGCTCTATGTGCAACTGCTGATGTGCTACACGGGCATCTACAGCCTGCAGGTCGTGCACAACCACGTGCTGCTCGACACGTTCTTCCGCAACGCGATGAACTGCACGCTGCTCGCGTTCGTGCTGAACGAATGCGCGTATGCAACGGAGATCTTCGCGGGCGCGATCAAGTCGACGTCGGCCGGCGAGATCGAGGCCGGTCAAGCCTACGGGATGTCGCGTTTCAAGCTCTATACGCGGATCATCCTGCCTTCCGCGCTGCGCCGCTCGCTGCCGAGCTACAGCAACGAAGTGATCCTGATGCTGCACGCGACGACGCTCGCGTTCACCGCGACCGTGCCCGACATCCTGAAGGTCACGCGCGACGTCAATTCGGCCACGTACATGTCGTTCCAGGCCTACGGCATCGCGGCCGTGCTGTACGCCGCCGTCGTGTTCACGCTCATCTGGGTGTTCCGCAAGCTCGAGACGCGCTGGCTCGCGTATCTCTCGCCGCGCAGCCATTAACGCATTCGCAAGGAAGGACCAAGCATGTACAAGCTCACCGTTGACAACCTGCACAAGAAGTTCGGCGACAACGAGGTGTTGAAGGGCGTGTCGATGAAGGCGAAGGCCGGCGACGTGATCAGCATCATCGGCTCGAGCGGCTCCGGCAAGAGCACGTTCCTGCGCTGCATCAACTTCCTCGAGCAGCCGTGCTCGGGGCAGATCACGATCGGCAGCGAGCCGATCCAGACCACGCGCGACCGCAACGGCTCGCTGCGCGTGGCCGACCAGAAGCAGCTGCAGCGGATGCGCACGAAGCTGTCGATGGTGTTCCAGCACTTCAACCTGTGGGCGCACATGACGGTGCTCGAGAACGTGATCGAGGCGCCGATGGCCGTGCTCGGGATCGGCAAGGATGAAGCGATCGCACGGGCGCGCAAGTATCTGGAGAAGGTCGGGCTGGCGCCGCGCGTCGAGGGCATGTATCCGTCGCACCTGTCGGGCGGCCAGCAGCAGCGTGTCGCGATCGCGCGTGCGCTCGCGATGGAGCCGGAAGTGATGCTGTTCGACGAGCCGACGTCGGCGCTCGATCCGGAGCTGGTCGGCGAAGTGCTGAAGGTGATGCAGAAGCTCGCCGAGGAAGGGCGTACGATGGTCGTCGTCACGCATGAGATGGGCTTCGCGCGCAACGTGTCGAACCACGTGATCTTCCTGCATCAGGGGAAGATCGAGGAGGAAGGGAATCCGCAGGAGATTCTCGTGAATCCGAAGAGCGAACGGCTCGGGCAGTTTTTGTCGGGGCGGTTGAAGTAAGTCGGCAGCGTTGCGGCCGTCGGTCCGTCCTTGCTGGAACGCTAAATGCTTGTCACGCGTGATCCTTTCGATGAAGGAGCATCGCGATGAGCACGCCGACGACCACCCATTTTTGCCATGTGAAGCCGCAGGACACCGCGTATCAAGGCGAAGGCCTGCGCGACTTCTTCCTGTATCGAGATCTCGGCATCGCCGCCGCGACGAACGGCAAGGTCGTCGCGCAGCTCGTCAGGGCGAATCATGCACCGGCGGCGGGCACCGGCTGGCACCGTCACGAGGCCGAGTTCCATATCGTGATCATGCTGAAGGGTTGGGCGCGCTTCATGTACGGCGAGCAGGAAACGCTGGTGTCCGCCGGCGACTGCGTGCATCAGGCGCCGGGGATCGTTCACTACCTGTTCGATTACTCGCCGGACATGGAGTATCTGGAGATCGTCGGGCCGGCCGATTTCAAGTCGATCGACGTCGACGGGCCGTGCGCAGTGCCCGCGCCGACGCCGTGGGGAGAGACGGGGGCGTAGCCGCCGGTCGATTCTGTCTGCGCGTCATGCGCATGCTCGTGACAAACCGCCTTCGGGCGGTTTTTTCTTGGGTCTTTTCGCGGCGCACGCTGCCGGCTCCGGTAACAACGACCGACTTCAACGCACGAGCGCTTCATTCGAATTCCGAAGGGTTTCAGTCGTGAAAGCTTCGAAAGCATGCGAGGCGTTTTTGTCAGCTTCGCGTGACGATTTGTTACGCGCTGTCAAAGATCGTCAATTCGGCGCAAGTGCGTGCACGAGGTGTCGACGACCGGCGTTAAGGAGGTACCAGCCGGATCACCGGCTGCCCTACCCAGGAGAATGTCATGACCCGCATCGCGAAGATCCTGACCGCGACGGCCGTTGCCTGCGTCGTCCTCGTGCCGACGCTTGCCGAAGCCCATTCGCACCGCGTGTGCCATTACGATCACCACCACCATCGCGTGTGCCGCTGGGTGCGGTAACCGGGATATCCCTCGGGTACGCCCGAGACGCTTTCACCATTCAGGCAAATCAGGAGAGGACTATGAAAAAGACGATGTTGATCGCCGCGCTGGTCGCAGGCATGGGTATGTCGCTCGGTGCGTTCGCGCAGGTTCCGGCCAGCGCGCCGGCCGGTACGACCGGTTTGTGCAAGGACGGTTCGTTCTACTCGGGCGCGTCGAAGAAGGGCGCATGCGCCGGCCACAAGGGCGTGAAGACCTGGTACGGCGCATCGGCTGCTGCAGCCGCCAGCGCGCCGGCCGCGATGGCGACGGCGGCTTCCGCAGCCGCTGCGTCGGGTGCCGCACCCGCGAAGAGCGCGCCTGCGACGACCGCAGCTGCGGCGCCGGGCGGCGGTCCGGGCAAGGTGTGGGCTAACGACAGCACGAAGGTCTACCACTGCTCGACCGACAAGTACTACGGCAAGACGAAGCACGGCAGCTACATGTCGGAAGCGGATGCGAAGGCGAAGGGCTACCACGCATCGCACGGCAAGGCCTGCTCGTAACACGGGCCGGACGCGCGAGGTCCTTTCTTCGCGCGTCGCCTGAAGGCTGTCGTTTATCTCGCCCCGCCATCACGGCGGGGCGATTTTTTTTGCGCCGCTGCACGGGTTCAGTGGGCGTGATGCGGTCGTGTTTCGGCCGCTGCATCGGGCCCGGTTGCGCGCGCATCGAGCAGCGCACGCAGCGTGACATAGTGCGTGCCGTTCGCGTTGCCGTCCGCATCCGCCGTGCGATCGTACGGCTCGTTGTCGTGGATCGTCGCGCGTACGATCGGATAGATCTGCGTTTCCCAGCGACTGCCGTTGAACACGCCGTAGTGGCCCGCGCCCGTCTGCACGTGGTGGGTCTTCAGATACGGCGGCAACCCCGAACACAGCTCCTGCGCGGCCACTGTCTGGCCGACCGCGCAGATATCGTCCTTCTCGCCTTCGATCGTCAATAGCGCGGTGCGATGAATCGCCGCCGGTTCGACGAGCGTGTCGCCGACCGTCAGCTCGCCGCGCGCGAGCGCGTATTGCTGGAAGACCTTCTCGACCGTTTCCAGATAGAACTCCGCGGTGAGATCGGCCGTCGCGAAGTATTCGTCGTAGAAGTGCCGCAGCGTGTCTGCCTTCGTCGGGTCGCCTTTCGCGCGCTCGTAATACAGGTCGGCGAACGATGCCGCGTGCCGGTCGGGGTTCATCGACATGAACGCGCCCACCTGCACGAAGCCCGGATACACGCACCGCTGCGCCCCGACGAAGCCCGCCGGCACGACGCTGATCAGGTTTTGCGCGAACCATTCGATCGGCTGGCTCGTGGCGAGCGCGTTGACCTTCGTCGGATTCACGCGGCAGTCGATCGGGCCAGCCATCAGCGTCAGGCTCGCGGGCTGCGCCGGATCGCCGCCGGCCGCCATCAGTGCGACCGCCGCGAGCGCGGCGACGGTCGGCTGGCAGATCGCGAGCACATGTGCGTCCGGGCCGATATGGCGGATGAAATCGATCACGTGCACGACGTATTCGTCGAAGCCGAAGCGTCCGGCCGTCAGCGGAATGTCGCGCGGGTTGTGCCAGTCGGTGATGTACACGTCATGGTCGGCGAGCATCGTGTGCACCGTGCCGCGCAGCAGCGTCGCGAAATGCCCGGACATCGGCGCGACGATCAGCACGCGCGGCTGGCGCGCGACCGGGTGCGCCTTGCGGAAATGCAGCAGCGTGGCGAATGGCGTGACCGCCGCGGCTTCCTCGACGATCGGCACCGTTTCGCCGTCGACGACGATCGACGTGATGCCGAACGGCGGCCTTCGATGCGAGAACGCGCAGCATTCGAGCAGTTCGCACAGCGCGTCGAGCATGCGGCCCGTCGGGGTCGACGTCGCAGGCGGCCACAGCGACATCGTCGCGCGTGTGGTGGCGGCCCATGCACGCGCCGGGCGCAGGCATTCTGCAGACCATTGGTAAAACGGATAGGCAAGCAGATTCATGACCTTCGCTCGTTGCGCTGCGTTGCATTGAACGAGGCAAGCCGTGTGCCAGCACGCGGCTGGCACGCGCGTTGCACGCGGTAAGGGAACGCTGTGGCGCAGGTGGCACGCGACGACGGCTGGCCGGGGGCGATGCATTGCCGTACCGGTTCGGCGCGCGATGCGTGCCGCGACATCGTGCGGCGCTGCGCCAGTTCGGCGAATCTGCCGCACAGGTGTGGTGCGGGTGACGTCGCGCGGCGTCCGTTATCGGTGCAGGGGTACGAACGGCATTCAGCAGAGGAGCGACATGGAATCCACCGGACAGACGACGCTGACCATCAGCAGCCGCAATTACTCGTCGTGGTCGATGCGCGGCTGGCTGCTCGCGAAGCTGAGCGGGCTCGCATTCGACACGGTCAGCGTGCCGATCGACGCCGCGTCGCGCGCGGAGTTGTTGCTGCTGTCGCCGTCGATTCTCGTGCCGTGCCTGACACACGACGGCAACGCGGTGTGGGACACGCTCGCGATCGCCGAATACCTGAACGAAATCCGGCCGCAGGCGCGGCTGCTGCCTGACGATCGGCATGCGCGCGCGCATTGCAGGTCGATCTGCGGCGAGATGCATTCCGGGTTCAGCGCATTGCGATCCGCGCTGCCGATGAACCTGCGCGCGCATTTCCCCGGCTTCCGGATCTGGTCGCGCGCGCAGCACGACATCCAGCGGATCGTGACGATCTGGCACGAGTGCCTGGCCGCGTACGGCGGGCCCTGGCTGTTCGGCGCGGAGATCGGTATCGCCGACGCGATGTATGCGCCGGTCGTCACGCGCTTCCTGACCTACGACGTGAAGCTCGAACCGGAGATCGCCGAGTACTGCATGCGCGTGCTTGCGCATCCGTTCGTCGCGGAGTGGATCGACGCGGCGAAGGCGGAGCAGGAAGACATCGACGAACTCGACATGGAGTTCTGACGCGCCGGATCACGTGCGGCGCGTTCAACGATCGGACGAATGGCGTCTGATCATGGGGCGCTTAAATCGGAGGAATCGACGCGCGTCGTGAGGTCTCGTGCGGCGGGCTTCGCGCGCGATCGGGGTAAACATCGCGGACGCGTTGCCGATAACGCAGGTCCAGTGCCCGCGAGAGAATCACGTGAAACCGTTCTTCATGCTTGTCAGTGCCGCTGCGTTGGTCATGTCGGCCGGCTGCGCCCAACTTCAATCCGGACGTCAGGACGCGAATGCGCGCAACGATGTGCCCACTGCGTCGACGCCGCTCGTCGATTTCGTCATACCTGCCGATGCGCTTGGCGCACGCGATCCCCAACTGACCGCATTGCTGGCGAAAGTCGGCGCGCTGGCGTCGAAGCAGACGCAGCCGATGACGATTCGCGTGGCCGCGCTTCCGCAGGATTTCGGCTACCTGAACCAGTCGCTCCGGCGCGGCATCGCGACGCCGCGTGGCGCGTCGGTGCGCGTCGAGAACGTCGCGGCCGGGAGTTGCCGGCCGTACAGCGTGCAAGTCGCACCGACCCAGACCCAGTGACAGGAGATATCACGATGCGACGACTGTCGATCTGTGCGGCCATGCTCGTGTGCGGCACCGCGTTTGCGGCGCCACCCGGAGACGGTGCGCCGTTTGCCCCTGCCGCCTCCAATCAGGTGTTTCCGCCGCTGCCGCCGTACGCGTCGCTGCCGCCGGGGGCGGGCGGTGACGACGAAGCGCAGGCACCCGCGCCGGCGACGGCGGGCGGGCGTCACACGAAGAAGCAGCGCCACGCGCTGCCCGTGAAGAAGGCGCCGGAATTTCAGGTGCGTCTCGTCGTGACCGACGAGTCGCGTGCGGCGCTCGCCGCCGAGGACAAGAAGCTCGACGACGCGCTCGCGAAAAGCGCGCACGAGCGGCGTACGACGGGGGCCGGCACAGCTGCGCTGGCGATGACGCAATGAAGCGGCAGGATCGAAGCGACGGATACGTGACGACCCGGACGCGGATGGTCTCGATGCGGGCAGGTTGCGCGTCATGGCTGTGGTTCGCGATGTTGCTGACCGCGCTGTACATTGCGCCGGTGCGTGCCGACGACGCCGTACCCGGCAGCGCCTGCTTCGAGCGTGCAGCCGGCTACCAGGGCGTCAACCCGCAGATCCTGCGCGCGATCGCCTGGTACGAATCGAAGGGCAATCCCGCCGCCGTGCATCGCAACGCGGATGGCAGCATCGACGTCGGCCAGACCCAGATCAACTCGGTGCACTTCGGCGAGTTGCGCCGCTACGGTGTGCCGCCGGGCGCGTTGAAGGATACGTGCGTGAACATCTACGTCGCCGCGTGGATGCTGAAGCGCAAGATGGTCCGTTACGGGAACACCTGGCAGGCGATCGGTGCGTATCACTCGGAAACGCCGCGCTTGCGGGACGAGTACGCGCGAAACATCCATGCGGTGCTCGTGTCGTGGGGCGTGCACGAGTGAGCCGCGCGCGTTCGTGTGCGTTGAAGGCTGGAAGTAAGGATCGCCGCGGGCGTGGGCGATCCGCCGGACATGCGGTGGTTTGTCGTTTTCCCTGATGCATCGCGTCGTATCCGCCGCGCAAACGTTTCGCTGCCGATGACGTGTCCGCAGCCCAGGCGATGACGTTAAAGAACCCCCCAGCTCGTGTCGTAAACGGGAGCACGGGGAACGGCGATGATCGCGCATGAAGCGCGGCGCAGCCGGACAAAAAAGTCAGCGCAGCAGGGGAATCGACTTGAATCGTCAGCAATCGTGGACGCGTACGGCGGCGCCAGGAGAAATCATTTACGCCGAGGGTTTCGCGGGTGAGCCCGTGATCTTTCTGATCACCGACGGCAAGGTCGAGCTGTCCACGCGATGCGAAGACAAGCGCGTCATCGTCGCGACGCTCGGCCGTGGCGAGTTCTTCGGGGAATCGGCCTTGCTCGCCGCCGAGCCGCGTGCGCATACCGCGAAGGCGCTTTCATTCTGTCAGCTCACGGTCGTGCCGGCCGGCATGCTCGACGATGAAATCGAGCGCGTGTCGGCGCTGCTGCGCCATATCGTGCGGACCATGATCCGGCGCGTGAAGCGCAAGGACGACCAGCTCGCGACCTATACGCATGCTGACTTCATGCCGGGCGTGCTGTCGTATGCGCATGTGCTCGCGCTGATGGCCGGCGCCGATGTGCGCGAATCCGGCGATTCGTGGGCACGTCGGCCGATGCAGGCCCATGCGGCCGAGACCTCGGTGCCGCTCGCGGAAGTGATCCGCAAGTGCCGCGCGATTGCCGGCCATTCGCGGCCGCACGTGCTCGCGATGCTGCGACGCATGGAGAAGCTCAACCTCGTCACGATCGAATCCGCGCAGGCCGACCTGGCCGGCGGTGCATCCGACTATGCGGCTTCATCGGATGCGCGCCAGGTCGTCACGTTCGATGCCGCGCGCGTGATCGACCGCGCGCAGCAGGTTGCCGATCACGATCTCGACGTGTCGATCAACAGCGAACTCGAACTCATCGAGCTGGCCGATCTCGAATCGCTGATCGGCGTCGAGAAGACGTTGTTGCTCAACAAGCTGTCCAACGGCGAGATTGCCGAAGAGGTGTTCGCGTTCCGCAAATCGAAGGTGCTCAGCTACGTCGAGCAAAAGGGCGTCGCATACTTCTCGCGGCGCAACGCGCGTCGCGGCGGCGACGTGCGCGCGCTGGAGGATCTCGTGTGGGTCGACCAGCGCACGTTGTTCGACGTGATCAGCGGGTTTGATACGTACGATCTCGCGAAGCTGATCGCGAACCTCGACGATCGCGCGGTGGCCGACAAGCTGTTTTCCGTGATGACCGAGGCGCGGCGGAACGAGGTGTCGTGGGTGATGCGCCGCGAGCTCAAGCTCGATCCGATCGAGATCGAGGACATCGTGCGACGTGTGCTGGATGCCGTTCGTGCGGCCAAGGCACCTGCGACGGGCACCATGTCCGTCGCATCGGCATCGGATGCATGACACGGAGGCGCGTATGGATCTGTTGACCCTGGCCGGTGTGCTGCTCGGCGGCGCGGCGATCGTGTTCGGTTTTTCGCTGGAAGGCGGGCATTTCTCGATGCTGTTCCAGTTCGAAGCGCTCGTCATCGTGCTCGGCGGCACGCTCGGCGCGGTGATGATCCAGAACACCTGGGCACGCTTCTTCGATGCGGTGAAGCAGTTGCGGCTCGCGTTCGTGCGTGCGCGCGAGGTCGATCGCAAGAACCTGTCCGACCTGCTCGAATGGGGCGACCGCGCGAAACTCGACGGGTTGCTCGCGTTCGAATCGATGGACGTCAGCGGCATTCATCCGTTCGCGCGCCGCGGGCTCGAGTTGCTGGCCAATGGCGTGTCGACCGCCGTGCTCGAGGATGCGTTGCAGCGCGAACTCGACGCGTACGAGCGCAGCCGCCTGGCCGCCGTTCGTGTGTGGCAGCAGGCCGGCGGATATGCGCCGACGTTCGGCATTCTCGGCTCGGTGCTCGGGCTCGTGCAGGTGACGAGCCATATTCTCGAACCCGCGCAGCTTGGGCCGGGTATTGCGGTCGCGTTCGTCGCGACGCTGTACGGGCTGGCGTTCGCGAACCTCGTGTTCCTGCCGCTCTACGGCAAGCTGCGCGCGCAGATCGATAGCGAGCTGCGGTTCCGCAAGCTGTATCTCGACGGCTTGCTGGCGATTTCGCGCAAGGAGTCGCCGCATACGATCGAGACGCGCCTCACCGGCGACGTACGCGGGCGCGCGGCGGAATCGCTCGCGTGATGGGCTGCGTATGCGGTACGACGAACGGGGATCTTCGGCATGACAGCCCGAACTGACGGCGCGACCACCGCCGACCGCGACGACGATGAACTCGACGGCGCGCAGTCGGGACGCTGGCTGATTTCGTACGCGGATCTCATCACGACGCTGATGGTGCTGTTTCTCGCGCTGTATGTGCTCCAGCTTGCGAAATACAACGCGCTCGACGCGCGATATCAGACGCTTGCGCGGCACGCCGGTGGTGCTGCGAGTAGTGCCGTGCCGGAACGCGCACCGGCCTGGCTCGCGTTGCTCGATTCGTTGAAGACCAACGGCCGGATATCGCTGGTGAAAGCGCCGCACGGTGTCGAGATCGGCATCGACGCGAAGATCCTGTTCAACGTCGGCGATGCGCGCTTGCTGCCCGATGCATCGCCCGTGCTGAACCAGATCGCGCAGGCACTGAGCGCGCATGCGACGGGCGACATCCTCGTCGAAGGACACACGGACAGCGTGCCGATCGCGAACGCGAAATACGAATCGAACTGGGAGCTTTCGTCGGCGCGGGCGGGGATCGTCGTGCGCTACCTGACCGAACGCGGCGTGGCGCCGCACCGGCTCGCGGCGATCGGGCGGGCCGATACGCAGCCGCTCGTGACGGGCGCCGATGCCGCCGCGCGGGCGCGGAATCGGCGCGTGACGATCTTCGTTGCGTACTGATTTGTACTGATCCTGCGCGTATAGGCGGCCGCATATGCCCGCCTGTCAACGACATAACGAATCTCGCATGATCGATATCTGAAATCAGCGATGCGCTTCCGCGCGTGCATGCCGATATCCCAAACTGGCTCAGACCGAGCGGTTATCGAGGGTTCCCCATGCATTTCTGGCGCAAGCTTTCCATTCAGAACAAGCTGATTCTCAGCATGACGAGTTGCCTGCTCGTGTTCGTCGCGATTTCGAGCGGACTCAGCATCCGTCTGATCGGCAACGCGGTGCGCGACCGCGTCGTGCGCGAAGAGTTGCCGACGGCAGTGAACGGCATTCGCGCCGACGTGCAGCGGCAGATGGCCGGGCCGATCGCCGCGTCGCGTATTCTTGCACGCGATGCGTTCCTGCTGCAGTGGGAAGCCGACGGCGAACCTGATGCCGGCACGCGCAACTGGATCCAGCTGGCGAAGAACATCAAGGACGAGCAGAAGGCGGCGTCCGTGCAGTGGGTGTCCGTGAAGAGCGGCAACTACTACAACGAAGCCGGCCTGCAGCGGAAGGTCACCGACAAGGATCAATGGCTGACCGGCTTCCTGTCGTCCGGCAAGGCGTTCGACGTGAACATGGATCGCGAGGTAACGCTCGGCGGCTACATGATGTTCATCAACAGCCGTGTCGAAATCGACGGCGTGCCGATCGGCGCCGCCTGCATGAGCCTGTCCGTCGATGCGCTCGCGAAGGGCATTGCCGCTTACCGGATCGGCGAGACCGGGTTCGCGTATCTCGTGCGTCCCGACGGCGCGATCATGATGCATCGCGATACGTCGCTGATCGACGGCAAGCATTTCATGAAGGACCAGCCGGGCCTGCCGGGCGATGCGTCGTCGACGCTGCTCGCCGGCAAGCCGTATGCGTATCTGAGCTACAACGGCGACGGCGGCGCGCGCTTCATCGCGACGTCGTTCATTCCGGAGCTGAATGCGTATGTCGTCGTCGAGGTGCCGGAGGCGGAGCTGCTCGGGCCCGTGACGCGCGCGATCCGCAGCGCGGCGCTGGTCGCGGCGGTGGTGGGCCTCGGTGTCGCATTGCTCGTGATCTGGCTGGTCGGGCGCGCGATTGCCGCGCCGATCCGGCGTGCGGCGACGCTGCTGTCGGAGATCGCCAGCGGCCAGGGCGACCTGACGCGCCGCATGACGGTCGAGAGCCAGGACGAGATCGGGCAGTTGTCGGATGCGTTCAACCGTTTCGTGTCGTCGCTGTCGACGCTGGTTCACCGGATTCGCGCGGCGTCCGCGTCGATCGCGACCGGCTCGGCGCAGATCGCGTCGGGGAATGCGGATCTGAGCGAACGCACCGAAGGGCAGTCGAGCAACCTGGAGCGCACGGCTTCGTCGATGGAAGAGATTACGGCCGTGGTGCGGAACAACACCGAGACGGCGACGACCGCCGCGAAGATGATCAACGGCGCGTCGGATACGGCGGCGCGCGGCGGGCAGGTGGTGGGCGAAGTGGTGAGCACGATGGAGCAGATCAGCAACGCGTCGCAGCGGATCTCCGAGATCATCGTGATGATCGACAGTATTTCGTTTCAGACGAACATTCTTGCGTTGAATGCGGCGGTGGAAGCGGCGCGAGCGGGGGAGCAGGGGCGCGGGTTTGCTGTCGTTGCTTCGGAGGTGCGGAATCTGGCGCAGCGTAGCGCGCAGGCGGCGAAGGAGATCAAGGCGCTGATCGAGCACAGCGCGGGCACGGTGAATACCGGGTCGCGGTTGGTTAGTGAGGCGGGGAAGGTGATGAGTGATGTCGTCTCGCAGGTTCAAGGCGTCAGCGCGATGATGAGCGAGATTGCCGAGGCGAGCCTGGAGCAGAGTGCCGGGATCGATCAGATTGGGGATGCGGTGCAGTCTTTGGATCAGATGACGCAGCAGAATGCGGCTTTGGTCGAAGAAAGCGCGGCAGCGGCGGCGAGTTTGAAACAGCAGGCGGCGGAATTGACAAAACTGGTGTCGGCTTTCAAGGTGGATGAATAAAGTCTGTTTGGCGATTTAGAATGAGGCGTTTCTGAGGGACGGCTGCCGTGGGGTCACGGCAGCCGTTTTGCATTCGGGATTGGTTTCGGGGACGTCATATAAGAATGAAAAGCATTTCCAAACTGAAAGTCGGGGCGGTTGTGCTCCTGACTCTGGTTGCTGTTGTCGGGGCGAAGGTGGTTGCGTCGCCGACGGATTCTTATCTCGCGGATCGGAAGAAGGCTGCCGAGGCAGTGAGTGCGGCTCGGATGGAAGATCGGGCGGATTTAGACAAGAAATACACCGTCGAGTTGAATGCGAAGCTGGTAAAGCTTGTGGGGACTGTCAAGGCGAAAGGGTTTTCCGGGAAGGTGGGGAGTAGCGTTCAGAGCGTTATCGCCGATGACGGGATGACGCCGGGGGGGAGCGGACGGGCTGCTCTTCAAGTCGGATGACGGGAAGAAGAGTTTTCTTGTGACAATTGTTCCACTTTTGAAGACTTGGGTGGGGACTGTGGATGCGGGGCTCAAGTCGACGGATGATATTGCCGTTATCTTCGATAACGAGATGTTTTATACCGACGTGTTCAGCGATGACGCCGCAGCGTTTCGGTTTGCCGAGTTGCCGGTGAGGCGGAAGCCGGCGGATGCGGTGGTGCAGGCATTGTTGCTTGGTGATAACCAGGATGGTGGGCCGAATACCTTGGTGGTCACGATCGAGCAGGTGGGGCGAGTCTATATCCTTTGGAGGGATGTGACGATTCCAGTCCTGAGCGTCTGGTCTATTAGTGGTTCTTGCCAGTCGAACATCGTCACGTCGTCTGTGACGGTTAAGGCTATGGCCAGAGTCCAGCTCGCAGAGAGTTAGTATGCTTACCGGACTGCGGTGCCTGAGGAAAAAAGAACCGTTCGCGAGATGCTCAAGCAGATTCTGATAATGGCGGGGGAAACGTAGACATGAATGAAATCATCTGCCCGCACTGCGGGAAGGCATTTAAGATCGACGAGGCTGGGTATGCGGACATATTGAAGCAAGTTCGCGATGGTGAATTCGAGAAGCAGTTGCACGAACGGCTCGAGTTTGCCGAGCAGGACAAGCGGAATGCCGTCGAACTAGCCCAAACGAAGGCCGCCAACGAATTACAGATGGCCGCCGTAGCTAAAGATGCCGAGATCCAGGAACTGAGGTCCAGGCTCGATGCCGGAGAGGTTGCGCGACAGCTCGCTGTGACTGAGGCCCTTAGTACCGTAGAAAAAGAGCGTAATGCTCTTGCAAACGAGCTTGAGCAGACGAAGCACGCCATACAAGCAGCCACTGAGCTCGCTGAGGCGAGGCTTGCGAATGAACTGCAGAAAGCTGCGACCACGAAGGACGCTGAGATTCAAAGCCTAAAGGCTAAGCTCGACGCCATCGAAGTTGCGAAGAAACTTGAGATCACCGAGGCAGTCAGCTCGGTCGAGAAAGAGCGCGACGAACTGAAGAGTGGCCTCGAGCGAGCGAAGCTCGAGACGCAACTCGCAGAAAAGTCGCTCAAGGACAAGTACGAGACGCAGATCAAAGATCGTGATGATGCGATTGAGCGTCTCCGGGACATGAAGGCTCGCTTGTCAACCAAGATGGTTGGCGAAACCCTCGAGCAGCACTGCGAAACCGAGTTCAACCGTATTCGAGCGACGGCGTTTCCCAGAGCATATTTCGAGAAAGACAACGACGCGCGGACTGGTAGCAAGGGCGACTACATTTTTCGCGACTCGGATGACGCTGGTACTGAGATCGTCTCAATCATGTTCGAAATGAAGAACGAGAGCGATCGCACCGCGACGAAGAACAAGAATGAGGATTTCCTGAAGGAGCTTGACAAGGATCGTACTGAGAAGGGGTGCGAGTATGCGGTGCTGGTTTCCCTGCTAGAGCCCGACAGCGAACTGTACAACACGGGGATCGTGGACGTGTTCCATCGCTACCCGAAGATGTATGTTGTCCGACCGCAGTTTTTTCTTCCAATCATCACGCTTCTACGGAATGCCGCGATGAACTCGCTCAAGTACAAGTCGGAGCTGGCACTCGTCAAGGCACAGAACGTAGACATTACGAATTTCGAAACTGAACTTGAGGCGTTCAAGGCCGCATTCGGGAAAAACTATGATCTTGCCTCCAGGCGTTTCCAAACGGCAATCGATGAGATCGACAAGTCAATCGACCATCTGCAGAAGACGAAGGAGGCTCTACTCGGTACCGATCGGAATCTTCGTCTTGCGAATGACAAGGCGCAGGATGTGACGATCAAGAGATTGACTCGGGGCAACCCGACGATGGCAGCCAAGTTCGCTGATCTCAAGAATCATGATCCTTCTGATGCGGAATAAATTAGATCGGTCAGATTGGAGGGGAGAGAGATTTATATTCTACTGCGTATCTCATAGGAGTCTGTTGCGATGCTGAAAATACTCATTGATGCTATTCGTAACCGTGAAGTTTTGTCTTTCACATACGATGGATTCGCCCGAGTAGTAGAGCCGCATGCTGTGGGCGTGTCGACGGTCGGAAATAACGTCCTGCGCTGCTACCAAACGCAAGGTGGTCACGTCACCCCAGGTCACGAATGGGATCTTTGTAATATTGCAAAGATTTCCGACTTGAAAACTACTGGAGAACACTTCGTTGGTGAGCGGCCTGGGTATCGTCGAGGCGACAAACACATGGTCACTATCTTCGAGGAACTCTGATAAACCTAAACTGGTTACGACGGTGCCATGGAGATTTAACATTAAATTTCCCGGTTTTCACCGCAAAACTTACTGTATGTGGTCGCAGGTATTTATAAAACTTGGCCTGAAATGACTCTACCGACCAGGTTGAGTCGTTAGAGGGAAATGAAGCCTTGTGTCGAAATAATTCAAGAATTGGCACTCAACGGGGCAAGATGGCAGGCATGAATCGATCTAAGCTTGTGCGTATCACCTGCTGTGAAACAAACGCCAGTAGCGGCGACAGCCCGCCGACCTCGCGTAAGAGCGCCGCGCAACTCATAACCACGTGCTCGAATTAGCGGGTGCCTCCTAGCGGGGCTTCCGTTGACCGGCCGTTCATGCCGTATAACTAGCCGGACTATCGATGCCAAGTCGAAGGGCTGCAACGGGTTGCGGATTCAACCGGTCGACGCGCTCCCAAAAATCGTCGAAAATCTTTCGACAAGACAGTCGTAGCATTGTAGGTTGAATGTGGTAGATAAATGGTTGCTGAATTTCACCGCCAGACAATATTGAATCGGGGCAGGCATGGAAGCGCGCGATAGAATCGACACAAGGCTTGGTGAAACCGTAGTAGTGAAGTCGCTTGATTTACCTAAAGGCGATGCAGTCTTCCTTTCAATCGATGCTCACGGAACACCCGGTGCTCTGAATCAATACGTGCTGGAATCTTTCGGCCTTGGTCGAAAAAACCTTCCCACCACCGACGATCTGAGCGACGGATATTTCATAACGCCAGCTGGGCGAGCCCTGCTGTGCTATGTTGTGACGATCGACGGTCAGCCGCCTGCGCATTTGCTTGAACACAATTTCGAGAAATGTCTGCGAGATAGCCGTCTGCAGTCGCTACGTACATTATGGGTACCTCTGATGGGAACCGGGACTGCGCGGCTGCCCCTAGTTGAGAGTTTCCAGATCACGCTTAACGTGCTGATCCGGAATGGCTGGACAGACAGGCCAGGCACCTCGATCACGATTTCGACGCCTGGCCCGGAAGTTGATGATTTTGACGCTCTAACTGCGGCTATCTATGAACTGGTACCCTTGTCGTCGCTCGCTGACGAGGATTCAGAGGCACGGAATAAATGGAGCCCTTCACTCGCTGCCCAAGCCGTGCTCTCTGTTGCGCACGCGCTCGGCCGATCCAAGAATGAGCCCGCGCTAACATCTGAGTTGTTGCTATTCGCGCTTGCGGATGCAAAGCAAACTGATGCCTTTGCGCGTCTCGGTCGCGATCGCTCCGTCGGGGCCTTTGATGCCGCGATTCGAGACCTAGCAGGGGATCGCTACGAAGCGGCCTGGAAACAACTGTTCGGGAGCCATTGGAGCGCCCCCCAAAAGATCGAGGGTGGTCATTTCGCACGGACCACGAACAACGCTGGCACCATACTCGACCGTGCTGCGGAGCGCGCCAGAAGATCGAACCGCAAGCAATTCACTGTCGATGATCTTGTCCGTGCTTTGCTGGAAAGCACTGGCATCTTTATCGACTATTTGCGGGTGATGGGTATCGAACAAAATGCACTCCTCGAAGCCTATGAGGATGTGCTGAACGGGCAGGTTCTGATGAGCTTGCACAACGATACCGCGTCGATCCAAGATCGACTTGGATATGTTGCCTATGCACATGCGATCGCTTCGTTCCTCGAAAATCCAAGTACCCCTGCACCACTAAGTGTCAGCGTGCAAGCGCCCTGGGGTACGGGTAAATCATCGCTGATGCAGATGATCCGAGAACGTCTTGATCCGGAGCACGTCCGCGATGCGCATCGCCCCAAGGTCGGGGAGACAGCTGGTGGAGCGCTCAGTCTCGGCTCGGTTCTGCGGTTTCTTGAGCGAAAGGAGGACATTGGCCCCAATTTTCTGCACGACGCTTATACGAAAGCCGTACCTCAAAAAGAAGGGGCTGCAACACCACCGGTTCGCCCTAAGGGGCTGTTCACGGTTTGGTTTAATGCGTGGAAGTACGAATCTTGCGAACAGGTGTGGGCGGGTTTGGTCGATGCGATCGTATCTCAGATCAGCGATCGGCTCCCTGTCGTGCAGCGCGAAGCCTTTCTCCTCAGACTTCATCTTTCTCGAATCGATGATGGTGTTGTGCGGCGAAAGATTTACGATCGCATACTTACCATTTGGTGGACGAACGTTCGGCGTGCGCTCCTGGTGGGAGTCGGTGCCATCCTCTCTTTATTCGGCTTAGGGGCTGCTAAAACTGTATTCCCAGACCTCGGCCCACTAGCCACAAGCATCAGCAAAATGGGTTATTGGGGTGGTATTATCGGCCCGGTTCTTCTCTCGGTTTATCTCGCGTTTCGCTATTGGGCGACTCGCGAGAAAACTCACGAAGAACCAGCTGAACTCAGTTTGGCACCGTACCTTACCATGCCGGACTATGCCCAATCGGTAGGGGCGATTCATCAGATTCACGCTGACTTGAGACGGGTGCTCGCCGCAGCACCGAAGGAAGGCGTGGACACATTCACACCAATCGTAATTTTTATCGATGATCTCGATCGCTGTTCTCCAACTAAAATCGCAAGTGTAGTAGAGGGTGTAAGTATGCTACTGGCGAGTGATACTTACCGGTGCATGTTCGTGATCGGTATGGATCCGCAGATGGTTGCTGCCGCGCTCGAAAAGGCGCACGAGGAGATCCGCGAGAGGTTGCCTAGTTACGAGCGCGGTGTGCCGCTCGGTTGGCGTTTCATGGACAAGTTCGTCCAATTGCCATTTACGATCCCACCTCAGGCAAATCTCAATGAATATCTTAAATCGCTGGGTGCGGCGACGAGCTTCGTGTCCGTCGCCCCTACAGCCTCGTCCGTCGCCCTCTCGACGATTGACGACCAGCGTCCGCTTGAGGATGCCACCAATAAGCCTGGTGAGTTTGCGGATTCTGGCGAAGGTGATACACATCAGTCTGATCGAGAGGCAACTGCCGATCCGTCGAACGACAGTAGGGACGTCGGGCGCATCGTTCGCGAACTTGGACGCTATAGCGCGGGTAATCCCCGCGAGATTAAGCGCATGGTCAATCTGGCACGTCTCTACTTGGCTTTGCGTAACGAGCGGCGGCGTGTCGATCCCTTCTGGCGTGCCCCTTCGCTCGAACAGTATGCACGTTGGATCGCGCTCACGCTTCGCTGGCCCGACATGATGCGGTGGTTGCAATGGGGAGCAGACGAAGCGGTTTGGTCGGTTGAGGACAACAGTACCGCTCTCATTGTCCGCCGGCTTAAGGTACTTGAGGCCGCAGCAAGCGAAACTCATACTGTTGCTGGCTGGGCGGAATTGATTGAAGGTGAACTCCTTCTGGACAAGAACGATGCAGTCGAATGGCGCAAGGATCCGAAGCTGTTCGAGTTGTTTCGGAATTGCAGTCAATCGCCGCCGGGGCGCAGACTTTCAGCAGCCGCTGAAATTGGTTTTTGGTAATCCATTTTCGGCCATTGCCGCTGTTCGGCCTGTACGCGTCGGATGATTGCTTACCGGCTTACATCTGTTGCCTATCGATCGCGACTTACATGGACCTTTTGCAGCCACACCGCTTGAAGGGCTACTCTCAGCGAGAGGCGGACGGTCAGTGTTGATTCTCCAAGGCCGCCGCTTAAGCCTTCGGCTTTTCTACCTGGCTATGCCCACCCGTGCATGGCGGAAATTGAGCTGATCGAGAACGGGCGTTCGGGTCTGGTTGAGGTCGTAGCGTCAATTCGCCAAAACAAACGTTCAAATCTACAATTCTTACATTTTACTATCGTGTCAACCCGAAAACCAGAACAAGAACTAATCGATGCTTTTTTCACAGCCTTACAAACACACTCGGACAACGAACTCCGCATTGCGAAGTTGCAGAACAAGAACTGCAAGTCGAAGAGCTTTGCGGATCTTGAGTTTCAATCTGTAGCGGGGATTTGCTGGGTAATTGAGGCGAAAAGCCATAACTCATCTGATCGACACAATACCGTTCACAAGATCTTTGGGGAACTCCTGAAGGAAACAGGTCGTATCAATCGCGTTGGGTGCAAATATGCCGTACTTCTGCCAGAGGATGGCATTACGTTCTATAGCCGCGCATTTCAGTCAATTGACCGAGGTAAGTTCCTCGAATTCGGGGAACTTATCCCGGTGCATGCGGTATTTGCCTTCGGCTCGTCTGGCATTAGTCGGCTTACTTGGACGGACCTCTACGATGCACACCAGCCGTAACCCCCCCCATCAACTTGACACCCTACTGGTGGGTTGTCCCTTGCGAGCGCTAGGTCATGCAGCTCACACGTTCCTTGGACGATGCTCTTGACGATGATGGACTGGTTTACTGCCGTGAACTCTCCGAAGCTAACGGTCGCCTGTTCTACGGAGAAGAAGAAGTTTACGTTTCCCCCGAATGTAGAGGGATAACTGAATACTTACTTTCGGATATAACTCTTTGGAATGGAGCACGCCTTCGGGTTAACCGAGTGGATGTTAGATTGAAGCGTGCACCGATAATTGGTATCCCGTTCAGTCAGGCTCTTGCGAGAGCGTTGCTGTCTCATGGGCGAGTTCAGAAATCTATGTTTCACGTTCCAGACTGGACTCTCTATCAAGGAAAGGCCGTAGTTGCAACTCTCCTAGGTCACACGAAGGAACGTGATTCGTTCATAGAATTTCAAGGGTGGCAACTCCTTGATGTTTCTGACGAAACCTTCTATGTTCATGCTCAAATTGATAAGTCCCTTTCTTTTGTGTCCCACCTCGATGGTGCGACACAATTGCATACAGCCGAGGAACGTCAACAGATTTTGTCGCGGGGAGAGCGAGTTGATGGACGGCAGTACACAAAGCATTTTCGCTTTGATGGCCATCTGCCGATATCAACAGCAAAGGACCTACTGAATTTATATTTTCCTGTCCAACCATTGACCCAGGAATTTCTAAATGTCATCCGTGTAGCCTGACTTCTCGGTCGGTCTTGTGCGGGAACATCCCTATGCCCTTTGGCCAATCCCCCCCAACTCCCCATTTCTGAGATGCCAGCGCGACTACACTGGTCATGAAGCCTTGCTTCTCGCCCATCGGAGTTGGTCGCAGCCCCCTTCGCACCGACGGACGGAAAAAGTCCGTCTTGTGCAACAAGACGCAGCGAAGGGAGAGAGTAGGGAAATCCACGGCAACAAAAAGCGCGGGCCGCATGGGCGGCAACCCATACGACCCGCTGACCACCACCAACTCGTCTCAGGAGTCGGAAATGGCTGACGCCAATAGTAAGTCACGTCGCAGGAAGAACAAACCGGTCAACATGAACAAGACGTTTGAGCTGGTCCTCCGCAACTATCCGGACCTTCCCAAGCGTGGCTGGCCTTACCTGCCGTGGATGAAGGCGATCGATATTGATTTCAAGATCTTTGGATTCAAGCCGGGCGACCGCGTATACCTTGACGTCAACTACGTCACCCGGCAGATCACGATCTCGCCGGACAACCGCCAGCTGGCGCTGCGAGAGCAGCCTTACCACGATCCTGAACCGGAAGACTCGCCGGCATAACAAGCAAGGGCTGCTTGATGCGGCTCTTGTGAGTGGATAGCAGGCTTTGCACGAACGTGACTGACCGCCGGGGCGAGACCGCCCTGGCCATAGCCTCGGACATTGCGATTCGCGCCCACAGCCATCTTCAACAACTGTCACCACCGCAAGGCCCGTGAGGCCGCACCGTGCGTGCCGAAACAATCGGATGGATTCGATTGACTCGGATGCATCCGGATTCAAGCGACGTCCCGAATGTCCACGTGCATTCGCGAACGACGCGTCAACGCCCGCCGTCCCGCGCCTTCACGATCCGCCCGCGCTGCATCACATAAGCGACGTGCTCGCCTTCACCGGCCACGACGCCGATATCGTCGAGCGGGTTTCCATCGAGCACGACCATGTCGGCAATCGCACCGGCGGCCACGACACCCAGTTGCCCCGTCATATTCACAATCTCCGCCGCCACCGTCGTCGCCGACCTGAGCGCTTCCAGATTCCCGAGCACTTCCGCCCGAATCCGAAACTCGCCCGACTGAAACGCGTGCATCTCGCCAAGCAGATCCGACCCGAACCCCATCTTCACGCCGGCCTTTGCATAGATCTCCAGTGACTCGCGACCTTTCTGCTGCACGGAAGCCACCTTCGCAACGGAGTCGGCAGGCATCCCGAACTCCGCCCCATGTTTCGCAAGCGCGTCATAAGTCACCAGCGTCGGCACCACAAACGCCCCATGCTCATGCATGAGCTTTGCCGCCGCTTCATCCACGAGATTCCCGTGCTCGATCGTCCGCACGCCACACCTCACAGCCCGAGCAATCGCCCGCCCCGTATACGCGTGCGCCATCACATAAGTATTCGCAGCCTCGGCCTCATCGACGATGGCCCGAATCTCGTCCTCCGAATACTGCGTGTTCGCGATCGGATCAGTCGGCGAAGCAACCCCACCAGAAGCCATGATCTTGATCTGCGTCGCGCCTTTCTGAATCTCTTCACGCACCGCGAGCCGCACCCCTTCAACGCCATCGACGACCCGCGCAATCGCCCCCGTCCGAAAGCAACAAGAGCAGGGCTCCAGCAAATCCCCCCGGGGCCGAAAATCCCCATGCCCGCCGGTCTGAGACAACGCCTTCCCCGACGGAAAAATCCTCGGCCCTGAAACCAGCCCCGTCTCGACCGCCTGCATCAAACTCCAATCCGCGCCCCCCGCATCCCGCACGCTGGTAAACCCACGCGACAACATCGCATCGAGAATCGGCAGCGACCGAATCGCCGCGAGAATATTCGGCTGCGTCGCATTCGCACCGAGATTCGCATTCGAAGCCAGCACATGCACATGGCAATCGATGAACCCCGGCATCACGGTCTTGCCGCGCACGTCGATCACTTGCGCATTCGGAAAATCCACCGGCCGATCGGTGACTTCGACAATCCGCTCGCCTTCGATCACGACATGATGATGTTCGAGCAACACGCCTCGTTCGAGGTCGAGCACGTTGCCGCCTTGAAGCACAGTAATGGTCATGGGGAAATTTCCTTATCGAGTCGTGGAGGCAGGCCGCTTCGCATCCTTCACGAACCGCGTCCCGACGAAGCTGACTGCCGCCGCGAGAGTCACGTAGAAGGCGGGCGCCATGTTGCTGCCCGTGCGGGCGATGAGCCACGTAATCAGGAACGGGGCAAACCCGCCGAAGATCGTGACCGCGAAGTTGTACGCAACGGAAAGCCCGGTCGACAGCACCTTGGTTGGGAACAGCTCCGCGAACGCCGCGAGGATCGGCCCCGTATAGACGGCGATCAGCACGCCGAACACGGCCTGGAACACGATCAGCGACGCGAACCCGGGCGCATGGTTGATCCACGCGAACATCGGCCACGCGAGCACGAAGACCGCGAGCGCCGAGCCGGACAGGAACACGCGTCGTCCCCACACGTCGGCGAGCCGGCCGACGATCGGCGAGCAGCACATGATCATCAGCCCGCCGACCATGCCGGCCGCGAAACCGGTCGACTGCGGAAGATGCAGCGTGCGCACGGAATAGGTCGGCATGTAGAAGAGCAGCACGTAGGTGCAGACGGTCCACAGGATGACCATTGAAAAGCTCGCGAACGTCTCGCGCGGGTAGGTGGACAGCACTTCCTTCAGCGGCGAACTCTCCTTCACCTGCGCTTCGACGGCGCTGAAAGCGGGCGTTTCTTCGATATGGCTGCGGATGAAATAACCGACCGGCCCGACGATGATCCCGAGCAGGAACGGCAACCGCCAGCCCCAGCTATGCAGCGCCTGCGCGTCGAGCGACGTCGTGACGAACGTGCCGGTCGCCGCGCCGAGCAGCACCGCGAAGCCGATGCTCGACTGGATCCAGCTCGAGTAATACGCGCGCTTCTCCGGCGGCGCGTATTCGGTGAGGAATGCGGTGGCGCCGCCCATCTCGCCGCCGGCCGAGAAGCCTTGCAGCAATCGCGCGACGACGATCAGCAGCGGCGCGGCGATGCCAGCCTGCTCATAGGTCGGCGCGATCCCGATGAGCGCGGTGCCGGCCGCCATCAGCAGGATCGTGAGCGACAGCGCGGCCTTGCGTCCGACCTTGTCGGCATAAACGCCGAGCACGATGCCGCCTACCGGCCGCATGAAGAAGCCGACGCCGAACGTCGCGACGGTCAGCAGCACGGACGTCAGTTCGTTGCCGGTCGGAAAGAACAGCTTCGCGATGATCACCGCGAAGAAACTGTAGACGGTGAAGTCGAACCATTCGAGGCCGTTGCCGATCACGGTCGCGACGATGGCGCGGCGGCGTTGCTGCACTGCCGCATCGACGGAAGGCGCGGCGCGCGGGGAAAGCGTTCCTTGCATGGTCTCTTCCTTTGTCAGAAGACGGGACGGCTGCCCCGCGTGAATCCCATGCTACGGACAGCCGGATTTTTTTCTGAAACGAAAGATTCGCATGCACGCATGCGCTGCACGCATGCATCGCGCTCAGGGTGCGGTCTGCTTCTCCGCCTGTTCGAACAGCCAGCGCGTGAACAGGCGGGCGGCCTGATTCTGCGCGCGGTCGTTCGGCGAGATCACGTAATAACCGCCGCCGTGGCTCGCGGTCGCTTCCGTCACGCGCACGAGCAGGCCGGCCTCGATGCATGCGTCGATCATGTAGCGCCAGCCGAGCGACACGCCCTGGCCGAGAATGGTCATCTGCACGATCTGTGGATACGAATTGATCATGATGTCCTGCGGCTGTGCCTTCTGGCGGTCGACGTCATTCATGCCGAACCATTCGGACCACGACATCCATTGGCGCTGCCCGTCCTCGAGGCGCAGCAGCGTTTCGTTCGCGAGATCGGCCGCGTTCAGCGTGCGGCCGGCCAGATAACCGGGCGCGCAGACCGGAAACACTTCCTCGTCGAACAACCGGCGCGCGGTGTACTCGGCCGGCGCCTGCTGGCGCACGTAGTAGACGCCGACATCGAATTCCGCCGGCGACATCGACGCAAGGCCGTCGCGCACGATCAGGCGCAGCTTGATGTTCGGATACGCGGTGCGAAAGTCCGGTAGTCGAGGCGTCAGCCACAGCAGCGCGACGCCGGACGAGCACGCGATCGTCAGTTCGAGATCGCCGTACGGCTTCATCACGTCGTGTGTGGCTTCCGCGCACAAGGTGAGCAGGTGGTGGACCTGTGCCGCGTATTGCTCGCCGGCGATCGTCAGACGCAACGAACGATGCTCGCGGACGAACAGCGAGCGGCCGAGGAATTCCTCGAGCTGCTGGATCTGGCGGCTGATCGCGCTTTGGGTCAGGTGCAGTTCGGCGGCGGCTTTCGTGAAGCTCGCATGCCGCACGGCGGCTTCGAACGCGACGAGGCACTGAAGGGGCGGTAGGGGGGCAATGCGCATGGCGGGCGGGGAAGTCGATGGCGCTGCCGATATGATACGGGCGGATCGAAAGGAAAACACAAGGTGGGAAGGGCGCAGCCAGCCGCGGTATTCATGCGAAGATTGAGCGCAACACGCGCCCGATTGTGCCGACCCAGACGCTCACCCACCCCCATTTCACCCCACCCAACCACCATGGATCGCTTCGATAGCATGTCGGTGTTCGTCGAGATCGTCAGCACCGGCAGTCTGACCACCGCGGCCGAGCGGCTCGGTCTGTCGCCGAGCATGGTCGGCAAGCATCTGAACGCGCTCGAAGCGCGTCTCGGCGTGAAACTGCTTCACCGCACGACGCGGCGTCACCATCTGACCGAGGCCGGCGCGCTGTATCTGGAGCGCTGTCGCGACATCCTCGATCGGGTCGAGACGGCCGACGACGCCGCATCGGCACTCGGCGGCGATCCGGCCGGCCAGTTGCGCATCGCGGCGCCGATTTCGTTCGGCGTCACACAGCTGGCGCCGGCGGTCGCCGTTTTTCTCGCGCAGTATCCGCGTGTCGATATCGAGCTCGTGCTGACCGATGCGGCGGTCGATCCGGTCGGTGACGGCATCGATCTCGCGTTTCGCGTCGGGCCGCTGGCCGATTCGTCGCTCATCGCGCGGCCGTTGCCGTCGTACTACCGGATGGTCGTGTGCGCGTCGCCGGAATACCTGGCTCGCCACGGCACGCCGGCCACGCCGCAGGATCTGCTGAATCACGATTGCCTCGGCCATACGCGCTGGGGGCCGCGTTACCGGTGGCGGTTCGACGGGCCGGACGGCGCGATCGAAGTGCCCGTCACGTACCGGTTGCGTGTCGACAGCGGCCCCGCACTACGCGAGGCCGCGCTGGCCGGCGGCGGCGTGATCCTGCAGCCGTTCGGGCTGGTCAAGGCCGACCTCGACGCCGGCCGCCTGCGTCTGCTGCTGGCCGCGTATGAATCGCGCGGCCGCGATTTTTTCCTGCTCTACGCGCGCGATACCGGCGCGCCCGCCAAACTCCGCGCGTTCATCGCGTTCGCGCTCGATCATTTTGCGGTACAGGATTCGGCGTCTTGAGTTCGTCGGTGTCAGGCGCTGCGGCGAACACTTCGGCCACGACGCCCAGCGCGTTGTTCACGGCCGCACCGCCCGCATAGAACATCGTCTGCAGGATCGTCTCGATGATCTGCTCGCGCGTCGCGCCGGCGACCAGCGCGGCTTCGACGTGCGCGCGCAACTGCGGCAACGCGTACCCGAGCGTCACGCAACTGGATATCACGACCAGTTCGCGGGTCGCCAGGTCGAGCCCGGGCCGGTCGAGCACGCCGGCGAACGCCCATTGCATCGTCATCGTCAGGAAGTCCGGGCAGAGGGTTTCGCGCGACTCGGCGAGATCCTTGCCGCTATGCGCGCCGTGCAGGTGCTCGAACAACGCGAGACCGCGTGCATAGGTGTCGTCGCGGGGAAGAAGGGGCTGCGTCATGGTTGACCTCGTCGGAAAGAGCCGAAAACCGGCGGACAGACGCAGTGTGGGGTGGCGGCGCGTGTTGAAAAACGCCTGTTTGGTCGCTTCATTTCCCACCGGGAGTGGGGAATACGTGAGGGACGGATCATTTGTCCGGCATCACGTTGCCGGAGCCACTCGTCGCTCCGCAGCATTCATGCGAAGATTGTGACCACAAATCACAGTCGCCCGAGAACGAAGTGATCCGATCGAACCCTGAGAGCAAACCTGACGCCGGCCATCCGCCGTGGATGTCCGTCGCGCTGGCCGAACTCGGCATCCGCCGCCACCCGCCCGGCAGCATCAACCCGCGCATCGTCGAATACAACAACCAGACGAACCTGGTCGGCTACGACGACAAAGTTTCCTGGTGCTCGTCGTTCGTCAACTGGTGCATGACGCACGCAGGCATTCGCGGCACGGGCTCCGCACTCGCGCGTTCGTGGCTCGAATGGGGCCGGCCGCTGGAGCGTCCGGTGTACGGCTGCATCGCGATCCTGACGCGCGACGATCCCGCGAGCTGGAAAGGGCACGTCGGGTTCTACCTGCGTCACGACGACGAGCACGTGCATCTGTTCGGCGGCAACCAGTTGGAAGAAGTGCGCGAACTCGCGTATCCGCTGAACGAAGTGATCGGATACCGCTGGCCCGACGCCGGATGACCGCGCTGCCACCGCGCACACGAAACCACTCACACCGCGTTTCAAGCCGCTGCTAATCTGTCACGCACACCGCATGACCATCCGGAGCTTGTCGGCGCACCAACCCGCGGTTGCCGACCTCCGTACCCACAAGGAGCCTGCAGTGCAAACCGGTAATCTCCGCCTCTACGCGGATACGCAATACGCGAGCCCTTACGCGATGTCGGTCTTCGTCGCGCTGGAGGAAAAATCGCTGCCTTACGAACTGGTGACCGTCGATCTCGGCAACCGCGCGCATTTCGCGCCCGACTATGCAGCGACGTCGCTGACGCAACGCGTGCCGACGCTCGTGCACGACGATTTCGCGTTGTCGGAATCGTCGGCGATTACCGAGTATCTCGACGAGACATTTCCGGGCACACGGCTTTATCCGGTCGAGCCGCGCCAGCGCGCGCGGGCGCGGCAGGTACAGGCGTGGCTGCGCAGCGACCTGATGCCGATCCGCACGGAACGGTCGACCGAAGTGCTGTTCTACGGCCCGACGAGCGAGCCGCTGTCGAGTCTCGCGCTGGCTGCCGCGCAGAAGTTGTTCGTGGCCGCCGACAAGCTGCTCGCGCCGGGCGCGGCAAACCTGTTCGGCGAGTGGAGTATTGCCGATGTCGATCTGGCGGTGATGCTGAATCGTCTGGTGCTGAATGACGATCCGGTGCCGCAGCGTCTCGCCGACTATGCGCGCGCGCAGTGGGAGCGGCCGTCGGTGCAGCGTTGGGTGAAGCTGAAGCGGCCGTCGCTGTAATTCGCGGGTGTGTGGGGCGTGTCGGTGGTGCGGGCGTTTGCGCCGCCCGCCGATGCGTCGTATGCCCGCGCGGGGTGGCATACAGCATCGCTTCATTCAACCCACCGAATCCGTGTGGGAGCGGATACCAATGAAGAAAATATGTTCGGCAGTGGTGGTCATGGCTGCCTCCATCACCGGATGGGCGGCGCCTCCGGGCGAGGCTTTGGTTAAAAGCTGTCTTCTGGCGCAGTCCGTCTCACCGACCATCGCTATCCACGACATCAACACGCACGAAGTATCGCAAGAGGACGACTACGCAGACGGCTTCAACGCAAGTTATCTCGTCAAACACGAAGGTGCCGACGTGGGTTACGCCGAAGGAAAGTCGACGCAGGCGTTGATCTATTCTGGAAAGCTCTACCGATTGTCCGCGGCCATCCCCGTTGGAAACAACCGCGGAATCAAGCCAACTGCGTTCAATCCCGCGCTGGCACAGTGGAGCATCGCAGGCGATGGCCGACAGCGCTACCTATGCGTGAGCTTCAATTTCGACGGGCTGGGGCGAAGCGGGTCGTTTCAAAATGTTCACGGCGGGTATCTCGTGAATTCGAAAACCAAAGACCTGTACTTTGTCGTACGTGACGTCAGGAAGTGAGTGACCTTTCCTTTTTCGGAGCCGCATCGTGCAGGGGCAGCAAAGGTGTTCAATGATCTGCTAACTCTGCACACCCCGGCGCTCAATTCTCCGCCACAGCCTCCTCCGCGTCATTCTTGCTCCACCCACCCCCAAGCGATCGATAAAGCGCGACCGCCGCCAGCGCATGCTCGCGCTTGACCTGATTGAGCGAATCCGAATCCCGCAGATACACCTCCTGCGCCGACAGCACATCCAGAAAATCCGTCGCACCGCCTTTATAGAGCTGATTCGCCAATCCAAGCGCCTTGTCCGAAGCAGTCAACGCGCTATCGAGCCTCCGCGTCGCCTCATCGGAACTGACGAGATTCGCGCGCGCATCCTCGACTTCCCGCAACGCCTGCAGCATCGTCTGCCTTAACCCGAGTTCCGACTCGCGCATCCGGCTTTCGCTCTGCGTGATATCGGCGGTAATACGTCCCGCGTTGAAGATCGGGCTCGTCGCGCTCAACGCCGCGCTGAACAGGTTATCGGTCAACGTCGGCAACCCGAGATACGACGCCGCCAGAATCCCGTCCGTCAGGTTCAGCGAAAACTTCGGATACCGCTCGGCTTTCGCGACGCCCACTTGCGCCGCACGCCGCTCGACCTGCGCATAAGCAGTCAACACATCAGGCCGCCGCAACAATGCCTGCGAAGGCAACGTTCCCGGCGATCCAGCCGGCGGCGCGGGAATCTCGCCCGCCTGCACCAACACGAGCCGATCGACCGATTCCGGCGTGCGCCCCGAATACACGGCAATAAGGTTGAGCTGATGCGAAATCTGCGCCTGCGTCGGTGGAATCCGCGCTTCGAGTGCATCGAGCTGGTTCTGCGCGCGTGTGACGTCGAGTTCCGTCGACAGCCCGAACGCCTGCCGCTTGCGCGTGAGTTCAAGCGCGTGTTGCCGGATCTTCGCGTTGTCCTGCAGGATCTTCAGTTCCTGCTGCGCCCAACGCAGATCGACATACGCGGATGCCGCATCGGCCGCGAGCGCGAGCCGCATCGCATCTTCCGCATGCTTCTGCCCGACAAGCTCGGCCTGCGCGGCGAGCAAATCGAGCCGTTCGCCGCCGAACACATCGGGCGACCAGCTCAGCGCGAGCCCCGCGCCGGCCTGCCGCACATAACCGAGCGGCGGCGGCGTGTTCTGGCGCGCGTCGGCCGCATGCGCGGTTGCGTCGAGTTCGGGCAACAGCACCGCTCGCTTCTGCACGGTCAGCGCCTGCGCCTGCTTCACGCGTTCGGCGGCGGCCTGCAGGTCGAGGTTACCGTCGAGCACGGTCGCGATCAGCCGGTCGAGCACGGGATCGTGGAATTGCGCCCACCACGCGGCGGCGTCGATGTCCGCGCGCGGTACGTCGGTATCCCACGCAGCAGGCGCGAGCGTCTGAACCGAATCGTGCAGCGCCGGATGCTGCGCGGGCTGCACCGCACACCCTGCGGCGAACGCGCTGACGGCGAGGGCGACGAGTAGCTTTTTCATGATGAGATTCTCAGTGCGCATCCGGCGGCGGCGCGTTCAAGGTAATGGGTTTGGAAAACGCGACGGCAAGCAGCGCAACGACGAAGCACAGCGACAGCGCGTAGTACGCATCCGCGTAGGTGAGCGTCAGCGCTTCGCGATAGATCAGGTGATGCAGGTTCGCGAGCCCCGCTTGCGCGGTGTTCAGCGTATTGCCTGCCACGGACGTCCAGTACGCGGCCTGGTGGTCGAGCAGCGACGCGATCTGCGGTTCGCCGGCGCTCACGTGCTCGTTCAGGCGCAGGTAGTGGAAGTTCAGACGGTCGTTGAGCATCGTCGCGCTCACCGCGATGCCGATCGCACCGCCAAGATTGCGCATCAGGTTGAACAGGCCGCTCGCCGATTTCAGTCGCGACTGCGGCAGCGAGCCGAGCGCCATCGTCACGATCGGCGGCACGCTGAACTGCTGGCCGATGCCGCGCAGCGCCTGCGGCAACAGCAGTTCCCGCCAGCCCCAGTCGTGCGTGATCGGCGTGTACAGGTAGCAGCCGAGGCCGAAGCAGATCAACCCGAACACGAGCAGCGCGCGCATGCTGACGTAGCGTGCGGCGAACGCATACGCGCACAGCGCGAGCAACTGGAACGCGCCGACCGACAGCAGCGCGACGCCGATCTGCAGCGAGCTGAACGCCCGCACCTGCGCGAGAAACAGCGGCGTCAGGAACACGGTCACGAAGATGCCGATGCCGGTCACGAACGACAACAGGCTGCCGATCCCGAAGTTGCGCACGGCGAGCGCGCGCAGGTCGACGATCGGATCCTTGGCGGTCAGCGCATGCACGATGAACAGGAAGCCGCAGATGCCGGAGATCCACGCGCAGATGACGATCGCGTCGTCGCCGAACCAGTTCTTGCGCGGGCCTTCTTCCAGCACGTATTCGAGGCAGCCGAGGAAGCCGGACATCAGCACGATGCCGAGATAGTCGCCGCGCTTGATGAGGCCGGGATCGGGTTCGTCGATATTCACGTAGCGCGGCACGAGTGCGGCCACGGCGATGCCGGGCACGAGGTTCAGGTAGAACAGCCAGTGCCACGACCATTGGTCGGTGATCCAGCCGCCGATCACGGGGCCGATCGCCGGCGCGAGCGACGCGAGCGCGCCGATGGTCGTCGACGCGATCAGCCGCTGCTTGCCGGGAAACAGCACGAACGCGGTGGTGAACACGGTCGGGATCATCGCGGCGCCGAGCGCGCCCTGCAGCCCGCGAAACAGGATCATCGAGTTGATGTCCCATGCGAGCCCGCACAGCATGCTCGTGATCGTGAAGCCGACGGCCGACGCGACGAACAGCCAGCGCGTCGACATCACCTTCGACAGCCAGCCCGACATCGGGATCACGATGATCTCGGCGATCAGGTAGGCCGTCTGCACCCACGACAACTCGTCCTGGCTTGCGGACAAGCCGCCGCCGATATCGCGCAGCGACGACGCGACGATCTGGATGTCGAGCGTCGCCATGAAGAAGCCGACGCACATCAGCGCGAACGCGAAGACGCGCTGCTTCGTCGGTTGCGACGCGGGGTCGCCGGAAAACGCGGTGGTCATCGTCGGCTCCCGCTCAGCTCGCGTGGTCGGTATGCACGGTCACGACCGCGGACAAGCCGGGGCGCAGCACGTGTTCGAGGCCCGGCTGCGGATCGAGATGCACGCGCACGGGCACGCGCTGCACGATCTTCGTGAAGTTGCCGGTCGCGTTCTCGGGCGGCAGCACGCTGAAGGTCGCGCCAGTCGCGGGCGCGACGCTGTCGACGCGGCCGTGCAGGCGCGTGCTCGACGCATCGAGCGACACGTCGACGCGATCGCCCGCGCGCATCTTGCGAAGCTGGTCTTCCTTGAAGTTCGCATCGATCCACAGCCCCGAAGCGGGCACGACCGTCAGCAGCGGCACGCCGACGTTCGCGAGCATGCCGACGCGGCCGGTGCGGTTGCCCACGTAACCGTCGACCGGCGAGCGGATCGTCGTGTATTCGACGTTGAGCGCCGCGACGCGCTGCGCGGCCAGCGCGGTGTTCACGCGGGCGTGCGCATCGGCGAGCTGCGCGCCGAGCACGTCGAGCTGCCGCTTCGACGCGAGCAGCGCGGCATCGCTGCGTTCGACGGCCGCGCCGGCCTTCGAATAATCGGCGTCCGCGCGCTCGACGATCTGGTTCGACACGGCGTCGGATTTCACGAGCTCGCGGTAGCGCACGCGGTCCGATGCGGCGCGCGTCAGTTCGGCCGACGACGCGTTCTTGTCCGCCGCTTGCTGGCCGATCACCGCGTATTGCAGTTGCTGCTTCGCTTCGAGTTCGGTCACGGCGGAGCGCGCGCTGTCGACTTCGGCGCTGGCCTGCGCGAGCTTCGCATCGTAGTCGCGCGCATCGAGCTGCACGAGCACGTCGCCGGCCTTCACGCGCTGGTTGTCGGTCACGAGAATCCGGTCGACGAAGCCGTTGACCTTCGGCGCGAGCACCGTCACGTCGCCGCCGACATACGCATCGTCGGTGCTTTCCTGGAAGCGCAGCACGAACAGCCAGTCGAGCGTGGCCGCGACAACCACGACGACGACGGCGCCCACCGCGATGCGCATCCACGGCACGCGACGTTGCTGCTTCGCCGGCCGGTCGATTGTGGCTGCTTCGCGGGAGGCAGCGGCTTGGGTCGTATCCATCGATTCACCTATGTATATGCACTTATTGAGACGATCGACGACGCGTCGTCGATCGGGAAAGGGGCTAGCGTTCCGGCAGGTTGTGCGTGATCCGGAACAATTCGTCTCTCAGCCGGGCCGCCTGCGTCGGGCCGAAGCGCCGTTCGAACGCTTCCTGGGCGGCGAGCCAGTGCACGTGCGCGTCGGCGATCTTCGTTTCGCCGTGCGCGGTCAGCGCGAACGTCTGGCGGCGGTACGGCGGCTCGATCCGTCCCGTCACCAGCGCCGCGCCGACGAGAGGCTTGAGCGCGCGTAGCAGCGCGGTGCGCTCGATCACCAGCACGGACGACAGCGCCGACATCGTCAGGTCCGGCCGGTCGCGCAGCAACGCGAGAATGCTGTACTGCGACGGCGTGACGCCCGCCTGCGACAGGTAACGCTCGTAGAACTGCGAGATCCGGCGGGCGGCTTGCCGGACCGCGAAGCAATCGTCATCGGTGAGCGTAGTGTTGTGCATGTGCACATGTTAGGGGCTGCGGTGACGCGAAGCGATGGCCGGGGCTGGATCAGATTGGTGTCGTGGCTGTACCAATCGGCGGCAGGCCGGCGCGTCCGGGCGCCGGATCAGGCCGCAGCCGGAACGATCCCGCCTTCGCGGTCGCAATAGGCGGCCGTGTAGTCGATGAACGCCTTGACCTTCGCGGGCAGCAGCGCGCGGTTCGCGTACGCGAGCTTGATCTCGACGAACGCATCGACGAGATCGGCGTTCGCGAGCAACTGCACGAGCGCACCCGACGCGAGTTCGGCTTCGACGAGCGTTTTCGGGACGACGCCGATGCCGAAGTCGTGCTTCACCATTTCGCGATTGAAGACGGGGCTGTTCGACGAGATGTCGAAGCGGTACGGCAGGGTCAGCGTGTCGCCGTCGACGCGAAACGACAGCGCGGGCCGTCGCAGCGACGGCGACAGCGGCACGAACGGATGATCGGCCAGGTCGGCCGGCGTCTCGGGGCGCGAATGCGCGCGCAGATACGCGGGCGTTGCGACGATCACGACCGGAATGCGCTCGACCAGCCGCACGACGGTCGTTTCGCTCGTCAGCATGTACGGCACGACGATGCCGATGTCGTAGCCTTCGCCGACGAGATCGACCGGGCGCTCGGTCAGCGTGACGTCGAGGCGGATCTTCGGATGTGCGCTCTTGAAGCCGGCGATCAGCGGCACGAGCCGGTTCAGCGCGGCGGTCGTGTGCGCGACGAGGCGCAGCAGGCCTTCGGGCTCGCGGGTTTGCGACTGCGCTTCCACTTCGAGCGCGTCGAGTTCGTCGAGCACGGCCGCGCAGCGCTCGTAGATACGCTCGGCCGTTTCGGTCAGCGACACCTGGCGCGTGGTCCGGTGCAGCAGCCGGCTGCCGAAGCGCGCCTCCAGATCCGCAACCGCACGCGACACGACAGGCCGCGCGAGGCCGTGCATGTCGGCGGCGCGCGTGAAGCTGCGCATCTCCACCACCGACCGGAAGATCCGCAGCTTGTCGATGTAGTCCATGTCCGTCTCCTTGACGCGATGGCGGGGCGCCGGATGCGCTCGGCCGGCCGCCGGCCCTGTTACGGCGGAGTGTACATTGACTTTATGCATATGCACATATAAATTGCGAAGCATGAACGACATCAAGATTGCCCAAGCGTGCAACTGCCTCGCGCTGCGTCAGGCGGCGCGTTTCGTCACGCAACTGTACGAACGCCATCTGGCCCCGGTCGGCGTCACGCCCGCGCAGTTCTCGATCATGGTGAACCTGACGCATCGGCCCGGCCTGTTGATGAGCGAACTCGCCGAGGCGCTCGTGATGGATCGCACGACGCTGCTGCGCGCGCTGAAGCCGTTGCAGCGCGATGGTTTTGTTGCGACGGCCGCGTCCGAACACGATGCACGCGCGCATGCGCTGAGCCTCACGAAGCTCGGCGAGCGCACGTTCGCGCAAGCGAAGGTCGCGTGGCAGGCCGCGCAGGACGAATTCGAGACGCAGTTCGGCCAGGGCCGTGCGAAGGCGCTGCGCGATGAACTGTTCAGCCTCACCGCGCAACGCTAGACGGGCAGGCTGTCGGACGGCGTCGCACGTTGCAGAGAACTGGAGCGGAATTCGAGCCATCGGCCGCTTTGAGCGGGCCGGAGTGCGGAGATCAGCGCATTCCGGATCGTAAATTGGTTTTGAATCTGCCCGGATCGATGGCGATCTGGACAGTTTTTATTTCCAGTTGTAGAGTCCTCTGACGGATTTCACGGGCCGGCGCCGCCGGTACGAGTCACGAGGAGCAACCGATGCTGCAGTTGAGTGACCGCGACGACGCAATGTTGCGCGGGGATTTCGGCGACGGCGTCGCCCGCGCGATGCGGATCGTCGCGCGCACGGCGCACGTGATGTCCGCGCCGCACCTGATCGACATCACGTCCGCGCATATCGACGGTTGTCTTTACCACGGCCAGACCAGCCTCGATTTCGTCGAGTATTTCGTCCACACCGGCGCGAAGGTCGCGGTGCCGACCACCTTGAACGTCGGGTCGCTCGACCTGATCCATCCCGAGCTGTACCACGGCGACCGCACGATCCAGCGCGACGCGCAGCGCCTGATGGACGCGCATCTGCAGCTCGGCTGCGAATCGAGCTTCACGTGCGCGCCGTATCAGTTGAAGCATCGTCCCGCGAAAGGCGAGCAGATCGCGTGGGCGGAATCCAATGCGATCGTGTTCGCGAACTCGGTGCTCGGCGCGCGCACGAGCCGGTATGGCGATTTCCTCGATCTGGCCGCCGCGATCACCGGGCGCGCACCGTATGCGGGGCTGCACGTCGAAGCGAACCGCGCCGCACGGATCGTGTTCAACGCGCCGGATTTCAGTCACCTGCCGTCGCGCGACATCCATTTCGCCGCGCTCGGCCTGGCTGTCGGCAAGATCGCGGGCGCGGTCGTGCCGGCGATCGTCGGGCTGCCGGCGGATACCACCGAAGACGAACTCAAGGCACTGGGCGCGGCCGCCGCATCGAGCGGGGCTGTCGCGCTGTTCCATGCGGTCGGCGTGACGCCCGAGGCGCCGACGCTCGACGCCGCATTGCACGGCCGCGCGGCGCAACGCACGGTCGATGTTTCGATGGCCGATCTCGACGAGATTCGCCGCACGCTGAACCACGGCGCGGACGGTGATGAACTCGTCGCGGTGGCGCTCGGCACGCCGCATTTCTCGCTCGCCGAATTCCGCACGCTCGACGGGCTGCTCGACGCATTCGACGGCAAGCCGGCCTGCGACTTCTACGTGAACACGAGCCGGTTCATTTTGTGGGAACTGGGCGAAACCGGCCTCGCGGACAAGTTCGCCGCGCGCGGCATCCAGATCGTCGTCGACACCTGCACGTACATCACGCCCGTAATGAAGCAACTGTCGGGGCTGGTGATGACCAACTCGGGGAAATGGGCGTCGTATGCGCCCGCGAACATCGGCGTGACGGTGGCGTACGGCAGCATGCGCGAATGCGTGCGATCGGCGTTCGAAGGAAAGGTGCGATTCGATGACTGAAGCAACGGGCAAGGGTTTGACGGGCGATACGCTCGTGCCGGGCAGCGCGTGCGCGCGCCCGTTCGTGCTCGACAAGCCGCTCAGCTTCTGGGGCGGCTACGACTCGGGCGCGGGCAAGATCGTCGATCGCGGGCATCCGCAAGCTGGCGCGAGTCTCGCCGGCAAGGTGATGGTGATGCCGCACGCGAAGGGTTCGAGTTCGAGCAGCAGCGTGCTCGCGGAAGCCGTGCGCAACGGCACGGGGCCGGTTGCGATCGTGCTGAAGGAGCGCGACCTGATCATCTCGATCGGCGCGATCGTGGCCGCCGAGCTGTATGCGATCGCGGTGCCGGTGGTGTGCGTGACAGATGACGTTTACGACGCAATCGTCGCCGCAACGGGCGACGTGCGGATCGATGCGGGCGAGGGGGATGGTGGCGCGCGGATTTATCTCGGCGACGATGCGCAGTCGCGCGGATCCGATTTGACCTGAACGAGCGGCGCGCGCTGACGGAGAGGCAGGCGGTGACCGCGGCGCTGCAATCCGGGGCGTGCTTCGTTCGCTCGCGCAGTGGCCGCGCCCGGCACGATCAGATGATGCGCACGTGCCGGGTTTCTTCCTGCGTGAGCGAGAGCGCCGTCGTTGCCGCGGTCATTTCGCGTTTGCCGCCCGGCTGCGCCAGTCTTCTGATTTCGGGCCACAGGATCACGCCGAACAGGATGCGCAGGATCGCACTCAGCACGCCCAATCCGATTGCACACGCGCTGATCAGCGCGAACACGTCGAACATCGTATCCGTGCTGAGCGTCACCACGGATACGATCCCGCTGACCACCGCGGCGGCGACCACGCAGCCGAGCATGACGGTGACGTCGGCCCGGGCGCTGGCGACTTTGGCGGGGCGCAGCAAATAAGTCGAACCGTCGGTCATGTTGCGGATGCCATAGACGATCTGGCGATCCTGGCCGTCGACACAGGCGATGTTCAATCGATCGCCGTTGGCGATGAACAGGCGCGTCGTCCCGTTGGTCCTGAACATGAGCGGAGACGCGGGCGAATCGAGGTGAAGCGTAATTTCCTCGATACTTTGCGTGGTCCAGCCCAGGTTGTTGCTCCAGACCTTCGTCTCGATCGATTGCTGGCCGATTGCCGTCACGCGGCCCGAGACGGTCTGCATCGCGTGGTTCGTCATGGGCGGCTCCGCTCCACGTCGAAACCGGACGGTGCGCCGGGCCAGCTCTGCTGGGCTTCGCGTCGCTGCGGCTGGAAGATCAGGTCGGACAAGCCGCCGATGGCGAGCAGGGTGCCCATCAGCGTCACGATGCCCGCGACAGTGGCCAGTGCCGAGACGAACGCCCAGCCCGAATGAAGTGCCGCGGCAGCGAGCCCCATGCTCAGCACGAGCAGGCACGACGCCCAGGCTAGAAGCGACAGGTTCCGCCGCGTTTGCGCGACCACGTCGTACGGCGCGATCGCCAGCTTGTCGCTCCTGATCCACGCGATCCGGCGACGGCCGCGATGCTCGAATGTGCACGCGCGCACCGGCATGCCGGGCTTCAGTTGTTCGATCTGCTTGAACGCGTCCTCGTCGACGTCGCTGGCCGTGACGAAGTAGCAGACGTTCTGCATCGTCACGCGGTATGACGGGGTCTTCCTGATATCGGCCTTGACTCGGATGAGGTTGGTATCGACACGGTCGATCGTGGCCTCGATCAGGGTGGTGCGATTGGGCATGGGTCGGAGCGGGCGCCGGTTCGCGCAGCGTCGTTTTGATGTGGCGCCCATCATACGCCAACGCTTTCGGTTGTATGCCCGATATGGTCGGGCGACGGGTTGCCCGACACGTGATGCTGAAATCCGCGTGCACGTGCTCGACCTGCATGCGTGTCCGCCAGTGCGCGACTTCGTCGGCGAGCGGCAGCGGCCGGTCGAGCACGTCGCGCGCGATCGACAGCACATGTGCAGTGCATGTGAAATCGGCCGGCGGCAACGTATCGCGATAGCCTGCGAAACAGGCGGGTTCCGGTCACGCGAGTTGCTTCAGTTCGCGGATCGGGTTCGATTCCAGTCTGGCTGATGACTTGCTCCTGCTCGGGCAGCGTCTCGATCGTTCAGATATCGAGCTAGCACGCACGCGAAATCGGGCGCTAATCGTTCATTGATGTATCGGCCAAAATCGTGTCGGCACAGGCGCTTCGCGAAAAATTCGGCGATGTAGCGCCTGCCACCTTCGCTCGTGCTCAGGTCGTGCTTATCGGTAGTCGCAGGTTTCGTCGCATGAGCGGGAGTACGCCGAATCAGCGCGATCGCATACGGTCGTACCGATGATGCACGTGCGTCACCGTCGCGCAGTGCCTGCTGCTTCTGCGCGTCGGTGATCACGCGTCCGTCGACGGATTCCCACGCACGCACATCGTCCGGGATTGTCGGCGTTGCCGGGGAATGCCCGAAAGGGGATGCGGCGAAGATGGCACAGGCAAATTGCACCACTTCGTCGTCGGTGGTTTCGGCGAGGATGCGGGCAGACGTTCCGATTTCATTCATGCGGGCTTCGGTCAGCGCGTCAAAGCGGCTCGCTTTCGAACGCGTCCGCTTGCCGTCAGCCGTGTCCGTGGCGAAAGTGCGTTCGCGCGCAGGGTGAGCATCACTGTCCGCTGCTTTGCTCGTCAGTTCGGGAGCCGGCCTTTTTTCGTCGGCGTGCGTGGCGAACATGGCGTACGGCTTATAGGCGTCGCTGATCGCGAGCAGCCACCAGTCGGACGGTGGCACGGGGTTCCACAGCGAAATGCCTTCGCCCCGCACGAAATAGGCGTCGACGGCCGGATGATCGTCGGGCTCGGATTCAAGAAGGAGGACCGACGTCTTGATCCTGGCCCGGGCCTTGAGCGCGGCCCATTCCGTCGAGCCGCAGCGTGTGGTGCGGTTGAGCGTGACGTCGAGGAAGTGGCGAAGGTCCGGGTGCATGAAACAGCCGTTCTTGTCACGAATGACGGGAATCGGTTGAAGAATGTTTCTGGTGGTCATGGTGGTCGTCGGGCTTGGGAATCGGGAGTGCGAGGATTTCGTCGATCTTCTGAATGTAGACTTCGGCGGCCGTCAGGATGAAGCCATCGGCACGCCAGCGATTGACGTTCTCGATCATGAAGACCCTGGCCGACGGAATGTTCTTCGCGAAAAGTTCGATCAGGGCGGCGCGGCTGGCATCGCTGTCGGCGATCGCCCATTCCCGGTCATCCTGAACGATCTCGAAGCCGCGCTCGCGCAACCTATCCATCCGTGACGCATCGTTGCGTTTGTCGGAGGCCGGCATATCCGGGTCGAGGATCGGGAAGCCCCCGTTGAGCCGAAACGAGAACTTGCCGTGACAGACACCGTATGCACCGAATTCGAGATCGTGCACGTAACCGAGCCCGTCGCGGTTCCACCACCTTTTGAGGTGCTGCGCGATGTTCTTGATGGCGTTTTGAATTGCCTCACGGGGCACAGTGTTGCCAAGCTGCGTCTCCAGATCACGGATGCGCATGTTGGCTGCACGAAGGTCTGCGCAGTGCTGCTCACGCTCCTTCGAACTGACAGTTTCGACGCCGATCGTTCTGCACAGACCGGCAAGATTGAACTCGGCCACTTTGACGCAGTCGGTGGCGAGTTCGAGTTGAATGTCGCGCCCCTCCTTAATGAGGCCAAGCACCGCGCCGATCGCGTAAGAGATATCAGCAATTTTCTTCTGCGCGACGGCAAGCTGATCTGCGGATAGATGGAGGATTGTTTCAGTGGTCATGGTGTGTCGTCAGTGGGTCAGGTCTCAATAGCCGGGTGCTCGGTTTGTATATGGCAGCGCTCGCGTGAATTCCCTGGAGGAAAAACAAACTGTGTCCATTCGCCAGCCGAACACCCATTGTTGAATCGGAAAAAGACGGGTGCCATACAAGCCACCCGCGAGAAAAACCACGCGTCCGAGGCAGCGGAATTTGCGTGGCTTGTTGCCCGGTGTTTCAATGGAAATGCGGAGGACAACTACGCGTCTCGATACAAAGAACGAGACTCGATGAGAGCCGTCCAATGCTTCAATGGGTTGTGGTAAATCCCCGTTGAGGAAATGCTCGCCTGAACCAGCGCGCATTTCGCGGTGAGCATCGCACCTTCGGCGGTATGAAAAAGAGCGGGTGTCGAGAAAGCTGACACCCGCCACAAAATTGCCCCCGGATCGAGTAAAGGGGGCAATAGAGGCCGGTCAAATGTTCATATAAAGTACTCGGATTTATATGACGGATATACAGCTGAGATAAATACGTGCCGTGCAGTTCTTTACTGAAAAATTACCGTGTCAAAATCGAGTGACCCCATGTCGTAGGCACATCGCTCAGGCCGAAAGCGAGTGCGCCTCCATTCCTGACCTGTTCCAGGTCAAGCCACGTGTTGTTCAACGCAGCACCATTCAGCATGGCGCTTTTCACATAGGTGAAGTCCGGGTTGTCTGCGTCAATCGTCAGCGTCTTACCGTTGCCGAGTCTGACCAGCGCATGTTGGAACAAGGGGCTTGTCAGCGTAAAACCCGGTACAGCCGGGACTTCCGGATAAAGACCGAGCGCCGCCCACACGAACCACCCGGACATTGCACCTTCGTCGTCGTTGCCCGGCAGACCGGATGCGGTCGTCGTGTATTGTTGGTTGACGATTTGGCGCACGATTTTCTGTGTCCTGTCCGGATGACTCGTCCAGTTGTATATCCACGGCGTTGCGAACGACGGTTCGTTGCCGATCCACATGTGCTGGCTACCTTCGCCGGCGTTCAGGAAGCGGTGGAACATATCGAGCCGTGGGACGACTGCGCTGTCACCCCCCAGGATGTTGATCAAACCCGGGATGTCGAACGGCACCATCCACGTGTATTGTTCAACGTTGCCTTCAACTTCCTTGTACGAGCCCATCACCCAACTGCCATCGCCGGTGCGATCGGACAGCCTCGCCAACGTCGTGCCGTTCTCGGCAGGGGCAGACGGATTGATCAGGTTTTTCCAGTTCGCCGAGCGCTTCAGCATTTTTGCGGCGCTACTGTCATCGCCGAGCGCTTGTGCGAAACGAGAAACGGCATAGTCCGTCACGGCATATTCCAGTGTCGTCGATGCGGGGCCGTTGCTGATCGTTTCCGGAGGCAGATAGCCATATTTGATGTAATCGGAAAGTCCCGGGAGGGCGGTGATTCCATTGCACGAGGTGGCGACACCATTTGCCGTATCGAGCATGATCGACAACGCTCTTTTCGTATCGAAGCTGGTCGCACCGTACATGTAACTCTGCGCAACAAGAATGGATGCTCCGTCACCCGGCATCACGTTGCTATTCGTGTTGGTTTTGACCCATTTCGGGAAGCTGCCGCCGCAAACGTTAGCGTCGTCGACGAGCGATTGCATCATGTCGCTTGCGGCAGCTGGTTTGAGCCACGCAATCATCGGCATCAGCGAGCGGTAAATGTCCCAGGTGGAAAACGTCGTGTAGTGGTTGTGACCCGGCTGCACCTTGGCTGTTGTGCCGTCCATCGCCAGATATTCGCCGTTCGCATCGTTGAAAATGCTGGGCGCAAGCAGTGCGTGATACAGGGATGAATAGAATTTCTTCAGATTTTCGTCGCTGCCGCCGGTTACCTGGATTGCGTTCAGCTCTTTGTTCCATATTAAGTCGGACTGCGAAACAAGCTGGTCGAAAATTTGGGGGCCGCTTTCTTGTTGCAGGTTTTCCTTCGCATTTTTGATGCTGACGTACGAGATTCCGACTTTCACGTTCACCGGCTTGGCTGAAGGGAACGTCAATTGAGCGTTGTCATTGCTGATTTTTGATTTGAAGTCCTGATCAAATTTAATATAAAAACTAATGGTGTAATTTTGACCGTTTCCGCAGAAGCCGCCACCTGTCAGCGTGCCTTGCAACGCTTGCGGATCATTCGGATCGACGGAAATTGCGCCGTCCCCCGTGTTTGCGGCACTTTCGGCCGAAATGTTGAGTTGGCCGCTCTTGCCGTCCGGCCATGCGAACCGTGCGGCGCCGGAACGCAATGTTGCCGTCAGTTCGGTGCGAATGCCGTTGTCGAAGGTCACGCTGTAGTAGCCGGGTTTCGCGGTTTCGTTCGAATGCTTGAACGCCGCCGGGCCGTCCTGGCCGGCAATGGTCGGAAATATCGGCAATGCACCCCCTGCGTTACAACCCACACCGCTCAGGTGCGTGACGCTGAAACCGGTGATTTTTGTCTGACTGTAGTGGTAACCGGGTGGACTCCACACATTGGGAACGGGAGGGGTATCCGGTCCCCACTGAATCATGCCGGACGGCAACGAGGCGGCAGGCGTCGTGAAGCCGCCGAGCAAATCTTCAGGATGTGCTTCGGATTTGGCAATTTCGGGATCGATCGGCGGCACCTGATCGGTGCCGATCATCGGGTCGACGTAGCGCGTCAACTGAAAATCAGTGACTGGCTGCGCCGGACGGGGGTACATCGGGGTGTGATCCGCAGCCGTCCCGTCAGCTGCATCACCGCCGCAACCGGCGTTCAACAGGGTGACCGCGACTGCGGTCGCGATCCAGCGTGTGTTGCTTGTCACTGTTGGTCTCCTCTTTAGAATTAGTAGTCTATTACTCAATGTTACGAAATATTACCGCCCTGTGTGTCGGATTGCTATCAGATGGCTCCCTAATTTTTAGCTTGTTTTACTAAACAATGGCCGCCGAACGGGGTAGTTGGTAAACGCGGGCGTAAGTCTGGGTGCAAGAGCGTCTGCTGAAGGACTACTACCTGTATGGGCCGCCAGAGGTGTGAATAGGAGGGCGAGTCGAGTGCTTGGACCGATCCGAGTCGTACCGGACCTGATGGAAGCCCGAGTTTTGAGCGCATCGAGCCGTGAGGACGCCAGGCAGATTTTCCCGTGACGTCCGGGGAGATGCAGTGCATCTGGTCGACGCCGCCTGATGTCGCGGCGGTGATTCTAGTGGGCAGGGGGCAACCGGGATTTGATTGCGACAGGGAAGGTTGACTTAACGCAAACAGGCTCGACGCCGACGCAAGCAGCGACAGGTTCCGCTGCTTTTGGGCGGCCGCGTCGCAGCGCGCGATGGCGAGCCCTCCGCTCCTGATCCATGCGATCCGGCGGCGGCCGCGATGCTGAAGTCCGCGCGCAGCAGCAAGCCGTATCCTGCCGCCGACGGCGCTGCGTTATTCGCGCACCGGGGCTTTGGTCGCCGCCGACACGGTCACGCCCGCCGCCGCTTCCCGATACCCACTCGGCGTCAGCCCGGCCCAGCGCCGGAACGCGCGCGTGAAATTCGCCGGGTCGGTGAATTGCAGCCGCTCGGCGATCGTCTTCAGGTCGAGATCCGACGCGGCGAGCAACTGCTTCGCGTCGCGAAACCGCGCCTCGTCGAGCAATTGCCGGTAGCTCGAACCGGCTTCCTCGAGCCGCCGCCGCAGCGTGCGCGTCGAGACGAGCAGCGCGTCGGCGAGCGTCTCCGGCCCGGGGTAATCGCCGGCTCGGCGCGCCAGCTCCGCGCGCACGCGCTCGACCAGATCGCCTTCCTCCTGACGCACCTGCGCATATTCGCGCTCGACCTGAACGAGCGCCTGCCGGTGCGCGACTTCGTCGGCGAGCGGCAGCGGCCAGTCGAGCACATCCCGCGCGACCCACAGCGCGTTGGCGGCGCAGCCGAATTCGACCGGCGGCAACTGGTCGCGATAGCGCGCGAAATACGCGGGTTCCGGCCACACGAACCGCAGCGCGATCGGCGGCGACGCGCGCCCGGCCCATTGCGAGATGTTCTGCGCGAGCCCCGTCAGCACGAACTCGAACATCACGTGATGCTGCAGCACCGGGCTGGCCTGCACGCCGTGCAGTTCGAGCGTCGCGCCGCGTTCGTCCTCCGCGTAGGTCAGGCGATATTGACGGTTGCGCATCCGGAAGTAGCGCTGCGTGACCGACAGCGCTTCGCGGATGTCCCGCGCGGTCAGCGTCGCGTAGCCGAGAAAGCCATGCACGGTCGGCTTCAGCAGCAGCCCGAACGCGAGCCCGATGCCCGGATCGCCGCCGATCTCGATCGCGTTGAGCACGAGCCGCCCCCATTGCGACGGCGCGACGCGCGCGTCCGGTTCGGCCAGCACCGCGTCGCGCAGGCCCGTGCCGGCGCGCACCGCGGCCAGATCGACGCCGCGCGCGGCCAGCGCCTGCAGCAGCAGTCGCGTATAGGCGACCGGAATCGTCGGCCGGCGCAGCCCGAGGCGGTCCTTGGCGAGTGGGGAGGTCATGTCGTTTTGGCCGGAAATGACAAGCATTATGGCTGTTTGCCCCCTCACGTTCAAGGCGGCGCGCGCCTACGATGGCAGGCATCGCTTATCAGGCAGGATCATCATGACGACAACCTTTCCCCACCTGCTCGCGCCGCTCGATCTCGGCTTCACGACGCTGAAGAACCGCGTGCTGATGGGCTCGATGCACACGGGCCTCGAGGACAGCCGCAAGACGCTGCCGCGGCTCGCCGAATATTTCGCCGAACGCGCGCGCGGCGGCGTCGGCCTGATCGTGACGGGCGGCTTCGCGCCGAACGTGGCCGGCTGGACCAAGCCGTTCGGCGGCACGCTGATGACGTCGGGCGCCGCGCGGCGGCATCGCGTGATCACCGATGCCGTGCATGCCGACGACGGCAAGATCGCGCTGCAGATCCTGCATACGGGCCGTTACGGTTATCACCCGTTCGCGGTCGCGCCGTCGAAGATCAAGTCGCCGATCTCGCCGTTCGCGCCGCATGAACTGAGCGCGCGCGGCATCGAGCGGCAGATTCGCGCGTTCGTCCGCTGCGCGCAGCTCGCGCGCGAAGCCGGCTACGACGGCGTCGAGATCATGGGCTCCGAGGGTTACCTGATCAACCAGTTCATCTCGATGCATACGAACAAGCGCACCGACCAGTGGGGCGGTTCGTACGAGAACCGCATCCGGCTGCCGATCGAGATCATCGAGCGCACGCGCGAAGCGGTCGGCCGCGATTTCATCCTGATCTACCGGCTGTCGATGCTCGACCTGATTCCGGACGGCAGCGACTGGAACGAGACCGTGCAGCTCGCGAAGGCCGTCGAGCGCGCGGGCGCGACCATCATCAACACGGGGATCGGCTGGCACGAGGCGCGCGTGCCGACGATCGCGACGTCGGTGCCGCGCGGCGCATTCGCCTGGGTCACGAAAAAGATGAAGGGCGAGGTCGGTATTCCGCTCGTGACGACCAACCGGATCAACCGGCCCGAGGTGGCCGAGCAGATTCTCGCGGACGGCTGTGCGGACATGGTGTCGATGGCGCGCCCGCTGCTCGCGGACGCCGAGTTCGTCGTCAAGGCCGCGCAGGGCCGCGCCGACGAGATCAACACCTGCATCGGCTGTAACCAGGCGTGTCTCGATCACGCGTTCAAGAACAAGATCGCGTCGTGCTTGCTGAATCCGCGCGCGTGCCACGAGACGGAACTGAACTATGCGCCCGCGCAGCAGCCGAAGCGCATCGCCGTGGTCGGCGCGGGGCCGGCCGGGCTCGCGTGCTCGACCGTGCTCGCGCAGCGCGGCCATCATGTCGACCTGTTCGACGGCGCAGCCGAGATCGGCGGCCAGTTCAACATGGCGAAGCAGGTGCCGGGCAAGGAAGAGTTTCATGAAGCGTTGCGCTACTTCGGCCGCCAGGTCGAGCTGACCGGCGTGAACCTGCACCTGAATCGCCGTGTCGACGCGAGCGACCTGATCGCCGGCGGCTACGACGAGATCGTGCTCGCGACCGGCGTGGCGCCGCGCGACCCGAAGATCCCCGGGCAGGACGGGCCGAACGTGCTGAGCTATATCGACGTGCTCGCGGGCAAGCAGCCGGTCGGCCGGCGGGTCGCGGTAGTTGGCGCGGGCGGGATCGGCTTCGATGTCGCCGAGTATCTGGTGCAGGACGGCGAGTCGCCGGCGCTCGACCTGGAAGAGTGGAAGGCCGAGTGGGGCGTGACCGACCCGGCCGCGACGCGCGGCGGCGTGATGCGTGCGCAGGTTGCGGCGCCCGCGCGTGAAGTGACGCTGCTGCAGCGCAAGGCCGCGCCGCTCGGCAAGGGGCTTGGCAAGACGACCGGCTGGATCCACCGCGCGACGCTGAAGATGAAGCAGGTGAAGATGATCGGCGGCGTGAACTACGAGCGGATCGATGCGCGTGGGCTGCACGTGTCGTACGGCGAGCAGCGCACCGATCACGAGCTGATCGAAGCCGACACGATCGTGCTCTGCACGGGGCAGGAGCCGCAGCGCGCGCTGCTCGCGCCGCTGCAGGCGGCCGGGCGCTCGGTGCACCTGATCGGCGGCGCGGAACTGGCCGCCGAACTCGATGCGAAGCGCGCGATCGATCAGGGTTCGCGGCTCGCGGCGCGGCTCTGATTGCTAGATTGCCCGATGGCGCGGCTGCGCGTGGCCGCGATGGCATGCGTTGTCCCGGGATTCGGCGCTTGCGCCGGCGCGGCCTGACCGGAAGGCCGCGCCGGCCGCCGGGGTCATTCCATCTCGACGCGCTGTGCTTCTGTCTCTTCCGCTTCGAGCATTGCCTTGACGATCAGATAGACGGCCGGTAGATCGTCGTCGTCGCGCTTCCAGTCGACGGCTTCCTCGATGTCTGCCGCGACCATTCGGCTGTCGCGCAGCCGGATGAATGCATCGACGACGGTCGGATCGTTGCGGTTCAGGAAACCGGGGTTCGAGAACGCAAGCTCCTCGACATTCAACAGCGCCTGCCAGCTCATCGTGCGGACCGCGGCCGGATGGCTGCGCCGCTTCAGGCCGAGCGCCCGCTGCGCGGGGGCGCCGACGACGCGTTGAAGATCGACGACCGCCTGTCGCGCGGCGCGCTCGAAGTGGATCGGGTTGAAACCGGGTTGCTCGGGATCGAATGCGGATGACTGGAACATGGTCGCCTCACAAAAATCCGTCCGTCGATGGGTGACGGAATTCGGGTCAAATGGTGCAAAAGCACTGTAAATATATACAGTGTTCGAGGCGGTTTCAAGTCCCGAATGAAGAATCTTGCGGCAGGGCCGGGCGGCCCTGGCGAAGGCGACCGAAACCGGCAATCGGGCGCCATCCGGCACGCCGTTCCCCGCCGTGCCGAATCCGGCCGCCGTCGTAGGCTTATACCGATGCCGCAATCGTCTCCCGCAGCCACCGATGCGCCGGATCGCGATGCACGCGTTCGTGCCACAGCATCGACATTTCGTAGCCGGGCACCTCGACCGGCGCTTCCACCACACGCAGCGCGGGCACGTCGCGCACCAGCCGCTCGGGCAGCATCGCGACGAGATCGGTGCTGGCAACGGCCGACATCACGAACAGGAAATGCGGCACGGACAGCACGACGCGCCGCGTGGCGCCGACTTTCGCGAGCGCTTCGTCCGTCACGCCGAAGAAGCCGCCGCCGTCGGGCGACACGATCACGTGTTCGAACGTGCTGAACTGCGCGAGCGTGGGGCGCCGCTTCAATTTCGGATGATCGTTACGGCCGATGAGCACGTAACGCTCGGCGAATAGCGGCAGGCGCCGCATGCCGGCCGGCGAGCCCTCGGTCGTATGGAAGGCGAGGTCGATGCCGTTGCGCTCCGCGTCCTGTTCGATGCGCGGCGGTACGAGCTCGACGACGGCCAGCCGCGTGCCAGGGGCGGACGACCGCAACGTATTCAGCGCGGGCAGCACGATCGTCGATTCGCCGTAGTCGGTCGCGGCCACGCGCCACGTGTGCGTCGCGGTCGCGGGATCGAATGGCGCGGCGGGGCTCACCGCGCGTTCGACGGCTTCCAGCGCGTCCCGCACCGGCTCGCGCAGCGCTTCCGCGCGCGCGGTCGGCCGCATCCCGCGCGGCCCCGGCAACAGCAGCGGATCGCCGAACAGGTCGCGCAGTTTCTGCAACTGCACGCTGACCGACGGCTGCGACATATTCAGCTTCTCGGCCGCGCGCGTGACGTTGTGCTCGGCGAGCAGCACGTCCAGCGTGACGAGCAGGTTCAGATCGAGCCGTCTGAGATTATTCATGGCTATACCTGGAATATCAGGAATTCATTTCAAATATACCTTCGAAAGCGGCATCCTGCAGTCATTCAATCAACGGAGTGACGAACATGAATGTGCTGATCGTTTATGCCCATCCCGAACCGCGTTCGCTGAACGGCGCGCTGCGCGACTTCGCCGTCGAGCATCTTGAAGCGACCGGCCACACGGTGCAGGTGAGCGACCTGTATGCGATGAACTGGAAGGCGGCAATCGACGCGAACGACGTGACCGATCGCGAGGCCGGTGCGCGTTTCAATCCGTCGCTCGACTCGAAGCATGCGTTCGCGACCGGCACGCAGCGCGAGGACATCGCGCGCGAGCAGGGCAAGCTGAAGTGGGCAGACGCGGTGATCCTGCAGTTTCCGCTGTGGTGGTTCTCGATGCCGGCGATCATGAAGGGCTGGGTCGAGCGTGTGTACGCGTACGGCTTTGCGTACGGCGTCGGCGAGCATTCGGACACGCGCTGGGGCAACCGCTACGGCGAAGGGTCGCTGGCCGGCAAGCGGGCGATGGTGATCGTCACGGCGGGCGGGTGGGAGTCGCACTACAGCCTGCGCGGCATCAACGGGCCGATCGACGACGTGCTGTTCCCGATCCAGCACGGGATGCTGTATTACCCGGGTTTCGACGTGTTGCCGCCGTTCGTGATCTACCGGACGGGAAAGATGAACGAAGCGCGCTTCGAGGAAACGCGCGCGGCGCTCGGCAGGCGTCTCGACGATCTGTGGACCACGCAGCCGATTCCGTTCCGGCGGCAGAACGCGGGCGACTACGAGATTCCGGCGCTGACGTTGAAGGACGAGATTGCGCCGGGGAGGGTGGGGTTTGCGGCGCATCTTGCGCACATGAGCTGATCGTGCGCGGCAAGCATGAACGAGATGACCGGCCGCGCTAAAGCGGGGCACGAACTTATCGACACGTGCGGCCGATTCAAGTAGTTTCCGGAGATCGACGCGATTCGTCTGCGTAATCGGCGGTGCGAGGCTGCGTGCCCGCGCAGCGAATCGGTCTCGACGGAGAACAACAATCATGTCTTTCGAACAAGCGGGCCCCCCGGATTCGACCGACGACGATCGCGCCAGCCTGCTGATCGCACTCGAAGCCGGCGGTTATCTTACGGAGGAGCAGGCGGCGCGCGTCACGCAGCGTCTGAAGGACGCACCGGCCGAGCTGCCCGACACCGATTCCGCGCGCACGCTGCTCGACTGGCTGATCGCCGAGGGCTACACGACATCCGAGGCGGAGGCGAAGGCGACGCAGGAACTGCTCGACGGCCATTTCTCGGACGTTCGCGCGAAACTCATCCTGATGAAATTGCTGGAGGAGATCGATCCGCCGCGCTTCGAACAGCGTCTGAACGAAACGGTCGCATCGATCCAGCGCGAGCAGAAGCGGAAACAGGCGCTGATTGGCGTCGGCGGCCTGGCCGTTGCGCTGGCGGTGGGCGCCTACCTGTTGTGGCCCGCGTCGACACCCGCGTGCGGCACGTCGAGCACGGTCAAGACGCTGTCGTCGCTGATGTTCGACGCGCGCATGGACATGATGCGCAAGAACCCGATGCAGATGCTTGACCAGGGCAGTACGACCTTTCCGCGGGTCAGCAACCACCGGGAAGTCGGCTACGACGAGGCCAATCGCTCGCGCGGCTGCCTGGCGGACCTGAGTGTCGCCGACGAGCATACGACGTTCGGTTACGTGGTCCGGCAGGACGACAAGGACAAGAGCACCTTCGTCGTGCAGACGTTCCCTTCCGAATACGTGACGGCCCGCTACAGCGCACAGGGTCTCAATCCGAAACTCGGCGCACCGCTCGGGCGCGACGTGATCGGCACCACGTTCATGGCGGGTGTCGCGCAACTCGACAAGAGCGTGTCGGAGCGCTCGCCGAGCTATGGCAAGCCGATGCCGGGCGATGACGAGCCGACGACGCTGACGCGCAGCGTGCTGGGCGTCATGCCGGCCGCCGATTGCAGGCAGATCGACGGCGACCATGTGTCGTGTCCGCTGCTGATCGACTATCGCGACAGGCTGCTCGGCGCGATCGGCGCGCCGTCGATGCTGCAGTTGAAAGGCGATTTCACGTTCGTCAAGGACGGCAGCGGCTGGAAGGCCGCCGACGATTTCGACAAGACGCTGATGCAGGCGATCGTCGCACGACGCGTCGCGAAGGTGTACGGCGACGACGTCGCCGACAAGATGGATGCGCAGAAATAATCATCTCGGCAACGGCCGGGCTCGTGCGTGCGCGGCGGCAAGATCCGATGCTGCGGATGACGATGTGAAACGGGCGACCCGCGATGCAATCGCAGGCCGCCCGTGTCGTCAGTGGCCGAGGCCGCCTGGCTGCAGCCTCGTCGACCCCTCGCTCAGCGATCGTCTTCCCGCACCGAAGACGGATGCCGGCACAGCGCCCGCACCTCGAGCTCCATATACGGAAACAGCGGCAGCTGGCTGAGCAGATCATGCAACTGCTGCACGCTGTCGACATCGAAAATGCTGACGTTCGCATAGCGCCCCGCGATCCGCCACAGATGTCGCCAGATTCCTTCGTTCATCAGCCGCTGGCACATCGCCTTCTCTTCCGCCTTCAGCGTCGCCGCCTTGACCGGATCCATGTCCGCCGGCAGACGGACCGTCATTTCCACATGAAACAGCATCCTGCACTCCTTGCGTTATCGATTCGTCGAACGGGGAGGCCGCTCAGGCCTGCGCGCGGGCCCGCTCGACTTCGCTCGCCGGCACGTCCTGCTTTTCCTTGAGCAGCGAGAAATCGAAGTCGATCAGCGCGAACTGCCCGTCGACACCGTACGGCTTGCCTTCCGCGCCTTCGGCCTGCTTGACCTTCGGGATCAGCCCTTCGCGGGTCGCGAATGCGAAGTCGTCCCAGATGTGCGGATCGCCTTCGATGTTGATCTGCGTCGTCAGCTTACGATAACCGTCCGCCGAAACGAAGAAGTGAATGTGCGCGGGACGATGGCCGTGGCGGCCGAGCTGGTCGAGCAGCTGCTCGGTCTTGCTGCCCCGCGGCACGCTGTAGCCGACCGGCAGCACGCTGCGGAAGCTGTAGCGGCCTTCGGCATCGGTGCGGATCGAGCGGCGCAGGTTGAACGCGGGCTGCGATTGATCGAAGTACGAGTAGTTACCGAGATGGTTCGCGTGCCATACCTCGACGAGCGCATTCGCGAGCGGCGCGCCGTCCTTGCCGAGCACCTGGCCGCGCATGATGAGCGTCTGGCCCGGATCGTTGCCGTCGTCGAGGCGCGCATGGCCGACCGATTCCGGCGCACCGGCGACATACAGCGGCCCTTCGATCGTGCGCGGCGTGCCGCCCTGGATGCCGGCCTTCTCCTCGGCCTCGTCCATCCGCACGTCGAGGAAACGCTCGAGGCCGAGGCCCGCGGCGATCAGCCCGAATTCCCGGCCGGCTTCGTTCAGGTAGTTGAGCGCCGTCCAGAACTCGCTCGGCTGCACGTCGAAATCCTCGATCGTGTAGCAGATGTCCTTCACGATCCGGTTGACGATCGCGCGCACGCGCGGGTTGCCGGGTTTCTCGGCGGCGTCGTCGAAGGTTTTCAGCAGTGCGTCGATGGCTTGCTTGTTCATCTGTGTCTCCGGTTTCGGTTGTCGTGTGGGGATCAGCGGGCGTCGCGTCGCATCCGTTCGATACGGGCCCAGTCGAAGGTGATGCCGAGGCCGGGCGTCGCCGGCAGGTGCAGCTTGAAATCCTGGTAACGCAGCGGCTCGATGAGGATTTCCTCGGTGAGCAGCAGCGGCCCGAACAGCTCGGTGCCCCATTTCAGCGAGTCGAACGTGCTGAACAGTTGCGCGGACGCCATCGTGCCGGCCGCGCCCTCGAGCATCGTGCCGCCATACAGTTCGATGCCGGCCGCCGTCGCGATCGACGCGACGCTCGCCGCGCCCTGCAGGCCGCCCGATTGGGCGATCTTCACCGCGAACACGTCGGCCGCGCGTTCCTGCGCGAGCGCGAATGCATCGACCGGACCATGCAGCGCTTCGTCGGCCATGATCGGCACCTGTGCGAGCTGCGTGAGACGTTTCAGTCCCGCGCGGTTGGTCGCGGCGATCGGCTGCTCGACGAGGCTCACGCCGGCTTCCGCGAACCGCGCGCCGGCCCGGATCGCATCGGTTTCGGTCCACGCCTGGTTCACGTCGACGCGCACATCGCCGCGCTCGCCGAGCGCGCGCTTGATCGCGATCACGTGCGCGACGTCGTCGGCAACCGCGTTCGAGCCGATCTTCAGCTTGAATGCGCGATGGCGGCGCGCGTCGAGCATCGCTTCGGCTTCCGCGATGTCGCGCTGCGTGTCGCCGCTCGCGAGCGTCCATGCGACATCGACCGCATCGGTCCTGCGGCCACCGAACAACTCGGACAGCGGCACGCCGAGACGACGCGCCTGCGCATCGAACAACGCGGTTTCGAGCGCGCACTTCGCGAAGCGGTTGCCCTGGAACAGCTTGCGCGCACGCGCCATCGCGGCGCCCGGGCGCGTCGCGTCCATGCCCTGCAGCAGCGGCGCGAAGTAGGTGTCGATGTTGACCTTGATGCTCTCGGGGCTCTCCTCGCCGTACGCGAGACCGCCGATGGTCGTCGCTTCGCCGACACCTTCGATACCGTCCGTGCATCGAACTCGGACCAGTACGAGCGTCTGGCAATTCATCGTGGCGACCGACAATTTGTGGGGCCTGATCGTCGGCACGTCGACGAGCAACGTCTCGATGCGTTCGATGGTGGCGGCAGTTGCTATCATGCGATTCCTCCTGTTGGTGCACATGGTAGGAATTCCCGCCCCGCGTCGTCCAACACTCTTTCCGACTACTTCCATACCTTTGAGGCATGAAATGGAATTGCGTCAGCTCCGCTACTTCATCGCCGTCGCCGAGGAAATGAACATCACGCGGGCGGCCGAGCGGCTGCACATGACGCAGCCGCCGCTGAGCCGCCAGCTCCAGGCGATCGAGGACGAGATCGGGCTGCCGCTGTTCGAGCGCGGCGCGCGGCCGCTGAAGCTGACGGATGCGGGGCGTGTGTTCTATGCGCAGGCGAAGCGCCTCGTCGACCAGGCCGACGAGCTCGGCCCGCTGACGCGGCGGCTCGCGCAGTCGTCGGAACGGATCGTGATCGGCTTCGTGCCGTCGACGCTGTACGGCGCGCTGCCGGACGTGATCCGCGCGTTTCGCGAGGCGCAGCCTGACGTCGAGTTGTCGCTGATCGAAATGTTCACGCTCGAACAGCTCGGCGCTTTGAAGGGCGGGCGGATCGACGTGGGGTTCGGCCGCTTGCGTTTCGACGACGACCAGGTCGTGCGCGAGGCGTTGATCGAGGAAAAGCTGATCGCGGCGCTGCCGGTCGGGCATCCGCTTGCCGATCCGGCCCGGCCGCTGACGCTCGCGGATATCGCGAACGAGACGCTGATCGTCTATCCGAGCACGCCGCGGCCGAGCTTCGCCGATCAGCAGCTCTCCGCGCTGCGCGACGGTGCGCTGGTGCCGGCCGCCGTTCATGAGGTGCGCGAATTGCAGACGGCGCTCGGGCTCGTGGCCGCGCAGGTCGGCGTGTCGCTGGTGCCGGAGAGCGTGGAGGGCGTGCGTGTGAAGGGTGTCGTCTACCGGCGCTTGCCGGAACCGGCCGCGACGTCGCCGATCATCATGAGCCGCCGGCTGCACGGCGAAAGCGCGGCGACGGCCGCGTTCTGCGCGATCGCGCGGGAGATGATCGTGCCGGGGGCGTAAGGGCGGTCGTTCGTGCTATGAATCGCAACTAACGGTCTGTTTTCGCGCGCCCGGGCGAATTCGGAGAGGGCGGCGCGATCCGATGCCATTTCGTCCCATCTCGAGGCCAGCCGGCAGGCTTCCGGATGCGCCAGTCTGACGACGGCTAACGCTTCCCGTCGAGCGTCTCCGACGGCGATTCGCCGAACTTTTCCCGGTACGCGATCGCGAACCGGCCGAGGTGCGTAAACCCGCAATCGAGCGCGACATCGGCGATCCGCCGGTCGGACGCCGTGCCGCGCAGCAACTCGCGCGCATGGTCGAGCCGCGTCGCGCGCAGGTATTGCATCGGGCTCATCCCGCGGAACTGCAGGAAGGCGTCGCGCAGTGTCCGTTCGGGCACGTTGGCGGCCTGGACGATATCGGCGAGCTGCAGCGGCTGCGCGTAGTGCGCGTTCACGAACTCCTGCGCGCGCCGCACGAAGCCCGGTGCCGGGTCGCGGTGCGACGCGCGCAGCACGGACGGCGGATGGCCTTCGATCAGCAGGTCGATCAGCAGATGCTCGAGTTGCGACGCAACGCGCGGGTTCGCGTTCGCGCGTTCGAGCAGTTCGGGGGAGCGTGCGACGAGCATCAGTTGCTGACGCCACGCGGAGAGCGCGGCGTCGCTGATGTGCAGCACGGGGTCGAGCGTCGCGCGCGGGTCGCCGGTCAGCGAGCCGACGGTTGCCGCATCGATGCGCAGCACGAACTGCTCGCAATCGGCCGACAGTACCGCGTCGAAGCGTTCGCCGGGCGCGCACAGCACGCCGGTCTGGCCGTCGACGCCGAGCTGCCGCCCCATCGCGCGCACCTCGGCCTGGCCGGACAGGCAGAACATCAGCAGGTAATAACCGTCGACCGCGTCGACCTGCACGCGCATCGCGTCGCCGAACGCGATCGTGCCGATCCCGAGCCCGCCGAGCTTGACGAAATCCATGTGCGACGCACCGTGCACGCGTCCGTTCGGCAGCAGCGCATGCGGCTGCATCACGCGCGAGATCCGCTCGCGCGTCTCGTCGAGATCGCGGGATTCGAACAGCCGGTGCGCGCGCAGCGCGAGCGGCTCGAACGACGTTGGGGACATGGGCATCAGCCTAATTGGGGACGCCGCGTTTCGATCCGACGAATGGGTCGTAATCGGACGAGGCATCGTGTGTGCCGCCATGCTAGCTCAGAAATCCGCCGAAAGTGGATATTGCACCGCCGCAATCGCACTTTCCGGATAGACGGCGAATATTAGCTTTTCAAAAATGGGCTCCATGCATTCAACGAAACAGATCGACAAGGAGTCCGACATGGAGCAGACAGAATCGCCCGTCGTATTCGCCGCCCGCGGCGATGCATCCGACGTGACCTTTCCGCACGACGACGGCTCGCGCGTGCCATACAAGGTGTTCAGCTCACAAGCGGTCTACGAGCGCGAGCAGGAGCGCATCTTCCGCGGGCCGACGTGGAACTTCGTCGCGCTGGAAGCGGAAATCCCGAACGCCGGCGACTTCAAGAGCACGTTCGTCGGCGACACGCCGGTGGTCGTCACGCGCACCGAGGACGGCACGCTGTCCGCCTGGGTGAACCGTTGCGCGCACCGCGGCGCGCAGGTGTGCCGCAAGTCGCGCGGCAACGCGAGCTCGCACACCTGCGTCTATCACCAGTGGAGCTTCGACAACCAGGGCAACCTGCTCGGCGTGCCGTTCCGGCGCGGCCAGAAGGGGATGTCGGGGATGCCCGCCGATTTCGACCCGAAGCAGCACGGGCTGCGCAAGCTGCGCGTCGACAGCTATCACGGGCTGGTGTTCGCGACGTTCAGCGATGAAGTGATGCCGCTGCCCGACTATCTCGGCGAGCAGATGCGCCCGTGGATCAACCGGATCTTCCACAAGCCGATCGAGTATCTCGGCTGCACGCGCCAGTATTCGAAGTCGAACTGGAAGCTGTACATGGAGAACGTGAAGGATCCGTATCACGCGAGCATGCTGCACCTGTTCCATACGACCTTCAACATCTTCCGCGTCGGGATGAAGGCGCGCTCGATTCCGGACGCGAACCACGGGCTGCACAGCATCATCACGGTGACGAAGACGAACGACGACACGTCGGCCGCGTACAAGCAGCAGAACATCCGCTCGTTCGACGAAGGTTTCCACCTCGAGGACGAATCGATCCTCGATCTCGTCTCGGAATACGACGAGGACTGCACGAACCATATCCAGCCGATCTTCCCGCAGCTCGTGATCCAGCAGATCCACAACACGCTGGTCGCGCGCCAGATCCTGCCGAAGGGCCCGGACAACTTCGAGCTGATCTTCCACTTCTTCGGCTACGCGGACGACACGCCCGAGCTGCGCGCGCTGCGCATCAAGCAGGCGAACCTCGTCGGGCCGGCCGGCTACATCTCGATGGAAGACACGGAGGCGACCGAGCTCGTGCAGCGCGGCACGGTGCGCGACGGCGACGCGACGTCGGTGATCGAGATGTCGCGCGGCAATCCGGACCAGCAGGACACGGTAATCACCGAAAGCCTGATCCGCAAGTTCTGGGTCGGCTACCAGAAGCTGATGGGCTATTGAAGCGGGAGCGCGAAATGACGGAAGACATGAAGACGTGGTTCGAGATTTACATGCTGCAGAACCGCTACATCAGCCATCTCGACAACGACCGGATCGAGCAGTGGCCGGAGATGTTCACCGAGGACTGCCTGTACGAAATCGTGCCGAAGGAAAACGCCGACCTCGGGCTGCCGGTCGGGATCGTCCACTGTACGAACCAGCGGATGCTGCGCGACCGCGTGGTGTCGCTGCGGCACGCGAACATCTATGAAGAGCACACGTACCGGCACATGACGTCGGGCCTGACGATCGTCGCCGAACGCGACGGCGAGATCGACACCGAGAGCAACTACGTCGTCGTGCAGACGCGCAGCAACGGCGAATCGAACGTGTACCAGGCCGGCAAGTACTACGACACGGTCGTGCGCACGCCCGACGGGCTGCGCTACAAGACCAAGCGGGTGATCTACGACACGTCGCGCGTGCAGACGCTGCTCGCCACCCCGATCTGACGAAGCAAGGAACCGACATGACCGAAGCAACGCTGACCGAGTGGCATCCGCTCGGCACTTTCGACGAATTCTCCGAAGACGAACCGGCGGCGCGCGTCGCCGGCCAGAAGCCGATCGCCGTGTTCCGGATCGGCGACGAACTGTTCGCGATGCACGACCTCTGCACGCACGGCCATGCGCGGCTGTCCGAAGGTTATGTGGAGGACGGTTGCGTCGAATGCCCGCTGCACCAGGGGCTGATCGACATCCGCACCGGCGCGCCGAAATGCGCGCCGATCACGGAGCCGGTGCGGACCTATCCGATCCGGATCGTCGACGGGCAGGTGGAAGTCAATGTCGGCTGACCCGTTCGTGATCGTCGGCGCGGGTCACGCGGCGCGTCGCACGGCCGAAGCGCTGCGCGAACGCGACGCCGCGGCGCGCATCGTGATGATCGGCGCGGAGCGCGAGCTGCCGTACGACCGGCCCGCGCTGTCGAAGGATGCGCTGCTGAGCGATGGCGGCGAGCAGCGCGCGTTCATTCGCGATGCGGCGTGGTACGACGCGCAGCGTATCGAGCTGCGGCTCGGCACGCGGGTCGACACGATCGAGCGCGATGCGCAGCGCGTGAGCCTCGACGACGGCACGACGTTGCCGTACGCGCGGCTCGTGCTCGCGACGGGCTCGCGGGTGCGCACGTTCGGCGGGGCAATCGACGAAGGTGTCGAGCCGCATTATGTCCGCACCGTTGACGATGCGCGTGCGTTGCGCGCGCAACTTGTTCCGGGCCGCGGCGTCGCGGTGCTCGGTGGCGGCTTCATCGGCCTCGAGGTCGCGGCCGCGGCGCGCCAGCTCGGTTGCGACGTGACGGTGATCGATCCGGCACCCCGCTTGCTGCAGCGTGCGTTGCCGGAAGTCGTCGGCGCGTATGCGCGTCAGTTGCACGACGCGCGCGGCGTGATCTTCCAGATGGCGACGCTGCCGCGCGCGATTCGCCGTGCGCCGGCCGGCGGCGCGATCGTCGAGACCGATCGCGGCGACGTGCAGGCCGACCTCGTCGTGGTCGGCATCGGCGTGGTGCCCAACGTCGAGCTTGCCCAGGCGGCCGGACTCGACATCGACAACGGGATACGTGTCGACGCCGGCTGCCGCACGGCCGATTCCGCGATCTTCGCGACGGGCGAGGTGACGATGCACTTCAATCCGTTGCTCGGGCGTCACGTGCGGATCGAATCGTGGCAGGTTGCCGAAAACCAGCCGGCCGTCGCGGCCGCGAACCTGCTCGGCGCCGACGAAACCTATGGCGAGCTGCCGTGGCTGTGGTCCGATCAGTACGACTGCAACCTGCAGATGCTCGGGCTGTTCGGCAGCGAACGCACGATCGTCGTGCGCGGCGATCCGGCGAGCGGGCCGTTCACGGTGTTCGGGTTGGGTGATGATGGCAAGATCGTCGCGGTAGCCGCGGCGAACCTGGGGCGCGACATCGGCGCATCGCGCCGGCTGATCGCGGCAGGGGCGGTGCCCGATCCGTTGAAACTCGCCGATCCGGCGGTGAACCTGAAGACGTTTCTGTAGCGGCGGCAGGCGCGGCGAGGATGGCCGGCGCGACGGACGGATTGCGTCGGCAATCCTGTCGCCGGCCGCGCGGTTGCGCGACGTGGCGGGTGACGTGATGCGCGGCGGCGGTCGCGCGGGCCCGTCGCGCATCATGCCGCGCGTTTGTCGGCCGGTGCGAAATCGGGGATATTAGCGGCATCGCCGATTCGCGTGCCGCCATGACGCCAGACAAAGCCCTCGAACTGAAACGAAGCAAGCGCCGCGCGCTGTGGCTGCTGCTGGCCGCGGTCGCGGTGTTCGTCGCGACGATCCTGCTGCCGCGCGGCCCGTGGGTCGACGGCTTCAAGGCCGTGGCCGAGGCCGCGATGGTCGGCGCGCTCGCCGACTGGTTCGCGGTTGTCGCGCTGTTTCGCCGCGTGCCGATTCCGTTCGTGTCGCGCCATACCGAGATCATTCCGAAGAACAAGGACAAGATCGCCGACAACCTCGCGGTGTTCGTGCGCGAGAAGTTCCTCGGCCCCGATGCGCTCGTCGCGCAGATCCGCCAGCACGATCCCGCGCAGAAACTCGGTGCGTGGCTCGGCGAGCCGGCGAACACCGACGCGCTCGGCGGCTACGTAACGAAGCTGATGAGCTTCGCGCTCGACATGACCGACGATGCGCGGATCCAGTCGTTCGTCCACGACGCGTTCCGCGCGGTAATCGACCGGGTCGACCTGTCGCAATCGGCCGGCGCGATCCTCGACACGCTGACGAAGGACGGCCGCCACCAGCAGTTGCTCGACGACGCGATCGAACAGGTGGTCGACGTGCTCGACAAGGAGGAGAATCGCGAGGTGATCGCGGGCTTCATCGTCGAGTGGCTGAAGACGCAGTACCCGAAGGTCGAGAAGATCATGCCGACACAGTGGTTCGGCGAGAACGGTGCGCGAATGCTCGCGAGCGCGGTGAGCCGCGTGCTGGAAGGCGTGGCGGCCGACCCCGAGCACGAACTGCGGCAGCGCTTCGACCGAACGGTCGTGCGGTTGACCGAGCGGCTGAAGCACGATCCCGCGTTCATCGAAAAGGGCGACGAGATCAAGCGCTACATCCGCGACGGCGACGCGTTCAACACGTATGCGCGCGACTTGTGGGACCAGTTGCGCGCGTGGCTGAAGGCCGATCTCGCTCGCGCCGATTCGGCATTGCACCGCCAGGCCGCGACGCTCGGCGGCTGGCTCGGCGCGCGGCTCGCGGAGAGCCCGGCGCTGCGCGCGTCGCTGAACGAGCATATCGAGAAGGCCGTGCACGAGATGGCGCCGGATTTCGCCGATTTCCTGATGCGTCACATCCGCGACACGGTGCGTAACTGGGATGCACGCGAAATGTCGCGGCAGATCGAGCTGAACATCGGCAAGGATCTGCAGTACATCCGCATCAACGGCACGCTGGTCGGCGGGCTGATCGGGCTTGGGTTGTATCTGGTGTCGTTGGTGCCGCGCTGGGCGGCCGGCTGGCTGCATTGATGCAGCCGGCCCGGCGAACGGCGGCCGAGGTGCCTACGCGTGCGTGCGCTCGCGCGGTTCGACCTTGCGGTCGATTTCGCTGCGCGTCGGCAGTGTCTTGAGATCGTAAGCGGTCTGCAGGTTCAGCCAGAATTCCGGCGACGTCTCGAAATAGCGCGCGAGCCGGTAAGCCGTATCGGCCGTGATTCCACGCCGTTCCTTGACGATTTCGTGCAAGCGTGTCGCCGGCACGTTCAACGCGAGCGCCAGTGCGTTGACGCTCATTTCCAGCGGAACGAGGAATTCTTCCCGCAGGACTTCGCCCGGATGAATCGGGCGCATTCCATTCTTGAGCATGCAAAGCTCCAGTCAGTGATAGTCGACGATCTCGACCTGGGTCGGGCCATCGTCGCTCCATACGAAACAGATCCGCCATTGTTCGTTGATGCGAATGCTGTGCTGACCTTCCCGATCGCCTTGCAACGCTTCGAGCCGGTTGCCGGGCGGCGCCCGCAAGTCACGCAGTTCTTTCGCGGCGGCGACCATTTGCAGTTTCCGGGTAGCAACGGTTTCGATCGTACGGAAGCGCTTGGGTAATTCTCCGGCAAACAGCAACCGAGTATCTTTGCATCGGAACGATCTGATTATTACGGGCATGGTATTACGTTTAACGTAATACGTCAATAAGGATGAAATGGTTTCGACGATGCGTACGTCGAAGCGCCTCCGCGTGAAATAACCAACAGGAATCCTGACTGATAGGGAATTGGTGAGATCATCGCGTGATGACAGGTGTCGCTAATGCATGCCGGCCGGTTGCTGTCATCACGACGAGTATAGGGGCGCACATTACCTTTACGGGTTCGGTATGCCATTCGGACGATCTATTGCATCAACGGCACGCTGGTCGGCGGGCTGATCGGGCTTGGATTGTATCTGGTGTCGTTGGTGCCGCGCTGGGCGGCCGGCTGGCTGCATTGATGCGGCCACGGATAGCGCGCGGACGGCGCGATGCCGCGCGCCCGCGCATCACGCGTGCGCTTTCGAGCCGTGCAGTTGCAGGCCGAGCGCCTTGATGACTTTCAAGATCGTGCCGAAGCTCGGGTTGCCGTCGTGCGACAGTGCCTTGTACAGCCCTTCGCGCGACAGGCCCGCATCGCGCGCGACCTGCGACATGCCGCGTGCGCGTGCGATCACGCCGAGCGCGTGCGCGATGAAGGCCGGATCGTCGCCCGCCTCTTGCAGGCACGCTTCGAAGTAGTCGGCCATGTCGTCTTCGGTCTTCAGATGGTCGGCCGAATCCCACGGCCGGGTCCTGATTTTGTCCATCGATCACTCCATGTCGAGATGCGTCAGCATCGCGTGCGCGGCGCGTATGTCGGCCTGTTGCGTCGATTTATCGCCGCCGCAGAGCAGGATGACCCAGATCGTGCCGCGCCGGACGTAGTAGACGCGATAGCCGGGGCCATGGTCGATACGCATTTCGACGACAGGCGAGCCGGCCGATTTCCAGTCGCCCGGATTGCCCGTCGACAGGCGGTCGATGCGCGCCTGGATGCGGCGCTTCGCGACGCGATCCTGCAGGCCGGCGAACCATGCGTCGAACACGTCGGTGGTCCGGATACTGTACGTAGGCGCAATGTAGGGCATTAATTTCAGCGTGTCAACCATGGTTCACAGGTGTGGTGTGTTGAATTCCATGGCGCTACAGTAGGGCCGCCCGCTTCGTTTGCGTGCCGAATGGCCGTTCGGCCGAAGTCGAAATCTTCCGAATCCGTCTACAATCAAAAACATCTTTGCTGCCCGTGCGCGCTTGCCGCGTGCGGGCGGGTCCGTTCGTCCTCCTGTCTCGGGAGGCACCGCCGCGCGTTGCAGGTCGCGCGGCGGGCAGTGCCGTGGTTTGTGTCCAGTAGGTAAAGCGTCCGCGTGCCGTAGGCCGGCGCGCGTCATGTACGCCGCGCGTCCGTATGCCGGGCAGGCGGCATCAACCGAGAGTCCCCCATGAAAGCATCGGATCTGTTCGTGAAGGCGCTGGAAGCCGAAGGCGTCGAGTACGTGTTCGGCATTCCCGGCGAAGAAAACCTCGATCTGCTCGAATCGCTGCGGCGCTCGAAGATCAAGCTCGTGCTGACCCGGCACGAGCAGGCGGCCGGGTTCATGGCCGCCACCTACGGCCGCCTGACGGGCCGCACCGGCGTGTGTCTCGCGACACTCGGGCCCGGCGCCACGAACTTCGTGACGGCTGCCGCGTATGCACAGCTCGGCGGGATGCCGATGCTGATGATCACCGGGCAGAAGCCGATCAAGTCCAGCAAGCAGGGCCACTTCCAGATCGTCGACGTGGTCGACATGATGCAGCCGCTCACGAAGTTCACGCGGCAGATCGTGTCGATCGGCAACATCCCGTCGGCCGTGCGCGAGGCGTTTCGCCGCGCGGAGGAAGAGCGCCCGGGCGCCGCGCACCTCGAACTGCCGGAAGATATCGCGCACGAGGAGGGCGACGGCAAGCCGATCCCGCGCAGCTACAGCCGGCGGCCGGTGGCCGAGGAGAAGGCGATCGCACACGCGGTCGACGCGATCCAGGCCGCGCGCCATCCGCTGCTGATGATCGGCGCGGGCGGCAACCGCAAGACCACCCGCAAGATCCTCGTCGAATTCGTCGACAAGACCGGCATCCCATTCTTCACGACGCAGATGGGCAAGGGCGTGATCGACGAGTCGCACCCGCTGTGGCTCGGCAACGCGACGCTGTCCGACGGCGACTTCGTGCACCGAGCGATCGAGCATGCGGACTGCATCATCAACGTCGGCCACGACGTGATCGAGAAACCGCCGTTCTTCATGCGCGCGGACGACAAGACCGTGATCCACGTGAACTTCCTCGGCGCGCAGGTCGATCCCGTCTATTTCCCGCAGATCGAGGTGGTCGGCGACATCGCGAACGCGGTGTGGCAGATGACGGAGGCGATCGCGCCGCAGCCGCACTGGGATTTCGCGCGCTTCGCGATGATCAAGGAGCATTTCGACGCGCATCTGGAGAAGGGCCAGCACGATCCGCGCTTCCCGATGTACCCGGTGCGGATCGTGAACGACCTGTACAACGCGCTGCCGGTCGACGGGATCGTCTGTCTCGACAACGGGATGTACAAGATCTGGTTCGCACGCTACTGGCGCGCGCACGAGCCGAACTCGCTGCTGCTCGACAACGCGCTCGCGTCGATGGGCGCGGGCCTGCCGTCGGCGATCGCGACGAAGATCGTGCATCCGCAGCGCAAGGTGATCGCCGTGTGCGGCGACGGCGGCTTCATGATGAATTCGCAGGAGCTTGAAACGGCGGTGCGGCTGAAGCTCGACCTCGTCGTGATGATCCTGCGCGACGACGCGTTCGGGATGATCCGCTGGAAGCAGGAGAACATGAACTTCCCCGATTTCGCGATGACGCTGCAGAACCCCGATTTCGTGTCGTATGCGCAAAGCTACGGCGCGCACGGGCATCGCGTCGAATCGGCCGAGGATCTCGAGCCGCTGCTGCGCGAGTGCTTCTCGTCGCCGGGCGTGCACGTGATCGACGTGCCGATCGATTACTCGGACAACGAGCGCGTGCTGAACCGCGAGATCAAGCGCCTGTCGGCGCAACTCTGAATTCCCCGTTCACAGGAAGGAGTCGTTCCATGTTGAAGGAAACCTATCCGTACTACCTCGCCAACGAAGCCGTCTACGCGAACACCGATCTGGAAGTCACGGACAAGTTCAGCGGCAAGGTGGCGACGCGCGTCGCGCTGGCCGACGCGAAGGCGATCGACAAGGCGATCGGTGCGGCGGTCGACGCCGCGAAGCCGATGCGCGAGCTGCCGGCCTACAAGCGGCAGGCCGTGCTCGACCATTGTGTCGCGCGTTTTCGCGAGCGCTTCGACGAGCTGGCCGAGGCACTGTGCATCGAGGCTGGCAAGCCGATCAACGATTCGAAGGGCGAGGTGACGCGGCTGATCGACACGTTCCGCGTCGCGTCCGAGGAATCGGTGCGCATCGACGGTGAGATCATCAACCTCGAGATCTCCGCGCGTGCGCAGGGCTATACGGGCTACACGAAGCGTGTGCCGATCGGCCCGTGCTCGTTCATCTCGCCGTTCAACTTCCCGCTGAACCTCGCCGCACACAAGGTCGCGCCCGCGCTCGCGGCCGGCTGCCCGTTCGTGCTGAAGCCCGCGAGCCGCACGCCGATCGGCGCGCTGATCATTGGCGAGGTGCTCGCGGAAACCGACCTGCCGAAGGGCGCGTTCTCGGTGCTGCCCGCGCATCGCGACGGCGCCGATCTGTTCACGACCGACGAGCGTTTCAGGCTGCTGTCGTTCACGGGCTCGCCGGCCGTGGGCTGGGCGCTGAAGGAGAAGGCCGGCAAGAAGAAAGTCGTGCTGGAACTCGGCGGCAACGCGGCCGCGATCGTCGATGCGGACCAGCGCGACCGGCTCGACTACGTGGTCGAGCGTCTCGCGTTCGGCGCGTACTACCAGTCGGGCCAGAGCTGTATCGGCGTGCAGCGGATCCTCGTGCATGCCGATCTGTACGACGCGCTGCGCGAGAAGCTGATCGCGAAGACGCGTTCGCTGAAGATGGGCGATCCGAAGGATCCGTCGACGTTCGTCGGCCCGATGATTTCCGAATCCGAATCGCGCCGGCTGTCGGGCTGGATGGATGCGGCTGTCGCGGCGGGCGCGAAGATCGTCGCGGGCGGCAAGGTCGACGGCGCGATGTTCGAGGCGACGCTGCTGGAAAACGTCGGGCATGAGCAGGACCTGTACCGCAAGGAGGCATTCGGCCCCGTCGCGATCCTCGAGAAATTCGACCGGTTCGATGACGCGCTCGCGCGCGTGAACGACAGCGATTTCGGGCTCCAGGCCGGCGTGTTCACCGATTCGCTCACGCACGCGCAGCGCGCGTGGGACGAGCTGGAAGTCGGTGGCGTCGTGATCAACGATGTGCCGTCGTTCCGCGTCGACAACATGCCGTACGGCGGCGTGAAGGATTCGGGCCTCGGCCGCGAAGGGATCCGCTACGCGATTGAAGACATGACCGAGCTGCGGCTGATGGTCGTACGGCGCCGCTGACGCGCCGGCGGGCAGCGCGGTGCCGCGACGGCACGCGGGCGGGCGATCGTGCCGGCCCGCGTGCCGTTTTTCATGGCGACGCGCGCACCGGGCCGGCGTCGAGTCGGCATCGCGCCCGCACCGCGCGGCGGGGCCCAACGCGCTCGACTGCGGGCATTGCATCGTGATGTAATCGCGCCAAACTGCCGACCGGGGTACGACACCGGAAAGCGCGAATTCATTCTTCACGAGGTCGATTCATGTCTCCCGTCGCGGCATTCAAGCTGGTTTTGTTGTCATTCCTGGCGATCGTCGCACTCGAATACCTCGCCAAGCGGCTGCGGCTGCCGCCCGCGGCCGCGCTGCTGATCGGCGGCATTGGCATCGCGTTCATCCCCGGCCTGCCGCCGGTCAACCTCGATCCCGAACTGGTGCTGCTGGTGTTCCTGCCGCCGCTGCTGATGGACGGCGCGTATTTCTCCGTGTGGGAGGAGTTCAAGCGCAACGTCGGCGGCATCCTGCTGCTTGCGATCGGTGCGGTCGTGTTCACCACGTTCGCGGTCGGCTTCGCCGTGCACTGGGTGGCGCCGGCGCTGCCGTGGGCCGCGTGCTTCGCGCTCGGCGCGATCGTGTCGCCGCCCGACGCGGTTGCCGCGAAGGCCGTGCTCGAACGCGTCGCGCTGCCGCGCCGGCTGATGGTGTTGCTCGAAGGGGAGAGCCTGCTGAACGACGCGGCCGGCCTCGTGCTGTTCCGCTTTGCCGTCGCGGCCGCGCTGACCGGCGCGTTCAGCCTCGAGCATGCGGTCGTGCGCTTCGCGGAGCTCGGGCTCGGCGGCCTGGTGGTCGGCTTCGTGGTCGGCACGCTCGTCGTGTGGTTCCTGAAGCTGCTCGACGACGACTATCTGGTGATCACCGTCGCGGTAATCGCCGGCTGGATCGCGTATATCGCGGGCGAAATGGTCGAGGTGTCGGGCGTGATCGCGACCGTCACGGCCGGCATGATCATCGGCTGGCATCAGCACGAGGTGTTCTCGGCGGCCGTGCGCACGCGCGGCACCGCGTTCTGGCAGGTCATCGTGTTCCTGCTCGAGGCGATGGTGTTCGTGCTGATCGGGTTGTCGCTGCGCGGCGCGATGCACCGGCTCGGCGGCTTCGAGCAGGTGCTCGGCACGATGGTGCCGCCGGTGCTTGCGGTGCTGGCGGCGGTAATCGTGTCGCGCTTCGTATGGATTTACGTGGTCGAGGCGCTGAAGTGGCCGGTGCGCGGGATCGCGCGGCGCGGCGACGCGCCCGACTGGAAGGCCGCGACGATCATGAGCTGGGCCGGGATGCGCGGCGTCGTCACGCTGGCGATCGCGCTGTCGCTGCCCGAGGCGATGCCCGGCCGCGACGTGATCCTGGTCGCGTCGTTCGCGGTGATCCTCGTCACGGTACTGCTGCAGGGCACGACGATCGGGCCGCTGATCCGGCTGCTGCGCCTGCCGCAGCGCGAAGAGCGCGCCGCACATCACCTGACCGAGCCGCAGACGTGGGCGTACGTCGAGGCCGCGCAGCTCGCGGCGATCCAGCCGCTCGTGCGCGACGAGAATGGGGTCGTGATCCATCCGCGCCTGCTCGAGCAATACACGTACCGCGCGGAACTGACCGAACGGGCGAAGAACGAGCCCGCGTACCCGCCGGAAGTGCGCACCGCGCACTACGACGTCGTGCTGGCCGCGATCAAGGCCGGGCGCGCGGAGCTGTTGCGCCTGCACCGTTCGGGCCGCATCCACGACGAGATGCTGCACATGCTCGAACGCGACCTCGACCTGCAGGAAGTGTCCGCGCAGCACGGGCGCGGGTAAGCGGTTACGCGCCACCATCACGCGGGCCGGCTTCGTGCCGGCCCGCCGTTCGCACGGGTCGATCCTCGCCCGGCGTTTTTTTTCTTCCTCCCGCTCACCGATCCGGCCCATTTTCATCCGGCCCCCAATGCGCTGGGCAGCCAGCCTTGCAGCGCATGCAAACCTTATGGCGCCGAACGCGCAAACGTTATCGTCTTTCGAATCCGGAAATGATCCGATTTATCTGATTCCGGCTCTTTCTGAATATTTGGCAAAACTGAACCGAAGGAGATAGATGCTGTGTTCTATTTTCATTTAGAATCAGCCGGTTATCTTTATTGAGAGAAAGAATGCGGAGGTAATGCGGCCGTCGACGGGGAAAAAACGACGTCCGGATCCCTGCAAAGCAGTGCCGACAGGCCAAATCGGCGAAATCGGGTGGGGTTTTCAACCGCCAAAATGAGATAGTGTCCAAGTCGGATAAACAACTCCTATGAAAGAATCGATTGGAGTTTCGGCGTTTGAAACTGTATTTATGAAAGAATCAAGCGGTGATAATGCCTCGGATTGTCTTGAATCGGGGTTATCAGTCCTTCTCGTCGACGATCAACCGTTCGTCGGCGAGGTGATCCGTCGCGCGCTGCGCAGCGAACACGACATCGACCTGCACGTGTGCACCGACGCGCACCGGGCGATGGCGGTCGCGCGCGACGTGAAGCCGACGGTCATCCTGCAGGATCTCGTGATGCCGGAGATCGACGGCCTCGATCTCGTCCGCGCATGGCGCGCGGATGCCGGCACCGCACGCGTGCCGATCATCGTGCTGTCCGCGAAGGAGGAGCCGATCGTCAAGCGCGAGGCCTTCATCGCCGGCGCGAACGACTATCTGGTGAAGCTCCCCGACGCGATGGAGCTGACCGCGCGGATCCGCTATCACTCGAATTCGTACCTGATGTCGCGGCAGCGCGACGAGGCGCTCGATTTCCTGTCGCACGACATGCGTTCGCCGCAGACGTCGATCCTCGCGCTGCTCGACGTCTACCGGACCGAGCACGGCGACATGCCGGCGATCATGGAGCGCATCGCCGGCCATGCGCGGCGCGCGCTCGCGCTCGCCGACGGCTTCATCCACCTGACCCGCGCGCAGTCCGAGCGGCGCGCGCACGAGGTCGTCAGCCTCAACGAGATCGTGGTCGATGCCGTCGACCAGCTTTGGGAGAAGGCGGCCGGGCTCGGCAGCCGGGTCGTCGCGCACGTGCCCGACACCGAGTGCGTGACGATGGGCGACCGCATGATGCTCACGCGCGCGGTCGCGAACCTGATCGACAACGGGCTGAAGTACGGCCCGGCCGGCACGGACGTGCACTGCACGCTGAGCGGCGAGGACGGTGCCTGGCAGATCGGCGTCGAGGATACCGGCGCCGGCATCGCACCGGAGCAGCGCACGGCCGCGACCGAGTCGTTCGTGCAGCTGGAATCCGCGCATGGCGCGGCGCGCGGCGGCTTCGGCCTCGGGCTCGCGTTCGTCCGCGCGACGGCGGCGCGGCATCGCGGCCAGATCCTGATGCGCAATACGGCGCGCGGCTTCATGGTCGCGCTTCGGCTGCCGGTGCAAGCGGAGCGGTGATTTCGCGGCGCGGCCTGCCGGCGCCGCGCCTTCCGCATCCGACCCCGATGCGCTCGTGGCGCGCCGTCCGGCGCGCAGGCGGGCGCGGATTTTTTCAACGCTGATTTTAGAAAGCCCATAACGAACATGGCCACCGTGACGCCCCGCGCGACCAATGAAAGCCTGCATCCGACGATCGGCGCTGCCCGGCTGACGCTCGGCAATCGCATCCTGCTCAGCTTCGGCGTGCTGTTCGTGCTGATGCTGGTGACAGCCGGCGTGTCGTACGAGCGACTGCGCGCGATCAACAGCGAAGCCGTCAGCATCGAGCGCGACTCGCTGCCCGGCGTGTACCTCGCGTCGTCGCTGCGCGGTTCGGTCAACGAATCGTTCACGCTGCTGCAGCAGGCGATCTTCGTCGAAACCGACCCTGAAAACGTGCATCGCGATCTCGCGAAGATCGCCGATGCGGTGAAGGAGATCGACGCGCTGTCGGTCGACTACCAGGCGACGACGTTCCGCGACGACGACCGGCAGCGCTTCGCGACCTTCCGCGGCGCCTATGACCGCTACCTGCCGCTCCTGAACGATGCGGTGCAGCAGAGCCGCACGTCGCACAACGACGCGGTCGGCGCCTATGCGAAGGCGCTGCCGGCGTGGAGCGAGGTCGTGCGCAACGCGAACATCCTGGTGCAGGAAAACCGCAAGTTCGCCGAGCAGTCGGCGAAGCTGATTCGCGAATCCGTGCAGGACACCGAGGTCGTGCTCGCGACGGCGCTGGCGATCGTGCTGCTGTCCGCGCTGGGGCTCGGCTACGGGCTGTTCCGTTCGGTCACGGTGCCGATGGCGCGGCTCGTCGAGGTGCACGACGTGATGCGCACCGGCAACTTGACGCGTCGCCTCGACCTGCGCCGCCGCGACGAATTCGGTACGCTCGAGACGGGCTTCAACCGGATGGCCGACGAGCTGACCGAGCTCGTCTCTCGCGCGCAGCAGTCATCGCTGCAGGTGACGACGTCGGTCGCCGAGATCGCGGCGACGTCGCGCGAACAGCAGGCGACCGCGAACGAAACCGCGGCGACGACGACCGAGATCGGCGCGACCTCGCGCGAGATCTTCGCGACGTCGCGCGACCTGCTGCGCACCATGAACGAGGTGGCCGGCGTGGCCGAACAGTCGGCGACGCTCGCGGGCGTGAGCCAGAGCGGGCTCACGCGGATGGGCGAGACGATGCGCAGCGTGATGGACGCGGCCGGTTCGGTGAACGCGAAGCTCGCGATCCTCAACGAGAAGGCGCTGAACATCAACCAGGTGGTCGCGACGATCACCAAGGTGGCCGACCAGACCAATCTGCTGTCGCTGAACGCGGCGATCGAGGCCGAGAAGGCCGGCGAGTACGGCCGCGGTTTCGCGGTGGTCGCGACCGAGATCCGCCGCCTCGCCGACCAGACGGCCGTGGCGACCTACGACATCGAGCAGACGGTGAAGGAAATCCAGTCGGCCGTGTCGGCGGGCGTGATGGGGATGGACAAGTTCTCCGAGGAAGTGCGCCGCGGGATGCTCGATGTGCAGCAGGTCGGCGGGCAGCTGTCGCAGATCATCGCCGAGGTGCAGACGCTCGCGCCGCGCTTCCAGATGGTCAACGAAGGGATGCAGACGCAGGCGAACGGCGCCGAGCAGATCACGCAGGCGTTGTCGCAGCTGTCGGAGGCCGCGCAGCAGACGGCCGAGTCGCTGCGCCAGTCGTCGCAGGCGATCGACGACCTGACGCTGGTCGCGAACCAGTTGCGTACCAGCGTGTCGCGTTTCAAGGTCGACGCGTGACGCGCGCCGATCCGCAGAACGGCGCGCACGCGCTGTTCCTGATGTTCGAACTCGACGGCGGGCGCTATGCGCTCGACGCGGCCGGCATCGAGGAGGTGCTGCCGCTCGCGACCACGAAGGCCGTGCCCGGCGCACCCGAATGGATCGCCGGGCTGCTGATGCGCGGCGGCCAGCCGGTGCCGGTGATCGACGTGCCGATGCTGGCGCTCGGGCGGCGTGCGCAAGCGCTGCGCTCGACGCGGCTCGTGATGGTGCGCTACGGCGCGGGCCAGGGCGACGGCGAGCGCGTGATTGGCCTGATCGTCGAGCGCGCGACGCAGACGATGCGGATCGACCGCGCGGCGTTTCGCGCAAGCGGCATCTCGACCGCGCGCACGCGCTGGCTCGGGCTCGTCGCGAACACGCCCGACGGCGTCGTGCAGCAGGTGTCGGTGACCGACCTGATCGACGACGTCGCGCGCCTGTATCTGTTCGACGGCCTGCCGGGCCACGGGGGGGAGTCCGCATGAAAGAGTCCGAATCGCGATTTCGCGGCTGGCTGCTGCGCGAGACCGGCATCGACCCCGATTCGCTCGGCAACGAATTTCTCACGCGTGCGCTGACGGAACGCGTGCATGCGCTGCAGGCGGACGGCGAGCGCCTGCTGTCGGCCGCGCGGCCGCCGGTGACGCAGGAAGCGCTCGACGCGTACTGGCAGCAGCTCAACGCATCGGCCGACGAGCGGCGCGCGCTGATCGAGCTGTTCGTCGTGCCCGAGACGTGGTTCTTCCGCGACCGCGAGGCATTCGCGACGCTCGCGCGGCTCGCGGCGGAACGGTTCGCCGCGATGCCCGGCCGCGTGATTCGCGTGCTGAGCGCGCCGTGCTCGACGGGCGAGGAGCCGTATTCGGCGGCAATGGCGCTGCTCGACGCGGGGCTCGACCCGGCCAGCTTCGCGATCGACGCGATCGACCTCAGTGCGCGCGCGATCGAGCAGGCGCGGCTCGGCTGTTACGGACGCAACGCGTTCCGCGGTACCGCGACGGAGTTTCGCGCGCGGTACTTCACGCCGGCCAGCGACGGCTGGTTGCTCGACGAGCGCGTGCGTGCTTGCGTGCAGTTCCGTCACGCGAACCTCGTCGATCCGGGTGCGGATACGGGCATTCGCTACGACTTCGTGTTCTGTCGCAACGTGCTGATCTACTTCGACCGCGACGCGCAGGATCGTGTGATCCGCTCGCTCGACGGGCTGCTCGTCGACGACGGCATGCTGTTCGTCGGGCCGGCCGAAACAGGCGTCGCGATGCGGCACGGGATGCGCTCGGCGCGCGTGCCGCTGGCATTCGCGTTTCATCGCGAGCCAGCCGGCGCGGTGGCCGATGCGTACGCGGCCCGGCCGGCCGCGCCGCTGCACACGGCGGCGCCGTACCGGCGCGAGCGCTTCACGGTTGCCCCGGTCGCGGCGCCGCGACCGGTGGTGGCGGTCGCGCCGCCGGTCTGGCTCGGCGACGGGCTGCAGCCGTTCGCGGCGACGCCGCCGGCGGTGAACACGGCCGCGTTCGATGCGCGGGCCGGGCGGTCGGTGGTGGCGGAAGCCGCCGCACCCGTCGCCGAAGGCATCGCGCCGACGCTCGAGGATGCGCAGGCGCTCGCGAACGCGGGCGCGTTCGACGAGGCCGAACGCGTGCTCGCGCAGTTCTCGGCGCGCGTCGGGCCGCATGCCGATGCGTTCTATCTGAACGGGCTGATCGCGGATGCGCGCGGGCGCGCCGCGGAAGCCGGCGACTTCTACCGGAAGGCGCTGTACCTGCGGCCCACGCACCACGAGGCGCTGACCCATCTCGCGACGCTGCTCGACGTCGGCGGCGACCGCGCGGGCGCGCAATGGCTGCTCGAGCGCGCACGGCGCTCGGCCGGCTGATACGAATACGGGATCGGGATCGACACCGCGATGACCAGAGGACTCCATGAACCGCGACGCCGCTGCCACTGACGACACGACGATCGACGTCGACGATTGCTGGAACCGGATCGGCACGCGCGGCGACCGCTCGTGCGAGCGGCTGAACGACTGCCAGCGCTGCCTGAATTGTCCGGTCTACGCGTATCACGCGGCGAGGCTGCTCGAGCGTCCGCTCGGCGACGCCGAGATGGCCGACGCCACGCGCCGGATCAGCGCGTACGGCACGACCCGGGTGCGCGCCGACGACGATACGCACCATGCGGCGCTGGCGTTTCGCGTGGCCGACGAATGGCTCGCGCTGCCGATCGGCGTGCTGCGCGAGATCGCCGGCACGCGCCCGATTCATTCGCTGCCGCATCGCCGCAATTCGGCCGTGCGCGGCGTGGTCAACATTCGCGGCACGCTGCGCATCGCGATCTCGATCGGCGCGCTGCTCGGCCTCGGTGCGGGCAAGGGCGGCAACGGCGGTGGCGACGGCCGGTTCACGCGGTTGCTGGTCGCCGCGCACCAGGGCGAGCCGGTCGTGTTTCCGGTCGACGAAGTCGAGGGCGTGCTGCGCTTCGGCGCCTCCGACTGGGTGCCCGTGCCGGCGACGGTCGGGCGCGCGAGCGCCGGCCTGTCGCGCGGCGTGCTGTCGTGGCGCGGCAAGTCGGTGGGCCTGCTCGACGACGACCGATTGTTCGACGCCGTGACACGGAGCATGCGATGAACGGCGATGACGATCTGAGCCACCTGTCGCTGCTCGAGCTGTATCGCGAGGAAACGCGCACGCAGACCCAGGCGCTGTCCGAACGGCTGCTCGCGCTCGAATCGGGCGAGCCCGATTCCGTCGCGCTCGAGGCGTGCATGCGCGCCGCGCATTCGCTGAAGGGCGCCGCGCGCATCGTCGGCGTGCCGCTCGGCGTCGACATCGCGGGGCGGATGGAAGAATGCTTCGTTGCCGCGCAGGCCGGCACGATCGCGCTGACGGCCACGCACGTCGACGTGTTGCTTGCCGGCGTCGATCTGCTGGTGCGCGTCGGCGATCCGCAGGGGCAACCGGTGACGTCGACCGAGATCGACGTGTTCGCGGCGGCGCTGACGGGCGCCGACGGCGCCCGGACGATGCAGGCGTCGGCCGTCGTCCCGCCGCCGGTGCCGCCATCGGTCGTGCCGTATCGCGAACATGACGGCGCCGCGAACGAGCCCGTTGGCGCAAGCGCCGCCGTGCCGCCGCTCGCCGTGTCGGGCACGGTGCCCGATCCGGCCCAGGCCGGCCGTATCGCCGGTGCCGGCGCGATGCGCCGCGTGCGCGCCGATACGCTGAACCGGCTGCTGAGCCTGTCCGGCGAATCGCTGGTCGAATCGCGCTGGCTCAAGCCGTTCGCCGAATCGATGCTGCGCGTGAAGCGTGCGCAGCGCGACGCCGCCCGGTCGCTCGATCTGATGGTCGAACAGTTCGCCGACGATCTCGACTCGGGCATGCTCGCGTCGATGAACGAAGTGCGGCACATGCTCAACGACCTGCAGCGTTCGCTCGCCGAGCGCATGGACGAATTCGACCGCTTCGAGCGGCGCAGCACGCATGTCGCCGAGCAGCTGTACGACGAGGCGCTGCAATGCCGGATGCGGCCGTTCGGCGATGCGACGCGTGCGTATCCGCGCATCGTCCGCGATCTCGCGCGTTCGCTCGGCAAGCAGGTGCGCTTCTCGATCGTCGGCGAGGGTACGCAGGTCGATCGCGACATCCTCGACCTGCTCGACGCGCCGCTCGGCCATCTGCTGCGCAACGCGATCGATCACGGCGTCGATTCGCCCGACGCGCGGCGCGCGCGCGGCAAGCCGGCCGAGGCCAGCGTGACGCTGGAGGCGCGCCACAGCGCCGGCTCGCTGCTCGTCAGCGTGATCGACGACGGGCCGGGCGTCGACATGGACGCGCTGCGCGCGGCGGTCGTGCGCCAGCGCCTGACCGACGACGAGACGGCCGCGCGGCTGTCCGATCCCGAACTGCTCGAATTCCTGCTGCTGCCGGGCTTCTCGATGCGCGACGCGGTGACCGACGTGTCGGGCCGCGGCGTTGGTCTCGACGCGGTGCAGGAGATGGTGCGCGGCGTGCGCGGCGCGGTGCGGATCTTCAACGAGCCGGGCGCGGGCATGCGTTTCGTGCTGCAGTTGCCGCTCACGCTGTCGGTGATCCGCAGCCTGCTCGTCGAGGTCGGCGGCGAACCGTATGCGTTCCCGCTCGCGCATGTGCGCCGCACGCTCGAACTCGCGCACGACGATATCGACGTGCTCGAAGGGCAGCCGCATTTCCCGTTCGACGGCCGGCGCGCGGGCCTCGTCGCCGCGCACCAGCTGCTCGACGCGGGCGAGCCCGACGCGGTGCGCACGAGCACGGCGGTCGTGGTCGTCGGCGGCGAGCCCGAGCTGTACGGCGTCGCGGTCGACCGTTTCCTCGGCGAACGGATGCTCGTCGTGCAGCCGCTCGACAGCCGCCTGCACAAGATCCAGAACATCGCGGCCGGCGCGCTGCTCGAGAACGGCGACCCCGTGTTGATCGTCGACGTCGAGGATCTGATCCGCTCGGTCGACAAGCTCGTGCGCGGCGGGCAGCTTGCGCGCGTCACGCGCGATCCGCAGTTCGCGCTCGCCGACCGGCGCCGCCGCGTGCTCGTCGTCGACGATTCGCTGACGGTGCGCGAGCTCGAACGCAAGCTGCTGGAGAAGCGCGGCTACGATGTGACGGTCGCGGTCGACGGGATGGATGGCTGGAACGCGGTGCGCAGCGACGCATTCGACCTCGTCGTCACCGACGTCGACATGCCGCGCATGGATGGCATCGAGCTCGTCACGCTGATCAAGAGCGATCCGATGCTCAAGCGCGTGCCGGTGATGATCGTGTCGTACAAGGATCGCGACGAGGATCGCCGCCGCGGGCTCGACGCCGGCGCCGACTACTACCTCGCGAAGAGCAGCTTCCACGACGAGGCGCTACTCGATGCCGTGCACGACCTGATCGGGGGCGCGCGCGGATGAACATCGGTATCGTCAACGACCTGCCGCTGGCCGTGGAGGCGCTGCGCCGCGTGCTCGCGCTGCGTGCGGACCACCGCGTGCTGTGGGTCGCGACCGACGGCGACGAGGCGGTGGATTTTTGCGTCGCGCATCCGCCCGACGTCGTGCTGATGGATCTCGTGATGCCGAAGGTCGACGGCGTCGCCGCGACGCGCCGGATCATGGAGCGCGCACCGTGCGCGATCCTGATCGTGACGGCGAGCGTCAGCGCGAACACGTCGTCGGTCTACGAGGCGATGGGCGCCGGCGCGCTCGACGCGGTCGACACGCCGACGCTCGCGCTCGGGCTGTCGACCGATGCATCGCCGCAGGCGCTGCTCGCGAAGATCGACCAGATCGGCCGGCTGCTCGAAAGCCGCACCGCGGCGCTCGTGCCGCCGGGGCCGACGCCCGCACGCGGCCAGCCGACGCTCGTCGCGATCGGCGCGTCGGCGGGCGGGCCGACCGCGCTCACCGCGCTGCTGCGCGCGCTGCCGGCCGATTTCCCGGCCGCGATCGTGATCGTCCAGCACGTCGACCAGGCGTTCGCGCTCGGCATGGCCGAGTGGCTCGACGGTTATACGCGGCTGCCGGTGCGCGTCGCACGACAGGGAAGCGTGCCGCAGGCGGGCGAGGTCCTGCTCGCGGCGACCAACGACCACCTGTATCTGTCGCCGCGCGGCGTGCTCGGCTATACGCGGCATCCGGTCGAGACGCCGTATCGGCCGTCGATCGACGTGTTCTTCAACAGCGTTGCCGACGGCTGGCAGGGCGATGCGTTCGGCGTGCTGCTGACGGGAATGGGGCGCGATGGCGCGCTCGGCCTGAAGGCGATGCGCGCGAAGGGCTGCTACACGATCGCGCAGGACGAGGCGACCAGCGCCGTCTACGGGATGCCGAAGGCGGCCGCGGCGATCGGCGCGGCGTCGGCGATCCTGCCGCTCGATCGGATCGCGCCCCAACTGATCTCGCGCATCACGCGCCCGCTGCGCGACTGACGGCGCGCCGGGGGCGCGACACTGTCTGGTTCCGGTGCGCCGGCGGCCGCATTGCGTGCGATGCGCGGCGTCACGTACAATTGCGGCCTGCGGAGATGGCATGCCTCCCTGCGGTCGTTTTCGGCGCGTTGCGCGCGGTGCGGCCCTCAACCGCCGGTTTGCCCGGCTGATGATGCCTGCGTGTTCCTGGGTTGTCAGGAGGTCGCAGGCCGTCCATGCGGTATTCTGCCGCCCAGGTTTTGATGTTCTGTCGAATCTGGAAATCATGTTTTTCACGACTTCTGCCGATCTTCTCGCGACCGTGCGCTACGTGTGCCGCTGGCTCGCGCTCTCGGCCCTGCTCGGCGCGCTGGCCGGCACGGCTTCCGCGCTGTTCCTGATTGCGCTCGACTGGGCGACCGGCACGCGCGTTGCGCATCCGTGGCTGCTGTGGGGGCTGCCGGCCGCCGGTTTCGCGACCGGATGGATCTACCATCGTTTCGGCCAGTCGGTCGCGCGCGGCAACAACCTGCTGATCGACGAGATTCACGACCCGAAGGCGCTCGTGCCGAAGCGGATGGCGCCGCTCGTGCTCGTCGCGACCGTCGTCACGCACCTGTTCGGCGGCTCGGCCGGCCGCGAGGGCACCGCCGTGCAGATGGGCGGCGCGCTCGCCGATCGCGTCACGCACGTGTTCCGTCTCGATCGCGAGCATCGCCGCGTGCTGCTGATGGGCGGCATCGCGGCCGGTTTCGCGTCGGTGTTCGGCACGCCGCTCGCGGGCGCCGTATTCGGGCTCGAGGTGCTTGCGATCGGGCGCGTGCGGTACGACGCGCTGCTGACCTGCGTCGCGTCGGCGATCGTCGCGGACGTCGTGTGCCGCGCGTGGGGCGTGCATCACACGGCCTATGCGATTCCGTTCGTGCCGGCCGTGTCGGCGACGGGGCTGGCCGTGACGGTCGTGGCGGGCATCGCGTTCGGCGTCGTCGGCCGGCTGTTCGCGTATGCGACGCATGCGCTGACCGCGTGGTTCCGCCGCGTGATCCACTATGCGCCGCTGCAGCCGGTGCTCGGCGGCCTGCTGGTCGCCGCGGCCGCCACCGCGCTGAATGTGCCGCAGTATCTCGGTCTCGGCATCCCGACGATCGAGGCCGCGTTTCACGGCCCGCTGCCGCTCTACGATTTCGCGGGCAAGTTCGCGTTCACCGTCGTCACGCTCGCGTCGGGGTTCAAGGGCGGTGAAGTGACGCCGCTGTTCTACATCGGCGCGACGCTCGGCAACGCGCTCGGCCAGGTGCTGGCGCTGCCGGTGCCCGTGCTCGCGGGGCTCGGCTTCGTCGCGGTGTTCGCGGGCGCGGCCAACACGCCGATCGCGTCGACGATCATGGCGATCGAACTGTTCGGCGCGGACATCGGCGTGTATGCGATCGTCGCATGTGTCGTCGCGTATCTGTTTTCGGGGCACGCGGGGATTTATCGCGCGCAGCGCGTGGCGGTGGGGAAGGGGGCGCAGGCTGAAGTGGAGTGAGGCGGGCTTGAAAGCAGATTCGTCATGGCTCATCCACGAGCTCGAACCATGCGATGTCGGAGGTTGAACGTGTCGTTGCTTGCTCATCTCGTCGGGCCGGGAGGCGCCGGCAAAACAACCGTCGGGGCGATCGTTGCGGATCGCTTGAACTGGCGGTTTCTCGATGTGGATCAATGCTTCCTGGCGTCGCACGGAAACATCGCCGACTTCATCCGGGACCACGGGTATACCGAATACGCAGCGCACAACGTCCGGCTATACGAGCAACTCAAACGCGATATTTCGGCGCCCACGATTTGCGCGGTTTCGTCCGGGTTCATGCTGTATCCGGCGGATGTTGCACCGACCTATTCGGCACTTCGCCGTTGTATCGAGGAGGACGCGCTGACGTCTCTCCTGTTACCCGCGTTCGACCTCGAGCGCTGCGCGAAACTTGTCGTGAGCCGTCAAATGTCGAGACCGTATCTGAACGCCAATGAAGCAGACGAGATGCGCAAGATCCGCGATCGGTTCCCTGCGTTCATGCGCCTGAACTGCAAACGGTTTGCGAGCGATGGCGCACCCGAGCGAGTTGCGGCCGACATAGCGCGCTTTATCGACGCATCGTGGTTGCCCGTCATCCGGGCGGGGATCACGAGCTACCCTTAAATTCTTCCTCTGACGTTCGACGAATCGGAACCGTGGGTCGAGGTGTTTTCCGACGGCAGCCGGTACTCGGTGATCCAGCGGATCACCTAGCCAACCGGCAGCCGTTGTTACTTCTTCGGCAGTCGCGCGACATGGCGGGCCAGCAGTTCCTCGATATCGACGCCTTTTTCTGCCAGTAACGTCGTGACGATGCCGGTCAATTCGCCGAGCGTTTCCTTGACCGATTCCCGGATCGTATCGACGACGACCTGGGTGCTTCGCTCGATCTCGATGTTGACCTTGTCGTTGACGCCCTTCGCATCGAAGGTCGTCGCGCGCCGCGTTTCGGGAATCAGCCAGATCTCGAACCAGCCTTCGTCGCGATTGACGTCCGAAACGGTGAGGCTGCAGCCGTTGATCGCGATATAGCCCTTCGCAAACACGTATCGCTTGAATTCGGCCGGCACGCCGATGCGGATCATCCGGTTGTGCTCGGACGTTGCGATGTGCAGGATGGTCCCCGGGAAGTCGACATGGCCGGACAGCGGATGTCCGCCGATTTCCGCGCCGTCCTTCGCGGCCCGCTCCACGTTGATTCGTGCGCCGGTCGACAGGTCGGCCAGCGTGGTGATTTTCAGGCTCGGCAACATCACGTCGAAGTCGATCAGTTCCGGCGAATGGATCGTCGTCACCGTCAGGCAGACGCCGTCGACCGACACGCTGGCGCCGATCTCGATGTCGTCGGTAAACCGCTCGGGGAATTCGATGCTGAAAGTGCGCAGCTCCCCGTGATCCTTGATGGCCTTGATGGCGCCTACGCCCTGGACAATTCCTGTAAACATGATCGATCCCTCGTCGCAAATTTCCTGGCCGACATGATAAGTGATCCCGGAAAAGGCGGTGCCGTGGCGCGTGGCTCAGGGGCAGCCGGCGATATCCGCAGACGAGAAAAAGGCCGTGCACGTGGCACGGCCTCGATCCGAATCCGGTCGGGTCGACACGGCCCGGCAGTGATGACCCCACCGCCGGGCCGCATCGCGACCCGCCTGCATCACGCCTCGGCCGGTTCGCCGAGCGGCCCGGCGTCATCGTCCGCGGTGCGCCGCGGCGAATCGGCGAGCCCCTTCGCGAGCTCCAGCGCCTGCCGCTCGAACAGCCGGCGGTAGATGCCGCCGTCGATGCGGATCAGCGCGTCGTGACTGCCTTCCTCGATCACCTTGCCGCGATCGAGCACGAGCAGCCGGTCGAGCGCGCGCACGGTCGACAGCCGGTGCGCGACCACGAGCGTCGTGCGGCCGACCATCAGCCGCTCCATCGCCTGCTGGATCAGCAGCTCGCTTTCGCTGTCGAGGCTCGACGTCGCTTCGTCGAGGATCAGGATCGGCGCATCGGCGAGGAACGCGCGCGCGATCGCGACGCGCTGGCGCTCGCCGCCCGACAGCTTGATCCCGCGTTCGCCGACGAGCGTGTCATAACCGTCCGGCAGCGCGACGATGAAGTCGTGCGCGCTGGCGAGGCGCGCGGCGCGCTCGATGTCCGCGCGGCTCGCGTCGGGGCGCGCATACGCGATGTTCTCCGCGAGCGTGCGGTGGAACAGCACGGGCTCCTGCTGGACGATCGCGATCTGGCCTCGCAGCGAATCCTGCCGCACGCGCGCGATGTCCTGCCCGTCGATCGTGATGCGGCCGCCCGACACGTCGTACAGGCGCTGGATCAGCTTGATGAACGTCGTCTTGCCCGACCCCGAGTGGCCGACGAGGCCCACGCGTTCGCCCGGCGCGATCCGCATCGAGAAGTCGTCGTACAGCGGCACCGGATGGTTGCCGTAGCGGAACGTCACGTGCTCGAAGCGGATCTCGCCTTGCCCGATCCGGATTGCCGGCGCGTCGGGACGATCGTCGATGCCGAGCGGCTGGCGTTCGAGCGCGACGAGTTCTTCCATGTCGTTGACCGAACGCTGCAGGTTGCGGATGTGCATGCCGACGTCGCGCAGGTAACCCTGCAGCATGAAGAACATCGTCAGCGCGAACGCGATGTCGCCGACGCTCGCCTCGTTGTTCGCCCACAGCCGCAGCGCGACGCCGATCATCGCGGCCTGCATCGCGACGAGCATCGCGCCCTGCAGCCCGCCGTTGAACGTGCCGCGCACCCACGTGCGGCGCGTGCGCTGGCGCCACTTGCCGATCACGCGCGCGAGCCGCGCTTCCTCGCGCGTTTCCGCGCCGAACGCCTTGACGACCGCGTTGCAGCTCACGGCGTCGGCGAGCGCGCCGCCCATGCGCGTATCCCACAGGTTGCCGAGCCGCGCGGCCGGCGCGACGATGCCGAGCGACACGGCGACCGTCACCGAGATGTACAGCAGCGAGCCCACGCCGACGACGAGCCCCATCACGGGCCAGTGCGTGCCGAGCAGCACGGTTGCGCCGACCAGCATCGTGACCGACGGCAGCAGCGCGATCAGCACGGTGTCGTTCAGCAGGTCGAGCGCCCAGATGCCGCGCGTGATCTTGCGCACGGTCGAACCCGCGAAGCTGTTCGCGTGCCAGTCGGTCGAGAAGCGCTGCACGCGGTGGAACGACGCGGCGGCGATCTCGCTCATCATCTTCAGCGTGAGCGTGATGATGTTCAGGTAGACGCCTTGCCGCAGCAGCGTCGCGCCGATGCCGAGCGCGGCGAGCGTGCCGAACGCGGCGACGGCGGAATGCCACGCGGCGGCGCGGTCGGTCAGGCCGATCGACAGCGCGTCGACGAGGCGGCCGGCGAACAGCGGCGTGAGCACGTCGGCGAGTGCGGCGAGCAGCGCGAACGCCGCGACCGTGGCGATGCGGGCCGGCTGCTGGCGCCAGTAGCGGAAGGTGAAGCCGAAGACGGCCTGGAATGCATGGCCGCCCAGTTGGGTGGTTTTTCTGGTCATGTATCGTTGCCCGGCGCATCGCGCGACGGGACTTTCCGGTTCGGAGAACGTCGAAAACGCAACAGCCGGAGCCGCGCTGAAAACGCGGGCGGAACGAAACGGGCTGTCGGGAAAAAGCGCGGCTGACGGGTCAGCGGAAAACTCGGGAGCCGGCGCGGACGGCGGGCTGGATCAGCTACGCCGTGGGACCACGTTCGGGAAGGTTGCTGACATTCGGAACATCTGCACCTCCCCTGAAGTGAACGGTTGAAAGGACGCCGAAAAGACGTGTAAAGATTCTATCAGTACTGTCCGGCGCGCTGCAACGTCCGACGAATGCGGCGTTGCGGCGTCGATACGGTTAGTATTCAGGGTTTCGGCCCTGCTTTCGCGGGCTGTCCGCGGCGGGGCCCCGGCATGACGAGCGACCCGCGACGCGGCCCTCGCAGATTCACCACGAACCATTCCTGAGGAAACGATGAGCGACGTTCAGCAAGGCATCCTGGCTCCGATCGATACGGCGGCCCGATACCTCACTTTCACGATTTCGAATGACGGCAATGTGGCGGCGGCACTCGCCGCGTTGCGCGAGATCGTCGACGGGCGCGATACGGTCGTCGGTTTCGGACAGGCGCTGGCGGCGCACCTCGGGCGCCCGGTTCCGGGCCTGACCGATTACCCGGCGTTCGCGGTGAAGGACCGCACGCTGCCGGCGACGCCGGCCGACGTATGGGTCTGGCTGCGCGCCGACGACCGCGGCGAGATCGTGCTGCGTGCGCGGGCGATCGAACGCGCGCTGGCGCCGGCGTTCGCGCTGCAGGACGCGGTCGACGGTTTCCGCTATTCGAACGATCGCGACCTGTCCGGCTACGAGGACGGCACCGAGAACCCGACCGGCGACGACGCGCTCGACGCGGCGATCGTATCGGGGCAGGGCGCGGGGCTCGACGGCGCGAGTTTCGTCGCGGTGCAGCAGTGGCTGCACGACTTCGACCAGATGGAGCGCATCCCGTCCGGCGACATGGACAACATCATCGGGCGCCGCCGTTCGGACAACGAGGAACTCGACGACGCGCCCGAGTTCGCGCACGTGAAGCGCACCGCGCAGGAAAGCTTCGAGCCCGAGGCATTCATGCTGCGCCGTTCGTCGCCGTGGTCGGACGCGCGCCGCGCGGGCCTGTACTTCGTCGCGTTCGGCTGCTCGTTCCGCGCGTTCGACGTGCAGATGCGCCGGATGAGCGGCGCGGATGACGGCATCGTCGACGGCCTGTTCCGTTTCACGCGGCCGCTGACGGGCGCGTATTTCTGGTGCCCGCCGATGAAGGGCGGCAAGCTGGATCTGTCGGCGCTCGGGCTGTAAGCGCCTGACTGCATCGAAGGACGGGCGGGCCGCGCATCGTGCGCGGCCCGCCCGTTTTGTTTTGCGCGTGGCGATCGCGCGTCAGTTCAACGTCGTCTCGATCCGCGTACCGCGCTTGATGAACTGCGTGACCGGCGTCTTCTCGCAGATCTCCGCGAGGCGCTGGCGTTGCGCGTCGTCGAGCGGGCCGTCGAGCGTCACGACGCGGCGCACGTATTGCACGCCTTCGCGATCGGCATGCAGCTCGGTGCGCACGTCGATGCGCGCGGCCGGCCACGACTTGCGCTGCATATACATCCGCAGCGTCGCGGCCGTGCATTGCGCGAGACCGGCGAGCACGAACTCGTACGGCGCCGGCCCGCGGTCCTGGCCGCCTTCGCGTGGGCCTTCGTCGCCGGTCAGCGCGTGCGTGCCGGCCTGCAGCTGGACGACGTAGTCGGGCGCGTCGGCATCGAGGACGGCAGCGGCATGGATGAGCGACATGGCAAGTCTCCGGTAAGCGGTAAGAAGGCGGCAGGCGCTGCGTGGCAGCGCAAAGCCGTCAGCATAGCGTTTCGCCCGGAACGGCGTCCGCAGCGTGCTACGCGTCGGCGGCGCCGGCGCTGCTGCGCACGAGCGCGGCGATGCGTTCACGCACCCACTGGTGCGCGCGATCGGTATCGCGCGATTCGTGCCAGTACGCGAGGAGCGGGAACGGCTTGATCCGCAGCGGCAGCGGCCGCACGACGATCGGCAGCAGCGCGACCATCCGCAACGCATAGGTGTGCGGCAGCGTGACCAGCAGGTCGCCGGTCGCCGCGATCTGGCACGCGGCGAAATAGTGCTGGCAGGTGAGCCGGATATCGCGGAAGCGTCCGTCGCTGCCGAGCAGCACGTCGAGCGATTGCGGTCCGCCGAACGACGACACCGCGATATGCTGCGCCGCGAAATAATCGCCGCGCCGCAGCGCGTCGCGCGCGAGCGGATGATCGCGGCGCAGCGCGACGACGAGCGAATCGTCGAGCAGGTGTTCGGTCGCAATGCGCGGGCCCGTCTGCACGCGACGATCGACGACGAGGTCGAGATTGCCCGATGCGAGTTCGCGCTCGATGTCGGGCACCGCGATGCGGCGGCTCACGAGCCGCAGGCCCGGCGCTTCGTCGGCGAACGCGGCGACGATCCGCGGCAGCGCGATCGATTCGAGCACGTCGCGAATACCTACCGCGATGCTCAGGTCGAGCGTCGCGGGATCGAATGCCGACGGGTCGCGCGCGGTGCTCTGCAGGCCTTTCAGGTGCAACTGCACGTCCGCGATGATCGAACGGGTGCGCTCGGTCGGCACGACGCGGTTGCCCTGGCGCACGAACAGCGGATCGTCGAAATGCGCACGCAGCCGGTTGAGCGCATGCGTGACGGCCGGCTGCGTGAGATGCAGCGCACGGGCGGCCGCGCCGATGCCGCCGTGCACGTAGACGGCGTCGAGCACGCGAAACAGGTTCAGGTCGAGACGGTGATCGGCGGGCACGGGGCGCGGGCGGGGTGGTAAACGGTGGATCGATTCTAAAGGATGCGCAGGCAACGGATGCGCGGGCTTTCATGCACGGCGATCGATGGCGTTCGCTGCATGTCGATGCCGTTCGAACCGATACGCGCTGCGACACAATGCGGCCCGCGATGCATGACGGTCGCAACAATCGGCCGCGTCGAGAAGCACGATTCTGTGCCGGCATACCGGCGGCCCGTGACAGCCTGTAGTAATCCGCCATCATGCTGTCCCCGTCGGCCATTTCGCGCCAAAGGCGTGACCCGTTCGGCTAAGATGCCGTCGCTTCATATTTCGGGATAGCCGTCCTGTCGCGCGCATTCAAACCAAATATAAGCCTGACAGTTCGACGGTATTAGAAGAAGTCGAAACAAGTCGGGGGCTTGGCCAGTGAATGCAGCAGATCAGAGGTGGGTCGTTATCTATTTGAGTACGGGGTTTTCGTTGGCCCAGGCCGCGCGTCTTGGCGAGGCTTTCAATCTGGCGAATCGCCTGCATGCGTTCAGTGCGGATTACCAGTTGAAGTACGTATCCGAAAGCGGGGGACTGTTGCAGTCGTCGTCCGGCGTGAGAATCGCCGCCGATCCGCTCGGCGACGAGCACAGTCGCCGTGCGCTCGCGTTCTTTCATCTTCACGGCGACCGCGCGGCCGTCAACTGGGATGACGCATTGCAGCGGCGCCTGACCGACATTCGGCATCATGCGCGCTGGATCGTCGACGCGATGGACTTGCCCGCGCTCGCGGCCACGCAGCGGCCGTCGGCGGCGATCGACATGCGGCCCGGCCGCGCCGGGCGCCGTGCGGCCACGACGATCGAACTGGAGGCCGGCGAAACCGACGTGTTCGCCGCCGCGCTCGACATGTTCCGCGACGATCTCGGCGACAGCGCCGCGCGGGAGATCGCCAGCAACATGTTGCGGCCGGTCGAGCAGCGCTATGCGCAATCGATGTGGGCGTTCCGCGAACTGAGCGCGAGCCCGTCGATCCGGATGTCGGCGCAGCGGTTGCGCGCGCAGAGCGTGAACCGCATCTCGATCGCGAACGCCGCGCAGGCTGCCGCGATGAGCGAGCGCAATTTCCTGCGGCGCTTCAAGAAGGAGATCGGCGTCACGCCGACCGAGTTCGTCCAGCACGTGCGGCTCGAGCGTGCGTGCCACATGCTGATCCACACAACGCTGCCGGCCGACAAGGTCGCGCGCCGCACGGGGTTCGGCAGCGGCGAGCGGCTCGCGAAGCTGTTTCGCCAGCGCCTGCTGATGTCGCCGACCGAATTTCGCGTCGCCGAGCGGGACAAGATCCTCGCCCACGGCGCCGCGTTGCGCGATGCGGACGAGGAGCCTGCAGCCGCGTTTTGTGTGGGCGACGAGACGCGTTGCGCCGCATGCGCCGACGCGCGCGAGAAAACGGGACGGATACCCGTAGAATCGTCGTGTCGCGATCTCGATCCCCGGTTTCCATGCCCTTCCTCCCCACTACCGCCACTGCCCCTTTCTGCCCGTCGGAAGTAAAGGGCAGCATCACGATCGACGCCGGCGCGCCGCGCTGGCAGAAGCTCAAGCGTTTCTTCGGCCCCGGCCTGCTCGTGGCGATCGGCTACATGGATCCCGGCAACTGGGCGACCGACATCCAGGCCGGCTCGCAGTTCGGCTATTCGCTGCTGTGGGTCGTCGCGTTCTCGAGCCTCGCGGCGATCTTCCTGCAGATGCTCGCGGCGCGGCTCGGCCTCGTCGCGGGCAAGGATCTCGCGCAGGCCAGCTACGACCGCTACGGCCGGCTCGGCCGGATCGTGCAGTGGGTCACCGCCGAAGTGTCGATCATCGCGTGCGACATCGCGGAAGTCCTCGGCTGCGCGCTTGCGTTCAAGCTGCTGCTCGGCGTGCCGCTCGCGTGGGGGATCGTGCTGACCGCGCTCGACACGTTGATCGTGCTCGGGCTGCAGGGCAAAGGCTTCCGGCAGATCGAGGCGATCGTGCTCGCGCTGATCGCGACGATGGCGTTCTGCTTCGTCGCGCAGGTCGCGATCACGCCGCCCGACTGGCACGCGGTGGTCGGCGGGCTCGTGCCCGGCGATCCGGGTCACGACCGCAAGGACGCGATCGTGCTCGCGCTCGGCATCGTCGGCGCGACGATCATGCCGCACAACCTGTATCTGCATTCGTCGGTCGTGCAGACGCGGCATGTCGTCGGCGGCGCGCGCGGCGTGGTCCGCGACACGCTCGCGCTCGTGCGCATCGATACCTGCGTGTCGCTGTTCGTCGCGATGCTCGTCAATGCGGCGATCCTGATCGTCGCGGGCGCGGCGTTCCATGCGACGGGCCAGCACAACGTGACCGACATCGAGCAGGCCTACAAGCTGATCACGCCGATCGCGGGCGGCGCGGCCGCGCTGCTGTTCGGCATCGCGCTGCTCGCGTCGGGGCAAAGCTCGACGCTGACCGGCACGATCGCCGGCCAGGTGATCATGGACGGCTTCCTGCATACGAAGATCCCGTGCTACCAGCGCCGGCTGATCACGCGCGGGCTCGCGCTCGTGCCGGCGCTGATCGGCGTGCTGTGGCTCGGCGACGGCTCGGTCGGGCAATTGCTCGTCTGGAGCCAGGTGCTGCTGAGCCTGCAACTGCCGTTCGCGATGTGGCCGCTGATCCGGTCGGTCAGCGATCGCAACACGATGGGCGCGCACACGATCGGCCGCGGGATGCGGGTCGCCGCGTGGGCGCTGTTCGCCGTCATCACCGGTACGAACCTGCTTTTGATTACCGGTGTCGCGGGCTGATACAGCCTGAAACAGGCTGACACAGACGCACGGCGCGCATACGGTAAACTGCGGCCTTTCGACAGCTGTCCGAAGTCCGTTATGTGGAGTGACATCAGCAACATCGGCGATGCCGCGCTGACCTTGCCGATCGCGCTGACGTGTGCGGCGTGGCTGGCGCTGACCGACTGGCGCCTCGCGGTCCGCTGGAGCGTGCTGCTTGCCGCTGGCATGGGTCTGGTCGGCGCAACGAAGATCCTGTATGCCGGTTGCGGCATCGAACTCCCGCAATTCGATTTCCGCGTGATCAGCGGCCACACGATGCTGTCGACGTCCGTGTGGACGGTCGCACTGTCGATGCTGTGGCAGGCGTTCCGGCCGGGGAAGGCGCCCGGCATCGCCGCCGGGCTGGCCGTCGGCGCGATCACGGCGGTGGCGCGCGTGTTCGATCACTCGCACACGATTCCGGAAGTCGTCGTCGGCTGGATGCTCGGTGCGCTGGTCGCGCTGGTGTTCCTGCGCGGCTATGACGGTGCGCGTCAGCGCGCGTTCTCGCCGCGCGTCGCGGCGGTCTGCCTGCTGCTCGTGTCCGGCATCGCGTACGGGCACCGTGCGCCGTTCCAGCAGATGATCGACACGCATTCGCCGCAGCTCTGCGCGTTCGTGCGCGCGCCGTCGGGCGACGGATTCTGACGGTTGTTCGTTTCGGCGACGGGGATGCCCGCGCTGCTGTGGGGTTGCCGGCGATCGCCAGGCAATTGCCCGATTCCTCTTTCCGATCGCTTCCCGTCCATCGCGGAACGCAACGTTCGTTATCCCCCTGAGTTAAACAACCGGCCGATTCGCGGGATCGGCCGCACCGGCTTGCGTATTGCTGCGGGCGTGCGAAGGTCATGAACAGAATCTATGACCGGGCATAACGATTATTCATTTCATCGATTGGCGGCATTCGCGTACGCTGGCTGTCGTTCGACCGGCGGCCGGCTGCCCGGCTTGCCCGGCGCGCGTCACGTTCGTCTCGATATACTTGAGGAAACCGTCAGGCACCTCGTCACGACGAGGCGCCGTCAACCGGCATCTGTCAGCCGGGATACGCACGGAAAACCCGTCGCGGCAGCGTTGCGCGACGACGATTCACGATAGGAGCAGGTTCCATGACAGTCGTTTCTTCGCGCCTCGCAGGCAAGTGCGCTTACATCACGGGCGCCGCGGGCGGCCTCGGCCGCGCGATCGCACGGCGGATGGTCGAGCAGGGCGCACGCGTGTTCGTGACCGACATCGCCGAAGCAGCGGTGCTCGACGCATTCGCACAGGAACTCAACGCGAGCCATGCGACGCCGGTCGCGTTCGCCGCGACGCAGGACGTGCGCGACGAAGCGCGCTGGCAGGCGCTGCTTGCGCAGGCGACCGATGCGATGGGCGGGCTGTCGGTGCTCGTCAACAACGCGGGCGTCGGCTCGATCGGCTCGCCCGCGCAAATCGAGCTGGACGAGTGGCGGCGCGTGATGGCGATCAACGTCGAGAGTATCGTGCTCGGCTGCAAGCATGCGCTGTCCTACCTGGCCGAGAGCCATCCCGCGTCGATCATCAACATCTCGTCGGTCGCCGCGTTCAAGGTCGAGCCGGATTTCACCGCGTACAACGCGTCGAAGGCGGCGGTCGCGTCGCTGACGAAGTCGGTCGCGATCGACTGCGCACGCCGCGAGATCGACGTGCGCTGCAACTCGATTCACCCGGCGTTCATCCGCACGGGGATCGTCGAGCCGCTGTTCCAGACGCTCGGCGAACGCGACGCAACGCGCAAGCTCGCACGCGGCATTCCGCTGCGCCGGCTCGGCGAGCCGGACGACGTCGCGCATGCGGCCGTATATCTCGCATCCGACGAGAGCCGCTTCGTGACGGCCGCCGAACTCGTGATCGACGGCGGCATGTGCGCGGTCTGACGCGCATCCCGCACAACAACTACCGGAGGAGAACATCGTGTCGACACCCGTGAACCGCCAACTGCTGCTGAAGACGCGCCCGGAAGGGCGGGTCGGCCGCGAACACTTCTCGTTCGTCGAGACGCCGGTGCCGGCGCTCGCGGACGGCGAGGTGCTCGTGCGCGTGCAGTACCTGTCGATGGACCCGACCAACCGCGTGTGGATGAGCGACGTGCCGCAGTACCTGCCGCCCGTCGCGATTGGCGAGGTGATGCGCGCACTCGGCATCGGGCGCGTGGTCGCGTCGCGCCATGCCGGTTTCGCGGAAGGCGATCTCGTGCAGGGGCTGGTCGGCTGGCAGGACTACGCGGTCGTGCCGGCCGACCAGGCCGCGCAGCTCGTGAAGCTGCCCGCGCAGTCGGGCCTGCCGCTGCCGACGCTGCTCGGCGCGTGCGGGATGAGCGGGCTGACCGCGTACTACGGGCTGACCGACATCGCGCCGGTGCAGCCCGGCGAAACGCTGGTCGTGTCGGCGGCCGCCGGGTCGGTCGGCTCGATCGCCGGGCAGATCGGCAAGATCCACGGCGCGCGCGTGGTCGGTATCGCGGGCGGGGCGGACAAGTGCCGTTACCTGACCGAGACGCTCGGCTTCGATGCGGCCGTCGACTACAAGGCCGACGATTTCCGCCAGCAGTTGAAGGCGGCGACGCCGGACGGCGTGCATGTCAATTTCGAGAACGTCGGCGGCGAGGTGATGCGCGCGGTGTTGTCGCGGATGGTGATCGGCGGGCGTGTCGCGTTGTGCGGCGTGATCTCGAACTACAACAGCGGGCGCGCGGCCGACGACGTCGGCGTGCTGATCTCGAAGCGGCTGACGATGCGCGGCTTCCTGATCCTCGATTACCGCAAGAGCCGCGAAGCCGTGCAGACGCTCGCGGGCTGGTTGCGCGACGGCCGGCTCAAGGCCGAGGAAACCGTGGCCGACGGTCTCGAAAACGCGCCCGATGTGCTGAATCGCCTGTTCGACGGCGACCATCGCGGCAAGCTCGTGCTGCGCGTCGATCCGGACGCGTGATCGGCCCGCGGCGCGCGATGCCGGCCACGGGTTGCCGTGAAGGGTTGTCGAACGCGGTGAGTTCGATCAAACGGGCCTCAGTTTAGGACTTGTCCCATATATTGTCCCGGCCTCTCTCCCTAAAGTGATAACCAGCAAGCAGGCGGCGTGACAGACGCGTCACGCCGCCTTTTTTTCTGGTCACGCGGCAAAGGAGAGGGAACATGCGGAGCAATGCGAAGCGGGCAGCATCGGCGGCGATGCGCAAGCTTCCGCACGTGCGTGGACCGCCGGCAGCCGAGTGCGTGGCACGCGGCCACGCGGGGTGTCATTCGACCTGTTCGGCGCGCGCGTAGATGTCCCAGCTCGCCATGAACAGTGCGGCGACGAGCGGCCCGATCACGAAGCCGTTGATGCCGAACAGCGCCATCCCGCCGAGCGTCGAGATCAGCACGACCCAGTCGGGCATCTTCGTGTCCTTGCCGACGAGGATCGGACGCAGCAGGTTGTCGACGAGGCCGATCACGCCGACGCAGAACGCGACGAGGATCGCGCATTTCCAGATCTCGCCGGTCGCCAGGAAGTAGAGCGCAGCCGGTATCCACACGAGGCTCGCGCCGATCGCGGGCAGCAGCGACAGGAACGCCATCAGCGCGCCCCACAGCACGACGCCCTGGATGCCGAGGATCCAGAAGATCAGCCCGCCGAGCGCGCCCTGCACGAGCGCGACCGCGATGTTGCCTTTCACGGTCGCGCGCACGACCGTCGTGAACTTCGCGAGCAGCAGGTTCTTGTGCTCCTCGTCGAGCGGCAGCGCACGGCGCACGCGGCGGCCGATCTCGCCGCCGTCGCGCAGCAGGAAGAACACCATGTACAGCATCACGCCGAAGCTGACGATGAACTGGAACGTGTTCTGGCCGATGCTGAACGCCTGGGCCGCGGCGAACTGGCTGATCTGCGCGGCGCCGTCGGCCAGCTTCTTCTGGATGCCGGGGATGTTGGTCAGCCCGTATTTCGCGAGCAGGCGCTGGATCGAGGTCGGCAGCGCGTGGATGATGTCCTGGAAGTACTGCGCATAGTTCGGCTGCGCCGTCTTGAGTTCCTGGTAGACGTAAGCGATTTCCTGGACGAGCGTGCCGGCGACGAACACGAGCGGCAGGATCACGATCAGGATGATCAGCGTCATCGTCACGAGCGCGGCCAGGTTGCGCCGCTTGCCGAAACGCGCGGCGAGCCAGCGCTGCACGGGCTGGAACAGGATCGCGAGAATGGTGCCCCAGAACACGGCGCCGGAGAACGGCGCGAGAATCCCGCACATGCCGACGGTGACCGCGAACAGCAGGAAATAGAAGAACTTTTGGTGGTCGTGGTGTCCGCTATCCATGGGTGGCATTTGCGCAGATTGATGCTTGGTTTGATTGAATCTCGTTGCCCGGGGCGCGATCGGCTCGCGAACGTCACGGGTTCGCGGCGAAACGCATCGCAGGGGCGGCCCAACCGGAGTATGCCCGCAAAGGTGCCGCCATCATAGCCGCTGCGCACGACCCATGCGAAAACGCCGCGGCCGGGGCCGCGGCGCTGCCGGGAAGCGGGCACGGCCGACGGCCGCGCGCCGCGTCGTCAGATATCGAGCCGGGTGACCTTGGTGCCGTTCACCGACAGGTCGCCCATCAGGCCCGCGTTGGTCAGCACTAGCACCTCGACCGGCGCGGTGGCCGTGGTGGTATCGACCGCGCCGTTCGCACCGACCTTCACGACCGCAACCGATGCGTCGGCGCCGGCGGCCCAGCCGTCCGACTTGCGGAACGAGTCGAGTGCATCCTGCGTCATGAACAGGAACACGATCGCCTTCGACTGCGCGCCGGCCTGCAGGCCGACCGACAGCGACGACGTGTTGTAGTAGCCGACGGTGCTGCCGCCGACGCGCAGCGCGCCGTTGCCGGACTGTCCGCCGACGATGAAGCCGGCCTGCAGCACGTTCGGGAACACGAGCACGCCGCGCGATTTCCCGACGAGCTCACGCGAACCCGGCACCGTCGAATAGAGGCGCGACAGCGTTGCGTTCACGCTGGCGTCGATCGACTGGCGCTTCGACGCGCTGGTCGACGCGTTTTCGGGTTTGTCGGGCGTGGTCGTGCAGCCGGCGAGCGCGAGGCTGCCGAGCATCACGGCGGCGGCGGCTTTCATGGCGAGAGATTTCTGCATGGCGATTCTCCTTCGTTGTCTGATTGAGGACGGACGGTGCGGGCAGCGGGGCGGCCGGCGCCGTTCAACGGCGGGCAAGGAGCAGGCCCGCAACGAATGCGAGGCCCGCGACGACACCGGCGGTTTGCCACGGGTTGTCGTGCACGGCCTGCGACACGCGTTCGGCCGAATCGCGCAGCCGGGCGGCCGCGCTGCCCGGCGCGTGGTCGAGCGTGCTGCGCGCTTCATCGAGCCGGGACTGCACACGCTTGCGCAGCGCGGCGATATCGCCGTCGCCATCGTTTTTCAGCAGGTCTTCCAGTTCGTCGACCAGCCCGCGCAGATCGTCGGTCACGTCGGCGTGCAGGTCACGAGCGGCCGAGCGCGTCGTGCGGCCCACGCGCCGGCCGGTGCGCCGGATGTCGGACAGGCCCCGGTCCAGCTTGTGTTCGATCGAGTCGGTGAGTGCCATGGTGTTTATCCTCCTTCGATTCAAGGCTAATTTGAAGATAAGACGAATCCCAGCAACTAGTGTGATTCACTTGATCCGATTGAGTTTCGAGACAAATTTTCAATTCGTCGGCAGGATCGCCGCGAAGCCCTGTCGCGCGGGGCGGCGCAGCGGTTGAAAAAATTTCGCAATCGGGCGAGTCGGCGTATCGGGCAGCGATACGAAATGAATGCACGGTAAATATGGCGTCGCCAGGGTCGTCAGGTAAATAGTGCCGTTGCACGCGTTGTGCTGATGCAAATGCACTAGTCCACGCTGTTTCGGGGAGCACGGTTCGTGCCCGAGGCCGGCCCGGTGCCGCTGTCGTCAAGCGCGACGTCGACGATGACGGGATCGTGATCCGAAGAGCGGTACGCGTCGGGTGCGTAGTAGGACGACCGTTGCGCGGGTGTCTTGTAATCGGGCACGGATTGCAGTGCAACCGGTTCGTCGGCGTTGATGTGCCAGATGTGCACGGCTTTCACGCGCGCGGCGAGCGTCGAGGTGGCGAGCGCGTGGTCGAGGCTGCCGGCTTCGCCGCGAAATACGTAGCTGTACGCAGCATCGCCGACGAAGCGGGTGACCAGGTTCGCGTAGCCGCGCGATTCGAACGCGCGGACCGGATCTTCCTTCGCATAGCTGTTCAGGTCGCCGATCAGCAGCACGCCGTCGGCCGCGGCACCCGTCGGCGACATAGCGAGCCAGTCGGCGATGCGCGTGGCGGCCCGCGTGCGTGCCGCATTCCAGCAGCCCTGGCCGTCGGACTGGTCGAGGTCGGGGCCGGTGGCGTGCGGGCAGTTCTTCGACTTCAGGTGATTGACCGCGACGGTGAACGCGCGCATGCCGCCGATGCGCCGGAACGTCTGCGCAAGCGGCGGGCGGTGCCGGCGGCCGAGCGAGACCGTGGCGGCGCGCCCGACCGGCTCGACCGTGCGGCTGTCGTACAGCAGCGCGACCGCGATCGCATCGCGGCCGAGCCGCGCGGTGCCGGGATCGACCGCGCGCCAGCCGTCGCCGAGTTGCGCGGCGAGACGCCGCACGGCGCTCGCGTTGCCGTAGCCGTTGTTCTCGATTTCCATCAGCCCGATCACGTCGGCGCGCAGCGCACGCAACGCGGCGACGATCTTCGCTTCCTGCCGCACGAACACGGCGTGCGTTTTCGCGCCGCGGTTGGTCGGCGTGTCGAATCCGCCGCCTTGGCCGTCGCCGTTGAAATAGTTGAAGACGTTGAAGGACGCGACGCGCACATCGGCGCCGGGATGCCGGCCCGGCGCATCGGTACGCGGATTCGCGGCGGCGTCGAACACCGGTGCCGCGCCGGCTGCCGGTTGCAGTCGCCACGTGTCGTAGCGCAGTTCGAGCACGCCTTCGACGCCGCGCACCGTGTAGCCCGCGCGCAGCGTGTTGGCGGCGCTCAGCGCGGGCGGCGGATAACGGACCGTCGCGGGATCGCGGCGGTTCGAGCCGTCGTCGAGCACGATGCGGTTGCGCGCGTTGGCCGCCGCATGCGCGGCGGCTTCGGCCGGCGGCGCGACCTGGGTCGGGATGCGCAGCCGGCCGTTGCTGAGCACGACGCTGCCGTAGCGGCCGAGTTCGTGGGTATCGCTGACCGTCAGCGTTTGCGGCAGGCGCACCCGCATGCCTTCGTGCGCGGCCAGCACGGCCGGGGTGGCGACCGGCAGCGTGAGCGTCGCCGGCGTGACCGTCTGCCCGCGTGCGCAGACGGCGATGCCGCCCGACAGCACGAGCTGCGTGCGGCCGTATCGGTCGTCGGCCCTGCCCGTGAGATGCACGAGATCGCCGGCGTTCGCACGCACCTTCGGCGCGTACACGAACAGGCCTTCCGGGACGCCCGGCCGATGCCGCCGCTGTGCGTCGGCCTGCTGGACGAAGAAACCGCCGAGGCCGTCGGCGCCGCCGAACGCCGCGGTGACGACCGCCTCGATCGAGGTCGTTTGCCCGGCCAGCGGCGACGGGCCGCGGGCGCTGCGGAGGTCGGCGATGGCCGTGGTCGCGCCGCCGCAGCCGGCGCTGACCGGCAGCGCAGCCGCGGCCGGCAGGAAGGAGAGGGCGAGCGATAGCGCAACGGCAAGCGACGGAAGCAGGCGTGACATGGGCGGGTCCACTGGAAGAAAATCCGACAGTTCGGGAAGGCATCTTGACGGCAAAATCTCGGGAAGCGGCGGAAATGGCCGTCCGGCCAGTTCCGGATGGCTAACGATGCAGGCAGGCCCTGCCGCGGCTGTTACGCTTTCGCATCGGGTGTCGCACGCGGATCGCGCAGCGAACGCTGCCGCACCCCGTCCCCAGAGGAGAAGCCCATGTCTTACATGCTGTTGATTGTCGAGCCGACCGACCAGCGTGCCGAACGCACGCTCGACGAAGGGCAGGCGCTGTACGCGCGGATGGTCGATTTCGCCGAGACGCTGAAGGCGCGCGGCGTGCTGCGCGGCGTCGAGTCGCTGGAGCGCTCCGAGCGCGGCACGCGCGTGCAGGTGCGCGACGGCGAGACGCGCCTGCTCGACGGCCCGTTCGCGGAAGCCAAGGAGATGGTCGGCGGCTTCTTCCTCGTCGACGTCGACACGCGCGAAGAAGCGATCGAGATCGCGCGCCAGTGCCCGGCCGCGCAATGGTGCACGGTCGAGGTGCGCGCGGTCGGCCCGTGCTTCCTGTGAATGCCGTGACTCGGTATTTACCCTGATTCGTCGCGGCGCGTGTCGATTCGGCCGGGTGCCGCCCGTCGTCAGGATAAGGCGCCGATGAACGGACGCCTCCTGCCACCGACGACAAGGAGTGAACGATGCGATTCATGATCATGATCCGGGCGAACGCCGTCAGCGAATCCGACGCGTTGCCGGACAACCGGCTGGTCGAGGCCATGACCGTTTATCACGAGGAACTGGCGAACGCCGGCGTGCTGCTCGATGCGAACGGGCTGCGGCCGAGCGCGCGCGGCTGGCGCGTGCGCTACACGGGCGGCAAGGGCACGGTGGTCGACGGCCCGTTCGCCGAAACGAAGGAGCTGATCGCCGGCTATACGCTGATCCAGGTGCGTTCGCGCGACGAGGCGCTCGAATGGACGCGCCGGTTCCCCGCGCCGTTCGGCGCCGAGATGGATTGCGAGATCGAGGTGCGGCCGCTGTTCGAACTCGACGACCTCACGCCGAGCGACGCGGTCGAGCGGTTCCGCGAACTCCACGTCGGCCGCGGCAACACCGCCTGAATTCTCGCCTGAAGCCTGAATCCATTCCTACCGGAGTACCCGTCATGCACAAAATGGTTTTCATCAACCTGCCCGTGACCGACCTGCCGCGCTCGAAGGCGTTCTACCAGGGGCTCGGCTTCGAGGTCGTGCCGGCCTATACGAACGACCAGGCCGCCTGCATCCGCATCAGCGACACGATTTTCGCGATGTTGCTCGTGCGGCCGTTTTTCCAGACCTTCACCGACAAGACCATCGTCGATCCGGCGACGCACGTGCAGGCGTTGTCGTGCCTGTCGTGCGAAAGCCGTGCCGAAGTCGACGAAGTCGTCGCGAAGGCGCGCGCGGCCGGCGGGTCCACGCCGCGTCCGCCGCTGGAGTATCCGGGCATGTACGGCCACGGGTTCGCCGATCCGGACGGCCACACGTGGGAGCTGATGTACATGGAGCAGGACGCGACCGCGCAGGGGCACGCGTCGTGACGCGTGAGGCGACGCATCGTGCGATCGAAGCGGTCTGGCGGATCGAGGCGCCGAAAATCATCGCGCGCGCCGCGCGTGTGGTGCGCGACGTCGGCGTGGCCGAGGAGCTGGCGCAGGACACGCTCGTCGCGGCGCTCGAGCACTGGCCCGTCGACGGCGTGCCCGACAACCCGGCCGCGTGGCTGATGACGGCCGTGAAGCGTCGTGCGCTCGACCGCGTCCGGCAGGAGTCGCTCCACGCGGCGAAGCGCGACCAGCTCGGCCACGAGATGGACGCGCTCGAAGCGCATGTCGTTCCCGATATCGCCGATGCACTCGCCGATGCGAGCGACGACGACTTCGGCGACGACCTGCTGCGGCTGATCTTCACGTCGTGCCACCCGGTGCTGTCGACCGATGCGCGGGTCGCGCTGACGCTGCGGCTGCTCGGCGGGCTGACGACGGGCGAGATCGCGCGCGCGTTCCTGACGCCCGAGCCGACGATCGCGCAGCGGATCGTGCGCGCGAAGCGCACGCTCGCGGCGGCGCGCGTGCCGTTCGAGGTGCCGGCCGCCGATGCGCGGCCCGCGCGGCTCGCATCGGTGCTCGAAGTGATCTACCTGGTGTTCAACGAAGGTTATGCGGCCACCGCCGGCGACGACTGGACGCGTCCGGCGCTGTGCGACGAGGCGTTGCGGCTCGGCCGCGTGCTGGCCGGGCTCGCGCCGGACGAGAGCGAAGTGCTCGGGCTCGTCGCGCTGATGGAGCTGCAGGCGTCGCGCATGCATGCGCGCACCGATGCGCAGGGCCGGCCCGTGCTGCTGCTCGACCAGGACCGCAGCCGCTGGGATCCGCTGCTGATCCGGCGCGGTCTCGCGGCGCTCGAACGGGCGACGAAGCTCGGCGGCGTGCGCGGGCCGTATGCGCTGCAGGCCGCGCTGGCCGCCTGCCATGCGCGCGCGCGGCAGGCGTCGGACACGAACTGGGCGCAGATCGTCGCGCTGTACGACGCGCTCGCCGAAGTCGCGCCGTCGCCCGTCGTCGAGCTGAATCGCGCGGTGGCCGTGGGCATGGCGTTCGGGCCGGCCGCGGCGCTCGAACTCGTCGACGCGTTGCGCGACGATCCCGCGCTCGTGCGCTATCACTGGCTGCCGAGCGTGCGCGGCGACCTGCTGGCGAAGCTGGGCCGCACCGACGAGGCCAAGCTCGAGTTCCGCCGCGCGGCGGAACTGACGCGCAACGAACGCGAACGCGAATTGCTGCTCAGGCGCGCGACGGATGCGTGACGCATGAGCCGCGCGCTGAACCCGCCTGCCCGACGACCCCCGCTTTCCGCCCGGCACTATCGCCAGCATTGAAAAAGCCTATTGGGGGATGCGAACGCGAGCGCCTAGATTAAAGAGCGCGATGCGCGCGCCCCGGCAAACGCATCGTTCCCCACATACATCATCGGCCCGGCTTCATACGCGGCCGCGCCGACTCGCACGGAGGCGCAAATGGCTCAACTCAAGGGCAGCAAAACCGAAGAGAACCTGAAGGCCGCATTCGCGGGTGAATCGCAGGCGAACCGGCGCTATCTGTATTTTGCTTCGAAGGCTGACGTCGAAGGGCAGAACGACGTCGCCGCGCTGTTCCGCTCGACCGCCGAAGGCGAAACCGGCCATGCGCACGGCCATCTCGAATATCTGGAAGCGGTCGGCGATCCGGCAACGGGTTTGCCGTTCGGCTCGTCGCGGCTGAATCTCGAAGCGGCGATCGCCGGCGAAACGCACGAATACACCGACATGTATCCGGGCATGGCGAAGACGGCGCGCGACGAAGGCTTCGACGAAATCGCGAACTGGTTCGAGACGCTCGCGAAGGCCGAACGCAGCCACGCGAACCGCTATACGAAGGCGCTGGACAGTCTCGTCGACTGACGGGCCGCCGCGGGCCGCACGGCACGTGCCGGGTGACCGGCCAGCGGCAGGCTGTTCGTTCATCGCTGCCCGCAGCGCGCGGGCGGCGCGCTCGCGCGCATGCGCGCCACGCTGGAGCGCCCCATGCCCCACAAGGAAGGCAGTCTCGAAGCCCCGACCCGGCATCCGCTCGACTGGCAGTCCGATGCGTTCTACGACCAGGACGCGATCGATGCGGAAATGACGCGCGTGTTCGACATCTGCGCCGGATGCCGGCGCTGCGTGTCGTTGTGCGGCGCGTTCCCTACGCTGTTCGATCTGGTCGACGACACGCCGATGGGCGACATCGAGGAAGTGCCGAAGGAGGCGTTCGGCAAGGTCGTCGACCAGTGCTATCTGTGCGACCTCTGCTACATGACGAAATGCCCATACGTGCCGCCGCACGCATGGAACGTGGACTTCCCGCACCTGATGCTGCGCGGCAAGGCCGCGCGCTACCAGCGCGGCGAAGCGTCGCTGCGCGACAAGGTGCTGTCGAACACCGATGCGCTCGGCCATTTCGCGGGCATCCCGATCGTCACGCAAACGGTGAACGCGGTGAACCGCACGCCGCCGGCGCGGCATGCGCTCGAAGCGGCGCTCGGCGTCGATCGCAACGCGTGGCTGCCGGAGTTCGCGCCGCGCAAGTTCCGCCGCGCCGCGAAGCGCTCGGCCAACCCGCCCGTGCGCGACGGCGAACGCACGCCCGGCAAGGTCGCGATCTACGCGACGTGCTACGTGAATTTCAACGAACCGGGCATCGGCCACGACCTGCTCGCGATTCTCGCGCACAACGACATCCCGTACGAACTCGTCACGCGCGAAGCCTGCTGTGGGATGCCGCTGCTCGAGCAGGGCAACCTCGCGGGCGTCGCCGCGAAGAAGGCCGTGAACATGCCCGTGCTCGAACGCTATGCGCGCGAAGGTTATGCGCTGATCGGCGCGATCCCGAGTTGCGTGCTGATGTACAAGAGCGAACTGCCGCTGATGTTCCCCGGCGATGAAACCGTGCGCGCGGTGGCCGACGCATTCTGGGATCCATTCGAATACGTGATCGCGCGGCATCGCGACGGATTGCTGAAGACCGATTTCAAGACCGGCCTCGGCACCGTGTCGTATCACGTGCCGTGCCATGCGCGCGTGCAGAACATCGGCCGCAAGACGGCCGACGCGCTGTCGCTCGTGCCCGATACGCGCGTGAATGTCGTCGAGCGTTGCTCGGGCCATGCGGGCACGTTCGGCGTGAAGAAGGAATTCCATGCGGACGCGATGCGGATCGGCGCGCCCGTGTTCAAGGCGATGGCGGAGCCGAAGCCGGATTTCGTGTCGTCCGACTGCGCGCTCGCCGGCCATCACATCGTGCAGGGCATCGACGAGAAAGGGCTGCCGTCCGCGCCGCTCGCGCATCCGCTCACGCTGCTGCGCCGCGCGTACGGCATCTGAGCCGATGCCGGCCGACCCACGAGGACATCCCATGACGCTGACCCGCGACTCCCTGCTGACGCTCGAAGCGTACGCGAAGATCCGCAGGACCGAACACGCGCGGCTCGTCGCGTACAAGCGCCGCCGCGCGGTGGCGCTCGGCAACCATCTGCGTTTCCTGTTCGAGGACGAGACGACGATCCGCTATCAGATCCAGGAAATGCTGCACATCGAGAAGATCTTCGACGAGGCGGGCATCGAAGGCGAACTGGAAGCGTACCTGCCGCTCGTGCCCGACGGCACCAACCTGAAGGCGACGCTGCAGATCGAATACGAGCACGAGGTCGAGCGGCGCGCGGCGCTCGCGCGGCTGATCGGCGTCGAGGATCGCGTGTACCTGCAGGTCGACGGGCACGCGCGCGTCTACGCGCACGCCGACGAGGATCTCGGGCGCGACAATGCCGAGAAGACCTCGGCCGTGCACTTCGTGCGCTTCGAACTCGACGCGCCGATGCGCGCGGTGCTCAAGGGCGGGGCAGGGCTGTCGATCGGCTGCGATCACCCGGCCTACACGATGCCGCCGCAGCGCGTGGACGTGGACGTAACCGCGTCGCTGGCCGGCGATCTGCGCTGACGCGCGCGTCCTGCACGCCGGTTTCCGTTTTTCCGTTCCGACCCGAAACAGGATTTCCGCACACGGTGCGGTACTGGCGCTCGCCGGTCGCCGCGAAGATGTAACAGGCGTCACGATTTGCATGCGGAGAAACAATGTGCATCGTGCGTCACCATGTTTTCATCACTCGCGTAGAAACAATAAAGAGATTGTGTATGGAGATAATTCGACTGAATGGTATTTGAATGATTTACCGATTCGTGAATATCTTGTTACGAAATTTCCTCCGATTTACCGATTTTCGGAAGCAATTCGGGAGATTGTTGCCGGCAAGGGTCTGAGCAGCCCGAAAAGGCCCATTTTCGGGCATTCTTCAGACCCTGCGGAGCCCCGCCAGGCGGGCTTTTGCAGCGGAGGGCATAAAGATCTCGCAAAAAAATTCATGCGTAAATAGATTACCTATCCATGGCAGGTTGTTTCAGTGCGTAACATTAAGTCATTGTCATATTGAGATAAACCCTGAGGATGGTATGCTTCGTGCACAAAAATTCCCACATTGGAGTGAGACCGTGATTTGTGCGCCATTGCCGGGAATGGCGGCACCGTGAAAGTGCGGTGTCGCGCCGGCCTGCACAACACCGGATAACCATAACGTGCAACCTGGCCGCCACGTGACGCGAAGCGTCGCGACGGCGCCGCCAATCGCAGCCCGGCCTGGCTGCGTGGAGAGATCTACTATGTTCTTCGATGAGCTTAACGATGAAGAGTGGTTTCGTCTTTCAACGCTGATCGCCGATGAACCCATCCGGCTGAATCGTCGTGGACGTCCACGAGCCGAACCGCGCGTCGTTGCCAACGCGGTGCTCTGGATCCTGACGACCGGTGAAGCCTGGTCCAAGCTGCCCGGCCGTTATCCGTCCGGGCCGACGTGCCGCCGCCGCTACGAGGAATGGCTCGCGAACGGCACGTTGCTGCAGATGATCGATGCGTTGACCCAGTTCAGCGGGCGCACGTTCGCGTATATTCCGCCGCCGCCGGAAGCGGTCGTTCCCGCGCGTCGCGCGGAGACCGTGCCCGACAACGATCGCTTGCGCGGCGTGTTCTGGCAGAACCCCGAATCGTGGCAATTGCCGGTTGCGCAGGCAAACGTTTGGGAGGGCGAAGGTGCGTCGGTGAGCGCGATGCCGAACGATGAAACGGGCGATCCGTCCGGTGCGTCGTTCGCGGTGCCCGGCGCGCCGGCCGCGGAACTGCGTCATGCGCGTCCGTCGTCGGCGAGCTTCGCCGCGGCCGAACCGCAGGTCGACGAATATCGCGGTTATACGATCTGCGGTATCGCGCAGCCCGTGCAGAACCTGATGTATCGCGCGTGGGCCGAGATCACGCAGGACGACCGGCGCGTCGAGCGTTCGGGCCTCATCGGTCCGCGCTTCACCGATGCCGAGGAAGCGGAGCAGTACGCGCTCGACTGGGCGCGCCAGTGGATCGATCGCCACGGTGCGAGCGACGAGCCGGCGCGCGCGCCGCAAAGCGAGGTGCTGGCCGGCTTGTCCGCGCTGGCGCGCGCGGAGTCGGACATCAAGCGTTTCATCGCCGAGCGTCACTCGGGTGCGCTGTCCGAAGGCCGCAACGATCCGGTGCAGCCGGAGCGTCGCGAATACGAGTACCGCGTAGGCTGAACGCCGTTCGAATGAAACGCGCGGGCCGTCGTGTGCCACGACGCCCGCGCGGAAGTCCCGTCTTACCATCCTGCTGCCTGCCACGCCCGTGGGCGCCGCTGTCGAAGCGGCGCCCCGGGCGCGTGATGCATTACTGCCGGCCGTAGGTATCGTCGAAGCGGACGATGTCGTCCTCGCCGAGATACGCGCCCGACTGCACTTCGATCAGTTCGAGCGGCATCTTGCCCGGGTTTTCCAGGCGGTGCGAGACGCCGAGCGGGATGTACGTCGATTCGTTCTCGGACAGCAGGAACGTTTCGTCGCCGCGCGTGATGCACGCGGTGCCGCGCACGACGATCCAGTGTTCGGCGCGGTGGTGGTGCATCTGCAGCGACAGTTGCGCACCCGGCTTCACGACGATGCGTTTCACCTGAAAGCGCTCGCCCATGTCGATCGAGTCGTAGTGGCCCCACGGGCGATGCACCTTGCGGTGATCGGTCGCTTCCGCGCCGCGTTGCGCCTTGATGCGCCCGACGATTTTCTTCACGTCCTGCACGCGCGACTTGTCCGCGACGAGCACGGCGTCGGGCGTTTCGACGACGACCAGGTTCTGCGTGCCGACGCAGGCGACGAGCCGGCTTTCCGAATGCGCGAATGTCGATTCGGCGTCTTCGAACAGCACGTGGCCGCGGCCGACGTTCTCGGCATCGTCCTTCGGCGAGATCTGCCAGATCGCGTCCCACGAGCCGACGTCCGACCAGCCCGCGTCGAGCGGCACGACGACGCTCTCGCACAGTTGCGGCAGGCTGGCGAGCGGCTCCATCACCGCGTAGTCGATCGAATTCGACGGCGCCGCGGCGAACGCATCGCGATCGACGCGGAAGAAGTCGCCATCGGCCTTGCCTTGTGAGACGGCCTGTTCGCAGGCCGCGTGGATCGCGGGTTCGAGCTGGCGGATCGCTTTCAGCCAGACCGAGGCGCGCACGATGAAGATGCCGCTGTTCCACCAGTATTCGCCCGACGCGACGTACTGCTGAGCGAGTTCGAGATGCGGCTTCTCGACGAAACGGTCGAGGCGGCGCACGTCGAGGCTGCCCGTTGCGGCGTCGCCGAGCGGCGCGCCGACGCGGATGTAGCCGTAGCCGGTTTCCGCGTGCTTGGGCACGATGCCCATCGTCGCGATCTTGCCTTGCGCCGCGCAGTGCACGCCGGCCGCGACGGCCGCGTGGAAGCGCGGCAGGTCGGCGACCGCATGGTCGGCCGGCATCACGGTCATCACCGCATCGTTGCCGCCGGCGACGAGCCGCAGCGCGGCGAGCGTCAGGGCGGGCGCGGTGTCGCGGCCGAGCGGCTCGAGCATGATCGTCGCGCGCTTGGCCGTCAGGCGCAGCTGTTCGGCGGTCGTGAAGCGGTGATCCTCGCCGCACACGATCAGCACGTCGTCGTTCAGCGGATGGGCGGCCGTCAGGCCGTCGAGGCGCAGTGCGGTCGACTGCAGCAGCGAATGATCGCCGAGCAGGCCGATCAATTGTTTCGGAAAGCGTTCGCGCGACATCGGCCACAGGCGTGTGCCGGAACCGCCGGCAAGAATCACCGGCTGCACGGCGAGGCGCGTGCCGGCGGCGGGTGCGGCGGAAGAAGAAGGGCGCGTTTCGGCTGCCACGGCCGGAGCATTCATGATGACACTCTCCACGGTTGAAGTCAGTGCCTATCGTTTTAGCATGAAGTAAATCGACAATAAAACCGGACCCATTGCCCGGTATTCGCCGGGCACGCGTCCGGGAAATTTTTCATCGATAGCATCCGATGCCAATAAAAAAATAAAAAATAATTCCGCGATTCGGCCGGGTATGACCGCCCGCAAAGGATGAGCGGAAATTGTAAAGATTCCGAAAAATTTCCAAATCCTGAACAATTCGGGAAAACGTGCCGCTTTAATTAAAAAATATCGTGGCAAGATTTTCCGATTATTTTTCGAAATACTTGTGCGCTTGAGGAGAAATTTTCTTGTCGCTTCAATAGCGTCATGCAACGTTTGAATCGAATGTGCGGCACGGGCTGCGCAAGGAGCTGTTCGGCAAACGCCTGTTCAGAGAGGAAGCAGACATGTTGAGCGTGCTGGCGAGAATCATCGATATCGCGATGGTCGTGACGGGGGCGCTGATCGCCGCCGCGCTGCACGGCGGCAGCATCTGGCTCAACGACCTGCAGCGCACGACGGTGCTGTTCGACTGCCTGCTCGTCGTTGTGTTCTTTCCGGCCGTCGGCATTTACCAGTCGTGGCGCGGCAAGCGTCTCGTCGGGCTGATGGGCCGTGTCGCGTTCGCGTGGCTCGCGGTCGAGCTCGCCGGCATCCTGATGAGCTTCAGCTTTCACCAGTCGGGCGACCTGTCGCGGCTGTGGCTGGGTTACTGGGCGCTGGCGACGATGGCGCTACTGGCCGGCTCGAAGGCCTGCGTGCACGTCGTGCTGCGGCAACTGCGCCGCGGCGGCTACAACCTGAAGGCGGTCGCGATCGTCGGCGGCACGCCGGCGGCGCGGCGGCTGATCGCACAGATGCGGGCGCGGCCGGAAGCGGGCTTCAACCCGGTGTGCGTGTACGACGAAAGCGAAGCGCCGGGCGAAGTCGCGCTCGACAACGTGCGGATCGAGCGGCAGTTCGAATCGCTGGTGTGGCTGGTGCGCAGCCGGGCGATCAGCGAGCTGTGGCTCACGCTGCCGGTTTCGGAGGAGCGCCGGATTCACCAGATCGTGACGGTGTTCCGCCACGACTTCGTGAATATCCGCTTCATCCCGGACGTGCGCACGCTGTCGTTCTTCAACCAGGAGGTGGTCGAGGTGCTCGGCGTGCCGGCGATCAATCTCGCGGCGTCGCCGATCACCGATGTGCGGATCCTGCCGAAGTTCGTGTTCGACCGGTTGTTCGCGCTGGCGGCACTCGCGATGCTCGCGCCGGTGATGGTGCTGATCGCCGGCCTGATCAAGCTGACGTCGCGCGGGCCGGTGTTCTTCCGCCAGAAGCGCAAGGGCATCGACGGGCACGAGTTCGAGATCTACAAGTTCCGCTCGATGAAGGTGCATCAGGAAGTGGCCGGGCAGATCACGCAGGCCACCAAGAACGACACGCGCGTGACGCCGGTCGGCCGGTTCCTGCGCCGCACGAGTCTCGATGAGCTGCCGCAGTTCATCAACGTGCTGAAGGGCGAGATGTCGGTCGTCGGCCCCCGCCCGCATGCGCTCGCGCACGACGACATCTACAAGGATCTGGTCAAGGGCTACATGTTCCGCTACCGGATCAAGCCCGGCATCACCGGGTGGGCGCAGATCAACGGCTTTCGCGGCGAGACCGACCAGATCGAGAAGATGATGGGACGCGTGAAGCTCGATCTGTACTACATGCAGAACTGGTCGTTCTGGCTCGACATCAAGATCGTCGCGCTGACGCTCTGGAAAGGCTTCACCGGCAGCAACGCTTATTGAGCGCCCCGGGCCTGCCGCTTCGCGCCGGGTCCCCGACGGGACTTTCGGCGGAGCGGAAAACCCGGGGCGGCCCGGCATTTTCCCGAGCGGCAGTGCCACGCAGGCATTCCGGTTTAACGATTTTCGAATCATTGGTCACGAGGTCCGACACATCATGAATCTGACTATCATCGGCAGCGGTTACGTAGGTCTTGTCACCGGCGCCTGTCTCGCCGACATCGGGCACGACGTGTTCTGTCTCGACGTCGACCAGGCAAAGATCGACGTCCTGAACAACGGCGGCGTGCCGATCCACGAGCCGGGCCTCAAGGAAGTCATCGCGCGCAACCGCGCGGCCGGCCGCCTGCGCTTCTCGACCGACGTCGAAGCCGCGGTCGCGCACGGCGACGTGCAGTTCATCGCGGTCGGCACGCCGCCCGACGAGGACGGCTCGGCCGACCTGCAATACGTGCTCGCGGCGGCGCGCAACATCGGCCGCTACATGACGGGCTTCAAGGTGATCGTCGACAAGTCGACGGTGCCGGTCGGCACGGCCGAGCGCGTACGCGCGGCGGTCGCCGAGGAGCTTGCGAAGCGCGGCGGCGACCAGATGTTCTCGGTCGTGTCGAATCCGGAATTCCTGAAGGAAGGCGCGGCGGTCGACGATTTCACGCGGCCGGACCGCATCGTGATCGGCTGCGACGACGACGTGCCGGGCGAGCGCGCCCGCGAGCTGATGAAGAAGCTGTACGCGCCGTTCAACCGCAACCACGAACGCACGCTGTACATGGATGTGCGCTCGGCCGAGTTCACGAAATACGCGGCGAACGCGATGCTCGCGACGCGCATCTCGTTCATGAACGAGCTGGCGAACCTCGCCGACCGCTTCGGCGCGGATATCGAGTCGGTGCGCCGCGGGATCGGTTCCGACCCGCGCATCGGTTATCACTTCCTGTATGCCGGCTGCGGCTACGGCGGCTCGTGTTTCCCGAAGGACGTCGAGGCGCTGATCCGCACGGCCGACGCGCACGGGCAGGCGCTGCAGATCCTGAAGGCCGTGTCGTCGGTCAACGCCACGCAAAAGCGCGTGCTCGCCGACAAGATCGTCGCGCGCTTCGGCGAAGACCTGACGGGCCGCACGTTCGCGGTCTGGGGCCTCGCGTTCAAGCCGAACACCGACGACATGCGCGAAGCGCCGAGCCGCGAGCTGATTGCCGAGCTGCTGTCGCGCGGCGCGCGCGTCGCCGCGTACGACCCGGTCGCGCAGCAGGAAGCGCGCCGCGTGATCGCGCTCGATCTCGCCGATCACCCGAGCTGGCTCGAGCGCCTGACCTTCGTCGACGACGAAGCGCAGGCCGCGCGCGATGCCGACGCGCTCGTGATCGTCACCGAATGGAAGGTGTTCAAGAGCCCCGACTTCGTCGCGCTCGGCCGCCTGTGGAAGGCGCCGGTGATCTTCGACGGCCGCAACCTGTACGAGCCGGAGATGATGAGCGAGCAGGGCATCGAATACCACCCGATCGGCCGGCCGGGCTCGCGCCAGGCCGTCGCGGCCCGCGTGCCGGGCACCGCGCGCGCAAGCGCGTAACCCTTTCCCGTCACTCGTTACGAGGCGTCATGTTCCGGAACATCCTGATCGTCTGCCACGCGAACGTCTGCCGCAGTCCGGCGGCGGAAATGCTGTTCAAGTCGCACCTCGCGTCACGCGGCGGGCCGCGCCCGACGTTTCACTCGGCCGGCGTGCATGCGAACGACGGCGACGGCATCGATCCGGTGATGCGGCGCCTGCTCGCCGAGCGGGGCGTCGATGCGACGACCCACCGTTCGCGGCGGCTGTCGCGCCGGATCGTGCGCGACGCCGACCTGATTCTCGTCAGCGAGCGCGGACAGATCGCGGCCGTCGAAGCGGTCGATCCGTTCGCGCGCGGCAAGGTCCACCTGCTCGGCAAGTGGGAAGGGGCCGAGATTGCCGATCCGCACGGCGGCCCCGAGGCCGATTACCGCGAGAGCTACTCGCAGATCGAACGTCTGGTTCAAGGATGGCTACAGAAACTATGCTGAAACGCCCGATGCGCCCGGTGGCGCTTGCCGTCGCGCTGACGACTTTCCTGTCAGCCTGTGCAACCGCGCCCGGCAACTACCTCGACTCGTCGAACCTGAAGGACGAAGGCCGGCAGGAAGCGGCCGAGACCTATCCGGTTCGTTTCATCGACGCCAAAGTGGTGATGGACCAGCTGCAGAAGCAGCAGGTCGAACACCCGCTGCCGCCGGGACGTTATACCGATCCGTCGCAGTACGTGTATCGCGTCGGCCCGCAGGACATCCTCGGCGTCACCGTGTGGGACCACCCCGAGCTGACGACGCCGCAGGGCCAGTCGTTCTCGAGCGGCGGCAACACGACGCAGACGATCGCGGGCGCGCTGCAGCAGCCCTATTCGTCGTCGCTGCCGGGCCAGGCCGATCCCTACGGCCAGACGGTGGCCGCCGACGGCACGATCTTCTTCCCGTTCGTCGGCCGCATCCACGTGGCCGGCAAGACGATCGCGCAGACCCGTGACGAGCTGGCCACGCGTCTCGCGCGCTATGTGAAGAATCCGCAGCTCGACGTGCGCGTGCTGTCGTTCCGCAGCCAGAAGGTGCAGGTGACGGGCGAAGTGAAGACGCCGGGCCCGCTCGCGGTGAGCGACGTGCCGCTGACGCTGGTCGACGCGATCTCGCGCTCGGGCGGCTCGACCACCGACGCCGACCTGCAGCGCGTGCGCCTGACGCGCGACGGCAAGCTCTACACGCTCGACGCGAACGGCGTGCTCGATCGCGGCGAAGTGCGGCAGAACGTGATGCTGCAGCCGGGCGACATCGTCAACGTGCCGGACCGCAGCGACAGCCGCGTGTTCATCATGGGCGAGGTCAAGACGCCGGTCACGGTGCCGATGCTCAAGGGCAAGCTGACCATCGCCGATGCCTTGACGGCGGGCGGCGGCATCCTCGACACCGATGCGAACCCGCGCAAGATCTACGTGATGCGCGGGATGCGCGACAACCCGACGAAGCCTGAAGTGTTCCGTCTCGACATGACGCAGCCCGACGCGCTGATGCTGTCGAGCCGCTTCCCGCTTCAGCCGCTCGACGTCGTCTACGTCAGCACGGCCAGCTCGGTGCAGTTCAACCGTGTGCTGCAGCAGGTGCTGCCGACGATTCAGACGATTTTCTTCATGAAGCAAATCACGCGCTGATAGCCCGCCGGGGCGGCGCCTCCGCCCCGGCACCACTCAAGCGGGAACGAATGGTGAACACGCAAGCGAAACACTCCTACGCGGATCTGTCCGTCAAAACCGAGGAAGAGGACGTCGTCCTCGGCCAGTTGCTCCAGGTGATCATGGACGACATCTGGCTGCTGCTCGGCATCGCGGTGACGGTCATCGCGCTCGCCGGCCTCTACTGCTACATCGCGAAGCCGGTCTATCAGGCCGATGTGCACGTGCGCGTCGAGAGCAACGACAACACGTCGCAGGCGCTGACGCAGACGCAGACCGGCGCGATGATCAACACCGGTCCGCAGCAGGCGCAGACCGATGCGGAAATCGAAATCATCAAGAGCCGCGGCGTCGTCGCGCCGGTCGTCGAGCAGTTCAAGCTGAACTTCTCGGTCGCGCCGAAGACGCTGCCCGTGATCGGCAGCCTCGCCGCGCGCGTCGCGACGCCGGGCGTGCCGGCGCGGCCGTGGCTCGGCCTCAAGTCGTATGCATGGGGCGGTGAAGTTGCCGACATCGATTCGATCAGTGTCGCGCCCGCGCTCGAAGGCAAGAAGCTCACGTTGACGGCCGGCCCGAACGACACCTATGCGCTGGCCGACGAGAACGGTGGCCGGCTGCTGTCGGGCCGCGTCGGCGAATCGGCGCAGGGCGGCGGCGTGACGCTGCTCGTGCAGAAGCTCGCCGCGCGCCCCGGCACGCAGTTCACGGTGGTCCGCTACAACGATCTCGACGCGATCAGCGGCTTCCAGACCGGCATCCAGGTGACCGAGCAGGGCAAGCAGACGGGCGTCGTGCAGATCTCGCTCGAAGGCAAGGACCCGGATCAGACCGCCGCGATCGCGAACGCGCTCGCGCAGTCGTACCTGAACCAGCACGTGGTCGCGAAGCAGGCCGAAACGACCAAGATGCTCGACTTCCTGAAGGGCGAGGAACCGCGCCTGAAGTCCGACCTCGAACGCGCGGAAGCCGCGCTGACGCAGTACCAGCGCACGTCGGGCTCGATCAACGCGAGCGACGAGGCGAAGGTCTACCTCGAGGGCAGCGTGCAGTACGAGCAGCAGATCGCCGCGCAGCGCCTGCAACTCGCGTCGCTTGCGCAGCGCTTCACCGATTCGCATCCGATGGTGATCGCCGCGAAGCAGCAGCTCGCGGAGCTGCAGGGCGAGAAGGACAAGTTCAGCAACCGCTTCCGCAGCCTGCCGGCGACCGAAGTGAAGGCCGTCCAGCTCCAGCGCGACGCGAAGGTCGCCGAGGACATCTACGTGCTGCTGCTGAACCGCGTGCAGGAGCTATCGGTGCAGAAGGCCGGCACGGGCGGCAACATCCACCTCGTCGATTCGGCGCTGCGTCCGGGAGACCCGGTCAAGCCGAAGAAGGTGCTGATCCTGTCGGCCGCCGTGTTCCTCGGGCTGATCCTCGGCACCGGCGTCGTGTTCCTGCGCCGCAACATGTTCCAGGGCATCGAGGATCCCGACCGCGTCGAGCGTGCGTTCAACCTGCCGCTGTACGGGCTGGTGCCGCAAAGCGCCGAGCTGGCGAAGCTCGACGCCGCGGCCGAGAAGGGCGGCGGCCGCGCGCGGCCGATCCTGGCGAGCCTGCGTCCGAAGGATCTCAGCGTCGAGAGCCTGCGCAGCCTGCGCACCGCGATGCAGTTCGCGATGATGGACGCGAAGAACCGCGTGATCGTGCTGACCGGCCCGACGCCCGGCATCGGCAAGAGCTTCCTCGCGGTCAACCTCGCGGTGCTGCTCGCGCATTCGGGCAAGCGCGTGCTGCTGGTCGACGCCGACATGCGGCGCGGCCTGCTCGACCGCTACTTCGGCCTCACGCCGCAGCCGGGCCTGTCCGAGTTGCTGAGCGACCAGTCGGCGCTCGAGGACGCGGTGCGCGAGACGCCGATTCCGGGCCTGTCGTTCATCGCGGCCGGCACGCGCCCGCCGAACCCGTCGGAACTGCTGATGTCGACGCGCCTGCCGCAATACCTCGAAGGGCTCAGCAAGCGCTACGACGTCGTGCTGATCGATTCGCCGCCGGTGCTGGCGGTGACCGACGCGACCATCATCGGCCGCATGGCCGGCTCGACGTTCCTCGTGCTGCGCTCGGGCATGCATACCGAAGGCGAGATCGCCGACGCGATCAAGCGCCTGCGCACCGCGGGCGTCGATCTGGAAGGCGGGATCTTCAACGGCGTGCCGCCGAAGTCGCGCGGCTACGGCCGCGGTTATGCGGCCGTGCACGAATACCTGAGCGCCTGACCGGCCGACTGGAGAACCGCCATGAAAATTTCCGTGCTCGTTCCGACCTATCGGCGTCCCGCCGACCTCGCGCGCTGCCTGCTGGCGCTGCAGCGGCAGCACCGGCTGCCCGACGAGGTGATCGTCGTCGCGCGCCCGGAGGACGACGCCACGCACGAACGGCTCGCCGATCCGTCGGTCGGCGGCGCGCTGCCGCTGCGTATCGTGCCGGTCGATGTGCCGGGCCAGGTCGCCGCGCTGAACAAGGGGCTCGACTCCGCGCAGGGCGACATCGTCGCGATCACCGACGACGATGCGGCGCCGCACGCCGACTGGCTTGCGCGCATCGAGTCCGCGTTCCTGTCCGATCCGCGCGTGGGCGCGGTCGGCGGTCGCGACTGGGTGCACGAGAAGGGCCGCCTGCTCGACGAATCGCGCGAGTTGGTCGGCCGGCTCACGCTGTCGGGCAAGATCGTCGGCAATCATCACCTGGGTGTCGGCGGCGCGCGCGAAGTCGACACGCTGAAGGGCGCGAACATGAGCTACCGGCGCTCGGCGATCGGCGGGCTGCGTTTCGATACGCGGCTGCGCGGCGCCGGCGCGCAGACCCACAACGACACCGCGTTCAGCATGGAAGTGCAGCGCGCGGGCTGGAAGCTGCTGTACGACCCGGCGATCGCCGTCGATCATTATCCGGCCGAACGCTTCGACGACGACCGGCGCGACGCGGCGTCACTGAACGCGATCAGCAACGGCGCGTACAACCTGCAACTGACGCTGCGCGAGCATCTGCCGCCGGTACGGCGCGAGATCGCGTGGTGGTGGTGGGCGCTGGTCGGCACGCGCGTCTATCCGGGCTTCGCGCATGTGCTGCTGTCGCTGCCTACCGCGCGGCGCGGCCGCGTGCTCGCGCACTGGCGCGCGGTGCGCCGCGGCGCGCGCGATGCGCGTCGTGCCACCGTCGCCCCGCACCGTGCGGCCATGCCGCCGGTGACGTCATGAACGCGCCGCGCGCGATGCCGCGCGGCCGAACCCGGAGCGCTTGAATGACAGCGACCAAAGTCCACGTCCATCTGTTTCACGGCGCCGATCCGCGTACCTACCGGAAAGGCGAGAACATCGGCTGCCTGTACGGCTATCACCATGCCGAGTCCGACGAATTCCGGCTGTCCTATTCGCAGGACGGCGGCGAGCACCGCGTCGCCAGCCTCGCGCGCCGCGCGCTGAAGGCGGCGCTCGGTTTCGATGTCGTGCATGCGTGGCGCAACCGCGCCGCGCTGCTGAACACCGACGTGATCTGGACACACACCGAACAGGAGCATCTTGCCGCGTCGCTGATCCTCAAGCTCGCCGGCGCGCAGGGCAAGCGCCCGCTGCTGCTCGCGCAGAGCGTGTGGCTGTTCGACAAGTGGGGCACGTTCGGCGGCCCGCGCCGCTGGCTGTACCGCAAGCTGCTCGCGCGCGCCGACGCGCTGACCACGCTCGCCCGCGACAACGCCGAGCTGTGCCGTCGTTATCTCGGGCGCGATGCGGAGTTCGTGTACTACGGACTCAACACGCAGGATTTCCCGATCATCGAGCCGCGCCAGTGGCAGCCGAACCGGCCGCTGCGGATCGCGGCGATCGGCAACGACCGCGACCGCGACTGGCGCACCTTCCTCGCCGCGTTCGGCGGCGACGAGCGCTACGAGGTGCGGCTCGCGACGCGGCGCCGCGTGCCGCGCGAGTGGCATGCGCCGAACGTGAAGATCGGCTCGGCGTCGGGGCTCGCGAAGCAGCACGAGCTGTACGCGTGGGCCGACGTGATCGTCGTGCCGCTGCGGCCGAACTTCCATGCGTCGGGCATCACCGTGATGCTCGAGGCGGCAGCCGTCGGCAAGCCGATGATCGTGTCCGACGTCGGCGGGCTCAGCGATTATTTCCCGCACGATACGGCCGCCTATGTGCCGGCGTTCGACGCGCAGGCGATGCGCCAGGCCGCCGACCGCTTCGCGGCCGATCCGGTCGCGGCGCTCGACTGCGCGCGGGCTGCCGCCGCGTGCCTGCGCGAGCGCGACCTGACCACGCAGGCGTTCGCCGAGCAGCACGTGCGGATCACGCGCGACATGCTGCGCCGGCGCCGGACGCCGGCGGCCGCGGGGCGGGCGATGCCGCTCGCGGATTCGCGTCCTTCGTCGCGGTGAGTGCGCATCGATGAGTACGATTACCGCCGAACGCGCACCGTCGCGCCATCGCAGCTGGTTTGCCGAACCGAAACACTGGGTCGGGCAGGCCGGGCTGTGGACGTTCACCGCCGCGCTGATCGCCGTTCACCAGGGCAAGGTGCTGACGCTCGCGTTTCCGGTGCTGGCCATCGCGGTCGGCATCTGGCTGTATTTCAAGAGCCCGGCGCGCTATGTCGGCTTCATGTGGTGGGTGTGGTTCCTGAGCCCGGAAGTGCGGCGTCTCGCCGACTGGTCGAAGGGCGCGTTCACGCCGACGAGCCTGATCCAGGTCGCGCCGCTCGCGGTGACGATGATCGCCGGCTTCGGGCTGATCCGGCATTACCGCGTGCTCGCGCAGCGGCGCGGGATACCCGTGCTGTTGATGCTGTTCGGGCTCATGTACGCGTACCTCGTCGGGATCGTGTCGAGCGGCGTGATGGCCGCGACCTACGACCTTGCGAACTGGGTGTACCCGGTGCTGATCGGTTTTCACATCATGGTCAACGCGCGCGATTATCCCGAGTACCGCGACGTGCTGCTGTCCACGTTCATGTGGGGCATGCTCGTGATGGGCGTGTACGGGGTCGTGCAGTACTTCGTGATGCCGCAGTGGGATGTGCTGTGGATGATCGGGTCGGACATGGGTTCGCAGGGCGAGCCGGTGCCGTATGGCGTGCGCGTGTTCAGCACGATGAACTCGTCGGGTCCGTTCGCGTTCGCGATGATGGGCGCGCTGGTGTTCGTGCTCGCGGCGCCGCAGAAGATCCGCTGGGTCGCGGGGGCGGCCGGCTTCGTGTCGTTCGCGCTGTGTCTGGTGCGCTCGACGTGGGGCGGCTGGGTGATCGCGCTTGCGATCCAGCTCGCGCAGTCGAACAACCGCGTGCGGATGCGGATCCTCATCAGCGGCGTCGTGCTGGTCGGCCTGTGCGTGCCGCTCCTGACCGTCGGGCCGGTGGCCGACCGTCTCGGCCAGCGTCTCCAGTCGATCACGAACCTGAAGGACGACCGCAGCTACGACGACCGCAACAAGTTCTACGCGACCTTCGCGCAGACGGCGTTCACCGACGTCGCCGGCGAAGGGATGGGCGCGACGGGCGCATCCACGAAGCTGTCGAGCGACAGCGGCGAGCTCGGCAAGTACGGCAGCTTCGACAGCGGCGTGATGAACGTGCCGTTCGTGCTCGGCTGGCCCGGCACGCTGCTGTATCTGGCCGGTGTCGTGATGCTGTTCGGCCGCACGCTGCGCGCGGCGTTCAAGCTGCGCAAGGACAAGTTCGTCGGCGCCTGCCTGAGCCTGTGCCTGTCGACGTTCGCGATGCTCGTGTTCACGAACTCGCTGATCGGCACGGGCGGCCTGCTGATGTTCACAGCCATTTTTTCGATTCTTTCCGCGGCGCACTGGCAAAAGGCGCAACGCCTGCTGGCCGCCGCGCGTTCACGGGGAGGCGAGCATTGAGAATCGCGATCGTCACGCATGTCGTGCGACATAACGACGGGCAGGGCCGCGTCAATTACGAAATCGCGCGCGCGGCGCTGGCCGAGAACTACGAGGTCACGCTGGTCGCATCGCACGTCGCGCCCGAGCTGCTGGCCGACCCGCGCGTGCACTGGGTGCCCGTGAAGGTCGGCGGCTTCTGGCCGTCGAATCTCGTCAAGCAGCAGGTGTTCGCGCTGAAGAGCGCGTGGTGGCTGCGCGCGCATCGCAGCGACTACGACGTGCTGCACGTGAACGGCTTCATTTCGTGGATCAAGGCCGACGTGAATACCGCGCACTTCGTGCACGGCGGCTGGTTCAGGAGCCCGTACTACCCGTTCGGGCCCACGAAGGGGCTGTGGTCGGCTTACCAGTACGTCTACACGCGCGTGAACACCGTGCTCGAGCGCTGGGCGTACCGGCGTTCGCGCGCGATCACCGCCGTGTCGCAGAAAGTGGCCGACGAGATCGCCGCGCTCGGCATCGACAGCCGTAAGATCAGCGTGATCTACAACGGCGTCGACGGCAGCGCGTTCGCGGGCGCGCAAGCCGACCGCGCGGCGTTCAAGCTGCCGGACGACGCGTTCCTGCTGCTGTTCGTCGGCGACCTGCGCACGCCGCGCAAGAACCTGGGCACCGTGCTGAAGGCGCTGACGAAGCTGCCGGCGAACGTCCATCTGGCGGTGGCCGGGTATCTGCCCGGCAGCCCGTATCCGGACGAGGCGCGCGCGCTCGGCATCGATTCGCGCGTGCATTTCCTCGGCCTGGTGAAGAACATGCCGACGCTGATGCGCTCGGTCGACGCGTATGTATTTCCGTCGCGCTACGAAGCGATGAGCCTGTCGCTGCTGGAGGCGATGGCGGCCGGTCTGCCGGTCGTCACCGCACGCACGGCGGGCGGCGCGGAAATCATCACGCGCGAATGCGGGATCGTGCTGGAGGATCCGGACGATCCGGCCGCGCTCGCGCAGGCGATCGGCTCGCTCGCGGCATCGCGCGACACCTGCCGCGCGATGGGCGACGCGGCCCGCGAACTGATGACCCGTTTCGGCTGGGCGCACATGGGCGCCCAGTACATCGCGCTTTATCGGCGCATCGGCCAACCCCCGCAGCCGTCCGCTTTCGAGCGGGTCGAGCATGCAGTCACGCAGGAGCACCCGTGATGTCTCAATCTTCCCGGCCGATCAAATCGTTGCAGATCGGTATGCACTGGTTCCCCGAACGCGCGGGCGGCCTTGACCGGATGTATTACTCGCTCGTCGGCGCGCTACCGGGCGCGGGCGTCGAGGTGCGTGGGCTCGTCGCGGGCTCGCCGAAGGTCGCCGACGACACGGGCGGCGCGATCCAGGGCTTCGGCCCCGCGTCGGAGCCGCTCGCGCGCCGGATGCTCGCCGCGCGGCGCGCGCTGCGCGAGGAAATCCGCAGCGAGCGGCCGGACGTGATCTCGTCGCATTTCGCGCTGTACACGTTTCCGGGTCTCGATGTGACGCGCGGGATTCCGCAGGTGTCGCACTTCCAGGGGCCGTGGGCCGACGAAAGCCAGGTCGAGGGGGCCGCGTCGCTCGGGCAGCGCGCGAAACGCTATCTCGAACAGGCCGTCTATACGCGCTCGTCGCGGCTGATCGTGCTGTCGCAGGCGTTCGGCCAGATCCTGACGAACCGCTACGGAATCGAGCCGTCGCGTGTGCGCGTGATTCCCGGCTGCGTCGATACCGCGCAGTTCGACACGCCGCTCACGCCGGTCGAGGCGCGGCACAAGCTGCAGCTGCCGCAGGATCGTCCGATCGTGCTGGCCGTGCGCCGGCTCGTGCGGCGCATGGGGCTGGAGGATCTGATCGACGCGATCGGCCTCATCAAGCACCGTCAACCGGACGTGTTGCTGCTGATCGCGGGCAAGGGCAAGATCGGCGAGGAACTGCAGCAGCGCATCGATGGGGCGGGGTTGCAGGACAACGTGAAGCTGCTCGGCTTCGTGCCCGACCATCATCTCGCGACGCTGTATCGCGCGGCGACGGTCAGCGTCGTGCCGACGGTCGCGCTCGAAGGTTTCGGGCTGATCACCGTCGAATCGCTCGCGTCCGGCACGCCTGTGCTGGTCACGCCGGTCGGCGGGCTGCCGGAGGCGGTAGCGGGGCTGTCCGACGATCTCGTGCTGCCGTCGACCGGTGCTGACGCGATCGCGGAAGGGCTCGGCGCCGCGCTGTCGGGCGCGATCACGCTGCCCGACGAGTTCGCGTGCAAGCGCTACGCGCGCGACCATTTCGATAACGCGGTGATCGCGCGGCGCGTCGCCAGCGTGTACGAAGAGGCGATCCAGACGGCGGGCTGAAACCCCCGCGGCACGCAACCGGCGTGCCGAAACGAAGGTCGAACCGGCGCGTGTGCGTGGCCGGTTCGCGCGCCGGCCGCCCGAAGCGGGCGGGCCGGCTTTCCCCATGATGCGATTCGCGTCGCCGGCACGCGTCACGCGCGCCTGAGCGTCGCGGCCCATACGCCGAGCGCGGCAACGCTCACAACCGCGCCAAGTGCACAGACGCCGGTCCATCCGGCGCGCGCATACATCATCGTCGACGCAATCGCACCCAGCCCGCTGCCGGCCGAGTAGAACAGCATGTAGCAGCCGACGAGGCGCGCATGCGCATCGGGCTGCGCACCGAGAATCATGCTCTGGTTGACGACATGGACGGCCTGCCCGCCGATGTCGAGCAGCACGATGCCGACGATCAGCAGCGCAATCGACGTAGTGCCGAACGCGAGCGGCAGCCACGAGAGCGCGAGCAGCGCGAGCGCGGCGCCGGTCGTCGTTTCGCCGCGCCCGCGATCCGCAAGCCGGCCCGCGCGCGCGGCCGCCGCCGCGCCCAGCGCGCCGACCAGGCCGAATGCGCCGATCTGCGTATGCGACATCGAATGCGGCGGGGCGCTCAGTGGCAGCACGAGCGCGCTCCAGAAGATGCTGAACGCCGCGAACATCAGCAGTGCGATCGCGCCGCGTACGCGCAGCACGCGTTCATCGCGCAGAAGCGACACCATCGAGCGCAGCAGCGCCGCGTAGCCGATGCGTTCGCGCGGCCCGTTCGTGTTCGGCAACAGCCGTGACAGCACGACGAGCATTGCGATCGCGAGCGCGCCCGACACGAGATAGACTGCGCGCCAGCCGGCCACGTCGGTGACGACGCCCGCCAGCGAGCGCGCGGCCAGCAGCCCGATCACGACGCCGCCCTGCGCGGCGCCCACCACGCGCCCGCGTTCACCGGCGCCCGCGAGTGCGGCCGAGCACGCGATCAGCCCTTGCGTCATCGCGGTGCCGAGCAGGCCGACCGCGACCATCCCCGCCAGCAGTGCGATGCGCGTCGACGCCGCGACCACGCCGATGCAGGCCGCCGTCAGCAGCAGAAGCTGCACGGTGATCAGGCGCTTGCGATTCAGCAGGTCGCCGAGCGGCACGACGAACAGCAGCGCGAGCGCACAGCCGAGCTGCGTCGCGGTGATGACGCCGCCGACGGCCGCTTGCGACACACCGAAATCCCGCGCGATCGAATCGAGCAGCGGCTGCGCGTAGTAGACGTTCGCGACGCTCGCCGCGCAGCAGACGGCCAGCAGCGCGACGCTGGCCGCGGACAGGCGGCCGTCGTCGGACGGATACGCTACGTTCGATGCGTTCGACGCCACGTTGCTTGAATGACAGGAAGATTCCACGGATTGCCTCGCGCAATGTAGTTGCAATTTAAAACTAGTGTGAGTGTAGGAAAAGTAGTTTTAAAATGCAACTTGTTGTGCGATGGGCGACGGGCCCGCGCACGGATGGCCGGCGCTGCCCCGAAGGCGGCCGGCACGATTGCGGAGAGGAACATGGCCAGGCAGAAAAGTCTTGCGGATTCGCCGTGCCCGGTGGCGCGGGCGACCGATATCGTCGGCGATCGCTGGGCGATGCTGATCGTGCGCGATGCGTTCGACGGCGTGCGCCGGTTCGGCGATTTCCGCGCGAGCCTCGGCGTCGCGAGCAACATCCTGTCCGACCGGCTCAGGATGCTGGTGGAAGCCGGCGTGTTCGACGTCGTGCCGGCGTCGGACGGCACCGCGTATCAGGAGTACGCGCTGACCAAAAAGGGCGAGGGGTTGTTTCCGGTCATCGTGATGCTGCGGCAGTGGGGCGAGGCGAACCTGTTCGCACGCGGCGAGCCGCATTCGGTGCTGGTCGATCGCCACACGGGGCGGGCGATCCGCAAGCTCGCGCTGCGGCACGACGACGGGCGGCCCGTGAAGGCGGCCGAGACGGTCGTGCGGAAGCTCGGTGACGAAGCGGGCGCGACGCGGCGGTGAGCGTCATGCGAGGCAGTCACACCGTCGGATAGACTGTCGCGATCGTCGTCGACCGGAGCCGCATCACCATGACCCATCCGCTGGATTCCGCCGGCTATCGGCTGCTGCTCGACCTGCAGCGCCGTATCCACGACCACTGCGAGCGCGAGGGAGCCGAGGACGGGCACGACCATACGGATCCGGCGGAACCGTTGTGGCAGACCGATTTCAACCATGTCGTCGTCGCGCCGATGCGGGCCGGGCTGCATGTCCGGTACTTCGGCGACGCGTGGGAGAAGCCGTTCGACTGGACGCTGCAATGTCTTGCGGAACGGGACGTCGCGGATCTCGTGACCGATCTCGCGTTCAGCGGTCCGGACGAAGGGGCGAACGGCACGCGCGAATGGGATTTCGGTCCGCTGCTCGATTCGGACGCGCGCTTCCCGATGCTGCGTTCGCTGTACGTGAAGCCCACCGAGCCGGCCGATCACAACCTGTCGATGATCGTTCGTCGGGACCTGATCATGGAGGAGGGCGGCGAAATTGCCCGCTTCGCCGCGAAGGCGCCGTTTCTCACCGAGCTGACGGTGCCGAATGCACCCGATGCGAACTTCTTCGAGGTACCGCTGCCGCATCTGAACCGGCTGCGCATCGGCGGCGGATATGACACGCAGCAGTTCATCGATGGTCTCGCCGGCAGCGACAACTTGCCGTCGCTCGGCTGGCTCGATTTTTCCGAGTCGACGGAGTTGCACTCGGCGTGGAAGCATGCGCGCGATGCCGGCAGCGTGACGTCGTTCGATGCCTACGAGCGTTTGCTGAAGAGCAACGCCGGCCAGCGGCTCCACACGCTGACGTTGAGGAATACCTGTCTCGATCGCGACGAACTCGAAGCGCTGCGTGGGTTGCATCCGCGGCTGCAATTCATGGTGGTCCAGGCCGGCAGAGGCGGCTATGTGAGTCATTTCAAGGACAACGTCTTTCCGTGGCGTCACCTGATTCAGCGCGACCCCGGCGACGCGTGACCGCAATGAACGCACAAGGTCAATCCGCAGCCGGCAGCGCGTGACTCGCGGGCGACGTGCCGCGATGTGCATCGGGCCGGACCAGTGTCGCGAGCAGCGCGGCCGTGACCAGCAGCGCGACCGACACGGCCGTTTCGATCCGCAACCCGTCCACGACCTGCCACGCACCGCCGCCGCCGGCGAGCGCGCCGAACGCCGCAACACCCATCGCGCCGCCGGCCTGCCGCGCGGTATTCAGCACCGCCGACGCGATGCCGGCCCGCTCGGGCGCGACCGACGCGAGCACGGCCGTCGTCATTGCCGGTACCGCGAAACCCATGCCCGACGGAATCAGCAGGAACGGCACGAGCAGGAAGGCCAGCGGCGTCGACGCGTCGACGAAATGCAGCGACCCGTAGCCGAGCGCGGCAACCAGCGCGCCCGCCAGCATCGGCATGCGCGGGCCGTGACGTGCAACGATCCGGCCGCTCGCAAGATTCGACAGCAGGAAGCCGCCCGTCAGCGGCAGGAACGCGAGGCCGGCCTGCAACGCCGATTCGCCGCGTGCGCGCTGCAGGTAGAGCGCGAGCACGAACACGGTGCCGTAGTACGTGAGGTTCACGCAGATCCCGAACAGCACGGCCGCGCTGAACGTGCGATGGCGGAACAGCGACAGCGGCAGCATCGGCGTGGCCGTACGCGATTCGACCGCGACGAACGCGAGCGCGGCGAGCGCCGCCAGCGCGAAACCGCCGGCGACGACCGGATGCGCGAAGCCGAGCGGCCGCCATTCGATCACGGCGCCAGTCAGTGCGGTCAGCATCGCGATCGCGATGAGCTGGCCGCGCAGATCGAGCGCACGGACGGACCGGGGCGGCGCGGCCGGCGTTGCTGTCGCCGGTGTCGCACGGCGCGAGGGCACCCACGCGAACGTGGCCGCGAGTCCTGCCGCGCATAACGGCAGGTTCACGAGGAAGATGCCGCGCCAACCCCACGCTGCGATCAGCAGGCCGCCGACGACCGGGCCGGCCGCGATCGAGATCGAGCCGGCCGCCGTCCACCAGCCGACGGCCCGCGCGCGCAGGTGCGGGTCTTGCCGGCACGCGTCGTTGAGCAGCGCGAGCGAATTGGGCAGCATCGCCGCGGCACCGACGCCCTGCAGCGCGCGGGCCGCGATCAGCATCGCGGGCGCATTCGCGGCGCCGCACGCGAGCGATGCGAGCGCGAACAGCACGAGGCCCGCGACGTACAGGCGGCGCGTGCCGAAGCGGTCGCCGAGCGCGCCGCCCGACAGCATCAGCACCGCGAACGCGAGCGTGTACGCATCGACGACCCACTGCAGGCCGGCGACCGGCAGGTGCAGGTCGCCGGCGAGATGCGTGAGCGCGATGTTGACGATCGTCACGTCGAGCTGCGTAACGACGAAACCGATGCTGACGGTTGCGACGACACGAGCGAGCGCGGACGGGAAGGCGGGGGAGGGTGTGGTCGTGTTCATGTGCCCATCGTAGGACGCGGCGGGCGGGCGATGTTTCAGCGGGACGTGAAGCGTCGATACGCGCGATGCGATGGGGCCGGGCTGCGAGTGTGCAGAAGCCAGCAACGTGAAAGACGAAGGCTACGACAGGAGCGATGCGGATGCGGCCTGCACGAGGCCTGCACGAACCGTGCCGCTATGTGCGTCGACGCGTATTCCGCGGGACGGATTCGCTCAGTGGCGCTCGCCGCGCCAGCGTCCCGGTGCAACGCCGAAGCGTTTCGTGAACGCATGCGTGAACGTGCTCTGGTCCGCGAAGCCGACCATGCCTGCGATGTCGACGAGCGGATGCCGGCCGTCGGCGAGCAGCACGATCGCTGCGTCGAGCCGCAGCCGCTGCAGGTAGCGATGCGGCGTTTCGCCGAACGCGTCGACGAACAGTTGATGAAAGCGGCGCATCCCGTAGCCGCAATGCGCGGCGAGATCGGCGATGCGCAGCGGCTCGGCGAGCCGTGCGCGCAGCCAGCGGTCGATGCGCGCGAAATCGAGGCCCGATTCGAGGCCCGACAGCGGCGCGGCGATGCCGGCGTCGTCGAGCAGCGCGCCGCACAGGCGTGCGGCGGCCTGCCACTGGAAACGGTGCACGGCGGCCTGTCGTGCGTCGCCGGCCGGCGCATCGAGTTGCGCGGCGGCCGCTGCGACCTGCGCGACGAGCGACGTCAGGGCCGGGTCGATCGACACGGCGCGCGCGCGGTCGAACAGCCGCTGCGGTACCGCGAGCGACGCGGCGGGCAGGTCGATCACGAGCTGGCGATTGTCGCCGAGGCCCGCGTAGTCGTGGCGCGCGCCGGCCGGAATCAGCCAGGCCGCGTGCCGGTCGATGCGCCGGCCGATACCGTCCACTGCCATTACCATCGCGCCATCGACGCCGAGCACGACCTGATGGAAGTCGTGCACGTCCGACGCTTCGCACGTGTCGTAGCGGCGCAGCGCGATGGCGGGGGAGGCAATGCGTTCCATCGAATGGAAACCGGCCGGTTGCGTCGTCAGATGGCGAGCAGTTCGACTTCGAACACGAGCGTCGCATTCGGCGGAATCACGCCGCCTGCGCCGCGCGGGCCATAGGCGAGTTGCGGCGGGATCGTCAGGCGACGCACGCCGCCGACCTTCATGCCCTGCACGCCTTCGTCCCAGCCCTTGATGACCATGCCGCCGCCGAGCACGAACGCGAACGGGTCGTTGCGGTCCTTGCTCGAATCGAATTTCTGACCGTCGGTCAGCCAGCCCGTGTAGTGGACGCTGACGGTCTGGCCGGCTTGCGCGACATCGCCGGTGCCTTCGGTCAGGTCTTCGTATTTGAGGCCCGATTCGGTCGTGGTGACAGACATGACTTCTCCTGAAAGAGGTTTCGTAAAACCGTTATTGTAGGCGAGCGCGCAGCGGGCCGCCGCACGTGGCGATTGCCCCGTCGCCGGCGTGTCGCGGACGGTCGCGGGCCGCGGCGCCCGCGATGGCCCGAAGCGCAAATGGAACGCGCGTTTGAATTTTTTCCGGGCCGCGCGTCCGGGGTTGCACCACGCGAGTGCGCCGCGCGTATGAATCGGTGCTACCGGGGCGGCCGGCGGCGTGCCGCGTGCCGCCTCTGGATTCCGCGAAACGCCCGCCGCATCTGGCTTTCGCGGCGGCGGCGGGACGCCGTGCCGGCCGCTGCACACCGCTCGCCAGCCGGCGCGCGCGTTCGAATCTCGGCGCGTCCGGGCGCCGTTCGAGCGCCGTTTTTTCCACCGTTTCGACCGTGCCCTGTTTGGAAGCGCGCATCTACCGCGCGGCTTGCGCGCGCCGGCGCGGGCGGCCTATCTTTACATCTGTCGATGTCAAGATTTTGGCGGTGCGCGACGCGCCGCCGGGGCCCGCGCCGGCCGCGTCGGATGACGCGCCGGGCCGCTCCGGAACAAGGAGAACGATCAACATGAAGTCAGCCGCTTCCGCCACCGCAGCCGGGATCATGCCGGTGCGCCGCGACCTGCGCTTCGACCTGCCGGTCGAACGCGCGAAGGACTGGCATGGCCTCGGGTCGCACGTGACCCATTTCTTCAACGCGCTGTCGCTGCTATTTCCGGCCGGCGAGCGCTTCTTCATGGATTCGGTGCGCAATTACCGCGACCGGATCGACGATCCCGTGCTGAAGCAGCAGGTGCTCGGCTTCATCGGCCAGGAGGCGATGCATACGCGCGAGCACGTCGAATACAACGAGCTGATGCAGGCGAACCACCTGCCCGCGCGCAAGCTCGACAAGCGCGTGTGGGCGGTGCTCGGCTTCATGAAGCGCAAGCTGCCGCATTCGGTGCAGCTCGCGCATACGGTCGCGGCGGAGCACTACACGGCGATGCTCGCCGACTGGCTGCTGCGCGACCCGACGCGCCTCGAAGGCTCGGTCGAAGGCTACCGCCAGATGTGGATCTGGCACGCGCTCGAGGAAACCGAGCACAAGGCCGTGTCGTTCGACGTCTGGAATGCCGCGATGAAGCCGGGGCTGCGCCGTTACCTGATCCGCATCGGCGTATATCTGCTGACGACGCTGACGTTCTGGCCGACCGTGTTCCTGATGCACGTGACGCTGCTGTGGCGCGATCGCGGCGCCGGGCATCACGTGCGCGGCATGCTGCGGATGCTCGCGTTCCTGTACGGGCCGCGCCGCGGGCTGTTTCCGCGCATCGCGGGCGAATGGCTGAGCTTTTTCCGGCCGGGCTTCCATCCGTGGGATCACGACAACCGCCACCATCTCGCGCGGGTCGACGCGCTCGCCGCCACGTATGGCGAACACGACGGCACGCCGGCCGGCCGCGGCCGCGCGAACGCGCCGGTGCCGCTCGCGTCGGGCCGGTAACGTATCCGCCGCGCAGCGATGCGCGGTGCCGGATCGCGCCTGTTGCGTTCGTGCATCAACCGACTTCATCTGACGATTGACCGAAGTCAATCGGAACCGGCAGCGCGGGTATACGCCTGCCCGGTCGACCGGCCGCGCGGGCGCTCCCCGGCGCATCGCTTTTGCGTCCGCCGGATCGCATGCGCGCGCCGCGCGCCAGCACCGGCGCGGCTTTGCGGGCAGGTTGCCCGTCTCTCCCGAGTTCGCGCCGCGCCCGCCACCGGGATAACACCCATCTAGCCGCACGCCTGCCGTATCGATATACCGTTCATGACAGTGTCCGCCCCGGCGCGATTCATGCGCAGGGGGATTTTATTCGGACGGAAATGCGGCCAATATGTCGGTTCTATCGAGGTCGTCGCACGCGGCGGCGAGCCGATGCGCGATACCAACGCCAAGCGGGGAACAACGATGGTTGCAAGGTCACCCGACGCAAACGGGCACGCGGCGCCCGAGCTGACGCATGTGTCCGTCACCGCTCCCGAAGCCGGACGCAAGCTGTTCGTGATCATGCGTTCGCCCGACGAGCCGTTGCTTGCGCAACTGCGCGAGCTTGGCTGGGAGATTGCGGTCGCAAAGACCGCCGGCGCCGCGCAGAACATGACTTCCGGTGTGAGCGTGGCCGCCGGGCTGGTCGATTTCACGGGGTTCACGTCGCGCGAATATCCCGCGCTGAAGGCGTGCCTGAGCCAGCCGGCGATCGGCTGGATCTCCATCGCGCAGGCCGGCATCACGATCACGCCCGCCGTGCGCGAGCTGATCCGCAGCTATTGTTTCGATTACGTGACGCTGCCGCTGCCCTACGAATGGATTTCGCATGTGCTCGGCCATGCGCGCGGGATGGCCGCGCTCGATCGCGTCGACGGCGCGGCCTATGCGGCGTCGATCGGCGAACACGGGATGATCGGCAACTGCGAGGCGATGCAGCAGCTGTTCAGCACGATCCGCAAGGTCGCGAAGACCGACGCCAGCGTGTTCATCTCGGGCGAGTCGGGCACCGGCAAGGAACTGACGTCGCTCGCGATTCACGAGCGTTCCAGCCGCGGCAAGGGGCCGTTCGTCGCGATCAATTGCGGCGCGATTCCGCATCACCTGCTGCAGTCGGAATTGTTCGGCTACGAGCGCGGTGCGTTCACCGGCGCGAACCAGCGGCGCGCGGGCCGGATCGAGTCGGCGAACGGCGGCACGCTGTTTCTCGACGAGATCGGCGACATGCCGGTCGAAAGCCAGGCGAGCCTGCTGCGCTTCCTGCAGGAAGGGAAGATCGAGCGGCTCGGCGGGCAGGAATCGATCGCGGTCGACGTGCGGATCATTTCCGCGACGCACGTGGATCTCGACGGCGCGGTCGAGGCCGGGCGCTTCCGCGCGGATCTGTATCACCGCCTGTGCGTGCTGCGCATCCACGAACCGCCGCTGCGCGCGCGCGGCAAGGACATCGACATCCTCGCGCACTACGTGCTGCAGAAATACAAGGCCGACAGCGGCCGCAAGATCAGCGGTTTCACGTCGGCCGCGCTCGACGCGATGCGGCGCTATGAATGGCCCGGCAATGTGCGCGAGCTGATCAACCGCGTGCGGCGCGCGATCGTGATGGCCGAGAGCCGGCTGCTGACGCCGCACGATCTCGGGCTCGACACACCGGGCGAAACCGAACCCGTGACGCTCGAACAGGCGAGAGCGCTCGCCGAGCGCACCGCGATCGAGAACGCGCTGCTGCGCAACGATCACCGGATCAACAAGGCCGCCGCCGAACTCGGCATCTCGCGCGTGACGCTCTACCGGATGATGATCGAGCACGGGCTCAACGATCACGACAACAACGGCGACAACGGCGGGCATGACGGCGCGCCGTCCGGCGACACGGGGCGTCAGCGGGTCGGCTGAGCGGCGCGCGATGCGCGCGTGAACCGGTTCAGCGATAGGTCCAGAGCCGGTGCAGCACGAACGTGACGGGCGGCACGCACAGCACGACCGCGACGACGCTCCATGCGCGCGCAAGCCCGAGCGTCTCGGTGCCGTGCGCGAGCAGCATCGTCACGACGAGGCCGGCCAGCGCGACGGCCAGAAAGCGCACGAAGTTGCCCCACGTCACGGGCGACGAAAAACTCCACAGCGTGTTGGCGAGATACGAGAACGTGGTCGAGCAGGCGAACGCCGTCGCGTTCGCGATCACGGGCGTTGCGTCGAACAGCGCGAACATCGCGGCCGCGATCAGCGCATGCAGTGCGGTCGAGCCGAGGCCCGATACGCCGAAGCGGATCAGTCTGGTGCGTTCGGCGACATAGGCGGTGCGGATCATCGAGGGCGGTCTTGCGGGCAGTGTGGTGTCGCGGGGCGCGGGTCGGTGTCGCAGTATAGCCGTGCGATCGGCCGCCCCGGCACGCGCCATTCCATCCTGCGGACGACCTGCGTCCCCCGCGCTGCCGATCGCATGTAAAGCGCATGAAACATTTCGTCTGGGCAGCTGGGCGAATTTGCGCGGCGAATCGGGCCGATCGGCCGGACGCCCGTCGGTAAAAATTCCGTGGTCCATTGTTCAGCCTTATCCGGCAAGGCTTGGCCGCCACGCGGCCGACGCACGCCGCGCATCGCATGTTTCAGTTTCGCAACCTCCGGCATTCCGCACCCGTTCCGGCTGCTTATCGGACCGGCCAACCCCTTGTCCGGACGGGCTCGCGCGAAGCTGGCCCGCTCCTTGCAAATGTGGGCATGCGAAAGTCGACAACGCGAGGTCTGTCCGGTCCGGCAGCGAACCCTGTCAATACCGGTCAGGATGCAGTCCGCGGGGATGCGGCGGCGGAAGGCGGCGCAGCAGCTGCGTTCCGGCGAGCACGGACCGTCGTCGCCTGATCGTCGGAGCGCCGGCATCGTCCGGTTGCCGAAACAACATCAGACTGAAAACGGGGTAGAAAAATGATCGATCATCACACGCCGCTGCCGGCAGGCCGCGATCGCAGTGATTCGGCGCATCGCCGGTCGAACCTCGCTCTCGCAGCGGGCCGGCATGCCTCGACAGGCCATCTCTCCGCGCCCGGTGCGAGGCGGATCCGGCTGATTGCCGGTCATCCGCGCCGGGTCGGCACTTTCCTGCACGCGAACCCGATTCGCAAGGGCATGTGCGCACGGGCGCCGATACCTCGACGCCCGGTCTTCGCCTACTGAACGAAGTCGCACGTTATCCGGTTGCATGGTCCGTCGCTCCCGCGAGCGATCGATCTGCAATCCGAATGATGTATGAAGCGTCGCGCGATGCACGCGGCGGATGAAGCATTCGATGCGACGGCGAACGGTGCAATGCCGTTGCCGTCCCGTGGTGAGGGGAGGGCGGTCGGACGCGCGCGACGGGTGGTGTGCCCGTACGCGCGCGACGCCGTTTCAGCCGCCGTAGATGTCGAAGTCGAAGTACTTCGACGCGAGCCGCTTGTAGGTGCCGTCCTTGACCATGTCGACGATCGCGCGGTCGATCTTCGCCTTCAGGTCCGTGTCCTCCTGGCGCAGACCGATGCCGGCGCCGATGCCGAGCACCTTCTCGTCGACGAGTTCGGGCCCGACGAACGTGTAGTTCGCGCCGCGCGGCGATTTCAGGAACCCGATCGCCGCCTGCACTTCATCCTGAAGCGCCGCGTCGAGGCGGCCCGAGGTCAGGTCCGCATACACGCCGTCCTGGTTCTGGTACGACACGACGTTCGCACCTTGCTTGCCCCAGTACGCCTTCGCATACGTCTCCTGCGTCGTGCCCTGCTCGACGCCGATCGACTTGCCCTTCAGCGATTCGGCCGTCGGCAGCAGCGGCGAACCCTTCTTCACGACGAGCCGCGTCGGCTGGTTGTAGATCTTCGTCGTGAAGCCGATCTGCTGCGCGCGCTGCGGCGTGATCGACATCGACGACAGCACCGCGTCGAACTTCTTCGCCTTCAGCGCGGGAATCATCCCGTCGAAATCGTTCTCGAGCCACACGCACTTCGCCTTCAGGCGCGCGCAGATCTCGTTGCCGAGGTCGATGTCGAAACCGACGAGCTTGCCGTCGGGCGCCTTCGACTCGAACGGCGCGTAGCTGGCATCGGTGCCGAAGCGGATCGTGCTCCAGTCCTTCGCGACGGCGGGGCCTGCGGATACCGCGAGCAGGGCGATCGAAACAGCGGCAATCAGTCTCTTCATGGTGCGTTCCTTGGCGAGGGGCTTCCGGTTTCTGTACGACACGGTTCCACGGACACGCACCGCGTCTGCACGCGGGGTCCGCACGGCCATTAACGCAGAAAATAAAATAAGAGTCCAGAATGGACAAAAAATATCGTTTTGCGGGATGCACTGACTGGTCGGCGGGTGTCGACCCTTGCAAAAATACGAAAATGGACTAATCTTGTTAGTAGATTCATTTCGAGACTAACAATCATGTCACAGCCTGCCTACGAATCGCATTCCGCCCCGCCGCAGGCTTCGGTCGCGCAGATGTCGGCGGCCGGCCTGCGTGCGTTTTTCAACATCGCGCGCGACTGGGAGCTGACGATCGACGAGCAGATCGTGCTGCTCGGGTCACCCGGCCGTTCGACGTTCTTCAAGTGGAAGGCCACACCGGCATCGGCGCGCCTGCCGCGCGATACGCTCGAGCGGCTATCGCTGTTGCTCGGCATCTACAAGGCGCTGCAGATCCTGCTGCCGCAGCCGGCCGCGGCCGACGCATGGGTCAAGCGGCCCAACGACGCGGCGCCGTTCGGCGGCAAGCGTGCACTTGACCGGATGCTGGCCGGCAACGTCGGCGATCTGGTCGCGGTCCGGCAATATCTCGACGCGATGCGAGGTGGCTGGGCGTGACGATGCCGATCGAATCACAACAATGGCCCACGACCGCCGTCGACTGGGCCCCTGCCTATCGCGTGATCCCCACCCGTTTTCCGGCGATCAACCTGTTCGACCGCGTTGCGTCATCGGACGATTTCGACGCGCTTTACGCGCTCGAATCGCTGACCAACGACCGCATCCGCAACGAAGTCGGCACGCTCGACCTCGTGCCGCCCGCCGAGCGCCGCTACGGGCTGGGCTGGGGGCCGATCATGGCTGCGTTCACGCACCTGAATCCGCAGGGCAGCCGCTTTTCGGACGGCAGCTACGGCGTGTTCTACTGCGCCCGCTCGCGCGATACGGCGATCGCCGAAACGCGCTATCACAGCGCGCTGTTCATGGCGGCGACCAGGGAGCCGCCGATGCGCCAGCAGATGCGGCTCTACACGGTGTTCGCGCAGGGCGCCGTGGCTGACGTGCGCACGTGGCCGCAGCGCGTTCCGGCGTTGCTGCACCCGCTCGACTACAGCGCGGGGCAGGCGCTCGGCCGCGCGGTGCGCGATGCCGGCGGCGCGGGGATCGTCTATCCGTCGGTGCGCGATCCGCGTGGGGAGTGTCTGGCGGCGTTCCGTACCGCGCTGCTACGCGACTGCCATCACGCGGCCTATCTCGAATACAACTGGAACGGTACGGCCGTCGACGCGGTGTTCGAGCTGAGCCAGGTCGGCTAGGTCGCGCGTCCGTCCGCATGCCGTTGCCGGCGCGAAGGTGCGAAGGTGCGAAGGTTTGAAGGCGTTACGGCAGCGGCCAGTCGCCCGCGTGGCGTTCGCGCGCTTCGGCCTGCGTCATCGACCACGTGCTGCCGGTGCGCGGCTCGGCGAGCGTGAGCCGTCCGGACGGCGCGAACGCGCCCGTGTCGATGAACCATTGCGCGCCGATCCGCTGCGGCGCGCGCACCGGCGTATGCCCGGTGCAGGTCAGCGACAGCCCGGCCTGCCGCGCGGGATCGGCGAGCCCCTGGACGAGATCGCGGCCCCAGATCAGCCGTTCGCGCACGTCGTGCGAATAGCTGCCCGTGTCGAGGTCGGCGTCCGAGCCGAAGAATTCCGCATGCAGCACGTTGAAGCGCCCGGGGCCGTCGCCGATCACGCGCACCAGCGGCAGCGCGTCGACGCGCGCCGCATGCGCGTGCAGCCGTTCCGGCGGCAGGTCGGCCCCCCAGTCGCCGCCGATTCCGCGCCATGCTTCGGGCGACAGCTTGCCGCGCGACACGAGGCTCAGCACTTCCTCGTGATTGCCGCGCACGACGTGGCACCACGGGCGGTCGAGCAGGTCGAGCGTGGTTTCGGATGCGGGGCCGCGGTCGACGAGATCGCCGACCGAGAACAGGCGGTCGCGAGCCGGATCGAAGCGGATGTCGTGCAGCAGCGCGCGCAGCACGTCCACGCACCCGTGCAGGTCACCCACGACGAAGTCGCGGCCGGCCGTGTTCGCGGGGTGGCGGCAGAGGGGGGCGGTGGCAGTCATCCCCTTATCTTAGGCGCTCGTGCCCATCGCCACGTCACGATGGAATGGCGATAATCGGGGGCGGTACCCGCCGGTGCGGCGCAGCGGGCCTTTGCGTGCGCGGCCGAACCCTTTCCATCCGCTTTCGGAATTTCACGATGACGTTTTATCCGCAGGTATTACGCAACCGGCCGCGCATGGTCGCGGCGTTCGTCGCGGGCTTGCTGTGCGCGGTGCTGCTGCCGTTTCCGCTGCGTCCGACCGTGCGTGCGCTGATCGGCTGGGATTGCGCGATCTGGCTGTATCTCGCGTTGATGTGGGTGCGCATGGTTACCGCGCACCATCACAAGGTGCGCGAAATCGCGATCCGCGAGGACGAAAACGCCACCACCGTGCTGACGGTCGTCTGCCTCGCGACGGTCGCGAGCGTGGCCGCGATCGCGATCGAGCTGGCGACGGCCAAGGGCGTCGGGTTTCGCGCGGGGCTCGGCCATTACGCGGTAACCGGCGCGACGCTGTTCGGCGCGTGGTTCCTGATCCCGACGATCTTCACGCTGCACTATGCGCGGCTCTACTACGGCTCGCCGAGCAGCGACCGCGCGCTGCGCTTCCCCGACCAGCACCCCGAACCCGATTACTGGGATTTCCTGTATTTCGCGTTCACGCTCGCGGTTGCATCGCAGACGGCCGACGTGTCGCTGACGAACCGTTCCGCGCGGCGTTCGGTGCTCGCGCAGTCGATCCTGTCGTTCTACTTCAACATGGCCGTGCTCGGGCTGTCGATCAACGTCGCGGCGGGATTGCTGAGTTGACGTCGGTTACTTGAGCAGTTCGTACGGGCCGCCCCGTTCCAGCGCCCGCTGGTACGCGGGCCGCGCGTGGATCGCATCGAGAAAGCGCGCGATCGCGGGATGCCGGTTGCTGCCCCCGCGCGCGGTCGCGGCTTCGAGCGGAAAGCTCATCTGGATGTCGGCTGCGCTGAAGCCGTCGCCGACGAACCAGCCGGTGCGGCTCAACGTGTCATCGATATAACCGAGATGCAGCGCGATCTGCGGATCGACGAAACCCGATTGCAGCGTCGCGGCGATCTTGCGCGCGATCGGCCGCGCGAAGAACGGCATCGGCGCATGCGCGATCCGCAGCGCGACGAGCTTGAGCAGCAGCGGCGGCATCGCCGACCCTTCCGCGTAGTGGAGCCAGTACGTGTAGTCGTGCCGCTCCGGCGTGCCGGGCGGCGGCGCGAGGCGCCCGTTGCCGTAGCGTTCCACCAGGTACTCGATGATCGCGCCCGATTCGGCGAACGTGCGGCCGTCGTCGGTGACGACGGGCGACTTGCCGAGCGGATGGATCGCGCGCAGCGCGGGCGGCGCGAGCATCGTTTTCGGATCGCGCTCGTAGCGCACGATCTCGTACGGCACATCCAGTTCTTCGAGCAGCCAGAGCACGCGCTGCGAGCGCGAGTTGTTCAGGTGATGGACGGTGAGCATGTCGAGGCCGGAAGGGGGCGGGAACGACATCATACCTAGCGCGCATGGTGTGCACGCGAATCGCGTGGCGGGCCGTTTCCAGCCGCTTCGAGCCGTTATGCGCGCCGCACCGCGATCCACGCGCCCCAGAACAGGCTCGCAAAAAACCGCAGCGGCGCATCGAAGCCCGCATCGCGCAGCAGACCAAAAACGGCTTCCTCGGACCCCGGCGGATCGGCGCCCTGCAGGATCTTCGCGAGTTGCGCGCGCACGGCGTCGGGCGTGGCGCCCTTCATGCGCCAGCGCTGCTGCCAGGCGTCGAGCAGGCGCGGGTGGTCCGCGTAGCGGCGGTGGTTGCCGGCGAGCACGAGCGGGGCGCCGGGCTTCAGGCGCCGCGCGATCGCGTGCAGCAGCGCGGCCTTCGCATCGTCGCCCGGGACATGGTGCAGCACGCCGATCAGCGTCGCGCCGTCGAACGCGGGTGCGCCGGGCAGCGCATCGACGCCGTCTTCGACGAACGTCGTGCGCGCGCCGAAGCCCGCGGCTTCGACGTTCGAGCGCGCGAGCGCAAGCATCGGTGCGGACGGGTCGACGGCCGTGAACCGCCAGCCCGGCTCCAGCGCGGCCGACACGCAGATCTCCTGCCCGGTGCCGCCCGCACCCGCGACGAGGATCCGCGCATCGGCGGCGCCGATCGCCGACGCGAGCATGCACGCGGTGAGTTCATGGCACGCATCGTAGCCGGCGAGTGCGATACGGGATTGCTCGGCGTATTCGTGCGCGCGTGCCGGATCGAATTTCGCGGCGCTGGCGGGAAGCGACATGGCGGGGTCCTCGGGTCGGGTGCGGACGACGTGTCCGCGAGCATGGCGCAGAGCGTAAGTGCGCGCGGCGGGCGCAACAAGGCGAGCGATCATTCCGGTATGCCGACTACCCGACTCGGCGCGTGCCGGCTCACCGGTTTTCCAGGGGTCGATTCGCATTTAAAAATGCCTGACCACGCCGCATCGAGGTGGCGAATCCGGCGCATACTCGTTTCTCTCCCCCCGCCTGGCCATCGCATGCCGGGCCCCGATGCGCCGCGCCGCTGGCGCGGCCATGCCGCTCGGCACGCACGAGGAGCGCATGATGTCCGATTGTCCGCACGATCCGTATGCGCAGCACTACATTCATTGTTTGCCGTTCGGCGCACAGCCCTGTGGCGCGCGCTGCGCGACGCCGCGCACGCACTTTCGCGTGTGGGCGCCGGGCAGCACGCAAGTCCAGCTCGAACTCGATACCGGCTTCGGTCCGACCTTCGTCCCGATGACGGCGGCGGGCCCGAACTGGTTCGAAGTCTTTGCCGATTGCGGCGCGGGCGAGCGTTACCGCTATCGCCTCGACGATGCCGTATCGATTCCCGATCCCGCGTCGCGCTCGCAACCCGAAGGGCTCAACGGCCCGAGCGAGGTCGTCGATCCGCGCGCGTTCACGTGGCGCCACACGTTCTGGCGCGGGCGCCCGTGGGAAGACATCGCGCTCTACGCGATTCGCCCGCACGCGGTGGGCGGCTTCGAAGGCGTGCGCCGCCGCCTGCCGCAACTCGCGCGCCTCGGCGTGACCGCGCTGGAACTGCTCGCGTCGCCGCACGACAGCCTGCCGTTCGCGCCGCTCGCGGTCGAAGGCGGCCCCGATGCGCTGAAGGCGCTGATCGACGACGCGCACGGCTACGGTCTCGCGGTGTTGCTGGAACTCGACTACGCGCGCTTCGGCAGCGGCACCGACGCGCTGCGTCACTACGCGGCACCGTTCTTCCATACGCGCGACGATCCGCTGCAGGCGGCGCCGCTGGCGCTCGATCATCCGGAAGTCTGCGATTTCTTCTGCGACAACGCGCTGTACTGGATCGACGAATACCGTTGCGACGGGTTGCGCCTGCGCGAGGCCGACCGGATCGGCGTGTCGTGGTTGCGCGAGATTGCTGACCGCGTGCGCGCGGCCGTGCCGGCCGACCGGCTGATCCACCTCGTGCTCGGCAGCGAGCGGCATCCGGCGCATCTTGCCGATACCCATTTCGATGCGCAGTGGAACGGTTGCGGCGAACGCGCGCTGCACCGGCTGACGGGGCGCGATACGTCGGCCCACGAAGGCATTTCCACGCACCAGTCGATCCACACGCTCGCCCGCGCGCTGACCGCGTCCGGCACGGCCTTCCAGCCGGCCGCATCGGCGGAAGGCATGGCCGCCGACAGCGGGCTGTCGTTGACGTCGCTGGTGCTGTCCGATGGCGCGTGGCGCGACAGCGGCCTGGGCGACCCGGCGCAAGCGGGCGGTCTGGCCGCGCTCGCGCTGTCGCTGCTCACGCCGCAGATCCCGTTGATCTTCGACGAAACCGCGCGCGATGCCGAGCGCGCGCATTTCGTGCAGTCGGCGCTCGCGGTGCGCGCGAAGCTGATTTCGCCGCGGTTGTCCGATTGCCGGCCGCAGGACGCGCATGCGCTGAAGGCGGGCGGCGACGGCGATGCCGACGCGCTGCTTGCATCATGGCGGCTCGCCGACGACGAGACGCTGACGATCGCGTTGAACCTGTCGCCCGATGCGGTGCCGTTCGACGCGCCGAGAGGGCAGGTCGTGTTCGAGACGCCGGCGCGTGCGCGCGACCGGGTCGATGAAGGGGCGTTGCCGCCGTATTCGCTCGTCGCGTGGCTGACGGGCGACGTCAACCGGTATGCGCTCACGCACGATGCGCGTCGCATCGACGACGGTTCGTGGCGCGGCGTGCGACCGAACCTGAACGCATGAGCGTGTGAAAGCGTGATTGTCCGACGGCCGGGCGCAGTTGCGCCCGGCTTGCGCTGCAGATACTCCCCCGAGTTACCAGAACCCGCGAATACCCGCGATGCCGTACGCGCCGTGGCGGCGCGCATCGTCGAGGTGTGCGCGCGTCATCCCGCCGAGCGCATAGACGGGCATCGCCGCCTGCGCGGCCAGCGCGCCGAATTGTTTCCAGCCGAGCGCGGGCGCGCCGGGATGGCTGAGCGTCGGCAACACGGGCGACAGCGTGACGAAATCCGCGCCGGCGCGTGCGGCCAGCAGCAGGTCGTCGTGTGTGTGACATGCGGCCGATACCCATCGCCCGGCCGGCAACGGCCGCTGCGCGGCGGCGCGCAATGCCGCGCCGTCGAGATGCCAGCCGGCGCCGTCGAGCCGCATCACGCCGGCCGCATCGATCGGGCCGTTGAGCATCAGGTGCGCGCCGGCCGCGTCGCAGCGCGCGAGCGCCACGGCGGCGAGCCGCGCGAACGCGGCCGCGTCGAACGATTTCACGCGCAGCTGCACGAGCGTTTCACCGCGCGCGAGCACGGCCGACAGCCGGTCGACGAACGCCGCGCAATCGGCTGCCGACGCGGACACCGGTTCCGGCGTGATCACACAGCAGCGCGGCAGCGTTGCGTTCATCGCGTGCGGCGACGACCACGAAAGGCCGTCATTCGTCGGCCTCCTTCGCGATCTTCGGATAGACGCGCACGAGCACGATGCGCGGCCCGTTCATCTTCTTCACGACGACGTCGAAGCGGTCGAACGACACGCGCTGCCCTTCGGTCGGCAGGTCGCTGAGCGCCTGGATCACGAGGCCGCCGACCGATTCCGCGCGACCTTCGTCGATGTCGATGCCGAGCGCCTGCTCGAGCGACACGACGGGCAGGCTGCCCTTGCCCATCAGCGTGCCGTCGTCGAGGCGGCTCCAGTCGGCGTCGCCCTGGCGGAACTCGTCGTGGATCTGGCCGACCAGCGCGCCGAGCAGGTTGTCGAGCGTCAGGAAGCCGATCGGCTTCTCGCCCTTGTTGCCGACCAGCGCGAAGTGCGGCGCGCCCTTGCGGAAGCGGCGGAACAGGTCGAGCGCCGGGGTGTCGGGCTTCACGTACTGCACCGGGCGCACGTAGTCGGACAGGTCTTCGAGGGCCGCACCGGCGTGACGTGCGAGCAGCAGGTCCTTCAGGTGGATCAGCCCGCTCACTTGTTCGCGCGACGCATCCTCGAACAGCGGATAACGGCTGAAGCGGTGCCGCGCGACGATCTCCATGTTGTCCGGCAGCGGCAGGTCGCGCCGCAGGCCGATCATTTCATGAGCCGGCCGCATCAGGTCCGACACGGTCATCGACGAAAAATCGAGCGAATGCGCGAGCGTGTTCCACTCGTCGTTGCTGTACGTGCCGCGCGCGGGCTGGGCCGCGTTGCCGGCCGTGCTGCGGCGGCTGCGCAGGATCAGTTTCAGCTCGTCGGTCGAATAGTGCGCATCGCCGCCGTGGTCGGCCGACAGCCCCGCGAGCCGCAGCACCGCGTTGGCGCTGTTGTTGAGCACCCAGATCGCCGGATACATTGCCCAGTAGAACGCATACAGCGGCAGCGCGACCCACAGGCCGACTTTCTCGGACTGGCGGATCGCCATCGATTTCGGCGCGAGCTCGCCGACGACGATGTGCAGGAACGAGATCAGCGAGAACGCGAACGCGAGCGAGATCAGGTGCACGACGCGTTCGGACTGCACGCCGATCAGGTCGAGCAGCGGGCCGATCAGTTGCGCGAAGGCCGGTTCGCCGACCCAGCCGAGACCGAGCGACGCGAGCGTGATGCCGAGTTGGCACGCGGAAAGATACGCGTCGAGCCGGCCGTGCACGATGCCGAGGATGCGGCCGCGCAGGCCGTGCTTGCGGGCCAGTGTCTTGACGCGCGTGGCGCGCAATTTGACGAGGCCGAATTCGGCCGCGACGAAGAACCCGTTCAGGGCCACCAGGAACAACGCGCCGATGAGCGCGAAGATCTGTACCAAAGAATCGCTCCGGTTATGAAAGGCCCATCAGTATAGAGCCAGAAAGGAATTTGTAATGTATCGAACGAACGGCCGATGACTTACACCGGCGCCTCGCAGGGGACGGAGAGCGTGATGGCGGCGGTCGCGCCGTCGGCGAACGCGGTATGCGACAACGTGCCGCCGTGCGCGAGCGCGACGCGCTGGCAGAGCGCGAGCGCCCAGGCGATCCGCTTCGCGTCGCGCTCGCGCAGCATCTCGCGGCGCGCGAACGATTCGAACGCGTGCGGCTGCCCGGGATCGGCGAGCGCGTCGGCGTTCACGGTGCAGGTGGCGCGCGCGACGCACTGCGCGCCGTCGCGCGCGCACGCGAACGTCACATGGGCGCCCGCGGCGCTGGCCTCGACGGCGGCCGTCAGCATCGTCCAGAGTGCCTGCGCGATGCGTTCGCGGTCGGCGGTCAGCGACGATTCGCCGTCCGGCAGCGTTACGTCGAGCGCGACTTGCCGTGCATCAGCGAGCGCGAAACGGACCAGCGCGATCGTGTCGTCGAGCAGCGCGCGCAGCGCGAACGGCCGCGGCGTGATCGTGAGCGTGCGGGTTTCCGCGCGCGGCGCGTCGAGCACGTCGTCGATTAGGGCGACTTGCTGGTCGATGCCCGTGCGGATGCCCGCGAGCGCGCGTTGCAGGTTGGGATCGGCGCTGGCGAGCTGGCGTTCGAGCACGTACGCCCAGCTATGCATCGCGTTCAGCGGGCTGCGCAGGTCGTGCGATGCGGTGGAGAGCGCCTGGTCGCGCAGGAACAGCGCCGCCTCGGTGGCGTAGTGCGCTGCGCGTTCGCGCAGCAGGTCGGCGGCGGGATCGACGGAAGTGGACGTCACGGAGCAGGCCTGTCGGAAGCGGTTGGCGTGGAAGTCACGCGAACCGCCATTATAGGGACGGTGCGTGTCACGCCGGCAGCGCGTCCTCGTCCTTTTTCCGGGCGTCGCCGTTCGGCAGCAACTGGCACGCGAGCAGACCGGCCAGCATCAGCGCGCAGCCAAACAGCGCGCGTAGCGTCAGCGTTTCGCCGAGCGCGGCCCAGCCGGCGATCGCCGCGAATACGCCTTCCATGCTGAAGATCACGGCTGCGTGCGCAGGCGCCGCGTCGCGTTGCGCGACGACCTGCAGCGTATAGCCGACGCCGACCGACAGCAGCCCGCCGTACAACAGCGTCGGCAGTGCGCCGCGCAGCATCGCGACGCTGACCGGCTCGACGGCGAGGCCGACCGCGAGACACGCCACGCCGCATACGGCGAACTGCATGAACGCGAGCACGAGCGGATCGTGGCGCTTCGCGAGATGGCCGACCGCCATCACGTGCGCGGCGATGATGACGGCGCCCGCGAGCTGGAACCAGTCGCCGTAGAGCACCGAGAAATGCTCGTCGATGCTGAGGAAATACAGGCCGATCGCCGCGAGCAGCGCGCCGAACCAGGTGCCTGCGCCGATCCGGTGACGCGCGAATACGCCCATCAGCGGCACGATCACGACGTACAGCGAGCTGATGAAGCCCGCGTTGGCGACCCGCGTGTACTGCAGGCCGAACTGTTGCAGCGAGATCGACACGGCGAGCAGCCCGCCGAGCGCGAGGCCCGGCAGCAGCAGCGCCGGATCGCGACGGATCGCCGCGAGCTGCGCGCGCGATGCCGCGTTGAGCATCAGCAGCGGAACCAGCACGAGCGCGCCGAGCAGGAAGCGCAGCCCGGTGAACAGGAACGGCCCGATCACGTCGAGGCTCAGGCGTTGCGCGACGAAAGCCGTGCCCCAGATCGCGGCGGCGGCGAGCATCAGCAGGTTGGCGCGGAGGTGCTTGCGGGCTTCGGGCTTCATCGGAATTCTTCAGGAGATTGCGGGCGGCGGAACCCGTTAGTTTACGCCGAGATTGCAAGGCTGTCGGCAAACCTGCGCAACGCGGCGGCCGCCCGGGCGTCGCGCACCCGCGAATACAGCACGACCTGCGACAGCGGCAGCGGCGGCAGCCCGAATTTCGCACCGACGTCGACCAGCGTGCGCGGTGCTACGCGTCGCGCGAGCGGACAGACGGCGAGCCCCGCCGCGGCGGCCGCCGTGACCGCCGCGACCCCGCCGCCGGTGAAGCGCTCGCGCCACGGCCGCCCCGCAAGATCGAGCGCGCGCAGCGCGGCGGCCCGCACGCCGCACGGGCCGGCCAGCACCGCGAGCGGCAGCGGCTCGTCCGCGCGCGGCGCCCAGTCCGGCGCGGCGAGCCAGGCCAGCGGCTCGGTAAACAGCAGCGTGCCGTCTTCGCGCGGCGGATCCTCGCCGGGTTCGTGCCGCACGATCGCCGCGTCGAGCCGGCGTTCGTCGTATTGCACGAGCAGGCTCGACGACATCCCGAGATGCATTTCCAGCGACAGCCCCGGATCCTGCCGATGCAGGCTCGTGAGCACGGCCGGCAGGTCGGGCACCGCGACGTGCTCGCTGACGCCGAGCGACAGGCGATGCGAGCCGGCCGAGATCGCGCCGAGCGCGTGGTCGTGCGCGTCGAGCAGCGCACGGGCGGCCGGCAGGAAGCTCTCGCCGTCGGCGGCCAGCTTGACCACGCGCGGCGTGCGCTCAAGCAGCGGCTTGCCGAGGTGCGCCTCCAGCCGCTTCAGCTTCAGGCTGACGGCCGATTGCGTGGTGCCGAGCGCATCGGCGGCGCGCGTGAAGCTGGCGAGATCGGCGACCAGCACGAACGCGCGCACGGCATCGAGGTCGAGTACTTTCATTTCAGATGTAAATGGATGAAATATGCATAAATGACTGTTTATTATAGATCGGTGAGCCTAACCTGACGCCGTGTTTCCGTTCTTCAACGTCACCGACAGGAGCAGGACCATGCCATTCACCCGAATCGCAGTGCGCGAGGGCAAACCGGCCGCCTACCGCGCGGCACTCGTCGACGGCGTGCATCGCGCGCTGATGCACACGTTCAACGTGCCCGAAGACGACATCTTCATGGTCGTGACCGAGCATGCGGCCGAGAACTTCGTGTTCGGCCGCCATTACCTCGATATCGAACGCAGCGACGATCTCGTGATGATCCAGATCACCGCGAACAACACGCGCACGCTCGAGCAGAAGCGGGCGTTGTACCGGGCCATCGCGGAGAACCTCGCGCAGCAGCCCGGCGTGCGGCAGCAGGACGTATTCATCAGTCTGGTCGAGGTGCTGAAGGAGGACTGGTCGTTCGGCAACGGCCTCGCGCAATACGCCGTTTGATGTGCGACAGGGCGACAGGGCCAGATCGTCGCCTGAGCGGTTTTGCGACGTGTACTATGGAAGTTGCTTCACAGACGACGCCGGCGCGGTCGATGCGCCGGCGATTCTTCATGTGCGGGAGCCTCCATGTCGCGTGTGCTGGAAATCGTGTTGTCGCTGTCGCTGGAAGGTTGGCCGGTCAAGGCTGCGAGTCGCGCCCGAGGCACGCAGCGCGACTTCGGCGCCGAACTCGTGCGTGCGTGGCGGATCTGTCCGCAGGTCCGGATGCGTCGAGGCCATGAACGTGTGACGATCGAGCCGTGCCAGGTCGAGGAGGCCGAGCCGAGCCCCGGCGCGAGCTGGTGGACCTGGGTCGAGTCGAATGCGCATGGAAGGCGGGTCGTTGCGTCCCGCACCAGGGCGTTCGCGCCCGGCGTCACGCAGCGCGAACTGTTCGACGCGGAACATGCGGGGATCGCCGTCGCGATGCCGTTACCTGTACCCGTGACCGCCGCGCCGGCCGACGCCGATCCGGCGATCGGCGAAGTCGACGGCGTCGCGCCGAACGCCACCGCGCCCTCGGCCGCCGGTGAGCTGCCCGAGTCGACGGCGGTGCGCCTCGTCAGCGAACGGCGGCGCGGGCGGTGGGCGGACGACAGCGGCGTCGTGGTCGAGATGACGCTCGACGACGTCACGCTGCACGGCGGCGGCGAGCCGCCGCGTCGCTACGTCGAGTTGCGTCTCACCGCGCCCGACTGGGAAACCCTTGCCGCGCGCACGGCCGCGCTGCACGCGCTGTTTGCCGCGGCGCGCGAACTGAGCGGCGCGTGGCCCGCCTTCGTGCAACTGACGAGCGTGATCGACCGCGCCTGTGCTGGCGAGCCGGCCGCCGCGGGGCCCGTCAAGGCGCAGCTCGTCGACCTGACGGGCATCCGCTCGCAGCGTGCCGCGCTGTTCGCGCTGTCCGGCGACATCGCCGCGCAATGGCTCGGCAACGAGGGCGGCGTGCTCGATCGCGACGATCCCGAATTCGTGCACCAGATGCGTGTCGCGCTGCGCCGCCTGCGCACGCTGATGCGCTTCTTTCCTCTATTCGCCGACCGGCAATGGCAGGACACCTTCGGCGTCGACCTGCGCTGGCTTGCCGCGCTGCTCGGCACGGTGCGCGACTGGGACGTGTTCTCGACGGAAAGCCTGCCCGCGCTGATCGCGGCCGACGGCGGCGGCGCCGACTGGGACGGCACGCTCGACGCGGCGCGCGCGCAGTGCGTGACCGCGCGCGTCGAACTGCGGCAGGCGCTGCATTCGGCCCGCTATGCGCGGCTGACGCTCGGTTGGCTCGAATGGTTGAGTTCGCTCGCGCTGCCGCCTGCCGAAGCCGGCGACGCGCCCTCGCTGCGGCGTCACGCGACCAAGCGCGTGCGCCGGCTGTTCGGCGAACTTTACGCATCGCCGCCACTCACTTCGCTCGATACGGCGGCGCGCCATCAGGTGCGGATCGATGCGAAGCGGCTGCGCTATGCGCTTGAATTCTTTGCGTCGCTGGCGTCGCGCCGCACGCGTACCGAGACGGTCAAGACGCTCACGCGCGTGCAGAGCGTGCTTGGCGAAGCGAACGACACGATCGTCGCGCTGCATCATCTCGAGCAACTGGCGGCGCCGCCGTACCAGCTCGGTTTCGTGCGCGGTTACGGTGCGGCGCTCGAGCAGCGCGCGGCGCGCGACGCCGAGGCGCTGCTGGCCAGCCTGCGTCCGCCGAAGCTCGACGGCAAGCCGCGTTGAGCGGTGCACGCTGACTATAATGGCCACCCGTTTCCCACACGCCTGCCGATGACCGACGCACCGCATTCTTCCCCGTCCTTCGAACCGCTCGAACTGGGCGGCGAGCTGTGGTTGCGCGCAGGCGAGCAGACGCTCGGCGGCGCCACGCGCATCGCGTTGCTCGCGGCGATCGGCGACACCGGTTCGATCACGCGCGCGGCAAAGGCCGTCGGCCTCAGCTACAAGGCCGCATGGGATGCGGTCGACACGATGAACAATCTCGCCGGCGAGCCGCTCGTCGCGCGTTCGACGGGCGGCAAGGGCGGCGGCGGCACGACGCTGACGGCGCGAGCGACGTCGCTGATCGCCGCGTTCCGCACGATCGAGCGCGAGCATCGCCGTTTCATCGAGGCCGCGAGCGCGGCCGTTGCCGGCTTCGACGTCGACTGGGCGCTGATCGGCCGGATCGGGATGAAGACCAGCGCGCGCAACCAGTTGTTCGGCAAGGTTGCGTCGATCGTGCGCGGTACGGTCAACGACGAGGTAACGCTCACGCTGCCGGGCGGGCAGCCGGTCGTCGCCGTGCTGACGCACGAAAGCGCCGATGCGCTCGGCCTGCAGGCGGGCGCGGACGCATGCGCGCTGGTGAAGGCGTCGTGGGTCGTGCTCGCGGTCGACGATGGCGCACCCGACCTGAAGGTGTCCGCACGGAACCAACTACGCGGCTGCGTCGAATCCGTCACGGTGGGCGCGGTGAACAGCGAAGTGACGCTCGCGCTCGACGGCGGCGGGACGCTGACGGCCGTCGTCACCAACGACAGCGTCGATGCGCTGCAGCTCGCCGACGGACGGCGGGCGATCGCACTGTTCAAGGCGTCGAGCGTGATTCTCGCGGTGACGGGCTGACGGCGCGGGCAAGGCGGCGCGCTTCGGCGCTCGTGCGAAGAAGGACGGAGTGAAGCCGGCGTCGCGCAGCGTCTGCTTGGCGCCAGCTTCGTTTCCGTTTTCAGCTTATGCCGCTACATGCGGCTTCTCTCAGGCTCCAACGTGCCTGCCACGACCACGGCCTCGCGCGCTCATGCGACGCGCGTCGGCCACTCGGCGTGCGGCGATGTCGCCTGCACGCGTCCTTCGCTCAACTGCACGACCTGATCGCCGAATGCGGCGACGTCGTCGGGATCGTGCGAGATCAGCACCATCGGGATATCGAGCCGCGCCTGCAGTTCGGCGAGCTCGTGGCGCATGCGCTGGCGCATCGCGCCGTCGAGCGCCGCGAACGGTTCGTCCAGCAGCAGGATGCGCGGTTGCGCGACCAGTGCGCGCGCCAGCGCGACGCGCTGTTTCTGCCCGCCGGACAGTTGCGATGGATATTGCCCCGCGAGCGTTTCGAGATCGAACGCGTGCAGCCAGTACGCGACTTCGGGCGCCACCGTTTTCGCGCGCGGGTTGCGCAGCCCCGACGTGAGCCCGAACGCGATGTTCTGGCGCACGTTCAGATGGGGAAACAGCGCGTAATCCTGGAACAGGTACGCGACGCGGCGTTCACGGGTCGGCACGTCGATGCGGCGCGCGGCGTCGAACAGCGGTTCATCGTTCAGCGTGATCGTGCCTTCGTCCGGCGACAGCAGGCCGGCGATCGCCTGCAGCGTCATGCTCTTGCCCGCGCCGGACGGCCCGAACAGCACGACGCGCTGTGTCGTTGCCGCGAACGACATGTCGAGCGTGAAGTGGCGCTCGGCGTTCGCGTAGGTCTTGCGGATGTCGACGACGAGGCTCATGCGGGCCTCCGCCGAAGCGATTCGGCCGCCGGGCGAGACAGCCGATACGGACGAGGCAAATGCTTCATGTCAGCTGACTCCGCGACGCGCGCGCCGGCACGAGCCAGCCGGCCGAGAGCAGCACGAGCACGCAGGTGATCGACGTCACCAGCACGAGAAAGTTGGCGGTACTGTCGTCGCCGGCCTGCACGGCCGCGTAGATCGCGACCGACAGCGTCTGCGTGCGGCCGGGCAGGTTGCCCGCGATCATCAGCGTCGCGCCGAACTCGCCGAGCGCGCGTGCGAACGCGAGCAGCGCGCCCGCGAGAATCCCGCGCGTGGCGAGCGGCAGCGTCACGCGGAAGAACACCGCGGCTTCGCCGAGCCCGAGCGTGCGCGCGGCGCGTTCGAGATGCGGATCCACACCCTCGAACGCGGCACGCGCCGACTTCAGGATCAGCGGAAACGCAACGATCATCGACGCGATCACCGCACCTTGCCATGTGAAGACGAGCTCGATGCCGAGCTTGTCGAGCCAGGCGCCGAACACGCCGCGCCGGCCGAGCAGCACGAGCAGGTAATAGCCGAGCACCGTCGGCGGCAGGACGAGCGGCAGCGTCAGCAGCGAATCGACGACGTCGCGCATCGGCGAGCGCCAGCGCGCGAGCGCGAACGCGGCCGCGACGCCGAGCACGATGTCGAGCGCGGTCGCCCAGCCGGCGACCTTCAGCGACAGCAGCAGCGGTACCCAGGCGCCTTGCATCTCCATATGCTCACTTGCCCGCAGGCTTGAAACCGAACGTCGACAGCACGGCCTGGCCCTGCGCCGACGAGACGAAATCGATGAACGATTGCGCCTGCGCGGCGTGGCGGCTGTCCTTGACCACAGCGATCGGATAGGTGATGGCCGTCTTGGTCGGCACCGTCAGCGCCACCTTCACGCGGCCGGGCATGATCGCGGCGTCGGTGCCGAACACGAAGCCCGCGTCGACCTCGCCGCGCGCGACGTAGTCGAGGCTCTGGCGCACATTGGCGGCCAGCACGCCCTTTGCGCTGACGGCGTCCCACACGCCGGCCGCGCGCAGCGCGCCTTCGGTGTAGCGGCCGACCGGCACCGATGCCGGGTCGCCGTACGCGATGCGCTTCACGCCGGGCGCGGTCAGGTCGTTCAGCGACGTCGGCGCGGCCGCGTGACTGTCCGCCGGCACGATCAGCACGAGCGAGTTCGCGGCGAAGTCGCGGCGCGTGCCGGGCACGATCACCTTTTCGTCGGCCGCGCGATCCATCGCCTTCTGGTCGGCCGATGCGAACACGTCGGCCGGCGCACCCTTGGCGATCTGCTGCATCAGCACGTCCGACGCACCGAAGTTGAACAGCACCTTGGTGTCCGGATGCTGCTTCTCATATGCGTCGCCGACGGCCTTGAACGCGTTCGTCAGGCTGGCGGCCGCCGACACGACCAGTTCGTCGGCGGCGGAAGCGGGCGCGCTGAACCCGACACCGGCGGCAAGCGTGACGATCGGCAGCAGGCGGAGCAGGGTGCGGCGAAGCGGACGGACGGGTGAGCGCATGGTGGATTCGTTTGAATGGGTGGAAAACGTAATCGTAATATAGGGCGGGTTATAACGCTCGACATACCGATCATGCGACGGCGTGCATGAATTGGTCAGACCTGAAAGGAGGCGGGCGTGACGGCCGGGCGGCCTGTCACGTGTGGAGCGTGTGCGTCGCCGATTCGGTGCGCTGCAGAGACGACGGTTGCGACGCGGGGCGGTAGTTCGGATTGGCCTTCCAACGCGCGCGGACGAACGGGCGCTCGTGCCCCGACAGTTGCAGCGCAACCTTGGTGACCCAGCGATGCGACGGCACTGTGATGCCGTGCAGCGCGACGGTGACGAGCGCGAGGCTCGCGACGACCGCCGGCACTGACCAGCGGTGCGGCACCGCGCGCCACGAGCCGGCGATGAACGCGAGCGCGGCGATCGCGCCGACGATGCAGCCGGTGATCGATTCGGACGGCGAATGCGCATCGAGCGCGACACGCGATACGCCGACAGCGACGCCGGCCGCGAGCCCGAGCGCGATGCCGACGATCCGCACCGGCGTGCGCGTGCGGATCAGCATCAGGAAAATCGCGACCGGATAGACCGACGTCGACAGCATCGCATGGCCGCTGAACCCCGTGAAATCCCACGCGCGGATGCCGATGCCCCAGCCGAGGAACGCGATCTTCGTCAGCGCGACCACGCCGATCGCGGCCGCCAGCACGCCCAGCCAGGCGGTGGCGCGCTGCCACGAGTAACCGAGCGCGAGCCAGACGGCGATCGTGATCGCGAGCGGCAAGGTCAGGCCGGCGCCGCCGAACGCGGTGATCATGATCCACAGGTGAGACGACAGGTCGAACATCGGAAAACGGACGAACGGAGGCGGGGAGGATGCTTAAATCAACGCGCGAGCCGGGAAGAACGACTACAACGGATACAAGCGGCGAAACCCCAGTATAGCGCCGCGTGCGCACGCGCCCTGTTTTTTGCACCGCCGGGAACTATCCGCGCGCAGGAAAAATCCCAGAAACAATGTTATGGTGCATTGCACAAAGCCGAACGATGCATCCGCTGCGGCGCCTTCATGGCGCCCCTATTTTTCCTGACTGCGAGCCCGATCGATGACCAAAAGTCTGACCAAGGTGTGGCTGGGCGGCATGAAACGCATGCTGTCTCCGGCCGCCAAAACTGCGGTGCGCGATGCGCAGCGCATCACACGCGACGCACTCGAGGCCGCTGCCTCTCCCGCCGTATCCGATCTGTCCCCGCCGCGCGAATCACGCGTGCGTCCGCGTGCGGCCGCATGGGCGGCGGGTGAATGGACGCGCGGCGAACATCCGATGGCACCCGCGCTCGGGCGTCTCGTCCAGAATCTTGCGTATGGCCTTTACGTGCCGCCCGGCCGCCGGCGCGGCGCGATGCCGCTCGTCGTGATGCTGCACGGCTGCCAGCAGTCCGTCGACGAATTCGTGCAGGGCACGCGGATGAACCTGCTGGCCGACAAGCACGGTTTCGCGGTGCTGTATCCGGAGCAGTCGCTGCGCGCGCACGCGCACGGCTGCTGGCACTGGTATGAAGACACCGAGCGCGCGGGCCGCGGCGAGGCGAATTCGGTTGCGTCGCTCGTCGACGCGGTTGTCGACGAACACGGCTTCGATGCGTCGCGCGTCTATGTCGCGGGGCTGTCGGCCGGCGCGGGCCTCGCGGCGCTTCTTGCACTGCACCATCCCGACCGCTTCGCGGCGGTGGCGCTGCACTCGGGCCCCGCGCTCGGCGAGGCGAATTCCGGCATCACCGCGATGGACGTGATGCGGCGCGGCCTGCGACAGAACCCGGCCGCGGCCGTCGATGCGCTGGTCGATGCCGGCACGTATCCGGGCATGCCCGCGCTGATCGTCCAGGGCGACGGCGACCACGTCGTCGCGCCGAAGAATGCCGACCAGCTGACGGTGCAATTCATGCGCCTGAACGGGCTGGCCGACAGCCGCGGTGCGCTGCGCGGCGGCGAGCGGGTCGAGACGCGCGACTCGGGCGCGCAGATCACCGATGTCTGCCGCGATGGCGAACCGGTCGTGCGGCTCTGCCATGTGAAAGGGCTCGATCATGCGTGGGCCGGCGGCGACGAAGCCGTGCCGTTTCATGCGGCCGTTGGCCCCGATGCGAGCTCGATGATCTGGGCATTTTTCGAAACACATCGCCGCACTGTGGCGACCGAACGACGCATCGTCTGATCGACGCTGGCCAAAGCCTAGGGTTTTCCCTATAATTCGGGAAAACCCTAGTCAAAGAACCTTTGGATTGCGAGATCGACCATGTACCTGCTGAGCCACCTCTTCCTGATGCTGACCAAGAACGCTGAAACGGCCCGTAAAGAGCGCGCCGAGGCGTACCTGTCCGAAGCGACCGACATCTACGATCTCGAATTCCGTATGCGCAAAATCGATCGCGAAGCGGCGATGAACCGCCCGTATTCGCTCGGCTCGCGCTAAGCAGCGCAGGCGGGCCCGCCGGCCCGCCGCTCCGGCGAGTCACGCAAAAGGGCGCGTGCGGCTAGATGCCGCACGCGCCCTTTTTGCATTCGCGGCCTTGCGTCGCGTCAGACGACCGTCAGGCGCACCGGCACGTTGTTGCGCGTGGCGTTCGAATACGGGCACACGTGGTGCGCCTTGTCGACCAGCGCCTGCGCGTCGGCCTTGTCGAGCCCCGGCAGCGACACGCGCAGTTCGATGTCGAGCCCGAAGCCACCTGCGTCGTTCGGGCCGATGCCCACTTCCGCCGTGACCTGCGTATCGGCCGGCAGCGCCTGCTTGTTCTGGCCGGCGACGAATTTCATCGCGCTCAGGAAGCAGGCCGAGTAACCTGCGGCAAACAGTTGCTCCGGATTCGTGCCTTCCGCGCCCGTGCCGCCGAGTTCGCGCGGCGCGGCCAGCTTCACTTCCAGCTTGTTGTCGGCGGATACTGCGCGGCCGTCGCGGCCGCCCGTGCTCGTGGCGCTGGTCTTGTACAGAATGTTCATCGTGCAGCTCCTGTCGGGAAAAGGGGAGAAAAGCGGCCCGGTCGAACGGGATGTCGCCGGCCACGAAGAAAATATAGAACACTAATCATTAGTGTGCAAATGAAATTTTGAAGAAAAAGCCCGGCGGTGCCGGGCCAGTCGGCCGACGCTCGCTCGTCAGCGTTCGTTGGCGGCCGACAGCGCGTCGCGCAACTGCTGGAGATCCGCGCGCAACCTGACCAGGAACTCGGGGGTTTGCTGCATCGCGCAAAAGAGATCGGCGGGCACCGAGCGTGCGAGGTCCTTCAGCGCACGGCCTTCCGGCGTCACGCGTACGTTCACGACGCGTTCGTCGGCCGCGCTGCGCACGCGCTCGACGTAGCCGAGCGCTTCCAGCCGCTTGAGCAGCGGCGTGACGGTAGCCGGATCGAGGTCGAGCCGCGCGGCGATGTCCTTCACCGCGATGTCGTCGCGCTCCCACAGCACGAGCATCGCGAGATATTGGGGATAGGTCAGCGACAGCTTGTCGAGCAGCGGCTTGTACGCCTTCGTCATCGCGTGGGAAGTCGAGTAGAGCGCAAAGCACAGCTGCTCGTCGAGCGTCTGGGGTAGCGGGGGCAGGCGGTCCATGATTCGGGAGGCGCGGCGGACGCGCGAACAATTTGCACACAAATTATTTTGCGCGCAAAAGATCGGGTTGAACAGGGGCGCCCGGCCAGGGGCGCCCGGCCAGGGGCGGATGCCGCGAGATAGGGGGATCGGGAGAGGCGCCGGGAGACAACCCGGCGCGCGGAACAGCATGACGGCCGGCGGCGCGCGCCGGCCGGGAGAGGTTTCAGCGGCCCGACGTGGCGGTCGGCGCGCCCGGCTCCTGCACGCCGAAGCAGCCGCGATAGGTCGCGTAGAACGAGCAATACAGCATCGTGACGATGATGATCGTCACCGGCATCATGATCGTCAGCGCATAGGCGCCGGCGCCGAGCGCCTGCAGCAGCAGCGACAGCGCGAGCGACGTGCCGAGCGCGACGCCGAACCACAGCGCGCCGTACACGGTGAACGCGCCGCGATTGCGCCAGCAGCTGACGATGCTGAAGAACAGTGCCTTGGCGGGCGGGACGTCATGCCACGCGACCAGCACCGGCGCGAACCAGAACAGCATCGAGATCGGCAGATAGAGCAGCGTCGCGAAGAACAGCGCGCCGAGCGTGCCTTGCGCGGCGAGCGTTTCCGGCGTCGTGCTCGCTTCGTCCGCCGCGCCCATCATCACGTGGAACAGCGCGCCGCCGTCCACGAACGACGACGCGGCAAACACGAGCACCATCGACGCGACGTAGATCACGCCGAGCACCAGCAGCCGCTGGGATGCGACGGCGCCGTACGAGCGGAAGCCGTCGATCAGGATCGTTGGCATCACCGGCTTGCCGGCCACCGTGTCGCGGCACGCGGCCATGAAGCCGACCGCGATGCCGGGAATGAACACCAGCGGCAGCGCCGAGCCGATCACGGGCACCATCGACACCAGCGTGATCGCCAGCAGGTACGTGAAGAACAGCGTGATGAACGCGAGCGGGTTCCGGCGGAACAGCCAGACGCCTTGACGGAACCAGACATAGCCCGTTTTGGCGGGCACTTCGATCAGTTGCATGCGGTTTGGATCTCGGGAAGCGCGGGCGTATGGGCGATACGCTCTCGCAGGATGCGTTCGAAATGGCCGGGGTCGTGCGGCTTGAGCATCTCCGCCGCGCGTGGCAGGTAGAAGTCGTACAGGCGCGACACCCAGAAGCGGTACGCGCCCGCGCGCAGCATGTCGCTCCAGTGGCGACGCTCCTCGGCCGTGAACGGCCGCACCGTCTGGTAGGCGCGCAGCAGCGCATCGGCGCGCGCGACGTCGAGCACGCCGGTCGCGAGGTCGACGCACCAGTCGTTGACGGTTACCGCGACGTCGAACAGCCACTTGTCGCAGCCGGCGAAATAGAAGTCGAAGAAGCCGCCGAGCCGCACGTTGTGGCCGGTGCCGGGCGCCGCGTGCGCGAACAGCACGTTGTCGCGGAACAGGTCGCAATGGCACGGCCCGGCCGGCAGCGCCGCGTAGTCGTCCGACGCGAAGAAGCTGGCCTGGTGCGCGAGTTCGCCTTCGAGCAGCGTGCGTTGCGCGTCCGTGATGAACGGCACGATCGCCGGCACGTTCTCCTGCCACCACGGCAGGCTGCGCAGGTTCGGCTGATTGCGCGGGTAATCGCGCCCCGCGAGGTGCAGGCGCGCGAGCATTTGTCCGACCTCGATGCAGTGTTCGACCCCCGGCGCGAGTTCGGCCGCGCCGTCGAGCTTCGTGACGATCGCGGCCGGCTTGCCGTGCAGCTCGCCGAACAGCGCGCCGTCGTCACGCGGCACCGGATCCGGCACCGGCACGCCGTGGCCGGCCAGATGGCGCATCAGGTCGAGGTAGAACGGCAGTTGTTGCGCCGTGAGCTTTTCGAAGATCGTGAGGACGTACTCGCCGCGTGTCGTCGTCAGGAAGAAATTGCTGTTTTCGATACCGGACGGAATGCCGCGGAACGCAAGCACGTCGCCCAGTTCGTAGTGGCGCATCCATTGCGCGAGATCGGAGTCGGAAACAGCAGTGAAAACGGCCATGCGAGATGCGTCAGGTCAGGTTGTCGGCACGCGTGCGGCGTGCGTCGCAACAGCAGGTGAAGGGGAGGCGGCGCGCCGTGATCGACACGGCGCGCCACAAAATCAGTAGTGCAGGTTCAGCGACGGCAGGCGCGTGATCGGGATGCCCGCGTCGTGCGGCTTCGGCGACGTGTCGGGCGTCGAGCTCATCTGGTAGCGCGTGCCGAAGTTCGACTTCACGTCGATCTCGACCGGCTTGCCGCGGTCGCGGTACTCGGTGACCTCGGTGCCGTTCTTGCTCTTTTCGTGGAAGCTCGGCGTGCGGCGAATGTCGGCGAAGTCGACTTTCGACGAGACTTCGGCGCCCGGCCGGTTGATTTTGCGGAGATCGGGCAGGCCGGCGGCTTCGTTGGCCTCGGCCCGGGCCTGCGCGTCGGCGTCAGGCGTGGCGCCGGCGGCGTAAGCGCTGCTGGCGGCGGCAAACGCGACGGCAGCGGCGACGAGAATGAGCGGCTTCATGATGAGTCTCCAGTGAACCCACCGATTTTAGCAAATACTGCGCACCATCCGGCCCCTGCGTGTATCCGGGCGGCCATAAGGGCGCCCGGGTTCCGTGGTAATGTCGTCGGATCAGACGAGGTGATGAAAATGAAGAACGATTTGAGCCGCCGGCACCGGGTGCTGACGCCCGAGAGCCCGTCGGTCGAGGCTTTCGACGATTCGATCGCCGCCGTCGCGCGGCTGTCCGCCATCTACGACACGAATACCGGCTTCCTGCGAGACGCATTCGCGCGCTATCGCCGCCACGAACCGATTACCGAGCACGTGCGTGCGTGCTACCCGTTCGTGCGGATCCGCACCGACGTCAACACGCACGTCGACTCGCGCCGTTCGTACGGTTTCGTCGCCGGCCCCGGCGTGTTCGAGACGACGGTCACGCGCCCCGATCTCTTCGCGAACTACTATCGCGAGCAACTGCGCCTGCTGTCGAAGAACCACCATGTCAAGATCGAGATCGGCGTGTCGTCGCAGCCGATTCCGGTCCATTTCGCGTTCCCGGAAGGCATCCATCTCGAGGGTGAGCTCGACCGCGACCGCCTGCTCGCGATGCGCGACATCTTCGACACGCCCGACCTGTCGTATCTCGACGACCGCATCGTCAACGGCACGTTCGAGCCGGCGCCGGGCGAGCCGCATCCGCTCGCGCTGTTCACGGCCGCACGCGTCGACTTCTCGCTGCACCGGCTGCGTCACTACACGGCGACGTCGCCCACGCATTTCCAGAACTACGTGCTCTACACGAACTACCAGTTCTACATCGACGAGTTCGTGAAGCTCGGCCGCACGATGATGACGGAAAGCACCGATCCCGAGGTGCGCGCGTACCGCAGCCAGTACAGCGCGTTCGTCGAGCCGGGCGATGTCGTCACGTACAACGCGAACCTCGGCAGCGAGCCGGCCGAGGGCGCCGCGCCGCCGCGCCTGCCGCAGATGCCCGCGTATCACCTGAAGCGCGCGGACGGCAGCGGGATCACGATGGTCAATATCGGCGTCGGTCCGTCGAACGCGAAGACGATCACCGATCACATCGCGGTGCTGCGTCCGCACGCGTGGGTGATGCTCGGTCACTGCGCGGGGCTGCGCAACACGCAGCGCCTCGGCGACTACGTGCTCGCACACGGTTACGTGCGCGAGGATCACGTGCTCGACGCCGACCTGCCGCTGTGGGTGCCGATTCCGGCGCTCGCCGAAGTGCAGCTCGCACTGGAGCGCGCGGTGGCCGACGTCACGCGGCTCGAGGGCGTCGAACTGAAGCGCGTGATGCGCACGGGCACGGTCGCGAGCGTCGACAATCGCAACTGGGAACTGCGCGATCATCGCGAGCCGGTGCAGCGGCTGTCGCAGAGCCGCGCGGTCGCGCTCGACATGGAAAGCGCGACGATCGCCGCGAACGGGTTCCGTTTCCGCGTGCCGTACGGCACGCTGCTGTGCGTATCGGACAAGCCGCTGCACGGCGAGCTGAAACTGCCGGGGATGGCCGACACGTTCTATCGCGGGCAGGTCGATCAGCATCTGCAGATCGGCGTGAAGGCGATGGAGATCCTGCGCACGAACGGGCTCGACAAGCTGCATAGCCGGAAGCTGCGGAGTTTTGCGGAAGTGGCGTTCCAGTAAGCGTGACAACCGGCGGGCCTTGCGGGGCGCCGCCGCCGGGCTTTGCGCCGTCCGGCCTGCCGGCGGTGGATTGCACGGCTTCAGCTTCCTGACTCGACCCGGTCAGTTGCCGTGGCCGTGGTTACCATTGCACCGGCTCGATCGTCCGGTCGAACGCGGCTTCGAGCACCGCGGTTTCTCGATCGTCAAGCGTCAGGTCGAGCGCCGCGAGCGCATCGGTCACGTGATGCGGCTTTGACAATCCGACGATCGGCGCCGTGACGCCGGGCCGTCGCAGCGCCCACGCGAGGGCGATCCGGGCGGGCGCCAGGCCGCGTGCCTGCGCCACCTGTCCGACGGCCTCGACGGTCGCCGCGACCGCGTCGCGGCCGTCGTACCAGGACACCATCTGCCGGTCGGTCGCGGCCCGCGTCGTCCCGGCATCGCGCGAGCCGGCCAGCAACCCGCGGCCAAGCGGCGACCACGGCGTGTACGCGACGCCTTCCTCGATGCACAGCGGCAGCATGTCGCGTTCGTCGTCGCGGCAGATCAGGCTGTACTGGCTCTGCATCGACGCGAACCGGGCGAGGCCGTGATGCCGCTGGAATGCGAGCATTTTCATGAACTGCCACGCATGCATCGACGAGGCGCCGAGATAACGGACCTTGCCGCTCCTCACGATTGCGTCGAGCGCGTCGAGCGTTTCGTCGATCGGCGTATCCGGATCGAACCGGTGAACGACGTAGAGATCGACGTAATCGGTCCCGAGGCGCTGCAGCGACGCGTCGATACTTGCGAACAGATGCTTGCGCGACAGCCCGCGCGCATTCGGACCGTCGCCGGTCGGGAAGAACACCTTGGTCGCGATCACCACGTCGTCGCGCGTCGCGAAATCACGCAGCGCGCGCCCGAGAATGCGTTCGCTCTCGCCGCCCGAGTAGATGTCGGCCGTGTCGAAAAACGTCACACCGGCGTCCAGCGCCGCGCGGATGAACGGGCGCGCCGTGTCCTCGGTCGCGACCCACGGCCGCCACGACGGATCGCCGTAGGTCATGCAGCCCAGACACAGCTTCGACACCTTCAGCCCGGACGTTCCCAGTCTCACGTACTCCATTGATTCATCCTCCGTGAGGCGCCGATCAGCGCATGCCGCCGATCGTGTAGCCGCCGTCGACGAGGATCGATTCGCCGGTCACGAAACGCGCTTCGTCGCTGCAGAGCCAGACGGCCGCGTCCGCCACGTCCTCGGGGGTGCCGATCCGCCGCGCGGGCGTGAACGCGGCGAACGGGCGGAACATCTCGTCGTCGCCGAACCGGCGCGCCATCGGCGTGTCGATGATGCCGGGGTTGACGTTGTTGATCCGGATCCCGTGCGGGCCGCCTTCGAGCGCGACCGCGCGCACCAGCGCATCGAGCGCGCCCTTGCTCGCCGAATAGGTCGACGAGCCGGCCAGCGCGCCTTTCGCAAGCCAGGACGACGTATTCACGATTGCACCGCCGCCGTGCGCGAGCATCGCCTCCATCTCGTATTTGATCGACAGCCAGGTGCCCTTGAGGTTGGTGGCGATCACGTCGTCGAAGTCGGCCTCCGTCTGCTCCACGATCGGCGCGAACGTGCCCTCCGTGCCGGCGTTGTTGAACGCCGCGTGCAACGCGCCGTAGCGTTCGACCGTCGCGTCGACGAGCGCGCGTATGCCGTCGGCCGAGGCGATGTCGACGGGGATCGCGAACGCTTCGCCGCCGCGTTCGGCGATTGCGCGCACGGTGTCGTCGAGCGGCGCCGCGCGGCGTCCGGCCACGACGACGCGGGCGCCGTCGCGCGCGAACGCGAGTGCGGCCGCCCGGCCGATGCCGGTGCCGCCGCCCGTGACGAGCGCGACGCGCCCGTCGAGCCGGGGCCGCGGCTGCGTCGTGGAGGAGGGGATGGATCGGGTGTGTGAATCGGACATGATGGGTGGCGCTCCGCGTCAGGGTGAAACGAGCCGGCCGAAGGGCCGGCGCTCAGTCTTCGCCGTCCGGAACGGTCAGCGGTGCGCCGGGCGTGCCGGCGTAGAACACGATCAGCTCGGCGGTCTCGTCGCCGGTTTCGCCGCGATGTGCGCCATCGACCATTTCCGGCACCACGTCGCCGGGGCCGAGCGCCAGCCGCTTGCCGTCGCTGCGGCGTACGGCGGTCAGATGGCCCGACAGCACGTAGCCGATGTTGATCGACGGATGCGTGTGCCAGGGCAGTACGGCGTGCGGCGGGATGGTGTAGCGTACGACGGTCACCTCGGGCTGATGCGTCGGGTAGGCTCGGTAGGGCGAGCCGTCCCATGCGTGCGTGGTTCGCAGCAGCACCGTCTCGACGACGCGGGCGGGCGCATCGTCCGCGAGCGCGGGCGACGACGCACCGGCGATGATCGAGGCGGCCGCGACGGCGGCGCGGGAGGCGATGGAAAACGAGCGCAGGTTCATGGTGAGCGGCCCGTGCGGGCTGATCGTCGAAGATGGCGCCATTGTGCGAAGCGGGGCGGCACGCGAGTAGCACCGGTCCGGTTGAAACCGATTCAACTTGACGGACCGGCGTCGCGACGCCATTGACGAGTGCCCGGACGTGCCGGGTTCGACAGGAGCACCGAATGGATCGTTTGAAGGCGCTGACGGTATTCGTGCGCGTCGCAGTCGCGGGCGGCATCAGCGCGGGCGCACGCGAGCTCGGCATGACGCCGCAGGCGGCCAGCAAGCAGGTCGCCGCGCTCGAGGCGCTGCTGAACGTGCGGCTGTTCCAGCGCTCGACGCATCACATCGCGCTGACGGCCGAGGGCGAGCGCCTGCTCGCGCAATGCCGCGGCGCGGTCGGAGAACTGGAAACCGCGTTGCGTACGCTCGACGACGATCGCGCGCACGCGGTCGGCACGATCCGCGTCGCGGCGCCTTACTCGCTCGCCCGGCGCTTTCTCGCGCCGTTGCTCGGCGAGTTCTGCGACCGGCAGCCGGGCGTGACGGCCGAGCTGATCGTCAGCGACGACATGGCCGACATCGTCGAGCAGCGGATCGACATCGCGGTGCGGACCGGCAATCTGCCCGACAGCGGGCTGATCGCGCGCCGCGTCGCCGATCTGCAGCTGGTCGTCTGCGCGGCGCCGGCGTATCTGCGCCGCCACGGCGAGCCGCAAACGGTCGATGCATTGCGCGATCACCGCTGCACGGCGTTCCTGTATCCGCGCACGGGCAAGCCGTTTCCATGGGAGTTTCTCGTCGACGGCCGCGTCGACACGCAACAGGTGCACCCGTTCATCGCGACCAACGACATCGACGCCGAACTCGACATCGTGCTGAGCGGTGCCGCGATCGGCCAGTTCTTCGGTTATTCGGTCCACGCGCACGTGCGCGAGGGCCGTCTCGTGCCGCTGCTGACGCAGCACGCCACCGCTCGCTACGGGCTCTATCTGTGCATGCCGCAGCGCACGCATCTCCCGCTGCGGAGCCGGTTGCTGATGGATTTCCTTGCGGCCCGGCTCGGCGCGCATCCGGAACTCGCGCCACTCCCGCTGGCGGGGGCGCCGGCTTGACGCGCAGCGCCCTGGTTGCGAGCGCGCCGATGCGCTTGAGTGTCGGATACCGGCGCGCGTACGTCAGTGCGCGGGTGTGGCGGTGCCGCCGTGCGACCGATCGCGGTGCGTATCTCGCATCGCATCGAGGACGGCCTCCAGCATCCCGATCGCGTCCGCCTGCCGCTTGATCGCCAGCCGCTGTTCCCCGAGCGAGCGCAGCGTCGCCCCGCCGAAATATTCCATGATGTCCGGCAGGCGGCGTACGGTGCCGCGACTGCCCCAGCAGCCGTCGTCGATTTCCGTCGGCAGCACCCAGACGCGCGACGCGATGGCGTCGAGCGAGACGCCTTCCGCGCGTGCGACCGCAGCCGTGACGTCGGCGATCAGCCCGGCGCGCGCGGCGTCCGTGTACTGGCCTTCCGGCACGGTCGGCACGATCCGGTAGATCGGCGCGGGCGCCAGTTCGCCGGAGCGGTACACGGCCGCCGGCCGGTGGACGAAGATCCACGTCACATCCCGCACGCGCGGGTCACTCGGGTCGAGTCCTTCGTGACGGATCAGGATCTCGGTCAGTTCGCTAATCAATTGCGCTTCGGCAGGCTGCGCGAGCGCACCTTCGGGGATCGCGACGTCGATCATCGGCATGGTGGTGTCCTGGTTCGGTTGAGAGAGCGTCGTTCCCGGATCCGGGCGACGTGAACCCAGTGTAGGAACCGCGCCCTTGCGCGCGAAGTGGCGAAACTGCCATTCGGCAATGCCATTTCGGACATTGCGATCGATGCCGATGCCAGACGGCTAGCGCATGAAGCGGCGGCGATATTCGCCGGGCGCAATGCCCGTCTCGCGCTTGAAGAGCTGGCGAAAGCCGCTGATGTCCGTGTAGCCGACGCGCTCGCAGATCGCGTCGACCCCGATCTTCGTTTCGGCCAGCAGCCGCTTCGCGACCTCGATCCTGAGCGTCTGCAGATACTTGAGCGGCGGTGCTCCCACCGCCTCCCTGAAGCGGCGATGCAGCGTGCGTTCGCTCATCGCCACGTGCTCGCTCAAGCGGGCGAGGCTGAACGGCTCGCGCAGGTGTCTTTCCATCCAGCGCAGTGCGCGCGCAACAGCCGCATCATCGTGTCCGGTGTGGCTCATCTGCGAGACATCGATGTACGAATCCTGCGAAATGCGGTTCATGTCGATCAGCATGAGCTTCGCGACTGACGCCGCAAGACGCGGGTTCGCGAGCTTGTCGACGAGGCGCAGCGCGAGATTCTGATACGACGTGATGGCGCCGCCGCAGAGAATGCCGTCCTGCTCGGTCAGCACCTCCGATGCGCGCAGCGCGACGTCCGGGTAACGCGCCTGGAAGGTCGACGCTTTCGACCAGTGCGTGGTGGCGGCGCGTCCGTCGAGCAAGCCGGCCTCGGCCAGCAGGAACGCGCCGGTGCAATAAGTCGCGATCAGCGTGCCGCGCGCATGCTGTCGGCGCAGCGCGTCGAGCAGCGGCGCGAGCGAGCCGGGGCGTGCGAGCAGCCGCTCCAGATCGGCGACGAACGGGGCGGTCAGCCAGATTGCATCGGCGGCACTGCCGCCGTCGATCGTGCCGTCGACCGGGACGATCTGGCCGGAGGCCGTGCGAACCGGCCGGCCGTCGATCGATTCGATGCGCCACCGGAACGGGGCGACTGTCCGGCGGGCCGGCGTCGTGGGAGCGAGATGATTGGCCGCGGTAAGGATGTCGGTCGGCGCGGCGATGCCGGACGCGAGGGCATGATCGACTGCCCAGATCCTGATGAGTGGCATGGTGGCGGGAATGGCCTTGTGTGAGGTCGATCCTACCACCTCATGTCATGTATCCGTAGCGCACGGTCGACTGCGCGGATGCCCGGCCGGATTGCCAGCGCGTTGTGCGATCGGCCCGCACCGGGTTGCCCCGTTCGGTATCCCGGCGGCCGCCGCGTTTTCCGAGGCGAGGCGCCAGAAACGACAAGGCCGCCCGGCGCCGAAGCGCGCGGGCGGCCCTGCTTGTCAGGCGATGGCGAGGTCGATCAGCACTCGCCTTTCTTCGCGTGTCCCGGCGGGCAGTGGTAGTCGCCGCGTCGGTCGTCGCCGCGGCGGTCGTGGTCGTCGTGACCGCGATGACGCTGGTGATCTTCCCACTCGCGGCGTTCCCAGTAACGGTGGCCGTCCCAGTAGCGGTCGCCATGCCAGCCGACGATGACCGCGGGCCCCGGGGCGACCATGACGGGTGCGGGGGCGACGACGACCGGCGCGGGCGTGCCGATGTTGACGTCGACGTTGACTGCATGAGCGAGGCCGGACAGCGAAAGGCCGAGGCCGGCGAAGGCGAGGGCGATCAGCGAGCGTTGCATGTTCTTTTCCGTGAGGTCGTTATGAATAGGCCGGCGCGACGCGATGGAAGCGAGGGGGACCGTTCCACCGGGGGGAACGCCGCGCCGACAGAATGCAGTGTGCTGGCGCGTGACGGAAAAGGCGAGGCGGGTTTATTACAGCGGGTTGGCGGCCGGCGAGGGCGGGGTGCGGGTATCGGGCCGCGCAATTTGACAATGGCGGGCCGCGGGTATGGACGATTGCGCCGCATCGCGCGGCATCGGCTGCACGGATTTGACATTCGGCGGCGCGCGGCCGCGAAGCGCGATTAACAGCGCGTTACAAAGTGACGCGCGGCAGGTGGTCGAGTCGCCAGGCCTGCCGCGCCGGAAGCAGTACGCCGGCCGTCGGGCCGGCTCATGCCACCGATGAATTACAGATAGAACATCCGGTCTTCGTCAGGCCGCGGCTGCTGCTCTTCCGAGCCTTCGCCTTCTTCCTCGCCGCTGTCCTCGTAGAACGCGAGCACTGCGTCGAGCACCTGGTCGGGATCGTCGATCACCTGCATCAGATCCATGTCTTCCGGATTGATCAGGCCCATCGGAATCAGCTGGTCGCGGAACCATTGCAGCAGCCCCTTCCAGAACTCGCTGCCGACGAGGATGATCGGCACGAGGCGCGATTTTTTCGTCTGGATCAGCGTGAGCACTTCGGACAGCTCGTCGAGCGTGCCGAAACCGCCCGGCATCACGATCACCGCATCCGAGTTCTTCACGAACGTGACCTTGCGCGTGAAGAAGTGGCGGAAGCGCAGCGAGATGTCCTGGTAGTGGTTGCCGGCCTGCTCGTGCGGCAGCTCGATGTTCAGGCCGACCGACGGCGCCTTGCCGGCGTGCGCGCCCTTGTTCGCGGCTTCCATGATGCCGGGGCCGCCGCCGGAGATCACGGCGAAGCCGGCGTCGGACAGCTTGCGCGCGATCTGCACGGCGAGCTTGTAGTGCGGCGTGTCGGGTTTGAGGCGGGCAGAACCGTAGATGCTGACAGCCGGGCGGATCTCCGACAGGTACTCGGTCGCCTCGATAAACTCTGCCATAATCGTGAACATCTGCCACGATGCGCGCGCCTTCTTGGCCGTCGCGCGTTCTTGATCTGCGAGCGAACGCAGACTCGGAATCACTTTTCTCTTGTTCATAATGCCTGAAGAACGAAATCTGGAAGGTAAGACCCTGCTATTGGTTGACGGTTCGAGCTATCTGTATCGGGCCTACCATGCGATGCCTGATTTGCGTGGCCCTGGCGGGGAGCCGACAGGAGCGCTCTACGGAATCATCAACATGCTGCGCCGTATGCGCAAGGAAGTCAGTGCAGAGTATAGCGCTTGCGTGTTCGATGCAAAGGGCAAGACGTTCCGTGACGACCTTTATGCCGACTATAAGGCAAACCGTCCGTCGATGCCGCCCGACCTCGCATTGCAGGTCGAGCCGATCCACGGCGCCGTGCGCGCGCTCGGCTGGCCGCTGCTGATGGTCGAGGGCGTCGAGGCCGACGACGTGATCGGCACGCTCGCGCGCGAAGCCGAACGGCACGGGATGAACGTGATCGTGTCGACGGGCGACAAGGATCTCGCGCAGCTCGTGACCGACCGCATCACGCTCGTCAACACGATGACCAACGAGACGCTCGACCGCGACGGCGTGATCGCGAAATTCGGCGTGCCGCCCGAGCGGATCATCGACTACCTGGCATTGATCGGCGACACCGTCGACAACGTGCCGGGCGTCGAGAAGTGCGGGCCGAAGACGGCCGTGAAATGGCTGGCGCAATACGACAGCCTCGACGGCGTCATCGAGCACGCGGGCGAGATCAAGGGCGTGGTCGGCGACAACCTGCGTCGCGCGCTCGATTTCCTGCCGCTGGGCCGCCAGCTCGTGACCGTCGAGACGGCCTGCGATCTCGCGCCGCATCTCGAATCGATCGAAGCGTCGTTGAAGAGCGACGGCGAAGCGCGCGACCTGATGCGCGACATCTTCGCGCGCTACGGCTTCAAGACGTGGCTGCGCGAAGTCGACAGCGCACCAGCGGAAGGCGGCGGCGCCGATGCGCCGGAAGGCGAGCCGGCACCGGTGGTGGCGGCCGACATCGTCCGTGAATACGACACGATCCAGACCTGGGAACAGTTCGACGCGTGGTTTGCGAAGATCGACGCGGCGGCGCTGACCGCGTTCGACACCGAGACGACCGCGCTCGACCCGATGCTCGCGCGGCTGGTCGGCCTGTCGTTCTCGGTCGAGCCGGGCAAGGCTGCCTACCTGCCGGTCGCGCACCGCGGCCCCGACATGCCCGAGCAGCTTCCGCTCGACGAAGTGCTCGCACGCCTGAAGCCGTGGCTCGAATCGGCCGATCGCAAGAAGGTCGGCCAGCACATGAAATACGACGCGCAGGTGCTCGCGAACTACGACATCGCGCTGAACGGCATCGAGCACGACACGCTGCTCGAATCGTACGTGGTCGAATCGCACCGCACGCACGACATGGACAGCCTTGCGCTGCGTCATCTGGGCGTCAAGACGATCAAGTATGAAGACGTGGCCGGCAAGGGCGCGAAGCAGATCGGTTTCGACGACGTGGCGCTCGCGCAGGCCGCCGAATACGCGGCCGAAGATGCGGACGTCACGCTGCAGCTGCATCATGCGCTGTATCCGCAGGTCGCACGCGAACCGGGCCTCGAGCGCGTCTATCGCGAGATCGAGATGCCCGTGTCGCTCGTGCTGCGCAAGATGGAACGCACGGGCGTGCTGATCGACGACGTGCGCCTGCAGGCGCAGAGCACCGAAATCGCGACGCGCCTGATCGAGCTCGAAGCGCAGGCGTACGAACTGGCGGGCGGCGAATTCAATCTCGGTTCGCCGAAGCAGATCGGGCAGATCTTCTTCGAGAAGCTGCAGTTGCCGGTCGTGAAGAAGACGCCGAGCGGTGCGCCGTCGACCGACGAGGAAGTGCTGCAGAAACTGGCCGAGGACTACCCGCTGCCGAAGCTGCTGCTCGAGCATCGCGGGCTGTCGAAGCTGAAGTCGACCTATACCGACAAGCTGCCGCGCATGGTGAATCCCGCAACGGGCCGCGTGCACACGAACTATGCGCAGGCCGTCGCGGTGACGGGCCGCCTCGCATCGAACGATCCGAATCTTCAGAACATTCCGGTGCGCACGGCCGAAGGCCGACGGATCCGCGAGGCGTTCATCGCATCGCCGGGCCACCACATCGTGTCAGCCGATTATTCGCAGATCGAACTGCGGATCATGGCGCACATCTCGGGCGACGCGTCGCTGCTGCGCGCGTTCTCGCAGGGCGAGGACATCCACCGCGCGACGGCCGCCGAGGTGTTCGGCGTGACGCCGCTGGAGGTCCATTCCGACCAGCGCCGGATCGCGAAGGTGATCAACTTCGGGCTCATCTACGGGATGAGCGCGTTCGGGCTCGCGTCGAACCTCGGCATCACGCGCGACGCGGCGAAGCTCTATATCGACCGTTATTTCGCCCGCTATCCGGGCGTCGCGCAGTACATGGAAGACACGCGCGCGATCGCGAAGGAGAAGGGCTACGTCGAAACCGTTTTCGGTCGCCGCCTGTGGCTGCCGGAGATCAACGGCGGCAACGGCCCGCGCCGCCAGGCGGCCGAGCGCGCGGCAATCAATGCGCCGATGCAGGGCACGGCGGCCGACCTGATCAAGCTGTCGATGATCGCGGTGGACGACTGGCTCACGCGCGACCGGCTTGCGTCGCGGATGATCATGCAGGTGCACGATGAACTGGTGCTCGAGGTGCCCGACGACGAACTGTCGCTCGTGCGCGAGAAGCTGCCGGAAATGATGTGCGGCGTCGCGAAGCTGAAGGTGCCGCTCGTCGCCGAGGTGGGTGCCGGCGCGAACTGGGAAGAGGCACACTGACGCACCCCCGGGCGGTTCCCGTTTCCCGCGGCATATTGTTGCAGGGATGCTGAATATCGAGATGGTTTGCTTGTGGTCAACGCGCAAGCTCCCGGACAATGCATGTCGGTCATGTCATTGAAGCGGGGGCGGCGCGCCCCGCGTTCCGGGATCGGACGCATCGAAGTGCTTCGAACTGCACATCGATGATGTCCGAACCGGTTAATCCACCGGGCGGCACGAATGCATCGCGTTCGCGGCGTCCGGCGGCAGCAGTTTCGAATCGCAAAGGGGGAATCAGATGCATCGGATCATCATCGTAGGCGGAGGCGCGGGCGGCCTGGAACTGGCGACGCGGCTCGGCGACCGTTACGGCGCACGCGGCAATCGTCCCGCGCGTGCGCTTGTCACGCTCGTCGACCGCAATCCGACCCACATCTGGAAACCGCTGCTGCACGAGGTGGCGGCCGGCAGCATGGACCCGTTCACGCAGGAGCTCGAATATGCGGCGCAGGCGCGCTGGCACGGCTTCGAGTTCCAGCAGGGCGAGCTGACCGGGCTCGACCGCGCGGCCAAGCGCGTCACGCTTTCGCCGATCAACGACAGCGACGGCGAGGAACTGCTGCCGGCGCGCGAGCTGGAATATGACACGCTCGTGATCGCGATCGGCAGTACGACCCACTTCTTCGGCGTGCAGGGCGCGCCGGAAAACGCGATCGCGCTCGATACGGTCGGGGAGGCCGAGCGCTTCCGCAAGCGGCTGATCGCCGCGTGCATGCGCGCCGAGCACCAGGCACCGGCGCCGACCGCGCCGGGCGACACGGCCGAGCCGCGCATCCAGGTCGTGATCGTCGGCGGCGGCGCGACGGGCGTCGAGCTGTCCGCGGAGCTGCGCAACACGGCACAGGTGCTGTCCGTGTACGGGCTGCACAAGCTCGACCCGCGTCACGACGTCGGCATCGTGCTGATCGAATCGGGGCCGCGGATTCTGCCGGCGCTGCAGGAGCGCGTGTCGGCGGCGACTGCCGAACTGCTCGAAAAGCTCGGCGTGCGGCTGATGCTCAGCGAGCGCGTGACCGAGGTCGCGCCGGGGCTCGTGCATACCGCGAGCGGCAAGACGGTGCGTGCGGACCTGACGGTCTGGGCGGCCGGCATCAAGGCGCCGTCGGTGCTCTCGCATCTCGACGGCCTCCAGGTCAACAAGCTCGGCCAGCTCGACGTGCGCCGCACGCTGCAGACCTTCACCGACGACAACGTGTTCGCGCTCGGCGATTGCGCGGCATGCGTGTGGCCCGGCAACGAACGCAACGTGCCGCCGCGCGCGCAGGCCGCGCACCAGCAGGCAAGCTTCCTGCTGAAGGCGATCAGCTGCCGGCTCGAAGGGCGTCCGCTGCCGGAGTTCACGTATCGCGATTTCGGTTCGCTCGTGTCGCTTGGCCACTTCAGCGCGGTCGGCAACCTGATGGGCGGGCTGATCGGCGGCAACATGCTGATCGAAGGGCTGTTCGCGCGCTTCATGTACATGTCGCTGTACCGGCTGCACATCGCGGCGCTGCACGGCTATCCGCGGATGATGCTCGACACGGTCGCGCACTGGCTGCGGCGCACGACGCTGCCGCGCGTCAAGCTGCACTGACCGCGCGTTTGCGCGAGGGGCGGGCGGAGAGTGCGCACGGCATGCGTGTTCCCCGCCCGTTGTTTTTGCGGGCAGCCGGACGGTCGTGTGTGCGCTTGCCGGGCGGCATCGTCCGCGCGTTTTCCGTTTCATTTCGCAAGCATCCGGTCGCGCAACGACGATCGAAATACACTGGCCGCGCTACGATTGGAGCGGCCGGATCGAATCGTCGTAATTGAGTCTTACACATCTGACAGTTGACGCGACAACGGATTATTGGGCATCTTGTCCGAGTTTTCGTTTGCGGCGGGGTGCCAACCGCCGCGATATTCGCGCCGCGCGCCGACACGATGCTCCGTCATGCCGCATCCATGATCGTGACGGTGGCGCTCAATCGAGGAGTGCATTCATGTTGAAACCCGAAGTCGACAGCCTGGTCCCCCACGTCCCGTTCTCGCGCCGCAAGTTCATGCAGGCCGCGCTGGGCGGCACCTTCGCGGCGGCCGTGCTGCCTGTGTCGGCGCAGACGGTCACGACCGACAGCGCCGGGCTGGACGTCGACACCGTCGAGATCCGCTCCGGCGACGCGAGCGTGCCGGCCTATCGTGCGCAGCCGGCCGGCAAGACGAACCTGCCGGTCATCATCGTGATCCACGAGATCTTCGGCGTGCATGCGCATATCGCCGACGTCTGCCGCCGCTTCGCGAAGCTCGGCTACCTCGCGATCGCGCCCGACCTGTTCGCGCGGCAGGGCAACGCGTCGAAGTATCCGACGATGAAGGATCTGTTCGACAACATCATCAGCAAGGTGCCGGACCGGCAAGTGACCGAGGATCTCGATGCGACCGTCGCCTGGGCCGGCAAGAACGGCGGCGACCTGACGCGTCTGGGTATGACGGGGTTCTGCTGGGGCGGCCGCCAGGCGTGGCTGTATGCGGAACACAACCCGCACGTGCGGGCGGCCGTTGCGTGGTACGGGTTCGTCGAGGGCAAGACCGACGAGATGACGCCGTTCAATCCGGTCGACCACGCATCGCAGCTGAAGGTGCCCGTGCTCGGGCTGTACGGCGAGAAGGATACGAACATCACGCAGGCGTCGCTGGCCGACATGCGCAAGGCGATCCAGACCAGCGATTCGAAGCTCGCGCGCGCATCGGAGATCGTCGTGTATCCGGATGCCGGCCACGCGTTCTTCGCCGATTACCGGCCGAGCTACGTCAAGGCCGATGCCGAGGACGGCTGGAAGCGCGCGATCGAGTGGCTCCGCAAGTACGGCGTGCTGTAAACGGCAAGCGGCGGCACATGCCGCCGCTTCGCTGCCGCGCTTCGCCCTCGCTTACGGCGTCGGGCCGGTGGCGATCGGCCGCGACGGATCGGCGCTCCATTCGCTCCACGAACCCGGATACAGCGACGCGCCGTGCAGCCCTGCAATCTCCAGCGCAAGCGCGTTGTGGCAGGCGGTGACGCCGGAGCCGCATTGCAGGATCACGCTGTTCGGTTCGATGCCCGCCAGCAGCGCGGAGAAGGTCTCGCGCAGTTCATGGCCGGTCTTGAAGCGGCCGTCGGCGGTCAGGTTGTCCTTGAAGAACCGGTTGCGCGCGCCGGGGATGTGGCCGCCGACACGATCGATCGTTTCGTTTTCGCCGCGGTAGCGGTCCGGTGCGCGAGCATCGATCACGACGCGCGTGGGCGACTTGATGTTCGCGAGCACGGCTGCCGCGTCGACCGTCGATTCGAGCGGCGCGCCCGCGCGGAAGTCGCCGGCGGCCGGCTGCGGCACGTCGGTCGCCAGCGGCTGGCCGGCTGCTTCCCAGGCCTGCAGGCCGCCGTCGAGTACGGCGACCGAATCGTGGCCGAGCCAGCGCAGCAGCCACCACAGGCGCGCCGCATAGGCGCTGCCTTGCGCGTCGTACGCGACGACCTGCTGGCCCTGCTTGAGGCCGCGGCTGGCGAGCAGTGTGGCGAGTGCGTCGCGGGTCGGCAACGGATGGCGGCCGTTGGTGCCCGTCTTGCGGCCCGACAGGTCGCGGTCGAGATGAAGGTACTGCGCGCCGGGGATATGGCCGGCCGCATAGGCGGCTTCGCCCGCGCCCGGATCGGCGAGATCGAAGCGGCAATCGAACAGAACGACGCTGCCGGGCGCCGCGGCCAGGCGCTCGGCGAGATTGGCGGCGGAGATGAGCGTGGTGTAATGGGTGTGTGGCATGACGGCTCCCTGGAGTGCGAATGACCTGACACTCCAAGTCTAAACAAAAAAAGACGGGCCGAAGCCCGTCTTTTCGTCTGCCGGATGGGGCGCGGCGACAAAGCGCCGCACCGGCCGTCAGATGTCGCCGAGGTGGCGGCGCAGGAACTCGTGGAAGTGCTGCATGCCGTCTTCCATCGGGCTCTGGTACGGGCCGACCTGCGACTCGCCGCGTGCCATCAGCGCACGGCGGCCTGCGTCCATCCGTATCGCGATCTCGTCGTCCTCGACGGCCGTTTCCATATAGGCGGCGCGTTCGGCCTCGACGAATTCGCGTTCGAACAGCGCGATTTCCTCGGGGTAATAGAACTCGACGATGTTGGTCGTCTTCTGCGGGCCGCGCGGGATCAGCCACGACACGACGAGGACGTGCGGATACCACTCGATCATCAGGCCCGGGTAGTAGACCATCCAGATCGCGCCGAACTCCGGCGGCACGCCGTTGCGGAACTTCAGCACCTGCTCGTGCCATTTCTGGTAAGTCGCGCTGCCCGGTTTCGCGAGCGCGTTGTGCACGCCGACCGTCTGCACGCTGTACCAGTCGCCGAACTCCCACTTGAGGTCGTCGCACGACACGAAGCTGCCGAGGCCCGGGTGGAACGGGACGACGTGGTAATCCTCGAGGTAGACCTCGATGAACGTCTTCCAGTTGTAATCGCACTCGTGCACTTCGACGTGATCGAAGAGGTACTCGGAGAAGTCGAAGTGATGTTTGGTGCCGAGGTGGGCGAGGTCGCGCGCGACATTCCGGCCTTCGGCCTCGAACAGCAACCCCTGCCAGTTCTGCAGCGGGCTCTTGCCGAGGTTCAGGCACGGCTTCTCGGGGAAGTGCGGCGCGCCGAGCAGTTCGCCTTCCAGATCGTACGTCCAGCGGTGCAGCGGGCACACGATGTTCTGCGTGTGGCCGCGCCCGTTGAGCATGATGGCCTGCCGGTGGCGGCAGACGTTCGACAGCAGTTCGATCTGGTTCGCCTGGTTGCGGACCAGCACGCGGCCTTCCTTCTCGGACGGCAGCGCAAAATAATTCCCCGCCTCGGGCACCATCAACTCGTGCCCGACGTAACGAGGTCCTTTCTTGAAGAGGGTTTCGATCTCGCGCTCGAGTAGCGCCTCATCGAAGTATGCAGTGACTGGAAGCTGGCTGTGAGCCGACTTCAACTGAAGCGCATCGCTCAGATTGGACATTCCCACTCCCGGTGTTAGCGTGAAAGCAGTGAACAACCCAACCATCGAAAAATCGATTTAGGGAAACGGAGAATTATACCCGGTTCGCCTCGCAAGGCTAGAATTAAGTGCCTGATTTGTGTCAATTTTTTGTCCGGCGACAATCAGGAGGCGCACACTGTGCATTGGAGGTGGGGCCAGAATATGCGCGAGGCCGCCCACGTCGGCAGATCGGAGAATTCTCTTTTGCCGTAGAATGTCCGACTTGTTTTGAAATTTGACACCCTCGTCCATGGCGAAAACCGCATCCCCAGGCGCCACGCCGCCCGGTAATGGCACCGAACCGTTGCCGGACAATTATGAGATGGCGCTCGCGGAACTCGAGACGCTGGTTGCCCGGATGGAAGGCGGCGCGTTGAGCCTCGAGGATTCACTGACGGCATACCGCCGCGGTGCGGCCCTCGTTGCGTTTTGCCAACAGCAGCTTGAGAAAGTGGAACAGCAGGTTCGCGTGCTCGACGGCGCGACGCTGAAGCCGCTTTCGTCCGGAACGGCCGCCACGGACGGCGAAGACGACGATCTATGACATTCGAACAATGGATGCGGTCCGTGCTTGACCGTGTCGAAGACGCACTCGGCCATTATTTGCCCGCTGAAACCGCGATGCCCGCGCAACTCCACGAGGCGATGCGCTACGCGGTCCTCGGCGGCGGCAAACGCGTTCGCCCGCTGCTGTGCCATGCAGCAGGCGAGTTGACCGGCGCGACGGAAGCGGCGCGCAACGCGGCGGCGGCGGCGCTGGAGATGATCCACGTCTACTCGCTCGTGCACGACGACATGCCGTGCATGGACGACGACGCGCTGCGGCGCGGCAAGCCGACCGTGCACGTGCAGTACGACGAGCCGACGGCACTGCTCGTCGGCGACGCGCTGCAATCGCAGGCGTTCGTTGCGCTGACCGACGCCGATGCGCTGTCGCCGGTGCAGCAGGCGGCGCTCGTGCGCGAGCTTGCGCTCGCGAGCGGCTCGATCGGCATGGCCGGCGGGCAGGCGATCGACCTGGCGAGCGTCGGCCTGAAGCTGACGCGCGAGCAGCTCGAGACGATGCACCGGATGAAGACGGGCGCGTTGCTGCGCGCGGCCGTGCGGATGGGCGCACTGGCCGGCGAAACGCCGACGGCGGAAACGATGGCTGCGCTCGACGTCTATGCGGGGGCCGTGGGTCTGGCCTTCCAGGTCGTCGACGATATTCTCGACGTCACGACCGATTCGGCGACGCTCGGCAAGACGGCCGGCAAGGATGCCGCGAACGACAAGCCGACCTACGTTTCGATCCTCGGCCTCGAGGCGTCGCGCGAGCTCGCAGCGCAACTGCGCGCCGAAGCGCATGATGCGTTGAAACCGTTCGGCGCACGCGCACAGCGTCTCGCCGAACTTGCCGACCTGGTAGTGAACCGGGTCAGCTGACGCGAAAGCCCGCCGCCGCGCACACGCTACGGTGCGTGCAAAAGAATGCGGGCGCGTTTGATTTCCTACAATGGAACGACGATGTACGACTTGCTGAAAACCATCGACGACCCGGCGGATTTGCGCCGCCTCGATCGTCGCCAACTGCAACCGCTCGCGGATGAACTGCGCGCGTTCGTGCTCGACAGCGTGTCGAAGACGGGCGGCCATTTGTCGTCCAACCTCGGGACGGTCGAGCTGACGATCGCGTTGCACTACGTGTTCAACACGCCGAACGATCGCATCGTCTGGGATGTGGGCCACCAGACCTATCCGCACAAGATCCTGACGGGCCGCCGCGACCAGATGCATTCGCTGCGTCAGTACGACGGGATCTCGGGCTTCCCGCGCCGCAGCGAATCCGAATACGACACATTCGGCACCGCGCATTCGAGCACGTCGATTTCGGCCGCGCTCGGTATGGCGATCGGCAGCCAGCTGAATGGCGACGACCGCTTCTCGATCGCCGTGATCGGCGACGGCGCGATGACGGCCGGCATGGCGTTCGAGGCGATGAACAACGCGGGCGTGTCGGAAGACGCGAAGCTGCTCGTGATCCTGAACGACAACGACATGTCGATCTCGCCGCCGGTCGGCGCGCTGAATCGCCATCTCGCACGCCTGATGTCGGGCCGCTTCTATGCGGCCGCGCGCGCGGGCGTCGAGCGCGTGCTGAGCGTGGCGCCGCCGGTGCTCGAACTCGCACGCAAGCTCGAGGAGCATGCGAAGGGCATGGTCGTGCCGGCCACGCTGTTCGAGGAATTCGGCTTCAACTACATCGGCCCGATCGACGGTCACGATCTCGATTCGCTGATCCCGACGCTGCAGAACATCCGCGAACTGCGCGGCCCGCAGTTCCTGCACGTGGTGACGAAGAAAGGCCAGGGCTACAAGCTTGCCGAAGCCGATCCCGTGCTTTATCACGGCCCCGGCAAGTTCAATCCGGCCGAAGGCATCAAGCCGTCGCCCACGCCCGCGAAGAAGACGTACACGCAGGTGTTCGGCGAGTGGCTGTGCGACGAAGCCGAGCGCGATTCGCGCGTCGTCGGCATCACGCCCGCGATGCGCGAAGGCTCGGGCATGGTCGAGTTCGAGAAGCGCTTCAAGGATCGCTACTACGACGTCGGCATCGCCGAGCAGCACGCGGTGACGTTCGCGGGTGGCCTCGCGACCGAAGGGCTCAAACCGGTCGTCGCGATCTACTCGACGTTCCTGCAGCGTGGTTACGACCAGCTGATCCACGACGTCGCGCTGCAGAACCTGCCGGTCGTGTTCGCGATCGACCGCGCGGGCCTCGTCGGCGCGGATGGCGCGACGCACGCGGGTGCGTACGATCTCGCGTTCATGCGCTGCATCCCGAACATGACGGTCATGACGGCATCCGACGAAAACGAATGCCGCCAGATGCTGCACACGGCGCTGCAGCAGCCGAACCCGACCGCGGTGCGCTATCCGCGCGGCGCGGGCACGGGCGTGCCGACGGTGAAGGAACTCACCGAAATCCCGCTCGGCAAGGGTGAAGTGCGTCGCCACACGGCACAGCCGGAAGGCAAGCGCGTCGCGATCCTCGCGTTCGGCACGATGGTCGCACCGTCGCTCGCCGCGGCCGAGGAACTCGACGCAACCGTCGCGAACATGCGCTTCGTGAAGCCGGTCGATGCCGCGCTCGTGCGCGAACTCGCCGAGACGCACGACTACCTCGTGACGATCGAGGAAGGCTGCGTGATGGGCGGCGCGGGCTCGGCGTGCGTGGAAGCCCTGATGGAGAGTGGGGTTATCCGACCCGTACTACAATTGGGCCTCCCTGACCAGTTCGTCGATCACGGCGACCACGCAAAGCTGTTGTCGCAATGCGGCCTCGACGGCGCGGGCATCGCGAAATCGATTCGCGAACGCTTCCTGAACCCGGCGGCCGATGTCGCCGGTCAGGCGAAGCGCGTCGCGTAAGCTGGCACCGCCCGCGGGCGGTGTTGGTGCGACTGGCGCAACCGGTCTTCATTGATGCGGAAAACATGGGCCTGCGGGCCCATGTTGCTTTTCCGGCTGCCGCATGACGCGGCGTGCGCGTTGTCGAACGCGCGGCTTACAAGGATTGAACAAGATGAACCAGATGAATCCCGCCTTCGTGATGCCCGACGTGCAGAGCACGGTGGATACCCGCCAGATTCCGATTCAGCGCGTGGGCGTGAAGGCGGTCCGGCATCCGTTGACGGTGTGTACCGAAAGCGGCGACGTGCAGCCGACCGTCGGTGTCTGGAATCTCGATGTGCGTCTGCCGGCCGACCAGAAGGGCACGCACATGTCGCGCTTCGTCGCGCTGCTCGAAGAGAACCGCGCGCCGCTGACGGTCGAGCGTTTCCGCACGATGCTCGCGTCGATGCTCGAGAAACTCGAAGCCGAGGCCGGCCGTATCGAGGTGACGTTTCCGTATTTCGTGAACAAGACGGCGCCGGTGTCCGGCGTGCAGAGCCTGCTCGATTATGAAGTGACGCTTGCGGGCGAAAGCCGCAACGGCGACACGCGCCTGTTCCTGAAGGTGCTCGTGCCCGTGACGAGCCTGTGCCCGTGCTCGAAGAAGATCTCGCAGTACGGCGCGCACAACCAGCGCTCGCACGTGACGATCGATGCCGAACTCGCGGGCGACCTGCCGGTCGAGGCGCTGATCCGCATCGCCGAAGAAGAGGCGTCGTGCGAGCTGTGGGGCCTGCTGAAGCGCCCGGACGAGAAGTTCGTCACCGAGCGTGCATACGAGAACCCGAAGTTCGTCGAGGATCTCGTGCGCGATGTCGCGCAGCGTCTCGATGCGGACGAGCGCGTCGTTGCGTACGTGCTCGAAGCCGAGAACTTCGAATCGATCCACAATCACAGCGCGTATGCGCTGATCGAACGCGACAAGCGGCTAGCGGCATAACGCCGCGGCGTTTTGTCGCGCCGATGAAAAAGGCCGCTCGTTTGAGCGGCCTTTTTGTTGTTCTGCCTGGGCGTCGCGTTGTGCGGCTCAGCGTGCGAGCGATGCGAGATCCCAGCGCGGCTTTACCGTGAATGCGTAGTCGGCATTCGCCTGCTCGGGCCAGCGCGCGAGCCGCAATGCGCCGGCGAGCGCGATCATCGCGCCGTTGTCGGTGCACAGCGCGAGATCGGGGTAATGCACGTTGAAGCCGCGTTTCGCGGCGGCGGCCGACAGCGCGTCGCGCAACTGACGGTTTGCGCCGACGCCGCCCGCGACCACGAGGCGCTTGAGCTTCGTTTTCTTCAGCGCCGCGAGCGACTTCGCGACGAGCACGTCGACGGCCGCGTCGACGAAGCCGCGCGCGAGGTCGGCCTTCGCGCGTTCGAGCGCTTCACCGGTCAGCTGCGCCGCTTCGAACTTCTTCATCTGCGTGAGCACGGCCGTCTTCAGGCCGCTGAAGCTGAAGTCGAGATCGCCCGAGTGCAGCATCGGGCGGGGCAGCACGACCGCGCCCGGCGTGCCCGTTTCAGCGAGCTTCGACACTTCCGGGCCGCCCGGATAGCCGAGGCCGATCAGCTTCGCCGTCTTGTCGAATGCTTCGCCGGCCGCGTCGTCGAGCGTTTCGCCGAGCGTCTCGTACACGCCGACGTCGGTCACGCGCATCAGTTGCGTGTGGCCGCCGGAAACCAGCAGCGCGACGAACGGGAACGGCGGCGGCTCCGCGACGAGCAGCGGCGACAGCAGGTGGCCTTCGAGGTGATGGATGCCGACGGTCGGCTTGTTCCAGGCGAGCGCGAGCGCATTCGCGATGCTCGCGCCGACCAGCAGCGCGCCGGCGAGGCCGGGGCCTTGCGTGAACGCGATCGCGTCGATGTCGTCGCGGCGCGTGCCGCTTTGCGCCATCACTTCCTCGAGCAGCGGCAGCGCGCGGCGGATGTGGTCGCGCGATGCGAGTTCGGGCACGACGCCGCCGTAGTCGCGGTGCATCGCGATCTGCGAGTGGAGCGCGTGTGCGAGCAGGCCGCGCTGCGTGTCGTAGAGCGCGAGGCCGGTTTCGTCACAGGAGCTTTCGATGCCGAGAACGAGCATGGGTGCGGGCGGGGCGCGCCGTATCGAGCGCGCCGCAGGAAGGTCAACGTAACCGGAAATTATAGCAGGCGAGGGCCGGCCGCCGCTGGCTGCGGCCCGGGCCCGATGCCGGGCAGGTACAATCCGCGCCATGGAAACTTATGACATCGCCGTGATCGGCGCGGGCGCCGCCGGGATGATGAGCGCCGCGGTCGCCGGGCAGCTCGGCCGCCGCGTCGTGCTGATCGATCACGCGCCGCGGCTCGCCGAGAAAATCCGCATCTCGGGTGGCGGCCGCTGCAACTTCACGAACCTGTACGCAGGCCCCGACAACTACCTGTCGTCGAATCCGCATTTCGCGCGCTCGGCGCTGGCGCGCTATACGCCGCGCGACTTCCTCGGGCTGCTCAAACGCCATCACGTGACCTGGCACGAAAAGCACAAGGGCCAGCTCTTTTGCGACCACGGCAGCGACGCGGTCATCGATGTGCTGAAGCACGAGTGCGATGCGGGCGGCGTCGCGTGGCGCCGGCCGGTCGTCGTCGACGCGGTGCGTCACGCACCGTCCGACGGCTTTACGCTCGACACGCAGCAGGCGGGGCCGATCGGTGCGCGCGCACTGATCATCGCGACCGGCGGCCTGTCGATCCCGAAGATCGGCGCGACCGACTTCGGCTACCGGCTCGCAAAGCAGTTCGGCCACAAGCTCATCGATACGCGGCCCGCGCTCGTGCCGCTCACGTTCGCGCAGCAGGACTGGGAGCCGTTCGCGGCGTTGTCCGGCGTATCGCTCGAAGTGCGCGTGTCGACCGGCGACAAGAAGCGCGGCGGCGAATTCGTCGAGGACCTGCTGCTGACCCACCGCGGCCTGTCCGGGCCCGGCATTCTGCAGATCTCGAGCTACTGGCAGCCTGGCGACCCGATCCGCGTCGACCTGCTGCCGCAGCGCGACACGGTGGCCGACCTGCTCGACGCGAAGCGCACGTCGAAACGCCAGATCGGTTCGCTGCTCGCGGACTGGGTGCCGTCGCGCCTCGCGCATGCATGGCTCGACACGCATCGCGTCGCGGCCGACGCGCGGCTTGCAGACCTACCCGACAAGACGTTGCGCCAGATCGGCGACGCGCTGTCCGGCTGGACGCTGACACCGAACGGCACCGAGGGCTACAAGAAGGCCGAGGTGACGAAGGGCGGCGTCGATACGCGGGAACTGTCGTCGGCGACGATGATGAGCGCGCGGGTGCCGGGGCTGTACTTCATCGGCGAGGCGGTGGACGTGACGGGCTGGCTCGGCGGCTACAACTTCCAGTGGGCGTGGGCGTCCGGCACGGCGGCCGGGCAGGCCGCGGCGGAGTATTCGCGGGGCGCGTGACATGCCCGGCAAGCCTGGTTTTAGCGGGACCAGGCCCCGTGCCTTTGAGCAATCGCTCTGCTATACTCGGTAGTCTTTCCCTGCAAACCTTTATTCGTGTCGGATCATGACGATCATTCGCGTTAAAGAGAACGAGCCGTTCGAAGTTGCAATGCGTCGCTTCAAGCGCACGATCGAGAAGAACGGTTTGTTGACCGAACTTCGTGCGCGCGAGTTTTTCGAGAAGCCGACCGCGGAGCGCAAGCGCAAGAAGGCTGCTGCGGTGAAGCGTCATTACAAGCGTATCCGCAGCCAGACGTTGCCGAAGAAGTTGTACTGAACAATTGGGCGCCGCGCGATTCGCCAAGCGGCGCACCGGCGACTTCGTGCGATCGGGCGCGATCACGGACGATCAAGCGCAATCGTGCAGCCGGTCGGGAAACCGCTCAGTTGACCGATCAGGCAGCGAGCCGCCGATGCCGGATTCGAGCAACCCGCTTGAGACACTGTCCCAAGCGGGTTTTTGTGTTGACGCCTGTTCGCGGGCGTCGGATTCACGTTTCCATCCCGGGTGAAAGATGAGTTTGAAAGAGCAGATCAGCGAAGACATGAAGACCGCGATGCGCGCGAAGGACAGCGAGCGCCTGTCGACGATTCGACTGCTGATGGCCGCGATCAAGCAGCGCGAGGTCGATGATCGGGTCACGCTCGACGACGCGGGCATCACGGCCGTGATCGACAAGATGATCAAGCAGCGCAAGGATTCGATCAGCCAGTTCCAGGCCGCCAGCCGTGACGACCTCGTCGCGAAGGAGCAGGCCGAACTGGTCGTGCTGGGCGCCTACATGCCCGCGCAACTGTCGGACGCCGAAGTGGCGGCCGAAGTCCAGGCGGCGGTCGCGCAAACCGGCGCAGCCGGCCCGCAGGACATGGGCAAGGTGATGGGCGTGCTGAAGGGCAAGCTCGCGGGCCGTGCCGACATGACGGCCGTTTCCGCGCAGGTCAAGGCCGCGCTCACCAAGTAAAACCCGCTCCCGGCGCGCTCAGCGATGCGTGCGCCGGGCATCGTATTGTCTTTTTTCGCTCGATCCCACGGTGATTCCGCATTCGTTCCTGCAGGATTTGCTGAACCGCGTCGATATCGTCGACGTGGTGGGTCGGTACGTGCAGCTCAAGAAGGGCGGCGCCAATTTCATGGGGCTGTGCCCGTTCCATAACGAGAAGAGCCCGTCGTTTACCGTCAGCCCGACCAAGCAGTTCTATCACTGCTTCGGTTGCGGCGCGCACGGCACGGCGATCGGCTTCCTGATGGAACACGCGGGGCTCACGTTCCCGGAGGCAGTGCAGGAACTCGCGCAATCCGTCGGGCTGACCGTGCCCCACGAGCCGTCGATGCGCGGCGGTGGGGGCGGAGGCGGTGGCGGCGACTATCCGGCGCCCGTGTCGAAATCGGTTGCGACCGCATTGTCCGACGCGATGTCCACCGCGTGCGACTACTACCGCAAGCAGCTGCGCGGCGCGACCGTCGCGATCCAGTATCTGAAGAACCGGGGCCTGACCGGCGAGATCGCCGCGCGCTTCGGGCTCGGTTATGCGCCGGACGGCTGGCAGAACCTCGAAACCGCGTTCCCGGACTATCGCGACGAGTCGCTGGTCGAGTCGGGGCTCGTGATCGTCAGCGAGAAAACCGATGCGCAGGGCACCGCGCGCCGCTACGACCGGTTCCGCGAACGGATCATGTTCCCGATCCGCAACGTGAAGGGGCAGGTGATCGGCTTCGGCGGGCGCGTGCTCGGCAGCGGCGAGCCGAAGTACCTGAACTCGCCCGAAACGCCGCTGTTCAATAAAGGCAGCGAGCTGTACGGCTTGTTCGAGGCGCGGCTCGCGATTCGCGAGCGCAAGTACGTGCTGGTCGTCGAGGGTTACATGGACGTCGTCGCGCTTGCGCAGCTCGGTTTCCCGAACGCGGTCGCGACGCTCGGCACCGCGTGCACGCCGATTCACGTGCAGAAGCTGCTGCGCCAGACCGACACAGTTATTTTCAGTTTCGACGGCGATTCGGCCGGGCGGCGTGCGGCCCGGCGTGCGCTCGAGGCGTGCCTGCCGCACGCGGCGGACAACCGTACGATCCGGTTCCTTTTTCTGCCGACCGAGCACGACCCGGACAGCTATGTCCGCGAGTTCGGCGCGGAGGCGTTCTCCGAGCAGGTCGAGCGCGCGATGCCGCTGTCGCAATTTCTGCTGAACGAAGCAATTGCCGGCAAGGCGCTCGATCAGCCGGAAGGCCGCGCGAAGGCGCTGTTCGACGCGAAGCCGCTGCTGCAGGCGCTGCCCGCGAACGCGTTGCGCGCGCAGATCATGCACATGTTCGCCGATCGTCTCGATATCCCGTTCGAAGAAGTCGCGGGGCTGTCCGACGTCGATACGCGGATCGCGGCGCCGCCGCGCCAGGCGCCTGCGCGCAGCGAACGGCGTCGCGTGACGGACAGCGAAAAGCGTGCGCTGCGCACGCTGGTGATGCATCCGCGTATCGCGTCGCAGCTCGACGACGAACAGATTGCGACCCTGCGCGCGTTGCCGCGCATCGGCGAACTGTTCGCCGAAGTCGTCGACCATGCGCGCGCGCTGGGCGACGGCGCGGAGTTCCGGCTGCTGTCGGATGTCCTGCGGACCTCCTCGAATGGGGCGACTTACGAGGAAATCTTCCGCGAAATTCTGGACTATGATGAAAACGTCCGCGATTTGCTGTTACAGAATCCGGAAGACGAGACGGTGCCCGAGCGGCAGCGTGAACAGGAACGGATCGCGGGGGAGGAGTTGCAGGCTGCGGTGCTCAAGATGCGCTATGACGCCTGCTGCGACCGGCTTGACCGGCTGGCGCGGCAATCCACCTTCACACCCGAGGAATTGGCCGAACTGACGGAATTGAACCAGCAGCGAACCGACATGAAGCGTCGACTCGGGCTGTAGGCGGCCGGGGCGCTTAGAGAGGGCGCCCCAGCGTGCTATAATATAAGGTTTCCAGCGGTTTGTTTTCTAAGCAGAGGCGAGAATCGCGATGGCAAAGACGACAGGCGGAAAGAAAGCAGCAGGCAAGGGCTCGACGGAGCCGACCAAGAAGGTCACAGCGGCCAAGTCTGCTTCTTCCACCAGGACAACGTCTTCAGCCACGTCAGCCTCTACGGGAAAGAAAACCGCGGCCGGCACTGCTCAGGCTGCGCCGGCGCCGGCAGCCAGAACACGGGCTGCCGCCAGACCCGACTCCGGGCCGGCCAAGCCGGCGGCGAAGCGGGCAAGTGCGAAAAGCGCAAGGGACACGACTGCCGCCGCGGACGAAACGGCAGTACGTACTACTCATGCACCCACGGTTCAACCGGCTGTCGTCCAGCAGCCGCGAGTCGATATAGCCGGTACGGCGAACTCCATGACCAAAAAGCTGAACGAAGTATCCGTCGTTGACGACGCAAATCAGAGCGACGAGCAGCCCGCAGCCGCGGCTGCCCCGGGCAAATCCAAGGTGCGCGATCGTCGCGCCAAGGAAAAGGCGCTGCTGAAGGAAGCGTTCGCGACGAGCACGCCCGGCACGGCCGAGGAGCTCGAAGAGCGCCGCGTGAAGCTGCGCGCGCTGATCAAGCTCGGCAAGGAGCGCGGCTTCCTCACGTACGCCGAAATCAACGACCACCTGCCGGACAACTTCACCGAGACCGAAGCCCTCGAAGGCATCATCGGCACGTTCAACGACATGGGCGTGGCGGTCTACGAGCAGGCGCCGGACGCGGAAACGCTGCTCTTGAACGACAACGCGCCGGCCGCGTCGTCGGACGATGAAGTCGAAGAGGAAGCGGAAGTCGCGCTGTCCACTGTCGATTCGGAATTCGGCCGTACGACCGATCCGGTCCGGATGTACATGCGTGAGATGGGCACGGTCGAACTCCTCACGCGCGAAGGCGAAATCGAGATCGCGAAGCGGATCGAGGACGGCCTGCGTCACATGGTGATGGCGATTTCCGCGTGTCCGACGACGATCGCCGACATCCTCGCGATGGCCGAACGCGTCGCGAACGAAGAGATCCGCGTCGACGAACTCGTCGACGGCCTGCTCGATCCGAACGCTTCGGACACCGCCGATACCGACGGCTTCTCCGCGAAGGAAGCGGAAGCCATCGAGAACGAGGACGAGGAAGCCGAAGAGGAAGAGGAAGAAGAGGAAGAGGAGGAGGACGACGGTGCCGCGCAGGCATCGGCCAACGCCGCCCAGCTCGAAGCCCTCAAGCGCGCATCGCTCGACAAGTTCTCGCAGATCAGCGAGTGGTTCGACAAGATGCGCCGCGCGTTCGAGAAGGAAGGCTACAAGTCGAAGTCCTACCTGAAGGCGCAGGAAACGATCCAGACCGAGCTGATGACGATCCGCTTCACCGCGCGTACCGTCGAGCGCCTGTGCGACACGTTGCGTGCGCAAGTGGATGAAGTGCGTCAGGTCGAGCGCCAGATCCTGCACACGGTCGTCGACAAGTGCGGCATGCCGCGTTCGGAATTCATCGCGCGCTTCCCGGGCAGCGAGACGGATCTCGACTGGTCCGAGAAGATCACGGCCGAAGGCCATTCGTACAGCGCGGTCCTGTCGCGCAACATCCCGGCGATCCGCGAGCAGCAGCAGCGCCTGCTCGACCTGCAGGCGCGCGTCGTGCTGCCGCTGAAGGACCTGAAGGAAACCAACCGCCAGATGGCGGCCGGCGAACTGAAGGCACGCCAGGCGAAGCGCGAAATGACCGAGGCGAACTTGCGTCTCGTGATCTCGATCGCGAAGAAGTACACGAACCGCGGCCTGCAGTTCCTCGACCTGATCCAGGAAGGCAACATCGGCCTGATGAAGGCGGTGGACAAGTTCGAATACCGTCGCGGCTACAAGTTCTCGACCTATGCGACGTGGTGGATCCGTCAGGCCATCACGCGCTCGATCGCTGACCAGGCGCGCACGATCCGTATTCCGGTTCACATGATCGAGACGATCAACAAGATGAACCGCATCTCGCGGCAGATCCTGCAGGAAACCGGTCTCGAGCCGGATCCGGCAACGCTCGCCGAGAAGATGGAGATGCCGGAAGACAAGATCCGCAAGATCATGAAGATCGCGAAGGAGCCGATCTCGATGGAAACGCCGATCGGTGACGACGACGATTCCCATCTCGGCGACTTTATCGAGGACAACAACACGGTCGCGCCGGCGGATGCCGCGCTGCATGCGAGCATGCGCGACGTCGTGAAGGACGTGCTCGATTCGCTGACGCCGCGCGAGGCGAAGGTGCTGCGGATGCGCTTCGGTATCGAGATGAGCACCGATCACACGCTCGAGGAAGTCGGCAAGCAGTTCGACGTCACGCGTGAGCGGATCCGTCAGATCGAGGCCAAGGCGCTGCGCAAGCTGCGTCACCCGAGCCGTTCCGACAAGCTGAAGTCGTTCCTCGAAGGGAACTGATTTCCAGCGTCTCTCCTGCGAACGCCGCCGGTATCCGTGTGATGCCGGTGGCGTTTGTCTCTTTTGCTGTCTTTGTTGTTACAATGCCGGCCCGGCTTCTTTGCCGGGGCTGCGTGTAGCACGCTTCGCTTCTCATCAGGGCTTGTAGCTCAGCGGTTAGAGCAGTCGACTCATAATCGATTGGTCGCGGGTTCGAACCCCGCCGGGCCCACCACATTCCGTTCCGAGGTTAGCCGAGGAAAATTCGAAACCCGTGATGCCGCAAGGCTTCACGGGTTTTTTGTTTCTCGGGGTGTCCGGGTGGTTTCGTAGGCAGCCGGTATGCCTCTCAGGCATCGGGCCATGTCGAGACGGCATCACGCCGTCCGGCCCGATCGTTTAAGATCGACGACTGTCGGTAATCTCACGAACTCGACCAAACTGGCTCCGCCCAACCGGACACCGGCTTCATCAAGCCGATGCGCTGGCCACAAGCCGTTCGTTCCTCCAGCAACAACTCAACTCTCCATGCCGGCTTTCCGTATGTCGACGCGACGATTGCATTCATTCCGATCGAATTCTTCTTGTTAGGAAATATGTGATGAAGGCGAGTCGGCGCGAATCGATTGATTCGATCAATTTCCTCGGAGACGTTTTTTTGCGGGTCCACGCGCTTTCGTGCGAACTTCCCGCCCCTTCCTTCATTGGCTCCGCGGTTTCACTGGTCAGTCAATCAATATCCTGTCGTTCCGCGTGGTGGGGGCTGGTTGGTCGTGGCGCCAATGAAGTCACACCGACGGTCTACAAGAAGGAATTGATAGGACTACCGGCAGACTTTGAGGAAAGGTGGCTTCCCATCTCGGCCCAGGACGCATTCGCGAAAGAAGTTGAAAGCCGAATCGGGGAGGTTCACGCTTTTTCTACGGACCAGAACTATGGCGCTCCCGGTAAGACAGAGGCGGTTCGGGCATTTTGTCGGGAATACGATCTGGCCCATGGCGTATCGATATTGCTGGGCGAGCCGTTCACGAGGAATCATTTCTTTTGCACGCTGTACCGAGGGCAGGGGGCGCGGCCGTTCGATGAAATCGAGATGGCATATTTCGGGCAGTTCATGAAGTACACGCTCCAGATATGGCGGAAGAATCTTCAACGCATGCTTTCCGTTCCGGCCGCGGACAACGTGCACTCGAGCGGGATTGCGGACAAGGACGGAAGAATTGTCGGCATAGGCGGAGGGTTGTGCGAGTTCATCTCCGCGAACTGGCCAACGTGGCGTGGCGGAACGCTGCCGCAAGAACTCGCTCAGCTCTTCAGCGACGCGCCTTGCCGTATGCGTCTGGGGGGAAGGACGGTCGAGATCGGCTATTTCGGATCCTATCTGCATGTTTCCCTTGCACCGGACGGGCACGGGTTCGTCCTGTCACCCAAGGAGAGGTCGATTGCACGTTTGTTTGCAGCCGGTCGCTCGTACAAGGAAATTTCACGCGTGATCGGCCTGTCGCCCGCAACCGTCAGAACTTATTTGCAGCGTATCTATGCGCACCTCGGGGTGAGCAACAAGGTGCAATTGGGCAGGGTGCTCGCCCCGGATTCGGCAGATGGCCAGGGTGAGGCCGCCCAGCCATTCTGACCGTCGTGCCCCCGCCCGCATGTGACCTGCCGACGCGTCCGAAGCCGCTGAATCCTGCCGCGGCGCGTCGCCTTACGCCGGGATGATCGTCGGTCATTACCCATTCCCCAACCGACACTCGTGTACGCGAGTCCGCGATTGGCAAATGCCGCTGGCGTCTCCGGCAAGGATCGGATCTTCGCAGGTCCTGCGTCATACCTGATCGGACCATTTCCCCGATCGTTCCGGTTTTCCGCACGATGGGCAACTGCCCGGGAATGCGCGTCTGCATTTGCAGAGTATCGAGTGCCGCGCGTGCCATGGGAAAATACTTTCGGTTCGAAAGCGGTTCAGGGGCAGCCCGCTCCGGAGAGCGCCCGGACCCTGACCAGCTCGCCAGCGTGGCATCAGCGATACAGGCCATGTTTCTCGACACGATGACAGCGGCATTGCGCTGTCCGAAAAAAACTGCTCATTGTCCGCAGTTACGCTTCCCCGGTTTGGGGCCGAATGTTCTAATTTTTACATTGAGCAGACAGTCGTCGCTCGATACGCGCGTGATCGATAGCGCGGAGGTCGGATGCGGTTCATGGAAGTTCTCGAGCCGTTGCATGTCAGCCTTTATTCTTGACTGAGAGAGGCGATCGCGTTGTTCGGGGTTCTAATGCCGATGAAAAAATTCGGATGCCGAATGAACAGGAAACAAAGGATGCACCGATCGTGAACGGTTGCATTGCGACAGCGTTGTGGTTTGCGATGTCCCGAAGCTGGCGTCGGGCATCGATTTCGTTGGAGAAGCATGTGTTGATCCGCGTCCCCGAGGGGCGCGATGAACTCGGCGTATGACAGATACATGATGGACGACGAGTGAATGAAAGACGAAATGTCGGGTGCGCGGCGTCATTGCATAGAGCACGGGAACGGAAAGAGAGGGCGGATGGATCACGTCGACACCATCGGATTCGACATCGAATGGCGGCCCCTCATCAATTATCTGAAGGAGAAGGGCGTCGCGATTCCCGATCTGTGGGGCGATTCCCGGTCGGCGGGCCGCTTGCCTAGCGGAATGCTTTACGACTGGATTGCCCAGAACAGTATGTCGCCACGGGAAGCGCTTCGTATCGGCGAGCACTATCGGCTGTCGGATTATGGCGTTGTCGGATTGGCTCTGAAGACTGCCGCCAACTTTGGAGAGGCGTTTCAAGTCGTCAGGACGTACATGCTGCCGCTTAACCAGAATATTCGTGGAGTGCGTGTCGACGCATCCGATGCCGGTACCGTCGATGTCAGCATCGATTTGCGCGACAGCCCGGATTTGCCCCCGGAGCTGAGGCTTTTCAATGCCAATGTAGTTGCCGCGGCGTCATATGCGATCACCAGGAATTTGCTGCGCGACAAGGTCGGGTTGATTCGCTTGCGGCTTCCTGAAGCGATCGACGAGCCGGGCCCGTATGAGGCGCACTTTGGCGTTCCGGTCCGGTTCGGCGGCCGGAGCATTGTTTTCACGTTGCCGGGCGGTTGCTTCGATCAGGAGATACCGAGTGCAAATCGGGCAGTCTTTCAGGCAGCCGTCGCGATGAGCGGAGAAGCGCTCGATACGATGCTCTCGCGGGAAGTGCGCGGATATCGGGAGCGCATTCTCTCGTTGCTTGATTCCCTTCCCGACCAGTATCCGGACAGCAGTGATGTCGCCCGGCATCTTGGCATCAACGAGCGAACGCTGCGCCGGCGATTGACCGACGAAGGCTGCAGCTATCGCGAGGTCCTGGATATGGTGCGACAAAAAAGGGCCAAGCGCCTGCTGCTGGATAAGCGTTTGCGCATGGACGACATTGCCGAAAAGCTCGGTTACGCGGATACGTCGAGCTTCAGAAATGCGTTCCGCCGGTGGACCGGATGTAGTCCGAGTGATTTTCGGCGAGATGCCGGCGTCGTATAGCGTTCGGCGAGTCGAAGTCCGCGGTACCCGCGTATCGGCCGGTCGTGGCGCCGGGATCGCACGGCGATGTACTTGCCCGACGGGTTTTGCGATCGATCGATCGCCGTGGAGCGGGGTGTGATTCCGTATCTGCGCGGATCGTCAGGGTCGTGATTCGGATGAGGGGGGCGCAGAACCGAGCGATAGTCGGTCGATCTGCCGTGCGTGTCGAATTGAAGCGTCGAGGACGAAAAGAGGTGGCCGCGTGATTTTGACGATGCCGAAGAAGCGGGCGGCAATTTTATCAAGGGATTCGAAAATAGAATCGTGGATTGTGAAGAATCTGGAAGAGTCCGATTACGATTGCATATTTTTCAGAAGTTTTAACGATATATTAAGTTATACGAATCTAGACGATTTAAGCATCCTTGTAACGAGATTCGAGGATCTGGATTCCGTGTCGGGGAGGGTCTTGCTTCGCCGGAAAAATGGCGCGTTCGAGAAAACGCCGATTCTTTTCGTAACGTCGGGCGTGGAGAAATGGAAAATCGTGTCGATGCTGGACGCGGGCGCTGACGCATATATCGCGACCACCGCGTCACGTCCCGTTTTTCTGTCGTATGTCGATGCGCTCGTGAGGCGCGCGAGGGCGAGAAAGGGGCGTCCCAGCAGGGAAATTCACGGAGCGTACGAATTCGACCTGCTCAGCAAGAAGGTCCGGCGGCAGAGAACGAACATTCCGGTCAACGTGATGGAATTCCATATTTCTCTTTCGCTTTTCCGGAATCTGGGCGAGTCACTTTCGTTGAACTATCTCGAGGAAATGACTTGGGGCGTTTCGACCGGGGAAGCTCGCGGGAAGATACGGACACACGTGTCGAATCTGAAGAGGAAGCTCGACCTGACGCCGGAGAATGGTTACCTGCTCACCGCGGTGAGGGGGTATGGGTATCGACTTGAATTGATTCCTGGTCGAGATCGGTTATCGGGTAAATGCGACGAGGTTGAAATGGATTGGAGTGCGTCCTGAACATTTCTTGAGGAGGTCAATGGCAGGAAAAGGTGCGTTGCGCCGTTGTGCGGGCGCGAGGCGAAGATCCCGACGCCGGCATCGCAGCGCGATCCTGGCAGCGGACCAGCGCATACCCATCAACATCGATTTGAAAATTCCATGCTCTATCGTTCTCGAAAGACATTCGGCTTGACGCTGATCGCGAGTCTGGCGTTGTCTGCCTGCGGCGGCGACGATGCGCCAGGCACCGGTGCCGCCGCGGGCAGTCCTGCCAACGGAAGCGGCAGTACGGCGAAATTGGCTTGCCCGTTCCACGGCGCACTCGCTTTCGAGTGCGAGCCGCTTTTCAAATATCAATGGGCACTGAAGCAGCCGGGGAGCTACTTCGCGGGCTTCCCGAACGTGGCCGACGGCAAGACGGACCTCGACCTCGAGAGCGTATTTCGTGATGGCGTTTTTGGGCAGGGCGTCAATTTGCTGGTGCTGGATGACGGTATCGACATCGCACACGAAGATCTGGCGCCGAACGTCAAACGCTCGATGATGCATAACTTCTTCAACGATACGAACGACCCCACGCCAGACGATATCGAATCGGCTCACGGCACCCACGTCGCGGGAATAGCCGCAGCGGCAATGAATGGCAAAGGCGTCGTGGGCGTTGCGCCGAATGTGAATCTGGGCGGTGCGCGCTATCTCGGCTTCGACGATTTCGTTTCGAATCAGGTCGCCGCTTATGGCGGCGTGTCGTGGTCGGCGAACGCTGACATCATCAATGCATCGTATGGGATCAATCCGCGGAGCCCGATTGAATACGATACCGACACGTCGAGCACGGAGGCCGTCCGGACTTTTCCGGTGCGCCGTAACGGCAAGGGGCTCGTCATGCTCAAGGCGACGGGAAACGAATACGCCGGAATTTATAGTGCGGCGACCAATACCACGCGCGACTGCCCGACGGTCGGACGCAAGAGCGGCATGATCTCGTGCGAGAATCCGGCCAATGATCCGGAAGGTCTCGAACCGGGCGTGATCATGGTAGGCGCCGCCAATGCGATGGGGAGAAAGGCAAGTTACTCGAATGCCGGCCCGATCAACTGGATTACCGCTTTGGGAGGCGAAGACGGGGACAGTGGCGCGTACGGCGAGACAGGTTCCGGTCCGAAGATTTTCTCGACGGATTTGACAGGCTGTCACCGCGGTTACAGTCGCTACCGTTCTTCAGCCGACTTGAAGGACGAAGCGACGAACGACTTCGACACGGCTGGCACGCCTGTCAACTTTCGCGAGAATCCCGACTGCAAGTACTCGAGCATGAACGGCACATCGGCGGCCACTCCGATGGTGTCGGGCATTGTGGCGTTGATGCTGTCGGTCAACCCGAAGCTGACATGGCGCGACGTCAGGGATATTCTGCGCACCACCGCGCGAAAGATCGACGCCGATTATGGTTCGCGTGACGGACGTGATGCGCGGATCGACCTCGGCGACGGTAGGGCCTCGGACGAAACCAGTTCAGACCTTTTCGACGGAGCGACCACCGCGCGCCTCGACTATGGCTGGCAGACGAATGGCGCCGGCAACGCATATTCGACATGGTACGGCTTCGGCCTGATCGACGCTGCGGCGGCGGTCCGGAAAGCGAGATCCTACACGTCGCACGCCGATGCCGGGTTGACGATTCCTGGTTTCATTCGGGCCTTTCCCGACGTCATGCAGATGCGATACGGGCAAGTTCAGAAGCTGGGCCAATTCAGCGTATCCGGCAACGACAGCGTCGATCAGTTACAGCTTCGCCTGACCGGTAGCGTGTGTATCGGCAGCGTGGGTGTGTACGTCAAATCGCCGTCCGGTACGATTTCGACGCTTGCATTGCCGTATAACAGCTACTACAAGAACAATGTTTCGCAAGTCAGCCACTACGGCCTCGGCAGCTACGCGTTCTACGGTGAGCAATCCGCAGGAACCTGGGAAGTCTACGCGGTCAACGCAGTGCCGCAGCCCGGATGCAACAGCTACGACGGTAACCTCACGCGCCTGAGCAAACCGTTGTCCGTCGAATACCGCATCATCGCGGCCCGTTGAGAGACCCGGATCATGAACCATCAATCTTTTTCCAGGCACTGGATTTCAGGCGCGATGCTGTCAGTGCTCGTCACGCTGCATGTGAACGCGGCCGAATCGATCGCCGGCAAGCAATTGTCGCCGCAGGAACTGTCGCAGTATGCGCATGCGCCGTCGGTGCGGCTGGATGGTCAGACCTTCAAGCACCTGGATGCGGGCGAAGCCGCCAGATCCATGCGTGCCGGTCCGACAGGCGATCGACCGACGCTGCTTGTCAACGAGCGCGGCGTGGTGGGCGAGACCCGCAATGAACTGGTCGTTTCGCAAGTCGATCCGGATCGTGTGCGCGAGGTGGCAGGTCAGCTCGGCAAATCACCCGTGGCGACGGCCTACTACGCGCCGGTGCGCATCAGCACGTTGCGCTTCGCGTCGTTCGAGGATGCGGTCGAGGCTCGGGCGAAGCTGATCAAGTTGCTGCCGCAGGCGAGGGTCAATTTGCCGATCCGGTACGCGACACCGAAGGCGCGCTGATCGCGCAGAGGATGCTTCGCCGTGAGGCGGAGCATCCGGCATTTTCCGAACAGCCTGCCGGATATCGATGAGATACCGGTGTCCGGAACTACGTCGCGCGTGTCCGTTCGTGCTCTTTCCTGCAATCGGTCTGGATGATTTAATCGAGTCTGAACCGATTGAGCGGAACAAGCCTGAAATCGGTGAGGAAGCATTCAAGCAGGCGTCGTGTTTAACGATTTCCGTCAATTAATTCGTATTGCGAATCAAATTGATGAAGTCGGCATGCTTTTCAAAGTTCCGGTGCCGACGGCACTCGAATGGTTCGGGGTTGTGTTTGGGGATTGTCGGAATCGGCCCCGTCGCCTGGTTGGTTGGCGGTGGCGCCGGCGAACGTCGTGCTTCCAGTTGTCAACCATGCAGTGATCAACTTAACCGGGGAAAAACATGAAGACTCACTCGAAAGCTCTGCTTGTTGTCTCGTTCGCCGTGGCCGGCGGGCTCGCGCACGCGCAATCGAATCCGATCAACGGTACCGTCAATGCGCAGCTCGTGCTGACCAGCGGTTGCGCAATCAATGCCGGTAGCGGGTCGGTCAGCACGACCAGCAATTTCGGTTCGCTCAACTTCGGCACGCAGCCGAGCGGCTTTACCGGGTCGTTGAATGCGCAAACGACCGGGACCGGAACGAGCACGACTCAGATAACTTGTTCGCCCGACGTGACCTCGGTGAAAGTCACGGTCGACGGCGGCAAGAACGCGGGGAAGGGGGCCGGTGTCGGAACGGGCACGCGCGCACTGGCGAACGGCACGTCTTACGTTCCGTACGAAGTCTATTCGGATAACGCGTTCAAAAATCAGTATGTGGCGAGTACCGCGCAAACCGTCCCGTTGACGGCGGGCACGGCGCTCGCGCTGCCGATCTACGGTGTCGTGAACAAGACCATCACGTCCGCTCTCGCGGCCGGTACGTATTCCGACGTGCTGAACGTCACGGTCGGCTGGTAAGCGCGCTCGCCAACCCTCTCCGGTCTTGCGGCGGCCGACGGTGCCGCAAGACGCTTATCTCCCGACGGGATCGCTATGTGGCTCCGCAATGCTTGGGCTCTTCTGTTGAGTGCTTTCATGTTTCCGGCTACCGGCATGGCGGATACGCCGATACCGACCACGAAGGCCTTCGCGGTCAGCGCGCAAATCGTGTCGGGGTGTGGCGTGTCGGGCGGCGGAACCAGCCTCAATTTCGGGCTGCTTGATTTCGGCGCTCATCCCGCGGTGTCGACCGGGCAGGTCAATACAGTGACGACCGGTAGTGCGCTGCAGATCCAGTGTTCGTCCGGCACGACGCTGAAGATTGCCGTCGACGGCGGACTCAATCCGTCCGCGGGCAATACGCAGCGGAACCTGCAGGGGCCGGGCCAAACGCTGATCGGTTATCAGCTCTATGCGGATGCCGCCCACACGCAAACGCTCAATATCGGGCAGCCGGTATCGACGCCGGTGTCGGGTGTTGCGAGTGTGCCGATCTACGGCTCGCTCGGTCTGCCGGGCGGGTCCGCACCGGCCGGCACTTATACAGATACCGCCCAGGTCACGGTGAGTTACTGAGTCAGGATGGAATCTGCTATGAACGATCCGATGGCGACCGGTCAGCCGGGACGCACGATGCGGCGCGCGACCGCGACCGCAATGGCGGTGTCGATGACGATCGCATGCGCGGGTGCCGCTCATGCGGCCACGTCAGTGATGATCTGGCCGATCGATCCGGTGATCGAGAGCGACCAGCGCGCGAGCGCGTTGTGGCTCGAGAATCAGGACGTCAAGCCGGTCACGTTGCAGATACGCGTGCTTGCGTGGCGCGAGGCCGACTGGAAGGAACTGCATGCGGAGAATCAGCGCCGCGTCGTGAGCAGCCCGCCGATGGCGACGGTGCTGCCCGGCAAGCGGCAGTTGATCCGATTGACGAAGCTGGTCGATGTCGCGCCTGGAACCGAGGACGCGTATCGGGTGCTCATCGACGAGATTCCCCAGGCCGAGGATTCCGGGGGGAAGGGCGGCGATACGTCGCTCGGCGTGCGGTTCCAGATGCATTACTCGATACCGCTGTTCGTCGACGGGAACGGCGTATGGACCAAGGAAGACCCGGACCAGCGCCGCGATCCGGCCACGGCTTCGACGCCGGTGCTCGGCTGGCATATCGCTCATGAGGACGGCAAGCGCTGGCTCGTGGTGGCGAATCGCGGCGTCGTGCATGCGCGCATCACGCAGATTGCGTTCGAGTCGGGGGAACAGCGCACCGAGATCGAGCGGGGGCTGCTGGGCTACGTGTTGCCCGGTGCCCGGATGCGCTGGCCGTTGCCGCAGGGCCTGAAGCTCGCTACGCAGTCGAACCTGGTTGCGACAGTCAACGGCAAGACAGGCGTCGACATGCGTCCGGATGACGCTGACATGCATCCGTAGTTTCACAGGTCGCTCGGAACGGACAGTCACGATACTCGACGGGGGGCCGGTGCGAGATAGTCGAGCAGGAAATGAGCGGATGCCGCGCATGCGCGGCATGGTATGGGTTACCGGGCTTGCATTCGCGGCGGCGGCGAGCGCGGTGCATGCAGGCGATGCGACGCTCGCGGAAAGCTACGCCACGGAACTGCCGCCGCCCACTCGGTTAGTTCGTAGCGGCACGCTGTTTCTCGAACTGGTGGTCAATCATCTGGCAACCGGACAGGTCGTGCCGGTGCGCTATCTTGACGGGACCTACTCGGTCCGGGCCGGAGACCTTGCGAAGGTTTCCGTCCGCACGGAAGCGTCTGCCGACGAAATGGTCGATCTCGCCAAGCTCGACGGCGTCGAGGTCGAATACGACGGCGCGGCACAGCGGTTGAACCTGACCGTGCCATCCGACTGGCTGCCGGAGCAGACCGTCGGATCGGCGAGGATGTACGACAGGACACCTGCCGCGGTGAGTCGCGGCCTGCTGTTCAACTACGACGTCTACACCAGTTCGCCGACGCGCGGCACGGGCTATACGTCGGCCTGGACCGAGCAGCGCCTGTTCGATCGCTGGGGCATCCTGACCAATACCGGCGTCTACCGGCGATCGTACGGTGGCGGCGCGGGCATGCGCGGCGACAATCGCTACCTGCGTTACGACACGACCTGGAGCTACTCCGATCAGAACCGGATGCTGACGTATACGGCGGGCGACCTCGTCACCGGAGCTCTTTCGTGGACCAGCGCCGTGCGTCTCGGCGGCATATCCGTGGCGCGCGACTTCAGCGTGCGTCCGGACATCGTGACGTATCCGCTGCCGCAGTTTTCGGGGCAGGCGGCCGTGCCGACTGCGGTCGATCTGTTCATCAACGGCAGCAAGGCGACGACCGGCCGGGTCAACCCGGGCCCTTTCACGCTGAACAACGTGCCGTTCATCAACGGTGCGGGCGAGGCCACCGTCGTGACGACCGATGCGCTCGGACGTCAGGTCGCGACGACCATTCCGTTCTACGTCGCCAATACGCTGCTGAGGAAAGGGTTGTCGGATTTCTCGTTGTCGGCGGGCGCCATGCGGCGCGACTACGGGATCAGCTCGCTTTCGTACGGCAAGTTTGCGGTGTCGGGAACCGTGCGTCATGGCCTGACGAACGCGCTGACAATCGAAGGGCACGTGGAAGGCGGCGAACGTTTCGCGCTCGGCGGCCTGGGGTTCGGACTTGGCGTCGGCCAGCTGGGCGTCGCCAGTGTTGCCGCGAGCCAGAGCACGCTGGGCGGCACGTCGGGGCAGCAATACGTGGTCGGTTACGGCTATTCGTCGCAACGCTTCAGCGTCTCGTTGCAACGGATCCAGCGAACCGGCGGATTCAGGGATCTGTCGGCATACGATCTGTCGGCCGGCCTCGTTTACCGACAAGTGCGTAGCAGCACGCAGGCCACGGGCGCGCTGAATCTTGGTGCGATTGGCGGTGCGATCGGCGCGGGTTATTTCGACGTACGCGGCAGCGACGGCTCGCGCATGCGGATCGCGAACGTCTCGTATACGCGGCCGCTCTTTGACCGGGCGACGCTTTACGCATCGCTGAACCGAACGATCGGCAACCGCGGCGTCGATGCACAGGTTCAGCTGATCGTGCCGCTCGGTGGCCGGGGCACGGTGAGCGTCAGTGCGTCGCGAGACGGCAACGACAACCGGATCGTGCAATACAGCCGCAGCGTGCCGAGCGATGGCGGCTTCGGCTGGAATCTCGCGTATGCAGGCGGTGGTTCCCGGTATCAGCAGGGCGACATGACGTGGCGCAATCGCTACTTCCAGGTGCAGGGCGGCGTCTACGGATACGGTTCGCGCGAGGGGTATACGCGCTGGGGCGACATGCAGGGATCGCTGGTCGTCATGGACGGTGCGGTGCTGCCGGCCAATCGCGTCGACGATTCGTTCGTGCTGGTCGACACGCAAGGGCAGAAAGGCATTCCGGTGCGCTACGAGAACCAGCGCATCGGCACGACGGACAGCGGCGGCCATCTGCTGGTGCCGTGGGCGCCGTCCTACTACGGGGCAAAGTACGAGATCGACCCGCTTGGCCTGCCGGACAACATGCGGGTGTCGATGGTCGAACGGCGCGTCGCCGTGAGGCACCGTGCCGGCGCGCTCGTGACGTTTCCGATCGAACGCGTGGTGTCGGCCACCATCCTGCTGGTCGACGCGCATGGCAAACCGGTCAAGGTCGGCTCAACGGTGACGCACCGCGAGAGCGGGCAAACGTCGCTCGTCGGCTGGAACGGGGAAACCTATTTCGAAGGACTCTCGAGCACCAATCATCTGAGCGTGGCGTTGCCGGACGGCAAGCATTGCAGCGCGGCGTTTCCGCTTGACGTGAACGCCGCCGAGACGAGCCGTATCGGGCCGCTGTCATGCAACGAGTCACTGTGAGGTCAATCCCATGAGATCGCTTTTCGGATTCATTCGGCGTGCGGCATTCGTGGCGCTCATCGCGACGATTGCCCCGATGCCGGCCTACGCGGACTGCACGACGGCCAATCCTTCGCCGGCGGCGTTCGGCTCGGTCACGTCGCTGAACCTGTCAAGCCGACAGCAATCCACGTCGTCGCCGAGTGCCGGGCTGTCGTGCGGTGGCGCGCTTTTCGCCTTTCTCGTGACCGGAAATGCGATCAACGGAACGATCACGTCGGCCAACGGCGGCAAGCTGAGTGGTGCCGCCGGCGATGCGATCGGCTATACGATGTTCGCCGACAAGAATTACTCGCAGCCGTTGAACTTCGGGCAGCTCTATAACTGGGCCGACACCCAGTTCGTGAGCTTTCTCGGTTTGGGCGGCGATTCGAGCGTCGCGCTTCCGTTGTTTTTCCGAACCGCACTGGGAAGCAATGTTGCCGCCGGAACCTACACCGATACCTTGACGATTGCGTGGAAGTGGCATGTCTGCAGTGGCGCCGGTTTCGGATCTTTCTGTCTTGGATGGAACGACGGACAGAATACGGCGACGTTTCCGATCACGCTGACGGTGACGAACGATTGCACGATCGCCGCCCCCGACGTGAACTTCGGATCCGCGCCGACCGTGGCGAGTTTCGCGCAGGTCAACGGGAGTCTGTCGTTGACCTGCACGAAAGGCATGACCTATACCGTCGGCCTGAGCCCGGGCAGCCATGCCGCCGCGAACGGACGCAGGCAGATGACGAGCGGCACGAACGTCTTGCAGTACGACATCTATGCGGCCAATGGCGGCACGGTCTGGGGGCAGGCAACGAATCGGGTTGGCAGCGGCGGGGCAGCGGACGGCACGTCGGTGCAGACATTTCCGTATGTCGCCCGAATTTACTCCGATCAGTCGACACCGCCGGTCGGTAGCTACACCGACAGCGTGATCGTCGATGTGCGTTACTGATGGCCCCGACCTGGATGGTTGGCGTTACGTGATGCGCATTCGACTACATGCACACGAATCGCGAGACGGGCGGAAGACTCCGGCCCGCGCCGTTCCGGCTGTCGACCAGGGCGGGCGAGCGGACTGACCGGGAGGCAACGCTGCGGGACAGGGCTTCAACGACTTAATACGCTTGCCGGATATCGAAATGCGACATCGCTCGGATATCGCATCGATAGTCTATCGGGCAATTAAATAGTTATTGGGATCCTTGTCTTTGAGCCACAAGGGCGTCCTTCCGCGCCCGCACCAGGTTTTACCTGTTTCCGGGTCGCGGAACTTCGGGGTTAATTTAATACCCTTTTTTGCCTTATTTATGCCAAAGACCTCACGCGCGTTGAGCTCGAATTCGATCACGAGGCGCCTCACTTCGTCGAGTACGGCAGCCCGTTCGCTCGATTTCACGGCATTTATCTGCCTTTCCAGTTCGGCGCGTTGCTCGATTAAATCGCGATATCTGGACAAGTTATTCTCCTGTTGCGGTGGTTGTTGCTTTTCAAGCTATCACATGATGTTTTGATGATGATGAATCAAAATTGGACAGTGTGTGGATTTTTGTGTCAGGGGTGGATTTGACGATTGTTCATTATTGAATGGGATTCTTGTGGTAAATGTCGAATCGTGTCGTTGATTGGTTAGCCATGAAACAGAAACGTAAAGGCCGTGCGCCGCGCACGAAAGCGGCACTGCTTCCGTTGCCGGCGGCGCTCGCTCGCAACATATCGATCGAATACCATCTGGCACTCGCCGCGATGCGATCGGGAAACGGCACGCATGACACGATGGTCGCGTTGATGCGTGCGCTCTACATGACGTATTTCATGCTGGAAGCCCCGTCCAGGCCGACGATCTTGCGTTCCTGCTGGATGTCGAGGCAATCCTGCAGAAAAGCATCGAGGCCGCGGCGCAAGGGCAAAGCTGGTTCGTGTCGGACGAGTACCTGACCTTCATCGAACGGCTGCTGCTTCGGTTGGACACCTTGGTCGGTGGTGTGCCGGCGTATCGCTATCTCGAGGCTTGGGCACGGCTGGACTGCTTCGTGAAGTCGTCCGAGGTTTCGCCGCTGCCGGGTAGTCGGCTGCTGCACGCGTGGCAATGAATGTGCGCGACTTTCGTGCGAGAAACGGAAGCTATGCCGTGTCGTGTCGCGGCATGCCGAAAACCCGCGACGGTTTCATGCGTCGCGGGTTTTTCTTTGCTTGAACGCACGTCCGGATCGGGAAAACACGGAGGGGGTGCCGCGCCGTCGGCAATCGAAGTATGCTGTAGCGCGACCGATACGCGCGACTACCGGACATCAGCCGAGCGCGGCGGATAACCGGCCGGCCCCGTGATTCATCCGGCGGCCAGAACAAACAACCTTCGCCCGGGAGTGGGGGGCGTCAAACATGACCATGCTGCGTTCGTGGGGTGCGATTCTTTCGTCGCTGGTGCTCGTTGCGTGCGCCAGCCTTCCGCCGCAGGCCGATCGCGTACCGACGCATGCGTTCACCGACACGGAAAACACGCGGCTGGGCGCCGCGTTCCAGCAGCAGGCCAGCATGCATCCGGGGCAGGACGCGTTTCATGTGCTGGCCGATCCGGTCGACGCGCTGGATGCGCGCGTGCTGCTTGCCGACCGTGCGGACCGGTCGCTGGACCTTCAGTACTACATCTGGCACGACGACCTGACCGGGCATGAACTGGCCGACGCGATCATTCGCGCGGCCGATCGCGGCGTTCGCGTGCGCGTGCTGCTCGACGATCTCGGCACGAACGCGGACGACCGCAAGCTGCTCGAGATCAGTTCGCACCCGAACATCGAGATCCGGCTGTTCAATCCGGTTGCCACACGCCGGTTCAAGAGGATCGGCACGGTGTTCGAGTTCTCGCGCGTCAACCGGCGCATGCACAACAAGGCGATGATCGCGGACAACCAGGCGGCGATCGTCGGCGGCCGCAATATCGGCGACGAATACTTCGGCGCATCGTCGATGCTGGAGTTCGGTGACATCGATGTCGTCGTCCACGGTCCGGCCGTGAGCGTCATCTCGACGGAATTCGACACGTTCTGGAATTCCCCGTACGCGTATCCGATCGACGCACTGGTCGGGCACGAAGCGGCGCCGGGCGGGCTGGATCGCGAACGCGAACGGTTGCGCGACTACCTGAGGGCGATGGAGGACAACCCGTACGTGCTCGAGGCCAGGCAACGGCTCGACCGGATCGTTCACGGGCAGGGCACGGAGCTGTCGTGGGGGCACGCGACGGTGCTGTACGACGATCCGTCGAAGATCGCGCATTCGCCGAAGGACAGCGACGGGCACCTGTTGCCGCAGTTGCGCGCCATCGTATTGCAGCCCGAACATGACCTGCTGATCGTGTCGCCGTATTTCGTGCCGGGCAAGGACTTCGTCGAGCGGCTGCGCGCGTATTCGGCGCGCGGCGTGCGCGTGACGGTACTCACCAATTCACTCGCGTCGACCGACGTGGCGGCCGTGCATGCCGGCTACCGGCGCTATCGAAGCGATCTCGTGGCGGCCGGCGTGCGGCTTTACGAGCGGCGGCCATCGGGCGACAAGAGCATTTCGAAGGACGTCATCATCGGGTCGTCGCGTGCGTCGCTGCATGCGAAGACCTACGTGTTCGACCACAAGCGCATTTTCATCGGGTCGATGAATTTCGACCCGCGCTCGCTGAACCTCAATACCGAGATCGGCGTTTTCTGCGAGAGCCCGGCGATTGCGTCGCAGGTGGCGAACGATCTGGAATCGCGACTCGACCGGATCGCTTGGCGTGTCGAGCCGCGCACCGATCCGGCTGGGCAAGGGCGGCTTAAGTGGATTCAGACCGATTCGGACGGGAAGGTCACCGAGCTTGACCACGAACCGGAAGTGTCGACGGCGCGCCGGATGGAGGTGTGGTTTCTCGGGCTGTTTCCGATCGAATCGCAATTGTGAGCGACGACGTGTCGCGCGACGCTCAGCGCCGCTTGCGTGCGAGCTGCTCGATGACGGCCGCGAACTGCATCGTCGCCGTTTCGATCGTTGTATCGTTCAGCCCGGAATACCCGAGCACGAAGCCGTTGTAGCGGCGGCCGTCGCCGACGCGATAGCTGCTCAGCGGCTGAAGCTGCAAACCCTGCGCGGACGCGGCGCGGGCGATTTCGGTATCGTGCAGCGCAAGCGCGAGATCCGCCGAAAGATGCATGCCGCCCGGGCTGTCCCGAACGCTCAGTGTGGTGCCGAGGTGGCGGGCGAGTGCCGCTTCGAGGCTGCTCCGCCGTTCCGCGTAGAGCGCCCTCATCTTGCGCAGGTGCCGCGCAAAGAGGCCGGTATCGATGAATTCGGCCATCGCGAGTTGATCGGCCGAATGGCCGCGATGGACGAGTTCGCGCAGCGTGCTCGTGAAGCGGTCGACCAGGACCGGCGGCACCACCATGAAGCCGAGCCGAAGGGCGGGAAACATCGTCTTGCTGAACGTGCCGAGATAGCAGACCGGCGCGTCGGCATGCAGGCCCTGGATCGCGGGCAGCGGCTGCCCGCCGTGGCGGAACTCGCTGTCGTAATCGTCCTCGATGATCCACGCGCCGCACGCACGCGCGTGCTCGACGAGCGCCGCTCGTCGCCGGGGGCTCATCAGCGCGCCGAGCGGGTATTGATGCGAGGGCGTCGTATAGATCAGCCGGGGCGGTTGCGTGCGCCACTGTTCGTCGGTCGGCGCCATCCCTTCGTGATCGACGTCGATCGGCACGATATTCAGGCCGGTCGACTGGAATGCGGTCCGGGCGCCGTTATAGCAGGGGTTCTCGAGCCAGCCGAATTCGCCGGGATTCGCCAGCATGCGCGCGCACAATTCGAGGCTGCTTTGCGTGCCGTCGGTGATGAAAACTTGCCCGGTTTCGCAGCGCACACCGCGCGAGACCCGGATGTACGCGGCCACGGCGCGCCGCAATTCGGGCAGCCCTTCGACCGGGCCATACGCGAGCTGGGCAGGCTTGATGACTTTCCACGCGCGCTCGATGCAACGGCGCCACTGCGCAACGGGGAATTCGTCGAGCGAAGGGAGGCCGGGGACGAACGGCAGCATGCGTTCGGGTTCGGGGTGGGCGTTTTCGAGCCCGTGCACACGCTCGGACAGGCGAACCGGGGCCGGGCCGTTTTCGTGCGCGGCGCTCGGACGGCCGCAACCGTCCCATAGCGTGATCGTGCCGTTGCGTGTGGCCGCCACGAAGCCTTCCTCGGCAAGGCGCTCGTATGCATAGACCGCGGAATTGCGCGCGATGCCCAGCTCCGCCGCGAGCACGCGCGTCGACACGAGCCGCGTGCCGGGCGGAATGTGCCCGTCCAGCAGCATGTTGCGCAGGCTCCGGTAGAGGGCTTCCTGCTGGCTGTGCGTTGTCGTGCCGTCCTGTCGGGAAAGCGATGAGATGAGCAGCGCGAAATCCATGGGCTGGTTCTAAAAATTATCCTTGAGCTGGTTCTTTTGAAGATTCGACGCACATCGTATTGTTCACGTTCTCGCGATGCAGGCCGGTACGCGGGTATTTCCGACGATTGTTTCGGCTTGCGGCACGCGCGTATTTTGATCGATTTGGCGAGCGGCTGTCGATGGGTCGATCGAGTGGTCGATCAGGCGTGAATACCGCACGAATCCGATTCGATTCCGGATTCATTCAATTCGCAGTGCAAAGATATGTTCGAGCGGATACCCGCGACTTGCCGGAATGCGGGCAGATCGATGCGCGCAAGGGCGCGCAAACAGGAAAACGAAACATGAACGACCAGACCGTCCTCTCCCCCACATCCCGTACCACCATTCGCCGCCTGCCCGAACTGGCGAATCGCGATCGCGCGATGCTCTACCGCATCGTGGACGACGCGTACGTCTGCCACATCGCGTTCAACGCCGGCGAGGACACGCATTGCATCCCGACCGCGCACTGGAGACGGGGCGACGACCTCTATATCCACGGGTCCAACGGCAGCAGGATGATCAAGGCGCTGTCGGCGGGTGCACAGGCCTCCGTCGCGATCACGTTGCTGGACGGGCTGGTGTTGGCCAAGTCGGCCTTCAGTCATTCGATGAATTATCGATCCGCGGTGATCTACGGGCAGTTCGACGTGGTGGAGGGCAGTGCTGAGAAGCTCGCGGCGCTGGATGCCTTCATGGACAAGATCGCCGCGGGCCGCAGGCATGAAGCGCGGCCGGGCAATGCGAAGGAGATCAACTCGACCAGCGTGCTGCGGATTTCTCTTGCGGAAGCGGCCGTGAAAGTCAGCGACTCGATGCCGTCCGACAAGGAAGAAGATCTGGCGCTCGCTGTCTGGGCGGGGATCCTGCCGCTGAAGACGACGCGCGGCACGCCGATTCATGCCGACGCCAACGTGCCCGTGCCGGACTACGTCCGCAACTGGGCAGATTGAATGGCGCGGCAAGGCCGGGGAAGCGTTGACGAAGCAGGCGGCGCGCTTCGCGCGCGTTACAAAAGGCGCGCATCGCGATAGGCCGCGCCGTCTTCGCACGGCGGCGTGATCCGTGTCGCGCTGCCGTGGTGTGGCGTTGTCACTCCGGGCGGTGTTCGCGTGACTCGTGCTGTGGCGGATGCGATTCCGCAGGGTGCGGATGCGGAGCGGGCGCGTGCTCGGGCGCCGGTTGCCGCGGCTGCGCGGCCGCGTGTTCCTGCGGTTGCGCTTCGTTGCGTGGCTGCGCCTCCTTGTGCTGTTGCTGCTCGGCCTCGTTACGTTGCTGCATTGCTTCGCGCTGTTGTTGCTGCGCCGCGTTGCGTTGCTGCATTTCCTCTCGTTGCTGCTGCTCCTGCCGTGCCGCGTCGTGCTGTTGCGTCTCTTCGCGTTGCTGCTGTGCTTCATTGCGCTGCTGTTGCTGAAGTTGCTGCTGCTGCACGGCCGCGCGATTTTCCTGAGCGGCGCGTTCCTGCTGCATCGCCTGCTGTCGCTCGTCGTGCATCGCGCCGGGCGGGTGCTGCGCCGGTGCGTTGGCATGCGGCTCGTTCGCGCGATGCTGCGCAAAGTCTTCCGGTGCCGGCCGGGCGCCGGGGCGCGCATCGTTCGCGGCGAAGTGCGGCATCGTCATCGGTGCGGGACCCGGGCGTTGCTCCATCGCCTGCCCGCGCATCGGCTCCGCACCCGGCTGCATCGTATTGCGTTCGATCGTCGTGTTGTTGGTGACGTTGCCGCCGTAGTTGTTCGTGATGCGCGTATTGCGGATGTTGGTGATGTTGTTGATCACGGTGGTCGACTTCGTCACGTACGTGGTGTGGTTGTACACCACGGCCGGGCGCTGCCAGCCGCCGTTCCAGCGCGGGCCGTCCGGATGCGGCGCGCCCCAGTTCATGCCCCATGCATGCCAGCCCCAGTCGTGGTGCCCGAAGATCGCGGCGCCGACGGCGATGCCGACGCCGAAGGTGATCACGCCGGCCGCGACGATTTCGCCGGTGCTGTATGCGGGCGGCCGATACGCATAACCGGGGTAGGCCGAAACCGGCTCGCCGTAGACGACGGTCGGGTTGTACGACGGAACGTAGACGACGTCGGGCTGCGCGGACTCGATCTCGATCGCCTGCTCGGGCGGCGGCACGATTGCCGGCCCGGCGTAGACCACGGGCGCGTCGGTGGCCGGCGTATAACCGGCCGGCGCGGCCTGCGCGACTTGCGTGACCCGCATCTGGCCGCCGGAGCGGAGATGCCCGGACGTCTGCGCGCGCTGGCGCATCACCTGTATCGCGTTCATCACGTCGGTCGGATCGTTGTAGTACGCCTGGCCGAGCGACGTGGTCCAGGCCGGGTTCGACGCCATCTGCGCGAGCACCGCGGGGAACGCGGTCAACGCCTTGACGGACGGGTCCCACGGCTGCGTATCGGCGGCGGTCGCGAGCGCCGGCCCCTTCAACGACGGATTCTGCGTCACCCAGGTATTGGCGGCCGTCACCTGGTCCGGATACGTTGCACCCGCCAGCATCAGTGCGACGAGCTTGTCGGGGAACAGCGCGATCGGCGCGACCATCTGATAGAGCTGATCGGCCGTCGGCGACGTGTACGCGACCGGCGTCGACGCGGGCAGCGCCGCGGAGGCCGCGCTCGCGTCGCTGGCCGGTACGGCGGCGTTGCTGTCGCTGTTCTTGTTGCAGGCCGACAGGCCGAGCAGCGACACGATGATCGACGACGCGATCAGCGTTCTGACGGGGCGGTAGTGTGCACGTGCGGTTTTCATGGTGTTGGTTCGGTGTGGTGCGGCGTTGTCGGGCACGCGGGCCGCGCGATCGGCATCAGCACTGTGCCGCGACCGTGTCCGCATGGCGGCTGTCCCGCGACGAATCGATATATTCAGTTAAACGCGCGACACGCACGGAAGTTGTCAGCGGGTTGTGTAACAGTGTGTGTACCTTGCAGTCCGTAAGCGGGTGGGCGCCGGCCGGGTAAGCGATATGAAAGTTGCTTGCGCAACGATTGCAAGGTCGGCGAGCGTATCGTCCCGCCGGATGATGCTCCGCGAGATTGCGTGGAATGCAGAAAACCCGCGACGGCTTTGCAGCCGTCGCGGGTTCTTGTTACGCGGTGGTATGCGGTTCCGGGCGCGCGAAACGGCGCACGCCCGGAACCGGAGCGGTCAGCGGTCCATCAGCGCGCGAAATCCGACGTGCTCTGGATGAAGGCGTTCAGCTTCGAGATGTTCACGCTGCCGAAGCCCGTCGTCGCGTCCCAGCCGGCCTTCGCCTTGTAGCCGTAGGTGCCGCTGCCGTTGTTGCCGGACGTGACGTCGTGCAGCAGCGCCGCGTTGGCCGGGAAGTACTTGTAGATGCTCGATGCCGGGAACCCGAGCGCATTGTTGTTCGCCGACTGCAGCCGTGCCCAGATGCCCGTGAAGATCGGCGCGGCGAGGCTCGTGCCGCCTTCGTTGTTCAGGTAGCCCGAACCCCACAGCGTATCGGACGTCTGGCCGTTCACCACCAGGATCGCGCCGGTGCGCAGGTCGGCGTCGAAGCCGACGTCCGGCAGCGCGCGCTTGGTCGACCCGGTGAGGCTCGACGATTGCCACGACGGCGCGGCCTCGTACTTGCTGTACCCGCCGCCCGTCGACCACACGGTGCCCGGTTGCCAGCTCGGATCGTTCCAGACGATCTCGCTGTTGTACGCGTTGGTCGACGTATTGGTGAACAGCGTCGTGCCGCCCACCGCGATCACGTACGGCGACGTGGCCGGTTCGCTCACCGTGTAGGTCGAGCGCGACGGCGTGCCGCTCGCGCATTCGTATGCGCCGTGGTCGCCGGCGGAGACGGAGAAGGTCTGCCCCTGCGCGACCGCCTGCTTGAAGATGGTGTCGTCGGTGGCCTGCGAGCCGGTGCTGTTCGCGGACGATTCGCACACGCCGAGCGACACGTTGATCACCTTCGCGACGTTGTCGGTCACGGCCTTGTTGTATGCGGCCGTGATCGCCGTGAGCGTCATCGACGGCGCGGCGTAGAACACGACCTGCTTCACGCTGCCGCCGGCCGCGCCGACGATCGACTGGCTGTCGAGATTCCATTCGACGGTGCCGGACGTGTCGGTGTACGAACTGCCCGCCGGGCCGGTCTGCACGATGGTGCTGCTGATCGTGCCGAGGCTGTTGTTCGCGGCGAACGTGTTGAGGTCGCTCACGGTCTGCGAGAGGTCGCCTTCGGAGATGATGCCGACGGTGGTTTGCGACGCGTTCGGCGTGCCGTCGCCGCCGTAGATCGACGAGAATTCGGTCGGGTTGTGCGGCACCGCCGACGCGCCGGCCGGGATCGTCAGGTTGCTGGTGTTGCCCTGCGGCGTGCCGGCCGCGCCGGTATGCATCAGCTCGACGTTCTGCAGGCCGAGCACCGCGCCCACGATGCCGCCGATCGCGTTCGGCACTTGCGCGGCATCGGTATTCGCATAGACGCTGCGGCCGTTGCGCGTGAAGCGCTTGAGCGTCGTGCGGAACGCCGACTTGATGGTCGCCGCGGTGCCGGATGCGGAGACCAGCAGGCGGTTCGGCGCGACCACGATATTCACGAAGCCTTGCTTGCGCAGGTGCGCGACGACGGACGCGACCTGCGCGTCGGTCGGCGCATATTGCGCCGCGAACTGCGCCGGCGTGAGGAACTGCCGGTAGTGCGGCGAGCCGGGCGTATGCAGGTCGTGCAGGTACTGGTCGAGTTGCGCTTCGTTGCGCAGGTTCAGCCCGAGCACGATGTCCACCGATTCGCCGGGCGCCATTTCGATGGCCGCGGCGGCAGCGGCAGCGGTGCTCGCGGCAGGCGCGCCGGCCGCACCGCTTTCGCTCTGCTGCACGAGCGGCAGGAATCCCTTGGTGCGCGTTTCCGTCCAGCCGGCCGCCGGTGCGGCGTGGGCGGCCGCCATGCCGAACGAGGCGGCCGCGGCGGCGCATGCGAGCTTGACGATGCGAATGTGCTTTTGTTTCTTGTCTGCAACCTGATTCATTTGAATTACCCCTCCGGTTGAACATCGAACGGCACAACAACAACGGTCGACAGCGGTGCGGGTCATGCACCGCCGCTTTCTGTCGCACGCGTGCGGATGGCACGGACGCGACAGGGCCTTTCGCCCGATCCGGAAAGATGGTTTTTCTCCGGGGGCGAAATACGGAAATCGCGGTAACGGGAGCGCTGCGCCGCGCTGCGGGGCAGCCGCGCCGGACGAGGCGCGGACGGGATTGCTAGAGCAACAGCTTCGTTGTCCTGCTCATTTGATTCGATCCTTCGGCCCGCTGCCGGATGGCAGCCGTCCAGTGAGATGCATCGGGATATTGCATGCGCCGGCGCGAGAACGACACAGCCGGCGGCGAGCACTTCGGTGCGGCGGAAGCGAAAAAAACGTGGAGCGGAATCGTTTGCGTGGTTGGCAATTCGTTAGATTGCTTGCATCTGACGGTATCAAGAACGAAAGCAGAGTGTCAAACTTTTTTTGATTATATGAAACAAAATTAAATCGAATAAAGCGAAATATTTTTGAAAATATTGATGGCGTTTTGTAATTTTCGAAACCGGTAAAGAAGGTAATGCCGGAGGTGATTCACCGATCACTTCCGATTCGTTCCGTAATCGGCCGATCGTTATCGAGGAAGTGTTCGAATGGCCGGCGTGTCCGGTTGTTCGGCAAGCCGAAGGTCGTCGACGAACCGGAACAGCCCGTCGATACGGTGAAGCAGCGCTTCGCGCGACGCGGCATCGGCATCGGCATCGGCATCGGCGGCGAGATCCTTGATCTCTTCCAGCCGGGTTTCGAGTGCCGCGAGCGGGGCGTGTTTTTCGCTGTCGTCGACGGCGGAAGCGGCGGTCGCATTGAACGAAGTCGTGTGTTTCAGTTGAACGGCCATTGTGTTGAAGTCCTCGATGAATCGCGACATGCCGGTCGAGCAGCCGTCGCGGGAAATCGCGCGCGCCGATGAATCGCCGGCGACGATGCGGCCGGCGCTTTCCGCAACCGAGTCGAGCGACCCGAGCGTGCGGCGCATCAGCCTGAACAGATCGAATGCGGTCGCCAGCAGGCCGACGAACAACACCGTCGCGAGCGCCAGGTAGGTCGACGCATTACCGAGCATCGCGTCGGCCGTTGCGTCGTGCGGCAACGTGTCCGGCTCGCGCAATGCGCCAATGCAGCATGCAACGGTGCAGCCGATCAGCAGCACGACGATCGTGCTCAGGCCGATCGCCTGTCCGATTTGCCGGCCCGGCCTCGCCGGCGGAGTCACTGCGTGCCCCGCAGCCGGTAGCCGACGCCGCGCATCACTTCGGGCATGCCCGGCGCGCCGGCTTGTTCAAGTTTCCTGCGCAGCCGGCTGATGTGGCTGTCGACCGTGCGCTCCAGCGCACTCACGTCGGCCATGCACGCATCGAGCAGTTCGCCGCGCGTGAAGACGCGGCTCGGCGCTCGCGCCATATGCGCGAGCAGCCGGAATTCCGTCAGCGTCAGCGCGATCGGTACCTCGGTGGACTCCGTTCGAACGCGCGTCAGATAACTTTCGGTGTCGATTTCCAGAGTGCCGACACGAAGCATGCGCGCGGTCGGCGGCGTGGCCGACCGGCGCAGGATCGCGCGCAGCCGCGCGACGACCTCGGCCGGGTTGAACGGCTTGACGATGTAGTCGTCCGCGCCGGCATGCAGTGCCTGCAGCCGGTCGAGGTCGCGGTCGAATGCGGTGATCACGACGACGGGCGTATTGCAGCGCCGCCGAAGCTCGGCGAGCACGTCCCAGCCGCTCTTGTGCGGCATCTTCACGTCGAGCAGGATCAGGTCGGGCTTCAGGTGCGGCTGCACGTCGAGCACCGCTTGCCCGTCGGCTACGCGGTAGGTGCGAAAACCGTCGTGCGTCAGATACGCGTCGAGGATGTCCGAAATGTCGGGCTCGTCTTCTGCAATCAGTATCAGGGAATTCGTCATGGGGTTTGCCGTGCGATGTCGAACCATCGGAGCAGCCCGTTGCCGGGTTGAATCGCGCTGTGCCTGCCCGGTGCCGCGAGGGAGGGCACAGCGCCGGTCGTTCAGTTCCGCACCACGCTCGTCGACGGCGCGACGTCCTTTTCCGTCAGGCCGCCGCCGAGCGCCTTGTACAGCGCGACGGCATTGCCGAGTTCGCTGCGACGCAGGTCGAGCAACGCCTGCCGGGCCGCATAGAGCTGCCGCTGCGAATCCAGCAACTCCAGACGCCCCTCGATGCCCGCGCGATAGCGCAGGTTCGACAGGTCGGTGCGGCGCTCGGCCGAGCCGACCACGCGCGTCTGCGCTTCGATCTGGCGGCCGAAGGTTTCGCGCCCGGCCAGGCCGTCGGCCACTTCGCGGAACGCGGCCTGGATCGAGCGCTCGTATTCGGCCACCGCGCTGGACTTGCGCACTTCGGCGAGACGCAGCTCGGCACGCAGCCGGCCGCCCTGGAAGATCGGCACCGTGACCTGCGGCGCGAAGCTCCACACGTTCTGGCCGCCCGCGAACAGGCTGCCCATCGCCGGGCTGAGGAAACCGATCGACGACGTCAGCGACAGGCGCGGAAAGAATGCGGCGCGCGCGGCACCGATATCCGCGTTGGCGGCCACGAGATTCTGTTCGGCCTGCTGGATATCCGGCCGACGGAACAGCAGCTCGGACGGCAGGCCGGCCGGCAGTTGCGTCATCACCGGTTGCTGCTGGAGCGGCAGCGCTTCAGGCAGATCCTTCGACGGCTCGGTGCCGAGCAGCAGGCGCAGCGCGTTGCGCGCTTGCTCGACGGCGCGCGTGCGCGCTTCCAGATCGGCGGTGGCGCTCGCGACCTGGCCTTCGGCCTGCGCGATGTCGACGCCGCTCGCCTGATGCGCTTCCTTCAGGCGCCGCGCGAGATCGAGCGATTGCTGCCAGTCGCCGAGCGTGCGCTCGGACAACTGGCGCTGCTCCTGCGCGAGGCGCTCGGCGAAATACGCGTCAGCCACCGCGCCGACGAGCGAGATCTGCACCGCGCGGCGGCCGTGATCGGTCGCGAGATAGCGCGCGAACGCCGCATCCGACTGCGACTTCACGCGGCCGAACAGGTCGATCTCGAACGCGCTGATGCCGACGTTCACGCCGTACTGGTTCTGCGTCGTTTCGAACAGCGGCGGGTTCGACTGCGGGTCGGCCGCCGTGCGCTGGCGCGTGAAGTTCGCGCCGGCGCCGATGGACGGCAGGCGCGCCGCGCGCTGGATGCCGTACTGCGCTTCGGCGGCCTCGACATTCAGCGCCGCCACGCGCAGGTCGCGATTGTGGTCAAGCGCGATCTCGATCAGGCGCTGGAGGCGGCGGTCGCCGAACATCGTGCGCCAGCCGAGATCGGCTGCGTTGGCTTTGAGGTCGGCCGCCGCGGCGGCCGTGTAGGCCGTCGGCACCGGCATGGCCGGCTTGACCAGCGTTGGCGCGAGCGAGCAGGCCGACAGGGCCAGGATGAGGGGAAGAATAAGCAATCGCATGGCATCAACCTTCTTGTTCGCGATTCGGGGTAGCGGGCTGCTTGCGGGATGCCCGCCATGCGGAGATACGCTCCTGGATACTCATCACGAACACAAAGAAAACAGGGACGAAGAAAACGGCCAGCACGGTGGCGGTCACCATGCCGCCGAACACGCCGGTACCGATCGCGTGCTGCGTCTCGGCGCTCGCGCCGGTCGCGATCATCAGCGGTACGACGCCGAGGCCGAACGCGAGCGAGGTCATCAGGATCGGGCGCAGGCGCAGCTTCGACGCTTGCACGGCGGCTTCGATCAACCCCTTGCCTTCCTCGCGCAACTGCTTCGCGAATTCGACGATCAGGATCGCGTTCTTTGCGGACAGGCCGATCACGGTGATCATCCCGACCTTGAAGAACACGTCGTTCGGCAAGCCGCGCAGCAGCACCGCGCCGACCGCACCGATCAGGCCGAGCGGCACCACCAGCATCACCGACAGCGGAATCGACCAGCTCTCGTACAGTGCGGCCAGCACCAGGAACACGACGATCATCGACAGCACCATCAGCATCGGCGCCTCCGACGCCGACTGGCGTTCCTGCAGTGACTGCCCGGTCCATTCGACCGCGAAACCGGGCGGCAATTGCGCGGCGAGACGCTCCATCTCGGCCATGGCCGCGCCGCTCGACTGGCCGGGTGCGGCGCCGCCCGAAATACGCGCGGACGGGTAGCCCTGGAAGCGCACCATCTGCAGCGGCGTCTCGGTCCAGACCGGGCGAACCATTTCGGACAGCGGGACCATGCCGCCGGCCGCGTTGCGCACGTAGAGCTTCATTACGTTGTCGATTTGCATGCGCGCCGGCGCATCGGCCTGGATGATCACCTGCTGCATGCGGCCCGCGTTCGGAAAGTCATTCACGTAGGTTGAGCCCATCGCGGTCGATAGCGTGTCGCTGAGCGTCGTGAACGACACGCCGAGCGCTTGCGCCTTCGCACGGTCGATCTCCAGGCGCACGCTCGTGCCGGCCGGCAGGCTGTCCGGATACACGCCCGTCACGATCCTGCTTTGCGCGGCCAGTCCGAGCAGCTTCGCTTCAGCCGCCTTGAGCGCGGCCTCGCCCTGGTTGGCGCGGTCTTCGAGGCGCATCGTGAAGCCCGAGCTGTTGCCCATTTCGTCGATCGCCGGCGGCAGCAGGCTCATCACCGCGCCTTCGGTCACACCGGCCATCGCCCGCTGGGCGAGCATGCTTTCCTCGAGCGTCGACGAGCCGCCGCGGTTCTTCCAGTCCTTGAGCACCGCCCAGCTCAGCGCGGCGTTCGAGCCCTGGCCGGAGAAGCCGTAGCCCATCACGGAGATGTTCGACTGGATCGCCGCGCGCGAAGCAAGATGCCTCTCCAGCTTCTTGACTACGTCATGCGTACGCTCGGTGGTTGCGTCCGCAGGCAGCAGGAAGCTGGTCATGAAGTAGCCCTGGTCCTCGTCGGGCAGGAACGACGACGGCAGGTTCTTGAAGCCGAACACCAGCGCGCCCGCGATCGCGACGAACAGCAGCATCACGCGACCCGTGCGGCCGAGCAGACGGCCGACGCGCGTCTCGTACCATTTCGTCAGGCGGTCGAAGCGGCGGTTGAACCAGCCGAAGAAGCCGCGCTTCTCGTGATGGCCCCGTTCGACCGGCTTGAGCATCGTCGCGCACAGGGCCGGCGTGAGCGTCAGCGCGAGCAGCGCCGAGAACAGGATCGACACGGCCATCGACAGCGTGAACTGCTTGTAGATCACGCCGACCGAGCCGCTCGACATGGCCATCGGGATGAACACGGCGGTCAGGACGAGCGTGATGCCGACGATGGCGCCCGTGATTTCCTTCATCGCCTTCGACGTCGCTTCCTTCGGCGACAATCCTTCCTCCGCCATCAGGCGCTCGACGTTCTCTACGACGACGATCGCGTCGTCGACGATGATGCCGATGGCGAGCACCATGCCGAACATCGTCAGCACGTTGATCGAGAAGCCTGTCATCGCCATGATCGTGAACGTACCGAGCATCGCGACGGGTGCGACGATGGCCGGAATAAGCGTGTAGCGTACGTTCTGCAGGAACAAGTACATCACGAGGAACACGAGCACCATCGCCTCGATCAGCGTGTTCAGCACTTTCTCGATCGAGATCTTCACGAACGGCGACGTATCGAACGGAATCGAGTAGGTCATGCCCGACGGCATCGCCTTGCTCAGCTCGGCCATCCGCGTACGCACGGCATCGGCGGTCTTCACCGCATTCGCGCCCGGCGAGAGCAGCACGCCGGCGAGGGTGGCCGGCTTGCCGTTCTCGCGGTTCACGAAGCCGTAACCCTGTGAGCCGAGCTCGATCCGGGCGACGTCGCCGAGCACGACCCTGGAGCCGTCCGCGTTCGCACGCAGTACGACTGCCGCGAATTCTTCCGGTGTCGTGAGCTGGCCCTGGACGGTGAGCGGCACGCTCACGCGCTGGCCCGGCAGCGCGGGCGACGCGCCGAGGCTGCCCGGGGCGATCTGTACGTTCTGCTGGCCGATCGCGGTCGTCAGGTCGCTCATCGACAGGCCGTAGTTGATCAGCTTCTGCGGATTCACCCAGACGCGCATCGCGCGTTCGGAGCCGAACAGCTGCACGCGGCCCACGCCGTCGATCCGGCGCAGTTCCTCGGCCACGCTGCGCGCCATGTAATCGCTGAGCGCGCCTTCGTCGAAGCGGCCGTTGTCGGAACGCAGGCCGACGAGCATCAGGAAGCCGGACGACGCGGATTCCACGATCACGCCGTTCTGCCGCACGACCGACGGCAGACGCGGCTCGATTGTCTTGAGCTTGTTCTGCACGTCGACCTGCGCCATCGCCGGATCGGTGCCGGGCTTGAAGGTCACGGTGATCTGCGCGCTGCCGGACGTGTCGGCCGACGATTCGAAGTAAAGCAGGTTCTTGACGCCGGACAGTTCGCGTTCGATGAGGCTCAGCACACCGTCGTTCATCGTCTGCGGCGTGGAACCGGGGTAGTTTGCGGTAATCGTGACGCTCGGCGGCGCGACCGACGGATAGCGTGCGATCGGCAGTTGCGGGATCGCGATCAGCCCCATCAGGATGATGAAGAGGGCGATCACCCACGCGAACACCGGGCGGCGGATAAAGAATTGAGCCATGATGGAATGCGCTCCCTGATTCAGCGCGCTGCCGCGGTTGTGGCCGCGTCAGGCGATTTCCAGTCGGTCGCGGCGGTCGGTGCGCCGTCGGTCAGGCGTTCCATGCCTTCGACGACGATCTTCTGCCCGGCCAGCAGGCCGGACTTGATGCGATAGCTGCGGTTCGTCAGTTCGCCGATTTCGACAGCCTTCAGATGCGCGGTGCCCTTCGCGTCGAGCACCCAGACCTGCGGTTTGCCGCCAGCGCGCACGACGGCCTGCTGCGGCACTGTCAGCGCGTTCGCGTAGTGCGCGCGCGGAATGCGGGCTCGCACGTACATGCCCGGCAGCAGCTGGCGCTTCGGGTTGTCGACCAGCACGCGCACCAGCACGTCGCCGGTGCCCGGGTCGACGTTGACGCCCGAGAACAGCATGCGGCCCTTCACGTCGTAACGCGTGTCGTCGCCGCGCAATACGTCGACCGGCAGGCCGTTGCCCGAGGCGTCCGGCTGCGACGCGAGCGCGCCGCGCAGCGATTCGAGCGCGCCGGCCGGCTGACGCACGTCCACGTAGACCTGGTCGATCTGCTGGATGCGCGCCATCGGCTGGCTGTCGGTGCTCGACACCAGCGCACCTTCGGTCACGAGCGCCTGGTCGATACGGCCGGCGATCGGCGCTTCCACGGTCGCGAATTTCAGGTCGAGCTGGCGGCGCGCGAGCGTCGCGCGGGCCTGCGCGACGTCGGCGGCGGCCTGGTCGCGTTGCGACACGGCGTCGTCGTACACCTGGCGGCTGATCGCATCGGCTTCGACGAGCGGCTTGAAGCGCGCCGTCTGCACTTTCGCGCGTTCGAGTGCGGCCTGCGCGCGCTGCAGCGACGCGGCGGCCGTATCCATGTCGGCCTTGAACGGTGCCGGATTGATCTGGAACAGCGGCTGGCCCGCGCGCACTTCGGTGCCTTGCTCGAACAGCCGGCGCTGCACGATGCCGCTGACCTGCGGCCGGATCTCGGCGACCCGCACGGCCGCGACGCGGCCCGGCAGGTCTTCGCTCACGTCGAGGCGCACGGCTGCCAGCGTCATCGCCGCAACCGGGGTGGCCGGTGCGGCAGCCTGCTGTTCGGCGGGCCCGCAACCCGCCAGCATGGCCGCCACCAGCGCGCACACGGCGCCGTAGCAGCATCGTTTCTGATTCTTCATAGCGACTCCAGGAATCGCAGGCAGCCCACTGCCTGCTTTGACGGGTCGGAGTGTGCGTCGAATAGTTGGCGTCTTTGATGCGGAAAGATGGAGATTCGATGGAGGGGGCGAAAGGTGTCGAAAAGACGGTGTCAGCGGGCGTCGCCGGGTGCGGCGCTGTAACATTCGCGCGGTGTCGCCGACCTCCCGCATGCGACCCGGTCAACGAGAATCGAGCCCGACGTGAGCGACGACGATAAGTTCTGGAACGACGTGCCGGCGGCCTGGAAGCCCATGCTGGCAGGCTGCCGATGGACGCGGCAGACGGATGGCCAATCGGATGCCGCGGTGTTCCGGCTCGATGCGCGCGACGGATCGCGGCGGTTCGTCAAGACCGAGCCGGCCGGGCCGCTGGGTGAATTGAACGACGAGGCGGCGCGGCTGCGCTGGCTGGATACCTCAGGCCTGCCGGGCGCGCAGGTGCTCGACGTGGTGTCGGCGGCGGGGCGCGAGTGGATGCTGCTGAGTGCCGTGCGCGGTGAAAACCTCGACATGGCGCAGCTCGCGCCGGCCGAGAAGGTGGCGATCATGGCCGACGCGCTGCGTGCGCTGCATCGGCTCGATCCGGCCACGTGCCCGTTCGATCACGGCGCCGCGCATCGCATCGAGCGGGCCCGCGCGCGGATGCATGCGGGGCTCGTCGACGAGGACAACCTCGACGGCACGAATACGGGCGTGCCGCTCGACGCACTGTTCGCGAGGCTTCTCGCGCACCGGCCGTCGACCGAGGACAGGGTCGTCACACACGGCGACGCGTGCCTGCCCAACCTCATGGCCGACAACGGCCGCTTCTCCGGCTTCATCGACTGCGGACGCCTGGGGGTGGCCGATCGTTATCAGGATCTGGCGCTGGCGGCGCGCGATATCGAAGCGGATCTGGGCAGCGAATGGGTCACGCGTTTCTTCACGCGGTACGGGATCGAACACCCCGATCCCGACCGGATCGCGTTCTATCGGCTGCTCGACGAGTTTTTCTGAGTGCGCAGATATTCACGGGCGGCGCGCGAACGCTTTATTGCACCCTTTGCGTAACCACGTGCGCCCCGGAACTGCCGGCGGCAGGCTGGTCGTTGTACGCCGAGAATCCGTAGTTCAGCAGGCTGCCGGCGCCGGCGATCCGGTCGTTCGCCGTGGGCGCCCCGAGCACGACCGCGAATACGCGTCGCGTCATCGGCGGCGATGCTTGCCGGCGCTTCGCGGTGGCCACGATGCAGTAGCCGGCCGCTTGCGTGTGACCGGTCTTCATCCCGTCGACGGAAGGATCCTTCCCGAGCAGCCAGTTCTTGTTGCGCTTGCGGAATGCGCCATACGAGAAATTCTGCTCGGACGAGAAAGTGTAGTACTCCGGAAAATCGTTCGTCAGGCGCAACGCCAGCACCGACAGGTCGCGCGCCGTCGTGGTGTTCCCCTGCGTCGTGATGCCGGATGGCGTCGTGTAGTGCGTGTGGTTCATCCCGAGCTGGTGCGCCATCGCGTTCATCTTCTGCTCGAACCCTTCGGGCGAGCCGCCGATGCGCTTCGCGAGTACCAGTGCCGCGTCGTTCGCGGACGCCGCGATGAGACCCAGGATGAGTTCCTTCACCGGGACATGCTGGCCGGGCACGAGATACATCCTGGCCTCGTCGTTACCGACCGAACCGATGTCGGCCGCCTCGACGGTCAGCTTCTCGTCCCATCGCACGGTGCCGTGCTTGAGCGCATCGAGCACGAGATAGGCCGTCATCAGCTTGGTGAGCGAGGCGGGCTGGCGTTCGGCGTCGGCGTCATGTTCGACGAGCGTCTGGCCCGACTCGCCGTCGACGACGATCCACGATGCGGCGCGGACGTTGGGCGACGGGCTGACGGCGGCATGACCCGTCGACATGGCGATACACGATGCGAAGGCTGCGACGAGCGTCGACAGGCGGAGGCGGAGCGAAGGGTGATGCGACTTCAAGTTGCAACCTGTGTGAGGGTGAGGTGAATTGGCGTGCCGACACTACGCCATGAATCGACACTGGCTTCGGCGGGCTGGCCTCGATGTCGACTGTGACATGGGCGATCATCGTGCTTCATCGGTCCGTATTTTACGAGATATGTGCGCTTCAAGTCGTGGGCTTTTCCGGACACAAGAGCCTCCGCGATGTCGATCGCGGGCGCGAATAGGCGGCCGGTCCGATTGGCGCTGCATGGTCCGGAACGAGGCCATCGAGTGGCAGGCCGATCTGCCTGCCGGCACCGCGTAACCGCGTTACTGCCCGGCGCCGGCGTGCCGCAGCGCATCCGCGGCTTCCGCGTTGTCGTGCGTCAGCGCGAGCCGCAGCAGCGACTGGCCGCGCCGATCGACATGGTTCGGATTCGCGCCATGCGCGACGAGCAGCGGAATCAGTTCAAAGCGATTGAAGAGCGTCGCGAACCCCAGCGCGGTTTCGCCGGCGCCGTTCGTCTGATCGATCGGGCAACGCGTGTCGAGCAGGCGCCGCGCGATGTCGGGTTCATTCTTGAAGAGGGCGCCCATCAGCGCCGTGTTGCCGTGGCGATCGCCGCCGCACGCGTCGGCGCCGGCCGACAGCAGGTAGTCGAGCGCGGCGGGCTGGCCGTCGTAGGACGCGAGTATCACGGCCGTATAACCGTGGCTGTCGGTGGCGTCGACCGGATAACCGGCGTCGCGCAACGCGCGCAGGATGTCGACGCGTCCGACGCGCGCGGCGTCGAACCAGTCGCCGTCGTAGCGGCGCAGCGCGGCCGGATCGGCCTTGCCGTACACCGGTCGATCGGGAAGGTGCGCGCAGCCGGCGATCGCGGCCAGCGCGAGCGCCGTTGCGGTCGCGCGGATTGCGTGCGTGAAGCGTTCTGATCGCATGGGGAGGTCCTGAAGAAGAGATAAGGCCGACGTGCGCGGCGCAACCGCGCACGTCGACCGAGACAGCACCGCGGGATCAGTTCTCGGTCAGCTTCGCCGCGAGCGACTGCACCTGCTGAACGTTTGCGTGGACGGCCTGCGCGAGGCGCGTGCCGTAGTCGGCGTCGGCCTTATAGAAGTACGACAGCATCGCGTACTGGTTGTGCGCGTTCGTCACCTTGCCGAGATCGCCGGACAGCGCGGTGACGAGGTCGTCCCTGTCCTGCTGCGACAGGCCACGGTAGTACTCGCCGGCCTGGCGGAACAGCAGCTTCTTGTGGATCGCTTCCTGCTGCGTCGTTCCGCCTAGCGCCATGCGCACGGACTTGTACTGCGGATCCTGCGTGAGCTCGCGCAGCGTCGACGGCTCGTAGTTCACCTCGCCCTTGCGGTCGCCGGCATTCATCGTGCCGTCCTGGTTGTTGTTGACCACCGGCACGGCAGGGCGGTTGATCGGCAGGTCCATGTAGTTCGCACCGAGCCGGTACATCTGCGTGTCGGCGTACGCGAACAGGCGATCCTGCAACATCCGGTCTTCGGACGGTTCGATGCCCGGCACCAGCCGCGACGGCGCGAACGCCGATTCCTCGGTCGACTGGAAGTAGTTGTCGGGCACGCGATTCAGCGTCATCGTGCCGATCTTGCGTTCCGGTACGCCGGTCCAGACCTTCGTGTCGTCGAGCGCATCGAAGTCGAAGCGGTTCAGGTCCTTCGGCGTGAGCACTTGCACGTACAGATCCCATTTCGGGTAGTCGCCTTGCTTCAGCGCGCCGTACAGGTCGTTCGTCATCATGTTCCAGTCGCGTCCGATCGACGCGGCGATGTCTTGCGGACGCAGGCCGTGCACGCCTTGCTGGCTCTTCCAGTGGAACTTCACGTAGTGCACGTCGCCTTGCGCATTGACGAACTTGAACGCATGCACCGCGAAGCCGTCCATGTGACGATACGAATCGGGCATGCCCGCATCCGTGTAAAGCATCGTCAGCATGTGGGTCGCTTCGGGCGTGTTCGCGAAGAAGTCGAACGCGAGGTTCGGATCCTGCACGCCGGTCACGGCGCTCGGCTTGTTCGCGTGAACGAAGTCGGGGAACTTGATGCCGTCGCGAATGAAGAACACCGGCCAGTTGATGCCGACCATGTCCCAGTTGCCCTGCTGCGTATAGAACTTCACCGTGAAGCCGCGCGGATCGCGTGCCTGCTCGGGCGAACCGCGGTAGCCCATCACGGTGGAGAAGCGCACGAACACCGGCGTGCGGGTGCCCGGTGTGAAGACCTTCGCTTTCGTCAGGTCGGAGATGTCGGCGCTCGGCACGAACTCGCCGAATGCGCCGGTGCCGCGCGCATGCACGACGCGTTCCGGAATGCGCTCGCGATCGAAGCGCTGCAGTTTCTCGATGAGCGCGGAGTCCTGCAGCAGCACGGGGCCGGCAGGGCCGGCCGTCTGCGAATTCTGGTTGTCGCCGACGGGCGCGCCGGTGTCGCGGGTAAGTTCGGCGGCGTACGAAGAAGCGGAGAGCGCAACGCAGATCGCGGCGACTGCGCGTCTCGGCACGCGATGGGAGGATGAGGACATGACGATGGAACTCCTTGAATCCGGTCGGTGGTGGGGAAGCCGACTGAATTAAAAGAGATCGTCAGACGATTGGCTAATTGATATTCGATATGTTTTCGATAGCCGCGGCGTCGATGCGGCGCGGGCCCGTTCGTTGCGGAGGAAACGAACGAGGATTGTTGCGCACGCAATGAGTTGTTGCGCTGCGCGAGACACCGCAATCGTGCATGTATCGCGCCGGCACCGTCAACCCGCGTTCGTCTGCCACCCGAGCCCGAGGCTCTTCTGCAGCGACACGTAGTCCTTGATCAGTTCGGCTTGCCCGGCGATCACGTTCTGCTGCGCGGACAGCGCCTCGCGTTGCGTATCGAGCAGGTCGATCATCGATGCGACGCCCGCGCGATAGCGCTCGTCCATCAGCGACCGGGCATGCACGGCCGACGTCTGCACCTTGGTGAGTGCCACGACGTGCTCGCGCTGGTGCCCGTAGCGCTGCAATGACGTGTTGGCATCCTGTAATGCACCGAGCACCGCCTTCTGATAGTTCGCTTCCGCTTCATCGCGCGACGCTTCGGCCGCGCGTACCGCGCCGCGTGTGCGGCCGAAGTCGAGAATGTTCCATTGCAGGTACGGCGCGCCGACCCAGGTGAAGTTCTGCTTGCGGAACAGATGGCCGGGGTCCGTCGCGCTGAAGCCGAGATCGCCGAGCAGCGTCACCTTCGGGAAATAGTCGGCGACATGCTCGCCGATCTGCGCATTGCTCGACGCGAGCCGGCGTTCGGCCGCGCGAATGTCGGGGCGCTGCTTCAGCAGCGCGGCCGGATCGCCGATCGCGACACTGCCGGGCAACGTCGGCAGCGGGGCGTCCGATGCCGACAGCGCGGCGTCGAGCGCACCCGGCGCGCGGCCCGTCAGGATCGCGAGCCGGTCGAGCGATTCCGTCACCTGCGCGTCGAGCGGGATCAGCGACGCGCGCGTGGTCTCGACCTGCGTCGTCAGGCGTTCGATGTCGACATCGGCCGCGACGCCGCGCGCGCGGCGCTGCTG
>NZ_LDWR01000056.1 GCF_001039005.1 Burkholderia cepacia
ACAGGCTCTCGCCACAAACAAAAATGCCGTTCAGTTGCTTAACTGAACGGCATTAGGCCGCGAGGCCCCTTTTTTTGCTGTGCCGCTCAGTGGCGGCCGGTGCTGCCGAATCCGCCTGCGCCGCGATCGCTTTCGGCGAAGTCGTCGACGATGTTGAACTGCGCCTGCACGACCGGCACGATCACGAGCTGCGCGAGCCGCTCGAACGGGTTCAGCACGAACTCGGTCTGGCCGCGGTTCCACGTCGAGATCATCAACTGGCCCTGGTAGTCGGAGTCGATCAGGCCGACGAGGTTGCCGAGCACGATGCCGTGCTTGTGGCCGAGGCCCGAGCGCGGCAGGATCAGCGCCGCATAACCCGGATCGGCGAGGTGGATCGCGAGGCCCGTCGGCACGAGCGTCGTTTCGCCCGGTTGCAGCGTCACCGGCGCGTCGAGGCAGGCGCGCAGGTCGAGGCCTGCGCTGCCGGTGGTTGCATAGGCGGGCAGGTAGTCGCGCATGCGCGCGTCGAGAATCTTCAGGTCGAGTTTCATGCGGTCGTCGAATCGGTCGGGAAGGGCGCGGCGGCGCTGGCCGCCGCACGGGAGATCAGATCAGGCGGTTGTCGGGCAGGCGCTTCGCGATTTCCGCGACGAGCACATGCGCGAGTTCGTCCTTCGGTGCGCGCGGCAGGCGCGTGAGGCCGGCGGCCTCGAACAGCACGACTTCGTTGTCGTCGCGGCCGAACGTCAGCGGGCCGAGATTGCCGACGAGCAGCGGCACGTTCTTGCGCTTGCGCTTTTCGTCGCCGTGCACGTCGAGGTCGCCGCTTTCGGCCGCGAACCCCACACAGAACGGCGGATCGGGCAGCGCCGCGACGGACGCGAGGATGTCGGGGTTCTCGACGAACGCGAGCGCCGGCATCTTGCGGTCGGCCGTCTTCTTCATCTTGTGCTCGGCCGGCTGGTCGACGCGCCAGTCGGCGACCGCGGCCACCGCGATGAAGATGTCGGCATCGGTGACGGCATGCATCACCGCGTCGTACATCTGCTGCGCGGTCTGCACGTCCTGGCGGTAGACGCCCCACGGCGTGTCGAGCGCCACCGGCCCCGCGACGAGATGCACGTCGGCGCCGGCCTGCTGCGCGGCGCGCGCGAGCGCGAAGCCCATCTTGCCGCTCGAGCGGTTCGTGAGGCCGCGCACGGGGTCGAGCGGTTCGAACGTCGGGCCGGCCGTGATCAGCACGCGCCGGTGCGCGAGCACCTTCGGCGCGAAGTGCGCGACGATCGCTTCATAGATCGCCTCGGGCTCGAGCATGCGGCCGTCGCCGACTTCGCCGCACGCCTGCGCGCCCGAATCCGGGCCGAGCACCGACACGCCGTCCGCGCGCAGTTGCGCGGCGTTGCGCTGCGTGGCCGGGTTTTGCCACATCTGGCGATTCATCGCGGGGACGACGAGCAACGGGCAGTCGCGCGCGACGCACAGCGTCGACAGCAGATCGTCCGCGAACCCGTGCGCGAGCTTCGCGAGGAAGTCCGTCGACGCGGGCGCGATCACGATTGCGTCGGCTTCGCGCGACAGGTCGATGTGCGCCATGTTGTTGTCGATGCGCGCGTCCCACTGGCTCGTGAAGACGGGCCGGCCCGACAGCGCCTGCATCGTGACGGGCGTGATGAACTGGGCGGCGGCTTCCGTCATCACGACCTGCACGGTCGCGCCGGCTTTGGTCAGCAGCCGCGTGAGCTCGGCGATCTTGTAGCAGGCGATGCCGCCTGTCAGGCCGAGAACGAGGTGTTTTCCTGCGAGTTCTGCGTGTGCCAACTCAGGCCTCCAAGGTTCAAACGGGACGGCCGGCGCGAGGCCGGCCGTCGACGCCGAGTATGCGCGCTTAGCGCGAGCCGCGCACGCGACGCAGTTCGTCGTAGATCAGCAGCACCGCGCCGACCGTGATCGCGGAATCGGCGAGGTTGAACGCCGGGAAATGCCAGGCGCCGAGGTGGAAATCGAGGAAGTCGATCACGTGACCGTAGACGAGCCGGTCAATCACGTTGCCGAGCGCACCGCCGAGGATCAGTGCGAGCGACACGCTGAACAGCCGCTGGTGGCCATGGCGCTTCAGCAGGAAGCAGATCACGAGCGTCGCGCCGATCCCGAGCGCGGTGAACGCCCAGCGCTGCCAGCCGCTCGCGGTCGACAGGAAACCGAACGCGGCGCCGCGGTTGTACACCAGCACGAGATTGAAGAACGACGTCAGCGCATGCTGCGCGCCATACGCGAACGTCTTCAGGATTGCGATCTTCGACAACTGATCGAACAGGATCACGATCAGCGAAATGCCGAGCCAGGGCGCAAGCGCGCCGCTGGCCGGTTTCGACAGGGTTTTCGCCATAGTTAAGCAGCGCTCCGGATTTCGCCGTTTTCAAACAGGTTCGAGAAGCAGCGGCCGCACAGCGTCGGATGATCGGCGTGCGCGCCGACATCCTCGCGGTAGTGCCAGCAGCGTTCGCACTTCTGGTACTTCGATGCGGCCACGTCGACGCTTTCCTGCGCTTCGTCGTCGACCTTGACGACGGTTGCGGCCGACGTGATCAGCACGAACTTCAGGTCTTCGCCGAGGCTCGTGAGCGCGTCGTAGCGCGCGCCGCTCGCGTGCACGGCCACTTCGGCCTGCAGCGACGAACCGATGCGGTTCGCGGTGCGTGCTTCCTCGAGCGCCTTCGTCACATTGCCGCGCACGTCGCGCAGCAGCGCCCACTTCTCGATCAGCGCGACCGAGCCGGCGACTTCCGGGTATGCGTAGTACGTTTCCGTGAAGATCGTTTCGCCGGCCGGCTGGAACACCTTCCATGCTTCTTCCGCCGTGAACGACAGGAACGGCGCGAGCACGCGCAGCAGGCCGTGCGTCAGGTGATACAGCGCCGTCTGCGCGGAGCGGCGTGCGCGCGAATCGGCCGCGCTGGTGTACAGGCGGTCCTTCAGCACGTCGAGGTAGAAGCCGCCGAGATCTTCCGAGCAGTACGTCTGCAGTTTCGCGACGACCGGGTGGAATTCGTACTTCTCGTAGTGGCCGAGCAGTTCCGTCTGCAGTTGCTCCGAGAACGCGACCGCATAACGGTCGATCTCGAGCCATTCGTCGACGGGCACCGCGTGCTGCGCGAAGTCGAAATCCGACAGGTTCGCGAGCAGGAAGCGCAGCGTGTTGCGGATGCGGCGATAACCTTCGGTCACGCGCTTCAGGATTTCCTCGGAGATCGCGAGCTCGCCCGAATAGTCGGTCGACGCGATCCACAGGCGGATGATTTCCGCGCCGAGGCGGTTCGCGACTTCATGCGGGTCGATGCCGTTGCCGAGCGACTTGCTCATCTTGCGGCCTTCGCCGTCGACCGTGAAGCCGTGCGTGAGCAGGCCCTTGTACGGTGCGCGGCCGTCGATCATCGACGCGGTCAGCAGCGACGAGTGGAACCAGCCGCGATGCTGGTCCGAGCCTTCGAGGTACAGGTCGGCCGGGAACTGCAGCTGATCCTTGTGCGAGCCGCGCAGCACGTGCCAGTGCGTCGTGCCCGAGTCGAACCACACGTCGAGCGTGTCGCGGTTCTTTTCGTACAGGTTCGCGTCGTCGCCGATCAGCTCGCGCGGATCGAGCGTCTGCCATGCCTCGATGCCCGACTGCTCGACGCGCTTCGCGACTTCCTCGAGCAGTTCGAGCGTGCGCGGATGCAGCTCGCCGGTTTCCTTGTGCACGAAGAACGCCATCGGCACGCCCCACTGGCGCTGGCGCGACAGCGTCCAGTCGGGACGGTTCGCGATCATGCTGAACAGGCGCTGCTTGCCCCACGACGGGTAGAACGCGGTCGCGTCGATGCCTTCGAGCGCCGTTTCGCGCAGCGTCTTGCTGCCGTCGCGCGGCGTCACGTCCATGCCGGCGAACCACTGCGACGTCGCGCGGTAGATGATCGGCGTCTTGTGGCGCCAGCAGTGCATGTAGCTGTGCGTGTACTTCTCGCTGCGCAGCAGCGAGCCGGCGGCGTTCAGCGCTTCGACGATCTTCGGGTTCGCGTCCCAGATCGACAGGCCGCCGAACAGCGGCAGCGATTCGATATAACGGCCGTCGCCCATCACCGGGTTGATGAAGTCCGAATCGGTCATCCCGTGCGCCTTGCAGGACATGAAGTCCTCGATGCCGTACGCGGGCGACGAGTGCACGACGCCGGTGCCGGTGTCGGTCGTCACGTAGTCGCCGAGGTAGACGGGCGCGGTGCGCTTGTAGCCGGGGTGGGCCGATGCGAGCGGGTGGTGGAACCGCAGGTTCGCGAGCTTCACGCCGGGCGCGGTCGCGACGACGCGGCCCGTCAGCTTGAACTCTGCCATGCACGCGGCAACGCGCTCTTCCGCGATGATCAGCAGCCCGCGCTCGGTGTCGACCAGCGCGTAGACGATTTCCGGATGAAGGTTCAGCGCCTGGTTCGCCGGGATCGTCCACGGCGTGGTGGTCCAGATCACGATGCCGCCTTCGGCGCGCGGCAGCGCCGGCAGGCCGAACGCCTGCGCGGTCTTTTCCGGTTCCGCGAACGCGAACATCACGTCGATCGTCGGGTCGGTGCGGTCCTTGTACTCGACTTCCGCTTCCGCGAGCGCCGAGCCGCAGTCGAAGCACCAGTTCACCGGCTTCAGCCCGCGATACACGTAACCCTTCTCGATGATCTTGCCGAGCGCGCGGAGCTCTTCCGCCTCGTTGACGAAGTTCATCGTCTTGTACGGGTTGGCCCAGTCGCCGAGCACGCCGAGGCGCTTGAAGCCGACCTTCTGCTTCTCGATCTGCTCGGTCGCGTACGCGCGTGCCTTGCTCATCACTTCGGCCGCCGGCAGCGACTTGCCGAACTGCTTCTCGATCTGGATCTCGATCGGCATCCCGTGGCAATCCCAGCCCGGCACGTACGGCGCGTCGAAGCCGGCCATGTTGCGCGACTTGACGACGATGTCCTTCAGGATCTTGTTGACGGCATGGCCGAGGTGGATGTCGCCGTTCGCATACGGGGGGCCGTCGTGCAGGATGAACTTCGGCCGGCCCTTGCTGGCCGCGCGGATCTTGTCGTAGAGGCCGCGCTCTTCCCATTCCTTGACCCACTGCGGCTCGCGCTTGGGCAGGTCGCCGCGCATCGGGAACGGCGTGTCGAGCAGGTTGACCGGATACTTGGCCTGCGGTTTCGAATCGGCTTTCTTGTTGCTCATGATGGGATCGCTATCAAATCGGGAGACGCGCGAGCGTCGTGAATCGGGGATGCGCGCGAGTGAGCGGCGCGAGGGTGCGGCGCGCGGGGCGCCGCCGTCCGGATCAGCTAATTCGGTCGGTTGCCGACGTCGCGAAACCCGTCGCGCGGCTGCCCGGCGCACGGTCGCGCTCGACGAAATACGCGCGCGCATTTGCGACGTCCAGTGCGATCGCGCGCGACAGCGCCTCGAGATCGTCGAACTTCGCCTCGTCGCGCAGCTTCTTCAGGAATTCGACGCGGATGAGCTTGCCGTACGCATCGCCGTGCCAGTCGAGCAGGTGGACCTCGAGCAGCACGCGGCCCGAATCGTCGACGGTCGGGCGCAGGCCGAGGCTCGCGACGCCCGGCAGCGGGTCGGGACCGAGGCCGTGCACCTGCACGACGAAGATGCCCGCGAGTGCCGGCCGCTTGTGCGCGATCGGCAGGTTCAGTGTCGGGAAGCCGAGGTCGCGGCCGAGCTTGAGCCCGTGCGCGACGTGCCCGCTGATCGCATAACCGTGGCCGAGCGCCTGCGCGGCGCCGTCGAGATCGCCCGCCGCGAGCGCGGCGCGCACGCCCGAGCTCGAGATGCGCGTGCCGTCGCTGCCGGCCACCGTGCCCATCTGCTCGACCTCGAAGCCGTGCTGCTCGCCGGCCGCCTTCAGCGTGTCGAAGGTGCCCGCGCGCTTCGCGCCATAGCAGAAATCGTCGCCGACCATCATCCAGCGCGTATGCAGCCCGCCGACGAGCGTGCGCTCGACGAACGCTTCGGGCGACTGGCTGGCGAACGTGTGATTGAAGTGCTCGACGACGACGCGGTCGACACCGTGTTCACGCAGCGCCTCGAGCTTGTCGCGCAGCATCGCGATGCGCGGCGGCGCGCCGGCCGGATTGAAGAATTCGCGCGGATGCGGCTCGAAAGTCATCACGCACACGGGCAGGCCGCGCGCGTCCGCTGCCGCGCGCACGCGCGCGAGCAGGGCCTGGTGGCCGCGATGGACACCGTCGAAGTTGCCGATCGTCAGCGCGCACGGGGCGCGGCTCTCGGCGTTGGGCAGGCCGCGGAAGACTTTCACGATAGCGGATGCAGCGTCGGGGAATGGGCGGTGGGATGCCGCAAAGCAGAAGATTATAAACGTTCGGGCGGGCCGGCGGCCGAGAAGGCGGGAAACGCGGGGGCGAATGGTAAAATTCGCGGATGAAAAAACTCGTGATCCTGATTTCCGGTCGCGGCAGCAACATGGAGGCCATTGTCCGCGCGTGCGCGCAGGAACGCTGGCCTGCCGAGGTTGCCGCCGTGATCGCCAACCGGCCCGATGCGGCCGGCCTGGCTTTTGCCGCGTCGCACGGGGTGGCGACCGCGGTGGTCGACCACCGTTCGTTCGATGGCCGCGACAGCTTCGACGCGGCACTTGCCGCGGAGATCGACCGTTTCGCGCCCGATCTCGTCGTCCTCGCAGGCTTCATGCGCATCCTCACGCCGGCATTCGTCAGACGATATGAGGGTCGGTTGCTGAATGTCCACCCGTCGCTGCTGCCGAGCTTCAAGGGGATTCACACGCACCAGCAGGCGCTCGATGCGGGCGTCGCGCTGCACGGCGTGACCGTTCACTTCGTGATTCCCGAACTCGACAGCGGCGCGATCGTCGCGCAGGGCGCGGTGCCCGTGCGTACGGGCGACGACGCGGCCGCGCTCGCGCAGCGCGTGCTGACGGTCGAGCACGTGTTGTATCCGCGCGCGGTGCGCTGGTTCGTCGAGGGGCGCTTGCGCCTCGAGAACGGCCGTGCCGTCGTGGCGCCGGAAGAAGCACGCTGGATTTTCGCGGATCAACCGCAAACCGAAACGAGTGAGGGTGTATGAAGCTGCACGGATTCCTGATTGGCCAGACCGAGACCCTGCTGGCCGAGGTGCTGAAGTTCGCCGGCCCCGCCGACGCGACGACGAGCCGGTTCTTCCGCGCGCACCCGAAGCTCGGGCATGCCGAGCGCGGCGTGATCGCCGAGGCGGTCTTCGCGGTGCTGCGCCGCAAGATGGAGTTTTCGCACCTGGCCGAGAGCGGCACGGGCACGCCCGCGCGGCGTCTCACGCTGCTCGGCCTGATGCAGACGGCCGGCCGTAACGCGCTGCGGCCGTTTTTGTCCGACACCGAGTCCGCGTGGCTCGAGCACGTGTCGAAGATCGATCCGGCGAGCCTGCCGGTGCGCGTGCGCACGAACCTGCCCGACTGGATCCACCAGGCGCTGTCGGCCCGATTCGACGCCGAGGAACTCGCGCAGCTCGCCGCCGCGCTGAACTACCCGGCGCCGCTCGACCTGCGTGCCAACGCGCAGAAGGCGACCCGCGACCAGGTGATCGACGCGCTGCGCGCGAACGGTATCGACGCGGGCGCGATGCCGTTCGCGCCGTTCGGCGTGCGCGTCGTCGGCAAGCCGGCGCTGACGCGCCTGAAGCTGTTCGAGGAAGGCCAGATCGAGGTGCAGGACGAAGGCAGCCAGCTGCTGTGTTCGCTCGTCGCGCCGCGCCGTGGCGAGATGGTCGTCGATTTCTGCGCGGGCGCCGGCGGCAAGACGCTCGCGCTGGGCGCGATGATGCGCTCGACCGGGCGCCTCTATGCGTTCGACGTGTCGGAAAAGCGCCTCGCGAAGCTGAAGCCGCGCCTCGCGCGCAGCGGGCTGTCGAACGTGAACCCGGTGCTGATCGACAGCGAGCATGACGCGAAGATCAAGCGGCTCGCCGGCAAGATCGACCGCGTGCTGGTCGACGCGCCGTGCAGCGGCCTCGGCACGCTGCGTCGCAATCCGGACCTGAAGTGGCGCCAGTCGCGCACCGCGATCGACGAGCTGACGCCGAAGCAGGCGTCGATTCTCGCGAGCGCCGCGCGCCTCGTGAAGAAGGGCGGCCGGCTCATCTATGCGACCTGCAGCGTGCTCGACGCCGAGAACGAGCGCATCGTCGAACAGTTCCTGGCCGATCATCCCGAGTTCGTGCTGGTGCCGGCGCAGAAGGTGCTGGCCGACCAGCGCATCGAGCTCGAGACCGGCGACTACCTGTCGCTGTGGCCGCATCGTCACGCGACCGACGGCTTCTTCGCCGCGGTGCTCGAACGCCGCGTGCAGTAACGACAGGCCGGACGGACGATGGAGAATCTGCAAAGCCGCCTGCTGTCGCACCGGCTGGCGTCGGTGATTCGCGATTTCCACCAGCCGGTGATGATCTGGCAGGCGGCGATCCTCGTCGGCGCGCTGTGTTTCGCGTGGGTGGCCGCGCGCTTCGTGCACGGCCGCATCGATGCGCGCCGCCGGGCGGCCGGACGCGCGCCCGGCGCGGGCGCGCAAAGCCTGAAGCGCGCGTTGTTCCCGTTATTCGGGGGCGTCTTCGCGGGCGCCGCGCAGCTCGCGTTCGACCCGTTCATGTCGACGTCGCTGCTGTCGCTCGCGCTCGTGCCGCTGTTCGGCATCGGGCTGATCTACGTGCTGTTCTTCTTCGCGCGGCGCGTGTTCGCGCGAGATGGCCACACGCATGCGTGGCTGTCGATCGTCGAGAAGATCGTATCGACCATCGTGTGGGCCGCGATGGTGCTGACCGTGCTCGGCATCCAGCGCGACGTGCTCGGCTGGCTCGACAGCGTGCAGTTCCGCGTCGCCAATGCGCACCTGACGCTGCTGTCGCTGATCTCCGGCGCGCTGTGGGTCTGCGTGACGCTGATGGTCGCGATGTGGCTCGGCTCGGTGCTCGAGGATCGCCTCACGCGTGCGAGCACGCTCGATGCGAACCTGAAGGTCGTGCTGTCGCGGGTCGGCCGCGCGCTGCTCGTGTTCGCGGCGATCCTGATCGGGCTGTCGCTCGTCGGCATCGACGTGACGGTGCTCGGCGTGTTCGGCGGCGCGGTGGGCGTCGGCCTCGGCTTCGGGCTGCAGAAGGTCGCGAGCAACTACGTATCGGGCTTCATCATCCTGCTCGACCGCTCGCTGCGGCTCGGCGACGCGATCAGCGTCGGCGGGCTGCAGGGCGTCGTCACGCAGATCCGCACGCGCTACACGGTCGTGCGCGGCCTCGACGGCAACGAGACGCTGATCCCGAACGAGAAGCTGATCACCGACGTCGTGCAGAACCAGTCGTCGTACCTGACGCGCGGTTACGCGAAGGTCGCGGTGCAGGTCGCGTACACGAGCGATGTCGAGCATGCGCTCACATTGCTCGCCGATGCCGCGAAGGGCGTGCCGCGCGTGCTGGCCGAGCCCGCGCCGACCCCGTATCTGGTGAGCTTCGGCGCGGACGGGATCGACCTCGAGCTCGGCTTCTGGATCGAGGATTCGGCGAAAGGCACGTCGGGCGTGCGTTCGACCGTGAACCGCAACATCTGGCGGCTGTTCAGCGAGCACGGGATCTCGATTCCGTTTCCGCAGCGCGAAGTGCGCGTCGTCGGGTTGCCGGACGGCTTTCCCGCGGCGGGTGCCGTGGCCCCGCACGATCCGGCGGCCGGCGGTCCGGCGGCCGGCAACGGCGTGGCGGACGGGCGCGCGCCGGCCGCGTAGGCGCGCAATCGTACCGACCCCGCGGTCGAAACCGGATCGCGGGCCATTCCAAGTCCGCCTCTGGACTGCCCTTGTTGCGTCAGGGCAAGAAAATATTCATTTTTTACAAAGACTTGGAACGGTTGAAGTAAAATTCAGGTCTACACGCGGTATGCTTTCATTTTTCTGACGCCTGCGCGAGCCGGCGTCGCACTCATCTCATCACAGGTAACTGCCTTGTTGAATTCCCTGCTCGATTTTCTTTCCCACGGGCTCCTGCATTTCTCGTGGTGGCAGGTCGCGCTGTTCGCGCTTGCCGTCACGCACGTCACGATCATCGGCGTGACGGTCTACCTGCACCGCTGCCAGGCGCACCGCGCGCTGGAGCTGCATCCGATCGCGAGCCACTTCTTCCGCCTCTGGCTGTGGATGACGACCGGCATGCTGACGGGCCAGTGGGCCGCGATTCACCGCAAGCACCACGCGAAGTGCGAGACCGAGGAAGATCCGCACAGCCCGCAGACGCGCGGCATCTGGAAGGTGTTCCTCGAAGGCGCCGAGCTGTATCGCGCGGAAGCGAAGAACGAAGAGACGATGCGCAAGTTTGGTCACGGCACGCCGAGCGACTGGATCGAACGCAATCTCTACTCGAAGTACCCGATCCTCGGCATCAGCATCATGATGGTGATCGACGTCGCGCTGTTCGGCGTGCTCGGTCTGACCGTGTGGGCCGTGCAGATGGTCTGGATTCCGTTCTGGGCGGCTGGTGTCGTCAACGGCTTCGGTCACTTCTGGGGTTATCGCAACTTCAATTCGGCCGACGCGAGCACGAACCTGTTCCCGTGGGGCATCGTGATCGGCGGCGAAGAACTGCACAACAACCACCACACGTTCGCGACGTCGGCGAAGCTGTCGAACAAGTGGTACGAGTTCGACATCGGCTGGATGTACATCCGCATCATGTCGGCGTTCGGTCTCGCGAAGGTGAAGAAGGTCGCACCGACGCCGCGCCTGAACAAGCCGAAGACGGTGCTCGACCAGGAAACGCTGCAGGCCGTGTTGTCGAACCGCTACGAAGTGATGGCGCGCTACGGCAAGGCCGTGAAGCGTGCGTACGCCCAGGAGCTCGCGCACCTGAAGGAACTCGGTTCGAGCGAGAAGTACCAGCTGATGCGCGGCGCGCGCAAGTGGTTCCACAAGGACGCCGACGGCCTCGACGAGCCGCAGAAGAAGCTGCTGCCGGAAATCTTCGCGAACAGCCAGAAGCTGCACACGTACTTCCAGTTGCGCCAGGATCTCGCCGCGATCTGGGATCGCTCGACCGCGTCGCGCGAACAGCTTCTCGCGCAATTGCAGGATTGGTGCCATCGCGCAGAACAAAGCGGCATCAAGGCGCTGCAGGAATTCGCGACACGCCTGCGTCGCTACGCCTGATTCGAAATCGATTAGAATCTAAGGACGTCACAAACCCCGCGTTGGCGGGGTTTTTTCATTTGAGCCGGCGGTTTTCGAGGTGGCCGTCGGCAGGGTTGAGCTTTGCATGGATCCGGAGTCAGTGCTGAAGCGCTCACGTCGGTCGACCGCGAAGCATTGGGCGGGGGAGCAAGTGCTGGAGCACCCACTCCCGCCGACAGGAGATATGGAGATGCAATCGACGATCAAACCCGTCGAGTACGACCGTCCGATCGCGGCAGGCGCGGTCTGCGGTGTCGGACAGGCATGGGCAAAAGTACCCGATACGCCGTCCCCCGAGGAGCGCGCCGCGCTGAAGGCGCGCATCAAGGCGTTGCTCGTGCGTGAAAAGGCCGTGCTGGTCGCGCACTACTACGTGGATGCCGAATTGCAGGAGTTGGCCGACGAAACGGGCGGCTGCGTTGCCGATTCGCTCGAAATGGCCCGCTTCGGCCGCGATCACGACGCGCAGACGCTGGTCGTCGCCGGCGTGCGCTTCATGGGCGAAACCGCGAAGATCCTGAGTCCGAACAAGCGGATCCTGATGCCCGATCTCGACGCGACCTGTTCGCTCGACCTCGGCTGTCCGGTCGATGAATTCTCGGCGTTTTGCGATGCGCATCCCGACCGCACCGTGGTGGTCTACGCGAACACCAGCGCAGCCGTGAAGGCACGCGCGGACTGGATGGTCACGTCGTCGATCGGCCTCGAGATCGTTGCCGACCTGCACGCGCGCGGCGAGAAGATCATCTGGGCGCCCGATCGCCATCTCGGCAGCTATATTCAGAAGAAAACCGGCGCGGACATGCTGCTGTGGCAGGGCTCGTGCCTCGTGCACGACGAGTTCAAGGGTATCGAGCTCGATCTGCTGCGTGCCGAATATCCGGACGCGAAGGTGCTCGTCCATCCCGAATCGCCGGAAAACGTCGTCGCGCAGGCCGATGTCGTCGGCTCGACCACGCAACTGATCGACGCGGCCGTCAAGTTCGACGCGACGCGTTTCATCGTCGCGACCGATCTCGGCATCCTGCACAAGATGCAGCTCGCGGCGCCCGGCAAGACCTTCATCGCGGCGCCGACGGCCGGCAACAGCGCGACCTGCAAGAGCTGCGCGCACTGCCCGTGGATGGCGATGAACGGTCTCGCGAACCTTGCCGACGTGCTCGAACGCGGTCACAACGAGATCTTCGTCGATCCCGCGATCGGCGAGCGCGCGCGTCTGCCGATCGACCGGATGCTCGATTTCGCGGCCGCGCAGAAAAAGCGCGTGCAGGCGAGCGGCGATCTGCAGCGCGACCAGCAACTGTTCGCGAACGTGGGGGCTGCGTAATGGACGGCCCGCACGCTCACATTCGTTCTCTGTCGATCGGAGTTGGCGCTTCAGCGCTTACTCCGGTCCCATGCACGGCTTCCGCCGACAGGGCGGCCGCCGTCCTTGGGGGCGGTACGACGAGCGCAGTATCCCCGCTGTTCGACATCGTCCGCGAGCAATACGGCGCGGCATTCGAGGACGCGATCGCGCGCAACGTGGCCGATGCTATCGCGGAAGACGTCGGCACCGGCGACCAGACCGGGCGGCTCGTGCCGGCCGGCGGGCATCGCCGCGCGCGCATCATCGTGCGCGAGGAAGCCGTGCTGTGCGGTGTACCGTGGTTCGAGGCCGTTATCGGCCGGATCGATCCGGCGATCGTCGTGCAATGGCGCTATCGGGAAGGCGACCGGATGATGCCCGATTCGACCGTCTGCGAACTCGAGGGGCCGGCGCGCGCGCTGCTGACGGCCGAGCGCAACGGGCTGAATTTCCTGCAACTGTTGTCGGGCGTCGCGACCGCGACGCGCCGTTACGTCGATCGCGTCGAAGGCACACGCGCGAAGATCCTCGATACGCGCAAGACGCTGCCGGGCCTGCGGCTCGCGCAGAAATACGCGGTGCGCGTCGGCGGCGGCGAAAACCAGCGTCTCGCGCTGTATGACGGCATCCTGATCAAGGAGAACCACATCGCGGCGGCGGGCGGCGTCGGCGAGGCGCTCGACGCGGCGTTCGCGCTGCAGTCGGGCGTGCCCGTGCAGGTCGAGGTCGAGACGCTTGCGCAGCTCGACACGGCGCTTGCGCATCGCGCGCAGTCGATTCTGCTCGACAACTTCACGCTCGACATGATGCGTGAAGCCGTGCGCGTGACGGATGGCAAGGCCGTGCTCGAAGTGTCCGGCGGCGTCAATTTCGATACGGTGCGCGCGTTCGCGGAGACCGGCGTCGATCGCATCTCGATCGGCGCACTGACGAAGGACGTGCGCGCGACGGACTATTCGATGCGAATCGTCGACTGACCGAGCGTTAAACGATCAGACGAAAAAGCCGTTGGCGCGCAAACGCCAACGGCTTTTTTCTTGTGCGGCCGAAGCCGGGAAGGGCGTGCCGCTCAGCGGCGCGCGCGCGGCGTGAGTACGCTCGGCAGCGCCTTCGGCAGCGTGTGCGGCCAGTCGCGGCTGTAGTGCAATCCGCGGCTTTCGCGGCGCGAGTGCGCGCTCTTCACGATCAGCGTCGCGACGTCGACGAGATTGCGCAGTTCGAGCAGGTCGCGCGTCACGCGGAAGTTTGCGTAGTACTCGTGGATCTCGTCGCGCAGCAGCGACAGCCGGTGCTTGGCGCGTTCGAGGCGCTTGTCGGTACGCACGATGCCGACGTAGTTCCACATCAGGCGGCGCAGCTCGTCCCAGTTGTGCGCGACGACGACTTCCTCGTCCGCATCCGACACACGGCTTTCGTCCCACGCGGGCAGCGTCGCCAGCGTTTCGGTATCGAAGCCGGCCGCCTCGATCGCCTCGGCCGCCGCGCGGCCGATCACGAGGCATTCGAGCAGCGAGTTGCTCGCGAGCCGGTTCGCGCCGTGCAGCCCCGTGTACGACGTTTCGCCGACCGCATACAGGCCCGCGAGATCGGTGCGCCCGGCGAGATCGGTCACGACGCCGCCGCACGTGTAGTGCGCGGCCGGCACGACGGGGATCGGCTGCTTCGCGATGTCGATGCCGAATTCGAGGCAGCGCGCGTGGATCGTCGGGAAGTGTTCGCGCAGGAACGCTTCCGGCTGATGGCTGATGTCGAGATACACGCAGTCGATCCCGCGCTTCTTGATCTCGAAGTCGATCGCGCGCGCGACGATGTCGCGCGGCGCAAGCTCGGCGCGCGCATCGTGCGCGGGCATGAAGCGCGTACCGTCCGGCAGCTTCAGCAGGCCGCCTTCGCCGCGCACGGCCTCGGAAATCAGGAACGATTTCGCATATGGATGGAACAGGCAGGTCGGGTGGAACTGGATGAATTCCATGTTCGACACGCGGCAGCCCGCGCGCCACGCCATCGCGATGCCGTCGCCGGTCGCCGTGTCGGGGTTCGTCGTGTACAGGTAGACCTTGCCGGCGCCGCCCGTTGCGAGCACCGTATGCGGCGCCTCGATCGTGATCGTGCGGTCGTTGTCGACGTCGAGCGCATACAGGCCGTGACAGCGGCGGCCGGGCAGGCCGAGCCGGTCCGACGTGATCAGGTCGATCGCGTGATGGTTTTCGAAGAACGTGATGTTCGGATGCTGGCGCGCGCGCTCCGACAGCGTCGCGAGCACCGCATGGCCGGTCGCGTCGGCCGCGTGGATGATCCGGCGGTGACTGTGGCCGCCTTCGCGCGTCAGATGGAAACCGAGTTCGGCCGCGTCGTCCTTCGTGAACGGCACGCCTTGCGAGATCAGCCATTCGATCGCTTCGCGGCCGTGTTCGACGATGTAGCGCGTCGCGCCTTCGTCGCACAGGCCGCCGCCGGCGACCAGCGTGTCGTCGACGTGGTTCTCGATGCTGTCCGCCGAATCGAGGACGGCCGCGATGCCGCCCTGCGCGTTATCGCTTGCGCCCTCCATCATCGAACGTTTCGCGATCAGCGCGACGCGTCGCGTGCTGGCCAGATTGAGTGCGACCGACAGCCCTGCCAGGCCGCTGCCGACGATCGCCACGTCGAATTTCATGCTGCATCTCCATCATTACGCTTTTGATCTTGTGCGTTCCGGCGGCCGTGGCCGCGGAAAGGGGAGAGCATACCGCGTCGGGCACGAGCGTGCGCGCAAAACAAAAAGCCCCGCATGTGCGGGGCTTTTCTTTCGCCGTCAGGCTGGCAGAAACCGGAGATTACTTGATCTTGGTTTCTTTGTATTCCACATGCTTGCGGACGACGGGATCGAACTTCTTGATCGCCATCTTTTCCGGCATGTTGCGCTTGTTCTTCGTGGTCGTGTAGAAGTGACCCGTGCCAGCGGTCGACTCGAGCTTGATCTTGTCGCGTGCGCCTTTTGCCATGATTGTGCTCCTTGGGCTTAGGCTTCGCCGCGTGCGCGCAGGTCAGCGAGCACGGAATCGATGCCGTTCTTGTCGATCAGGCGCAGGCCGGCGTTCGAGACGCGCAGGCGCACCCAGCGGTTTTCGCTCTCTACCCAGAACCGGCGGTTTTGCAGGTTCGGCAGGAAGCGACGCTTGGTCTTGTTGTTGGCGTGGGAAACGTTGTTGCCGCTCATCGGCGCTTTCCCAGTTACTTGGCATACGCGTGCCATGAGAGCACTCCTAATACGCTAAATTCGGGGTTCGATCGCCGGTGAAGGTTCCATCGCACCGCCACGTGATCCATGGCTGCACTCAGAACGCCGTAGCCCTTACAGACAAGGCCCTTCGATGGCTAGAACTGGTTGGAAAAAATACAGACGGCGATTCTAGCAGAAAAAGTTCAGGAAAATCAAACCTAATTTCGAATCGTCGTTGCGGCGCCCTGGGGCGGGCCGCCGCGCCACAGTCTACAACCAACCGGCACGCGCGAACGAAAAAGTGTCGCTGGTGCCGACGACGACGTGATCGAGCAACTGCACGTCGACGAGTTGCAGGGCGTCGCGCAGCGAGCGGGTCAGGCGGCGGTCTTCCGCGCTCGGCTGCACCGCGCCCGACGGGTGGTTGTGCGCGACGATCAGCGCCGCGGCGTTCTGCTTCAGCGCGCGGCGCACGATCTCGCGCGGGTAGACGGCCATGCGCGTCAGCGAGCCGCGCGCGCTTTCTTCCGTATCGATGAGGCCGTGACGGGCATCGAGATACAACGTGACGAACACTTCGTACGGGCGCGTGCCGATCATGAGCCGCAAAAAATCCTCGACCGCGCCCGGGGAGCCGATCTGCATCCGTTCGGGCGCCTTTTCGGCAAGCGCGCGCCGCACGAGTTCGGTCACCGCGATCAGCCGCGCCGATCGCGCGACGCCGATGCCGGGATGCGTTTCGAATTCGTCGGGATCGGCATCGAGCATCCGGCGCAGCGAGTCGCCGAACCGTTCGAGCAGCGCGCGGGCGCTGACGAACACGTCGTGCCCGCCGCCGCCCGTGCCGAGCACCAGCGCGATCAATTCGGCGTCCGTCAACGCAGCCGGCCCGCGCTCCAGCAGCCGTTCGCGCGGCAGATGGGGCTGCCAGTTCGGCGGGCGGCGCTTGCGCGGCCCGCCAGCACGGTTGCGGCGGGCCGGATCGGCCGGCGCATCGGCGGTGTCGCGGCATTCGGCCGGCGGCAGGGTGGGGCACGGTGACAGCATGGTCGAAACTCCATTGGCGGCGGGCGGTGTGCGCGACGTCGTCGCACTTTCCGCCTTGCGCGCTCAGGTGACTTACAATATTGGCTTTGCGCCGGGCCTTTCGGCCGTTTCGGGCGCCGACTGAACGAGTAATTCATGAGCCTCATCGATCTATCCGAAGTGAAGCCCGGTTCCCACGTCACGTTGCATTACCGGCTGGCACTGGCCGACGGCGCCGACATCGTCAACACCTTCTCCGACAAGCCGGCCACGCTGTTGCTGGGCGCGGGGCAACTGGCGCCCTCGCTGGAACAGATTTTGATGGGGCTCAGGGTCGGCGACCACTCGACTTTTCAGCTAACGCCCGAACAGGCGTTCGGTCCCCGTAATCCCGACATGCTCCAGCGCGTGACGCTGTCGACGCTGCGCGAGAACGGGATGGTCGGCGACGATTTCACGCCGGGCGAGCTGATCGAGTTCAACGCGCCGGACGGTGGCCGGTACGCGGGGGTGCTGAAGGAAGTCAGCGAGACCTCCGCGCTGTTCGACTTCAATCATCCGCTCGCGGGCCAGGCGCTCACGTTCGAAGTGAAAATCATCGGAATCCTGTAATCATGAGTACCACCGACACGCTGTCCGGGCAGACCGTTGCCGCCGATGCCGAAATCCTGCTGGCCCAGCCGCGCGGTTTCTGCGCAGGCGTCGACCGCGCGATCGAGATCGTCGAGCGCGCGATCGCGATGCACGGTGCGCCGATCTATGTCCGCCACGAGATCGTCCACAACAAGTACGTGGTCGAGGATCTGAAGAAGAAAGGCGCGATCTTCGTCGAGGAACTCGAGGAAGTGCCGGCCGGCAACACCGTGATCTTCAGTGCACACGGCGTGTCGAAGGCCGTGCGCGACGAGGCCGACGTGCGCGGGCTGCGCATTTACGACGCAACCTGCCCGCTCGTCACGAAGGTGCACGTCGAGGTGGCGAAGATGCGCCAGGACGGCGTCGACATCGTCATGATCGGGCACAAGGGCCATCCTGAAGTCGAAGGCACGATGGGGCAGGTCGAGCGCGGCATGCATCTCGTCGAGAGCGTCGAAGACGTGCAGAAGCTCGAGCTCGCCGATCCCGAGCGCATCGCGCTCGTCACGCAGACGACGCTGTCCGTCGACGATGCGGCCGAGATCATCGCGGCGCTGAAAGCGAAATATCCGAAGATCCGCGAGCCGAAGAAGCAGGACATCTGCTACGCGACGCAGAACCGTCAGGACGCGGTGAAGTTCATGGCGCCGCAGTGCGATGTCGTGATCGTCGTCGGGAGTCCGAACAGCTCGAATTCGAGCCGCTTGCGCGAAGTGGCCGAGAAGCGCGGCGTGGACGCGTACATGGTCGATGCGCCGGACCAGATCGATCCGGCATGGGTCGCCGGCAAGCGTCGCATCGGCGTGACGGCCGGCGCGTCGGCGCCCGAAGTGCTCGCCCAGGCCGTGATCGCGCGGCTGCGCGAGCTCGGCGTGCGCAATGTCCGCGCGCTCGACGGCATCGAGGAAAACGTGTCGTTTCCGCTGCCGCGCGGGTTGAACCTGCCGCCCGCCGCCTGATTGCCGCATCGCACCTGCGGAACACCAAAGCGCGCCTCCGGGCGCGCTTTTTTTTGCGTATAGAAATTGTAATTGCAACCGTAATTCATAATCGCGGTGCAACCCGGTTGCTCTCGCCGTTCCGGACCGTCTCTCAAAATTGGTTGCAATGCAGGAAAACCCCATCGAATCAGGATTATTGGCGGCCTATAAATGGAGTTACAATGCGCCCGTTTTCAGGTCTGAATGGCTTTGAAATCGGTTTTTGGCAAGGCGCGGGAGACCATTCAATGCATGTGAAGTTGGCTTACGCCGTGTCCGTCGCCGCACCGGTTGCAATGATTGCCGGTCGCAGCAAAAAGAGCGACGACGAGGCGGGTAGGGAGGCAGCGGTGCTCGCGTCACCGCCGGTCAGCGGCGTGCGCGTCGCCGGAACCGGTCGTGCGTTGCCATCGGCATGCCGTATCGCGCAATTGGGCAAGGACAAGGAAAACGGGGCACGTTTGACGATCGACGAAATCAACGCGCTTGGCCTGACGGCCGGTCCGGCAGCGGGCATGCAGGTTGCGTCGCCGCGGGCCGCCGGTCACGGCGATGCCGGCAACGTGCGGATGTCGCCGGCCCCCCTTCATTTCGAATCGACGAAACAGCATGCCGCCGCGACCGATCGTGTCGCGGCGCGCGCTCTGGTTCGTGTGACGGATTCCGCTGCGGTTCCGACGACAGTCGGGCGCAACCTTCGCGATGCCTTGCCGGGCGACGCGGCGCGGAACCTGATTTGCCCGGGTGCGATGCCTGCATCGCTCCGGATGGAAAAAGGCACGGGCGCCGGGCAACCGGGCGCCGGCCGTTTCAGCATGCTGTCGTACGACTTCAAGGAGGCCACGAACACCGTCCTCGATGTCGTGACGATTTAGCGACGGGACTCATGACGGCACCGGGACAGTGCGGTGCCGTTTTTGTATCCGCTCCGGCGGCAGGTCCGGCCGTACAGGCCGGGCGGCGCGCGCCGGGACGATCCACCCTTACCGGTATCGACTAGTACTCGCAGTGTCGCCGAGAAGGCGCGATTCCTCGCTTACCCGCGGGGCGCAACGTCCTCCGGCAGCACGGGCCAAGGAGCTTTAAATGGATATTTTCGTCCAGCAGGTTCTCAACGGACTGGTGCTCGGCAGTGTGTACGCCATCATCGCGTTGGGTTACACGATGGTGTACGGCATTCTCGGCATCATCAACTTCGCGCACGGCGACGTGCTGATGATTGGCGCGATGGTCGCCCTGTCAGCCATTACCGTGCTGCAGAACCATTTCCCCGGACTCGGCAACGTCGCGACGCTGGCGATCGGCCTGGGCATCGCCGCCGTCGTCTGTGCGTTCGTCGGCTTCACGATCGAGCGGGTCGCCTACCGGCCGCTGCGCCGCGCGCCGCGCCTCGCGCCGCTGATCACCGCGATCGGCGTGTCGATCCTGCTGCAGACGGCCGCGATGATCATCTGGTCGCGCAACCCGCTGCCGTTCCCGCAATTGCTGCCGACCGATCCGATCAACGTGATCAAGGCCACCGACACGACGCCCGGCGCCGTGATCTCGGTGACTGAAATCGTGATCATCGCGGTGGCGTTCATCGTGATGGGCGGCCTGCTGCTGCTCGTGCACAAGACCAAGCTCGGCCGCGCGATGCGCGCGATCGCCGAAAGCCCGAACACCGCGAGCCTGATGGGCGTGAACCCGAACTTCGTGATTTCCGCGACGTTCATGATCGGCTCCGCGCTCGCCGCGCTGGCCGGTGTGATGATCGCGTCCGAATACGGCAACGTGCACTTCTACATGGGCTTCATTCCCGGCATGAAGGCGTTCACCGCCGCGGTGCTGGGCGGGATCGGCAACCTCGGTGGCGCAATGGTCGGCGGCGTGCTGCTCGGCCTGATCGAGCAGCTCGGTGCCGGCTACATCGGCAACCTCACGGGTGGCGTATTCGGCAGTAACTACCAGGACGTGTTCGCCTTCATCGTGCTGATCATCGTGCTGGTGTTTCGTCCGTCGGGCCTGCTGGGCGAACGTGTCGCGGATCGCGCGTAACGGAAGGGAGCAAACAACATGACATCCATTCAACCGATCGAATCCTCGACGTCGCTCGTCGAAGAGCGCAACACCACCAAGACCGTCATCATCGGCGTCCTGACCGCTGCGTTCGTGATCGCCGCGCCGATCATCATCGGCTCGGCCGGCGGCAACTACTGGGTCCGTGTGCTCGACTTCGCGATGCTGTACGTGATGCTCGCGCTCGGCCTGAACGTCGTGGTCGGCTTCGCCGGCCTGCTCGACCTGGGCTACATCGCGTTCTACGCGGTGGGCGCGTACACGGCGGCATTGCTGAGCTCGCCGCACCTGACGTCGCAGTTCGAGTGGATCGCGGCCCTCGCGCCCGGCGGATTGCACATCCCGTTCCTGATCATCGTGCCGATCGCGATGGCGCTCGCGGCGACCTTCGGGATCCTGCTCGGCGCACCGACGCTGCGACTGCGCGGCGACTACCTGGCGATCGTCACGCTCGGCTTCGGCGAAATCGTCCGGATCTTCATGAACAACCTCGACCGTCCGGTGAACATCACCAACGGCCCGAAGGGGATCACGGGCATCGATCCGGTACATGTCGGCGGCTTCAACCTGTCGCAGACGCACTCGCTGTTCGGCCTCCAGCTGCCGTCGGTCTACATGTACTACTACCTGTTCGTGCTGTGCTCGCTGCTGGTGATCTGGACGTGTACGCGTCTGCAGCACTCGCGCATCGGCCGCGCATGGGCGGCGATCCGCGAGGACGAGATCGCGGCAAAGGCGATGGGCATCAACACCCGTAACGTGAAGCTGCTCGCGTTCGCGATGGGCGCGTCGTTCGGCGGCCTGTCGGGCGCGATGTTCGGTTCGTTCCAGGGCTTCGTGTCGCCCGAGTCGTTCACGTTCTGGGAATCGATCGTCGTGCTGGCCTGCGTGGTGCTCGGCGGCATGGGCCATATCCCGGGCGTGATCCTGGGTGCGGTGCTGCTCGCGATCTTCCCGGAATTCCTGCGCTCGACGATGAGCCCGCTGCAGCATGCGCTGTTCGGTCATGACATCGTCGATACGGAAGTGATCCGACAGGCGCTGTACGGCCTCGCGATGGTGATCATCATGCTGTATCGCTCGGAAGGCCTGTGGCCCGCGCCGAAGCATGAGGACAAGATCGCGAAACTGGCGAAGCGCGCCAGCAAGAAGCCGGTGCGCGCCTAACCTACGGACACAGAGGATATACACATGAGCGACAAGCAAATCCGACTGTCCGTGCAGGGCGTGAACAAGCGCTTCGGCGGCCTGCAGGCACTTTCCGACGTCGGCCTGCAGATCAAGGAAGGCGAGATCTACGGCCTGATCGGCCCGAACGGCGCCGGCAAGACGACGTTCTTCAACGTGATCACGGGCCTGTACACGCCGGATTCCGGCGATTTCAAGCTCGACGGCCAGAACTACACGCCGACGGCGGTGCACCAGGTGGCGAAGGCCGGCATTGCGCGCACCTTCCAGAACATCCGCCTGTTCGGCGGGATGACGGCCCTCGAGAACGTGATGGTGGGCCGCCACGTGCGGACCAAGCACGGTCTGCTCGGCGCGGTGTTCCAGACGCCGGCCGAACGCCAGGAGGAGCGCGAGATCAAGGAGCGCGCGATCGAGCTGCTCGAGTATGTCGGCGTGCTGCAGTACGCCGACTACACGTCGCGCAACCTGTCGTACGGCCACCAGCGCCGTCTCGAGATCGCGCGCGCGCTGGCGACCGACCCGAAGCTGCTCGCGCTCGACGAGCCGGCGGCCGGGATGAACGCGACCGAGAAGGTCGAACTCACGCGCCTGCTCGACAAGATCCGTTCGGACGGCCGCACGATTCTGCTGATCGAGCACGACGTGAAGCTCGTGATGCACTTGTGCAACCGGATGACGGTGCTCGATTACGGCAAGGTGATCGCCGAGGGTCTGCCGCAGGACGTGCAGAAGAATCCGAAGGTGATTGAGGCATATCTCGGCGCAGGGGTGCACTGATGGCAGCGGCAATGTTGAAAATCAAGGGCTTGCAGGTCAACTACGGCGGCATCCAGGCCGTCAAGGGCGTTGACATGGAAGTCCGTCAGGGCGAGCTCGTGACGCTGATCGGCGCGAACGGTGCAGGCAAGACCACGACGATGAAGGCGATCACGGGTCTCAAGCCGTATTCGGCGGGCGACATCGAGTACGACGGCAAGTCGATCAAGGGCGTGCCGTCGCACGAACTGCTCAAGCGCGGCCTCGCGATGGTGCCGGAAGGCCGCGGGATCTTCGCGCGGATGTCGATCATCGAGAACATGCAGATGGGCGCGTACCTGCGCAACGACAACGACCAGATCAAGAAGGACGTCGACCGCATGTTCGGCTTCTTCCCGCGCCTGAAGGAACGGGCGACGCAGCTCGCGGGCACGCTGTCGGGCGGCGAGCAGCAGATGCTGGCGATGTCGCGCGCGATCCTGTCGAAGCCGAAGCTGCTGCTGCTCGACGAGCCGTCGATGGGGCTGTCGCCGATCATGGTCGAGAAGATCTTCGAAGTGGTGCGCGAGATCTCGAAGGAGGGCATCACGGTGCTGCTCGTCGAACAGAACGCACGACTTGCACTGCAGGCGGCCGACCGCGGCTACGTGATGGACTCGGGCATGGTCACGATGGAAGGCGATGCGAAGCAGATGCTCGACGATCCGAAGGTGCGTGCCGCGTATCTGGGCGAATGAGCGAGTGAATGAGCGGGCCCGGTGACGCGTAGCGGCAGATGCCGCGCGCGCCGCACCAGGGCTTTCGAAAGGCTGTCACGGAATGCCGTGACAGCCTTTTTTTTCGTGTTCGGCGATTCGGGTCGAACTGTGCGCGCGGAGGCGACTCCATTCGACAGTTGCGCCGTGCATGCGGCGCGGGAAACGATGGGGGCAGCCCGATGCCAGTCGTCCGACACCGGCCGCCCGATGCCGGTCGCCCGACACCGGCCGTCCGATGCCGGCCGCCCTCAAACCGACACGCGGGCCGCCTACCATCGACGGCCCATCGGCACACGGAGAACACACGCATGAGTCTGGATTACGGTTTCGTGAAGGCGAAGGTGACGTCGGTGGCGCAGTTGAAGGGCTCGCCGCACGGCAGCGAGATTCAATATCACATCCACCTGACGCTGGCGCTGCCAGCCGGCGACTGGGATGTCGCGATCAACGTCGGCACGAGCGACGCGGACGACCTGTTGAACTACAAGCTCGTCTACGATTTCCACCATCCCGTCACGCAGATGCTCGCGGCCGCGGCCGAAGGCTACACCGACCTCACGGGGCAGACCGCGCTGCCCGCGCTCGACTACCTGCGCAGCGACATCCTGAACGAGACGGGCGCATGGCGCGCGAGTGCGGTGATGGACGGCACCGAGAATCCGGAGCCGATTCCGTCGCTACTGCGGCTCGTGAGCACCGCGCAGTCGCAGGGCCTCGACGTCGTCGTGTTCGGCCGCACCTATGCGGAAGGCAACGGGATCCACGACACGCACATGAACCAGGGTTCGACGGGCCCGAACTACCTGCATCGCGCGGGCGACGACCATAACGACCACAACGACGTATGGCAGGACGGCGCGCTGATCGTGCGCGTGAGCGATACGCAGTGGGCCGCGTATTTCGCGGCGTTCGAACAGCAGGCCGTGCCGACCGACGCGCTCGGCAATCCGCTGCCGGGCGCGGGGCCGATCACGCGCTGATATAGGCCGCTGGCGGCTGCATCACGCGGCCGGCAGCATCTTGCCGAACGAGATGCGCTCCTCGACGCGATAACCGAGTGCCGCATAGAAGCGGCACGCGTCGTCGTTGCCGGGCAGCACCTGCAGGTTGATCTTCAGGCAGCCGCGTGCGGCGAGCGCGCTTTCCGCGTGCGCGATCAGAGCGCGGCCGACGCCGAGCCGCCGCGCGTCGTTCGCGACGCCGAACGAATAGAGCCAGCCGCGATGGCCGTCGAAACCCGCCATCAGCGTGCCGACGACGCGCGCGCCGCTGGTCGCGACGAAGAACAGCTCGGGCTGCGTCGCAAGCTTCAGCTCGATCGATCGCAGCGGATCGCGATGCGGCGGTGCGTCGGCTTCTTCGTACTGCGGGAACGCGTCGCGCCATACCGTGAGCACGGCATCGGTGTCGGCGCGTTCGAACGGGCGGATAGCGACAGCATCGGCGGCGGCATCCATCGTGGCGGTCTCCTTAGAGCGTGTCGAGGATCGACCGCAGCATCGCCATCATCTGGTCGATTTCTTCGGTCGTCACGTTCAGCGCGGGCATGAAGCGCAGCAGGTTCGGCCGCGCGGCGTTCAGCAGCAGGCCGTCGGGCTGCATGTCGCGCGCCTTCTCGACGATCTGCGGGCCGATGTCCTTGCCGAGCAGCAGCGCGCGCAGCAGGCCTTCGCCGCGTTCGCCCTCGAAGCCGCGCTCCTCCGACAGTTCGAGCAGCTTGCGCTTCAGGTATTCGCCGCGGGCGCGCACGCCTTCGAGGAAGCCGGGCGCGACGAGCTGCGAGATCACCGAATAACCGGCCGCCGTCATCAGCGGGTTGCCGTTGTACGTGCCGCCCTGGTCGCCGGCTTCGAACACCGCGACCTCGGCCTTCGACAGCAGCGCCGCGAGCGGCACGCCGCTGCCGATACCCTTGCCGAGCGTCATGACGTCCGGCTCGATGTCGGCGAGTTCGTACGCGAACAGCGTGCCCGCACGACCGCAGCCGCTCTGCACTTCGTCGACGATCAGCAGCAGGTTGTGCTGCCTGGTCAGCGCGCGCAGCTCGCGCATGAATTCGGGCGTCGCCGGAATCACGCCGCCTTCGCCCTGGATCGGCTCGAGCATCACGGCGACGGTCTTGTCGGTGATCAGCTTCTCGACCGAGTTGATGTTGTTCAGCTCGGCCTTCGGGAAACCCGGCACCTGCGGCGCGTAGATCGTGTCCCAGCCCGGCTTGCCGCTGGCCGACATCGTCGCGAGCGTGCGGCCGTGGAAGCTGTGGTCGAACGTGATGATCTCGTACGCGCCGTTGCGGAACTTGCGGCCCCACTTGCGCGCGAGCTTGATCGCGCCTTCGTTCGCCTCGGCGCCGCTGTTCGTGAAGAACACCTTGTCGAACACGCTGTGCTGCGTGAGCAGGCCCGCGAGCTTGGCCATAGGTTCGTTGTAGAACGCCGGCGACGGGTTCAGCAGCGTTTCCGCCTGCTTCTTCAGCGCTTCGACGACGCCGTCGTTGCAGTGGCCGAGGCTGTTGACGGCCCAGCCCTGGATGAAGTCCAGATAGCGCTTGCCGGTGTGATCGTAGAGCCACGAACCCTTGCCGTGCGTAAACACGATGTCGGGGCGGTTCGTGATGTACATCAGCGAGTCGATCGGATAATCGTTCAGGGGCATGGCAGCAGACTCCAGCGGACGTTGAAAGGGAAACGGGCAATAAAAAAGCCACGGAAGGCCGTGGCTGGTGGGTCGAACAGCTTGTGCGTAACCGGTGAAGCGGAGTGGTGTTACGCGCGAGTCCGTGACGAGCCTGCGGCATCCGGGCGGAGCGGCGAGCGGCGACGTCGAAGAGCGGACAGGAAGCGGTTCATGTGCGCAAGCATAAGGCATCCCGCGCCCCACTGTAAACCGCCGCGATGCCACGGATGTGACATCGCGGCGCGCGGCGCGGGTGCGCGGTACTCAGACCGGGTGGGCGAGATCGGCGGCGCTCGTGAACGAGTCCGCGAAGAACTCGTCGGCCGGCAGCGCGTGGTGCTGCGTGAAGTCGCGCTGCGCGGATTCGACCATCACCGGTGCGCCGCATGCGTACACCTGGTGGCCCGACAGATCGGGCAGGTCTTCGATCACCGCGCGATGGACGAAGCCCGTGCGGCCGGTCCACTGGTCGCCGCTGTCCGGCTCGGAGAGCACCGGCACGTACTTGAAGTTCGGGATCTCGCGCGCCCACTGCTCGGCGAGCTCGCCGAGGTAGATGTCCTTCTTGCGTCGGGCACCCCAGTAGAGCGTCATCGGGCGCGTGATGCCCATGTGCTTCACGTGCTCGATGATCGCCTTGATCGGCGCGAAGCCGGTGCCGGACGCGAGCAGCACGATCGGCTTGTCGGAATCCTCGCGCAGGAAGAACGTGCCGAGCGGGCCTTCGAAGCGCAGGATGTCGCGCTCCTTCATCGGGCCGAACACGTGATCGGTGAACTTGCCGCCCGGCATGTGGCGGATGTGCAGCTCGATCGGGCCTTCCTCGTGCGGCGCGTTCGCCATCGAGTAGCTGCGGCGCGAGCCGTCCTTCAGGATGAACTCGACGTACTGGCCCGCGAGATACTGCAAGCGTTCGTTGGCCGGCAACTGCAGTTTCACGACCATCACGTCGTCGGCCTTGCGTTCGAGCGCGGCGATCCGGCACGGCAGCTTCTTGACCTGCACGCCGTCGACGCCGGCGATCTCGCGCACGTCGATCTCGAGATCGCATTGCGCCTTCGAGCAGCACAGCAGCGCGAGGCCGCGCGTGCGCTCGTCGTTGGACAGCGCCGACGCGGCGTGCGGGCCCTGTTCGATCTGGCCCGACACGATCTGGCCTTTGCAGGAGCCGCACGCGCCGTTCTTGCAGCCGTACGGCAGATGGACGTTCTGGCGCAGCGCGGCCGCCAGCACGGTTTCGTCCGACTCGACCTGGAATTGCCGGCCGCTTTGCTTGAGAGTGACGTTGAATGCCATAGAACCAAACTAGAACAAAATGTGGGGACCGTGCATGTCGAGCACGGCAGCTACAATGCAAACCCGTTGCGCGTCGCGCAACGGTGGCTACTGATTTCGCAACCAACATGATCGCGACACGAATCCTGCGCCGGCCGCGCGCACTGATCGTCGGCTGCGGCGACGTCGGCATGCGCTGCGTCGCGCAATGGCGCGACACGCGCCGCAACCTGCGGATCTTCGCGCTGACGAGCCACCCGGCCCGCCGCGACGAACTGCGCGCCGCGGGCGCGACGCCGATCGTCGGCGATCTCGACCGCCCGGCGACGCTCGGCCGTCTCGCGGGTCTTGCCCGCACGATCCTGCATCTCGCGCCGCCGCAGTCCGATGGCCGCGACGACCGGCGCACGCGTGCGCTGATTGCCGCAACGACCGTTCCCGCTCGACGGCCAGCGGTGCCGCCGGCACCGGCGGTCGGCCGGCTCCGAACGCTGCGCGCCGCTGCCCGACAGGCCGGCTCGCCCGTTCGGGCAGCGCGTATTGTACCCGACGGCCTTCGCGCGCCGAGGCTCGTCTACGCCAGCACGACGGGCGTATATGGCGACTGCGGCGGCGCGCGCATCGACGAAACGCACCCGCTGCGCCCCGCGAATCCGCGCGCGTTCCGGCGCGTGTCGGCCGAGCGGCAACTGCGTGCGGCGACCACGCGCGGCGTGCTGTCCGCACGCATCGTGCGCATTCCCGGCATCTACGCGGCGAACCGTCTGCCGGTTGCACGGCTCGAGCGCGGCACGCCGGCGCTCGACGCGGCCGACGACGTCTACACGAACCACATCCACGCGGACGATCTCGCGGCGATCCTGCGCCGCGCGGCCGAGCGCGGCAGGCCGGCGCGCGCCGTGCATGCGTCGGACGACAGCGAACTGCGGATGGGGGAGTATTTCGACCGTGTCGCGCAGGCGCTCGGCCTGCCGATGCCGCCGCGCGTCAGCCGCGCGGACGCCGAACGCCAGCTCGAACCGACGCTGCTGTCATTCATGCGCGAGTCGCGGCGCTTGTCCAACGCACGGCTCAAGGCCGAATTGTGCGTGACGTTGCGATATCCGACCGTAGACGATTTCCTTCAAACGCTCGCGCCGGGCAGCGCGTCAAGTCAGCGCCGGTAACGCCTCGATCAGCAGGAAGCACAGCAGCGCGCCGATCAGCGCGCCAATCAGGTTCGGATGATATTTGTGCTTCATGTGCATCGCGGCCAGCAGGCCGCCGATCACGATGACACCGACGACCGCGAACGCGATCGTCACGTACGACAGTTCGAAAGAATGGTTGATGTTCATGATGTCTCCCCTGCATCGCTGCTCGTACAGCTTGTGATTCGAGTATAGCGGGGGATCGTGCGGCGGAGAGGCGGCCGGACTCCGAACGGTCGTGCGGATTTTCCCTTACAGGGTTTTGACGGGATTGCGTAGCGCTGAAAGGTCGGCGTCATCGAGCCAGCGCCACGCGCCCGGTTCGAGGTCGCCCGGCAACGCGAAGCCGCCGATGCTTTCGCGGTGCAGCAGCTCGACGCGGTTGCTCGCCGCCGCAACCATGCGTTTCACTTGATGATATTTGCCCTCGAGGACGGTCAGCGCGAGCGCGTGGGTGTCGCGCGCGTCGGCGGCGACCGCCGCGATCGGTTTCGGCTCGCCGTGGAGCTGCACGCCGGTGCGCAGCGCGTGCAGCTGCGCGTCGTCGAGCGGGTGGCGCACGGTTGCCACGTAGGTCTTCGGCACCTTGCGTTTCGGCGACGTGTACGCGTGCACGAACTGGCCGTCGTCGGACAGCAGCAGCAGGCCCGTCGTGTCCTGGTCGAGACGCCCGACGCACTGCACGCCGCGCGCGACGAGCGGCGCGGGCAGCAGGCTGAACACGCTCGCGTGGTGTTGCGGATCGCGCGAACACTCGTAGCCGGCCGGCTTGTTGAGCGCGAGATACGCGTGCGTGTGGAACGGCCATGCCGTATCGTCGACCGAGAATACGAGGCCGTCGGTATCGAACGGGGCGTCGGGGTCGGTCGCGCTGGCGCCCGCGACGGCGACGCGGCCCGCTTCGATCAGGCCGCGGCACTGGCGGCGCGAGCCGAAGCCCTGGGTGTAGAGAATGCTTTCGAGATCCATAGCGCGCGCATTCTATCAAGCCGCGCGCGACCGGCATGAACGCGCCTGCGCTGGTAAGCTGCCGGAACGCCGCGCGGGGTGCGGCGCCCCTTCATTCTTCACGGAAAGTCCATGCCTTTCGATTCGTTCCCGTTCGGCCGCAAGGCTGCCGCCGTCGTCCTTGCCGCGACCGTTTCGTCGGCCGCGTTCGCGCATGCGCATGTCGCGAAGAGCGATCCGGCGGCGGGCGCGGCGGTGGCTGCCGCACCGGCCGCCGTCACGATCGACTTCACCGAGCCGCTGGAGCCGGCGTTCAGCTCGATCGTCGTCGTCGACGGTGACGGCAAGACGGTGTCGGACGGCAACGCGCGCATCGACGCGTCGAACCGCAAGCGGATGACGGCGCCGCTCACGGCGGTCGGCACGGGCGCCTATACGGTGAAATGGGTGGCCGTCGCCACCGACGGACACCGCACGCAGGGCGCATATGGCTTCAGCGTGAAGTAACGCAACGGTGGCGGCAGGCCCGTGCCAGGGCTGCCGCTGCTCTATCCGACAGGGAGTTTCCCGCATGAATCCGACGACGCTCGACGCACTCGCCGATTTCCCCCGTCTGCTCGAAGCCCATTTCGCCGCCGTGCCCGACGGCTACGCGCGATGGACGCCCGACGACTGGGCCGGGATTCCGAGCGAGCACTTCTCGCCGCTCGGGCAGCTCTGCCACGTGCGCGACATCGAGATCGACGGTTATCACGTGCGGCTGCGGCGGATGCTCGATGAGGATCGGCCGCTGCTCGTGTCGATCGACGGCGACGCACTCGCGATCGAGCGCCGCTACAACGACGCATATGCATCCGACGTGCTCGCGGCGATCCGCGAAGCGCGACGCGAAACGCTGGACCTCCTGTCGAGCCTCACGCCCGAACAGTTCGCGCGCACCGGCGAGTTCGACGGCTACGGATCGCTGACCGTGCGCGGGCTCGTCCATTACCTGTGCAGCCACGACCAGCAGCATCTGGCCGGCATGCAGTGGCTGCTCGGCAAGATTGACGCAGCGCTGTACGCGCGCTGAACTGCGCCGGCGGCCACACCGTCTGTAGCGAATTCCGGTGCCGTTGTCGGTACGGCAACCCACATTGCACGATTCCGATTGGATCGTTTTTCTGGATAATCCATCCAGCCGCGACCGGCTGACCGGCGCGTCGCGCGTGCCTACACTCCTAGCTTCGTTCAACGAAAAAAGGAGTCAACCGTGGCAACTCACACGCTCGCAGACAAGGTCGTCCTGATCGCAGGCGGCGCAAAGAATCTTGGCGGCTTGATCGCGCGGGACCTGGCGAGCCACGGCGCGAAGGCGGTGGCGATTCACTACAACAGCGCGGCGTCGCAGGCGCAGGCCGAGGAGACGGCCGCCGCGGTGCGCGCGGCCGGCGCCGACGCAGCGACGTTCCAGGCCGACCTGACGACGGCCGCCGCGGTCGAGAAGCTGTTCGACGACGCGAAGCAGCGCTTCGGCAGGATCGACATCGCGATCAACACGGTCGGCAAGGTGCTGAAGAAACCGTTCACCGAGATCAGCGAGGCCGAATACGACGAGATGTTCGCGGTCAACAGCAAGTCGGCGTTCTTCTTCATCAAGGAAGCAGGGCGGCACCTCGAGGATCACGGCAAGCTCGTCACGCTCGTGACGTCGCTGCTCGGCGCGTTCACGCCGTTCTATGCGGCGTACGAAGGGTCGAAGGCGCCGGTCGAGCACTTCACGCGCGCGGCGTCGAAGGAATACGGCGCACGCGGAATCTCGGTGACGGCCGTCGGGCCGGGCCCGATGGACACGCCGTTCTTCTATCCGGCCGAAGGCGCCGATGCGGTCGCGTATCACAAGACGGCGGCCGCGCTGTCGCCGTTCAGCAAGACGGGCCTGACCGACATCGAGGACGTCGTGCCGTTCATCCGCCATCTCGTGACCGACGGCTGGTGGATCACCGGCCAGACGATCCTGATCAACGGCGGTTATACGACCAAGTAAGCGCCAACGCAGGCGGCCGTCGCGGGCGCGTGGCGCACCGCAATGGCTCGATTGCGTGGACAATGAACGGGCGCGCAGCCGCGAGGCCGCGCACCCGTTTTCTCTGTGCCGCAGGCCTCCGCCGCGATGCGCGACGGGCGCTGGCGCCGGTCGTCCGAACCCATGTTCCCCGCCGATGGACAAGCTGGATCAGGTCAGAATCTTCCTGCAGGTTGCCGAGATGGGCAGCTTCATCAAGGCCGCGCATGCGCTCGACGTGCCGCGCGCGACCGTGTCGGCGGCCGTCCAGCAACTGGAGACGGGGCTCGGCACGCGCCTCCTGCACCGCACGACGCGCCAGGTGCAGCTGACCGCCGATGGCGCGCTGCTGCTCGAACGCGGCCGGCGCCTGCTCGCCGAGGCCGACGAACTCGACCGCCTGTTCCGCCGCCGCGATCGCGACGTGATCGGGCGGCTGAACGTCGACGTGCCGAGCCGGATCGCGCGCCGCGTGATCGCGCCCGCGCTGCCGTCGCTGTTTCGCCGCCACCCGAAGCTGCAGCTGTCGCTCGGCTCGACGGACCGCTCGATCGACCTGGTGCAGGAGGGCGTCGACTGCGCGATTCGCGTCGGGCGGCTGGCGGACAGCAGCCTCGTCGTGCGGCCGCTCGGGCAGTTCACGCTGATCAACTGCGCGAGCCCCGACTACCTGCGCGAATACGGCGTGCCCGAGCATCCGGATGCGCTCGCGCACGGGCACTGGGCGATCGGCTATGCGTCGCCGACGACGGGGCGCGAACTCGGGTGGGAATACTGCGCGGACGGCGGGCAGCACACGCTGACGCTGCCGAGCCGCGTGATCGTCAACAACGCCGAAACCTATATCGCCGGCTGCATCGCTGGAATGGGGCTGATCCAGATTCCGCGCTTCGACGTCGCGCATCTGCTGGACAGCGGCGCACTCATCGACGTGATGCCCGGCTACCGCGCCGCGCCGATGGACGTGTCGGCTGTGTATCCGCACCGGCGGCACCGGTCGCGCCGGCTCAATGCATTTATCGAGTGGTTCGGGGAGTTGATGGCGGACGCGTTGACGGGGACCGGAGCGGGGGCGGGCGCGGAGGGCGACTGACCGGGCCGCCGGTTTGCGTGATGCGGTGCCGCGCTTTTTTCAGTCGGGCAGCGCCGCGAATTGCCGGCCGCGCCCGGTTTCCCGCACCGCATCGATCAACGCCGCGCCGGCGCCGTCCGGTTTCGCCGCGAACGCGTAGAAGCGCGCGGCCGGCAGCGCGGGCAGCCCGTCCTGCGATCCGCACACACGCAGTCCGTCGCGCAACTGGCTGCGCGCCAGCGCGGTGACCGCGAAGCCCGCGAGTGCGGCCGATACGCAGCCTGCCATGCTGCTGCTCTCGAACAGCACGCGGAACGGCCGCAGCGCGGCGGCGAGCGCCGCGACGGCGGCCTCGCGATAGACGCAGGGTTCCGGAAACAGCGCGAGCGGCACTTCGCCACCGGCGTCGAGCGGGCGATCCGCTGCGAACGCCCACACGAGTGGTTCTTCCCACAGCAGCTCGCCCGGCGCGTCGACCTGCCGGCACTGCTTGCCGAAGACGACGTCGAGCCGGCCGAGCGTCTGTTCGCGCAGCAGCACGGCGGTGATCCCGACCTTCAGCTCGATCGCCGTACGCGGGTAGCGGTCGCGGAACGTGCGCAGCACCTGCGGCAGCCAAGCCCCCGCGAAATCCTCCGATGCGCCGACGCGCAGCCGCCCGTGCGCCGGCGCGCCGCGCAGCCTCGCGCGCACTTCGCGCTCCATGTCGACGATGTTGCGCGCGTACACGTACAGCGTGTCGCCGGCCGGCGTGAGCGCGATACGGCGCGTCGTGCGCGCCAGCAGCACCGTGCCGGCCGCCTGTTCGAGCCGCTTGATGTGGCCGCTGACGGCGGACGGCGTCAGCGCGAGGCGCTCCGCGGCCGGCGCGAACCCGCGGCTGTCGACGACTTCGAGGAAGGTGCGCAGCAGCGCGATGTCGAGCGAGGTCGACGCGGGATCGGTCAGCGGTTCCATCGGTCAATTCAACGCAAGATTTGAAGAATGAATCATGATACTCCGTGAATCGTGATGAAAGGCCGGCCTACCATCGTGCAACAGGTTGACCCCACGGAGAGCACGATGCCTACCTATGCGCATGCGACGACCGCGTCGCTCGATATCGCCTATCTCGAATGGAACCCGCGCGGCACACGCGTGGCCGTGCTGCTGCACGGCTGGCCGGACAGCCCGGTCGGCTGGGAGCACGTGGCCGCGGCGCTTGCCGAGCGCGGCTACCGCGTGCTCGCGCCCGCGCTGCGCGGCTTTGCGCCGACGCGCTTTCGCGACGCATCCACGCCCCGCAGCGGCCAGCTCGCGGCGCTCGGGCGCGACCTGCTCGAATTCGTCGATGTGCTCGGCGTCGAGCGGCCCGTGCTGGTGGGGCACGACTGGGGCGCCCGCGCGGTCGCGAACGCCTGTGGGCTGCGCGAGGGCGTCGCATCGCATCTCGTGATGCTGTCGGTCGGGTACGGCACCAACGATCCCGGTCAACCGCTGTCGCTGCAGCAGGCGCGCAACTACTGGTATCACTGGTTCATGGCGACGCCGCGCGGCGAACAGGCGCTGCGCGACGATCGCCGCGCGTTCGCCCGCCTGATGTGGGACACGTGGTCGCCGCCCGGCTGGTATCGCGACAGCGATTTCGATGCGGCCGCTGCCGCGTTTGACGGGCCCGACTGGATCGACGTCGTGCTGCATTCGTACCGGCATCGCTGGGGTTTCGCGCCGGGTGCGCCGGCCTATGCCGACGACGACGCGCGGCTGAATCCGTCGCCCGTGCTGTCGGTGCCGACGCTCGTGCTGCACGGCGGCGCGGATGCCGTCAACCACCCGGACAGCTCGGCCGGGCGCGAACGGTACTTTGCGGGGCGCTACGCGCGGCAGGTGCTGGACGGCGTCGGGCATTTTCCGCAGCACGAGGCGTCGGCGGCGGTCGCGGACGCGATCCTCGGGTTCTGCGAGCGCGACTGACGCGCGAGCCGGCGGGCCCGGCGCGCGGGGGCGGCTCAACCGCCGACGCGGGGTGCAAGCAGGTCGTCGAGGCCGATGTTGCGGAACATCTCGCGGCGGATCCGATCGCCGACGCGGAACACTTCCTCCGCGCCGTCCTGCGACGGATCGACGAATACGCGGTACGGGCGCTTGCCGGGCGGCGCGGCGACGAGATCGGCAATCGCCGTCGCGACGGTGCCGGCATCGGCGCCCGCGGGTTCGAGCGCGGCGAGGCCCTGCAGCGCTTGATCGGCGACGCCCGCGTACGGTCCGCTGTCATAGGCCGCCTGCACGGCGGCATCGGCCGGCTTGCCCGCGTGCACGAAGTGGTTTGTGCCCCGGGTGAATGCGCCCGGCACGACGATCGACGTTTCGATGCCCCAGCGGGCGAGTTCGGCCGCATAGGACACCGCGAGCGAATCCATCGCGGCCTTCGCGGCGAAGTAGGGGGCGAGGAACGGCGGCGTGCCGCCGCGCGCCGACGAGGACGATACCCAGACGAGCAGGCCGCGGCCCTGGCGGCGCAGATGCGGCAGCGCCGCCCGGTTCACGCGCTGGGTCGACACGACGTTGATGTCGTACAGCTGCGCCAGTTGTTCGGGCGTGAACGCTTCGGCCGGGCCGAACACCATGTGGCCGGCGTTGTGGACGATGGTGTCGACGCGGCCGTTGTCCGCGATTACGCGGTCGATCGCGGCATCGACGGACGCGTCGTCGCCGACGTCGAGCTCAACGGTGCGCAGGTCGACGCCGTGTTCCTGCGCATAGGCCGCGATCGCGGCGGCGCGCGGCGCGTTGCGGCCGGCGCTTTCGCGCATCGACGCGTAGACCGTGTGGCCGGCGCGGGCGAGTGCCTGGGCCGTCAGCAGGCCGAAGCCGCTGGACGCACCCGTGACGAGAATGACTTCCTTCATGATTGATCTCCGGTAACAGGGGGACGGGCCGCGGCTGGTTGCCCTTTCGCGCGGTCCGTCAGCACATGCCGCCGTTGGCGCGCAGGATCTGGCCGTTGACCCACGCGCCGTCGGGGCCGGCGAGGAACGCGACGACGCCGGCGATGTCCGCGGGCTGGCCGAGCCGCTCCAGCGGATTCATTTTCGCCATCCGGTCGACGAGTTCGGGGCTCTTGCCGTGCAGGAACAGCTCGGTCGCGACCGGCCCCGGTGCGACCGCGTTCACGCTGATGCCGCGGCCGCGCATCTCCTGGGCAAGGACCTGCGTCATACCCTCGACGGCCGCCTTGGTCGCGATGTACACGCCATAGGTCGGCAGGCGCATGCCGATCACGCTCGACGACAGGTTGACGATGCGGCCGCCGTCGCGCAGGCGCTTCGCCGCCTCGCGGCTGACGTTGAACGTACCCTTCAGGTTGATTGCGACCGTCTGGTCGAAGGACGTGTCGTCGACGTCGGCGATCGCGGCGAGCTTCATGACGCCCGCACTGTTGACGACCACGTCGACGCGACCGAACGCGCGCTCGGCCGTGTCGAACAGCGCGGCGGTCGCCGCCGGGTCGGCGACGTCCGCCTGCACCGCGATGGCTTCGCCGCCGCCGGCGACGATCGCGTCGACCACTTCCTGAGCGGGGCCGGCGCTACCGGCATAGTTGACGACGACCCTGAAACCGTCCCGGGCGAGACGGCGGGCGATTTCCGCGCCGATGCCACGCGATGAACCCGTGACGAGGGCGACCTGTTCCGATGTGCTCATGTCCTGCTCCTTGGTTCGTGAGTGCCGTGCGAGCCGGCGACAGGACTAATGTAGGCGCCCTCTATCAATAAAAATAATGAATAATGATCAGATCAAGAATGACTAAAAGTATGTCTCATGGCATTCGACAGCAGACTCCTGAGCGGTATCGGCGTGCTCTCGGCGGTGATCGAGGCCGGCACCTTCGCGCGCGCGGGCGAGGCGATGGGGTTGACGCAGCCGGCCGTGAGCCGCGCCGTCGCGCGGCTGGAAGAGCGCGTCGGCATCCGGATCTTCAACCGGACGGCGCGCGCGATCACGTTGACCGACGAAGGGCGGCGCTTTTACGAGGCGGTCGCGCCGCTGCTGGCCGGCATCGAGGAGGCGGCGGTCGACGCCGGCCGTTCCAGGGCGCGCGTCAGGGGGCGGTTGCGGGTCAACGTGGACGGCACCTTCGGCCACTCCGTGCTGGCGCCGCGGATGGCGGAGTTTCTCGACCGCTTCCCGGAACTGTCCGTCGAAATCAGCGTGCGTGACCGGATGGGCGATCTCGTCGCCGACGGCTTCGACGTGGCGGTGCGTTTCGGCGTTCCGGAGCCGTCGTCATACCGTGCGCGGCTGCTGCTCGAGACGCGCGTGCTCACCTGCGCGTCGGCGGCCTATGTCGCGCGTCACGGCGAACCGCGGCATCCGCACGATCTCGCGGACGGGCATCGTTGCGTGCTGATCCGCGATCCGGTCACGGGGCGGCCGTTCGAATGGGTGTTCCAGCGCGGCAACGAGGTGGTGCCGTTCGAGGCCGGCGGCCGGCTGATGGTCAACGACACGGGCGCGCTGCTCGGCGCGTGCCTCGGCGGCGCGGGCGTCGCGCAGCTGCTGGAACTCTACGCGCGGGACATCCTTGCCGACGGGCGGCTGGTGCAGTTGCTGCCGGAATGGGCGGACGAGACGTTTCCGCTTTATGCGTATCACCACGCGTCGAACCTCGTGTCCGCGAAGGTGCGGGTGTTTCTCGACTTCGTCCGCGAGCTGATGGCCTGAGTCCGCACCGCGAAAGGCGGCCGGGCGGCCGTCGGGTCATTCGGTGCGATGGGGGACGTTGTCCGGGAACGGATAGGGCGCATGCGGCCCCGGCCAGTCGGGCACCGGCGGCGCGCTCAGTACGTCGCATCCGCCCAGCATCAGCAACAGAACCGCGGCAAGCACGCGGCGGCAGATCGGGCGTGAAATCGTGCGCATGGACATGGGCGGCCTCCGTGCTCGGCATCCCTGATGCTTGGACCGGCTGGCGGGACACGTGTTGCGGTGGGCGCGGCGAAAAACAAAAAACCCGCGAAGCGAGGTGCTTGCGCGGGTTTCGAGCGGGCAGCGCATGACGCTGCGAAATACTGGTGCCCAGGGCCGGAATCGAACCGGCACGCCTTGCGGCGGGGGATTTTGAGTCCCCTGCGTCTACCAATTTCACCACCTGGGCTTGTTCGTGACCGCGCAGGTGTTCGTGCGCGGCGAAACGCGGATTATGGCTGAAATCCCCGCACCGGGCAAGCCACTGGTTTGCCGGCCTTGCCGGTCACTGGCTCAGGTAGACGAACCGGCCCTGTTTCACGATTCCCATCACGCTTGCGCGTTGATCGAGCCCAACATGATCCTTGTCGCTCGTGTTGACGACGCCGTTCGGCACGACGAGTTCGTGTGCGCGTTCGAGTTCGTGCCGCAGCGCCGCGCGGAACGCGGGCGTGCCGGGCTGCGCGGTCTTCAGCGCGCGGCCGACCGCGTCGGCGAGGCGCGGGTACACGCCCGCAGCATCGCCGGCGAACTGCGTGACCGTGCCGGCGCCGTACTTCGCCTCGTACGCGTCGACGAACGCGAGCGCGGCCTTGCGGGCCGGATGGTCGGCCGGCAGCGTGCGCGCGACGACCACCGGCTGGGTCGGGAACAGCGTCCCGTCGACGTCCTTGCCGCCCAGCTTGATGAATTCCGGCGTCGCGATTCCGTGTGTCTGGTAGATCGGGCCCTTGTAGCCGCGTTCGATCAGCGTGCGTTGCGGCAGCACGGCCGGCGTGCCTGAGCCCGCGATCAGGATCGCGTCGGGCTTCGCCGCGATCAGCTTCAGCGCCTGGCCCGTGACGCTCGCGTCGGTGCGGTTGAAGCGCTCGGTCGCGACGACGCGGATCTTGCGCAGGTCTGCAAAGCGCGTGAACTCGTTCAGCCAGCTGTCGCCGTAGCTGTCCGCGAAGCCGATGAAGCCGACCGTCTTCACGCCGCGATTCGACATGGTGCGCGTCATCACGTCGGCCATCGCGCTGTCGCTCTGCGCCATCTTGAACGCCCAGGTCCGCGCGCCTTCCTGCGGCTCGACGATCGCGCCGGAGCCGACCAGCGTGATCATCGGCGTCTGCCCGGCGGCCACCGCGTCGAGCGCCGCGAGCGCGGCCGGCGTGATGTTGGGCCCGACCACGACGTCGACGTGATCCTCGTCGACCAGCTTGCGGATGTTGCGCACGGCCGTGCCCGGGTCGGATGCATCGTCGAGCACCGTCACCTGCACGGGCTGCCCCGCGATCGTCTTCGGCCACATCAGGATCGCGTTCTTGCTCGTGATGCCGATCACGGCGGCCGGGCCGGTCGACGACAGGTCGACGCCGACCTTCAGGTCGGCATGCGCGGCCGCGCAGGCGAGCGCGAGGACGGCGCCGGCGGCGCGGCGCAGCAGGGCGGGGAGCGTCATGCGGGAATCTCCGTCGGGCAACAAAAAGGGGCGCGATATGCGCCCCCTGTGTTTATACACGCTGCTCAAAGCTCGTACGATTCGGATTCGCCCTTGAGCGCCTGCTCGATCAGCTTGCGGTTCAGCGTCGGCGACAGCAGTTCGACGAGCGTATACACATAGCTGCGCAGGTAGGCGCCCTGCTTGAGCGCGACGCGCGTCACGTTGCTGCCGAACAGGTGGCCGACCGGGATCAGCCGCAGGTTGCGGTCGCGCTCGGGGTTAAACGCGATGTCGGCCATGATCCCGACGCCGAGGCCGAGCTCGACATAGGTTTTGATCACGTCGGCGTCGATCGCCTCGAGGACGATGTCCGGCGACAGCCCGCGCAGCGCGAACGCCTGGTTGATCTTCTTGCGGCCCGCGAACGCGTCGTCGTACGTGATCAGCGGGTACTGCGCGAGATCGTCGAGCGACGGCGGCTTGCGTTCGAGCAGCGGATGGTCGGCCGGCACGACGGCCGCGTGATGCCACTGGAAGCAGGGCAGCGACACGAGTTCCTTGTAGTCGGAGATCGCCTCGGTCGCGATCGCGAGATCGGCCTGGTCGTGGATCACCATCTCGGCCACCTGCGTCGGGCTGCCCTGCAGGATCGACAGGTGCACCTTCGGGAAGCGCTTCTTGAATTCGGCGATCGCGGCCGGCAGCGAGTAGCGGGCCTGCGTGTGGGTGGCCGCGATGGTCAGGTTGCCCTGGTCCTGCGCGGCATAATCTTTTCCGACCCTTTTAAGGCTTTCAACCTCCTGCAGGATCCGCTCGACCGACGCGAGGATGATCCTGCCCGGCTCGGTGAGCGAGCGCACGCGCTTGCCGTGCCGCGTGAAGATCTCCACGCCCAGCTCGTCCTCGAGCTCGATGATCGCTTTCGAAACCCCCGGTTGCGACGTGTAGAGCGCCTTGGCGGCCTCGGTGAGGTTGAAATTCTGCCGGACGGCCTCGCGCACGAAGCGAAATTGGTGCAGGTTCATTTATAACCCTTCCGCATATCAACAGAATTTTTTAGTCGTTTGAAATATAAGGCGAGTTTATTACGATTCACCGGAGTTTTTCAAATATGGATATCTGTTTTCGTCATTAGCAATCCACCCGGCAGCGGATGGGGGCAGTGACGGCAGAACGGAGATTCGGGCGCGACGTGGCTAGGACGTCGCGCGGTCACCACGAAAACCCCTGGGGTCCCCGAATGTATCAGTACGACCAATACGACCAGACGATCGTCGACGAGCGTGTCGCGCAGTACCGCGATCAGGTGCGCCGCCGCCTGTCGGGCGAGCTGAGCGAAGACGAGTTCCGTCCGCTGCGTCTGCAGAACGGCCTGTACATGCAGCGCCACGCGTACATGCACCGCATCGCGATTCCGTACGGCAACCTGCGCAGCGACCAGCTCCGGATATTGGCGCGCATCGCCCGCGAACACGACCGCGGCTACGGCCATTTCTCGACCCGCTCGAACATCCAGTTCAACTGGATCGAGCTCGAAGACACGCCCGAGATCCTCGCGAAGCTCGCGTCGGTGCAGATGCACGGCATCCAGACCTCGGGCAACTGCATCCGCAACATCACGGCCGACCAGTTCGCCGGCGTTGCGCAGGACGAGGAGATCGATCCGCGTCCGTGGTCGGAAATCCTGCGCCAGTGGTCGACGTTCCACCCCGAATTCGCATGGCTGCCGCGCAAGTTCAAGATCGCGGTGTCGGGCTCGAAGGACGATCGCGCGGCCGTGCAGATCCACGACCTCGGCGTGTACCTGAAGAAGAACGCGCAGGGCGAAGTGGTCGCGAGCATCCTCGCGGGCGGCGGCCTCGGCCGTACGCCGATCGTCGGCGCGGTGATCAAGGAAGATCTGCCGTGGCAGCACCTGCTCACCTACTGCGAAGCCGTGCTGCGCGTGTACAACCGCTTCGGCCGCCGCGACAACCTGTATAAGGCGCGCATCAAGATCCTCGTGAAGGCGCTGTCGCCCGCGAAGTTCGCGCAGCAGGTCGAGGAGGAGTGGCAGCACCTGAAGGACGGCCCGTCGACGCTCACGCAGGCGGAAGTCGACCGCGTGTCGCAGTATTTCAAGCCGCCCGTCTACGAGAAGCTGGCCGACACCGACGCATCGTTCGAACAGCACCTGCTCGAAAACAAGGCGTTCGCGCGCTGGGTCGAGCGCAACGTCGCGCCGCACAAGGTGCCGGGCTACGCAGCCGTCACGCTGTCGCTGAAGGATCACCGCGTGGCGCCGGGCGACGCGACCGATCAGCAGATGGAGTTGGTCGCCGACTGGGCCGACGCTTATTCGTTCGGCGAGCTGCGCGTGTCGCACGAGCAGAACCTGATTCTCGCGAACGTGAAGAAGCGCGACCTGTTCGCGGTGTGGGAAAAGGCGAAGGCGGCCGGTTTCGCGACGCCGAACATTGGCCTGCTGACCGACATCATCGCGTGCCCGGGCGGCGATTTCTGCTCGCTCGCGAACGCGAAGTCGATCCCGATCGCGCTGGCGATCCAGCAGCGTTTCGACGATCTCGACTATGTGTATGACCTCGGCGACCTGTCGCTGAACATTTCCGGTTGCATGAACTCGTGCGGTCACCACCACGTCGGCAACATCGGCATCCTCGGCGTCGACAAGGACGGTGCCGAGTGGTACCAGGTGTCGCTCGGCGGCGAGCAGGGCACGGGCCGCAACGGCGCGCGCCTCGGCCGCGTGATCGGGCCGTCGTTCTCGGCGGAAGAAGTGCCGGACGTGATCGCGAAGCTGATCGACACGTTCGTCGATGCGCGCATCGACGGCGAGCGCTTCGTCGACACGTACGACCGCATCGGCATCGCACCGTTCAAGGAGCGCGTGTATGCGGCGCGCCAGGCAGTGAACGCCTAACCAACCGGGTAGAAGGAATTTGCAGATGGCTTCGATTATCAAGAACCGCGCAGTGATCGACGACGCATGGCAGGTCGTGCGCGCGGCGGAAGACGGTGCGCTGCCCGCGGTCGACGCATTGCCGGCCGGCAAGGTGCTGGTGCCGTTCGCGTTGTGGCAGGCCGAGCGCTCGGCGCTCGTCGCCGCGAAGACGCGGGACGAGCTCGGCGTGTGGCTCGCGCCGGACAGCGAGCCGGCCGATCTCGTGGCCGATTTCGGTGCGATTTCGCTGATCGCCGTCGATTTCCCGCGCTTCGCGGACGGCCGCGGCTACAGCATCGGTCGCCTGCTGCGCGAGCGCTACGGCTGGAAGGGCGAGCTGCGTTCGATCGGCGACGTGCTGCGCGACCAGCTGCTGTACATGTCGCGTTGCGGTTTCGACGCGTTCGCGGTGCGCGCCGACAAGGATATCCACGACGCGCTGAATGCATTCACGGAATTCACGCAGCGTTACCAGGGTGCGTTCGACGAGCCGGTGCCGCTGTTCCGCCGCCGCGCCGCCACGGCCGATGCCAAGGTGGGCGCATGAGCACCGCGACCGCCACCGCGCTGACGCCGGAACTCGCCGCGAAGGTCGAGCGCCTCGACGCGCTGCTCGCGCAGATCGGCGCACGTCACGAGAAGGTGAAGTTCGCGAGCAGCCTCGCGGCGGAAGACATGCTGCTCACGCACGCGATCCTGTCGAAGGGCGTGTCGATCGGCATCTTCTCGCTGAACACGGGCCGGCTGCACGCGGAAACGCTGGGCATGATCGACCGTGTGCGCGAGCGCTACGGCTACGAGATCGAGCAGTTCCATCCGCAGCAGGATGCGATCGATCAGTACGTCGCCGAGCACGGCCTGAACGCGTTCTACGAGAGCGTCGAGCTGCGCAAGTCGTGCTGCCACATCCGCAAGGTCGAGCCGCTGAACCGTGCGCTGGCCGAGGTCGACGCGTGGGTCACGGGCCAGCGTCGCGAGCAGTCGGTCACGCGTGCCGAGCTGCACGAGGAAGAGCAGGACGAAGCGCGCGGGATCGCGAAGTACAATCCGCTCGCCGACTGGACCGAAGCCGACGTCTGGGCGTACCTTGGCGCGTTTGACGTGCCGGTGAACCCGCTGCATGCGCGCGGCTACCCGAGCATCGGCTGCGAGCCGTGTACACGCGCGATCCGCCCCGGCGAGGACAGCCGCGCGGGCCGCTGGTGGTGGGAATCGCGCGACACGAAGGAATGCGGCCTGCACATCACGATCACGCCGATTCCCGCGACCGCCGAAGCCGGCGCCGCGCACTGAATACCTTACAAAAAGCTGAATCTTGGGCCGCCTGCGACAGCGGGCGGCACGAACCCAGAAGAGAAGGACTGAAATCATGAGCACGACGCTCGAGCAATCCGCCTTTGCCCCGCCCACCGGTGCCGACAGCCGCATGGGCCACCTCGACTGGCTCGAAGCCGAGTCGATCCACATCCTGCGCGAACTGGTCGCCGAATGCAGCAAGCCGGCGCTGTTGTTCTCGGGCGGCAAGGATTCGGTCGTCGTGCTGCACCTCGCACTGAAGGCGTTCGGCCTCGGCGCGAACCGCAAGACGACGCTGCCGTTCCCGCTCGTGCACATCGACACGGGTCACAACTACGACGAAGTGATCGACTTCCGCGACCGCCGCGCGCAAGAGCTCGGCGCCGAGCTGGTGGTCGGCCACGTCGAGGATTCGATCAAGCGCGGCACCGTCGTGCTGCGCCGCGAGACCGATTCGCGCAACGCCGCGCAAGCCGTCACGCTGCTCGAGACGATCGAGCAATACGGCTACACCGCGATGATCGGCGGCGCACGCCGCGACGAAGAGAAGGCGCGCGCGAAGGAACGCATCTTCTCGTTCCGCGACGAATTCGGCCAGTGGGACCCGAAGGCGCAGCGCCCGGAACTGTGGAGCCTGTACAACGCACGCCTGCACAAGGGCGAGCACCTGCGCGTGTTCCCGATCTCGAACTGGACGGAACTCGACGTGTGGCAGTACATCGCGCGCGAGAACCTCGAACTGCCGTCGATCTACTACGCACACGAGCGCGAGATCGTGCGCCGCAACGGGCTGCTGGTGCCCGTCACGCCGCTCACGCCGATGCGCGAGGGCGAGACGAGCGAGCTCGCGCAGGTGCGCTTCCGTACGGTCGGCGACATCAGTTGCACGTGCCCGGTCGAGAGCGACGCGGACGACCTCGAGAAGATCATCGCCGAGACGGCGGTGACCGAGATCACCGAGCGCGGCGCGACCCGGATGGACGACCAGGCGTCGGAAGCCGCGATGGAAACGCGCAAGAAGCAAGGTTATTTCTGAAGCACACGAGGACATTCACATCATGAGCATCATCGAAAATACCGAAGACCTCGGCGTGTTGCGTTTCATCACCGCAGGCAGCGTCGACGACGGCAAGAGTACGCTGATCGGCCGCCTGCTGTACGACAGCAAGGCCGTGCTGTCCGACCAGTTGTCCGCGCTGTCGCGCGCGAAGAACAAGCGCACGGTCGGCGACGAGCTCGACCTCGCGCTGCTGACCGACGGCCTCGAGGCCGAGCGCGAGCAGGGCATCACGATCGACGTCGCGTACCGCTACTTCGCGACCGCGAAGCGCAAGTTCATCATCGCCGACACGCCGGGCCACGAGCAGTACACGCGCAACATGGTGACGGGCGCGTCGACCGCGCACGCGGCGATCGTCCTGATCGATGCGACGCGCATCACGGTCGAGAACGGCGTCGTGCAACTGCTGCCGCAAACCAAGCGCCACAGCGCGATCGTCAAGCTGCTCGGCCTGCAGCACGTGATCGTCGCGATCAACAAGATGGACCTCGTCGATTACAGCGAAGCGCGCTTCAACGAGATCCGCGACGCGTACGTCGCACTCGCGAAGCAGCTCAACCTCACCGACGTGCGCTTCGTGCCGGTGTCGGCGCTGAAGGGCGACAACATCGTCGGCGCGAGCGAGCGCATGCCGTGGTACGCGGGCGAGCCGCTCCTCGACGTGCTCGAGTCGCTGCCGGTCGAGACGCAGGCGCATGACGCGCTGCGCTTCCCGGTGCAGTGGGTCGCGCGCCAGGACGGCAGCTCGGCCGACGATTTCCGCGGCTACATGGGCCGTATCGAGTCGGGCGAGGTGAAGGTCGGCGACGAGATCGTCGTGCTGCCGTCGAACCGTACCGCAACGGTCGCCGAGATCGTCGCGCCGGTGCCGGGCGGTACCGCGTCCGTCGCGCACGCGTTCGCGGGCCAGGCGGTGACGATCCGTCTCGAGGAAGATGTCGACGTGTCGCGCGGCGACATGTTCGTCACGACCGCCGAACCCGTCGAGCCGGCCAAGAAGCTCGAGGCCGACCTGTGCTGGTTCGACGAAACGCCGCTGTCGCCGCAGCGCAAGTACTTGCTGAAGCAGACCACCAGCACGGTGTTCGCGAAGATCGGCGCGGTCAAGCAGGTGCTCGACGTGCATACGCTGTCGCATGCGACCGACCGTCACGAGCTGAAGATGAACGACATCGGCCGCGTCGCGCTGACGCTGCAGAAGCCGATCGTCTGCGACACGTACGACGCGCATCCGGGTACGGGCGCGTTCGTGCTGATCGACGAGGCGACGCACCACACGGTCGCCGCAGGCATGATCCGGGCGTTTTCGGCGTAATCGGCAAACCGCGCGGCGCACCGCGCCGCCCCACGGCGGCGCGGGCCGGTCGCCGCCGTCCGCAGGACAAGCGAAGTGACAATCATGGGCAAGGTGTATCTGATCGGAGCAGGGCCGGGCGCGGCCGACCTCATCACGGTGCGCGGCGCGCGGCTGCTCGCGCAGGCCGATGTCGTGCTGCACGACGCTCTCGTCGAGCCCGCGATGCTCGACTATGCGCCGAACGCGCGCCGGATCGCGGTCGGCAAGCGCTGCGGGCAGCGCTCGACCGCGCAGCACTTCATCAACAAGCAGATCGTCGACGCGGCGCGCGAGCACGCGTGCGTCGTGCGGCTGAAGGGCGGCGACCCGATGCTGTTCGGCCGCGCGGAAGAGGAAATGCGCGCGCTCGAGGCGGCCGGCATCGACTACGAGGTCGTGCCGGGCATCACCGCGGCGCTGGCCGGCGCGGCGACGCTGAAGCGTTCGCTGACGTTGCGCGGCGTGTCGCGCAGCGTCGCGTTCGCGACCCACAGCCGAGCGCCGGGCAGCGACGAGATTCGCGAAGCCGCGCGCGCCGATTCGATCGTCTACTACATGGGCCGCGACAGCGCGCCCGGCATCGCGCAGGAACTGATCGACGCCGGCCGTGCGCCGGCGACGCCGGTGGCGATTGTCGAGGCGTGCAGCACCGCGCGTGAGCGCTCGCTGACGCTGACGCTCGCGCAGATGGCGGCCGGCGACGCGCAGGCGTGGCTCGATCCCGCGGAACCGAGCCTGCTGATGATCGGCGACGCGTTCGCCGAGCGCGCACGGCAGGCGAACGCGGGCGATCCGTTGCGGGATGCCGCCTGAGCGGGATTCCACCGCAGTCCGAAATGAAAAAAGCGCTGGCGGAAGCCGGCGCTTTTTCTTTGTGTGCCTTGAACGCGTTGCTTACGCGTCGCCGCCGATCTGGTCGACGCAATAACGTGCGATCGCGTCGAGCACGCCGTCGTCTTCGCCGACGGCCGTCGCGCAGCGGATCTCGACGCCGGGATGCGCGGCGCGGCATGCATCGACGAGCTGCGGCAGGTCGCGGCGGACATGGCCGCCCTGGCCGAAGAACACGGGCACCACGGTGATGTGCGTGCAGCCGGCCGCGACCTGCGCGGCGACGGCTTCACCGAGCGACGGCGTCATCAGTTCGAGGAACGCGAGCGACACGTGCGCGGCAGGGGAGCCGGCCGCGCGCAGCCGCGCGGCGAGCCGCTCGAACGGCTCGGCCCAGCGCGGGTCGCGGGCGCCGTGGCCGAACAGGACGATGCCGTGCGAACTCATGTCGAAGCCTCCGTCATGACGCGGCACTCAGTGCCGGTCGACCCACTTGAGCGCGAACAGGCCGAGCGCGAGATAGATGAGGCCCGGTGTCGCGGCCGTCAGCGGCGCGGGCCACGTGTTCAGCGTGCCGATGTGCGAGAACAGCGTATTGAGCAGCTGGAAGCTCATGCCGAGCATGATGCCGCCGAACACCTTCACGCCGACCACGCCCGCACGCGTGTGCAGGTACGCGAACGGCAGCGACAGCACGAGCATCACGAACACCGCGAACGGATACAGCAGCTTGCGCCACAGCGCGATGTCGTAGCGCTGCGTGTCCTGCTGGTTTTCACGCAAGTGCTGGATGTAGCGGAACAGGTTGATGATCGACATGCGCTCCGGCGACACGAGCAGCACCGACAGGATCTGCGGCGTCAGGTCCGAACGCAGCCGGTATTCGGGTAGCGAAACCTGCTGCGACCGGTAGACGGGGTTCAGCGCGTCGGGCGGCTGGCCGCTGATCGGCTTGATCGGCGTCAGTTCGGTCTCGGTGACGTCGGTCAGCAGCCAGTGGCCGGGCGGCTCGTAGCGGCCCGTCTTTGCGATCCGCACGTTCTGCAGCTGGAATTTCGAATCGAACTCGTAGATGCGCACGTTGCTGATCGTCGAGTCGGGCGACAGGCTGCCGACGTTGACGAAGCGCGTGACCTGCTCGCCGTTATCGCGGGCCGCGAGCGTGTCCTTCACCCACACGCCCGACTGGAAGTTCGACGACACCGACGCGCCGAGCGCCTGCAGCCGCACGCGTTCGGACAGCTGGTCGGCGTATGGGCCGACGAATTCGCCGATCAGGTAGGTGATGATCACGAGCGGTATGCCGATCTTCAGCAGCGAGCGCAACGCCTGGTTGGTCGCGAGGCCCGACACACGGAAGATCGTGAATTCCGAGTTCGCGGCCATCTGCGCGAACACGTAGATCGCGCTGATCAGCGCGGCGACCGGGATGATCTCGTAGAAGCGCGACGGGGTCTGCAGCGCGACGCGCAGCACCGCGTAACCGAACTTGTAGTTGCCGTGCCCGACCGAGTTCAGTTCGCTGATCAGGTCGAAGAAGAAGAACAGGCCCGAGAATGCGAACAGGATGAAGACGAACGTGACGTAGATCTGTCGCGCGAAGTATTTTTCATAGAGCCGCATCGATCATGCTCCCGAGCGGCCGAACAGCGCGCGTGTAAACAGCGGACGATTGCGCACGCGCAACCAGAAGATGACGGCGACGATCACCGCGACGAGCGCATGCAGGCCGATCAGGCCGACGCCGAACGACATCTTGCCCTGCTCGATCTGCGCCTGCACGACGTTCAGCAGGTTCGAGTACGTGAGGTAGATCAGCACGGCCATCACGAGGTTGATCGTGCGGCTGCGGCGCGGGTTCTGGTATGCGAGCGGGATGCCGAGCACCATCAGGTTGAGCGCGATCAGCGGCAGCCCCGCGCGCCACGCGAATTCCGCGAGGTTGTCGCGCGTCGGGTTACGAAGCAGGTCGAGCGTCGGCATGCTGTTGGTGGTCGGCACGTTGACGACGGGCGTGCTGGTGATCTTCACGCCGTAGCGCTCGAACTCCATGATCTTGAAGTTCGGCTGGCCGGGCGTGCCGTCGTAGCGGCGGCCGTTTTCCAGGACGACGAAACGGCTGCCGTCCCGCGTTTCCGTGTGACCCGTCTGCGACACGACGACGTTGACCTTGCCGTTCTCGGTCGACGTGACGAACACGTTTTGCACCTTGCTCTGGTCGGGCGTCATCTTCTCGATGAAGAACACGCGGTGGTTCGTGGCCGACTCGCGGAACTGGCCCGGTGCGAGCAGCGAGATTTCGTCGCGCTGCTGGAAGCGTGCCCTGATCATCTTGCTCTGCTGGTTCGACCACGGCCAGCCGACGAAGGCGAAGAAGGCGATCAGCAGGATGATCGGCGTGGCGAACACGCCGATCGGCTTGATGAGGCGCGTGAGGCTCACGCCAGACGCGAGCCATACCACCATTTCGGAGTCCCGGTACCACCGGGTCAGCACGAACAGGATCGACACGAACAACGTGACGACGAGCATCACGGCGAGGTAGCCGATCACGGTCAGGCCGATCAGCACGAGCACGTCCCGCGGATCGATTTCACCGGACGCGGCATAGCCGACGATGCGGATCATCATCGTCGTGAGCATGATCGTGAGCAGCACCATGAACACGGCGCCAGCCGTATACGCAAGCTCGCGCTGGAGGGAGCGTTCGAAGATCATTCTTGATGAGAAGAGGGCGGGAGGCTGCGCACGCGTGGTGGAGCGCTCGCGCCGCCACGGGAAAAATAGCGGATAATTGCGGCTTTCATCCTTAGCCCAGATTTTATCCGAGGACAAGCGCGATGGACTTTAGCATAAAAGGCTGTGATTGGAGCAAAGGCGAGGCCAAGGGGTTCCTGACCGGGAAATCCGACTGCATCGTGCTCGGCATCTTCGAGGCGCAAACGCTTTCCGGCGCGGCGCTCGACATCGACACGGCCACCAAGGGGCTGATCTCGCGCGTGGTGAAGGCCGGCGACATGGACGGCAAGCGCGGCAAGACGCTGTTCCTGCACGAAGTATCGGGCATCGGCGCGTCGCGCGTGCTGCTCGTCGGTCTCGGCAAGCAGGATGCGTTCAACCAGAAGGCCTATAACGACGCGGTCACGGCCGCCTGGCGCGCGCTGCTGGCGACCAAGGTCGTCCAGGTCACGTTCACGCTCGCGCAACTGCCGGTCGACGAACGCAGCTCCGACTGGGGTGTGCGCGCGGCCATTCTGGCACTGCGCAACGAGACCTATCGCTTCACGCAGATGAAGAGCAAGCCGGAGCCGGCGTCGCACACGCTCAAGCGTGTCGTGTTCAGCGTCGATCCGTCCGACGAAAAGGCCGCGAAGGTCGCGGTCAAGCAGGCCGTCGCGCTCGCGAACGGGATGGATCTCACCCGCGACCTCGGCAATCTGCCCGGCAACGTCTGCACGCCGACCTATCTCGGCAACACCGCGAAGAAGATCGCGAAGGATTGGGGCCTGAAGGCGGAAGTCCTCGGGCTCAAGCAGATCCAGGCGCTGAAGATGGGCTCGTTCCTGTCGGTTGCGCGCGCGTCGGTCGAGCCGCCGCAGTTCATCGTGCTGCACTACCAGGGCGCCGCCGCGAAGGCCGCGCCGGTCGTGCTGGTCGGCAAGGGCATCACGTTCGATACGGGCGGCATCTCGCTGAAGCCGGGCGAGGGCATGGACGAGATGAAGTACGACATGTGCGGTGCCGGTTCCGTGCTCGGCACGATCCGTGCGGTCGCCGAGATGGGCCTGAAGATCAACGTCGTCGCGATCGTGCCGACCTGCGAGAACATGCCGGGCGGCAACGCGACGAAGCCGGGCGACGTCGTCACCAGCATGAAGGGCCTGACGATCGAGGTGCTGAACACCGACGCCGAAGGCCGCCTGATCCTGTGCGACGCGCTCACGTATGCCGAGCGCTTCAAGCCGGCCGCCGTGATCGACGTCGCGACGCTGACGGGCGCGTGCGTGATCGCGCTCGGCGGCCACAACAGCGGCCTGTTCTCGAAGGACGACGCGCTCGCGGGCGAACTGCTCGACGCGTCGCGCGAGGCGAACGACCCGGCGTGGCGCATGCCGCTCGACGACGAGTACCAGGATCAACTGAAGTCGAACTTCGCGGACATCGCGAACATCGGCGGGCGCCCGGCGGGCGCCGTGACGGCCGCGTGCTTCCTGTCGCGCTTCACCGACAGCTATCCGTGGGCTCACCTCGACATCGCGGGCACCGCGTGGAAGGGTGGCGCCGCGAAGGGGGCGACGGGCCGTCCGGTGCCGCTGCTCGCGCAGTTCCTGATCGACCGCGCCGGCCAGTGATGGCTGAGCGAACGACGATGCGGGTACGCGGGCAATGACGCGGATCGATTTCCATTCGAACGTCGGCGATTCGCTAGCGTACGCGTGCCGGTTGCTGCGCAAGGCCTACCAGGCCGGGCAGCCGGTCGTCGTGCTCGCCGAGCCCGCGCGCCTGCGCGCGCTCGACGAGCGGCTCTGGACGTTCTCGCCGCTCGATTTCATCCCGCATTGCGGCGTCGACAGCGAGCATGCGGCCGGTACGCCGATCGTGCTGGCTGCCGATCTCGACAAAGCGCCGCATCATCACGTGCTGCTGAACCTCGGCGCGGCCGTGCCCGCGCAGTTCGCCCGCTTCGAGCGCCTGCTCGAAGTGGTCGGCAATGCGCCGGACGAGCTGGCCGCGGGCCGCGACCGCTACCGGTTCTACCGCGACCGCGGATACGCGCTGAACAATTACAAGCAGGGCAGCTAGCCGCAACCGTCGACGGAGTGTTCCCGTGACACAAGCCGATTCATCCTCGATTCCGACCCTCACCGACGTGCTGGTGCCGGGCAAGCCGGTGCCGGCGCGTTCGCCCGCGCCCGACGTGTCGCAGCCGCCCGACAGCGCGGCGATTCCGATGCTGGCCGACGTGATTGCGCCGGGCACCGCGAGCGCGGCGTCGGCCGATCCCGCGAACACCGAAGCCGACCCTGAATTCGTCGTGATCGAACCCGTGCCGACACTGCATGTGCCGACGTTCGAGCTGTCGGGTGATGTGGCTGAGGGTGCGGCTGCTGCAGGCGAGACCGATGCGCCGGCCGAACCCGGTGCCGCGGAGCATGTGGTCGCTGAAGATGCGGCGGCGATGAGCGCGCCGCTACGGTCGTCGCTGGCCGGCGACGAGGTGCCGCAGCACGTGTTCGCCGCGGTTGCGCGCGAAGCGGCCGGGCTGGCGTCTGAAACGGCGATGCCGCACGCAGTCGTACCGGCCGTAGCGTCGCGGCTGGAAGTGCCGGCAGCCGCCGGACTGACGCCGGAAGATGCGCAGCATATCGCCGAGCGCCTGCGCAATCGCCTGACGAACTATCTGACCGGAGCAGGGCGCGAGGCCATCGAGGCGCGCTGTCGCGACGCGCTGCATGAGCATTCGGCCTGGCTCGTCGGCCAGATCACGCGCGAAGTGGCGCTGGCGCTGGAAACCGAGGTCATGGATTGGGTGCGCGACGCGGTCGATGAAGAGATCGCGCGCCGTCGCGCCGGTCATTCTGGCTGAACGCGCGGCCGTTCCAACGAAAAATAGGGTGCGGTTCCGGCAAGTGCCGGCGAGGCTGCCGGTGAGGAACCGGTCAGCCGTTGCGGGCCCGCCTGTCTGCGTCTGCGGAGCCCGAGACGGCGGTTATCCCCGTTCAGGGCATCCGGTTCAGCGCAGCGACAGCACCCATTGCGCGAGCGTATGGGCTTCCGCGTTCGTCAGTTGCGTATTGGCGGGCATCGGCACGCTGCCCCAGACGCCGACACTGCCTTTCACGATCGATTGGGCCAGGTAATCGACGGCGTCGCCGCGCGCCGCATACTTGCCGGCGATGTCGCGGAACGACGGACCCATCAGCGGTTTGCCGACCGCGTGGCAGGCCATGCAGTTCTTGCGCTGCGCCAGCGCGAGCCCGTCGGCCTGGTCGGCGCGCGCCGCCGCCGCGCTGCCGGTCAGCAGCGTCACGAGCAGGGCGCGCAATATCGTCTGTTTCATGCGGTTCTCCACCGGCGGGGACGGCCGGCTTCATGGTCCGCGCATTATAAAAGCAAAGGGAAAGCACGTTTTGGGCGTTCCCCCGGCGGCCCTATATATTGGGGTCGCATTTTGCCGGGAACCAGCCTCAACCCGTGACGGCGCCCTTGTTCGCGGGCCGGGCGAGGGCCGCGAATTTCGCGAGCACGCCACGCGTGTAGCGTGGCGCCGGCTGTCGCCACGCGGCGCGGCGGCGCGCGAGCTCCGCATCGTCGACGTTCACCTGCAGCAGCAGCCGGTGCGCATCGATCGTGATCGAGTCGCCTTCCTGCACGAGCGCGATCGTGCCGCCGACGAACGCTTCGGGCGCGACGTGGCCGACCACCATGCCCCAGGTGCCGCCCGAGAAGCGCCCGTCGGTAATGAAACCGACCGATTCGCCGAGCCCCTTGCCGATGATCGCGGACGTCGGCGCGAGCATTTCCGGCATACCGGGGCCGCCTTGCGGGCCGAGGTAACGCAGCACGAGTATGTCGCCCGCGCGGATCCGGTCGCCGAGGATCGCGTCCATCGCGCTCTGCTCGTCGTCGAACACGCGCGCCGGGCCCGTGATCACCGGGTTCTTCAGGCCGGAGATCTTCGCGACCGCGCCGTCTTCCGCGAGATTGCCTTTCAGGATCGCAAGGTGGCCTTCCTTGTACAGCGCGTGGTCGATCGGGAAGATCACGTCCTGGTCGGCGCGCGGCACGCTCGGCACGTCCTTCAGTTCGTCGGCGATCGTGCGGCCAGTGATCGTCATGCAGTCGCCGTGCAGCAGCCCCGCATCGAGCAGGATCTTCAGCACCTGCGGAATCCCGCCGGCCTGGTGCAGGTCGGTCGCGACGTACCGGCCCGACGGCTTCAGGTCGCAGATCACGGGCACGCGCTTGCGGATGCGCTCGAAGTCGTCGATCGTCCAGTCGACCTCGGCCGCGTGTGCGATCGCGAGATAGTGCAGCACCGCGTTGGTCGAGCCGCCCGTCGCCATGATCACCGACACCGCGTTCTCGATCGACGCCTTCGTGATGATGTCGCGCGGCTTCAGGTCGCGCTTCACCGCCTCGACGAGCACGCGCGCCGATTCGGCGGCCGAGTCGACTTTCTCCTGGTCCGGGTTCGCCATCGTCGACGAGTACAGCAGCGACATCCCGAGCGCCTCGAACGACGAACTCATCGTGTTCGCGGTGTACATGCCGCCGCACGAACCCGACGTCGGGCACGCGTTCTGCTCGACGCCTTCGAAATCCTCCTGCGACATCCGGCCCGCGGTGAATTCGCCGACGGCCTCGAACGACGACACGATCGTCAGGTCCTGGCCTTTCCAGTGGCCGGGGCGGATCGTGCCGCCGTACACGTAGATGCCCGGCACGTTCAGCCGCGCGAGCGCGATCATGCCGCCGGGCATGTTCTTGTCGCAGCCGCCGACCACAACCACGCCGTCCATCCATTGCCCCTGCACGCAGGTCTCGATGCAGTCGGCGATCACCTCGCGCGACACGAGCGAATACTTCATGCCTTCGGTGCCCATCGACATGCCGTCCGAAATCGTCGGCGTGCCGAAGATCTGGGGGTTCGCGCCGGACGCCTTCACGGCCGCGACGGCCGCGTCCGACAGGCGCTGCAGGCCGGAATTGCATGGCGTGATGGTCGAGTGGCCGTTCGCGATGCCGACCATCGGCTTGTCGAAATCGTCCTTCTGGTAGCCGAGTGCGTAATACATCGAGCGGTTCGGCGAACGGGCCACGCCTTGCGTGATGTGCTTCGAGCGACGGTTGTACGGCATGGGGGACTCCATCGTTGTCTGGGCACGCCCGGGAGCGGCGCACCGGTTCGGATGAAACAAGAATGGAGTTTCCGGATTGGGATGTCCAGTATATTATTTGTCCCTTATTAAGTTGTTCTCCGAATGAGTGCAGCATGGCCGATCCGACACCCGACCTGCGCCAGTGGCGCTATTTCGCGACCGTCGCCGACGAGCGCCATTTCGGCCGCGCGGCCGAGCGCCTGTCGATGACGCAACCGCCGCTGTCGCAGGCGATCCGGGCGCTCGAGGATGCGCTCGGCGTCGCGCTGTTCGTCCGCACCAAGCGGTCGGTGGCGCTGACGGCGGTCGGCGCGGCGCTGTTGCCCGACGTGCGCCGGCTGCTTGCGTCGGCCGATGCGCTGCCGCCGCTCGCACGGCGGCTCGCGCGCGGCGAGGCCGGCTCGCTGTCGCTTGCGTTCGTGTCGACCGCCGATTACGGGCTGCTGCCGTCGCTGCTGCGCGCGTTCGGCGCGCGCTATCCGCAGGTGCGCCTGCAACTCGCCGAGGCGACGAGCGACGTTCAGATCGACGAACTCGTCGCAGGCCGCATCGACGCGGGGCTCGTCATTCCGCCCGTGCCGCCGCGTCACGCGGTCGGGCTGTCATACCTGCCCGTCGTGCGCGAGCCGCTGGTGGTCGCGATGCCGGCCGCGGCGTCCGATGCACCGGAAGACGAACCCGTGCATCTCGCCGATGTCGTCGCGTTGCCGCTCGTGATCTTTCCGCGTCGTTTGGCGCCCGGCTTTTATGACATCATTACGGGCTGCTACGGCGCGGCGGGCGAAACCCCACGCATCGGCCAGGAGGCGATCCAGATGCAGACGATCGTCAGCCTCGTGTCGGCCGGCATGGGCGTCGCACTGGTGCCGCAATCGCTGCGTAACCTGCGGCGCACCGGCGTGGTCTATCGGCCGCTCGCCGGTCGCGCGCCGGTCGTCGAGACGGGCCTCGTGTGGCGAACCGGCGACGTGAGCCCCGTGCTTGCCGCCTTCATCGACGTCGTGCGCGCGCAGGGTCTTGCAGCGTGACGTGAACGATGACGCGCCGGTGCCGTCCAAAGCGCGGTGCCGCGCGTTCGCGACAGCCGTACCGTATTCGAAAACTTCTTCGCTAACCCATGATCATTCACCCGAATTTCGACCCCGTTGCGATCCATCTCGGGCCGCTGGCCGTGCGCTGGTACGGCCTCATGTATCTCGTCGGCTTCATCGCGGCGATCGTCGTCGGCCGGGTCCGCCTGAAGCTGCCGCACGTTGCGGCGCAGGGCTGGACCGCGAAGGACATCGACGACATGATGTTCTACGGTGTGCTCGGCACCGTGCTCGGCGGCCGGCTCGGCTATGTGCTGTTCTACAAGGCCGATTTCTACTTCTCGCATCCGCTCGACGTATTCAAGGTGTGGGAAGGCGGTATGTCGTTCCACGGCGGCTTCCTCGGCGTGACGCTCGCGATGGTGCTGTTCGCGTGGCAACGCAAGCGCCACTGGCTGCAGGTCACCGATTTCGTCGCGCCGATGGTGCCGACGGGGCTCGCGGCCGGGCGGCTCGGCAACTTCATCAACGGCGAGCTGTGGGGCCGCGTGACCGATCCGACTGCACCGTGGGCGATGCTGTTCCCGGGCGCGATGCGCGACGATGCGGCATGGCTGCCGAAGCATCCGGCACTCGTCGAGAAATGGCATCTCGCCGACGTGTTCATGCAATACCAGATGCTGCCGCGCCATCCTTCGCAGCTCTATGAAATCGCGCTCGAAGGCATCGTGCTGTTCTTCGCGCTGTTCTTCTTCTCGCGCAAGTCGCGGCCGATGGGCGCCGTGTCCGCGCTGTTCCTGATCGGCTATGGCCTCGCACGCTTCACGGTCGAGTTCGCGCGCGAGCCCGACGACTTCCTCGGCCTGCTTGCGCTCGGCCTGTCGATGGGGCAGTGGCTGTCGCTGCCGATGATCCTCGCGGGCGTTGCGCTGATGGTCTGGGCGTATCGCCGTCGCGCGGCGCATGCCGCTGCGTGATGCGTATCGATGCACGCGCGATCGGCGCGTGCATCGGCACCATGCCGCATGCCAATGAAAAACGCCGGCCCGAGGGCCGGCGTTTTCGTATCCAGCAACTGCGCGACGCGCGTTACTTCATCTGCACCGAGCCGTTGACGGTGACCGACACGGTGGCCTTGCCGCCTTCGACCGCGATCGGCGCGCTCATCTTCGCGCTGTCCATCGGCGCCGCGGCCATCGCCATCATGCGCGGGTACGGCTGCACGTTGCGGCCGCTGCCGACATTCACGTCGCGAATCGTATAGCTGCTGTAGCCGAATGCTTTCGCGGCTTCGTCCGCGCGGGCGCGGAACGACTTGATCGCTTCGGTCGTGAGCTTCTGCTCGGCCGTGCGCTGTGCTTCGGGCGACAGCGAGAACTCGACGTTCGCGACCTGCATCAGGTTCGACAACTGGCCCGCAAGCTTCGACGCCGCAGCGAAATCGCGCGATTCGAGCGCGACCTCGGTACGGCCGCGCCATGCGGAAATCTTCCCGTCGCGATCGGTGCTCGGATACACGGAGAATGCGCCGGTGTGCGCGGTGACGCCTGATACGCCCTTCGCCTGCGACAGTGCCGCGTCGGCGCGCTGGTTCAGCGCGGACGTCAGGCTGCCCGGGTCCTTTGCCTGCTGCTCGTAGAACAGCGTGATGTGGATGATGTCCTGCGGCACGTCGGCACTGGCCTGCGACGAAAGCGACAGCACGCCTGCCGGCTCCGGAAAGTGCGGGTTCGCCGTTTGTGCATGCGCGGCGGGCGACGCGAGCGTCAGCGCGACGGGAATGGCGGCGGCGAGGGCGAGCGACAGCGCGAGTGCGGATTTCTTGGTCATTGTTGGACTCCTTGTGCGAGGGCGCGCAGGCGGATGACGCGTGCGCGACGCGGGCGTACCGCGCGACAAAAAAACAACAGCCGGCCCGATCGGCCGACAGCGGTTGCTTAGGCCGCGCGAAACCGGTGCGAGTTCCGTGGCGACGACGTGTACTGACCAGATTTGACGTTTGGCGTGCGCCTACTGCGTGCGCCTACTTCATCAGCTTTTCGGTGATGAACCGCCATTCGGCGCGCGTGACGGGCGTGATCGACAGCCGGTTGCCGCGGGCGAGCACGCGCATGTCGGCGAGTTCGTCGTGTTCGCGCAGCGCGGCAAGCGGCACGAGCGCCGACTTATTCACGTAGCGCACGTCGACGAGCAGCCAGCGTGGCGCTTCCTGCGTCGACTTCGGGTCGTAATAGGGGCTTTTCGGATCGAACTGCGTAGGATCGGGGTAGGGCGTCGACGACACTTCGGCGAGGCCCGCGATGCCCGGCTCGGGGCAGCTCGAGTGATAGAACAGCACGCCATCGCCGATCTTCATCGTGTCGCGCATGAAATTGCGCGCCTGATAGTTGCGCACGCCAGTCCACGGCAGCGAGCGCTGCGGTGCGTGAGCGAGATCGTCGATGCTTGCTTCGTCCGGTTCGGACTTCATCAGCCAGTATTGCATGGATCGTGATCGACGCAGAAAAAGGCCGCTACAAAAGAAAACGGCACCGGGACGTGCCCGATGCCGTTGGATAGGCCCCCGCCTTGGCCGCTAGGCCGGCATCCTGAACCTGAGGTTCAGAATTGGTCGCAGTTAGCAGCACTTCGGGTACATCAGACAGAGTGACGCGCGCGCCCGTGCTACAAATTTCCGCAACCGTGCACATGGCATTGGTTCAAGGAATATATGACCTTGGCGAACCAGGCAGGGAAGCTGACTGAACTGTATTTCGATGCGCCAATTTGACCACCGTTGATCGCCGAGATCAAGGGGAATCGACGTATCGATCAAACCTTACTGCGTCTCGTGCTGTGCGAGCACCGCGCCGAGCTGTTCGTTCATCTGGTGCATTGTACGACGGATTTCCTCCGCCGGAAATGCTTCACCGTGCCGCACGCTCGTTTGCAGCCGCAGCAATTCCGATGCGAGCGACAGCGCGGCCATGACGGCGATGCGATCGGTGCCGCGTACCGAGCTGTTCGAGCGGATTTTCGACATTTCGGCGTCGACGCGCGCGACTGCCTCGAGCAGCGCCGCTTCGGTCTCGGCCGAACAGGCGAGCCGATAGGGCTGACCGAGAATCGAGACTTCGATCTGCTTGGTGCTCATGCATGTTCTCCGTGGCTGGCCGCGTCATCGCCTTCCGTACGCGCCTGCGCATCCAGCAGGTCGAGCTGGTTGTCGGCTTGCTCCGCGCTTTTCGAGCGCGGCAGCTTTTCGAGAATCGCGTTCAGTTTCACCTGGGCGTCGTCGATCTTTGCCGACAACGTGTCGCGCTCGGCCGCGAGCGCATTGCGTTCGTCGCGCAGTTGCACGAGTTCCGCGCGGACCGTGTCCGCTTCCGCGCGCAATTGCGCGACCTGCTCCTCGAGCGCGAGCCGTTCCGAGTGATAGCGCTTGTTCAGCGAGATCAGACGGCCAATATTTTGAGATAAAGTTTCGAGTTCGTTGAGCATTTGCTGCGTCCTCTAAAGACCCAGCATTTTAGCGCGGAATAACGCGCAATCCGACATCTGTAACGTTTCCAGTCGTAACACCCCTGCTTCTTGCCGCGAATAGGTGCGTCCTTTTGCGTTCTCGGACGCTTTCTTGACGCTCGCGCGACCCGCTCCTAAACTGGCGCCGCCTCGGTGCTCGCGCGTGAACGCGCGGTTAAACGGGAAGCAGGGCGCGGGCTCCGCCAGGAAGCCGCCAACCTGCGCTGCCCCCGCAACGGTAAGCGGCCGCGTCTGGTGACGCAGGCCGGCTCGGGCGCGTTCCGCGTGAAGGTTTCGCGCACGGGCGCGGGCCACTGCGCGTCATCGCGCGGGAAGGCGAGCCGGTACGCCGCCAGCCCGGATACCGGCCGAGACGGGGAGCCCGTACGGGCTTCGTGGCGCGCGGCCCGCGGGGAAGCGGGGCGCGCAACGCTTCACGGAATTCTCTTCGATGCTGACCCCAATCGTCCGCGCGACGCTTCTGTCATGCCCGGCCGGCAGCCGCCAGCGGATGCGCCGCGCGTCATGCGCGCGGCCGTGCGCGGCATGAGTGCCGCACGCGCTGCCGCGATCTGGGCCACGCTGGCCGCCGTGGTCGCGTTGCTGTTCATCGCGTCGCTGTCGATCGGCAGCGTGCCGATGTCGCCGTGGCAGGCGCTCGCGTCGCTCGTGCCGCATGGCGGCGATGCGTTGTTCGCCGACATCGTCCGTACGCTGCGCCTGCCGCGCGCGCTCGCGGGCTTCGCGTGCGGCGCGCTGCTCGCGCTTGCCGGTGCGCTGCTGCAGGTGCTGCTGCGCAATCCGCTCGCGGAACCGTACGTGCTCGGCGTGTCCGGCGGCGCGGCCGGTTTCGCGCTCGTCGCGATGATCGCGGGCGGCGCGTGGTGGCTCGTCGACGCGTCGGCGTTCGCCGGCTCGCTCGTGTCGGTCGCGCTCGTGCTCGGTCTCGCGCGCCGCGAACTGTGGCGCGGCGATTCGCGCGATGCGTCGCCGCGGCTGCTGCTCACGGGCGTCGTGATCGCGGCGGGGTGGGGCGCGCTCGTCACGTTGCTGCTGTCGCTCGCGCCCGATGCGCGGTTGCGCGGCATCATCTTCTGGCTGACGGGCGACCTGAACGGTGTGACGGCGCCGTGGTTCGCGTGGGGGGCGCTGCTGCTGAGCGCATGTGTCGCGCTGCCGGCCGCGCCGCAACTGAACGTGCTGCTGCGCGGCGACGCGACCGCGCTTGCGCTCGGCGTGCCCGTCGCGCGCCTGCGCGTGCGGATCTATCTCGTCGCGTCGCTGGCCGCCGCCGCCGCAGTAACGACGGCCGGCACGATCGGTTTCGTCGGCCTCGTCGTGCCGCACGCGCTGCGGCTCGCGTTCGGCAACGACCAGCGGATGCTGCTGCCGGCCGCGATGCTCGCGGGCGGCGGCGGCGTGATGGCGGCCGACCTGCTCGCGCGCACCGCGATCGCGCCCGCGCAACTGCCGGTCGGCGTGATGACCGCGTTGATCGGCGTGCCGGTGTTCCTGTGGATGTTGCTGAGGAGACCGATGCGATGACGCATGCCGCATTGCACGCCGGCGGCGGCGACCTGACCTGCGCGACCGTCGACCTGACGCTGAAGGCCGGCGCGCGCACGCTGCTCGACGGCCTCGCGCAGGCGTTCCGCCCCGGCGAGATCTGGTGCGTCGCGGGGCCGAACGGTGCGGGCAAGACGACGCTGCTCGCGACGCTCGCGGGGCTGCAGCCGCCGGCCGGCGGGCATGTCGAGATCGATGGCCGGCCGCTGGCCGCGTGGCCGCCCGCGCAACTCGCGCAGCGCCGCGCGCTGATGCCGCAGCAATTGCACGACGCGTTCAGCGCGACCGTGTTCGATACGGTGCTGCTCAACCGCTTTCCGTATCTCGGCGGCTGGGGCTGGGAGCGCGACGGCGATCGCGCGGCTGTGCGCGATGCGCTCGCGACGTTCGACCTGACCGCGCTTGCGTCGCGCGACGTGCTGTCGCTGTCGGGCGGCGAGCGGCAGCGGGTCGCGCTGGCCGCGACGCTATGCCAGGATGCGCCGCTGATGCTGCTCGACGAGCCGCTCGCGCATCTCGACCTGCATCACCAGATCGATTGCCTGACCGCGCTGACCGCATGGCTCGACGCCGGCCCGCGCACGGTGCTGTTCTCGTGCCACGACCTGAATCTCGCGCGGCGTTTCGCGACGCATGCGCTGTTGCTCGACGGTCGCGGCCACGCGTGGGCCGGCACCGTGCACGATGTGCTGACCCCCGAACGCGCGAGCGACGCGTTCGGTTATCCGCTCGTGCTGATCCGCGAGAACGGCCGCGACGCGCTGCTGCCGGCGTGGCCCGAGCGACAATGACGTTTCCTTTCCCGATGCGCGGCGCAGGCCGCACCCACGACACGGCTCTTCGATGACGAATTCGACCCACTTCCCGCCCGCGATCGCGCCGCTCGACGAAGCGCTGCGCAAGCGCCTGCAGCATGTGATCGACCACAAGACCAAGCCGCCCGGCAGCCTTGGCCAGCTCGAGGCCATCGCGCTGCAGATCGGCCTGATCCAGCGCACCGAGCGGCCGGTCGTGCAGCGCCCCGTGATGATCGTGTTCGCCGGCGATCACGGGATCGCGGCCGAGGGCGTCAGTCCTTATCCGCAAGCGGTGACCGCGCAGATGGTCGCGAACTTCCTGGCCGGCGGTGCGGCGATCAACGCGTTTTCGGGCGTCGCGCAGAGCACGCTCGAGATCGTCGATGCGGGCGTGGCGTCGCCGCTGCCGCTGTCCGACCGGCTGGTGTCGCTGCCGGTCGCGCGGGGCACGCGCAACTTTGCGGCGGAGCCGGCGATGACGCACGACGAGGCGATGACGGCGCTCGCGGCCGGTGCGGCGCGGGTGCGCCTGCATGCGTCGCTCGGCACGAACGTGATCGGCTTCGGCGAGATGGGGATCGCCAACACGTCGTCGGCCGCGTGCCTGATGAGCCGCCTGCTCAGCGTGCCGATCGACGCATGCGTCGGGCGCGGCACGGGCCTCGACGACCAGGGCCTCGCGCACAAGCGCGCGGTGCTGGGCCGCGCGCTCGTCAAGCACTCGCACGCGATCGCGCCGCTCGACGTGCTCGCGACGTTCGGCGGCTTCGAGATCGCGATGATGACGGGCGCGTATCTCGCGGCCGCGAGCGAGCGGATGACGATTCTCGTCGATGGCTTCATCGCGACGGCCGCGCTGCTCGTCGCCGAGCGCATCGTGCCCGGCGTGCGCGATTACTGCGTGTTCTCGCATACGTCGCACGAGGCCGGGCACCGGCGCATGCTCGAGCATTTCGGCGCGAAGCCGCTGCTCGCGCTCGACCTGCGGCTCGGCGAGGGCACGGGTGCGGCGCTCGCGCTGCCGCTCGTGCGCGCGGCGGCGGCGTTCCTCGGCGAAATGGCGAGCTTCGAGTCCGCCGGCGTCGACAATCGTGACGCCTGAGCGCCCGCGCGGCGTGCGTGCCGAACTGCGCTACTTCTTTGTCGCGCTCGGCTATTTCACGCGTGTGCCGGTGCCGCGCGCGATCGGTTATGCGGCTGGCGATCTCGACCAGGCCGCACGCTATTTCCCGCTCGTCGGCGTGTGCGTCGGCGCGTGGGGCGCGCTCGTCTATCTCGCCGCGCTGCGCATGCTGCCCGCGTCGATCGCGGTCGGGCTGTCGATGGCCGCGACGCTGCTCGCGACTGGCGCCTTCCACGAAGACGGCCTCGCCGACAGCTGCGATGCGTTCGGTGGTGGTTATACGCGCGACGACGTGCTGCGCATCATGCATGACTCGCGGATCGGCACGTTCGGCGCGGTCGCGCTCGTGATCGCGCTCGGCCTGAAATGGCAGGCGCTCGCGGCCATGCCGCCGCTGCGTGCCGCCTGGACGATGATCGCCGCGCATGCGGCGAGCCGCGCGGCGGCCGTGAGCCTGCTGATGTCGCTCGACTATGTGCGGCCCGAAGGCAAGGCGAAGCCGGTCGCGCAACGGATGGGCGTACGCGCGGCGTGCATCGCGGCAGTGTTCGGGCTGCCGTGGCTGTTCTGGCCCGACTGGCGTGCCGGCATCGCGGCAGGTGTTGCGCTCGTGCTCGTGCGCGCATGGGCCGCCCGCTACTTCGTGAAGCGGATCGGCGGTTATACGGGCGACTGCCTCGGCTTCGCGCAGCAACTGAGCGAACTGGCGATCTATCTGGTGGTGCTCGGATGGACGTCGTCCTGATCCGTCATCCGGCCGTCGGCGTCGAGCCGGGCGTCTGCTACGGCCGCAGCGACGTGCCGCTCGTCGCGCCGGCCGACGCCGGCGCGCACGCCGTGCTCGCGCATCTGTCCGCGCTCGGCGCGCCGTCGCCCGAACAGATCTGGACGAGCCCGCTGACGCGATGCATGTCGGTCGCCGAGCGGCTCGCGCAGCGATTCGACGTGCCGGTGTCGAGCGACGCGGGCTGGCAGGAAATGGATTTCGGCGCGTGGGAAATGCGGCGCTGGGACGATATCGACCGCGCGGCGCTCGATGCGTGGGCGGCCGACCTGATGCATGCATGCGCGCATGGCGGCGAAAGCGTCGCGCGGTTTGCCGCGCGTGTCGCACTGCGAGCCGATGCGGTTGGGCAGCTCGACGGGCCGCAATGGGCGGTCACGCATGCGGGCGTGATCCGCGCATTCGCGTCGCATGTGTTGCGTGTGCCGCTCGCGACGCTGCTGTCGCGGCCGGTGCCGACGGGCGGTGTCGTCTGGCTGCGCACGGACGACGCGGCGCGCGCATGGGGAGTCGTGCACTGGGACGAATAGGCGTGCCCAGATCGGCACGTGAACGGCATCCGGCCGCTCGCGGCTCCCGCGCACCGGAACACCACGCACGTAGGGGCTGGAATCAGTTTGCCGGCCGCCGCGCACGCGCGGCGTCGAGATCCTCGCACAGCGCGGCCGCACCCTGCGCGATCCGCGGCGACGGCCGCGTCAGCAGATCGCCGTCGATCGCGAACAGGTTGTTGCGCGCCACGGCCGTCAGCGCGGGCCACGCGCGCCAGCGCGCCAGGCTCGGCAACGGTTCGTCCGAGCGCGTCGCACCGGCGCTCGTCGTCACGATCGCTTCCGGATTCGCCGCGAGCACGGCCTCGTCGGTGACGGTCGGCGCGAGTGGCTTGAGCGACGCGAACACATTGCGGCCGCCGCACAGCGCGATCACGTCGTTGATCAGGTGCGCGCCGTTGAGTGTCATCAGCGGCCGGTCCCAGACCTGGAAGAACAGCGTGACGGGCGCTCGTGCCGCATAGCGTGCGCGCAGCGCGGCGATGTCGCGTGTGAAGGCGGCCGCGGCCGCATTGGCTGCCGGCTGCGTGCCGAGCAGTGTGCCGAGCCGGCGCAGCGACGACGCGACGTCGTCGAGATGCTTCGGTTCACTGAAGAACAACGGGATGTGCAGCGCGCGCAGCGCGTCGGTTTGCCGTTCGGCGTTGCCGTGCCGCCAGACGACGATCAGGTCGGGCTTCAGCGCGGCGATTCGCTCGAGGTCGAGCGCCTTGTTGTCGCCGACGCGCGGCACGGCTTGCGCGGCGGGCGGATAGTCGCTGTAGGTGACGGTGCCGACGAGCTTTGCGCCGCCGCCGGCTGCGTAGACCAACTCGGTCGCGTGCGGCGCGAGGCTGATCACGCGCTGCGCGGGCGCGGGCAACGTGACGGTATTGCCGGCGTCGTCGCGTGTCGTGACATCGGCGTGGACGAGCGGCGCGTGAGCGAGCGCGGCTAGCGTCGCGAGCGGCGCCAGCCGGTGGAACAGGAGCGGGTTCATGCGGATTCCTGATGCAGCGTCGGCACGCAGTGCGCAAGCGTGTCGCCGAGGCGCTGCCATTCGGCTTCGCTGCCCGGCAGGCCGACGCGCACGCTCGATGGGGTCGCGAAGTGCCGCGTCCAGATCCCGCGTGCCGCGAGTGCCGCATGCAGCGCCGCGGCGCGCGGGTCGTCGGTCCAGCAGAAGAGCGGCGTCGCGCGAACCGCGAAGCCGTGCGCGCGCAGCAGCGCGGCCAGCCGTTCGCCGTCGGCCGCGAGCCGTTCGCGGGCGGCCGTCTGCCAGGCGCGATCGGCGAACGCCGCGGCGACCGCGTGGCGCGCGGGTCCGCTGACCGTCCACGCGCCGAGCGTGTCGCGCAGCGCGACGATCCGTTCGGGGCACGCGAGCACGAAGCCCGCGCGGATGCCGGCGAGACCGAAGAACTTGCCGACCGAGCGCAGCACGACGAGCCCCGGGCGATCGACCTGCGGCGCGAGCGACTGCGTTGCGCCCGTATCGGCGAACGCCTCGTCGACGATCAGCGTGCCGCCGCGCGCCGCCAGCTGCGCATGCCAGCCGAGCAGGCGCTCGGCCGGCACGGATTCGGCGGTCGGATTATTCGGATTCCCGACGATGACGTGACGCAGCGTCGCGGGTAGCGTGTCGGTGTCGATGTCGAGCGGGACGACGCGATGGCCGTGACGCGCGAATGCGGGTGCGTATTCGCCGTACGCGAGCGCCGCGACGCCAGCATCGCCGGTCGGCAGCAACGCGGGCAATGCGCGGATCGCGGCCTGGCTGCCGGCGACCGGCAGCACGTGCGCGGGATCCGGCGCGTGGTAATGCCGCGCGGCGCAGGCCGCGAGGCCGTCGCCGTCGTCGGGCAGCCGGCGCCACGCGTCGGCCGGGACGGGCGGCACCGGATAACCGGCCGGATTGATGCCGGTCGACAGGTCGAGCCACGCGTCGTACGGAATGCCGTGGCGGCGTGCGGCTTCGTGCAGATTGCCGCCGTGCACGATGCGTGTATCAGACATGATGGGTGGCCATGACGAGTGCGCCGCTCGCGACCAGCAGCGCGAGCCACAGTGCGAGCGTGCGCGTGACGAGCGACAGCGCGGCGACGACGTGGATGGCGGTTGCCGTTGCACCGGTGCCGAGCACCGGGCGATCCTCGATTTCGCCGTGATAGACGGCCGGGCCGCCGAGCTGCACGTTCAGGCTGCCGGCTCCCGCAGCCATCACGGGGCCCGCGTTCGGGCTGTCCCAGTGGCGCGCCTGCGTGCGCCAGCAGCGCCATGCGGAGGCTGTATCGCCGAGCAGCGCGTAGCTTGCGGCCGTGAGGCGCGCGGGAATCCAGTTCAGTGCATCGTCGAGGCGCGCGGCGGCCCAGCCGAAGGTCAGGAAGCGCGGCGTGCGGTAGCCCCACATCGCGTCGAGCGTGTTCGCGAGCCGGAACAGCAGCGCGCCGGGGCCGCCCGCGACGACGAACCAGAACAGCGCGCCGAAGATCGCGTCGTTGCCGTTCTCGAGTGCCGATTCGACGGCCGCGCGCGACAACGCGCCTTCGTCCGCGTCGCTCGTATCGCGCGACACGATGCGCGCGGTCAGCGTGCGGGCCGCATCGAGATCGCGCCGCAGGAGGGCTGCCGCGATCGGCGCGACATGGTCGGCGAGGCTCTTCGCGCCGAGCGCGAACCACAGCAGCGCGACGTGCAGCGCGGCGGCGAGCGGCCACGGCAGCACGGCCACGAGCCATGCCGCGACGGCCACCGGCGGCACCACGGCCGCGGCCCACGCGGCGACACCGACCACGCGGCCGCGTCGGCCCGTGTTCAGCGCGCCTTCGATGCGCGCGGCGAGCCGGCCGAACGCGACGAGCGGATGCCAGCCGGCGGGTTCGCCGATCGCGCGGTCGACGATCGCGGCCGCGACCGCAAGCATCGCGACGACGGGCAGCGACAGCATCAGCATGACGACGCTCCCGTCTTGAGGTCGAGCGGCAACCCGGCGACGAGCAGCGTCACACGCGTCGCGAGCGCGGCGATGCGCTGGTTCAGGCGCCCGAGTTCGTCGACGTAGCGGCGCGTGACCGACCCGAGCGGCACGACGCCGAGCCCGATCTCGTTGCTGACGACGATCACCTTCGCGCGCGCGCCGCGCAACGCGTGCTCGAGCCGGTCGACCTGCGCCGCGTACTGCGCATCGTCGAGCGGTTCGCCGTCGGCCGGGCACAGCAGGTTGGTGAGCCACAGCGTCAGGCAGTCGACGAGCAGGCACGCGCGCGGATCGTCGAGCCGTGCGAGCGTGCCGGCGAGGTCGATGGGTGCATCGGCGAAACCCCAGTCGGCCGGCCGGCGCGCACGATGGTGCGCAATGCGCTGCGCGAATTCGGCGTCGGCGGCGAGCGCGGTCGCGATGTAGGTGACGGGGCGGCCGCTGTCGGCCGCGAGCCGCTCGGCATGCGCGCTCTTGCCCGAGCGCGCGCCGCCGAGGACGAAGGTGAGGTCGTGCGGAATCATCGCGTGATTGTAACGGCGCGGGCGTACCGGCGCGGGCGATAATGCGGCCTTTGCTTCGCGACGACCTTTACACGATGAATGCACCCGAGCCGCGGCCGCGCGGTACGCTGATGATCCAGGGCACGACGTCCGACGCGGGCAAGAGCACGCTCGTCGCGGGCCTGTGCCGGCTGGCGCGCCGAGCCGGCGCGCGCGTTGCGCCGTTCAAGCCGCAGAACATGGCGCTCAACAGTGCGGTGACGGCTGACGGCGGCGAGATCGGCCGCGCGCAGGCGCTGCAGGCACTGGCCGCCGGCGTCGAGCCGCATACGGATTTCAACCCCGTGCTGCTGAAACCGACGAGCGACCGGGGCGCGCAGGTGATCATTCACGGCAAGGCGCGCGTGAACCTCAACGCGCGTGCGTATCACGACTACAAGCCGGTCGCGTTCGACGCGGTGCTCGAGTCGTACGCGCGCTTGCGCGCCGGTTACGACACGGTGATCGTCGAGGGCGCCGGCAGCCCGGCCGAGATCAACCTGCGCGACGGCGACATCGCGAACATGGGTTTTGCCGAACGCGTCGACTGCCCGGTCGTGCTCGTCGCGGACATCGACCGCGGCGGCGTGTTCGCGCACCTGGTCGGCACGCTCGCGTGCCTGTCGGACAGCGAGCGCGCACGCGTGCGCGGCTTCGTGATCAACCGCTTTCGCGGTGACTTCAAGCTGCTCGAACCGGGGCTCGACTGGCTGCGCGCGCAAACGGGCAAGCCTGTGTTCGGTGTGCTGCCGTACCTGCACGGGCTGTTGCTCGACGCCGAGGACATGCTGCCCGCGCAGGCGCGCAGCGCCGCCGCACGCGGCGACGCCGGCGTGCTGCGTGTCGTTGTCCCCGCGCTGCCGCGCATCAGCAACCACACCGATTTCGATCCGCTGCGCGCGCATCCGCAGGTCGAGTTCACGTACTGGAAGAGCGGCCCCGTGCCGGACGCCGACCTGCTGATCCTGCCCGGCTCGAAGAGCGTGCAGCGCGACCTCGCATGGCTGCGCGACGCGGGCTGGGACGCGCTGATTCGTCGCCACCTGCGCTACGGCGGCAAGGTGATCGGCATCTGCGGCGGGATGCAGATGCTCGGCTGCACGCTCGACGATCCGCTCGGCCTCGAAGGCGCGCCCGGCAGCGTGCCGGGGCTCGGGCTGTTCGATTTCGAGACGACGCTGCAGCCCGACAAGACGCTGAAGAACGTGACGGGGCATCTCGCTTTGCCGGGCGGGGCTGCGGTGCGCGGCTATGAGATCCACATGGGCGACACGCGCGGGCCCGCGCTCGCGGCGCCCGCGCTGGCGCTGGCAACCGCCGACGCACCGGGCGGCACGCGCCCGGACGGCGCGGTTTCCGCCGACGGCCAGATCCTCGCGACCTACGTGCACGGGCTGTTCGATTCGCCCGACGCGTGCGCGGCGCTGCTCGCATGGGCCGGGCTCGACGGTGCGGAACGCATCGACTACCCGGCGCTGCGCGAGGCGTCGCTCGAGCGGCTTGCCGATACGTTCGCCGAGCATCTCGACCTCGACGCGCTGTACGCGGAATTCCGCTGACGCGCCAGTCGGGGCCGGATGCAACAGGCCTCGCATTTTCCGCCGGATCGCGTACAACACAGGTGGGCGGTGGTTCGTCCGGAGGAGTGCGGCGATGAAGGTTCGGTGGTGGTGGAGCGTGCTGCTGGCGGCGCTGCTGGGCGCGTCGGCCTATGCGCACGCGTGCGATTCGTACAGCGCGGGCGGCAGCCCGTCCGGCGCTGATTCGTCACAAGGCAAAAGCGGTTACTGAGGTTCGCATCGGGGCATGATCGGTCATGCCCTTTTTTATGACCTGATTCGTTCCATATGGGAATCAGTTAAAGCGGAGTGGCGTGTTTATCGGCGAAATGGATTCGAATAGAGTGCGATCCATTCTCATCCACTCACGAAGGAATCCGCCATGAACCCCAATCGCCTGAACGATCTCGGCGCGACGCTGCTGCGCGTCGCGCTCGGTGTGCTGTACCTCGCGCACGTCGCGCAGAAGGTGTTCGTCTTCACGCTGCCCGGCACAGCGCAGTTCTTCGCGTCGATCGGCCTGCCGGGCTGGCTCGCGTACCTGACGACCTTCGTCGAACTGGCGGGCGGCGTGGCGCTGCTCGCGGGGTTCCGCGTGCGTGTCGCCGCGCTCGTGCTGCTGCCGTTCATGCTCGGCGCGACCGCCGCGCATTTGCCGAACGGCTGGGGCTTCTCGTCGCCGCACGGCGGCTGGGAATATCCGGCGTTCTGGGCCGTCACGCTTGCCGTGCAGGCGCTGCTGGGCGGCGGCGCATTCGCGATCGGCGCGCGGGAGGCCGCGGCTCGGCGCGCGTAAGCGGCGCGCTGCGGCGCAACCCGTTCCGGTGACCCCCTGTTTGCCGATATCATCGCTCCCTGTATCCGCAATCGAGCGGCGCCTGCCATGCGGCGGGCGCCGCGTGGCTTTTTCGGGGGAATTCATGACGGTGATCGTGGTGGCGAATCCGAAGGGCGGCGTGGGGAAGAGCACGCTGTCCACCAATCTTGCCGGCTATTTCGCGGCGCAGGGCGCGTGGGTCGCGCTCGCCGATCTGGACCGGCAGCAGTCCGCGCATGCGTGGCTCGACCTGCGGCCGGCCGGCTTGCCGGCGATCGAGGCGTGGGACCTCGATCCGGACGCGCCGTCGAAGCCGCCGCGCGGGCTCGAATATGCGGTGATCGATACGCCGGCCGGCCTGCACGGCAACCGGCTCAACGTCGCGCTGCAACTGGCCGACAAGGTGATCGTGCCGCTGCAGCCGTCGATGTTCGATATTCTCGCGACCCAGCAGTTTCTGGAGCGCCTCGCCGAAGAGAAGGCCGTGCGCAAGGGCAGCGTCGAGGTCGGGATCGTCGGGATGCGGGTCGATGCGCGCACGCGCTCGTCCGACCAGCTGCACCGGTTCGTCGAAGGGCTCGGCCTGCCGGTGCTCGGCTACGTGCGCGACACGCAGAACTACGTGCAGATCGCCGCGCACGGCCTCACGCTGTGGGACGTCGCGAAGAGCCGCGTCGACAAGGATCTCGAACAGTGGCGGCCGATCGTCGAATGGGCGGAACGCCGCGCGCCCAAGGCCGAGAAGGCCGCCAAGGCTGCCAAGGCTTCCTGAGCGCGCGGCCTTCGGCCCGGCGCGACCAAATGAGAAAGGGCCGGATCCCGTGCGTTACGTGATCCGGCCCTTCGACTGCAAGCGGCGCAGCCGCTCCCGCCTGCGCGCCATGGCACGCAGGCGGTCCATCGAGTTACGTCCAGTTCTGCGTCGGCACGTGATCGCGGTGGCCCTTGATCTTGTTGCCATCGTCGATGAACACGAGCTTCGGCTTCCAGCCGGCCTGCAGTTCGGCTTCGTCGACCATCGCGAATGCCGCGATGATCACGAGGTCGCCGAGCTGCGCGCGGCGTGCGGCCGAGCCGTTCAGCGAGATCATCCCGCTGCCGCGCTCGCCCTTGATCGCGTACGTCGAGAAGCGCTCGCCGTTGTTGATGTTCCAGATGTCGATCCGTTCGTTTTCGACGATGTTCGATGCTTCGAGCAGGTCTTCGTCGATTGCGCACGAGCCTTCGTAGTGCAGCTCGCAGTGCGTGACTGCCGCGCGGTGGATCTTCGATTTGAGCATGTGGCGCTGCATGGTGTCTCCGTGATGCGTCGTGAGAGGCGCGGGCGGGCGGCCCGTCAGATTTCGAGATTGTCGATGAGGCGCGTCGCGCCCAGCTTCGCGGCCGCGACCACGACGAGCGGCTCGCCGGCTTCGAGTTCGGCGGCGCTTGGCGCGATCAGGTTCGCGCGGCGGCGGATCGACAGGTAGTCGGGCGCCCAGCCGCGATCGGCCAGGTGCGTGCGTGCCTGTTGTTCGAGCTTGCCGAGGTCGCGCTCGCCGGCGAGCAGGCTTTCGCGCATGCGCTGCAGCGTCTTCGCGAGCTCGGGCGCCTCCTGGCGCTCGTCGGCCGACAGGTAGCGGTTGCGCGACGACAGCGCGAGGCCATCCTCGTCGCGCACGGTTTCGGCGGCGATGATGTCGACCGGCAGCGCGAGCTGCTGGCACATGCGGCGCACGATCATCAACTGCTGGTAGTCCTTCTTGCCGAACACGGCGACGCGCGGCTGCACGCAGGCCATCAGCTTCGACACGACCGTGCACACGCCGGTGAAGAAGCCGGGCCGGAATTCACCTTCAAGGATCCCGCCGAGATCGTCCGGCGGCAGCACGCGGTATTCCTGCGGTTCCGGGTACATGTCGCGCTCGGTCGGCGCGAACAGCACGTAGACGTTTTCCTTCTGCAGCTTCTCGATATCGTCCTGGAGCGTGCGCGGATACTTGTCGAAATCCTCGTTCGGGCCGAATTGCAGCCGGTTGACGAAGATGCTCGCCACGACCGGGTCGCCGTGCTGGCGCGCGAGGCGCATCAGCGACAGGTGCCCTTCGTGCAGGTTGCCCATCGTCGGCACGAACGCCGTGCGGTTCTGTCCGCGCAGCTGGTCGCGCAGTTCATGGATCGAGCTGATGACTTTCATGATCGGGTAGCGGGTTCCTCGCGCACGCGCGCGTTGGCGCCGCGGCAGCGGCGTCGGGGTCGAAGCGGAGAACGCCGGCGCGCGGGCGGCGCATCGGGCGTCGGCGGATTGTAGAGGATTTGGCCGCCAAACGCATCGAAAAAAGTACGATCGTTCACTTTTTAGTCGGGCGTGCGGGAACCGAGCGCACGGCTACCCGCCGCGGTGAAGCGGCGGATGTCGGCATGAATCGGGAAAACGGGAAGGGTGGGTGCGGGCCTTACGCTGGCAGGTACGCGAGGCGCACGTAGATCGGCGCAAACGGCTCGGCTTGGGTGATCTCGAGGAGCGATTCGCGCGCGAGTTCGAGCATCGCGATGAAATTCACGACGACGACCGGCACGCCGCGCGACGTGTCAAACAGGTCGGCGAACTCCATGAAGCGCGCGTTCTGCAGCCGGCGCAGGATCAGGCTCATGTGTTCGCGCACCGACAGCTCCTCGCGGGAGATCTTGTGGTGCTGGACGAGCTTCGCACGCTTGAGCACGTCGGCCCACGCGCCGCGCAGGTCGTCCGAATTCACGTCGGGGAAGCGCGGCGTGACGCTCTGCTCGATGTAGACCTCGGCGCGCAGGAAATCGCGGCCGAGCTGCGGCAACTGGTCGAGACGCTGCGCGGCGAGCTTCATCTGCTCGTATTCGAGCAGGCGGCGCACGAGTTCGGCGCGCGGATCCTCGGCTTCCTCGCCGGTATCTGCCTTCTTGACCGGCAGCAGCATCCGCGACTTGATCTCGATCAGCATCGCGGCCATCAGCAGGTACTCGGCCGCCAGCTCGAGGTTCGTCGTGCGGATCTGGTCCACATAACCCAGATATTGCGCGGTGACCTGCGCCATCGGGATGTCGAGCACGTTGAAGTTCTGCTTGCGGATCAGGTAGAGCAGCAGGTCGAGCGGGCCTTCGAACGTCTCGAGGAAGATCTCGAGCGCATCGGGCGGGATGTAGAGATCCTGCGGCAGCTTGAAGAGCGGCTCGCCGTACAGGCGAGCGAACGCCGCGACACCGTCGACCGTGTCGGGTGTCGAATCGGCGCCCGCGGGCGCGGCGACCGCGTCGTCCTGCCGGGCGGCGCTGGCCTCGTCGGCGGCGCTCACGTCGTCAGAAGTTCTGGTAGTAGACGTACGACGTTTGCTTCACGCCCGATTCCTGCTGGTCGGCGCGCTCTTCGAGGTCGATCGGCTGCTTGTCCCACAGCAGGGAACGGCCCTTGCGCTGCTCTTCCTCGAGCGTCGGCTTCTGCTGCTTGAGCTGGTTCAGGAACTGCGTGACGTCGGACTGGTACGGCATGGCTGGATTTTCCGTTTCAGGCGGCGCACGATGCGCCGGATTCGCAATGGCGGGATTTTACCGCATCGCGGGGAACAGCCGGCGTCAATCGCGCGTCGAATCCGCGGGCCGGCGCCGACAGGGCATCGTGCCGCGGTCGCACCGGCCCGCGGCGTCTTTCAGAAACGTTTAGCTTTGGCGTCGGCGCCCTGTGGTCAAATACAGGGTTTCCACGAAACCGTGACAACCGAGGGCGAGGTCATATTTGGCGGGGCAGTCGAACCAGCAAGCACACACGGCACATGACACCGGCGCGCGCACGGAACGCAACCGCGCCGGCGCCGCGGCCCGCGTCGCGCGGGCAACCTTCGCGGGTTGCGTCGCCGCGTTCTTCGCGCTGCCGGCCCTCGCGAAGTACGACGTCGACATCGACGCGCCGCGCTCGGTCCGCAAGCTGCTCAAGTCGCATCTCGATATCGCGCGCTTCGCGAAGCGCGACGACATCAGCGACGACCAGTTCGACTTCCTCGTGACCGCCACGCCGCAACAGGTGCGCGACCTGACCGCGACGGCCGGTTATTTCTCGCCGGTCGTGCGTACCGACGTGCGCACGCGCAACGGCAAGCGCGATGTGCGCATCGCGGTCGATCCGGGGCCGCAGACCGTCGTGTCGACGGTCGACCTGACATTCAAGGGGCCCATCGACACCGAGGATCCGAAGCAGGAGGCCGCGACCCGTTTCGCGTTCTCGATGAAACCGGGCGACCCGTTCACGCAGTCCGACTGGGACGGTGCGAAGGGCGCGGCGCTCAAGCAACTGCAGTCGCGCCGGTATCTCGGCGCGAAGATCGCGTCGTCCGAGGCGCGCATCGACCCGCGCACGCAGCGTGCGACGCTCGCGGTCACGTTCGACAGCGGCCCGACGTTTACGATCGGCAAGGTCGACGTCGACGGCGTGCGCCGTTATCCGGAGAAGATCGTCACGAACGTCAATCCGCTGTCGGAAGGCGAGATCTACGACGTGCAGCGGATCACCGAACTGCAGCGGCAGTTGCAGAACACGCCGTACTACGCGAGCGTCGCGATCGACGTCGGCGACGATACGGCGAAGCCCGAGCTCACGCCCGTGCACGTGAAGGTCAGCGAGTTCCCGTACAACAACATCCGCGGCGGTGTCGGCTTCGCAACCGATACCGGGCCGCATGTGCAGGGCTCCTATACGTATCTCGACACGTTCGGCGCCGCGTGGCCGCTGACCGTGTCGGGCCGGCTCGACCAGATCCAGCAATACGGGCAGGTCCAGCTGTCGATGCCGCCGGGCGAGAAGGGCTGGACCAACAGCGTGCTGGCGTCCTATACGAATACCAATGTGTCGGACACGCGCATCTACAGCGCGCGGGTCGGCGCGCAGCGCACGCGCACCGGCCAGTTCATCGACTATTCGTATTCGCTGATGTTCTACCAGGACCGGCTCGACCAGAACGGCGCGGGGCCGACCACGAGCCACGCGCTTGTGCCGCAGTGGGCATGGACGCGCCGCAACGTCGACGATCCGCTGTTTCCGCGTTCGGGCAACCTGATCCATGCGGAGGCCGGCTTCGCGGTCAAGGGCGCGTTGGCCGACCAGACCTTCATCCGCGGTTACGCGCGCGGCCAGCAATACCTGCCGATCGGCAAGCGCGACCTGTTCGTGTTCCGCGCGGAACTCGGCGGCGTGTTCACGAGCGGCAGTTCGTCCGGCGTGCCGGCGTCGCTGCTGTTTCGCGCGGGCGGCTCGAACTCGGTGCGCGGCTACGGTTACCAGAGCATCGGCAACAGCGTCGACGGCTCCGTGCTGCCGACCAAGTACCTGATGACGGGCACCGCCGAATACCAGCACTGGTTCAACCGCGACTGGGGCGCCGCGACGTTCTTCGACATCGGCACTGCCACCGATGCGTGGGGTGAGCGCGTGTTCTACCCGGGCGTCGGCATCGGCGCGCGCTGGCGCAGCCCCGTCGGCCCGATCAACGTCGACGTCGCGTACGGGTTGCGCAACCATAGCGTGCGCCCGTACCTGACGCTCGGCATCGCTTTCTGACCGTACCGCTTCATCGACGACCAACCGCATGACGAAGGACCCGAACGACACGCCGCAGCCTCACGATCCGGACTCGCCCGACGGCGCGCCCGACACGCCGCCGCGTGCGCCGCGCAGCGGGCGCGCGGTGCGCGTCGTCGCGTGGACGCTCGCGACGGTCGTGCTGCTCGTCGTGCTGGCGGTTGGGCTCGTGCTGGCCGCGGTGACGACCGAGCGCGGCACGCGGCTCGCGTGGCAGGCGGCCGAGCGCGTGCTCGGTGCGCGGCTCGCGGGCACGCTCGAAGGCGGCTCGCTCGCGACCGGCGTACGGTTGCGCGGGTTCGCCTGGACGAGCCCCGACGGTACCGGCACCGACATCCGCATCGACCGGCTCGACGGCCGCTGGGCACTGACCCGCGCGCCGTGGCGGCTGTCGATCGCCTATCTGCGTGCCGGCACGATCGACGTGCGGATCGCGCCGGGGCCGTCGACGCCGGGCACGACGCCGCAGGACCTGAGCCTGCCGCTGCAGTTGCGGATCGACGACCTGCGTGTCGATCACCTCGCGATCCACGACGGCGGCTCGACGACACAACTCGACCACCTCGCGCTGAACGGCCGCAGCGACGGCCGTCACCATGAACTCGTGCTCGACGGCGTCGATACGCCGTTCGGCGCGCTGACCGCCCGCGCGAAGCTCGACGGCGTGAAGCCGTTCGCGCTGACCGGCGAAGCGACCTACACGGGCAAGCTGTCCGACGAGCCGGTCGACGCGCGGGCCCGCGTGTCGGGCTCGCTCGAGGCGCTCGTCGCCGACGTCGATGCGAGCGGGATGAAGCTGAACGGGCGCGCGCACGTCGAGGCCGCGCCGTTCGGCACGGTGCCGCTCACACGCGCATCGCTCGCGTTCGATCACGTGAACCCGCAGGCGCTCGCGCCCGGCGCGCCGGCCGCCGATCTCGCGGTGCGCGCGGAACTCGCGCCCGTCACGGCACCGGCCGGCACCGCGCCCGCGAAGGGGTTCGCGGTGACGGGCCCGGTGTCGATCGTCAACGCGAAGCCCGGCACGCTCGGCGACCACCTGCTGCCGGTGATCGACGCGCGCGCGACCGTGCATCTCGACGCGCACGCCCAGCGGATCGACGATCTCGCGCTGAAACTGATCCGCGACGGCAGCGTGACCGGCAGCGGCACGCTGACGGGCGGCAAGGGCCACTTCGACCTGAAGGCCGCGAACCTCGACCTGAACGCATTCGTCGCCGAGCTGCGGCCGATGCGCCTGGGCGGCCCGCTCGGCGTGACGCTCGCGGGTGACGTGACGACCGTCGATTTCAACCTGAACGACCCGAAGCTCGCGCTCGGCGCGCGCGCGAAGGTTGCGCTGACGTCGCAGCAGACCGTGCTGACCGACGCGCGCGTGACGGCGGGCAAGGGCCGTATCGACCTGACGGGGGTGTTCCGCCACGACGCGCATTCGAGCTACGACGCGAAGGCGACGCTGACGGCGTTCGATCCGCTGCTGCTCGCCGCGATGAGCGCGCCGAAGGCCGGCGGCAAGGCGGCCAAGGCGCCGGCCAAGCGCGGCGAGACGCGCGTGTCGGGCACGCTGACCGCATCGGGCGCGTTTGCGCCGCAGGTGTCGACGAAGGCGACCTTCAAGCTCGGCGACAGCCTGTACGACGGCGTGCCGCTGACCGGCGCCGGCGTCGTGCAGCTCGCCGGCTCGCGCATCCTGCCGAGCAACGCGAGCCTGTCGATCGCGGGCAACCACGTCGACCTGCGCGGCAGCTTCGGCGCGCCCGGCGACCGGCTGCGCTTCGTCGTCGACGCGCCACAGCTCGACCGGCTCGGCTTCGGCGTGGAAGGGCTCGTGCAGGCGCAGGGCGACCTGACCGGCAGCTTCGCGCATCCGAACGTGACGGGCACCTACAAGGCCGAGCACGTCGTCGTCGGATCGAACCGGATCGGCGCCGCGCAGGGCCGCGCGGATATCCGCGACGGTGCGCACGGCGCGCTCGTGTTCACGGCCGACGCGACCGACATTGCGCTCGGCTCGCTGAAGCTGAAATCGCTGCGCGCGAACCTCGACGGCACGCGCGCGAAGCATACGCTCGACGCATCGGCGCTCGGGATGGCCGGCGGGCGCGTGATCGACGTGACGCTCGCGGCGAACGGCGGCGTGGTCGAGAACCGCGACGGCATGCGCTGGGACGGCACCGTCACGCGTCTCGCGAACCGCGGCACGCCGGCCATCGCGCTGCAGGCGCCGCTCACCGTGTCGGCCGGCGCCGGCCGCGTGACGCTCGGCGCGACGCGGCTCACGCTCGAAGGCGCGGCGATCGACCTGAAGTCGTTCGTGTTCGATCACGGCCAGATGCGCTCGGCGGGTTCCGTGAGCGGCGCGTCGGTCGCGCGTTTCCTCGAGGTCCGCCAGGAGCTGACGGGCCAGCGGCCGCCGCTGCGGACCGACGTCGTGCTCGACGCCGACTGGGATTTCTCGCTCGGCGCGAACGCGACGGGCTATGTGCAGGTGAAGCGCCGCGGCGGCGACGTGACGATCGAGAGCGGGCGCGGCATCGCGTCGCTCGGGCTGACCGACCTGTCCGCGCGCGCGCGCTTCGCGCCCGGCAACCGGCTCAACGTGACGGCGCTCGCGAAGGCGAACCGGATCGGCACGCTCGATGCCAACGTCACGGTGCCGTTCGCGCTGCGCGACGGCATGTTCGGCGTCGTCGACGATGGTCCGCTGGCGGGCCGCATCGATGCCGACATCCCGGCGCTGAAGACGACCGGCAACCTGTTCGGGCCGAGCTACCTGCTCGGCGGGCGCGCGGCGCTGAAACTGACGGTCGCCGGCACGCCGGCGAAGCCGAACCTGTCGGGGATGCTGACGGGCGACGACCTGTCCGCGACGCTCGTCGACCAGGGCGTCCAGCTGAAGGACGGCATCGTGCGCGTGAAGCTCGCGGAAAACCTCGTCGAATTCCAGCAGGTCGAGTTCCACGGCGGCGACGGCACGCTGCGCGCGCTCGGCCGCGTGCGCCTCGACGGCGAGGCGCCCGACCTGACCGCGAGCATCGTCGCGGACAAGCTCGAACTGTTCGCCGCGCCGGATCGCAAGCTGTCGCTGTCGGGCAAGGCGACCGTCGCGAACGACGGGCCGCGCGGCGCGCTGTCGATCGACGGCAAGTTCGTCGTCGACCGCGCGTTGTTCGACCTGCCCGAGGAATCGGCGCCGCACCTGTCCGACGATGTCGTGATCGTGCAGCCGGACGGCACGGTGCGCGGCGAGACGCCGACCGGCACCGCGGTCGCGAAGCCGCAGCCGGCCGCGGACAAACCGGCGCCGTCGCTCGCGCCGCGCGCGAACATCGACATCGGCCTCGGCAACAACTTCCGCTTCAAGGGCCACGGCGCGGATCTCGGGCTGCGCGGCACAATCACCGTGATGAGCGCGCCGGGCGTGCCGCTGCGCGCGGTCGGCAACGTGCGTGTGACGGAAGGATCGACGTATACGTCGTTCGGCCGCAAGCTCGCGATCGAGAACGGCTTCTTCACGTTCAACGGGCCGGTGTCGAACCCCGGCGTCAACATCCTCGCGATGCGGCGCAACCAGGAGGTCGAGGCCGGCGTGCAGGTGACGGGTACGATCCAGTCGCTGACGGTCAAGCTGGTGTCGGAGCCGAACGTCACGGACAACGAAAAGCTGTCGTGGCTGCTGTTCGGGCACGGCACGGACCAGGGCAACAACGTCGGCCAGCAGGGCACGATGACGGCGGCGCTCGGGCTGCTCGGCAGCGTGACCGGCAAGCGCGTCGCGCAGACCTTCGGTCTCGACGAGTTCTCGATCGGCCGCAGCGACGTCGGCCTGACCGATCCGCAGGTCGTACAGGTGTCGAAGGCGATCAACGAGCGTTTCGTGCTCGGCTTCGAGCAGGGCCTGCAGTCGGCGAGCAACGCGTTCAAGGCGACGATCAACCTGACGCGCTTCTGGTCGGTGTCCGCGTACGGCGGCACGTTCCAGGGTGTCGACCTGAACTACACGCGGCGCTTCGACCGCTGGTTCGGGCAACGGTGACGGCGGGCGCGGGCGGCGCCCATGCTGTTCCCGCGCCGATTGTTTCAGCTGCGTGCGCTTTGCACGGGCTTTCTTGACATTCGATCAATTCCTTCTAGATTGATCTCGTTCGCGCGACCTGCGCGGAGCCGACTCGCGATGCAATGCGCGTCGACGTTTCGATTTCATCAACGATACGCGATGGGCACGGGGCGATACGATCGGCGGGCGCAGCAGCTCCCGCCCGTTGCGTCACGCCTGCGTCGATGGCGTCACGCAGGAGCACGCCGATGGAAGCGGTACTGGCGCACGTGAGGCGGAGCAGGCGCGACTACGAGAATCTTCCGTCGTTCGACCGGTTGCGAAACGATCGCCTGCCGCCGCTCGTGCGGCTCGAATTCATGCGCGGCTTTGCGTTCTTCGTGATGGCGTTCGGCGACCTGAATCGCTACGTGCTGCGCGTGGAACCGCCGGCCGATGTGCACCAGGCGCGCGTGCACGCGCATACGCGCGAGGACGACCATCACTGGCCATGGTTTCTCGAGGATGTCGAGACACTCGGCTGGAACGACGCGACGACGACGACCGATGCGCTGCGCATGCTGTGGAGCGAACGAACCTGTCGCAGCCGCCTGCTGATGTACGAGCTGTGTGCGATCGTCGCCGACGCGGATGGTGTCGAGCGCCTTGCCGTCGTCGAAGCGATCGAGGAGACCGGCAACGTGCTGTTCGCGCTCACGACGCGCGTGGCCGGGCAGGTACGCGCGCAGACGGGACGCGAGTTGCGCTACCTCGGTGCGTTTCATTTCGCGCTCGAGTCGGGCCATCTGCAGAACGGCGAGCACGCGGAACTCGTATCGATCGCGCTGGGCAGCGACCGCCGCGCGCGCTGCATCGCGCTCGTCGATCGCGTGTTTCGTGCCTTCACCGCGTGGACGCATGAGGCCGCGCGGCAGATCGATGTGGCGGCCGCCAGGCCCGATGCCGTGCAGGCCGTGCGGAGCATGTCATGAGCGCCGTGCCGCCGCGTCACGACGACCGCGCCGCGTGCGATATCGCGCGCGGCCTGTTCGTCGGGCCCGCGATGCTGATCGCGCATCGGCTCGGCCTCTTTCGCCGTCTCGGTGACGGGCCGGCGACCGTTGCGGCACTCGGCGACGCGCTCGGGCTCGCGCGCCGGCCGACCGAGGCGCTGGCGAATCTCGCGGTCGCGCTGGGCTTCGCACGGCGCGAAGCCGATCGTTATGCGCTCACGTCGCTGGGCGAGGACCTGCTGCTCGAACGGAGTCCGACGTACTTCGGCGCGTTCTGGGATCTGATGTACGACAACGCCGATACGTTCTCGGTGGCGGGCCTCGAGGCCGCGTTGCGGCGCGACGCGCCACGCGCGTATGGCGACGCGGACATCTTCCGCTCTCATGAGCAGCAGACCGAACTCGGCATGCGCTTCATGCGCGCGATGGAGAGCCTGAGCGCATCGCATGCGCCGGTATGGCCGACGCGCATCGATCTCGGCGCGCATCGGCACATGCTCGACATCGGCGGCGGTTCCGGTGCGCACATCAAGGGCGCGCTGGCGGCGTGGCCCGCGTTGCGCGCGACGCTGTTCGATCTGCCGACGGGGTGCGAACTGGCCGCGCGGTTCGTTGGCGGGCCGCAGTGGCAGGGGCGTGTCGTGCTGCATGCGGGCGACATGTGGCGCGATCCGTTTCCCGACGCCGACCTGCATTTCTATTCGAACATCTTTCACGACTGGCCGGCCGAGCGTAATGCGTTTCTCGCGCGCAAGAGTTTCGACGCCATGCCGCCCGGCGGGCGCATCGTGCTGCACGAAGTGCTCTATCGCGACGACAAGAGCGGCCCGCTCGCCGCGCCCGCATACAGCCTGATGATGCTCGGGTGGACACAAGGCGAGCAGTACTCGGCGCGCGAACTCGAAGCGCTGCTCGCGGATGCGGGTTTCGTTTCGATCGAGACCGTGCCGAGTTTCGGCGATCACAGCCTCGTCACGGGCATGAAGCCGTGACGATGTGCGTGAGGTCGCGCGAATAAAAAAAAGCCCCGCACGTATCGTGCGGGGCTTTGCGCAGGCGGAGGTGCGCTCGCGTTACTTCACGCGCATGCCGGGCTTCGCGCCGCTGTGCGGCTCGAGAATGTAGAGGCCCGGCTCGGCCTTCTCGTCGGTGGCCGATGCGGCGAGCACCATCCCTTCGGACAGGCCGAACTTCATCTTGCGCGGCGCAAGATTCGCGACCATCACCGTCAGCTTGCCGACGAGCTGCTCGGGCTGGTACGCCGACTTGATGCCCGAGAACACGTTGCGGGTCTTTTCCTCGCCGACGTCGAGCGTGAGCTGCAGCAGCTTGTCCGAGCCTTCGACGGCCTGGCACGCGACGATCTTCGCGATGCGCAGGTCGATCTTCGCGAAATCATCGATCGAGATGGGGGCGTCGTCAGCGCCGTTCACGACGGCCGGCTTCGCGTTCGCCTTGGCGTTCTTCGTGTCCTTTGCGGCGTTCGCGCTCGCGGCGGCCGCACCGGTTGCCTCGGCCTGCAGCGAATCGCGGTTCGCGGCGAGTAGCGCTTCGATCTGCTTCGCGTCGACGCGCGTCATCAGGTGCTGGTATGCCTTGATCGGCTGTTCCGACGACAGCGGTTTCGCCGCATCGACCCACGCGAGCGGCGCGATCCCGAAGAACGCCTCGACCGATTCGGCGACGCGCGGCATCACCGGCTTCAGCGCGAGCGACAGCAGGCGGAAGGCCTCGAGGCTCACGCTGCAGGTTTCGTGCAGCGCGACCGCATTGGCCGGATCCTTCGCGAGATCCCACGGCTTCGCGCCGTCGACGTACGCATTCACTTCGTCCGCGAGCTCCATCGTGTGGCGCAGCGCGCGGCCGTATTCGCGCGCTTCATAGTTCGCGGCGATCTGCGGAATGGCATCGCGCAGCTTCGCGACGAGCGGATGGTTCATCGCGCTGTCCTGCACGCGGCCGTCGAAGCGCTTGATCAGGAAACCCGCCGCGCGGCTCGCGATGTTCACGTACTTGCCGACGAGGTCGCTGTTCACGCGTGCCTGGAAGTCGTCGAGGTTCAGGTCGAGGTCTTCCATCGTCGCGTTCAGCTTCGCGGCGAAGTAGTAGCGCAGCCATTCGGGGTTCAGGCCCGTGTCGATGTAGCTCTGCGCGGTGATGAACGTGCCGCGCGACTTCGACATCTTCGCGCCGTCGACCGTCAGGAAGCCGTGCGCGAACACGTTGGTCGGCGTGCGGTGGCCCGAGAACTCGAGCATCGCGGGCCAGAACAGCGTGTGGAAGTACAGGATGTCCTTGCCGATGAAGTGATACTGCTCGGTCTTCGAGCCCGGGCGGATCCACGCATCGAAGTCGATGCCGTTGCGGTCGCACAGGTTCTTGAAGCTCGCGTAGTAACCGACCGGCGCGTCGAGCCACACGTAGAAATACTTGCCGGGCGCGCCCGGGATCTCGAAGCCGAAGTACGGCGCGTCACGCGAGATGTCCCAGTCGGCGAGCTTGGCTTCGCCGGCGTCGCCGAGCCATTCGCGCATCTTGTTGGTCGCTTCGGGCTGCGCGAGGCCGCTGACCCATTCGCGCAGGAACGACTCGCAGCGCGGGTCGGACAGGCGGAAGAAGTAGTGCTTCGATTTCTTGCGCACCGGCGTCGCGCCCGACACGACCGAATACGGGTTCAGCAGTTCGGTCGGCAGGTAGGTCGAGCCGCACACTTCGCAGTTGTCGCCGTACTGGTCCTTCGCGTGGCACTTCGGGCACTCGCCCTTGATGAAGCGGTCCGGCAGGAACATTTCCTTGACGGGGTCGTACGCCTGCTCGATTTCGCGCTCGGCGATCAGGCCGGCTTCCTGCAGCGCGAGGTAGATCTTCTCGCTCAGCACGCGGTTCTCGTCCGAATCGGTCGAGTAGAAGTTGTCGAACGACACGCCGAAGCTGTCGAAGTCGCGCTTGTGCTCGGTCCACACGCGTTCGATCAGCTGCTTCGGCGTGAGGCCTTCCTTCTCCGCGCGCAGCATGACCGGCGTGCCGTGCGTATCGTCGGCGCCGATGTAATAGACCTCATGGCCATGCATTCGCAGCGCCCGCACCCAGATGTCGGTCTGGATGTACTCGACCAGGTGGCCGATGTGGATCTGCCCGTTGGCATAGGGCAGTGCGGACGTAACGAGGATCTGGCGGCTGCCTTGCGGCGCCGCAGCCTGCACGGAAGTGAGGTCGGATGCGGACATAGGGTCTGTAGAGGAACAGCGGAAAAACGACGGGAAAGTGCGATTCTAGCAGGGGCACGGGCCACCGAGGCTGGCAGGCGCCGCGACCGGGCGCCGGAAGGGATGGGGCCGCTTGAACGGCGTGCCCGAGGGGGGGTGTTGCGGCGCAACACGAATTTCGCGGGCAAAAAAAACCGGGGCGGATACGGCCCCGGAGCAACAACGACAAGAGGAGAATGGTGACGGGCCGGCAACACCAGCCACGTACCGTAAATACTGACCACGGCCCGCGACGGAAGTTCGAAATTTTTTTCGACTTGTTACCGGCCCCGGCGGACGCTTGGTCCGGCGGGGCTGCGCGGGCGGCGTGCCCGTGCGTTCTCCTCGTCGTGCGCTTACTGCGCCTGCGCTGCGCGCAGGTAGATTTCGACGCGGCGGTTCTGTGCGCGGCCGGCTTCGGACGCGTTGTCCGCGATCGGGTTCGACGCGCCCATGCCTTGCGCCGACAGACGGCCGCCGTTGACGCCGCGCTGCGCGAGCGCGTTCACGACGCTTTGCGCGCGGTTCTGCGACAGCGTCTGGTTCAGTTGCGCCGAGCCCGTGCTGTCCGTGTAGCCGACGATCGATGCCGTCACTTGCGGGTTCTGGTTCAGCGTCGTCGCCAGGTCGTTCAGCAGCGGCGTGAAGGCCGGCGTGATCGCGTACTGGTTCGTCGCGAACGTCACCGCGCTCGGCACGTTCAGCTTCAGCGAGCCGTCCGGCTGCTCGGTCACCTGCGTGCCCGTCTGGGCTGCCGACGGTGCGAGCTTGTTCTTGATCGCCTGCCAGTTGTAACCCGTCACGCCGCCGACCAGTGCGCCGACGCCCGCGCCGATCGCCGCGCCCTTGCCGCCGCCCGCCAGCGCGCCGATGCCTGCGCCCAGCGCCGCACCCGTGCCGGTACCGACGGCCGTGTTGGTGCCTTGCGGCGATGCGCAGCCTGCCAGCACTGCACCGGCCAGGGCGAAGACGGACAGGCGAGTCGCGATTTTCATGTTCATCTTGGATTCCTCTCTTGGTTGAACGAGTCGACAACGACAACAACAGTTACGGCTCCCCGCGCGGGCCGCCCGGAAAAGGCGGGCCGGCCAGCGCTCGCGGCAGCCGCCGAGGCGGCCGCTTGCCCTGTCCGTCAGCGTGGCTGTTCGGACAGCGTGACGCGTCAGCCTCTACAATATAGGCGGTTAGTGGCCGATTTGGCCCCATAGCATGCCGCAGGCGAAGATTGCGCCGGGTCGCGCGTTCGCGCAATGGCGTGCAACAGATTCTTTCACTTTTCCCGATTTTCGCAGCGTAATTTGATATTTTTTGACGTTTGCGCGCGAGAAAAACGTTTTCATGGAGTTTCGATGAGCATTGACCGGGCACAAGTCGACGCCGCGCTGGCGGCAGTCGTCGACCCCAATACCGGCCGCCCGTATGCGGCGAGCAAGGGCGTGCGCAACGTCGCGATCGACGGCGACGTCGTGGCGCTCGACGTGGTGCTCGGCTACCCGGCGCGCAGCCAGCACGACGACGTGCGCGCGCGCATCGTCGCGGCGCTTCAGGCCGTGCCCGGCGTGCGCGACGCGCGCGTCGCCGTGTCGCAGGAGATCGTCGCGCACACGGTGCAGCGCGGCGTGAAGCTGCTGCCGAACGTGAAGAACATCGTTGCGGTCGCGTCGGGCAAGGGCGGCGTCGGCAAGAGCACGACGGCCGTGAACCTCGCGCTCGCGCTCGCCGCGGAAGGCGCGTCGGTCGGCATCCTCGATGCCGACATCTACGGCCCGTCGCTGCCGACGATGCTCGGCATTCACGGCCAGCGTCCCGAGTCGCCCGACAACCAGTCGATGAACCCGCTCGTCGGCCACGGGCTGCAGGCGAACTCGATCGGCTTCCTGATCGAGGAAGACAACCCGATGGTGTGGCGCGGCCCGATGGCGACCTCCGCGCTCGAGCAGCTGCTGCGCCAGACCAACTGGCGCGAGCTTGACTACCTGATCGTCGACATGCCGCCCGGCACGGGCGACATCCAGCTCACGCTCGCGCAGCGCGTGCCCGTCACCGGCGCGGTGATCGTCACGACGCCGCAGGACATCGCGCTGCTCGACGCGAAGAAGGGCTTGAAGATGTTCGAGAAGGTCGGGATTCCGATCCTCGGCATCGTCGAGAACATGAGCATCCACATCTGCTCGAACTGCGGCCACGAGGAGCACATCTTCGGCGCCGGCGGAGCCGAGCGGATGGCGAAGGACTACGATGTGACCGTGCTCGGCAGCCTGCCGCTCGACATCGCGATCCGCGAGCGGGCCGACAGCGGCACGCCGACGGTCGCGGCCGATCCGGACGGCGCGCTGGCACGCCGTTATCGCGATATCGCGCGCGGGGTCGCGCTGGCGATTGCCGAGCGCGCGCGCGACATGACGTCGAAGTTCCCGACGATCGTTGTTCAAAATACGTAAAACCCTTGCGGGGCGGGGCCTCACGCTGTTTACGGCGCCGCGAGGCGCGGTATCATGGCGACTTTGCCCGGGTCCCTTTACCCGCCCGGCGCGGCCGTTGTGTCAAACGGCCGTCAGCCGGCATGAGGATCGAATGAAACAACGACATCACGGCGTGCGCGCCGGCCGCGCGCGGCGCGCGCTGCTGGCCGCCGCCGCGCTGGGCCTGCTGGCCGGCTGTACCTCCTTTTCCTCGTCGCACGAAAAACGGGCCGACGCACAACTGCAGCCGACGGTCGGCTCGCAGACGCGCGGCGCGGTGACGTTCGTCGAGCGTCCGGACGGCGTCCAGGTCACCTACAACCTGGTCGGCCTGCCGCCGAACAGCGATCACGCGTTGCAGGTGCACGAGCGCGGCGACTGCAACGCGGGCGACGGATCGAGCGCCGGCCCGGTGTTCGCGCCGGCCGCCGATCGCCTGCGCGCGGGCGCCCGCGTCGCCGGCGATCTCGGCAACATCCATGCGGATGCGAATGGCGTCGCGGCCGGCTTCATCGTCGCTCCTGATCTGGCCCTCGATGGCGTGCGCTCGGCGATGAACCGCGCGGCACTGGTGCACCGCGACTCGAGCGATCCCGCGTTTCCGCAGCATGGCGCGGGGCCCGCGCTCGCTTGCGGCGTGATCCGTTGACGGCTGCCGCGTGCGCCGCGCGATGATCGCGTAAAATGTCCGCCTTTCCCGGCCGCCGCCTCGCGCGAGCGGCGCCCCCTGATTGTCACGCAGCGTTTCCTGGCGCCCCGATATGAGTATCAAGTCCGACAAATGGATTCGGCGCATGGCCGAAGAGCACAAGATGATCGAGCCGTTCATGCCCGATCAGGTTCGCGAGTCCGCGGACGGCCGCCGGATCGTCAGCTACGGCACGTCGAGCTACGGCTACGACATCCGCTGCGCGGACGAATTCAAGATCTTCACGAACATCAACTCGACGATCGTCGATCCGAAGAACTTCGACGAGGGTTCGTTTGTCGATTTCAAGGGCGACGTGTGCATCATCCCGCCGAACTCGTTCGCGCTGGCCCGCACCGTCGAATATTTCCGCATCCCGCGCACCGTGCTGACCGTCTGCCTCGGCAAGTCGACCTATGCGCGCTGCGGGATCATCGTCAACGTGACGCCGTTCGAACCCGAGTGGGAAGGCTACGTCACGCTGGAATTCTCGAATACCACGCCGTTGCCCGCGAAGATCTACGCGAACGAAGGCGTCGCCCAGGTGCTCTTCTTCGAGAGCGACGAAGTGTGCGACGTGTCGTATGCCGATCGCGGCGGCAAGTATCAGGGTCAGCGCGGTGTCACGCTGCCGAAAACCTGATCTGGTTGCATAACGTCTCACCAGTTTCCGGGTGACCGCTGCGCGTGACGCGCCGCGGTCGTTCTTTTTGGAGAATCGCCCATGAAGTTTCGTTTTCCCGTCGTCATCATCGACGAAGATTTCCGCTCCGAGAACATCTCGGGCTCCGGCATCCGGGCATTGGCCGAAGCGATCGAGAAGGAGGGCGTCGAAGTCCTCGGCCTCACGAGCTACGGCGATCTGACGTCGTTCGCGCAGCAGTCGAGCCGCGCGTCGTGCTTCATCCTGTCGATCGACGACGACGAACTCATGCTCGGCGAAACCGGCCCGGACGGCGAGCTGCCGGAGCTCGCGACCGCGATCATCGAGCTGCGCGCGTTCGTCACCGAAGTGCGCCGCCGCAACGCGGACATCCCGATCTTCCTGTACGGCGAGACGCGCACGTCGCGCCATCTGCCGAACGACATCCTGCGCGAATTGCACGGCTTCATCCATATGTTCGAGGACACGCCGGAGTTCGTCGCGCGCCACATCATCCGCGAGGCGAAGGTCTATCTCGACTCGCTCGCGCCGCCGTTCTTCAAGGAACTCGTCAAGTACGCGGACGAAGGCTCGTACTCGTGGCACTGCCCGGGTCACTCGGGCGGCGTCGCGTTCCTGAAGAACCCGCTCGGCCAGATGTTCCACCAGTTCTTCGGCGAGAACATGCTGCGCGCGGACGTCTGTAACGCGGTGGACGAACTCGGCCAGTTGCTCGACCACACGGGCCCGGTCGCCGCGTCCGAGCGCAATGCGGCGCGCATCTTCAGCGCCGACCACCTGTTCTTCGTGACCAACGGCACGTCGACGTCGAACAAGATCGTCTGGCACGCGACGGTCGCGCCGGGCGACATCGTGCTGGTCGACCGCAACTGCCACAAGTCGATCCTGCACGCGATCACGATGACGGGCGCGATCCCCGTGTTCCTCACGCCGACGCGCAACCATTTCGGCATCATCGGGCCGATCCCGCGCGACGAATTCAAGCCGGAAAACATCCGCAAGAAGATCGAGGCGAACCCGTTCGCGCGCGAGGCGCTGCGCGAGAACCCGGACATGAAGCCGCGGATCCTGACGATCACGCAGAGCACGTACGACGGCGTCGTCTACAACGTCGAGATGATCAAGGACCTGCTCGGCGACCTGCTCGATACCCTGCACTTCGACGAAGCGTGGCTGCCGCATGCGACGTTCCACGACTTCTACCGCGACATGCACGCGATCGGCGACGGCCGTCCGCGCACCGGCGCGCTCGTGTTCGCGACGCACTCGACGCACAAGCTGCTCGCCGGCATCTCGCAGGCGTCGCAGATCGTCGTGCAGGATTCGGAGAACCGCACGTTCGACAAGCACCGCTTCAACGAGGCGTACCTGATGCACACGTCGACGAGCCCGCAGTACGCGATCATCGCGTCGTGCGACGTCGCGGCCGCGATGATGGAGCCGCCGGGCGGCACCGCGCTGGTCGAGGAATCGATCGCCGAGGCGATCGATTTCCGCCGCGCGATGCGCAAGGTCGACGCCGAATACGGCGACGACTGGTTCTTCAGCGTGTGGGGCCCGGACAACCTGTCGGAAGAGGGCATTGGCTCGCGCGAAGACTGGATGCTGAAGCCGAACGACCACTGGCACGGCTTCGGCCCGCTCGCGGAAGGCTTCAACATGCTCGACCCGATCAAGGCGACGATCATCACGCCGGGGCTCGACGTCGACGGCGAGTTCGGCGAGACGGGCATTCCGGCCGCGATCGTCACGAAGTACCTGGCCGAGCACGGGATCATCGTCGAGAAGACCGGCCTGTACTCGTTCTTCATCATGTTCACGATCGGCATCACGAAGGGCCGCTGGAACTCGATGGTGACCGAGCTGCAGCAGTTCAAGGACGATTACGACAACAACCAGCCGCTGTGGCGCGTGCTGCCGGAATTCGTCGCGCAGCATCCGCGTTACGAGCGTGTCGGCCTGCGCGACCTGTGCGCGCAGATCCACGACGTGTACCGCGCGAACGACATCGCACGCCTGACGACGGAGATGTACCTGTCGGACATGGAACCGGCGATGAAGCCGTCGGACGCGTTCGCGAAGCTCGCGCACCGCAAGATCGATCGTGTGCCGCTCGACGAGCTCGAAGGCCGCGTGACGAGCATCCTGCTGACGCCGTACCCGCCGGGCATCCCGCTGCTGATTCCGGGCGAGCGCTTCAACAAGACGATCGTGAACTACCTGCGGTTCGCGCGCGACTTCAACGAGCGTTTCCCGGGCTTCCACACCGACATCCACGGCCTCGTCGCGGAAGAGGTGAACGGCCGCGTCGAGTACTTCGTCGACTGCGTGCGCGACTGATGGCGACGCACGGACGATTCCGGGCGATGCGCGCGGCGCTGGCCGCGCTCGTCGTCTGGGCGGCAGGGTCGGCTGTGTCGGGTGTCGCGCACGCGGAAGTCGCCGCGGCCGACCCGATCGACGTCGCGATGCGGCAATGTCTCGCGCGGCGCGACCGTTCGTCGACGGCCGGCCAGATCCAGTGCATGGGCGAAACGCAGCAGCAGTGGCAGGCAGTGATGGACGGCGCCTACCAGCGCCTGTTGAAGGATGCGCCGGCCGATGCGAAGCGCGGCTGGCAGGACAGCCAGCGTCATTGGCTTACGTGGCGCAAGGATGAAGTGCATCTGCTGAAGGCCGTGTACGACACGACGCGCGGCACCGCGTACGCGATGTCGAGCGCCGACCTGCAGCTGCAGCCCGTGCGCGATCGTGCGCTTGCGCTGCGCGGCGCGGCCGATCGCTATGCGCCGCCGCCCGCCGCCGTACCGGTCGCGGCCACGAGCGGCGCGCAGGGTGGCGCGAGCGCGGCCCAGGACGCGGCCCAGAGCGCGGCCAAGCCGAACGGCAAGCCGGCGAACGCGCCGCGCGACCCGGCCGTGCGCCGCGTGCGGCCGTGCGAACAGGATGCCGCGTGCGAGCACGCGCTGTTCGACCTGAATCGCTATTACCAGAAGCTGCGCCGCAAGATGCCCGCGCATTCGGCTGCGACGCTCGTGCGTGCGCAGCGCGCGTGGATCGCGTTCCGCGATGCGACCGCACCGCTCGTCGGCGAGGACGGGCGCGTCGACCTGATCGGCGCGCGCATCGCGACGATGAAGCGGCTGTCGGAGACGGCCGGCAACAAATAAAGGCCGTCGCGACGCCGGTCGGTGGGCGACAACAAAACGGGCACCCTCGGGTGCCCGTTTGCATTTGGCTTGGTGGCTTGCGGCCTACGCAGGCTGTTGCGTGCCGTGCCGGCCGAACCACGACGGCACGAGCGCGACCGCATCGTCGAGCGATGCGAGCACGTGCAGGCTCAGCGCGACGATTTCGGGTGTCGGTGCCTTCAGGTCGGGCACGGTGACGACCGACGCGCCGGCGCCGGCAGCCGACTGCGCGCCGAAGTCGCTGTCCTCGAACGCGACGCAAGCGTGCGCCGGCACGCCGAGGCGTTCGGCCGCGAGCCGGTAGACGGCCGGGTCGGGCTTGCCGCGCGCGACTTCGTCGCCGCCCGCGATCGCGCGAAAGAACGGCAGCACGCCGACCGCGTCGAGCCGCGTGCGGATCACGTCGCACGCGGACGACGACGCGACCGCGCACGGAATGCCGGCCTGCGCGAGCGCGTCGAGCAGCGCGAACGCGCCGGGCTTCAGCGGAAACTTCGGATGCGGCTCGGGTGCCGCGAGCTGTTCGCGCACGCGGGTGCGCACTGCGTCGAACGTATCGGGGTTGCCGATCAGGCGCGCGAGGATGACCTGGCCTTCGGCGAACGAGCGGCCGACGATCTGCAGGTAGTCGGTGGCGGTCAGCACGACACCGTGCGCATTCGACACGTCGATCCACGTGTTCATGATGGTCCGCTCGGAATCGACGAGCAGGCCGTCCATGTCGAAGAGCGCGGCGGAAAAGGTCATCGGCGGCATCCGGGAAGCGGGGAAGGCGAGGGGCGGCACGACGGCCGCCCGAATGAAAAACGGACGCCGAAGGCGTCCGTCCGGAACAGCGGGCTTACTGGCCGAGCGCGGCGCGGGCAGCCTTGACCGCCGCGCGCACCTGGTCGGGTGCGGTGCCGCCCGGGTGGTTGCGGCTGGCGACCGAACCCTCGAGCGTCAGGTAGCCGAACACGTCGTCGCCGATCAGGTGCGCGACGTTCGGCAGATCCTGCTTCATCTCGTCGAGCGTCAGGTCGGCCAGGTCGATGCCGCGGTCGTCACAGATCTTCACCGCGTGCGCGACGGCTTCGTGCGCGTCGCGGAACGGCAGGCCGCGCTTCACGAGGTAGTCGGCGAGGTCGGTGGCGGTCGAGAAGCCCTGCAGCGCGGCCGCGCGCATCGCGTCCGGCTTCACGGTGATGCCCGCGACCATTTCGGCGAAGATCCGCAGCGTGTCGGCGACCGTGTCGACCGTGTCGAACAGCGGTTCCTTGTCTTCCTGGTTGTCCTTGTTGTACGCGAGCGGCTGGCCCTTCATCAGCGTGAGGAGCGCCATCAGGTGGCCGTTCACGCGGCCCGTCTTGCCGCGCGCGAGCTCGGGTACGTCCGGGTTCTTCTTCTGCGGCATGATCGAGCTGCCCGTGCAGAAGCGGTCTGCGATGTCGATGAAGCCGACGCGCGGGCTCATCCACAGCACGAGTTCTTCGGAGAAACGCGACACGTGCGTCATCACGAGCGCGGATGCCGCGGTGAATTCGATCGCGAAGTCGCGATCGGATACCGCGTCGAGCGAGTTCGCGCAGATGCCGTCGAAGCCGAGCGTCTTCGCGACCGCGTGACGGTCGATCGGGTAGCTCGTGCCCGCGAGCGCGGCCGCGCCGAGCGGCAGGCGGTTCACGCGGGTGCGGCAGTCGCGCATGCGCTCGGCGTCGCGCGAGAACATCTCGACGTACGCGAGCAGGTGGTGGCCGAACGTGACGGGCTGCGCGACCTGCAGGTGCGTGAAGCCCGGCATGATCGTGTCGGCATTCTGTTCCGCGAGGTCGAGCAGCGCGCCGCGCAGGTCGTTCAGCAGGCCGCCGATGCGGTCGATCTCGCCGCGCAGCCACAGGCGGATGTCGGTCGCGACCTGGTCGTTGCGCGAGCGGCCCGTGTGCAGGCGCTTGCCCGCATCGCCGATCAGCGCCGTCAGGCGCGCCTCGATGTTCAGGTGGACGTCTTCGAGGTCGAGCTGCCATTCGAATTCGCCGCGCTCGATCTCGCCCTTGATCTGTGCCATCCCGCGTTCGATCGCCGCCAGGTCGTCGGCGCTGATGATCTTCTGCGCGGCGAGCATGTTCGCGTGCGCGAGCGAGCCGGCGATGTCGACGAGCGCAAGGCGCTTGTCGAAAAACACCGACGACGTGTAGCGCTTGACCAGCTCCGACATCGGTTCCGAGAAGCGGGCCGACCAGGCCTCGCCCTTTTTGTGCAGTTGGGACGTCATGGCGATTCTTCGAAGGGGAGTTGGGCGGCGTGCGCCGCCGAGGGAATCCCGCGATTCTAACATTCGCGGGCCTGCCCGCCGACGCGCGCAGCCGTTCGCGGCGGCCCGCCGGCCGTTACCGGCGTGGCCCGGCCCGCTCAGTCGCGCACGAGCACGACCAGCTTCAGGTCCTCGCGGTGCGCGGGCTTCAGCGTGATCTGCTGGTACACGAGGCGGCCGTCGGCCGGGTGGTCGAATTCGCGCAGGCCGCCTTCGCGCTCGAACACGTCCTGCGACGCCCAGTACTGCGCGAACGCGTCGCTGCCGGCGGTCAGCGCGTCGATCAGCGCGCGCGTCGGTGCGTCGGTCAGGTGACGGATCGAATCGGCGCGGAATTCGGCCGCGAGCCGCCGCGCGCGGGTTTCCCAGTCGACGATCAGCGTGCGCGCGGCCGGCGACATGAACGTGAAGCGCAGCAGGTTGCGGTCGTGCTCGCCGTCGAGCCAGCCGGAAAACAGCGCGGCGGCCGGCGCGTTCCACGCGAGCGCGTTCCATTGCCGGTCGAGCACGTACGCGGGCGTCGCGATCGCCGCGACGGTCGCGGCGAGCGTCGGCGGCAGGTCGCCGCCCGCGACGTCGGGCTCGGCCGGGTCGCGCTGCAACTGTCGAAGGCCGAGCGCGCGTACC
>NZ_LDWR01000057.1 GCF_001039005.1 Burkholderia cepacia
CGACTCCGAGCGGCATCGACGAGCGTTGCGCGATCGCGGTATCGAGCCGGTGATCGCCAAGCGCCGTACCGAACATGGCAGCGGCCTTGGCAAATATCGCTGGGTCGTTGAACGCACGCATGCCTGGCTGCACCACTTCCGTTGTCTCCCCATTCGTTTCGAGCGCCGTGCCGACATTCACGGCGCGTTCCTCAAACTCGGTTGCCGCCTGATCTGCTGGAATACCCTTCGGCGGGCCGACCAGTCTTTATGAAACCGTCTCTTAGCCTTGTCGCGCTTAGATCGGTCTACACCGGTAAAATGCAGCGAAATCAAGAGGATCCCAATGTTGAGTTGCAAGGCTCGCTACATTCGCCGCACGCGCGGTTCGCCCATCACCAACCAGGCCGACATCCGCCGGTAGCCGAAGCGTGGCACTTCCTGCGCGGCCGCCATCAGTTGCACGCCCAGGCTCCGATCCTTCTCCGGTTGCTTGAGCGTATAGGTGGCCATCCGGCGACTCAGCTGCTGAGGCGACGATCTCAAGTCGGCCGTCCGTGCTGCTGAAGCGACAATTTTTGGTTCATCGCAGGAAACCGTGGAGGGTTTGAGGGCGATGGGTAACCATCGTCCCAACCGCGCCCCTTGTTCATCCCCATACCCAGCGCGCCTACCTGCAGCAAGTCCGTGGCTTCGCCCAGTACTTCGGGCGCTCGCCCGTGCTGTTGGGCCCGGAGGAGATCCGTACCTACCAGCTGCATCGCGTTGAGGTCCAGCAGAACTCCCGCAGCACGCTGGTGGTGGCTACTGCCGCACGGCGCTTCCTGTACACCATCACGCTCAAACGTGTCTGTGCGATCGACGAGATCCCCATGTCGAAGGGGCCGCGTAGACTGCCGGGATCCTCAGTCCCGACGAGGTCACGCGCTTTCTCGAGGCCATTCCCAGCATCAAGTACCGCGCCATCCCGATGACGGCGTATGCTGGCGGGCTGTGGATTTCGGAAGCCATCCGCCTGAAGGTCGGCGACATCGCCAGCCAGCACATGGTACTGCGCGTCGAACAGGGAAAAGGGCAGGCCGATCGCTACGTGATGCTCTCGCCGCGGCCGACCTCAGTTATGCCGCGACCGCATCGGGCGCGCGCCGCACATTATCGATGCCGCGCTGGCGCGCCTGCCAAAGGTCATACGTGCGTTGCTCGGCAAGCCATACATCCGCGCGGCCGCCACGCTCGACGCCGAGCCACGCCTCGAGGCGAAGCGCCATTTCCGGCGAGATCGCCGCATGCTCATTCAGAACACGCGACAGTGCAACACGGCTCACGCCAAGCTGCTCGGCGGCCTCAGTTACCGAAAGGCCGAGCGCCGGCAGGATGTCCTCGCGGAGCGCAGCGCCCGGGTGCGGCGGATTGTACATTTGGGCCATGGTCACTCCTTAATGGTAGTCTTGATAGTCGACGAGGATCGCGTCCCCGTCCTCGAACCGGAAAGTCATTCTCCAATTGCCATTGACCTTCACCGAATAGTGTCCAATGAGATCGCCGGAGAGTGGATGGAAGTACCAGCCGGGACGATTCATGTCCTCGGTGACCGTCGACTCGTTCAAGCGCGTCAGCAAGCGACCGAGTTTCGCCGCGTGGTCGGGGCGGATACCCGCCTTGCTGCCGGTCAGAAAGAAGCGCTCGAGCCCTTTGTGAATGAAGGTCTTGATCATGGCACCATTGTATCTCGTAAAGCATCGAGATACAATAACCTATGCCGCACCAGCGCTGCTTTTCTCAGTCAGAATAGGTTCTCTCTATCGTGGGAGTGCTGGACATAAAACCCGGTCATAGATGGGAGGAGCGTGTGTCGGTGCAGAGCATAGTTGCTTCACTATCCAGAATTTTACATAATTGTATCTAGCGCCTTTTAAAATTGTAGTGGCTAGATAGAAAT
>NZ_LDWR01000058.1 GCF_001039005.1 Burkholderia cepacia
CAGCGACCGGTCTATCTGGTGCTGCGTCGTTACCGCGCCGAGCGGGATGCCGCCGTGCATCCGGCGTCGAAGCTGCTGCAGTTCCCGCTCAAGCGTGTGCACGCGGCCCGCCGCCGGCCGGTGGCGCCCGTGGCAGCCGGCCACGCCGCCAAGCGAATCTCCGTCAAATAACCGGCACGCGGCGCATGGACATTCCCCGGCAATCGATGCGCTCGGCGGAACACCCCGTCCGCCCGTGGCTGACACCCCGACGCGTCGTCACGTACAGCGCGTTCGTGCTCGTGTTCTACGCGCTGTTCCTGGCGATCTGGGCGTACGTGATCCGCTACGCGCCGGGCACCGCCATCAAGCGCCCGGGTGCGGACTACGCGGTGTTCTGGTCGGCGTCGTACGTGATGCTGCACGGCGCGCCATGGCAAGCGTACGATCTCCCGACCTTCTCGCGGCTGTCGGCCGCGTTGTTCCCGTATTTCCGCGGCGAAGGCTTCGTCGCCTGGCTGTACCCGCCCACCTACCTGCTGCTCGTGACGCCGCTCGCATTACTGCCTTTCGCGATCGGCTATCCGCTGTTCGTCGCGTTCGGCATCGTCGTGTTCGGGTTCGCCGCGTGGCGCGTCTCGGGCCTCGGCGCGACGCCCGGCGTGCTGCGCGTCGGCGCGTGTGCGCTGGTCGCCGCCCCCTGCGTGTTCGTCACCGCGATGCTCGGGCAAAACGCGTTCCTGACCGCTGCGTGCGCGGCGCTGGCCGTCTACTGGGCCGACCGGCGGCCGATGTGGGCCGGCCTCTGCATCGGCCTGCTGTCGGTCAAGCCGCAGATGGCGCTGCTGTTCCCGTTCGTGCTGATCGCCGCACGCGCCTGGCGCACGATCGCGTGGGCCGCGCTCGCCACCGCCGCGTTCGGCGCGTTGAGCGTGCTGGTGTGCGGCGTCGAGTCGCTGCGCCTGTTCGCCGCCAGCACGGGGCTCGCGCGATCGCTGATTCTCGAGCATCGCGTGGCGTTCTGGTTCGCGTCGCCGACGCCGTTCGCGGCGTTCCGCCTCGCCGGCCTGCCGCTCGGCGCCGCGTATGCGGCGCACGCCTGCGTCGCTGCGATCGCGATCGCGGCCGCGTGCATCGTGTGGGCACGCACGCGTGACACCCGCTTGCGCGTGGCGGTGCTGGCGGCCGCGACGCTCGTGGCGAACCCGTACGTGTGGCACTACGAGCTCGCGTGGCTCGGCCTCGCGATCGCCTGCATGCTGGCGATCGGCTGGCGCGACGGCTGGCTGCGCGGCGAGCAGACCATGATCGCGCTGATGTGGGCACTGCCGCTCGTCGAATACCTGAACCCGTGGCTCAACGCGCCGCAGGTCGGACCAGTCGTGACGCTGGGGGCGCTGTTCGTACTACTGCGCCGCGCGCGGTCCGGCGCTCACAACGCGAGCCGCGGCGGCACGTACACGCCGTAGTACGGCCCGACGCCGGTCGCGACGCCGGTCAGCTTCACGCCGGCGACGAAGTGGCCCTGGATGTACTTGGACGAGCCGCCGAGCGACACGTCGATGTGGAACGCCGCGAACGCGACGATCGGCACGGTGGTGTTGCTCGACGTCTGCGTGACGACCGGCAGCACCACCGTCGTGCCGACCGGCACCGACGAGTAAAGCGCCGTCTTCGAGCCGGTCGCGAGGTTGATGCTGTCGCCGATGCTCAGCGTCGTCGGATTGCCGGTCGCCATCAGCCCCGCAATCGTCGTCGTATCGGTCGCCGTCGACTGGAACGATGTCCACTGCCCGCCCATGCACAGCAAGCCATAGGTCTGGCCGTTCGTGATCGTGAACTCGTACGGCAAGCCCGTCAGCGGATTGATCAGCGGCTGGTTGGTCGCCGCATTCCAGTACTGGTTGTAGATGCACTGATCGATCGCGACCGGGAACAGCCCGCCGGCCGCCACCCCGCCCGGCGCGGCCAGCACCGCCACCGCGGTCGCGCTGCCGGACGCGCCGGGAATCCCCAGCAGCCCGCCGAGCAGCAGCGGAATCGAGCCGCCGTTCACGCCCGGCGCGCGCGACACGGTGACCTGCACGGCCGGCACGTCGTACACGCCGGGCGTGATGGTCGTCGCCTGCATGCCCGCGGGGCTCCGCGTCATGTTCCAGTACCCGGTGGCCACCGTGCCGGACGACAGCGCGGCACCGGCCGCCGAATTCCGCGCGATCACGCCGTCCGCCGCCGACGCGGCCTGCGACCAGTTCACCGCGCCGCCGCTCGACGACATCATCGCGTCGGCCCCCGCGAGCGCGGCCGCGTCGGCGGCGTTCTGCAACTGGTTGCGCACGGTGGCCACCCACGCGATGTCGATCGCCAGCGCGCCGAACGACAGCAACGGGATCAGGAACAACAGGAAGAACAGCGCGACCGAACCGCGCTGCCGTGCAAGCGCGACGTGCCGCGAGCCGCGTGCGTCATTCATAGAGCATCACCGACGTGGCCGAGACCGTCACCGGGCCGGTCAGCGCGCTGAACGCGGAACCGAGCACCATCCCCGAATACGTGTAGGTCACCGTCACCGTCAGCGCGGTGCCCGACGTCGTGCCGTTCGCCTGCGTCACGGTCACGGCCGGCGTCGTCGCGGTGCCGCCCGTGATCAGGCTGTTCTGCATATAGTTCTGCGCGACGCTGGCGACCTGCGTCGTGGTCAGCATCGGCACGCGCAGCACGACGCCGGCGCGCGCGGCCTCGCGGCTTGCGTTCGTGATGACGGCCTTGTCGCACAGGATCAGGCTCGTATCGATGATGCCGATCAGCACCATCAGCAGGAACGGCAGCATCAGCACGAACTCGAGGGACACGACGCCGCGCGCGCGGCGAGCGCCCGTCGTCCGGCGTGTCATTTTGCGGCCCCCGCTCCCGGCGGCGCGACGTCCGACTCCAGCGCCGCGCCCGACAGCGGCGGCGCGCCGCCTGCTGCCCCGCGCGACGCGAGCCGTGCGCGCACTGCCTGGTAGAAGCGCAGGTTGTCGGCCACTGCCGACGCGGGCAGATCCGCGGACAGCAGCTTCTTCGCCGAATCGGTATTGCCGAGCACGCCATACGCGAACGCGAGGTTCTGGCGCGCCTGCCACGGCGCATCGGGCAGCCCCGCGACGTCGAGCAGCACGTTCACGCCCTCGCGCGGCCGATTACCCAGCACGAGCGACAGCCCGAGGTCGATGCGCAGCCCCTGCGCGTCCGGGTGCGCGCGCAACGCGTCGCGATACACGGCCTGCGCATCGGCATGGCGCCCCTGCAGGTCGAGCACGGTGCCGAGTCCTTCCGCCGCGAGCGGATGGTTCGGCTGCGCGGCCAGCAGGTCGCGATAGCGCTGCGCGGCCTCGTCGAGCCGGCGCTGCCGCAACGCGACGCGCGCGAGCCCGAGCTGTGGGCCGAGCTCCGCGGGCGACTGCCGCTGCGCTTCCTCGTAGAGGATCCGCGCGCGCTCCAGGTTGCCGGTGCGATAGTTGACGTCGCCGAGCCCCAGTTGCGCCGCGAGCGAATCGGGATGCTTCGCGAGCACCTTCTCGTACAGCGTCGACGCGAGATCGACGTTGCCGCCGGCGAGCGCGCTGTCCGCGATGCGCAGTTCGGCCTGCGGATCGTCGCTCTTGTGCGACAGCACCGGCCGCGTCTGGACGCCCGGCGCGCCGCAGCCACCGGCCAGCACCGGCAGCACGGCCGCGAACGCGAGCGCGCGTATGACGGATCGTGTCACTTGAATACCTCGAGCAGGCGGATCGCCGCAGGGCCCGCCGCGATCAGGCAGACCGTCGGCAGGATGAACAACATCATCGGCAGCGTGATCTTCGGCGCGAGCTTCGCGGCCTTTTCCTCGAGCGCGACGATCTGCTCGGTGCGCTCGGTACGCGACAGCGTTCGCAGCGCCCGCGTGATCGGCGTGCCGAACCGTTGCGACTGCGTGAGCGTCGTCGCGAGCGAGCGCGCCGACGCGAAATCGACGCGCGTCGCGAAGTGCGTGAGCGTCGCGGACACGTCGCCGCTGAGCGTGAGCTCGTCCGCGCACACCGTCAGCTCGTCGGCAAGCGGCGGGCAGATGCGCGCCAGCTCGTGCGCGACGCGCCGGACGCCGGACGCGAGACTATTGCCGGCCATCGTGCAGATCACGAGCAGGTCGAGCGCGTCCGGAAAGCACGCGGCAATGATCCGCCGCCGCCGCCGGATCATCGCGCCGAGTACGTACTCGGGCACGATCACGCCGATCACGAACGCGGCGACCATCGCCAGCGCGCGGATCACGAAGTATTCGCCGAAGCGCGGGATGAACGGGCTGAACACGATCGCGACGCCCGCGAACAACACGCCGCAGCTCAGCTTGATCCCGATCATCGACGACACCGCGCGGCGCTCGCGAAAACCCGCGCGCGCCAATTGCAGGCCGAGCTTCACGCGCTGCATCGGGTCGAGCACCGGCAGCCGCTCGCCGAGCAGCGCGAGTCGGCGCGTCAGGCCCTGGCGGACATCGCCCGGCTGCAGCAGCCCCGCCGACGGCGACGGCGCGCGCTGTCCGGCCGCCTGCTGCACGCGCGCGGCGATGCGCCGGCGCGTGCCGCCGCCTGGCCTGGCAAGCGCCACGCCGACGCAGGCGAGCAACAGCAGCAGTTCAAGGCCACGGGCGGCCAGCATCGATATCGTCATCGTGCGGTATCCAGTCGCGAGATCTTGCGGATCGTCAGCAAGCCCACCGTCAGCAGCCCGGCGGCGATCGTCAGCATCGTGTTGCCGGCGTGCGTCGTGAACAGCAGCATCACGTAGGCGCGATTCACGAGGAACAGCGCGCCGATCATCACGAACGGCACCGCCGAAATGATCTTCGTCGTGATCCGCCCTTCGGCGGTCAGCGCGCGGGTCTTCAGGCGGATGTCGCGGCGCGTGCGGATGATGCTCGACAGTTCGTCGAGCGTCTCGCCGAGGCTGCCGCCGGTTTCGCGCTGCAGCAACAGGTAGACGGCGAAGAACGAAAAGTCCGCGATCATCAACCGGTCCGCCGCGTGCGTGAGCACATCCTTGAGATCCGCGCCCACCTGCAGGCTGTCGCCCATCGTGCGGAACGTCGAACGCACCGGCTCGGCCGCGCTGTCGCCGACCGTGCTGATCGCCAGCGTAACCGGAATGCCCGCGCGCACGGCCCGCACGATCAGGTCGATCGCGTCCGGGAATGCCTCGAGAAAGCGCACCCGGAAACGCTCGACCAGTGCACGGTAGCTGGCGCGCATCGCGACCAGCGGCAGCCCGATATAGATCAGCGGGCGCAGCACGCCCGGCGGCCCGATCAGCTTGACCGCGACGATCGCCGCGATCGCGCCGGCCACCGTGCTGGCGACGACGATCCGCATGCCGCCGTCGCCGCCCACCGCCCGCACGCGTGTCACGTAGCGCTGCAGCCACGTGCGCACGCGGTTTTGCCGGCGTTCGAGGTTGAACAGCGCGACGCCGGACCCGTCGGCCGCACCCGCATCGCGGCCCGCGAGCAACGGCGACAGGCGCCGCATCCGCTCGCGAATGCGCCGCGCGGGTGTGTGGCGCGCGCGCTCCAGCAGCGACGACAGCGCGAGCCCGATCCCGAGGATCACGACGAACGCGCACACCGCGAACAGGTCGGCGGCCCTCATGGCCGGAATACCTCGGCGAGCGCATCCTCCTGGCCGTAGTACGCGGCACGCGCCGCGAACGCCGGCCGCAGCGACGACGCATCGAACACGCCCTTGACCGCGTCGCGTGTCGTGTCGCCTTCCTGGCGGAATGCGAACAGGTCCTGCGTGATGACCACCTCGCCCTCCATCCCGACGATCTCGGTGATCCGCGTGACGCGCCGCACGCCGTCGCGCATCCGCTCGATCTGCACGAACAGGTGCACGGCACTCGCGATCTGGCGCCGGATCGACAGCAACTGCAGGTTCGCGTTTGCCATCATCACCATGCTCTCGAGCCGGCTGATCGCGTCGCGCGGCGAGTTCGCATGGATCGTCGTCATCGAGCCGTCGTGGCCGGTATTCATCGCCTGCAGCACGTCGAACGCCTCCGGGCCGCGAATCTCGCCGAGGATGATGCGGTCGGGCCGCATCCGCAGCGCGTTGCGCACGAGGTCGCGCTGCGAGATGCCGCCGAGCCCCTCGGTATTCTCCGGCCGCGTCTCGAGACTGACGACGTGCGGCTGCTGCAGCTGCAGTTCGGCCGCGTCCTCGATCGTCACGACCCGTTCGTGCTGCTCGATGTGCTGCGACAGCGCGTTGAGCAGCGTCGTCTTGCCCGAGCCGGTGCCGCCCGAGATCACGATGTTCAGCCGGCACGAACACGCCACCTTCAGCAGTTGCAGCATCGGATGCGAGATGTTGCCTTGATGCGCCATCCGCGCGAGCGTGATGTCGCGCTTCGCGAACTTGCGGATCGAGATCGACGGGCCGCGCATCGCGATCGGCGGCAGCACGACGTTCACGCGGCTGCCGTCGGCGAGCCGCGCGTCGACCATTGGGCTGCTCTCGTCGACGCGCCGGCCCACCGCCGCCGCGATCCGCTGCGCAACGCTCGTCACGTGCGCGTCGTCGCGAAACTTCAGCGACGTGAGCTCGAGCCGGCCCGCGCGCTCGACGTAGACCTGGTCGGGCCCGTTGACGAGGATGTCGGTGACCGTTTCGTCGGCGAGCAGCGGCTCGATCGGCCCGACGCCGAACATGTCGTTCAGGATCGCATCGACGATCAGCACCTGCTCGCCGGCCGTGATCTTCAGGCGCTCGCGCTCGACCGTGTGCGCCGCCACCTGCTCGATGCCTGCGCGCACCTCGTCGCGCGTCTTCATCAGCGCCGCCGACATGTTCATCGACGCGAACACCGCGGTGCGGATCGCGTCGAACTTGCCGGAGCGGATCAGCGCCTCGTGGGTGTCGGCGGCCGCGGGCGCGCGTGTCGGCGGCGGCGCGGGCGCGACCGTCGGCGCCGGCTCGCGCGGTGCCGTGGGCGCCACGGGCGCCACGGCCGGCGCGGGGTCCGGCGGCGGCCGGTTGCGGTTGCCGAACGTCACGATCCTTTCCTCCACTTGACGAAGCGCGCGTACCAGGGTGCCGCGATGGCCATCGGTTCGCCGGTGATGCCGTTCGCGAGCTGCAGGATCCCGTCCAGGAAGCCATGGAGCTTTGCGCCTTCGATCGGCTCGCCGAGGTTCTCGGCGACCGCGAGCGTCTGCGGCTCGTGCGGCAGCTCGCGCAGCGTCGCGCCGCCGAACGCCTCCGCGAAATCGGCCCGCTCGACCCGGCCCGCGACCGGCGCGAGCGGATTGTTCAGCACCATCGACAGCTGCCGCTCGCCCGGCAGCTCCTGCACGAAGCGCGCGAGCCGCGCGGATTCGTACGCGGCGTGCACCGAGCGGTCGGCGACGACGTAGGCGAGATCGGACACCTCGAGCGCATCCTCGAGCAGCTTGCCGGCGCCGCTGCCGACATCGAACAACACGTAGTGGAAGCGGTCCTTCAGCATGTCGACCAGCCGCGCGATCGCCCCGTCGCTCAGCGGCACGTCGGCGCCGTACGCGAGCTCGGCCGACAGCACGTGCAGGCGGTCGCCCTTCGTGACGAACATGCGGTCGAACAGCGCGTCGTCGGGGCGCTGCTCCATGTTCAGCAACTCGACCAGCCCGTTGTTGCTGGACAGCCCGAGCATCGAGTTCGCGCCGCCGCCATGCAGGTTCAGGTCGATATACGCGACGCGGCGGCGCTTCTCGCCCGTCAGGCAGCGCGCGAGGCTCACCGCGATGGTCGTCGTGCCGACGCCGCCGCGTGCGCCGACGAAGCTGACGATCTTGCCGGTGCGCACCTGCACGACCGATTCCGTCGCCGTCAGCGCGCGCCGCATCAGCTCGACGGTCAGCGGCTTGACGATGTAGTCCTGCACGCCGATGCCGAGCAGATTGCGAAACAGCCCGACGTCGTTCTGCGTGCCGATCGCGACGACCCGCACCGACGGATCGCACACATCGGCGAGCCGCATCAGGTCCGATACCGGCAGCACCGAATCCGACACGTCGATGACCAGCTGGCGCGGCGAGCGCTCCTGCTGCTGCAGCAACCGGATCGCGTCGTCGCAGGTGCCCGTCTGCAGGTGCGCACGCGCGATCGACAAATCCTGCGCGACGCGCCGGATCACGTCCTCGCTGCCCGGATCGGACACGACCGCGACGAGATCCGTCGCGCCGGCGGACACGGCGCGCTTCGCATTCTGGCGTTCGAGGACGTTCATGGGCGGCATCGCGATGGCAGCGGAAATCGGTTCAATGGCCGGGCGAGCCGGTCGTCGTCAGCGTCTTGCCGGGGGTCGGCTGCTTCACGCGATCCTCGACGTAGCGGCGCACCGCGCCGGCGGCGACCTCCGCGTCGGCGCCGCCGTACGGCACGGGCGCGACGAGATCCTGCGGCCGCGCGAGCATGGTCGCGAGGTTCGTGTAGGTCGCGCAGCCGAACGGCACACCCGGCCGCCCGAAGCCCGCGTCGACGAGATGCGACGGCTGCATCAGCTTCGCGCAGTCGGGCGGCACCGCCTGCACGCCGTCGAAGCCGATCGACCGCGCGTCGGGAAGGCTCAGCGGCGGCGGCGCCGACATGCAGCCCGCCAGCGTCAGTGGCAGGAGTGTCAGGACAGCGGTTCGAACTCGCATGGGCGCCTCCGATTCAGTACACGAAGCCCGCGGCGCCGACGAGGCGCGGCGTGTCGCCCGACAGCAGGTCGAGCCCCAGCTCGTGCTGCACCGCGAACTCCAGATCGCTGCTCGGCCGCGCGACGGTGTCGATCGCCTGCTCGAGCTGGCCGGGCCCGGCCGGCTGCACGATGTACGGCGTCACGATCACGACCACCTCGGTCTTGCTGTCCTGGAAGTTCTTCGACGAAAACAGCCGGCCGATGATCGGCAGCCGGCCGAGCCCCGGGATCTGCGACACGGTGTCGGCCGTCTGGCTCTGCAGCAGCCCGCCGATCGCGAAGCTCTGCCCGCTCGACAGCTCGACCGTCGTCTCGACGCGCCGCACGGTCAGCCCGGGGATCTTGACGCCGCCGGTCGTCACGCTGTTGTTCGGGTCGACCTCGCTCACCTCCGGCCGCACCTTCAGGCTGATCCGGTTGTCGGCGAGCACGGTCGGCGTGAAGTCGAGCGACACGCCGAACGGCTTGAACTCGACCGTGATCGCACCGGACGACGTGCCCGCCTGCGCGACCGGGATCGGAATCTCGCCGCCCGCGAGAAAGCTCGCGGTCTCGCCGGACATCGCGGTGAGGTTCGGTTCCGCGAGCATCGTGATCAGGCCCTCCTGGTCGAGCGCATCGAGCACGACGTCGATCGACCAGCGTCCCGCGCGGAACCCGCCGAGCACCGAAAACGCGCCCGTCGGCGACAGGTTGAACAGGCCGTTCGTCGGATCGAACAGCGTGCGCCCGTTGAACAGCCCGCCGACGAAATTGCCGGCGCCGCCGAGCGCGCTCCAGTTGATGCCGAGCTGCTGCGTGACGTTGCGGCTCACCTCGGTCACCCGCACGCGCAGGTTCACCTGGATCGGGCGCGACAGCGTGAGCCGGTTGACGATGCTTTCCTTGTCGTGCAGGTACGGCGCGAGCGACTGCATCACGGCGTCCGCGTCGGCCGCGCTCGGCACCTTGCCCGACACCATCAGCGAGCCGGGTGCGCCGGACACCGACAGCTTCAGCTGCGGAAAACGGCCGTCGAGCACCGCCTGAAGCGACGCCGTGTCGACCTGCACGATCACCGTCCTGCGCAGGATCGTCCGGTGGTTCGCGCCGAGCGCGATCAGCGTGGTCGTGCCGGCCTTCTTTCCGAACACGAACACGGTGCGCGGCGACGGCACCTGGATGTCGGCAATCGCCGGATCGGCGACGAACATCGCGATCGCGGGCTCGGGCAGAGACAGCATCTCGCCCTTGCCGGTCGCGATCGACAGCACCGCGCCCGCGTCCGGCGTGCGTGCGCCCTGCGCGAACGCGATGCCGGGCGCGGCGACGCCGGCCAGGCACCAGAGAGCGAACCAACGAATCATGCGCACCATGCGTGTTCCCGTCATCCCGTCACATGCCGGCCGGCGGCCGGCCGTCCCGATCCGTCCACCCGTCATTGCGGCACCGCCACCCGCGGCAGTTGCGCCGTCGCATCCGCCGCGACGTTGCCGCCGCCCGGCAGCGCCGGCAGCCCCGGCATGCCGGACGGCAACGGCGGCAGGCCCGGTGTGCCGGTGCCGCCGCCGCGCGACCCGTCATCGATCGACGATCCGCGATAGATCACGACTGTGTTGTCCTGCCCTGTCGCGCGCGCGCCGCCGGCCTCCGTCCGGGCGGACGGCACGCGCGCAGCCTCGCGGGCTGCACGCGACACGTCGCCTGCCCACACCGGCTGCGTGTCCGGCTCCTGCTCGTCGCCCCCCGCCGGTTGCAACCGGTCGCTGGTCGCGAAGCTGCGCAGCGCGAGCGACAGCGAGCCGAGGCGCGTCGCGACCAGCACGACCTGCGCGGTGCGCGGCGCGACCTCGAGCGTGACCGTGCGCGCGCGCGCCGTTGCGTCCGGCGCGCTTGCGGGGGCCTTCGCCCGCTGGAACTCCGAGCCGACCGCGAGCACGCGCGCGCGCCGCACGACCGTCTCCGCTTCGAAGGTGCCGGGCGACGTCGCCGAGCCGCCGATCTGCTGCGTGAGCACCACGTCGACGAAGTCGCCCGGCTGGATCAGCCCCGCGTTACCCGACACGTCGTCGACCGGCACCGAGATCGCGCGCATGCCCGGCTGCAGCGCGGCCGCGAGGAAATCCGGCGCGCCGGCCGGAATCACGTTGTCCGTGCGGATCGCCGTGCCGGCACTGACGCGGTTGCGCAGCAGCGCGCCCTTCAGATCGGCACCCGGCTGCGACTCGACGAACGCACCGGGCGGCACCTGCGCGCGCGGCATGCGCTTCCAGCCGAGATCGTTGTCGCGCAGCAGCAGCCCTTCCGGCAGATCGGCGGCCGCGACGCGCACGCGCGCCTGATCCGCATCGCCGGGTGCCGACGTCGTCGACGCGGCGACGTACAGTTCGCGCAGGATGAACGCACCGATGCCGGCAGCGACGATCAGCACGGCCATTCTCAGAGGTTTGGGCATGGCGGCGTGCGTCCCCGGCTAGATAAGCGAAACCGTGTACGGAGACGGCACCCAGACAGCGAGCGCACCGCCGAACGCGAGCGCGACGCCGTATGGCACACCGCGCACGGCGAATGCATGGGCGGGCGCCGCGCGACGCTGCCACGCGATGGCCGCGAGCGCGGCGAGGCCGCACAGGGCACCCGCCACGCCGACGATCGTCAACACCGCGAGCGCCAGCGTCGGGCCGGCCCACAGGAACACCGCCGCCGCCAGCTTGACGTCGCCGCCGCCGATCCATCCCGCGTGGCGCAAGCCGCCGAACATCAGCAGCATCGCCGCGGCGGTCGCCACGTGGCCGGCGAGCAGCGCAAGGCCTTCGTGCGAGAACGCCGCCGCGACGAAATACAGCATCGCGAACGCCAGCACCGCGCGATTGGACAGGCGACGATCGCGCAGGTCCTGCGCCGCGAGCGACGCCAGCACGACCGTGGCCACCGACTGCACAAGAATGAGCATGGGAGAGCCGTCCGTCGGCGCGCCCCCGGCTGGATACGTTCTACCGCTGCGGATCCGTGTGTTCGTCGGCGGCGCGCGGGTTCAGGGGATCAGATCAGGCTCGTCACCTTCGAGATCAACGCCGTGAACACGCTCGGCAAGCCACCGGAAGTGCTGCTGAGGATCACGCCGACTGCCGCCAGCGCGACCACGACGATGCCGGCCAGCACCGCATATTCGAGCGAGCTGACGCCACGTTCATCACGCAGCAGGGACTTGACGTATTGCAGCATGGCAACCTCCGTGTGACGGGGTCGATGATCGACCGTTGAACGCAAAGACGCTGCATGGGTCCGCCATGCGGTACATGGCACTCGCCCATTCGCGACTCTTACGGACGGCCCTGGCATCAGGCCGTTCGCACCCTCGAAGTCCACTCGATCACTACGACGTGCGGCATGCAACGACGGCATCGATCGTTTCATTCGCACATCTGTTGTGCGCCGTGTCGGCACGATGCCGACCGCGTTGATTCGTCTAGGGTATAGACAATTTTTCGGACGATTTCAAATAATTTAGCGTCGGAATGTATTTATGGGTAGCGCCCTGAAACAATGAAATTCATACCGGTCATCTATCGAAATTCTTTCTCGTGACATGCCGCATGATTCAGATTCCGAGGCAAACATTTCGACTATTGCGATGCGTCATTTGGCGCCTGGCTTACAAGCCATTTGCATTCTATTTTCCGGTATGCCGGATCGGGCTGTGAGTGCCGTTTCATGCGGCCTCTATCCGGCGAAAACGACGAGTCCGGATCATTTTTTTAACCACCTGATGCCAATTTCACCGCCCGGATTCGCCGGTCGATCGGCATGCGAATCCGTGACCTAGTCATTTCATGAATTCCTGGATCGACGCTTTCCCGATTATCGAATGACGTCGACAAATACAATCGGAATCCTGAACGATTACCCCGTATACGCGAATCCGCTTGCCGTCCTCATAAAACGGCGCACCCGGCCCGGCAACCCGCCAAGCGGCGATAAGCATAGTTCAAATCGTTGCTTGTCCCGCGCCGGCCGCGTCCACCAGAATGGCTCGACGCCTCCCGGCCCGACTTCATTCTCTCGCGACCCGACGCACCATGACCGAACGATTCCCGTCTCCCCTGCGCCTGCTGCGACCGCTGCTGGCGGCCATGCTGATGACGCTGGCGGCCACCGCCGCACACGCCGACAAGCCCGCCACCATCCGCATCGGCGTCTCCCAGCAAGGTGCCGGCGATCCGCCGACCTTCGGCGGATCGAGCGCCGCCACCGTGCAGCTGCAGCAGCGGGTCGAGAAGGAGTTCGCGGCCGACGGCATCACCGTGCAGTGGCTGTTCTTCAAGGGCGCGGGGCCGGCCGTCAACGAGGCGATCGCCAACAAGGCGCTCGACTTCGCGTATCAGGGCGACCTGCCGGCCGTGCTCGCGCGTTCGAACGGGATCAAGACGCACCTGCTGCTCGCCGCGAGCGTGCGCTCGGGCGTCAAGATCGCGGTGCCGCCCGATTCCGCGATCCGCTCGATCAAGGACCTGAAAGACCGCCGCGTATCGATCTTCCGCGGCACGAACCTGCAGCTCGTCGCCGACAACGCGCTCGCGACGAACGGCCTCGGCGAACGCGACCTGCGCGTGATCAACCTCGACTCCGCGAGCTCGCTCGCCGCGCTCGCGTCGAAAGGCATCGACGCGTCGGTCGGCGACTACCAGCTGTACAAGCTGCGCGACGCGGGGCTCGCGAAAATCATCTACGAATCGCAGAACGACGGCCCGCAGTACACGCGCCAGACTCACCTGCTCGTGCTCGACGATTTCGAGCGGGCGCATCCGGACGTCGTGCAGCGCGTCGTCACCGCGTTCGTGAAGGGCGCGCAATGGTCGTCCGACGAAGCGAACCGCGATGCGCTGTTCAAGCTGTGGGCGAAGAGCGGCGTGCCGTATTCGTCGTGGCAGGCCGACTATGCGAACCAGCGCCTGAAGGACCGCCTGTCCCCGCTGATCGATCCGTTCCTCGTCGCGCGCTACAAGGCCGTCGCGCAGGATGCGCTGAAGCTAAAGCTGATCCGGCAGCCGGTCGACGTCGACGGCTGGTTCGAGCCGAAGTATCTCGACAACGCGCTGCGCACGCTGAAGCTCGAAACCTACTGGCAACGTTACGACGCGGCCGGCAAGCCCCTTTCCTGACCTGGACCTGCCCCGATGAGCGACACCGCGATCCCGATTCCGTCGTCCGAGCTGAATGCGCTCGCCGCGCAGCCGCGCCGCGCGGCGGGGCTGAAGCGGCTGTCGTGGCGGCTCGCGCCGTGGGTCCTGCCCGCGCTGTTGTTCGCGCTGTGGACCGTCGGCAGCGCGCGCGGCTGGATCGCGCCGCAGATCCTGCCACCGCCCGAGCGCGTGTATGAAGCGCTCGCCGATCTCGCGACGAGCGGCGATCTCACCCGCCATACGCTGATCAGCCTGCAGCGCGTGCTGGTCGGCTTCGCGGCCGGCACGCTGCTCGGTTTCGCGACCGGCGTCGCGCTCGGCCTGTCGCGCACGCTGGAGGCCTACGTGCTGCCGAGCTTCAACGCGCTCGTGCAGATTCCGGTGCTCGGCTGGTTGCCGTTCCTGCTGCTGCTCGTCGGGGTCGGCGAACCGCTCAAGTACCTGCTGATCGCGCATGCGGCGCTCGTCCCCGTCACGCTGAGCACGTTGCAAGGGTTTCGCCAGACGCCGCCCGCGCTCGACGAAGTCGCGCGCGGGTTCGGCTACACGCGCCGGCAACGCATCGTCCACGTCGTGCTGCCGGCCGCGATTCCGACGCTCGCGACCGGCGTGCGGCTCGCGTTCACGAAGTCGTGGCTCGCGCTCGTCGTCGTCGAACTCGTCGCGTCGTCCGAAGGGCTCGGCTACCTGATCGTGTACGGGCGGCAACTGTTCCAGCTCGATCTCGTGATGGCGGCGGTGATCGTGGTCGGCGCGGTCGGCCTGCTGATCAACCGGCTGTTCGACGCGCTCGAAGCGCGCCTGCGCCGCGGCGTGCCGTCCGCGTTCCGCGGCTGAACCGGCCTGCCGGCCCAACCGAAGGAGACCCACCCGTGCCGCATTCCGCCACGCCGACGCTCACGCCGGACGATCCGCCACCGGCCGCCGCGCCTGCCCGCCGTTTGCACGCGCCCGACTGGCGCGGCTTCGTGCTGCCGCTCGCCGCGTTCGCGCTGTGGTGGGCGGTCGCTTCCGCGCATCTCGTGAAAAGCGGGCTGCTCGTCGGCCCGGCCGACGTGCTGCGCACCGCGTGGTCGCAGGCCGCGAGCGGCGCGCTCGGCCGTGCCCTGTCCGCGTCGCTTGCGCGCGAAGCCTGCGGTTTCGCGATCGGTGCGACGGGCGGACTGCTGCTCGGCGCGGCGCTCGGGCTGTCGCGCGTCGCCGCGCGGATGGTCGGCCCGAGCTTCGACACGTTCAAGCAGATCTCACTGTTCGCGTGGATTCCGCTGATTTCCGTGTGGTTCGGCCTCGGCGACGTCGCCAAGGTCGTGTTCCTGTCGCTCGCCGCGCTGCTGCCCGTCGCCGCGCACACCTGCGACGGCATTCACGCGGTGCCGCGCACGTATGTCGACGTCGCCCGCGCGCTGCGCTATTCGCGGCTGCAGCTCATCCGCTACGTGATCCTGCCGGCCGCGCTGCCGTCGATCTTCACCGGGCTGTATCTCGGCCTGATCTATTCGTGGCTCGCGACGCTCGGCGCCGAATACCTGCTGGTCGCCGGCAGCGGGATCGGCAACACGCTGATCGACGGCAGCGAGCAGTTCCGGATGGATCTCGTGCTGTTCGGGATCATCGTCGTCGGCGTGACCGGCTGGGCACTGAACGCGATCGCGCGTGCGATCGAGCGCAAGGTGCTGGCCCGGCGCGGCGACCTGTCGCGGTGATCGCCCTTTCCTTCCCTGCCGCAACCTTCCTCGCCCCGCCATGACGACCCTCGCCTCCGATTCGATCGACATCCTCCACGTGAGCAAGCGCTACGCACAACGCGGCGCGTCGCTCGCCGTGCTCGACGACGTATCGCTGCACGTGCGCGCCGGCGAATTCGTCACGATCGTCGGCGCGAGCGGCTGCGGCAAGTCGACGCTGCTGCGGCTGATCGCCGGGCTCGATACCGACTACGCGGGCGAGATCCGAGCCGGCGACGAACGCGTGCGCGACACGTCGCTGCAACGCGGCATCGTGTTCCAGGATCACCGGCTGTTTCCCTGGCTGACCGTCGAACAGAACATCGGCGCCGCGCTGCGCAACGCGCCGCTCGACGCGGCCGCGAAGAGGCGCGCGGTCGCGGATCACATCGCGCTCGTCGGGCTGAACGGCTTCGAGCACGCGTATCCGAACCAGTTGTCGGGCGGAATGGCGCAGCGCGTCGCGATCGCGCGCGGCCTCGTGAACCGCCCGCGCGTGCTGCTGCTCGACGAACCGTTCGGCGCGCTCGATGCGCAGACCCGCGCGCGGATGCAGAACGAACTGCTGCGCATCTGGGAACAGGAGCGCATCACGATGATGCTCGTCACGCACGATGTCGACGAAGCCGTCTATCTCGGCGACCGTGTCGTGACGATGGCGCCGCGCCCGGGCCGCATCGAGCGCATCGTCGACATCGCGCTGCCGCGGCCGCGCCGGCGCGATTCGCCGGAATTCGCGCGGCTGCGCGACACGGTGCTCGCCGATTTCGACGAACGCGAACCGCCGGGCGACGATGGCGCGGGTGGCAAGCGCATCGACACGACGCCCCGTCACCGCATCGGTGAATGGCGGCTCGCGTGGTAGGTGCGCGACGCGGCGAATTGCTCAGCACGACGACACATATCGATCGTCGAAACTTGCACGCTAAGGTTGTGACGATTCATCGGTTCCGGTTCCGCGCGGTCCCTGCTTGAATGGAGATTCGATCGACCCGACTCCAGGAGACTCCCGATGTCCGAAGTCCAGCACGCCGCTCACCCGTCTTCCCATGCTTCGCACACCGCGCCGCGCACGGCCGCCGCCCCGCTCCAGCTGCGTCAGGTCGCCGGCCGGATCGGCGCGGAGATCGCCGGCGTCCGGCTGTCGGCCACGCTCGACGACGCAACATTCGACGCGGTCCAGGCCGCGCTGCTGCGCCACAAGGTGCTGTTCTTCCGTGGTCAGCGCCATCTCGACGATGCCGCGCAGGAAGCGTTCGCACGGCGCTTCGGCGATATCGTCGCGCACCCGACCGTGCCGCCCGTCGACGGTAGCGCGCACCTGCTCGAACTCGATTCCACGCACGGTGCGCGCGCCAATTCGTGGCATACCGACGTGACCTTCGTCGATGCATACCCGAAGATCTCGATCCTGCGCGCGGTCGTGATTCCGCCGTTCGGCGGCGATACCGTGTGGGCCAACACGGCCGCCGCATATACGCATCTCCCCGACCCGCTGCGCGCACTGGCCGATACGCTGTGGGCGCTGCACACGAACGCGTACGACTACGCGTCGACGCACGTGCATGCCGACGATGCGCAACTGAAGCGTTACCGCGAAGTGTTCACGTCGACCGTCTACGAAACCGAGCACCCGGTCGTACGCGTGCATCCGGAAACCGGCGAACGCACGCTCGTGCTCGGGCACTTCGTGCAGCGGCTCAAGGGGCTGTCGGCGCAGGATTCCGCGCACCTGCTGCAGGTATTCCACGAGCACGTGACGCGTCTCGAGAACACCGTGCGCTGGAACTGGCAGGAAGGCGACGTCGCGATCTGGGACAACCGCGCGACGCAACACTACGCGATCAACGACTACGGCGATGCGCGCCGCGTCGTGCGCCGCGCGACCGTTCACGGCGACGTGCCGGTCGGCATCGACGGCCGCCGGAGCGTCGTGCTGAAGGGGCCGGGCGCGACACTGCAGTAACGCCCGAGCCTTGCGGCGGCGCGATTCCCTGCGTGCCGCCGCGCCTTCCGCTCGATTCGCCACCCCGGACACCCGATCATGAACCTGTCGCCACCGAGCCGACGCGTGCATCCGCAACGATGTCGGCCATCCGCCCCGTTCACTTCCGCCAGGAGCGTCGCATGAGCGCCCTACTCGAACCCGCCGCCCAGCCGGTCGATGTGATCCCGCTGTCCGCCCACATCGGCGCGGAAATACGCGGTGTCGACCTCACGCAACCGTTGACCACGCCGCAGATCGCGGCAATCCGCGCCGCGCTACTGAAATGGCGCGTCATCTTCTTCCGCGAGCAATTCCTCACGCACGAGCAGCACGTCGCGTTCTCCGCGCAGTTCGGCGAGCCGACGGTCGGCCACCCGGTGTTCGGGCACGTCGACGGTCATCCGGCCGTCTATTCGATCGCGAAGCATCGCAAGGCGACGCGCTTCGAAGGCGAACCGGTGCGCCGGCCGTGGACGGGCTGGCACACCGACGTGACGGCTGCCGTGAATCCGCCGTGGGCGTCGATCCTGCGCGGCGTGACGATCCCGCCGTACGGCGGCGACACGCACTGGACCAACCTCGTGCGGGCGTATGAAACGCTGTCCGCGCCGCTGCGCGGTTTCGTCGACGGCTTGCGCGGCCTGCACCGCTTCACGCCGCCGGCCGGTGCGCGCGCAACCGGCGCGTTCGACGAAGCGGTCGAGCGCCGCCCGCTCGTGACCGAACATCCGCTCGTACGCGTGCATCCGGAGACCGGCGAGCGTGCGCTGTACGTGAGCCCGAGCTTCCTGAAATCGATCATCGGGCTCACGCCGCGCGAGAGCCAGGCGCTGCTCGAACTGCTGTGGGAACACGTGACGCGGCCGGAATTCACGATCCGCTTCAAGTGGGAACCGCGCAGCATCGCGTTCTGGGACAACCGCGCGACCGCGCATCTCGCGCCGGTCGACATCTTCGATCTCGACTTCGACCGCCAGCTCTATCGCACGACCCTCACCGGCGATGTGCCGGTCGGCCCCGACGGGCAGCCATCGGTCGCGCTCGAAGGCTCGCCGGTCGAAACGGCGGCGGCCGTCGCGCTCAACTGAGCGCGACCGGCACCGGCGCGCGCGAGCGCGCCGGCCCTTCCATCAATCGAGCCACACGCCGTCGAACCGGTGCCCGCCGAGCGGCGAGAACGTCAGCCCGTGTACGCGCCTGGACACCGGCAATGACACGATCGACGTCGCGATCGGCGTGAACGGCACCTGATCCTTGAACACGACCTGCGCCTGTTCGTACAGCGCCGTACGCTTCGCGACATCGCCGTTTGATCGCGCCGCGCTCACCAGCTTGTCGAAATCCTGGTTGCACCACTTCGCGAGGTTGCTGCCGTGCACCGCGTCGCAGCCGAGCAGCGTGCCGAGCCAGTTGTCGGGGTCGCCGTTGTCGCCCGACCAGCCGTACAGGATCGCGTCGTGTTGCCCGTCGTGCTTCGCGCGGCGGTTGTATTCGCCCCATTCGTAGCTGACGATCTTCGCGCGCACGCCGATCTTCGCCCAGTCCTGCTGGATCAGTTGCGCCATCAGCTGTGCGTTCGGGTTGTACGGCCGCTGCACCGGCATCGCCCACAGCGTCAGGTCGAAGCCGTTCGGGAAACCGGCCTGCGCGAGCAGCGCCTTCGCGGCGGCCGGATCGCGCGGCGCATCCTTCAGGCGCGGGTTGTACGACCATTGCGTCGGCGGCATCGGGTTCGTCGCGATCTTCGCGTCGCCGTTGAAGACGGTCTTCACGATCGCCGTCTTGTCGATCGCGATGTCGAGCGCGCGCCGCACGTCGACGCGATCGAGCGGCGCATGCTGCGTGTTGTACGCGACGAAGCCGACGTTGAAGCCCATCCCCGAAAACAGCGTCAGCTTCGGGTCGCGCCGCACCGTGTCGAGATCGGCCGGCCGCGGAAACACCGACACCTGGCACTCGCCCGCCACCAGCTTCTGCAGGCGCGCGGCCGGATCGGGCGTGATCGCGAACACGAGGCGTGCGAGCTTCACGTCGTCCGGTTTCCAGTAGTCGGGATTCGCGTCGTAGCGGATCAGCGCGTCCTTCTGGTACGTGCGCAGCAGGAACGGCCCCGTGCCGACCGGGAACTGGTTGATGTCGGCCTCGCGATGGCGCGCCGCGAGCTGCGACGCATATTCGGCCGACAGGACCGACGCGAACGCCATCGCGAGATTGCGCACGAACACGACGTCGGGCGACTTCAGCACGAAGCGCACCGTGTAGTCGTCGATCTTCTCGATACGCTCGACGTTGCGGTCGAAACCGAGATCGCTGAAGTACGGGAAGCTGACCGGGTAGGCCTTGCGGAACGGATCGTCCGGATCGAGCATCCGGCGGAACGTGAACACGACGTCGTCGGCCTGGAACGGCCGCGTCGGCTTGAACCACGCGGTCGTCTGGAACTTCACGCCGCGCCGCAAATGAAACGTGATCGTGCGCTGGTCGGGCGATACGTCCCAGCTCGTCGCGAGCGACGGTTCGAGATCGAGCGTGCCGCGCTTGAACTGCACGAGCCCGTTGTAGATCGTGTACGTGCTCGCGTCGAAATCGGTGCTCGTCGTGTGCTGGCCCGGATCGAAGCCGGCCGGGCTGCCTTCGGTGCAGTACACGAGCGTCTTGCCGGTCGGCGCGGCAAGCGCCTGCGTGGCCGCGCCGGCGAGCAACAGCGACGCGGCGATGCAGCGCAGCGCGGCAACGGCATGAGGTGCGCCACGCGCACGACGCGCGGCTGACGAAACGAAAGCGTTCTTCATGGTGGCGGAGAGAAAGGACGATGGCTGTCATGCGAATGACGACGGCCGATCTTCGCGCGCCGCCCGCCGATCGCTTACCAATAAATTCGGCGTTGCTTATCGCCGGGGATGCATCCCGCTGCCCGTGCATGAAAATGTCCACGCGAGCGCCGGGGGATGGCCCGGCAGCCTTGTCGCGCCACGCTGTCGCGCGCTGCCGATCGCCGTCAATCCGGCCCCCTGCAGACTCTCCGGAATTGGCGCATCGTATCGGCTGGCAAACGCCGGCACGGGCGCGCCGGGATCCGCCCGGCGCCGTCGCGCCGCCGATTCCTGGAGGACACACGATGTCGATCAGTCCCGATACGCCCGCTCGTCCCGTCAAATCGCCGGGCCCCGATCATCCGATCACGATCGAACCGCATCCGTCGCGCGTGGTGGTCACGGTGGCCGGCAAGGTCGTCGTCGATACGCGCCGCGCGCTGGCGTTGCGCGAATCCAGCTACCCGGCCGTGCTCTACCTCCCGCGTGAAGACGCCGACATGTCGCTGCTGCGGCGCACGGACCATTCAACCTACTGCCCGTACAAGGGCGACTGCGCGTATTACTCGATCCCGGCCGGCGGCGAACGCGCGACCAACGCCGTGTGGACGTACGAGCATCCGTATCCGGCCGTCGAAGCGATTCGCGGGCACCTCGCGTTCTATCCGGACCGCGTCGACTCGATCGAGGAAAGCGCCACCGGCACCGATTGAGCGCCGCTGATTTGCATATGCGCATTCATTGGTTGGCCGCCGGCACGCGCGGCCGTATCGTCCTGAATCCGGCGCGGGCCGGCCCGTTGCGTGCCTCGCCCGCATCCGGCCAAGTCCTGCGCCGGCCGCGCCGCCTTCGCGCGCGGCCCGTGAACCCGCTCGCAGGACGCTCCGATGAACGACACACCGCACGCAGACGTTGAAACGACACCGGCAAACCCGCGCCGCCGCCAGTGGCTGCACGGCGCGGCCGCCGGGCTGGCCGGGCTCGCGCTCGGGTCGCTCGCGGCCCGGCCGGCACTGGCCGACGGCAACGGCACGCGGCTGCGCGTCGGCTTCCAGAAATACGGCAACTTCGTCGTGCTCAAGGCGCGCGGCACGCTCGAGAAGCGTCTCGCGAGCCAGGGCGTCGCGGTGCAGTGGCTCGAATTCCCGGCCGGCCCGCAACTGCTCGAAGGGCTGAACGCCGGCGCGATCGACGTCGGCACGGTCGGCGAAACGCCGCCGATCTTCGCGCAAGCCGGCGGCGTCGATTTCGTCTATATCGGCAACGAGCCGCCCGCGCCGCAGGGCGAGGCGATCGTCGTGCTGCCCGATTCGCCGATCCGCAACGTCGCGCAACTGCGCGGCAAGAAGGTCGCGTTCAACAAGGGTTCGAACGTTCACTACCTGCTCGTGAAGGCACTCGAACATGCGGGCCTCACGTATGCCGACATCCAGCCGATCTACCTGACGCCCGCCGACGCGCGCGCCGCGTTCGTGCAGCGCAACGTCGATGCGTGGGTGATCTGGGATCCGTATCTGGCGGCCGCCGAGCGGCAACTCGGCGCACGCGTGATCGCGAACGGCGACGGGCTCGTGCGCAACACGCAGTACTACCTCGCCGCGCGCAAGTACGCGGCGGCGCAGCCGCAAGTGCTGCGCGCGCTGCTCGACGAAGTCGACGCGACCGATCGCTGGGCACGCGACCACATTCCCGAGGTTGCCACGCAACTGTCGCCGCTCGTCGGCCTCGACGCGCCGACGCTCGAAATCGCACTCAAGCGCGCCGGCTACGGCGTGCAGCCCATTACCGATGCGACGGTCGCGTATCAGCAGAACATCGCCGACGCGTTCAGCGCGCTGAAGCTGATTCCGGGCAAGCTGACGGTTGCCAGCGCGCGTTGACGCGCCACCGAAACGCGATGCGACGCGTTACGCCGCGGGCGCCGCGCCGATACGCCGCCACTCGTCGTAGTCGGTGACGAGGCCCGCTTCGTCGATCGCGATATCGGCCGCATACGTGCCGCTTTCGTAGCGATACACGTGACGCGCCGTGCGCGTATAACGCTGCTCGCCGCGCACGAGGTCGAAATCCGGAAAGCGCAGCCAGGCAGTATGGATCGCCGCCGAATCGCCGACGGCCAGCGCGAGCCGCCGGATCGGCAGCGTATTGGTCGACGGACTGAAGCCGAGATCGATATCGGTCGCGCCCGCGAGCGCCGGCGTATCGACGCCGTCGATCGTCCAGCGCCCTCTTTCGCATACGATGTCCAGCTGCTGCGGCGGCTGCGTGCCGACCCAACGTGTCACGCGCGCCGAGCGCGTGAGCCAGTCGGCACCGCATGCGATTGCGTAGTCGATGCGAAACGGCGTGCCGTCGATCGCACCCGACACCGAACCCGACAGGTCGATTCCAGTACGCGACTCGACGAGCCGGCACCATTCGGCCGCCTGCCACGTTTGCACGACCTGCCATGCGACGCATCGCGTGCGCGCGGCTTCGTCCTGTTGCGTCATGTCGCTGTCTCCTGTCAGTCGCACGGAAGCCGATTTTCGCGCACGACGCCGCTGAACGCACGCGGCTTCGGCGCACCGCCTGCCCGCCGGCGCCAGCCGGCTTCGAACCGATAATCAGTATCGGCCCAACCCGCACCGTCAGGCCGACGATGCTTTGGTACCATCCGTCGAGCGGAACACGCTCCGGCACGCGTCGTCGTTCGTCGACGACCGTCGTTTTCGGCCGGGAACCGGACCAGCAGACACAAGCAGACAACAGGCGCGATTACATGGATTTGTTGGCGACGATGCGCATCTACGTCAGGGTCGTGGAGCGCGGCACGATGTCCGGCGCGGCGCGGGATCTCGACATGGGCCAGCCGGCCGTCAGCGAACGCATCGAACGACTCGAAAAACATCTCGGCACGCGTCTGCTGCTGCGCAGTGCGCGCACGCTGACCTGCACGGAAGAAGGCCGCATCTTCTACGAGCGCAGCAAGGCGCTGCTCGATGCGGCCGAGGTGGCGGTCGCGTCGGTATCGAAGACGGAACACGCGCTCGACGGCACGATCCGGCTCGCGGCGCCGCAATGCTTCGGCGAGGTCGTACTGCCGCGCGTGCTGATGCAGGTCCGCACCGCGTATCCGGAATTGCACATCGACCTGGTACTGAACGACGACATCGTTGATCCAGTCACCGAAGGCGTCGACATTTCGATCCGGGTCGGCCAGCTCGGCGACGGCGGGTTCGTCGCGCACGCGCTCGGCGAGGTCGCCCGCGTGCTCGTCGCCGCGCCGTCGTATCTCGACCGGCACGGCCCGCTCGACACGCACGCCGATCTCGCGGCCCATCCGTTCATTCGCGTGAAGGGTGTCTTCGCCAACGAGCAGTTGCCGCTGCAACGAGACGGCGGCGCGGTCCAGCACGCGCGGATCCGGACGGTCATGACCACGAGCCACTGGCGCCCGATGTTCGACACGATCGTGGCCGGCGGCGGCATCGGCGTGGTGCAGCACCCAGCCTGCGCCGACGCGCTCGCGCGCGGCGAACTCGTCCGGCTCCTGCCGCAGTACGCGATCCCCGATTTCGCGCTCAATGCGCTCGTGCATGCGCAGCGGCCGCTGCCGCCGCGCGTGCGGGCCGTCGTCGATCTGCTGAAGCAGGCAATCCCGCCGCTGCTGACGAAGCGCCACCGGTAACGGCCACAGCCACCGGCCGTCACCGATGGCCGCCCGCCGTCACGCCTGCAGCGACTTCCCCGGCTCCTTCACGTGCGCGTCGACTTCCATCTGGTAGAAGCGCGCGCTGACGAAACCGAACAGCGTCCAGCCCAGGAACACGCACAGGCCGCCGAGCATCAGCGCCTGTTCGCCCGAGCTGAACAGCGCATAGAAGCTGTACGCGGTGGCCACCATCGCGATCACATTCGTCAAGAGCGCCTTGGCCGGCGGCACCTTCGCGACCTTCTGGATCGTGATCAGCGCGGCCATCGACATCACGTAGGGCACGAGGTTCGTGACGACCGCGAGATCGACGATCTTCTGGAACTGGCTGCTCAATTCCGGGCTGATCGTCATCAGCGCCAGCGCGACCTGCGCGACGAGCAGGATCACCATGCCGACGATCGGCGTGCCCGTGCGCGTCGCGCGCGCGAACACCGGCAGGAAGTAGCCGACGTCCGCCGAGCTCTTGAACACCTGCGCGACCGTGAACTGCCAGCCGAGCAGCGAACCGATGCACGCGATCACCATCAGCGCGGTGACGATCGTGCCGACCGTCGGCGTGAACATCGTCGCGAACGCGATGCCGAACGGCGCATTCGACGCTGCAAGAATCGCGTTGGGCACGATCCCCGCGATCACGTTGGTCGACACGATGTAGAAAATCGCCGACGCAATCGTGCCGCCGAGCACGGCGATCGGCACGTTGCGCTCCGGATTCTCCACCGCATCCGAGTTCGCGCACGCCGATTCGAGTCCGAGGAATGCCCACAGCGTCACTGCGATCGAGCCGCCGACGGCCGGCCCGAACGGCAGGTTGTGCGGATTCCACGCGGCGCCCCAGGTCGCGCCGCTGAACCAGAACCAGCCGATCAGCGACACGATGACGACCGGAATGATCACGCCCCACACCGTCACCGCGCCGATCCGGCCGGTGATGCGCGAGCCGCCGAAATTCGCGACCGTCGTGAGCACGAGCAGGAAGATGGTCCAGAGGCCCGTCTGCAGCGGCGTCAGCGTCGCGTCGAACAGCACCGTGCCGTAGCCGACCGCCGTGACGCCGATCGCGACGTTGGCGATCACGAGCGACAGCCCGTACGTGTAGTTCGCCATGTAGTTGCCGGCCTTGCCGAACGCGTATTCCGCGTAGCCGCCCATCCCGCCCGGCTTGCGGCTCAGCATCCCGCAACGCGCGAACGCGTAGGCCAGCGCAAGCGAGCCGCCGGCCGTGACGATCCACGACAGCAGCGAGATCGTGCCCACCTGCGCGAGCTTCGACGGCAGCAGGATGATGCCGGAGCCCATCATGTTGACCGCCGTGAGGATGGTCAGCTGCCAGACATTCATCCGGTTCTTCGGCGTGGCCGCCGGGGCCGCGTCGGATAGGTGCGCTGCGTTTTCCATGATGTCGATCCTTCGATGTGAGGCCGCCGCGCGGCCGGTCGCTCGTTCGTCCGGTCAGGCGCTCAGGCAGTACACGCGGTACGTGCCGTCCTCGACTTCCACGCCGTGCGTGTCGTGCGCGAAGCCCGGGAAGCGCCGGTCGTACGCTTCGAGCGCCAACAGGTAACCGAGCACCGGGCCGCCGGCCGGCCCCGCGTTCTCGCCCGGCATCAGCAGCGGAATGCCCGGCGGATACGGCACGACGCCGGTGGCGACCGTGCGCCCGGCCAGTTCGTCGAGCGTGACCTGCTCGACGCGGCCCTGCACGAGATGCTCGTACGCGCGCACCGGGCTCATCTCCGGCGTCGGCAGGATCGAGAATGCCTCGGACATCAGCCGCGTCGTGCCGAGCTGCTCCATCGCCGCGAACATCGTGTCGGCCAAGTCCTTCAGCCCCATGCCCGCATAACGCGAACCATGCTCCTTCGCGAGCGACGGAATCGCGAGATCGAGCGGCAGGTTCGCGTCGTAGTCGCGCTTGAAGTCGCACAGCGCGCTGACGAGCGAGCCCCACTTGCCCTTCGTGATGCCGATCGAGAACAGGAACAGGATCGTGAAATCGGTCGTCTTCTCGACGACGATCCCGCGCGCATCGAGATACGCGGTCACGACGCTCGCCGGGATGCCGACCGGCATCAGGCCGCCGGCCGGCGCGACGCCCGGCGTGACGATCGACACCTTGATCGGATCGAGCATGCAGTAGCCGTCCTCGATATTGCCGAAGCCGTGCCATTGCGCACCCGGGCGCAGCACCCAGCACGACGGGTCGCTCGCGAGCAGCTCGGGCGGCGCATCATGGAACGGCAGCGTGCGGCCCGTACGCGCCTCGAGCACGGTGTCGGGCTGCCAGCATTCGAAGAACCAGTCGCCCTTCGCGCCGAACTCGCTGCTCATCCGCGCAATCATCTGCCGGAACGCGACGGCCTCCTCGATCGACTCGTGCGTCAGTGCCGCGCCGCCGGGGCCGTCCATCATCGCGGCCGCGACGTCGTTCGACGCGATGATCGCGTAGTTCGGCGACGTCGACGCATGCATCATGAATGTTTCGTTGAACTGGCCATGCGGAATCGGATTGCGGCCGTCGCGCACGTGGATGTACGACGCCTGCGACAACGCGGTCAGCAGCTTGTGCGTCGACTGCGTCGCGAACACCGTCGGCCGGTCCGCACGATGGTCGCGCGGGTCGCCGTGCATCGCATGGCGGTCGCGGTAGATCGGATTGAAACGCGCGTAGCCGTACCACGCTTCGTCGAAATGCAGGCGATCGACGCTCGCGCCGAGCAGCTCCTCGACGCGCGCGACGTTGTAGCACAGGCCGTCGTAAGTCGAGTTCGTGACGATCGCGTGCTTCGGCTGGCGATCGGCGAGCCCGGCCGTGAGCGGGTTCGACGCGATCGCCTCGCGGATCGCCGCCTGCGTGAGGCGCTCGGACGCGATCGGCCCGATGATCCCGTAGCGGTTGCGCGTAGGCACGAGGTAGGTCGGGATCGCGCCCGACATCGTCATCGCATGCTCGGCCGACTTGTGACAGTTGCGATCGCACAGCGCGATCTGGTCGCGGCTCACGCTCGCCATCAGGATGATCCGGTTCGACGTCGACGAGCCGTTCGTCACGTGATACGTGCGGTGCGCGCCGAACACGCGCGCCGCGTAGCGCTCGCTTTCGCCGATCGGGCCCGAGTGGTCGAGCAGCGAGCCGAGCTCGCCGACCGAGATCGACAGGTCGGAGCGGAACAGCGCTTCGCCGAAGTATTCGAAGAACGCGCGGCCGACCGGCGACTTCAAAAAGCCCGTGCCGCCCGTGTGACCGGGCGTATGCCACGAGTATTCGTAGACACGCGAGAACTTCGCGAGCGCGCCGAACATCGGTGGCAGCACGGTCGCGCGATAGCGTTCGATCGCCGCGTGGATGCGCCCGCCGATGAAGTCGGCCGTATCCTCGAGCAGCCACACGAAATCGTCGACCTTGCCCATCACCGTGGCCGGCACTGTCGACGCGACGCTGCGGTCGGCCAGCAGGAAGATCGGCACGTTGGCATTGCGCTGCCGGATCGCGTCGACCACGGCCTCGGACGGCCCGTGGCCGTCCACGCCGAGATCCCAGTCGAGCAGCACGCACTGGATCGACGGATCGGAGCGGATCGATACGATCGCATCGTCGGCGGAGGTCGCCGTGAGCACGTCGATGTCGCGCTGCACGAGCTCCGCGCTCAGCGTGCGGACCGCGCGCCCCGTTGCCGTTTCCTGCGTGATCTCGTCGTCGACCAGCAGCGCGCGCATGCCGAGACGACGAATGCCACCGACGGACGTATTCATGATGTTGCCCTCGTGTTCCGTTGCTTCGATTGGTATTTTTCGCCTCACGCCCACGCAGCCAGCCTGCCGCGTTCAGCAGCATGAGACGTTCTCGATTCCGGTTTGATTCAGCAGCCAATTCGCAGCCGACTATGCCATAGACGACTTTCAATGAAAAGCCGACGATTCGGCGAAACCGTCGGTCGCTTTCAAAGCGGACTTCATGATTTGATCATTTTCATGTGCACCGCAGCATTTAAATTCGAGATAGCTTGATCATTCGCATCCTGCAATGACACTGTCATTTCCAGTCGATTGAATTCACCGGGTTTTGTTGCTAGGATCGGCTGCGCCGTGCGCTGACCGGCGGCGGCTTCACCCCGCCGCACAAGGCCAGCTGGCGCGGAGCGCATTCGGCATTCAGCATTCGCGGGAGCATTTGAATCGGCTGCGGCGCATGCCGGATTACGCATGGATTGCGTACCGGCGCGAATGCCGCGCCCGCTTCCGCACATTTTCGGGAGAATTCGCGTGAGCCTGTTGAAAATCGCAGTCGAGCCGGCGCTGATTGGCGCCTTCCTCACCACGCACGAACAGGTCGACGTATTTCAGACCGATTTCACGAATATCGCGGCAATCGTCGTCGGAATCGATGCGGCACAGAAAGTCCAGAAAACCGTCGAAAGAACCGGCTTCGCGATTCCGTTCTTCGTCGCGGTCGAGCCCGATCAGGAAGTGCCGCAGTCGGTCCTGCCGGGCGCGAGCGGCGTAATCCAGCTCGGGCACGGCGGCCGCCACTACTACGGCCGGCAGATTTCCGCCGCCGCCGACATCTACAGCGAAAACCTGCTGCCGCCGTTCTTCAAGGTCATGCGCGACTACGTGCAGCGCGGCTACGTCGAGTTCGACTGCCCCGGCCACCAGGGCGGCCAGTTCTTCTCGAATCATCCGCTCGGCCGGATGTTCTTCGACTTCTTCGGCGAGACGATCTTTCGCGCCGACCTCTGCAACGCGGACGTCCGGCTCGGCGATCTGCTGATCCACGAAGGCCCCGCGCTGGAAGCGCAGCGCAACGCCGCGCGGATCTACAACGCGGACAAGACCTACTTCGTGCTGAACGGCACGTCGACGTCGAACAAGGTCGTCACGAGCGCATTGCTCGCGCCCGGCGATCTCGTGCTGTTCGACCGCAACAACCACAAGTCGGTGCACCTCGGTGCGCTCGTGCTGTCCGGCGCGCGGCCGGTCTACCTCGAGACCGCGCGCAACGCGTGGGGCCTCATCGGCGGCGTCGACAGCGCGGCGCTCGACGAAGCGCGCATCCGCGACGCGATCCGCGACGTCGCGCCCGAGCGCGCCGACCTGCCGCGCCCGTTCCGGCTCGCGGTGATCCAGCTCGGCACCTACGACGGCACGATCTACAACGCGCGCGAGATCGTCGACCGGATCGGGCATCTGTGCGACTACATCCTGTTCGATTCGGCGTGGGTCGGCTACGAGCAGTTCATCCCGATGATGCAGGACTGCTCGCCGCTGATGCTGACGCTCGGCCCCGACGATCCCGGCATCCTCGTCACGCAGTCGGTGCACAAGCAGCAGGCCGGCTTCTCGCAGACGTCGCAGATCCACAAGAAGGACAGCCACATCGAAGGCCAGAAGCGTTTCTGCGATCACCGGCGCTTCAACAACGCGTACATGATCCATGCGTCGACGAGCCCGTTCTACCCGATGTTCGCGGCGCTCGACGTCAACGCGCAGATGCATGCGGGCCCGGCCGGCAAGCGCCTGTGGCGCGACTGCGTCGCGCACGGCGTCGATGCGCGCAAGCTGCTGCTGAAGACCTGCCGGCAGATCCGCCCGTTCGTTCCGCAACATGTCGACGGCCGCCCGTGGGCCGACTACCCGACCGAGCAGATCGTCGACGACCTGCGCTTCTTCCGCTTCCATCCGGCCGACAGCTGGCACGGTTTCGAAGGCTATGCGGACAACCAGTATTTCGTCGATCCGTGCAAGCTGCTGCTGACGACACCGGGCATCGATCGCGACACGCACGAGTACGCGCCGTTCGGCGCGCCGGCGCCGATCCTCGCCCGCTACCTGCGCGAGCACGGCGTCGTGCCCGAGAAAGCCGACCTGTACACGATCCTGTTCCTGCTCACGCCGTCGGAGAGCTTCGGCAAGCTGCAGCATCTGGTCGCGCACCTCGCGCAGTTCGAACGCCATCTCGACCAGGACACGCCGCTGCGCGAAGCGATTCCGTCGCTGTGCGAAGCGTATCCGGAGTTGTACGGCACCATGCGCCTGCGGCAGTTGTGCCAGCGGATGCACGATTTCTACCGCAGCCACGACATGAAGCACCTGCAGAAGCAGATGTTCCGGCGTGCGCAGTTCCCGAAGCAGGCGATGCTGCCGCAAGCCGCGAATACCGAGCTGATCCGCAACAACGTCGAGCTCGTCACACTCGATCGCATCGAAGGCCGGATCGCAACCGAAGGTGCGCTGCCCTATCCGCCCGGCATTTTCTGCGTGGTGCCCGGCGAAGCCTGGGGCGGCCCGGCGCTCGACTATTTCCGCGCGCTCGAAGCCGGGATCAACGCGCTGCCGGGCTTCGAACCGGAGATCCAGGGCGTCTACCTGCAGACGAAGCCGGACGGCACGAAGCAGGCATCGGCGTACGTGGTGGCAGCCGGCGCCGACGCATCGCGCGCCTGATCGCGCCGGTGCCCGGCCCGTGCAGCGCTTGCGCACGGGCCGGCCCTGCGGTACCGTCCAGCTTTCCGGGATAACCGAAGCCTCGCCTCGAAACCCATCCGTCGATTCGATCCGATGCGGCCCCGCCCTTGTCCGGTGCCGTCGCGTCGGGCGTACAGGAGGGGGTTGCGTTGGACGTTCGCGTGTACCTGCTGGCCGCCGCCGTATTCCTGGCCGGCGTCGCCGAAAACATCTGCGTCGGCATCCTGCCGGCCATCTCCACCGGCCTTCATGTGTCGATCGCGGCCGCCGGCCAGCTCACCACGATTTTCTCCGCCGTGTTCGCACTGGCCGCGCTCGTCGCGGCCGCCTGCGTCGCGCGGATCGAGCGGCGCACCGCGCTGCTCGCGTCGCTCGGCGCGTTCGCGGCCGCGAACCTGTTCGCCGCGGCGAGCCCCGGTTATGCGAGCCTGTTCGCCGCGCGCGTGCTGATGGCCGCGAGCTGCGCGACGCTGATCCTCGTCGCGACGCGGTTCGCGGCCGAACTCGCGCCGGCTTCGCAACGCGGCCGCGCGATCGGCATCGTGTTCATGGGGATCAGCGCGTCGCTCGTGCTCGGCGTGCCGATCGGGATGCGGATCGCCGAATGGGCCGGCTGGCGCGCGGTGTTCGTAGCGATCGCCGTGCCCGCGCTGCCGCTCGGGATCTGGCTCGGCCGGCGGCTGCCGCGCATGGCGCCGGCTGCTGCTGCCGCTGCGCCGGCCACGCCGTCGTATCGCGCCGTGCTCGCGCGCCCGCGACTGCTGGCCGCGCAACTCGTCTCCATCGCGATGATCGGCGGGCACTTCACGCTGTTCGCGTATCTCACGCCGTACCTGCAGGCCGTGCTGTCGCCCGGCGCGGCCGCGCTAGAAGGGTTGTACGTCGCGTTCGGGATCGCCGGCGTGACCGGCGCGTGGCTCGGCGGGATGTTCTCGGACCGGCTCGGCGCCTCCCGTGCGCTGTGCGCGTGCCCGGCCGTGTTTCTTGTTGCGATGGCCGTCTTGCCGGCGGCCGGCGCGTCGCCGCTCGCGTTCGTGCCCGCGATGATGCTGTGGGGCGGCATCAGCTGGTCGATCTCGCCGATCGTGCAGAACTACCTGATCCATACCGCGCCGTCGCTGGCCGACGCGAGCGTCGGCATCAACGTGTCGGCCATGCACGCGGGCGTCGCGCTCGGTTCGGCGCTCGGCGGCGTGCTGGTCGAACGCGATGCGCTGCGCGTCACGCCATGGGCCGGATGCCTGCTCGTGGCCGTCGCGCTGGCGTGCGCATGCATCGCGGCATGGCCCGCTCGGCAGGCCGCGCGCGCATCGTGACGGGCGGCGTGGTGCGCTCGCCGGCCTCGCGCACGACGTGTATCATCGCCGCCATCATGCCCATCCGCTCCCTTCGTCCGCTCCTGATCGCCGCGTCACTCGCCGTCTCCGTCGCCGCGCATGCGCAGCAGGTCGGCGTGATTGCCGACGGCGTCTACTACACGCCGAACACGCACCTCGCGGCAGGCACGTCGCTGCAGGTGCTGCCGGACGACGACAAGGGCATCCCGCGCTGCTGCGCGACGATCACCGGGCCTGCCGGCAAGCCCGGCAAGCCCGGCAACCAGATTCTCGACGCGCTGCACGACGACCGCACGATCGCCGCGTACGCGCTATCGCTACCGAAGTCGGTGGCGGCGGACACGCGCGGCTTCGGCGTGGTCGGCACCGCGCGCTTCGTGCAACAGGGCACCCGCCCGGAAGCCGTGCTCGACGGCGGGCTGCAGCTCGCGTTCTCGACCTGCACGTCGGTGGAAGGCACGCATTACCTGGGACGCAAGGTCGGCACCAACAAGTTGCTCGTGCATCTGTATCAGTACTTCGACGGCGAGCTCGAGCCGACCTGCAAGGATCGCGACCTGAAATAACGGCACCCGGCCGGCGGCATCGCGCCGCGGCCCATCGACCGCTCACACCGGCCGCATCACCACGCGTGCCGATAGATCGCCAGTGCGTCGGCTTCCGTCACCTCGCGCGGATTGTTCACGAGCAGGCGCGTCTGCAGCATCGCGTCCGACGCCATCCTCGGCAGATCGCCCTCCCCGATCCCGACCTCGCGCAGCGTGCGCGGGATGCCCGTCGCGACGATCAGCCGGTCGATCTCGTCGATCAGCGCATGCGTCCTCGCTTCGTCGCTGCCCGTCGCCTGCGGCGCGACGATCGCCGCGAGTTCCGCATACAGCGGCGCGGCGGCCGGCGCGTTGAAGCGCAGCACGTGCGGCAGCACGAGTGCATTCGACAGTCCGTGCGGCACGTGGAAGATCCCGCCGACCGGATAGGCCAGCGCATGCACGGCCGCGACCGGCGCGTTCGCGAACGCCTGCCCCGCGAACATCGCGCCGACCAGCATCGCCTCGCGCGCGGATCGGTTGCTACCGTCGTCGCACGCAGCGAGCAGGTTGCGCGACAACAGCGTCAGCGCGTGCACGGCCAGCATGTCGGACACCGGATTCTTCAGCCGCGCGGACGTATAGGCCTCGATCGCATGCACCATCGCGTCGATGCCCGTCGCGGCCGTCGCCGCGCGCGGCAGGCCGAGCGTCAGCTCGGCGTCGAGGATCGCGACATCCGCGAACAGGTACGGCGACACGACGCCCATCTTGCGCGCCTCGCCGACCGTGACGATCGACACGGCCGTGACCTCCGAGCCCGTGCCGGCCGTCGTCGGCATCTGCACGAGCGGCAGCCGCGCACTCGCGACCTTGTCGACGCCGTACATGTCGGCCAGCGCCTGCTGCCCCGGCGCGAGCACCGCGATCAGCTTCGCGACGTCCATCGACGAACCGCCGCCCAGGCCGAGCACGAGCTCGGCATCGGCCGCGACGGCCCGCTCGGTCGCTTCGAGCACCACGTGCTCGGGCGGATCGGCGATCACGTCGTCGATCACGGTCACCTGCCAGCCGTGCGCGGCGAGGCTCTCCAGCGCGGGCGCGAGCACGCCGCTGCGATGCAGGAACGCATCGGTGACGACGCACAGCCGCGCGAGCGCCGGAAAACGTTCGCGCAACAACGCGCCGAGCCGGCGCGCGGCGCCGAATTCGACGATCTGCGTCGGAACGGTACGGAATTGAAACGGATTCATCGGGTGCCTCCCGGTGGCGTCGCCGTGCCGGTGTCCGGCTGCACCATGTAGCGCGACACGTCGCGGCGATCGAGCAACGGAATAATCGCCCCGATCCCGATCCGCTGGAAATGCGGCGTTTCCCGATGCACATCGAGGCCGTCCGCGTCGCGGTAACGCTCGAGGATCACGATGTGGTCGGGGTCCGCCGGCGACCGGAAATACGCGTAGTCGAGATTCTTCGGCTCGGCGCGCGTCGCCGGCGCGAGTTCGGCGAGCAGTTCGACCACGCGATCGCCGTTGCCGGGCTTCGCGAAGTAATGCGCGATGACCTGCAGGTAAGGTTCGTTCATGCTGCGCTCCTGGTTCGACCGGGGGCCCGTCACGACGACGGGTCGAAATTCCACCACGTGCTGTCGCTCGTCGACACCGCGATCGCGCCGTGCCGCCTCGCGCCGCGCACGTCGTCCGCGTTGCCGACGAAGCCCGACGCGACGATCGGCGGCAGTGCCTGCCGGTCGGCTTCGCTCAGGTGCGCGAGCATCGGCGCCGGCATCAGCTGCACGAGGTTCGGATCGCTCTGCTCGATCGCCTTCACGCTGCGCGGCCACGTCGAACGGTCGGTCACGAACACCTTCTGCATCGTGATCAGCCCCGTGCGGTTCGCGCGCTGGATCGTCGCGACACGCGTCGACACGAGGCTCGCGACGCCGATATCGGCCAGATATTCGACGCCGCCCTTGTCCTGCGACAGCCCATCGCAACTGTCGATGTTGACGATCACGAACTTGCCGGCCCGGGCGAGCGCCGCGACCACCGCCTGCAGCCGGCGCAGGTCGACGTTCGCGACGATGCCGACCTCGGCCGCGCTGTCGATGAAGCTGTCGGCCTGCTCGGCGCCGTACAGCGTGGCGATGACGGGATGACGGGCGAGACGCGCGCCCAGCGACTTGTCCATGACGTTTACCGGTCGACGTGCGGGCCGGTCTCGTCGCCGAGGCCGAGCTTGCCGGGGTTGAGGATGTGTTTCGGATCGAGCGCGCGCTTCACCGTCTGCAGCACCGGGAACGCGGTGCCCAGCGAATCGCGCAGGTACGGCGAACGCAGCAGCCCGACGCCGTGGTGGTGACTCAACGCCGCATTGTATTGGATCAGCACCGCATTCGCCGCGTCCCACGCCGCGCGATACCACGCGGCCCGTTCGGCCACCGCGACGTCGCCGCGCAGCGAGAAATACAGGCACGCGCCGTCGGCATACGCATGCGACTGGTGCGCCGATCCGGCCAGCGTACCCGGCACGGCCTGCAGCGCGGCCACCACGTCGCGATAGATCGCCGCGAGGTCGCGCCAGCGTCCGCACATCTCCAGCGTATCGGCGACGAAACCGGGGCTGCGCTTGAAGCCTTCCGCGCTCTTGCCGGTCAGGTAGCGCGTGTCGAGCCACTTCTCGAAGATCGCGTCGCCGTCGAGCCTGCGCCCGCTTTCCTCACCGACGTGCGCGCTGATCGCCATCACCGCGTCGACGATCTCGCGCGCGCCTTCGTCGGCGATCAACAGCACGTTCGTGTCGGGCAGCCCGAACTGCACGCCGCTTTCGAGCGCATCGTAGAGCCGCAGCGCGGCCGGGTTCGCGCCGCGCTGCAGGATCTCGCGACATGCGTCGAGGCCGGCGGCGAACGTGTCGAAGCCGTACGCGATCGCGCGGCCGTAGTCGGGCAGCCGATGCAGCTTCAGGCGTGCGCGCACGATGATGCCGAGCGTCCCTTCGCTGCCGATGAACAATTGCTGCAGATCGGGACCGACCGCCGCGCGCGACGCACCGCCGAGCGTCACCAGGCTACCGTCCGCGAGGACGACGTCCATTCCGAACACCATGTCCTCGATCTTGCCGTAGCGCGTCGACAACTGCCCCGCGCCGCGGCACGCGATCCAGCCGCCCACCGTGCTGATCGCGAACGACGACGGCCAGTGCCCCATCGTCAGCCCGTGCTCGCGCTGCAGCGTTTCCTCGAACACGTCGCCGAACATGCCGGCTTCGACGTCGACGATCTGGCTTTCGGTGTCGACGCCGATCAGCCGGTTCAGCCCGCACACGTCGAGCACGATGCCGCCGCGCACGGGCAGCGCCGCGCCCGTCACGTTGCTGCGGCCGGCCGATGCCGTCACCGGAATCGTCGCCGCGTGCGCGATGCGCATCACGGCCTGCACCTGCTCGACCGTCGACACACGCACCACGACCGCGTGCGGCGTCGCGGGCCGGCCGCCCGTCTCCGCGACCATCGATGCGGCCCACCAGTCGCGTGTCCACGCGACGACGTCGGCCGGCTGCGCGAGCACCTCGTCGGCCACCGCGCGCAGCGCATCGATCTGCTGCGGCGACACGGTGACCGGCGCGCGCTGCATGGCGGCCTCGGCCGGCGCACCGCCCGCCGCGGGCAGGTTCAGCGCGTATGGCGGCGGTGTATGCGCGCCGACGATGTAGTTGCCGCGGTTGTAGCCGCGCTTGATGGCTTCCTTGCTGATCATCCGTGTTCTCCCATGAGGATGGCTTTTTCGAGTGCGACGGCGGCGACGTAGTCGCGCACCTGGCTGGCGACGGCCGCATCGGACAGGCCGAGCTCCGCCTTGAGGATGGCGCCGACGCGCGGCGCCGCGCGCGCCGAGGCGTCGCGCGCCATCAGTCGTGCGCGGGTGCGACGCGACAGCACGTCGTCGACGCTGCGCGCGAATTCGTGACGCACGGCATAGAGCACTTCCGCTTCGCTGTACGGCAGCCCTTCGACGATCGGCGCGAGCAGCGACGGCGTCGCGTCGGCGAGGTCGCCGACGAAGCGCGCCTCGGTACCGTAGCGTTCGCCGAGATGCGCGGCGAGCCCGCCCGATGCGACGATTGCCTGCGGGTCGTAGCCGGCCGCGCCGAGCAGGTACGCCGATTTCGTGCGGCAGCGCGTGCGGCGCCCGAGCAGCTTGCCGACCGTATCGATCGTCTGCTCGGCCATGTGCCGCGACGTCGTCAGCTTGCCGCCGACGATCGTCACGAGCCCGTCGGGCGCGACATGAATCTCGTGATTGCGCTTCATCTCGATCGTCTTGCCGCCGGGCGGCCCGACCAGCGGCCGGCATCCTGCGATGCTGCCGACCACGTCGTCCGCGCTCAGGTCGGCCTTCAGCGCGGAACGCGCGCCGTCGAGCAGGAAGTCGAGTTCCTGCCGCGTGCAGTGCACGTCGTCGAGATCGCCGTCGTAGTCCTCGTCGGTCGTGCCGAGATACGACACGTTGCCCCAGCGCGTGATCGTCGCGCGGCGGTTGCGCCCCGGTACCGGGATCGTCACCGTGCAGTCGTTGCGGATCTTCAGCCACGGGATCGCGACGTGCACGCCCTTCGCGGGCCGCACCTGCAACGCGGCCGTGTCGCCCTTGCGCGCGCCGGTCCAGTCGCGCAGCCATACGCCCGTCGCCATCACGACCACGCGCGCACGCACACGCCGCTCGCGGCCGTCGGCATGCACGATCGCGCCGTCGACCTTGCCGTGGCCGTCGCGCGTCAGCTCGACCACGCGCGCGTGGTTCGCCACCGCCGCGCCGTGAAACGCCGCCGTGCGCACGAGGTTCAGCGTCAGGCGCGCATCGTCGACGCGCGCGTCGAAGTACAGGAAGCCGCCCGTCAGGTAGGTTTCGTTGAAGGTCGGGCAATGCGACAGCACCTCGGCCTTCGTCAGCTTCTGGTGCAGGATGCCCTCGCGCCAGCCGCCGGCGATGTCGTAGGTCCACAGCAGGCTCTCGAAGGCTTTCGCGAGACGCGGGTCGAACACGCCTTCGCGCTCCATCACCGGGAACAGGAACGGCAGCCGCTGCACGAGATGGCGCGCGTTGCGCCGCAGCCGCTGCCGCTCGAGCAACGAGTGGCGCACGAGCCCGAGATTGCCCTGCTCGATGTAGCGCAACCCGCCGTGCACCATCTTCGACGATTTCGACGACGTGCCCGACGCGAAGTCGCTCTTCTCGACAAGCGCGACGCGCAGCCCGCGCAGGCTCGCATCGAATGCCGCATACGCGCCCGTCACGCCGCCGCCGACGATCAGCACGTCGAACGTGTCCGTCTCGAGTCGCGCCAGGTGCTCGTCGCGGTTGACGCGCAGCGGCTCGGTGCCCGTCATGCCGGCCCGGTCCGTCTGCATTTTTCTGGATGGCAAAAACATCATGCTGGTCGTTCTCCGTGCTTACGCATTAGCGAAATCGGCCGCGTGCGCGAGCTCGGACGCGATCCGCGCATGCCAGGCCGCGCGCCGGCGCTGCCGGCTGTCCGCATCGATCGAGGGTTCGAAAACGGCGTCGGTGACGAGCGTAGCGCGGGCCGCGTCGAGCGAATCCCACAGCAGCCCCGACGCGCCCGCGAGAAACGCCGCGCCCCGCAGGCTCGCGCGGTCGCCTTCGCGGATCCTGCGCACGGGCACGCCGCTCACGTCGGCCTGGATCTGCAGCAGCGTATCGCTGCCCGCGAGGCCGCCGCCGACGATCAGCTCGGACACGTCGGCCCGCGCCACGGCCTGATTGGCCTCCATGCACGATGCGACCGAATGCGCGATGCCTTCGAGCACCGCGTACGCGACTTCGGCCTGCGTCGTCGCAATCGAGATGCCCGACAGCAACGCGCGCGCGTTCGGTTCCATCCGCGGCACACGCAGGCCGGTGAGTGCCGGCACGAACGTCACGCCGCGCGCCGACTGCACGCTGCCCGCCAGCGCGCTGATCTGCGCGGGATCGTCGAACCAGCGCAGTTTTTCGCAGACCCAGCGCAGCGCCGAGCCCGTCGTCGCGACGAAGGTCTCGAGCGAGTAATGCGACACGCCGCCGTGCCGCCGCGCGGTCATCGCCAGCGTGCCGTCGTGCGCGTGACCGGGTTGGGCATGCGATCCGGTGTCGGGACGCGCCGTACCGGTCAGCAGGTCGACGAAGCTGCCGGTGCCGTGCACGCACATCGCCTGGCCGCGTTCGACGCAACCGAGACCGACCGCACCCGCGAACTGGTCGCCGGCACACGAGAGGATCGGTACGTCGATACCGAGCACGTCCTCGCGCGTGCGGCCGAACGCATCGGCGTCCTCGCGCAGCGCGGGCAGCAATTCGCGCGGAAAGCCGAGCGCGTCGAGCCACGGGTCGAAATAGCGATGTTCGCCGAGCAGGTACGCGCTCGCGGATGTCGCGTTGGTCGGCGTCGTCACGCACTCGCGCACATCGGACAGATGCCACAGCAGCCACGTATCGATCGTGCCGAACGCGAGACACCCGTCGCGATGCGCGCCGGCAACCGCCTGCGACGTGCGCATCTGGTGCACGGCCCACAGATACGGCGAACGCACGCCCGCCGGACGGCCGACCTGCGGCACGAGCATGCGGTCCCAGTCGGCCGCGAGACGGTCGAGTTCGGCCGCATGGCGCGTGTCTTGCCAGACCATCGCTGGTACGAGCGCGCGCCCGGTCCGCGTATCCCACAGCACGGCGGTCGCGCGCTGGGTCGCCAGCGCCAGTGCGGTGATGCACACACCCTGTCGATGCGCGTGCGCGAGCGTTGCGCGGCAGACCGCGAGCGTCTTGTCGAGAATCGCGTTCGCGTCCTGTTCGACGACACCCGGCTGCGGGCTCTCGACCGACAGCGGCAGATATTCAAGGCACGACACGTGTCCGCTCGCGTCGACGAGGGCGGCACGCGTGCCGGACGTCCCTTCGTCGATCGCGAGAATGGCGTTTCGGGAATCGGTCATCGCTGCGTTTTCTCGATGGCGGGTTTCAGGAAGGCCGACGTGGTGCGCGCGTCGTCGCCGAAGTGCGGCGCGTCGGGTTCGTTGTCGGGATTGATCGTCGTGCGCGTCGGATCCCAGCGGATCGCGAAGCAGATCGCGCTCGCGATGCACGGCACGATCGCGAGGATCAGGAACGTGTGTTCGAGGCCGTAGCGCGCGCGAAACAGCGGAAAGACCAGCAGGCCGAGCGCCGCGCCGATCGAGCCGAGCGCGCCGACGATGCCGTTCGCGCCCGCGCGCAGCTCGCCGCGAAACGACAGCGACGACAGGCTCTTGCCGTTCGCGCCGGGGCCGGCCGAGTGGAACAGGATGAACAGCGACGGCACGACCACCGACAGCCACAGCGGCATGTGCGCATGAAACAACCCGAGCGCGACCAGCATCGCGCAGACCGCCGCGAACCCGATCGCCGACGCGCGGCGCAGGCCGACACGGCGGCCGACCGACGACGACGAGAAACCGCCGACGATCCCGAACAGGTTGAACACGAGCGCGCCGAGCGTCGCATAGACGAAGTCCTTGCCGAACAGCGCGGCGCTGATCAGCGGCAGATACCAGCCGATCGCGAAGTATTCGATCGACTGGCCGATCTGCACGGTCGCGGCCAGGATCGTGCGTGGCAGGTAGACGCCCCGGAAGATCAGCAGCACGTTCGCAAGGCCGCGGGTGGCCGGATTGACGATGGGTGTGCGTTCATGCGCGGGCGCGGCGACGAACGCCTGCCCGTAGATGCGCGTCATCGCGCGTGCCGCATCGTCGAGACGCTCCTTGCGTGCGAGCCAGATCGGACTTTCGACGAGGAACGCGCATTGCAGCGCGAGAATCGCGACACCGAACACCGCGGTGGCCGCAACCGAGTATCGCCAGATCGAATCGCCGACCTGCCACGCATGAAACAGCAGCGCGAGCAGCAGGTTCAGGCAGACCGCCGTGTACCACATGCCCTGCCAGGTATTGAGCCGGCTCTTCAGGCGGCCCGGCGTGAACTCCGCGAGCATCGCCATGGCGATCGCGAAGTCGATCCCGTACGCCATCCCGACGAAGAACCGGCCGGCGAGAATCGTATTGAAATCCGGTGCGAACACCACCAGCAACGCACCGATCACCGACAGCAGCTTCGCCGCGATCAGCGGCCGCACGCGCCCCCACCGGTCGGCCATCCAGCCGCCGACCGGGTTGAACGCGATCGCGACCCACGACGCGAACGACGTCATCCATGCGACCTGCGCGGCCGACAGATGCAATTCGTGCGTCATCGGCCCGAGGCCGGCGCTCAATGCCGAGTTGGAGAATGCGTCGAGAAACAGCCCGCCGAGCGACAGCCACCAGACGAGCCCCGCCCTGCCCGCGATACCGGGGCGTGAGTCGAGAAAGGAGATGACGTCTTCAATGCCATGAAGCTTGACCGCGATCGTTCGCACAATCGGCCTCCGTATATTTGTTCTGTAAGAGGCTCGACATTGCAGATGCGATCGACGCATGGAGAGACCATCTTACAGATAGTCTCTTATCTAGATCTGCCCGCGCAATTTACGGCGGGCACCGCGCCTGTGTCAAGCGCAGTCGGTTGTGCGATGCAGCGAGCGGCACGTCGTCGCGCCGCGCAATCGTTGTGGACACAACGTCATACGCACGCGGCCGGGCACGGCAAGCCGCGACGACATCCGTTCACCACGGCACCGTCCGCCCCAGATAGTCGAGATACTCGAGCCCGGGGCGCTCCCGCTTCGCGATCAGCACGTCGACGAGGCTCGGCACGCTCTCGTCGATGGTCAGGCGCGCATCGGGCCCGCCCAGCTCCGTGCGGACCCAGCCGGGCGCCATCAGCGCCAGCGCGCGCGGCGTGTCGGCCTGACGCGCCGCGAAGCTGCGCATGAACTGATTCAGCGCGGCCTTGCTGCCGCGATAGACCTCGCGCATCCCGCTGACGTTGTTCGCGACGCTGCCCTGCCCCGACGACATCGCGCCGATCAGGCCATCCGCGGTCACGAGATCCTGCAGTGCCTCGATCACGCGCATCGGCGCAAGCGCATTCGTGACCATCACGCGCACGAATTCGTCGGTCGTCACTTCGCCGATCGTTTCGTTGGGATCGTTGGTCGTCCCCGCGTTCACGAACAGCATGTCGAAGCGCTTGCCCGACAGGCGCTCGCGCAGCGCGGCCAATTGCGCCGGCTCGCAGATGTCGAGCGTCTCGATCTCGAGCCGGCCGTCGAACCGGTCCGCCAGGTCGTGCAGCTTCGTGCGGCCCGATCCTTCGCGCACGGTCCCCGTGACGTTCCAGCCCTTGCCGAGAAATGCCTCCGCCATCGCGAGCCCGAGGCCGCGCGACGCCGCAACGAGCAGGATCGCGGGTGCGTTCCGGTTTGATTCAGTCGATTGCATGGTTTCCGCCTTTGCCGGGTTGCATGATGCGCCCACTATAGGCGCGCACCGGACCATGCGCCAGACGCACTGGATGCAATCCATAGTTGCATCAGACGCCATGACAAATAACGTAATGGCGTATCCTGTCCGCATGGAAGACATCGACCTGAACCTCGTCACCGCGCTCGACGTGCTGCTATCGGAAGGCAGCGTGACCGGCGCCGCGCGCCGGCTTGGCCTGAGCACGTCCGCGATGAGCCGCACGCTCACGCGGCTGCGGCTTTCCACCGGCGATCAACTGCTCGTGCGCGCCGGGCGCAAGCTCGTGCCGACGCCGCACGCGGCGGCATTGCGCGACCGCGTACACGCGATCGCGAGCGACGCGCGCGCCGTGCTGCGGCCGGCGACAGCCGACGTGGACCTGGCGACGCTCGCCTCCACGTTCACCATTCGCGCGGCGGCGTCGTTCATGGAAATGCTGTCGGGCCCGGTGGTCGCCGCGATCGGCGAAATCGCGCCGCACGTGCGCATCCGCTTCGTGCCCAAGCCCGACCGCGATCCGCAAGCGCTGCGCGACGGCACCGTCGATCTGGAAATCGGCAAGCGCGGCGACGACGCGCCCGAGCTGCACACGCGCATGCTCGGTCACGACTGGCACGTCGCGGTGGCGCGCGCCGGACATCCGCTGTTCGCGTCGGGCAGGATCACGCCCGCGCGCTTTGCGGCCTGCCGTCAAGTGATCGCATCGCAGCTCGGCGATTTCAGCGGACCGGCCGATGCACCGGCGAACCGGTCCGGCTCGGACCAGACCGTGCGCGTGGTCGTCCCCAGCTACCCCGATGCAATGCGCGTCGCGGCCAGCACCGACCTGATCGCGCTCGTGCCGCGCTCGTGCCTCGGCAACGCGTTCTCGCCGGGGCTCGTCGAAACCCTCGGGCTGCGCAGCTTCGAGATGCCGGTCCGCCTGCCCGCGATCCTCGTCTCCGCGCTGTGGCACCCGCGCATGCACGGCGATCCCGTGCATCGCCGCTTGCGCGACACGGTCATTGCCGTGTGCCAGCGCATGTATCCCGATGCCCGCGCACCGCGCACACCGGCGCGCGGCACGAAAACACGCGCGGCCGGCTAACGCCGCGCGACGCGCCCGGTTCAGACCAGCCGGCCGCCTCCGTCGATGTGCAGGATTTCGGCGTTCATGAAGCCGTTGCCCAGCAGGAACGCAATCGCGTCCCCGACTTCGTCGGCGCGCCCGACGCGGCCGCCGGGCAGCGCCGCTGCCGCCCCCGCCAGGATCGCATCGCGCGCTTCCGGGCCGAACGCGTCGTACAGCGGCGTCTCGACAAAGCCGGGCGCGACGACATTGACGCGAATCGGCTTCAGTTCCAGCGCGAGCGACTGCGCCAGCGCTTCGACGCCGCGCACGGCCGCGGCGATGACGGACGTGCCTTGCGCGGCCGGGCGATCCGCCAGTTGCCCGCCCGTCAGCACGATCGAGCCGGTCGCAGGCATCAGCGGCAACGCGGCCCGGATCGCGTAGACCGGCCCGGCGATACGTTCTTGTATCGCACCGAGCAGATGATCGGGATCGGTCTCGCTGAGCTTGCCGGCGATGAACCGGCCGGCCGTGACGACCAGGTGATCGACGCGCGTCATCGTGTCGAATACGGCCTGCACCGCGTGCCTGTCCGCGATGTCGCCCACCGCGATACGCGCGCCGCCGATCGCGTGCGCGGCGGCCTCGAGCTTCGCGCGGGTCCGGCCGACCAGCGTGACGGTGGCGCCCCTCGCCTTCGCGGCGGCCGCGGCTGCAAGACCGATTCCGGAACTCCCACCGAATATCACGACGTGCGCGCCGTCCAGTGTCGAAGATTGCGTTGCCTCGTTCATGTCGACTCCTCATCAAGGGTTGAAGGTTCACGAACGTTAAGTCATGCCCAATTGCGCCGGAACGTGGGAAACTTGAATATGATTCATGCCATAAGGGAATAAGATGGATTCGCTGCGATCCATGCGCGTGTTTGTCCGCGCGATCGAGCTGGGCAATTTTTCGGCGGTCGCTCGCGAGGAAGGCACCGGCCAGCCGACGATCAGCAAGATCGTCGCCGCGTTCGAAAAGGAACTGGGCGTCCGCCTGCTCGAACGCTCGACCACCAGTCTCGGGCCGACCGACGAAGGCCGCCGCTTCTACGACCGCTGCAAGCGCGTGCTCGACGAATACGCCGGCGCCGTGGCCGAGGTGCGCGGGCAAACGCTGCGGCCGGTCGGCAAGCTGGTCGTCAACGCGCCGCTGGGGCTGGGCGAGCTGAGGCTGAACGCGCTCGTGCTCGAATTCCTCGCCGCGTGGCCGGAGATCGACGTCGAACTGCACCTGACCGATCGCGTGATCGACCTGGTCGAGGAAGGCGTCGATGTCGCCATTCGCCTCGGCCACGTGCTGCCGCCGGATGTCGTCGCGCGGCACATCGCGTCGTCGCCGCGCCTGCTGGTGGCCGCGCCGGCGTATGTATCGCAGGCGCCCAGGATCCGCCGGCCGGAAGACCTGACGGCACACGAGTACGTCGGCTACGCGCGCACGGACATCATAGGAAGGGAACTCGAATTTGCCCGCGGCGACGACAAGGTCGCCGTTCCGGTAAGCGGCCGGTATCGCGTGAACAGCTCGATCGCGCTGCGGGAGTGCTTTCTGGCCGGGAACGCGGTGGGCAGCGCGCCGGCGTGGCTTGTCCAGGATCTGATCGACACCGGGCAGCTCGTCCGGCTACTGCCGAAGTGGGACATGGTTCCGCCGCATGCGTTGCACCTCGTGTATGCGTCGCGCCGATATCTGCCGCTCCGGACCCGCACATTCCTGCAGTTCATGGCGCAACGGATTCCCGAATTGCCCGGCTTCAGCGCGACCGCTGCGACGGCCACGATCGCATCGCGGCAATCCCGCTGATCGACGGGCGCCGCGGTCGCGGCCGACCGTGCGCCGATCCGTCGCCGTTTTCGCCGTCGGCCGAATCCCGGCTATTGCAGCGCGCCCCGACGGCGCCGGCGGGCCCTTCGGCTAAAATGCCGCACTTTCCACCTTGTCCGGCCCGCTCGCCATGCAACCCGCCTCCTCCGCCCAACCCGCCGCCCACGGCGCCGACGCCGCAGCATCGGCCCGCGACCTCGTCTACGGCCCGAACGACCGGCCGGCGCCGATGGTCGCTTTCGTCGCAGCGCTGCAGCACCTGCTGGCGATCATCGTGCCGATCGTCACACCCGGCCTGCTGATCTGCCAGGCGCTCGGCGTGTCCAGCCGCGATACGACCCTGATCGTGTCGATGTCGCTGGTGATTTCCGGCATCGCCACCTTCGTCCAGTGCAAGCGCTTCGGCCCGCTGGGCGCCGGCCTGCTGATCGTCCAGGGCACGAGCTTCAACTTCGTCGGCCCGCTGATTGCCGGCGGCAGCCTGATGGTCAAGCAGGGCACGCCGGTCGAGACCGTGATGGCCGCGATCTTCGGCGTCGTGATTGCCGGGTCGTTCGTCGAGATGAGCGTGTCGCGCATCCTGCCGTTCGTGAAGCGCCTGATCACGCCGCTCGTCACCGGCATCGTCGTGCTGCTGATCGGCCTCACGCTGATCAAGGTCGGCCTCATCAGCATGGGCGGCGGTTATGGCGCGATGGCCAAGGGCACGTTCGCGAGCGCGGAGAACCTGACGCTGTCCGGCCTCGTGCTCGGCACGATCATCCTGCTGAACCGCGTGCCGGTCGTCTGGGTGCGCAGCACCGCACTCGTCATCGCACTGGTGATCGGCTACCTCGCGGCTGCTTTCCTCGGCCGCCTCGACTTCACCGGCATGCACCAGGCCGCGCTGTTCCAGGTGCCGACGCCGCTGCATTTCGGCATCGGTTTCTCGTGGTCGCTGTTCGTGCCGATGCTGATCATCTATCTCGTCACGTCGCTTGAGGCGATCGGCGACGTGACGGCCACCAGCAAGATCTCGAACGAACCGGTCGAAGGCCCGGTGTGGATGCAACGAATCAAGGGCGGCGTGCTCGTCAACGGCGCGAATTCGCTGCTGGCCGGCGTGTTCAATACGTTCCCGAGCTCCGTGTTCGCGCAGAACAACGGCGTGATCCAGATCACCGGCGTCGCGAGCCGCCATGTCGGCATCTGGATCGCGGGGATGCTCGTGGTGCTCGGCCTGTTCCCGGTCGTTGCCGGCGTGCTGCAGGCCGTGCCGGAGCCGGTGCTCGGCGGTGCGGCGATGGTGATGTTCGGCGCGGTGGCCGCATCGGGCATCAACATTCTCGCGGGCGTCCAGCTCGACCGCCGCGCGCTGCTGATCATCGCGGTGTCGCTGGCGCTCGGCCTCGGCGTGTCGCAGGTGCCGGACATTCTGAACAGCCTGCCGCACGCGCTGAAGAACGTGCTGGAATCGGGCGTCGCGACGGGCGGCATCTGCGCGCTCGTGATGAACTGGTTCCTGCCGGAAAAGAAGTAAGGACCGGATGCGTGGCAACCGCGCGGTGTTTCAGGCACCGCGCCGGTCGGCCCAAACGCCGAACGCCTGCTCACCCCCGACCGCGCCGGACACCTCGTACCAACGGCAATCCGCGTCGCCCCAAATAAGATGGCCCCTCGAAGGACGACGCGCGTATGATGAACTCATCCGAGCATTCGTGCGCCGTTCGACTGCTCGCCCGCCTTCTTCCCTCTTGCTGCAGCGCGCCCACTTTCGCACGCAGCGTTAAGTCTTTCGTCCCCCCGTCGCGCCACACACGGCGATACAGGCCGGATGCGTTCGCCCTGCGATTCGTCGCGGCCGGACGTTCAGCGTTCAGCAGCTCGTCATGAGCGCGCATCCTTATCGTGGATTCGAATATTGCGCGCTCATTTGCCCCATGCGCCGACGCGACACGACCGCCCGCATGACGACAACGCAGGCTTCGACACTGTGGTCGAGATCTTGCAGGCGGGGCACGGACGACAACACCGCTCGAAATTGGCCCGTGCGGCGGCTTTCGAGTGGAATCGAACGCACTCGCCGTACACAAGAACCAGGAATCGAACCATAACCGGGAGTCGGTAAAATGAGCTGGTACTGCGATGTGGAGCGCGAACTGGCTCACATTAGGGGCGCGATCGGACTGCTCGAGCAAACACACGACGCCTTCACGAACCGATCGCCAGTGAACGATCCGGCGTATTGGCGAGTCAAGCTCGACGCACTCCGGACACGATTCGAGCGAAACAAGGTACTCGAATACCAGATCAATGAGCTGTTCGCTCGCCTCGATCGGATCCATGATCCGAACTCCCGCAAATAAGAATCTGCCACGCACGTCCGAGCATTCGATGGCGCATCAATTCGGGACCCAACGCATCGTGAATGCCGAATTGCAGGCTGCACATCCGCTCGGCGAACGCAGTATCCGCGGCGCCGACCGTCGCGCGAGTCGCCCTGGCCCGGCCTCGCTCGCGAGTCGATCGGTCATCCTTATCGTTTTTCCGGCATGGAGCATCCCGGGAAGCAGCCAAACCGGGACCCGCCGGACTTCGGAGCACCATCATGATCGATGCCAACCCAAGCAGCACCTTTCGGCACCTGCCACTGACACCCGAACAGGATGCGGAGATCCGGCACTACATCAGGAAGAAGGAGCAACGAGGCGAACCCTGGGACACCCCGGAACTGGCGACGATGATCAAAGACATGCTCGAGCCGCCTCTCAACGACGACGAGGAACCTGACGCCGACGTCGAGGAAACCAAGCTGGCCTGCGAGTACGCATTGGCCTCGATCGACGAGGCCATGGAACCTGTTTCCGCGAGCGAGGAACGCACCGCGGCAATGGAAGCGGAGGAGATGAAACACCCCAGGCGGTAGCGCGCCGCCAGGCCCGAAGTTCGAGCCGACGCTGCGCCGCCGTCGTGATCCTGATCGCTTTTGTATCGCCCTTCTGTCTCGTTGCCGCTTGCGAAACGTGGAGCCGATGCGTTGGGTAGGGTCCCGACGCCACATCGCTGCTCACACGTCGCTCAGCACGTGGATGCGATCGCCGATTGCTTCCGATCCGATCGCAGGCACTACCCTGCGTCTCGCCATCCTCGCCGAATCCCCTTTCGAGCCACCCGCTGCAGCGCAGAAGTCGGGCAGACGACTGCTCGGAAGACATTCAGTGCGCCCAAAGCCGGCCACGCCGCTCGATCGACGCCACCACGATATTCAACACATGGCGGACGACATCCTCACCCGTCATACCGGCATCGAGGTACTGGCGAATCTTCATGATCCGCGGCTGATGGGAACCGTCGTCATTGTTCATCACGAAAATACTGGCCGTCGCCATATCGGTCATCAGCGCTACCTGAATGGTCTTGCCGCAAACGATCGTTTGCATGCCTAAGGTAGGAATCGACGTGTCCGGCCTAGTCATTGGGGCGTCAAGTATGCGCTACTGCAGCCGGGTGAATCCACCTGTAAACGTGAATTTACCGGCCGATTCGTGGGTAATGCATGCGCTGCGAGCAGCGTTGACTAATAGGCGCAATTGAGGTGCCGATCGCTCGCGCATGTCTTGCATCCCGCCCGACGGCCCTGGTGCTCACATCCATCACATCGGACATGCCCCGTTCCCCCATGATCGATCGGTTCCGGCCGATGCCGCCTTGGCACCGTGACCAGCGCTGGTTAGAATCTCGCCAGAGTCCATGCCCCTGAGCCTATGAATTCCCCTCAATCGACCGAAGTACTCGTTAAGGAACGGGCGACGATCGTCTGCTACCGCAACAAGCACGTGCTGCTCGTCGCGCGCGCGTCGTCGCGCTGGGCGCTGCCCGGCGGCACGATCAAGCACGGGGAAACGCCGCTCGAAGCCGCACATCGCGAGTTGTGCGAAGAAACCGGCGTCACCGGCCAGGATCTGGTGTACTCGATGCAGTTCACCGGGCTCGCGAAGATCCATCACGTGTTCTTCGCGGAAGTCGGCCCGGACCACACGCCGCAACCGAACAACGAGATCGAGAAATGCCGGTGGTTTCCGATCGACGGCGTCGACGCATTGCGCGCGAGCATCCCGACGAAGCGCATCGTCGAGCTCGTCTACAAGCACGAAATCCTCAAGTCGTAGCGCGCACGAAATCCCGTACGGCTCGTGCGTATCGCGGACGAGCGCATGCATGAGCCGTCGGCCGGCTCGAGTCGATTTTCGTGGGCGGCCGCGCGCGAACGCTCAGTGCGAGCGCTTTCTTCGTAACTCGTGCGTGGAATAGACGACGAGGAAGATGCCCAGCATCGCAGCGCCGGACGCCATGAAATCGCTTGCCGTTCCCGAGCTGTGCAGGGACGTCGGGAAGATGCCGAGACTCAGTCCTGCGGCGGCAAGAAGCAATCCAGCAGCCACACCCCAGATCGGTCCGGCGGTCTTTTCGATTTTATTTTTCATACAGCACCCGTCTACAGTCATTACCTGGCCGGTATCGGCAAAAAGCGCCACGCCTACCCCCAGTGATTCCACTATAGCCGGAAAATAATTCGCAAACTTTCAGTGATTTTCCCGATCAAGTTTGCTCGATCATGGCCGCTTTACAGCGTCGGCCCATGACGCAAGTGCACGCTATCGAAGCGCGCTGAATCGCAAGAAGACGGGATGGCGGAAGGCAGCCGACTCAACTGGTCGGCCACCGAGCCTTATATGGTAATGATCCCGCGAAGCTGGAAAACGGCTACCCACAACCGTACCCACAATTGGGGGATTGCTACCCCCAACCCTACTTTCCGCTCGGCTTCCAGCCGCAGTTCTTCGCGCCGGCCATGTTGTGCGCGAGGATCTGGCGCGCGGTGTCGTCGCTCAGCACGTCGGTCTTGCTGACGTAGACCGGTCGCGCCCAGTCGCACGCCGTGTCGACTATCCGCGTCTTCGTGACGATCTGCGGCTCGCACGGCGCCGCGGTCGGCTTAGTCGCGGGTCCAGTCGTTGCGCAGCTGCTGCTCAGCACCGCCAGCAGGCAGAGCGCCAACGTTCGTTTCTGCATCGCTTCTCTCCTTTGCGGCGGCCGAACCGGCCTGCGCCGCGTCGGCATTCGCCTGGGCTTCCGCATTCGCGGACTGTGCGGCTTGCTCGCGCGCCTGCGCGGCGGCCGCCTGCGCTTCGGCGGTCTGCTGGCCGGCCTGCGCGACGCGCGCCGTAGCCGACTTCGATTTCGTCCAGCCAACCAGCACGCCAGCGGCAACGCCGCCGGCCGCAACCAGGTACGGCCAGAACTTCGCGAACAGGGAAATAAGGATCGTCGTCATGCTGCGCTCCAGTGGCCCGTCAGGAAGAGATCGCGCTCGGCCGCGCGGCGGCGCACGAGACCTGCGCTGACGACGCCTCCTGCTCGGTTCCACGCCGGGAATTGCTCGGCCGCGCCGACCATGTCGCCGATGTTCAGGTGCCGCAGCAGCGTCGACGGCTGGCCGCTGGCGAGCGTGATGATGCCGTCGCGCCCGGGATCGCCGGCGCGCCGCGCGCGGCCCGGCCCGACGTTGTTCACGATGCTCGTCGTGGCCGCCTTCTGCTGCGCCGACAGCGGCACGCGCGCGGCCTGGTCGACGAGCGCCGCCGCGGCGCGCAGGTTCACATCGTGCCGCGCGTCGGCCGTCGCCTGCGTCCACTTCGTGCCCTCGTGGACGTCCGGCCCGGTCGAGCCCCACCCGCACGTCCACGGCGCGCCGCTGAGCGCGCGCAGCGCGGGATCATTCGGGATCGGCGCGCCGGCTAGCACCTTGTACCAGAGGCCGCGCGCCTGGAGTGCCTTTCCGAGCGGCGACGCTGGATCCGGATAGGCAGTCAGATAGCAGCTCTCGAAGTGCTGCGACAGCGGCCGGCAGAGCGCGAGCCACGCCTCATCATTGCCGCCCGCCAGCCCCGATGAAGCTTGCTGCGCGGAGCTTTCCGACGAGGATGCTTGCATCGCAGGCACGTTGATGGTCGGTTCTTCCATCTCGAATGAGGGCGTCGGTGCAGCGCTCGACACGCTACTTGGCGGGATCGGCGGCGTCGGCACGTCGACGACCGGCGTCGGGTTCACGCCGAACATTCGCGCGATCGCGCAGAACAGGTCACTGAGCGCCATCGCTGGCCCCCTGCTCAACCGGCGCGGCCGGCGGCGGCACGCGGCGCACCGCGGTGTAGCGCACGACCAGAATCAGCGCGAACGCGACGAGCGCCGCGTAGCGCTGCACGCCCTGCGGCAGCAGCTCTTTCAGGTCGGACGGCATCGAGTTCCATGCCTCGACGATCGCCGGACCGGCGGCCGTCACGACCGCGAGCGCGCCACTCACGATGACGGTGCCGCGTCGGTGCAGCGTCCGTCAATTGTCTGCGAGGGTGATTTTCCATTTCATCATTTCGTCCACCTTCGAGTCTCGGGCCTATTACCTGCCGCACCCAATACGAGCTGAGAAACCATTTGCTTGATGTCTTTCAAATCGTCGCGCATTGCCTGATTACTCTGTTCGAGCACCGTAACGCGATTAGAAAGACCGGAATAAAGACCAATACACCATGCGGAAGCCCCTACCAGCGCGGCCAAAATGGAAACGAGGCCTGCGACCGTGGTAATAACCGTTTTCGCACTTACAAGCCATGAATTCGGGGTATTTTGCGGAATATTTGGAGTAGCCATTTATCCAAACCGGGTTATTAAAAATCAGATGGGCTGATTATCGGCCAAATGTTTACAGGAACTTGAGTAAAAATCCACGGCGCGAATTATCACAACGGGCGCGCGACCGGTGCGCGCGATGGCGCTTGACAAATAGGCGGATTCCGCCTACCTTGATCAGCATAGGAAGCGCACACCGCGCGGCCGCCATCCGAAAGGAAATCATCATGAAACCGTGCTTTCGCGCGCTCGCGCGTCTTGGATCGACTCAACATGCTCTTTCGATCGCCAACCGTGGCGCAGATGAAACAGTGGAAGGAGAAGCTCGGCTACTCTGGAACGCAGATGGCGCGGGCGCTCGGCCTGAAGAGCGCGCGACGCTGGCGCGACTACGCGGACGAGAACAAGCCACAGGGAATCCCGCCGGCCAATCTGTTCATGGCAGCCGCGCTCGTCACACTCCCGCAACAGGAAATCGACCGCGTGCTGGCGACAATGCGCGACGTCGGCGCGGTGATCGATCTGGACGCACCGGCCGACTCCCTGGCGCCCGATGGAGAGCCGCAGCCGTAGCGATGGCGCTCGGCTGCACTGCTGCTGCGCTTTCGGGCTGCGGAGGTGGCGGCGATGGATCGGCCGCCCAGCTGCAAGCCTCTACCCAGCCCCCAGTTTCTGACTCATCACGGCTGGTCGACATCGACATGTACGGCGACAGCACGATGGCCGGCCTGACGATGATCACGCCCGGGAAATACGTCATGACACCAGCCAGCGAGCCGGCCCGTGTTCAGCAAGATTTGGGCTCCCGCGTTCGCATTTGGAATCAAGGCGTCAGCGGCTCGACGTTGCAGCAGCTTATCGACGGCACGGACGGCCAGCACACCATGAACCTGCAACAACTGATGGCGAAGTCGTCGTCTCGGATCGTGGTGGAAAACTTCGCGATCAACGATGCATCGTCTCAATCGCTACTGCAGTTCATGTCGAACGTCGACTATTTCGTGACCCAAGCGCGTGCCAATGGGAAGGTGCCCGTCATCGACGAGCCAAATCCGGTATGCGACGGAACATCGAAGAATATCCCGGCGCTCGATGCCGAGGTGGCTGCCCTTGAGCAGTACGCGGCCACGTACCGCGTCGCCATCGTTCAACAATACGCCTACATCAAGTCCCTTCCAGACTGGCAGTCAATGCTGGTCGACTGCATTCGTCCGGGAGAGGCGCTATATAAAATCAAGGCCCAGAGGACGGCGGCAGTTCTAACAGCCACCATTCAGTCGGCCGGGAACTAGTTATTTGGTTAGCTCCGCATAGATATTCATATATTGGGCCTGATCGACTCTTGTTTCCAAATTCCTCAATGGTCGATGCCACGATTTATGAATCTTTTTGATTCGATATTTACTGAATCCGAGCCATCGCGCCATTGCTTTAAGGCTGTCGTGTGTGAAGAAATGCAGATGCCCCCATTGGGTGTACGCATCCCTATGACCATCTGCAATTTTGTCAAATGTCGCATTAAGAAAATGATTTCTCATTACTTGCTCGAACCCGGGTGTCGCAATTCTAACAACGCCACCCGGCTTGAGCGTGCGAAATACCTCGGAAAGAAAAGTTATTGCGTCCTTTTGCTCCAGATGCTCGACAAAATCCTCACAAAATGCATACTCAAAAGCGTTATCAGGAAACGGATGGCGCTCCAATAAATTGACCTTATAGACGTTCTCAGCGACATTTCTGGGAACTCCGCCAATATGGTTGAAATTCCACATTACGGCGTCATCGAAAAAATCAACGTTCAACCATCCTTCGAAGGGGTTTAAGCCGCATGCGTATTGGATTTTTTTGGTCGTCTCGTGCGCCCTAGCATCATCCCAATTCAAAGGCTTAAAATCCGACATCGGAATAAGGTCCAACTCCACTTGGTCTGCCACCTTCGTCTCCGCAGTCACTTATGGTGGGCCGAGTCTAACAGATGCGCACCAAAATCGCGCAAGAGAAGTTGCCATGTCGGAAACGTCGGAAATTATTGCGTCTTCGGTCAAGTTGGAAAATTACACCTGAATCATGGCCGCTCCTCAGAATATGTAGGCTGTGATCGTGATAGTGAGCGCCATGGTTCCCGTATTGGCGACGGCCGAGTAATACATGGTTTGCGACGTAAGCACCGGAACATCATTGAACGGAGTTGTGTAAGCCTGGCTTGCAACTCCGCTGTACGCGCTCAACTGCTGGCCGCCGAAGCCTTGCGCGGAACCCGCAACTTGCCCCGTCATCGACGCAGTGGCGGAACTGGAGCCGACGGCAATATTTCCCGAAATACGTTTTGCGCCTTTCGGCACCAGCGACGAAATCGAGAGCGACGTGAGACTGCTTTGCTGCGTGCTGGTGCTCAGTGCCGTTTGGGGGGGTGATCCAAATCTTGCGATCGTCCTGCATACCCACCGCAAACTGCGAACTTGCGTTCGTCGGCCAGACGCTCACCAACGCCGATGCGGTGTAACCCGCCGGCATATTGCTACCACCATAGACGCTCGGCGCGAGCGAGCTGGTCGCGTTCGTCGCGAGTAGCGCACTCGCCCGCGTGGTCGGGTTGTAGATCGCATAGAGCGCGACGAAACCAGACACTGGCGCCGTTCCGGCATCCATCCCGCTCGCGCCAACCGTCGCGAGATTAATCGTCTGGTTGAAGTTCGCGAGCTTGTAGGCGACGCCGCCGAGTGCCGAGCAAACGATGATCTCGTCAGCCGTCAGCGTGGCGCTCGCACTCGCGGTTGCCACCGACATCGAGAGGTTACGAGCGGAGCCGACGACAGGCGTGCCACCGCCCAATGTCGCGTTGCTCGCTTCTTGCGAGTAAAGCGACGGCGACGATCCTTTCTCCACCTTGATACGGCGAAAGCCAAGACCGTTTGCTGACATGTTCGGGGACGTATCCGCGACTTTGTGAACGAGAATATATGCGGTGTTCGCGGGAGTTGTTCCGGTCGCCGAGTACTGCGTCCAGCTTGAGCCATTGGTAGCATTTACGGCAGCGACGGTTCCCAATGACGTCCCAGCTGATGTAAATGCCTCGACGTAGATATAACCACGACCAGCAACGACTCCGGACGCATACATCTCCGCTGTGAGGCAAATAGCGATGTTGGGCCCAATTCCGATAGGTGACGAAATGTCCTGCGTGGTTGAGCTAATCGACGACGCATTGATGAAGATCGTTCCTTCTTGCGGGAATGCAATCGACGCGCCGAAGTTCGATGAACCCCATCCGGCATTTCCGAATTCACCCGAACCATTGAACAGCAGGTTCGCGGCGTTCACGCCGTTGACCTTCGCCGACGTGTTGATCGGCAGGCTGCCCTGAGACCCGATCGCACCGATCTGGCCGGCGGTCAGCGCATGGCTCGCCAGCGTCGCAGGTGCGATGCTTTCGGCAGCCTGAACGATGTTCGTACCGTCGCCGATGACACGGGCCGGGCCGGCCGGAATCACCACACCCGTGCCCGATGCCGTCTTCGCCGTGATCGCGAAGGCGCCGATCGTGTTGTTCACGATCGTCCATTCACGCGTCCACGTCGGCAGGATGACCTGCACGTTCCCCGTCAGCGTGCCGGTCAGCACGATTCGCGACTTCATCGCCTGCGCAGGCGTCAAGGTGACATTGGTGTTCGTGAGGCCCGAGATCGCGGAGAAGCCGTAAGCCTGCGACGGCGCCCATTTCGTGCCGGGGCCCGTGTCCGGGTTGTCGCTGTTGTTGTCGACGAGACTCAGCCACGCCCCTTGACCATCCGCGCTCATCAGCATCGCACCAGCCGGGTAGCCGCCGACGTTCGTGTCACCTGCGAAAGCCGCGTTGTATGCGTACCGACCGCCTGCATGCTCCCATCGAGTCGACTGCGTGATCAGGTTCAGGACACCGTTCATGTCGAGACCAGACGGCGGGATGCCGCCGGCCGCGATCGGCGTGCGCGTGAGTGGCGGGAAACCGTCTACCAGCGATGCACCGCCCGGGTTCGTCCCGATCTGCGACGCCTCCGGAATGGTGTTGAAGGCGCCACCCGCCGCGAAGGCCAACGGAACGAGCGTCGGAATCTGGTTTGCTTGCATGTTAGACCTCAGAGTAGAAAGTGCCTTGACCGAAGGGCGCCGCGCTCCCGACGCCTGCCTCGGAGAAACCGAATGTGCTGTTTTGCGGCTCCTCAAGCACCGTCACGAGGACGCCGGTCGGGCGCGGCAGCGCGCCGGATTGCGTGACGATTGCGAGCTCGAACGGCTGCAGGTAGAACTCGAACGTGTAGCGCATCTGCATATTGCCGAGGTCGTTGACGTAGCAACGCCCGCGACCCGCGAACAGGCTTTGGAGCAACCGGTTGTAACTCGGGATCGATCCGTCCGAGATGTTTGCTGCGGCCTTCACAAGGATCAGCGTGCGGAACGCATCGTCCGATAGGTAGTAGCTCTGCGTGATCTGCTGCCCCGCGTAGAACACGCCCGAGTTGAACGTCGTCGCGCTCGCCGTTCCGGCTTCGTTGAAGCCCAGGTTGATCTCGGCCGACGGGATCTTCAGCAGCCGTCCGTTTTCGAGCCCGACGATCTTCCCCCAGATGTCGAGGCCGCGCCCGACCGCCGTCTGGATGTTCCACACGTTGTCGTAGAACGCGTCGATGTCCGCGCTGGGATCGATATACCCGTTCATGTTCTGAACGAGCTGGATCAGCGTCGGGCTGTTCGCGTATTGAGCAAGGACTGTCTGAAGGACGTTTTCCATTTAAACGAGCGTCACCGAAATGTTCGACGCGGTAATGGTCGGGGTTTGCGCGATGCCAATGTCGACGGAATTCTGATTCGCGGTCGTCGTGCCGAGCTGGATCGAAAGAAGCTCGACCGACGGATCGATCGCCATTACGCCCGGGTAGTATCGGCCAGCGAAAACCGTACTGTTGCTACGCGCGCGCGATCCACCATCCGCGCCAGTGAATGCCGCGATAATCGCGTTCTGCACCAGCTGCGTGATGTTCGACGGCAGATTCGAGTTGTTGGCGAGCTGAACGGCATACAGAATCGGGACCGCCGTCAGCGTCTGGTACTTCACGGCGTAGCTCGGATACGGCTGAGATCCGCCGCTCGAATCCTGAACGGTCACCGTCGTGTTCCCGTTGTAGTTGCAGCCCGGCGCCTTCTTGCTCCAGATCGCGTTGCCGATGTCCTGAGCGGCACCACCGTAGACGCCGACGTACAGGGAGTTCGGCAGGAGCGTGTAGCCGCCAATCGTGACCGACGTACCGAGCGGGTTATCGAGTACGCACGCGTCGAGGACGCCAGCCACGCCCAACACCGCGCCGCGCACCGATGGCACTGAGCCGCTCGAGTTCTTCGCCATAGACTGCCGGCGCCGATTCTCGAAGTCGGCGCGCGATTCGACGTTGCTCCCCTGCACGCCGGATACCACGGTCACCGTATCCCACCCCGGGATCGCCTGATAGATCGACACCTGGTTGGCGGCCGGCACTGGAATGGGCCCCGTTGTCTTACAGGCGAACCCGAGCGTGATCGTGCCGCTCGCCGGGATCGTGCCGGCCTGCGTGCACAGGTAGACGTTGTTGCTCGAATCCTTGATCAACGCACCCACCGGGATCGGCGTGTTCACCGCACCCACGCACGCCACCTGCAGCGCCGTCGGCTCGGCCGGATCGCGCTCGATGAAGTAGACGCGGCCGATCGCATCCTGCCAGCGTCCGTCTGCGAGATCAGGGTCGACGCCGTTCGATACCTCGAGCATGTCGTCGTTCTTCGCTGCGATGATCGCGGTCAGGCTCGACGCGAGCTGGCCTTGCGGCGCTGTCACGTTCGGCGTGCCGTCCTCGTTCGTGATGTTCAGGTTGCCGCCGAATGCAGCGTTCGTATCGGCGAGCACACCGGTCAGGATCGCCGACTCGGCCGGCACGACGGGGCCAGTCGAGGCCCAATTGATCGGCGGTACGCTGGAGGTGGGAGGAGTCGACATGCGGAACCTCAGAAGTTGACGGGGAGCACGCCGGCAGCCGTGGCGACTTGCACCTGGCCGCTCGCGACGCGGTTGGTCATGGACGTGATGAAGCACTGCGCGGCCTGCACGCCAAACACGCGACGCGCCTCCGTCACGATGTCCTTTTTGATGAGCGGCAATGGCGGTCGCTTGCCGAGGATGTCCTGCCAGTACGGGACGCCGACGGACGTGTCGTACCAGGCCTCACCGCGGAACGTGCGCACGGCGCTCGCGACGTCCTGCGCGATCGCATACGGCTCGGCCGCGACGGCAATGTTGCCGTAGGCGTCGAGGCAGAGATCCCAGGCGGTCTGGTCGAGGAGAAGTGTCGTTCCCATGGTCGCTTATTGCGGCGGGCCGCCGAGCCCAGAGCCGCCAGAGTTGGGGTGTTGATGGGTGTTGTCGATCGCGTGACCGTTTGACGTGATCGAGCCAATGAACTGGACGGTGCCGGAGATCAGCGACGCGACACCGCTCACTGCGCTGCCGGTCATACCTGCCAGCCATGACAGCAGCCCCTGTACGATCACCGTGCCTCTGAAGCCAGACTGCGGAGAGTTCACGGTGAACGAGGTGGACGCATCGACCTCGACGAGCGGCGCCTGCAGCGTGACCTTCGTCGGCGACACGACAGAGATGCCGGCCGCAGAAAACTGCACGTACTGGCTCGGCGCGCCGTTCAGGAACCCGCCGATATACAGGCCGTCGGCCATATCGAAGATGCGCTTCGAGCCCGGGTTCGCTGGCCCGCGGTTCGCCTTCACCGACGAGATATCGCGGTCCTCGATCACGGCGAGCCCGATGTCGCCGACCTGCGGGTCGATGATCACCGCGTTCGCACCGCCCTGCAGCCGGAAGTACGGCAGGTTGTGGATGACGCCGTGCGGCATCGCGTTGTCGGAGCCGTCGAGCTGGTTCACGAGGGGTAGCACATCGACGAAGCCGACCGGCGAGACACTGCCGGCGTTCGTGACCGCCTTCACTTCGACCAGCCGCTCACCCATGGCGAGCACTTCGACATCTGCATGAGCTTCCGCGTGCGCGCGGTCGCGGCCGGCGCGGTGCCGATCACGCTGCGCCAGTGCTCCGCGATGTGTGTGCGCCGGCGCGCGACGGGCGAGCTTGGCAAACCAGACGAGGCAGAGGCATGGCGTGACGCGCAGTTCGCGGCGCGCCGCGCGCAGCTCGACGACCTGGCCGCAACGGCGCATCGCGCCTTCGCCACCCCGCTCGGCGAGGCATCAGCATGACACGCCCCTACCCCGACAACCTGACGCCGGCCCTCGGCCGCGTGCTCGGCATGATGGTCTGGGAAACCGGGCCGATCGCGCATGCGCTGCGCGCCGCCGGGCACGCGATCGAGCGCACGTCCGAGGCCGAACAAGCCGCGGTGCTCCACTGGCTGACCGGCTTCGCGATCGAGCACGGCGCGGACTGGGAACGGCACGCGGCCGCCGCGCTGCACGTGCTCACCGAGTCGCGAGGGAACTGAGCATGGGACGCCGACGGACGTACGAACCGCGTGTGCTGAACGCCGACAACGTGTTCGCGCGAATGATTCCGGGCAAGACGTATCCCGCGTACGTGATCGCGGCGAGCTTCAAGGTGCCGACGAAGGACGTACGGCCGCATCTCGACGCGCTGATTCAGTCAGGCCTGATCGAGCACAGTCACGCGCTCGCGAAGACGCTCGGCTTCCGGCGCCCCGGGCACGAGCCGCAGAAAGAAGCGCCCGCGCCGGGCGGCGATACGAGCATCGCCGCGGCGCCAACGCCACCGAACTTGAATTCAACCCTGACCGGCTACGAACGCGAGATTCGTGGCTGGGTCGAACTCTGCATGATGACGAGGCAACGATGAAAGCACTTCGAATGAAAGATGTGACCGAAAAGGTCGGGCTCGGACAGTCGACGCTCTACCGGATGATCGCGGCCGGCACGTTCCCGAAACCGTTCGAGCTCGTGCCCGGGCGCACGGCATGGCTCGAGGAGGACGTGGACGCGTGGCTCGCGGAGAAGGCGGGGAAGAAGCCGTGCGCCGACCGGCCGGCCGACAACGTCATGCAGCTGTCTGCGCTGCCTGTCGCGTGAACGGCACCACAGTCGCGGTCTGCCCTGCGCAGTAACGAGCCCAGTCCTCCATCATTCCGCGCCGGCGCTCGAGCATGTCTCGACGCCGGTACGCGGAAACCGTCGTCGACGTGATCGTGTGCGCCAGCGCTTGCTCGGCGAGAGAGTCGGGATAATCGGTGCAGTCCGCTATCCAGTCCCGGAACGTCGATCGGAAGCCGTGCACGGTAATGTCGGCGCGTTCCATGCGGCGCAGCAACAGCAGCATCGCCATATTCGATAGCGGCCGCCCCTCTTTGTAGCCCGGGAACAGCCAGCCCCACTTCGCCTTCGTCGCGATCTGCTGCCGCACGAGCTCGACAGCCTCGTCGCAAAGCGGCACGCGCAGCTCGACCTCGCACTTCATCCGATCTCCCGGAATCGTCCAGACGCGTGCTTCGAGGTCGAATTCCTCCGGCCGCGCGAACAGAACCTCGTTCGTGCGCGTCGCGGTCAGGATCAGCAGACGCAGCGCCTGTGCGGCGCGCTTCGGCCGCCCGCGGAGCGCGGCGAAGAACGCCGGCATCTCTTCCCACGCGAGCGCCGGGTGGTGTTTCACCGTGTTCCGCTTCTTCACGCGCGGCAGCACGCGGTCCAGGTGATCGGCATAGCGGGCCGGGTTGTCGCCAGTGCGGTGGCCGAGCACCGTCTCCGCGTCGAGGATCGCCTTCACGCGGCCACGCACGCGCCGCGCGGTTTCGCCCTTCTTCATCCAGATGGGCTGCAGGATGCGCACGATCATCTCGGTATCGACGTCGCGCACGTCAACATCACCGATCACCGATCACCGGATACGCGTACATTTCGAGTGTGGACGTCCACTGTTTCGCGTGCTTGGTGTTGCGCCACGTCGATTCGCGGTCCGAGATATAGGCTTGCGCGGCCTGCTTGAACGTCACGCCTGGGGCATCATCGGCCGCCCGCACGACCTGCGCGCGCCGTCGCGCGACGATCGGGTCGATGCCCTACCTCGCGCTCACGCGGCAATCGGCCGCCGCCTTGCGCGCCGCAGCGAGAGGCAGCACCGACAGCGAACCGAGGCCCATTTCCCGCGCGCGGCCGGCGATCGAGAACCGGTAGATCCACGATCGCGAACCGCTCGCGCTGATCTGCAAATACAGGCCGCCGCCGTCCGCGTAATACCCTGGGTCGACCAGTTTACCGATGCCGAGCGCAGTCAACCGATTCATCTGCCGTGATGCCATTTCTACCCCCAAATCTACCCACAAATGATGGTTAGATTCTGGGGTAAGGCGCGGGAGCGAGCAAGAGCGACGACACCCCCAAAACACGCGCCGCATAAGGCGCTGCGGGAGTGCTGCGAGAGTAAACGGGAATCGCTGAGAGCCTTGACTGGCGGAAGGCAGCCGGAGTCGAACCGACCCGGGAGTGTCTGACACCCCCAACCGGGTTTGAAGCCCGGCCGTACCACCGGATACGAATGCCTTCCTCGGGGAAAAGAACCAGAAGAACAACGAGCGCCTACGCCTGAATACCCACCCAACCGCTGTCAGGCCGCAGGAAGTGAAGATCGCGGTGGAAGCGAGTATACCCAACCCGATCGAAGAACTCGAGAATCTGGATCGCGCGCTTGCGGCCGAGCCCCGTCGCGTCGCGGAACGTCGCGGCATCGAGCCCCGCGCCGGGCGACGGCGCGAGATGCGCGACCAGTTCGGCGAGTTCGCGCACGACGTCCGCGTGATAGAACAGGTCGCGCACGACCTGATGCACGTCGCCGCGCCGTGCGAGCTTGCGCAACAGCGTGCGCACCGCGTCCTCAGCGGCGCCCGTGTCGCGGGCCAGGTCGCGCACCCACGGCGGATCGAAGCGCCCCGCGTGAATCAGCGGCAGCAGTTGCCGCGCCAGCCCTTCCTCGCGCGGCTCGAGGCTCACCGAATGCGACGGCAGATGCAGCCACGGCCCGCTTCGCGCAACTTCGCCGCCGGCCACCACCGCATCGACGAGCGCGCGCCACAGCGCATCGCCGACGAGCGGCGCAGCCATCCGCCGCAAGCGTGCAGCGTCGAGCCCCTGCTCGTCAGGCAGGCGCTCGTGATACGCGCGCAGCGTGTCGATCGCCCGCGTCTGCAGCGCTCGCCAGTGCGCATGCGAAATCACCGCGCCGTCGTTCGACGCGGCATCGCGCTGCCCGATCGCCAGCGCGTCTTCCGGCAACGCCAGCGCGTTCGGCGCGAAGCCTGTCAGATGCGTGAGCATCGTGCGCGCGATGCCGAGCGGCGCCTGCGCGAGCAGCGCATCGAGGCGCCCTGTGTCGAGCCACATGGCGAGCGCATCGAGCCACGCGCGGCGCGCGGGCGTGCGACGCTTGCTCGCCGGCCCGAACGGATCGAGCACGCGACCGCCGCCGACGGTGCGCGTCGCCTGCGGATTGCGGACGATGAACCGGTCGCCCGGCAGCGCGAACACCGGCTCGTCGAACACCAGTTGCACGCGCATCCGCTGGCCGGCCGCGAGCGTGTCGCCGTCGAGCAGCGCGACATGCGCGACGCGATGCAGCGTGCCGAGATGCACGTGCAGCGGCGCCCAGTGCGTCAGTGTCAGCCCGGCATCCGCGAGCAGCGTCAGCTCGACGTCCACGCGCGGCGACGTCGCGACGAGCCGCGCATCGGCGACGGTATCACCGCGCTCGACATCGGCCTTGTCGACGCCGGCGAGATTCAGCGCGCAGCGCTCGCCCGCGCGGCCGGCCTCGACCGACCGGTTCTGCGCATGGATGCTGCGCACGCGGGCCGCGCCGCCCGTGCGCACGATCGCGAGCGTGTCACCCGTCGCGACACGGCCCGCGAACGCGGTGCCCGTGACGACGGTCCCCTGCCCCGCAAGCGTAAACACGCGATCGACGGCGAGCCGGAACAGGCCGTCGTCGCGGCGGGCGCGCCACGCGATCGCCGCGTCGGCCAGGTGATGTTTCAACGCGGCGACGCCCGGGTCGTCCACGGCCGTCGCGCGGGTTTCAAAAATCGGCACGCCGGCCAGCGTCGAGTCGTGCAGCCATGCGGCGATCTCGTCGCGCACCTGGGCGACGCGCGCGGCGTCGACGCGATCGCATTTCGTCAGCGCGACAGCGCCGTGCGTCACGCCGAGCAGTTGCAGGATCGCGAGATGCTCGCGCGTCTGCGGCATCACGCCGTCGTCGGCGGCAATCACGAGCAGCGCGAAGTCGATCCCGCACGCGCCGGCCGCCATCGTATGAATCAGCTTCTCGTGGCCCGGCACGTCGATCAGGCCCAGCACGTCGCCGTTGTCGAGCGGCGTGTATGCGTAACCGAGTTCGATCGAAATGCCGCGCGCCTTCTCTTCCTTCAGGCGGTCGGTATCGACACCGGTCAGCGCACGCACGAGCGTGGTCTTGCCGTGGTCGATGTGTCCGGCGGTACCGACGATCATGCAGCGGGCCCTGCGAACGGCACACATTGCGCGACGAACGCCGCTTCGTCGGCGGCTTCAAGACAACGCAAGTCGAGCCGCAGCGCGTTGTCGGCAACGCGGCCGATAACCGGTCGCGGCCATTCGCGCAGCCGTTTCTCGAGCTGCGCGAGCGCGCGGCCGCTGCGCTTGCCGTCCGCCGTGCGCACGACGAGCCCGGCACTCGGCAACTGGTCGACCGGCAGCGCGCCGCTGCCGATCTGGCTGAACATCGGCTCGACCGTCACGTCGAAGCCGCTGCCAAGCGCGGCCTGCAATACCGGACGCACGCGTTCGGCGGCCTCGGCGATCTCATTCTGGGGACGCGTCAGCAGGCGCAGCGTCGTGAGCCGGTCGCGCAGGAATTCGGGCGCCTGATAGAGGCGCAGCACCGGCTCGAGCGCCGCGAGCGTCAGCTTGCCGACGCGCAGCGCGCGCTTGAGCGGATGTTTCTTGATCTTCGCGACCAGTGCGCGATCACCGACGATCAGGCCGGCCTGCGGCCCGCCGAGCAGCTTGTCGCCGCTGAACGTGACAACGTTTGCGCCGGCGGCAATGGTCTCCTGCACGGTCGTCTCGTGCGGCAGCCCCCATGACGACAGGTCGGCGAGCGTGCCGCTGCCGAGATCGACGGCGACCGGCAGCCCGTGCTCGCGCGCGAGCGGCGCGAGTTCGGCGAGCGTCGCCTCCTTCGTGAAGCCGCTGATCGCGTAGTTGCTGCAGTGCACCTTCATCAGCAGCGCCGTGCGCGGGCCGATCGCGTTCGCGTAATCGTGCAGATGGGTGCGGTTGGTCGTGCCGACCTCGCGCAGCTTCGCACCGGCACGACTCATGATGTCGGGAATGCGGAACGCGCCGCCGATCTCGACCAGTTCGCCGCGCGACACGACGACTTCCCGCTTCGTCGCGAGCGCCGACAGCGTCAGCAGCACGGCTGCCGCGTTGTTGTTGACGACGGTCGCGGCTTCCGCGCCCGTCAGTTCGCACAGCAGATCGTCGATCAGGTCGTCGCGATCGCCGCGCCGGCCCGTGGCGAGATCGAACTCGAGGTTGACGGGCCGCGTGAGCGCGTCGACCACCGCGCGCACCGCGTCGTCGGGCAGCAGCGCGCGCCCGAGGTTCGTGTGCAGCACGGTCCCGGTCAGGTTGAACACCGCGCGCACGGCACCGGCGCTCTGTGCGGCCAGCGTGCGCGCGACGGCCGCGGCGATGCTCGGCTCGTCGAGCGGCTCGGCCGCCGCCGGGTCATGCTGCGCCGCGGTGCGCCAGCGTTCGAGTTCGGCGCGCACGGCGTTCAGCACGCGCGTGCGGCCATAGTCGGCGAGCAGCGGTTGCAGCGGCGCCGACGACAGCACGCGCTCGACCGACGGCACGCGCGCCAGCACGGCATTCAGTTCATTCAAACCCGGTTCGGTCACGTCGTGGTGGCTCCCGTCTGATGCTTCGCAGGCGGCCGCAGCCGGCGCTCGCGCACCGCCCCCGGCCCCCTGCCGTCACTCCGCTTCCCGCGACACATCCGGCCACAGCAGCGGATTCGGCGAACTGCGCTGATAACCGGCCTCGTTCATCAGCAGGTCGAGCGTGAGGCTCGCGAGATCGTCCGCCAGCGGCTCGAACTCGTAGTCCTTCTCCTGATAGCCGATCTTGCGATAGGTCTTGCATTCGTCGCACGATTCGGCCTTGACGGCTTCGCTGCCGCCCTCGATCCCGTGATACGCGATGCCCTTCGTCGAATCGCAATGCGAACACTTCGTGCGCACCATGTGCCACTCGGTCGTGCACAGCCCGCACTGCAGGAAACGGTAGCCCTGGAACTGGCCGCCGACCCGCACCACGCTGGCGACCGGATGCGTGCCGCAAACGGGGCACAGCCCCGGCTGGTCGAGATACGGAACGTCGGCCGGCGACACGCGGCTCGCGAGGTCCGTCCACACGACCTGCAGCGCGGCCATCAGGAACGGCGCGGTGGCCGGGTCGACCTCCGCGAAGCGCAGCGCGAGGATCGCGTCGGCCTGCGCGTCGAGTTCGGCAGGCGCCATCAGGCGCAGCCGGTCGAGCAGCCTCGCGAGCGACGGGTTGACGAGCCCGGCGCCCTCGACGCGGTCGAGCAGTTCGTACAGCACGGCGCGCCATCGCGGATCGCGCTCGCCGTCGAGCGCGGGCACGAGCGGCATCGAATGCTGCTGCGCGCGCGCGATCGCTTCCTGCGACGGCAGCGGCAACTCCAGCGTCTGCAGCGTCGCATGCTGCGCATCGGCGACGGTGGCCATCAGCCGCAGGTAGCCGCTGATCGGGTTCAGGTCGGCGAGCGTGCGCAGCCGCGCGGCGCGCGCCGAGAACGCGGTGGCGCGCTCCGGCAGGCGAAAGCGCGGAATGGCCGAATGATCGAGTGCCGAGATCTCGGTCGGTTCGAGAATACGTTGTGTCACAAATATATCTTCCAAATGAACAAGCGCCGACAGGTCGGCGCTTCAGGCGGTTCCGACGGCTGACGGGGCTGGGCCCGCCGCGATCGGCGAGCCGCCCCGGTCCGGTGCGTTATTTCACGCTTTCACGGAACCACTTCGGGTGATGCTTGCGAGCCCAGCCCAGCGTGACGGTGCCGCGCACCATCGCGCCTATCGAGCCCTTCACCCACAACGCCGCGTAAATGTGCACGATGATGCTCGCGATCAGCACGAAGGCCGCCACGGCATGCACGACAGCGGCCGCGCGGATCACCCCGATCGGGAAGTAGAACGAGAAGTAGCGCCGCCAGATCACGACTCCCGACAGCAGGAGCAACAGCAGGCACGCCACCAACGTAAAGAATAGCAGCTTCTGCCCGGCGTTATAGCGGCCGACGGGCGGCAGCTTGTCTTCCTGGTTGGTCAGCACGTCGCCGATCTGCTTCAGCCACTGCCGGTCGTCCGCGTCGAGCGCGTTGTGGTGCCAGAAGCGCACGACCAGGATCGCGAACGACACGAACATCACGAGGCCGACGAACGGATGCAGGATCCGCGTCCACTGGCCGCCGCCGAACAGCGCGGTCAGCCAGAACATCGACGGATGGAACAGCGCAAGCCCGGACAGCGCGAGCAGCACGAACGTGATCGCGGTGATCCAGTGGTTCGTGCGCTCGTTCGCCGAGTAGCGGACGATCAGGTTGGGGTCGTCGTGCTTCATTTCACGTCCTCCTTGATGCGTCGCGCCTCGTCGCGCGCGGCCGATTCTTCTGCGTCGCTCACCTCGTTCGGACCAACCCGGACGTAGTGGAAGAACCCAGCGAGCGCCGTCAGCGCGATGCCGGCCACCGCGAGCGGCTTCGCGATGCCCTTCCACAGCTTCACCATCGGACTGATCGACGGATTGTCGGGCAGCCCGTGGTACAGCGACGGTTTGTCGGCGTGGTGCAGCACGTACATCACGTGCGTGCCGCCGACACCCTGCGGGTCGTACAGCCCCGCATGCTCGAAGCCGCGCTCCTTCAGGTCCTCGATCCGCTCGGCCGCGTGCTGCTTCATGTCCTCCTTGGTGCCGAACACGATCGCGCCCGTCGGGCAGGTCTTCACGCAGGCCGGTTCCTGGCCGACCGCGACGCGGTCGGAACAGAGCGTGCACTTGTACGCGCGATGATCCTTCTTCGAGATCCGCGGAACGTTGAACGGGCAACCGGTCACGCAATAGCCGCAACCGATGCAGTTCTCCTCGTGGAAATCGACGATCCCGTTGTTGTACTGCACGATCGCGCCCGGCGACGGACACGCCTTCAGGCAGCCCGGATCCTCGCAGTGCATGCAGCCGTCCTTGCGGATCAGCCATTCGAGGTCGCCTGCCGGGTTCTCGTATTCGGAGAACCGCATCACCGTCCACGAGTGCTCGGTCAGGTCGGCCGGGTTGTCGTACACGCCGACGTTGGTGCCGACTTCGTCGCGCAGGTCGTTCCACTCCATGCACGCCGTCTGGCATGCCTTGCAGCCGATGCACTTCGATACGTCGATCAGCTTCGCGACGCTCCCGGTCACCGGTTCGCGCACCGTGGGCGGTGGCGTCGTGGTGGCCGAGACGCGCTTGATATCCAGCGATTGCAATGCCATCTCTTTCCCCTTACGCCTTTTCGACCTTCACCAGGAACGACTTGAATTCCGGTGTGTACGAGTTGCCGTCACCCACGGACGGAGTCAGGGTATTGGCGAGATAGCCGGGCTTCGTCAGCCCCTTGAAGCCCCAGTGCAACGGGATACCGACCGTCTGGACCTTCTTGCCGTCGACCGTCAGCGGCTTGATCCGCTTCGTGACGAGCGCGACCGCAATGATGTAGCCGCGCTTGGACGACACCTTCACGCGTTCGCCGTGCGCGACACCGACTTCCTTCGCGAGGTCTTCGCCAATCTCGACGAATTGCTCGGGCTGGATGATCGCGTTCAGCCGCGCGTGCTTGGTCCAGTAGTGAAAATGCTCGGTCAGCCGGTAAGTCGTCGCGGCGTGCGGAAACTCCGGTGCCTGACCGAACGCCGCGCGGTCGTCCGGGAACACGCGGGCGGCCGGGTTGTTCAGCGCCTGCGGGTTGTTCGGGTGCAGCGGGTTCGTGCCGATCGGCGTCTCGAACGGCTCGTAGTGCTCGGGGAACGGACCTTCGTTCATCCCCGCGCGCGCGAAGAAGCGCGCGACGCCTTCCGGATTCATGATGAACGGCCCCATCCCGTTCTCGGGCGGTTCGTCCGCCTTGAAATCGGGGATGTCGGGTCCCGCCCACGCCTTGCCGTTCCAGCCGATCAGCTTGCGGGTCGGGTCGAACGGCTTGCCGCTCACGTCGCACGATGCGCGGTTGTACAGGATCCGCCGGTTCGCCGGCCACGCCCACGCCCAGTTCAGCGTCTGGCCGATGCCGGTCGGGTCCGAGTTGTCGCGCCGCCCCATCTGGTTGCCGGCCTGCGTCCATGCACCGCAGAAGATCCAGCAACCGCTCGCGGTCGTGCCGTCGTCCTTCAACTGCGCGAACGCGGCCAGCTGCTCGCCCTTCTTCACGAGCGTCTTGGCCGGATCCTTCGGGTCGGGCAGATCGGCGAGCGCACGGCCGTTGAACTCCATCGCAAGCTCTTCGGGCGTCGGGTTTTCCGGGTTCGCGTACGGCCAGGTCAGGTTCACGATCGGGTCCGGATACTTGCCGCCATCCGTCTGATACATCTTGCGCATGCGCAGGAACAGCCCCGACATGATCTCGAGATCGCTCTTCGCCTCGCCCGGCGGCTCCGCACCCTTCCAGTGCCATTGCAGCACGCGGCTCGAACTCACGAGCGAGCCGTTTTCCTCCGCGAAGCACGTGGTGGGCAAACGGAACACCTCGGTCTGGATCTTCGACGCATCGACATCGTTGTAGTCGCCGTGATGCTTCCAGAACTCGGACGTCTCGGTCGCGAGCGGATCCATGATCACGAGCCACTTCAGCTTCGCGAGCCCCGCGGCCGTCTTCACCTTCGACGGCGCCGCCGCGAGCGGGTTGAAGCCCTGGCAGATGTAGCCGTTCATCTTGCCGGCGCTCATCAGCTCGATCGTCTGCAGCAGGTCGTACTGCTTGTCCAGCTTCGGCAGGTAGTCGTAGCCCCAGTTGTTCTCGGCGGTCGCCGCATCGCCCCACCAGGACTTCATGAAGCTGACGTGGAACGCCTTGTAGTTCTTCCAGTAGCTCAACTGGTTCGGCCGCAGCGGCTGCTGCACGCGCTTTGCAATGTAGCCGTCGAAATCCTGCTCGGCCTGCGTCGGCAGCGTCATGTAGCCCGGCAGCAGGTTCGACATCAGCCCGAGGTCGGTCAACCCCTGGATGTTCGAGTGGCCGCGCAGCGCATTCATCCCGCCGCCCGCGATGCCGATGTTGCCGAGCAGCAGCTGCACCATCGCGCCGGTGCGGATGATCTGCGCGCCGATCGAGTGGTGCGTCCAGCCGAGCGCGTACAGCACCGTGCCGGCGCGGCCGGGAACGGCCGTGGTGGCGAGCATCTCGCACACCTTCAGGAACTTCTCCTTCGGTGTGCCGCAGACCTGCTGGACCATGTCCGGCGTATAGCGCGCGTAGTGCTGCTTCAACAGGTTGTACACGCAACGCGGATGCTGCAGCGTCGGGTCGACCTTCGCGAAACCGTCGTCGCCGCGCTCGTAGTCCCAGCTCGATTTGTCCGGGTACGCGTGCTTCTCCGCGTCGTAGCCGGAATAGATGCCGTCGTTGAACGCGAAATCCTCGCGCACGATGAACGAGAAGTCCGTGTAGTTCTTCACGTACTCATGCTGGATCTTGTCGTTCGTCAGCAGATAGTTGATGACGCCGCCCAGGAAGACGATGTCGGTGCCGGTGCGAATCGGCGCGTAGTAGTCGGCCACCGAGGCCGTACGCGTAAAGCGCGGGTCGACGACGATCAGCCGCGCCTTGCGGTGCGCCTTCGCCTCCGTTACCCACTTGAACCCGCATGGATGGGCCTCGGCTGCATTGCCGCCCATCACGAGAATCACGTCCGCGTTCTTGATGTCGACCCAATGGTTCGTCATCGCTCCACGGCCAAACGTCGGGGCAAGACCTGCCACCGTCGGGCCATGTCAGACACGCGCCTGATTGTCGAATGCGAGCATTCCCAGACTGCGGACAGTCTTGTGCGTCAGGTAGCCGACCTCGTTGCTGCCGGCCGACGCGGCCAGCATGCCGGTCGTGAGCCAGCGGTTGACCTTCGCGCCGTCTTCCGCCGTCTCGACGAAGTTCGCGTCGCGGTCGGCCTTCATCAGCTTCGCGATCCGGTCGAGCGCATCGTTCCACGAGATCGGTTCCCACTTGTCCGAGCCGGGCGCCCGGTATTCGGGGTGCGTCAGGCGGCTCGGGCTGTGGATGAAGTCGATCAGGCTCGCGCCCTTCGGGCACAGCGTGCCGCGATTGACGGGGTGGTCGGGATCGCCTTCGATGTGGATGATGCTCGGCTGCGCGTTCTTCGCACCGTCTCCGAGGCTGTACATCAGGATGCCGCAACCCACTGAACAGTAAGGACAGGTGTTGCGCGTTTCGACTGTGCGCGCCAGCTTGTACTGTCGGACTTCGGCCAGCGCTTCGGACGGAGAAAAGCCCAGCAGGGCAAGACTCGATCCGGCAAGCGACGTGGCCGTCACCTTCAGGAACTGGCGCCGGGACATTTGTAGCATGGCGGTCTCGGCGTTATTGTGGGGGTGGGGAAACTGAAAGGAATTATAGACAGTCCACGCAACTATGTTCGATTCTTCGGATCAATCCTGAATTGTCCGATTACCAACGGTGACCGCCGCACGGCATCTCGACCGAATCCTCATGAAACGACAGATCACCACCGAGGCGACCCGCCTCGCCCAACAACAGGCCAACTGGGCCCTCACCGCATTCAAGCGCTTCTCGTCAGACCGCTGCTCCGCGATGGCCGCGGGCATCGCGTTTTTCTCCGCGTTCTCGCTCGCGCCGATGCTCGTGATGGTGATCGCGGTGGCCGGCTGGTTCTACGGCGACGACGCCGCGCGCGGCCAGGTGTTCGAGCAGGCGCACCAGCTGATCGGCAACGACGCGGCGGCCAGCATCCAGACGATCGTGCAGAACGCACACCGCGCGGGCGAGCGCGGCGGCCTCGCGACGCTGATCTCGTTCGCCGCGCTCGCGATCGGCGCGTCGGCCACCTTCGCGTCGCTCAGCGCCGCGCTCAGCGTGATCTGGCCGGCCACCGAAAACCGCTGGTCGAGCATGCTCGGGCTCGTGCGCGTGCGGCTGATCTCGTTCGGGCTCGTGCTCGGCGTCGCGTTCCTGCTGATCGTGTCGCTCGTGCTCGACACCGCGATCACATTCATCGGCACCTGGCTGCTGGGCAATTCGCCGTATGTCGTCGTCACGAATCTCGTGCAGTTCTTCGTCGGCATCGCGGTGCTGGCGGCCGCCTTCGCTTCGTTGATGAAGTTCCTGCCCGACGCGCGCGTCGCGTGGCGCGATGCCGCGATCGGCGGCGTCGTGTCCGCGATCCTGTTTTCCAGCGGCAAGAAGCTGTTCGCGCTGTACCTCGCGCATGCGGGCACGGCCAGTGCGTTTGGCGCGGCCGGATCGTTCGCGGTCCTGCTGATGTGGCTGTACTTCTCCGCGGTCGTGCTGCTGCTCGGCGCGGAATTCGCGGCGGCCCGCGGCAACGCGCATCGGCCCGCCGGCGTCGCCGCGGCCGCGCCCGCTCAAACCGATCGCGCCGCCGGCCGCGTGCACGACGACTGATTCGCACACGCTGCGCAAAAACGGCCGCGCAATCGGCATCGCGCACACCGCCGCATCGAAACGCCTCCTTCCCGCCGCTTTGCCACCCCGCCAACCACGCTGTCCGCCGCGCATTCGCGCGGCGTTGACGCGTTCTTTGCATGCCGGCACGTCGGTCTCTGCAATCGCAAACGTTTGCTCACCCTCATTTCCGTGCGTCAATCGGCCGAAACGGGCCCCCTGCTGCAATGTGCATCATCTATCGAAACAATCGCACCGCAGCAAATGTCAACTATTTCAAAAACAGGAACAGTCGTTGATGTGCTTGATATATATAGACTTTTTGATGCTGTTACCTTTTCGAGACACTTTATTTTTTAAGCTTTCTTGCGTCGATGGCACTGAGCTATTCTCCAATCCGCAACAAATAACGATGAATCACTTGCGTGGAGAAACTCAACGATGAAGAAACTCGCTCTCTCGACCCTCTCGCTCGCCCTGCTGGGCGCCGCTGGCGCTGCTCACGCTCAATCGAGCGTGACGCTGTATGGCGTGATCGACACGTCGATCGCCTACGTTCACGGCAATAACGGCCAAGGCATCAACTCGTGGCAAATGCTGTCGGGCAACCTGCAAGGCAGCCGCTTCGGCCTGAAAGGCGCAGAAGACCTCGGCGGTGGCCTGAAGGCGATCTTCCAGTTGGAAAACGGCTTTGATCCGGGCACCGGCCACCTGAACCAGGGCGGTCGCATGTTCGGCCGTCAGGCATTCGTCGGCCTCGAAAGCAAGCAATACGGTACGCTGACGCTCGGCCGCCAGTACGACCCGGTCGTCGATCTGGTCCAGGCAGTCACGGCTGACAACTACTTCGGCAGCACGTTCGCAACGCCGGGCGACGTCGACAACAACGACAACAGCCTGCGCGTCAGCAACGCGATCAAGTACACGTCGCCGGTGTTCGCCGGCCTCCAGGTCGAAGGCATGTACGCCCTCGGCGGTGTTGCAGGCAAGACGGGTTCGGGCCAGACGTGGTCGGTCGCAGCCGCGTACAACAACGGCCCGGTCGGCGTTGCTGCTGGCTACTTCTACGCGAACAACCCGACGCCGTCGGCAGGCGTCCGCAACAACTGGACGTCGACGACGTCGGACAACATCGTCGACGGCCCGATCAACGCGGGTTACGTGTCGGCGAAGTCGATCGCCATCGCGCAAGTCGCAGGCCAGTACGTTATCGGCCCGGTGACGCTCGGCCTCGGTTACAGCAACTCGCAGTACAAGCCGGACGCATCGTCGGGCTTCGGTTCGACCGAGAAGTACAACACGGGCCGCGCGTTCGTGACGTACCAGGTCACGCCGCCGCTGCTGCTGGGCCTCGGCTACTCGTACACGAAGGCGAGCGGCAACACGGACGCCAAGTACCATCAGGTTTCGCTGGGCGGCGATTACTCGCTGTCGAAGCGCACGGACGTGTACCTGGTCGGCGCGTACCAGCACGCAAGCGGCACGCAGCTCAACGCAGACGGCACGACGTCGGCAGCGCAAGCATCGATCGGCTCGTACGGCTTCGCCGGCACGAAGTCGCAAGAAATGGTTGCTCTCGGCCTGCGCCACAAGTTCTAAAAACGATGTATCCGGTGTGCATGGCGTCTCCGACGCCTTGCCGCCGAACTGGAAAGCCAGCCTTCGGTTTCGACCGTGGCTGGCTTTTTTTTCGTCCATCGCCGGCGGGTCGAAATGGCCTGTACGGGCCGGCGAGCAGAGACGATGCCGACGCACGACCGCCGGCCGGCAGCGGCGCCTGGAGGCTGCAATGCGCCGAAAACGCCGCTTCCGGATACCCGGGCAGGTCGCTATCTCTCCACCAGGCGACTACCATCCGCACTTGCCGGCACCGTTCATCCGGTGCGACGGCGCATTCGCCCCGGCATGTCGATTTCGGCGGCCGTCGTGCGTCGCATCGATGTCGGCACGCGGTTTGCGCCCCGGCCAATTCAGACAGGAGATTCGCCATGACGATTCAGAAGATCACGCCTTTTCTCTGGTACTCGACGGAAGCCGAAGAAGCAGCGGCCTTCTATGCCGGCATCTTTCCGGATTCGCGCGTCGTGCGCGTCACGTCGGTGTCCGGCACCGACGGCACGCGGATGGTCGAATTCGAACTGTTCGGGCAGCCGTTCTTCGCGATGAGCCACACGCGCACGGAGTCGTTCAACCACACGATCTCGCTGCTGGTCAGTTGCGGCGATCAGGCGGAGCTCGACCGCTACTGGAGCGCCCTGCTCGACAACGGCGGCACGGCGGACGGCTGCGGCTGGCTGAGAGACCGCTATGGCGTCTCGTGGCAGATCGTTCCCGCGGATCTCATTCCGATGATGGCCGACCGCGACGCGGTCAAGGCAGCGCGCGTGGCCGCGGCGATGATGCAGATGACCAAGTTCGACGCCGCCGCGCTGAAGGCCGCCTATGAGGGCACCGGGGGCTGACGAAACGCGTCGTGCCGCGGACGCGTGACGGCGCGCTGGTCAAGCGCGATGCGAGTCGCCGGCGAGCGCCCGATCGGCTGCTTGCACGTGCGGCGTCTGCGCAAGCGTTCTTGATCCGCGGCGGGTCGGCCCGCAACCCGATCACGTGCACCGTGGCCTCCGCCGCTACGCGGACAGCATCGATTCGACGGTCCGCCGCGCGTAGCCGATGAATGCGGCGAGCGGTTCACCCGACAGTGATCGCCGCGCCCGCTTCGCCATCGAGATAGACGGCACGCGCAGCCGCTGCAACCGGCCGGTATGCGTCCGGCGGACGCTCCAGCACCCATGCCGCGGCGACGTCCTTGGGCGCGATCCTGCCGGTCGCGGCGCTATACCAGATGCGCGCGAGCGCGAGCACCACGTTGCACGCGTCGCCGCGCCAGTCCGGTTCGGCATCCCACTGCGCCACGGTAGCGAGAAACGCGGCGACCAAGTCGCGCGCGGGCACCGGCTCGAACAGCGCGGCCGCCGGCGGCCCGACCAACGCGACACTGTGCTGTCGCGCCTTCGTCAACAGGATCGCCAGATCGTGATCGGCGAGCGCCGGTTCGACGATGCCGGCTTCGAGGTCGCGGCGCAGCCACTCGCCGAACTGCAATTCGCGCCGCGCCGGATAACGCCACGGCACCACCTCGCCATGCGCGACGACGGTCACCTCCAGCGCACGCAAGCCGCCTGCGCAACCGGGCGGAGCAGACGCAGCGAGCAGGTCGAGCATCAGCGCGCGCCGTGCCGGTTCGTCGGGCCGCGCCGCCACCGTCACCAGCAGGTCGATGTCGCTGCGCGGCTTCAATCCGCCGTCGAGCGCCGATCCGAACAGGTGAATCGCCTCCAGCATCGCGCCGAGATGCCGCTCGATCGCGGTGCGCGCGGCGGCCACCTGGCCGACGATTTCAGTCGGAATGCATTCAGTCACGATGCGCATGCAACGGGCACGGCGTGCCGCGAATGGAAAACCACACGCGCGAATGAAGATTGCCGTTCGGCATTGCGCAGGCGCGGCATGTCATTCGCCACGCGTTGCACGTCGAACCGGACATCGCTGCCGCACGATTTGCGCAGCGCAATAAAAATCCCCGCACGCTTTCGCGTACGGGGATCGTCGGACACTGCAACGGCTGCCGACATGCATCGGCAGCCGTTGCGCGGCATTACGCCGCCGCGTCCTTCAGCTTCTTCAGCGCACGTGCCTTCACGCGCACGCTGGCCGGCTTCGCCGGGAACCAACGCTCTTCGCCCGTGAACGGATCCTTGCCGAAGCGCTTCTTCTTCGCCGGCACGACTTGTGCCGTGATCTTCAGCAGACCCGGCAGCGTGAACTCGCCTGCGCCCTTCTTGTGGACCGAGCCCAGCACGACGTTCTCGAGTGCGGTGAGCACTGCCTTGACCGCCTTCACTTCCACGGCTGCGCGCTCAGCGATGTGCGTTGCGAGCGATGCCTTCGTGAACTTGTCCTTCAGCGGCGTCGGAGCAGCGGGCGCCTTCGCGACGGCGGCCTTCTTGGCCACTACTTTCTTCGCGGGCGCTACTTTCTTAGCAGCCACTTTCTTGGCCGGTGCGGCGGCAGCCTTCTTGGCCACCTTTTTTGCGGAAGTCGCCATGTTTCTCCTACCAGGTGTGGTCGTTCGTTGGATACACGAAGCGTGCAATGCGCGCGCTTCAACGCCGGATTCTACAAGCGCCTTGACGCTTCGTGCAGTACTTTTATGCGTTTTCGCGGGGTTTCCCGCAGTTTTTGTTGCACGCGACCGACTCCGTCGATGCTCGAACGTCGAAAAACCTCGTTACGTATGCGTCCAAACGCGAATTACGTTCGATATTTGCGCACCTATACTGGGCTCGCTCAATGCCCGGATGCCTCCATGCGTGAAGCCAGATACGTCAAAGGACTCGACGGCCTGCGAGCCATCGCCGTCATCCTCGTTTTCCTGTCCCACAAGGGCCACGTCCTTGCCGTCGACGTCGGCAAGCTTGGCGTGTGGACGTTTTTCCTCATCAGCGGATTCCTGATCGTCGGCGAGCTGCATCGCAACCGCCAGGCGCTCGAGTGCGGCACGATGACGCGCCGCCACGCGCTGGCGCTGTTCCTCGCGAAACGCGCGCTGCGGATCTTCCCCGTGTACTACCTGCTGCTCGCCGCGCTCGCGATCGCGCACGCACTCTTCTACCAGCGCGGCGTCAATCTCGGGCTCGCGTGGCACGCGGCGTTCCTGTCGAATTACTGGATCGGCGTCGTCAAGGACGGCTGGCCGGGCTCCACGTCGCACTTCTGGAGCCTCGCGGTTGAACAGCAGTTCTATCTGATCGCGCCGCTCGCGCTGCTCGCGGTACCCGCCGCGCGACACGTCGCGCTCGGCATCGCGGCCATCGCGCTGTGCGCGGTCGCGCATCTCGCGCTCTATCTGTCCGACGCGTCGCCGGTGCTGATCTACGCGTTTTCTCCGTGGAATTTCGCGCTGATCGCACTCGGCGGCGTCGGCGCGATGGCGCTCGCCGATCAGGGCCCGGCCACCCTGCGCCGCATTCCGCCCGGCTGGCTCGGCGCGGCAGGCGTCGTGTTCTTTCTCGTGCTGCCCGCGTGCACGGCGTTGCCCGACGCGGTCGCGGGGCTCGCGGATCTCGGCCTGTCGGCATCGCTCGGCGCGCTGATGCTGTGGATCGTCAGCGAACCCGAGCATCCCGTCGTGTCGCTGCTCGACTGGGCGCCGCTCGTCTATCTCGGCACGATCAGCTACGGCTTCTACCTGTTCCACAATCTGATTCCCGCGCGTTTCGGCATGTTGCCCGCGCGCTTCGCGCACGTGCCGATTCCGGAATTCGTCCGGGAAGCGCTGCCCGAGATGCTGCAATTCGCGCTCGCCGTGCTGCTCGCACACCTGTCGTGGCGTTATCTCGAAAAGCGGCTGCTCGACTTCAAGAAACCGATCGCCGCGATGCTGGCCCGGCACTTCGTCGCGCGGCCGGGCACGTCGGCGCGTTGAGCGCCACGCGGATGGCGACACAAAGGAACGGGGAAAACGCGATACCGGTCACGTCCGGAAACTGACGCACGATGGCTCGGCGTCGTTAACCCACTCCGGCAGGACCGACACCAGCACACGCATCAATGCGCATCGCGCAACGGAACCGCCGATCCGGCCGTCCGGGCGAGCGCTTCGGCACCGGTTTCAGACGTCGCACCAGACCGCGACCGAGCGCCCCGCTCTGCAAACGGCACTACTCACCACTCGTCACTCGAACACGACACGCCCGCTGCACGCACCACGATCGCGCATCGGCAAAAGCAAAAAAGCCCCGGCGCGCGAGCGGCCGGGGCCAACGGAACAACCACCACCTGAAACAACGGAGCGCGCAGCTGCTTAAGCGACAGCAGCCAGCGCGGGCAAACAGGTACGCAGGTACGCCTCGAATTCGCGGCTCACTTCCGGGTGCTGGAGCGCAAGCTCGACAGTCGCCTTGAGGTAGCCGATCTTGCTGCCGCAGTCGAAACGCGTGCCGAAGTAGCGATACGCGAGCACCTGCTCGTTCGCGAGCAGCGACTGGACCGCGTCGGTGAGCTGCAGTTCGCCGCCCGCGCCCGGCTTGAGCCGGCGCAGATGATCAAAGATCGTCGGCATGAAAACGTAGCGGCCGACCACGCCGAGGTTCGACGGCGCATCTTCCGGCGCGGGCTTCTCGATGATGCCCGACAGCTTGATGATGTCCTCCTCCCATTCGCGGCCTTCGACCACGCCATACGAGCGGCTGTCCTCGCGCGCGATCGTCTCGACCCCGATCACCGAGCTGTGATAGTGGTCGAACACGTCGACGAGCTGCTTGAGCACCGGCTGCTCGCCGTGCAGCAGGTCGTCGGCGAGGATCACCGCGAACGGCTCGCCGTGCACGAGCTTCTCCGCGCACAGCACCGCGTGGCCCAGGCCGAGCGCTTCCGGCTGGCGCACGTAGAAACAGTTGACGTTGCTCGGCTTGATGCCGCGCACGAGCTCGAGCAGCTTGTCCTTGCCGCGCGCCTCGAGTTCGGCCTCGATCTCGTACGACTTGTCGAAGTGATCCTCGATCGCGCGCTTGCTGCGCCCGGTGACGAAGATCATTTCGGTGATACCGGCGTTGATCGCTTCCTCGACCGCGTACTGAATCAGCGGCTTGTCGACGACGGGCAACATTTCCTTCGGGCTCGCCTTCGTAGCCGGGAGGAACCGCGTGCCGAGACCGGCAACGGGAAACACGGCCTTGGTGACTTTCAACATGTTCGCATCCTGATTGCGTTGACTGCGCCGCGTCGACCAGCGACCCGGCGCGATGGTTTTCCGAACGGCATATCGAGAATCGACGGCACTGCCAATTCCACTCCGCTCATTTTCGATATGGGCCGATTGCCCAATGATTCCGAAAAAAATATAATCCTTTCAACCCGGTCGATCTTGCCGGACCGAGTGCCGAAACGGAAACATATTACCGATTTTCCGGATACAAATTCTTACGATTCGAATTCCTCGATATAGGGCACGCCGCCCCGTTCGACGCCCGGGCGAATCGGTTCGTTCTTCAGCGCCTCGCGGTACGCCGACAGCACGACCATGACCAGCAGTACTGCCGCGCTCGCGATCCAATGCATGTCCATCTTGCCGCTCCTTGCATCAATCAACTGGAGCTTCAAACTATCAGAAAAAAATCGGTAAATAATTGAAGCACCGGTGGAACCGCTTTCAGATCCGGATAAAACCATCATGCGGAATAGCGTTATTTCAGCGCGATATTTTTTTATTCATTGATCGAATTCTTGCGCATTACGATTGGACCAGACTTCCCATTCGTCCGTGCTCCACTCCATCCGTCGCAAGGAATCGAATCGCATGCAAGCTTTCAGCGGATCGTCTCTGACCGCGCCGCCCGTCGCCGATCGCAAGGAACACGTGATCGACGCGATGCGCGGCTTCGCGGCGCTGCTCGTCGCCTATTTCCACTGCCGCCAGGTCGTCTGGGTCGGCATGCAGAGCTTCCATCACGCTTACGGCCATGCGCTCAACCCGAGCGCGATCGCCGGTTACCTGACCTTCCCGTTCGCGTGGGGTTCCGCCGGCGTACCGATCTTCTTCGTGATCAGCGGCTACTGCATCCACCGCAACGCGGCGCTCAAGCTCGCGGCCGATCCCGCGTACCGGCTCGACGCGCCGAACTTCTGGGCGCGCCGGTTCGCACGCATCTACCCGGTGCTGCTCGCCGCGCTGCTGTTCACGCTCGCGCTCGACGCCGTCAGCCTGCAGATCGAGCCCGTCAGCCACAAGATCCGCGACATCGGCGTCACGGCGTTCCTCGTGAACCTGTTCTCGCTGCAGGGTGTCGCCGGCTACACGTACGGGTCGAACGGCGCGCTGTGGACGCTGTCGCTCGAAGTGCAGTTCTACGCGATCTACCCGCTGCTGTTCGCGCTGCGCCGGCGCATCGGCATGCCGGCCGTCGTGGCCGCGGTCGCCGTCGTCAACGTCGCGTCGGCGTGGCTGCTCGAACGGCACGACCTGCAATTCTTCACGTCGTACTGGCTGTCGTGGACGATCGGCGCGTGGATCGCCGACGTGCGCGCGCAGCAGGCCCGCGGCGCGGCCACCGTGCCGTCGCGTGCGTGGTACGGCGCGGCCGCCGTGCTGCTGGCCGCCGGCTGCGGCGCGTTTCATTTCGGCCAGTACGGCGCATTCCAGCTGTGGTCGGCCGGTTTCGCGTGCTTCCTGTACCGCGCGCTCGCTCGTCCGCCGCGCCCGACGCCGCCGCTGCGCGTGCTCGGCTGGTTCGGCGACTTCAGCTACTCGCTGTACCTGATCCACCTGCCGCTGTTCGTCTGCCTCGGCTCGGTGCTGTTCCGCTCCGAGCTGCAACTGTCGATCTGGCCGTCGTTCGCGTTCATGGCCGCCGCGATCCCGGTCGCGTACCTGTTCTACCGGCTGTTCGAACGGCCCGCGATGACGTGGTCGGCCAGCTTCAAGCCGGCACGCAGCACCCGCGTGGTCGCATCGACGCCCGAACGGGCTACCTGATCCGGCCGGTCCGCTTCCGGAGGAGCCCCCGCGCGGCGTCTCGCTGCGCGGGGGCTTTTTCATGGCCAGAGCGCGGTCGCACGCCAAGTTGAGCCGGATGTACGACGCTCGTCCGTCCGGCCGCGCTACGGCCCGCGTGGGCCACTCCTGACCGGCTTTCATCACGCGCTTGCCTCGGTGCCGCATTCGCTTCGCGCATTTCCAGCGGCGCGCGATCCCGATCGGAACGGCGACCGGCCTGGCTCGTGCCCGATACGGCAGGCAGCAGCCCGCCCGCAACTCGCCCGACACGGCACCCGAGCCGAAAAGCGAAGCCCCCACGCAGCTCTACGCCGCCTGGGGGCCCGTTTACCGCCGGCTCGCGCCGGTTACTGCTTCTTCGCTTTCGCGGCCTTCGCCGTATCCGCGAGAATCTTCTCGACCCGCTGCACGTAAGTCTCGGTCCCGAACCGGCGCACCGCCGTCGCGCGCCCGCTCGCGACGAGCCGCTCGCGCAGCGCGCCGTCACGCTTCAGCGTGTCCAGCGCATCGGCCAGCGCGGTCACATCGCCCGGCTCGCAGAGCAGCCCGTTGTCACCATCCTCGATGATCTCGACGACACCGCCCGCGCGGGCCGCGACAACCGGCCGGCGCGCGAGCATCCCCTCGACGATCACGCGCCCGAACGGCTCGGGCGTGATCGACGTGTGCGCGACGACGTCGACCGCCGTCATGCATGCGGCCACGTCGCGCTGGAACCCGAGGAAATGCACGCGCTCGTCCATCCCGTGCCGCGCGACGTATTCGTGCAATTGCGCCGCGTATTCGTCCTCGCCGAACAGCGGTGCGCCGACCAGCACCACGTGCATGTCGGGATGCCGCGCGGCGGCCTCCAGCAGCACGTGCTGGCCCTTCCAGCGCGCGAGACGGCTGAACGAGCCGACGAGCCACGCATCCTTGGGCAACCCGAGGCGCGCGCGCAGCGCGGCCTGGCTGACGCCTTCCAGCGCGTCGAACGGCTCGGCCGAAATGCCGTTGAACACGACGTCGACGTGCTGCGGCGTAAAGCCCGTCAGCGCGCGGAACGCCTGCGCGGACGCGTCGGAGTTCGCGATCACGCGGGTGACGCCGAGCCGCGCGCAGTATTTGATCGCCAGCAACTGCTTGCTGCCGAAATGATCGGTGCTGACGATGTCGCGCAGGTGCCACACCACCGGCTTGCGCGCGAGCCGCCCGGCGAGCGCGGCAACCACCATTGCGCGCTGCGTATTCGCGTAGATCACCTCGGCGCGGCGCGCGCGACGCGCGACATCGCGCACGAGCCGCACGAGCTGTTTCAATGCGCCGGCCGACACGCCGCCCTGCTTGCGCACGCCCGCGAGCGCGCCCTGGTCGACCACGTCGACGCGCGCGCCGATCTCATCGAGCGCCGCGCGGAACGGACCGTCGTCGAACAGCAGCACGTCGGCGTTCGCGCGCATGTGCTTCATGATCTCGAGCAGCGACAGCTCGGCACCGCCAAGCACGCCGCTCTGATCGAGCACCAGCGTCGCCGGGCCGCGTGCGGCCGGCATCGGCGCGGCGGCCGTGCCGCGCTGCGCGGTCGAGCCGGGCAAAGCCTCCTCCACATAATCGAGGAAGCGCCGCCGGAACGTATCGGCGGAAAACCGCTCCGCGTTCGTGCGACACGCATTCGGCGTGAAGCGCTGCGGCGCGCGCTCGAAGTCGTCGACCGCCGCGACGATCGCGTGCGGCGTCTGTTCGTCGAAGAACAGCCCGGTCGGGTTCGGGGCCGATCGCGGGTCGAGCACGGTTTCGAGCGCGCCGCCCTTGCCGTACGCGATCACAGGCGTGCCGCAGGCCTGCGCCTCGACGACCGAGATCCCGAAATCCTCCTCGGCCGCGAACACGAACGCCTTCGCACGCCGCATCCGGTCGTGCAGCACCGCGAACGGCTGGTAGCCCATGATCTCGACGTTCGGGCCGGCCTTCGCGCGGATCTTCTGCATCTCGGGGCCGTCGCCGATCACGACGAGCTTGCGCTCGGGCGTGCGCGAGAACGCATCGACGATCAGGTCGATCTTCTTGTACGGCACCATCCGCGACGCGGTCAGGTAGAAATCCTCTTTCTCCGCGTTCAGCGAAAACGCGTCGACGTCGACCGGCGGGAAGATCACCGCCGCGTCGCGGTGGTAGACCTTGCGGATGCGCCGCGCGATGAACGCGGAGTTCGCGACGAAACCGTCCACCGCGTTCGCGGTGCGCGTGTCCCAGTTGCGGATGTAATGCAGGATCATCCGCGCGAGCAGCGATTTCGGCCCGTGCGTGAGGTTCGACTGCTCCAGGTACTGGTGCTGCAGGTCCCACGCATAGCGGATCGGCGAATGCACATAGCTGATGTGCACCTGGTCCGGCCCCGTCAGCACGCCCTTCGCGACCGCGTGGCTGCTCGAGATCACGAGATCGTAATCCGACACGTCGAGTTGCTCGATCGCGAGCGGCATCAGCGGCAGGTAGCTCCGGTATTTGGTGCGCGCGAACGGCAGCTTCTGGATGAACGACGTCGTCACCGGCTTGCCGCGCACGAACGCGCGGTCGTCGAGGAAATCGACAAGGCTGAACAGGTCCGCGTCGGGAAAGCACGCGACGATCTGCTCGAGCACGCGCTCGGCGCCGGCGTAGGTGACCAGCCAGTCGTGGACGATCGCCACACGCAGCGTGCGCGCCGGATGGCGCGCGTCGGCCCGCCCAGCCGGCTCCGACCGGCGCAGCGCGACGGCGTCGCCTGCTTCGGCCACGGCCGCATCGGCGGTGGCGAGATTCAATACGGCGTGTTCCGCCAGATCGCGATTCATACGGTTTTCCTCGCATTGAGACGGACAAACAGGTCGCGCACGAGCGCGCGCAACCCCGGCGTCATCGTGAGCGACCACGCGACGTTCAGTACCAGCACGACCGCGCACAGGCCGATCGACTCGCCGAGCCCCGGCCACGCCTGTGCGAGAAACAGGCTCGCGAGCAGGAAAGCCAGGTGCGCCAGCATGTCGAGCACGATCGCGCGCATCCGGATCGCCGACAGATAGAGCAGCACGCCGTAATCGACGAACGCGCGCACCGCGACGACCACCGCCGCGCCGATCAGCCCGAAGTGATGAATGCCGAACCACAGGCCGCCGACGAAGAACGGCATTTCGACGAGCCCGGCGAACGCCGCGCGGGCCGGGTTGACCTGCGACTGGATCAGGATCCGCGTGACGCTCGCCTGGCCGACGAGCCACACGCTGATCACCAGCACGCGGCCGACCGGCGCCGAATGTGCGGCGAGATCGGCGCCGACCCACAGCGTGAGGAACGGCGCGAGCGCGAAAATTGCAACGATGCCGACCGGCGTGAACACGCCGTTCAGGAATTCGAGCGACTGGCGCGCGAGCGTGTCCGCGTGGTCGCGGCCGACCGCCGACAGGCGCGGGAACAGCGTGCGCACGAGCGCGTTCGGCAGCATGTTCAGCCGCGTGACGAGGTTCTGCGGCACCGTGTAATAGGTGACGAACTTCGCGCCCATGCCGGCGCCGAGCATCACGCGGTCGAGCGTGTCCGCGATCATGCTGGTCGTGCTCGCGATCAGCATCCAGCCGCCGAAGTTGAACAGCCCTTTCGCGGTGCCCCACTGCGGCGGATCGATGCGCCGGATCCCGAGCACCTTGATACTCGCGTGGCCCAGCATCACCGCCGCGATCAGGCGCGCGACGACGGCCGCGGCAAGCACCGTCTGCAGGTTCGGCGCGATCCACCACGCGGCGCCGAGCGGCAACAGCTGGAACAGGAACGTGCCGATCGTCTGGTTCGTGTTGAACACGCCGAACCGTTCGGCGCCGTTGATCGCGCCGGCGAACACCCACGACACGTTCGCCAGCGGAATCGCGAGCGCGAGCCACGGCAGCGCGAGATACACCTCGTGCTGCATCGCGGCCGACACCTTCGTGAAATACGCGGTGTAGATGAACGCGCCGAAATAGATCAGCAGCCCGCCCACGATGCCGGTGCCGAGGTTCAGCCAGAACGCGCTCCAGAACACGCGTGCGCTTTCGTCGTCGTTGCCGCTCGCGAGCGCCTTCGAGATATGGTTCTGCGCGGCCATGCTCATCCCGAGATCGAGGATCCCGAAATAGCCGATCAGCGTCCACACCAGGCTGACGACGCCATAACGCTCGACGCCGAGCGCGTGGATATACGCGGGCACCGTCACCAGCGACACGAAGGTCGGCAGGATCAGCCCGATGAAGTTGATCGAAACGTTCTTGAGTATGCCTTTGTCCATGCTTGAGCCTTGTGTGACGGGGACGACGACGGCGCGCCGCCCGTCACGGTTTCCAGCGATACATCAGCACCTTGCCGCGCGCGTCTTCCTCGACGAACACGAGGTATTCGCCGTTCTCGCGCTTGAAGGCACTGATGCCGAACGGCACGTCGACCCAGCCGGATGCCTTGCCGACCTCGGTGCCCGCGCTCATCACGCCCACTTCCTTGCCGGTGTCCTTGTCGTACACGTGGATCTTGCCGACCGGCTCCACGGTGAAGATGTAGCGGCCCTCGACCGTGATCCCGATCAGGTCCAGGATCGGCTTCGCGTCGAGCTGCCACGGCAGCGCGACCGTGTAGCGCACGACGGGCGTACCACTCGACCACTTGTCGAAGCGCACCAGCACGCGGCCGACTTCCTTGTTGATGCCCGGTTGCGGCGGCGCGTCGGCCGTGTAGCCGGTCACGTACAGCGTGTCCGTCTGCGCGTCGTAGATCGAGCGGCGCAGTTGCGTGAACGGCTGCGGCATCGGGTAGGTCGTGACCGTGTCGTACGAGTAGATCGGGTTGCCGGCCTTGTCGACGCCGCCGTACCGGAACCGGTGAATGCCGCGCACGTCGCTCGTGCGCCAGATGTCGCCCTTCGTGTCGACCCACCAGCCCCAGCCGCCCGCTTTCGCCTTGCCAGTCGTATTGAGCGTGAACTCGTCGGCGTCGAGGCGGCCGTTGCCCTTCGCATCGCGCCACAGCCAGTCGCCGCCGGGCGGCTTGTTCGGCACCTTGTCGACCGGCCGCGCGCGTCCCGCGATCAGGCCCGACGGAATCGCGACCTCGCCGTCGCGCTTCGCGTCGAAGCGGTAGATCTTCAGGTGATCGGCGTACATGTCGGTCAGGTACAGGAACGTGCGGCCGTCGACGCGGCGCGCGATCGGCATGCCCGGCCACTGGTCCGTATGGAACACGGGGTCGTCCGGATACTTGAAGCGGTTCGACAGGAAGCCGACGTATTTCCAGTCCTGGCCCGGCGGCTTCGACAGGTCGAGCTCGAAGCGCTTGTTGCCCGTGTACACGCTGTTCGGCCGCGCGGGGTCGAGCCACGCGCCGTCGACGAACAGCAACCCCTGCACCTGCCAGCGCGGCTTGCCGTCCGGCGTATAGCTTTCGAGCACCGCGCCGAGCCCCGCGCCGATCGAGTCGTGGCGCGGTCCGATACCGTTCATCGCCACATACACGTTGCCCGCGCGGTCGACGCCGACGCCCGTCAGCCCGTTGAAGCGCTGCGGCCCCGGCCGCCCCGGCACGGGGCCCGCGAAGATGCCGCCGCGCTCGCCGAGCGTGCCGGACTGCGCATAACCCTTGCCGCCTTTCGAGAAGATCAGGATCTGCTGGCGCGGCCCGTTGTCCGCGACGAGCACGCGCCCTTTCGCATCGACGGCCACATCCACCGCATCGGTGCCTTCGGGCAGCGCGGGCGCGTCGTCGACCTTGCGGCCATCCGCGCGCATGTGCACGAGGTGCGCGGGGCCGTTGATCGTGTCCGTGAGCAGCCACAGCGTGCCGTCGCCCGCCAGCGCGATGCGGCCCGGCTCGTGCGCGCTCCACGTGCCCTTCTGCTGCATCGTCTCGGCGTCGTAGACATCCACCGCGTCGCGCGACGGATTCGTCGCGAACAGCGTCTTGTCGTCGGCCGCGAGGCCGCCCACTTCCGCCTTCTGTTCGCCGACTTCCGAGCGCGCGGGGGCCGGCACCTCGTTGACCATCATGAAGCTCGCGGCCATACGCGCGCGGCCGGTATCGGCCCGGCCGCCCGGTGCCGGCTGCGGCGCCGCGCGAAACGGCGCGGGCTGCTTCAGGTCGCCGATCGCGCGCCGCGAAATGCCAAACCACTGCTTGCCCTTGTCCGGCCAGATGCCGGGCGACTGAAGGTGGCCGCGCTCATTGCCGACGCCGATCGCGACGTACGCATACTTGCTGTTCACGGCGATCGCGTTGCCGCCGAGGTTGCCCCAGCCGTGCGTGCCGCCGGCGAAGCCGAGCATCTTCCCGTCCTGGTAGACGCTCGCCTCGGCCCCGCTCTCATCCCACGGCGCATTCGTATACACCTTGCCTTCAGGCGTCACCGCGATCGCGCGGATGTCGATCTGCGTCCAGCTGCCGTCGCCATAGCCGAACGTGTTGCCGATCCACGACGTCGTCGCGGGCAACACCGTTTCGGCCGGTGCGGCGCTCGCCAGCAGCGCCGCGCCTACCGTCATGCCAACCAGAATCAGACGTCGCAATGCGCTTCTCCAGACTTGATGCGAAAGCGACCGGCGCCGCCACGGACTGCCGGCGCACCCTGTCGCTAAATAAATGGGTTTCAAACGTCGCGATGCAGGTTACAAGCAAAAATAATCACAAGAAATTTGGAAATATTTGGGGATGTTTCAGCCTGAAATATCGAACCGGAACAGGCAGGAAATAGCGCACAAAAACGGCAATAACGACCGCCTTTCACACGTTGCCCCGTAGAAAATGCCGCCCCACACCGCCTGTCGCGGCTGTCCGGGCGCCAACCTTTCATCTCACGACCGAAATAATCGGCATTTGAATGTTTGCCGTCAGATAAATGGCGCGCGTTTTTTTACCGATTTCTTTTCCCTAGAATCGATTTCGAATCAATATTCCATTTAAAGGCATGCAATACGTACACGCATCGGATGCACGTCGCGAAGGAACCGCGCAATGACCGGCCTTGCGCGACCCGCCAACCTCGCCTCGCCGCAACACGGCCGCATCGTGCAGCTCGACGGGCTGCGCGCGATCGCGGTGGGCGCCGTGTTCCTGCAGCACGCGCTGAAGGCGCCGCTATGGATGGGCGTCGACTTGTTCTTCGTGCTGAGCGGGCTGCTGATCACCGGCATCCTGCTCGAGCGCAAGGCGCGCGGGCAGTCGTACTTCAGCCACTTCTACGCGCGCCGGGTGCGTCGCATCCTGCCGCCGTACGTGCTGCTGCTGGTGGTCTCGACGATCCTGTTCGGCGCGAGCTGGCTGCCGCACTGGCCGTGGTTCGCGTTCTTCTCGACCAACATCGGGCTGTCGCTCGGCAGCATCGGCCACGACAGCCTGAACGTGCTGTGGTCGCTGGCGGTCGAGGAGCAGTTCTATATCTTCTGGCCGTTCGTCGTGCTGTGGTGCTCGGAGCGCGCGCTGCTGTGGGTCGCCGCCGCGCTGATCGTCGCCGCGCCGGTGCTGCGCGCGATCGCGACGCCGTGGTTCGATTCGTTCTGGCCGATCTACTACCTGACGCCGTTCCGGATGGACCTGCTCGCAGCCGGCGCGCTGCTCGCGATCGTGCTGCGCCGCGACCGGCGCGCGCTGGAGCCGTTCTATCCGCTCGCGATCGTCGGCGCGCTCGTGTCGCTCGCGATCCTCGGCTGGCTGCACCTGTCGTTCCCGCGCTTTCGCGCCGCGAATACGCCACTGTCGAATGCAGCGCTCTACAGCATCTCGCTGCTGCTGTGTACGTCGATCGTCGTGATCGCGCTGCGCGGCCGCGGCATCGTGCAACGCGTGCTGACGAACCCGATGCTCGTCTACGTGGGCACCATCAGCTACACCGTCTACCTGATCCACCTGAGCGTGCTGTACGCGCTGTGGCCGCTGCACCTGAACCGCTTCGTCACGGCCGCGCTCGCGCTCGCGATCACGCTCGCCTACGCGACCTTGAGCTGGTACGGCTTCGAACGGCGCCTGACGCGCGGCCCCGCACGCCGCGCATTGCCGGCCGCCGCAAGCACGACCGCCTGAATTTCACCATCTATCATTTTCGACAAGGACAACGCCATGAGCCAAACTCGCAAGAAGGCCGTCATCACGGGGGTCACGGGCCAGGACGGCGCCTACCTGACCAAGCTGCTGCTCGACAAGGGCTACGAAGTCACGGGCACCTACCGCCGTACCAGCTCGGTGAATTTCTGGCGTATCGCCGAGCTCGGCGTCGACACGCACCCGAACCTCACGCTCGTCGAGCACGACCTGACCGACGCAGGCGCGAGCCTGCGCCTGCTCGAACGTACGCAGCCCGACGAGTTGTACAACCTGGCCGCGCAGAGCTTCGTCGGCGTATCGTTCGACCAGCCGACGACGACCGCCGAGGTGACGGGCCTGGGTCCCTTGAACCTGCTCGAGGCGATCCGCGTCGTGAGCCCGAAAACACGCTTCTACCAGGCGTCGACGTCCGAAATGTTCGGCAAGGTGCAGTCGATTCCGCAAACGGAAGCGACCTCGTTCTATCCGCGCAGCCCGTACGGCGCCGCGAAACTGTATGCGCACTGGATGACCGTGAACTACCGCGAGTCGTACGGCCTGTTCGGCAGCAGCGGGATCCTGTTCAACCACGAATCGCCGCTGCGCGGCCGCGAGTTCGTCACGCGCAAGATCACCGACACCGTCGCGAAGATCAAGCTCGGCAAGGCAACGCGCCTCGAGCTCGGCAACCTCGACGCGAAGCGCGACTGGGGCTTTGCATTCGAATACGTCGAAGGGATGTGGCGGATGCTGCAGGCCGACGAGCCCGACACCTATGTGCTGGCCACCAATCGCACCGAAACCGTGCGCGACTTCGTGCGGATGGCGTTCGTGGCGGCCGGCTATCAGATCGAATGGACCGGCAAGGGTGAGCAGGAACGCGGTCTCGATGTGGCGACGGGCAACGTGCTCGTCGAAGTGAATCCCAAGTTCTACCGTCCCGCGGAAGTGGATCTGCTGATCGGCTGCGCGGACAAGGCCAAGAGCAAGCTCGGCTGGGCACCGGAGACGACGCTCGAACAGCTTTGCCAGATGATGGTCGAGGCGGATCTGACGCGGAACCAGCACCATGACACGTTCTGATCTCGAACACGCCCCGCGCCGGGCGTTCGTCACGGGCCTGACGGGCTTCACCGGCCGCTACATGGTGCAACACCTCGAAGCGGCGGGCTACGAAGTCTGGGGCACGGTCGCGCCCGGCTCGCCGCCGTCCGACGAACCGTTGTTCGCGAACTGCACGCTGCTGCCCGTCGACCTGCTCGACGCGGATGCGGTACGTGCGGCCGCGGCCGACGCACGACCCGATGCGGTCGTGCATCTCGCCGCGCGCGCGCATGTCGCGCAAGATGACCCATCGCAAACCTACGCGGTCAACGTCGTCGGCACGAGCAACCTGCTGGCCGCGCTCGCGGGCCTCGACCGCCGCCCGTCTGCCGTGCTGCTCGCGAGCAGCGCGAACATCTACGGCAACTCGACGGCCGGCGTACTCGACGAAAACGTCCCGCCCGCCCCCGCGAACGACTACGCGATCAGCAAGCTCGCGATGGAATATGCGGCGAAGCTGTGGGCCGACCGGCTGCCGATCGTGATCGCGCGGCCGTTCAACTACACGGGCGTCGGCCAGAGCGATACGTATCTGCTGCCGAAGCTCGTCGCGCACTACGCGCGCAACGAACCGCGGATCTCGCTCGGCAATCTCGACGTGCGCCGCGATTTCTCCGACGTGCGCGACGTGACGGCCGCCTATCTGAAGCTGATCGAAACCGCGCCGGCCGGCGAGATACTCAATGTCTGCTCGGAGCGTGCGTATTCGCTGAACGAAGTGCTGGCGATACTGTCCCGCATCGCCGGCTACGTGATCGACGTGACGGTCGATCCGCGTTTCGTGCGGCACAACGAAGTGAAGAGCCTGAGCGGGTCGCGCGACAAACTGCGGCGCGCGGTGGGCGAACTGCCCGTCACGCCGCTCGACGAAACTTTGCGGTGGATGGTGAGCGCGGTGCGTGACGACATGCCGCCTGCACGTACGCCGAACGGATCGCGCACGCGCGAAGGCGTGCGCCGTGACTACGGTGCCGATGGCGACAGGACGCCGGCGCGCCCCGTCGCATCGTTATGAAGGCCGCTGCCGGCGCGCTCAGCCCCCGAGACCGCGCGCGAGATCGTTGCGCAGGTCGCCCGCGTCCTCGAGGCCGACCGACAAGCGGATCAGCCCTTCGGTGATCCCCGCCGCCGCACGCGCTTCCGGCGTGATGCGGCCGTGCGTCGTGGTCGCCGGATGCGTGATCGTCGTGCGCGTGTCACCGAGGTTGCCGGTGATCGAGATCAGCTTCGTGCTGTCGATCACGCGCCATGCGTTCGCGCGCTGCTGCTCGGGCGTGTCGCCCTTCAGCTCGAACGACAGGATCGCGCCGCCCGCCTTCTGCTGACGCTTCGCGAGTTCGTGCTGCGGGTGCGACTCGAGGCCCGGATGAAACACGCGCGCAACCGCCGGATGCGAATCGAGCCAGCGCGCGATCTCCAGCGCGTTCGCCGACTGCTTCTCGACGCGCAGCGACAGCGTCTCCATCCCCTTCAGCAGCACCCACGCGTTGAATGCCGACAGCGTCGGGCCCGCGCTGCGCACGAACGGGAACACCTTGCCCATGATGAATTCCTTCGAGCCGACCAGCGCGCCGCCGAGCACGCGGCCCTGCCCGTCGAGGAATTTCGTCGCCGAGTGCATCACGACGTCCGCGCCGAGCTTCAGCGGCTGCTGCAGCACCGGGCTGCAGAAACAGTTGTCGACAACGAACAGCGCGTTCGCGGCCTTCGCGATCTTGCCGATTGCCTCGATGTCGGCGAGTTCGGTCAGCGGGTTCGACGGCGTCTCGAGGAAGAACATCTTCGTTTCCGGCCGCACGGCTTCCTGCCATGCGTTCAGGTCGGTCGGGTCGACGAAGGTCGTCGTGATCCCGAACTTGCTGAAGATCTGCGAGAACATCCCGAGCGTCGAGCCGAACAGGCTGCGCGAGCTGACCAGGTGGTCGCCCGCCTGCAGCGCGGACATCACGACCGACATGATCGCGGCCATCCCCGACGCGGTCGCAATGCACGCCTCGCCGCCCTCGAGCGCCGCGAGACGCTCCTGGAACATGGTGACGGTCGGGTTCGTGAAGCGCGAATAGGTGAAGTAGTCTTCCGAATTCGCGAAGCGCTCGGCCGCGTCGGCCGCGCTCGAGAAGCAGAAGCTCGACGTGAGGAACAGCGCTTCCGAGTGCTCGTTGAAGTCGCTGCGCAGCGTGCCCGCGCGCACGGCAAGCGTGTCGAAGTTGAGGGAGTCGTCCATGTTCCGTTTTCCGTATTCGATGGTTGCGCGTGTCGCGCAAACCTGACCAAAACCAGGCCAAAACAAAAAGCCCGCTATGCATCGGCATCAGCGGGCTTCGGGGTACGACAGCGATCGACTCGGGCCGACTTCCGCCGACCTTCGCTTTAGCTGTTTTGGGAAGTTGCCCCGCGTCCGCAAGCTGATATCAAATCGACGCAAGGCCACATCCTATCACGCTTCGGCGAAAGCGTACGCCGGTGTCACTCGACCGACAGTTGCAGGTTCATCTGCGAGCGCTCGGTCTCGCCGGCCGTGTCGCGATCGGCTTGCGACGCCGGCGTGAGGCGTGCACGCTCGATCCTGTCGAGATACTCGGGCGTCACGTCGCCGGTGATGTAGTTGCCGTCGAAGCACGACGCCTCGAAGCGTTCGAGCTTTGGGTTGATGTCGCGCACCGCGCGGCGCAGATCGTCGACGTCCTGGTAGATCAGGTGGTCGGCGCCAATGATCTTCGCGACTTCGTCGTCGGTGCGGCCGTGCGCGACGAGCTCGCCGCGCGTCGGCATGTCGATGCCGTACACGTTCGGGAACTTCACCGGCGGCGCCGCCGACGCGAAGATCACCGACTTCGCGCCCGCATCGCGCGCCATCTGCACGATTTCGTGCGAGGTCGTGCCGCGCACGATCGAATCGTCGACGATCAGCACGTTCTTGTCCTTGAACTCGATGCTCATCGCGTTGAGCTTCTGGCGCACCGACTTCTTGCGCACCGCCTGCCCCGGCATGATGAACGTGCGGCCGACGTAGCGGTTCTTGAAGAAGCCTTCGCGATACTCGACGCCGAGCTTCGCGGCGACCTGCATGGCAGCCGGGCGCGACGAATCGGGAATCGGCATCACGACGTCGATCGGCACGTTCGGCAGCTCGCGCTTGATCTTCTCGGCGAGATAGTCGCCCATGCGCAGGCGCACGTTGTAGACAGGCACGCCGTCGAGGCACGAATCCGGACGCGCGAGGTACACGTATTCGAACATGCACGGGTTCAGCGTCGGCTTCTCCGCGCACTGCTGGCTGTGGAAGTTGCCGGCCGGGTCGATGAAGATCGCTTCGCCCGGCTGCACGTCGCGCACGAATTCGAAACCGATGCCTTCGACCGCCACCGACTCCGACGCGACCATCCACTCGGTGCCGTGCTCGGTCTCGAGCTTTCCGAGGCAGAGCGGGCGGATGCCGAACGGATCGCGGAACGCGAGCAGGCCGTAGCCGGCGATAAGCGACACGATCGCATACGAGCCCTGCAGGCGGCGATGCACGCCCGAGACTGCCTTGAACACCGAGGCCGGATCGAGCTCGAGGCCCGTGGTCGACAGTTGCAGCTCGTGCGCGAACACGTTGAGCAGCACTTCGCTGTCGGAATTGGTGTTGATGTGCCGGCGATCGATCCGGAACATCTCGTCCTTCAGTTGCTGCCAGTTCGTCAGGTTGCCGTTGTGCGCGAGGATGATCCCGAACGGCGCGTTCACGTAGAACGGCTGTGCCTCGGCTTCGCTCGACGCCGAACCGGCCGTCGGGTAGCGCACCTGGCCGATGCCGTAGGTGCCGGGCAGGCTGCGCATGTTGCGCGTGCGGAACACGTCGCGCACCATGCCGTTCGCCTTGTACATGTGGAAATTGCTGCCGTCCACCGTCGCGATGCCCGCCGCGTCCTGACCGCGATGCTGCAGCAGCAGCAGGCTGTCATAGATCAGCTGATTGACCGGGGATTGGGAGATAACACCTACGATGCCGCACATGGCATGTCCTTCAGAATGACAAAATCGGTTCCGTCCTGCCCGGCCGCGTCGTCACACGCGTACGTACTGGGCCATGCCGTCGGGCAGGAGCTGCTTCAGCTCGTGCACGCCCTGTTCGGCGAAAGGACGCAATAGCGCATTGCGCCAGAAATCCTGTTTGGGCAGTTCGGTCAGCCCGGCCGCCGCGACCAGCAGCACCACCAGCACGCAGCCGCGGACGAGCCCGAACATCATGCCCAGCGAGCGGTCGACGCCGCCCAGGCCACTCGCCTGCGCGATCCGCGACAGCAGCGCGTTCGCGACACCGGCGACCAGCACGACGCCGATCACGAGCAACGCGAAGGCGATCACCCACTGCGTCAGCGCGCCGCCCGGCCAGTTCGCCGGAATATATGGCACGACCAGCCCGACGTAGCGGCCCGCGATCACGATCGCCGCGATCCAGCCGATCAGCCCGAAAATCTCCGAGACGAAGCCGCGCCACGCACCGCGTAGCGCCGACAACACGATCACCGCCAATACAGCGTAGTCGAAAGCCGTCAGCATCGTGCGTTATTGCGTCAGACCGGCTTCGCGCACCTTCGCGATCGCGGCGGAAGCCGCCGCGCGATCCGCGAATGGGCCCGCACGCAGCAGTGTAGCCGTGCTGCCGTCCGCCTGCTTGCGATGCTCGACATATGCGGGCACGCCCGCCGATTTCAACTTGGTGGCCCACGAACGGGCCGTCGCGTCATCCTTGAACGAACCGAGCTGCACCGCGAAGCGCGCACCGGCCGGCGACGCCGGCGACGATGCGTCGCTGCTGTCCGGGCTTGCGGTGTCGGCATTCGCGACGGTCGCGGGCACCGGCTTCGGCGCGGCCGGTTTCGCCGCGGGGGCGACCGGCTTCGGCGCGGGCTTCGGCGGCGTCACGCTTGCCGTGGTCGTCGTATCGGGTTTCGCGGCCGGCTTGTCGGCATCCTTCGGCGCGGGCGCCGGGCCCGCCGCGACGGCGGCATCGGACGCCGGCGGCTCGTCGTGCGCGACGCCCGCCTGCACATCGGATGCGTCGTCGTCGCGCGGCGCGACCGCCTGGTGCGCGGGCCGGTTCGGGATGTCGATCGCGATGTCGTCCGTCACCGGCTTCGGGTGCGAATCAAGCACCATCGGCAGCACGATCACGGCAGCCACGACGAGCGCGATCGCGCCGACGAGGCGACGGCGCGCGCGTTGCTTTTCTGGAAGGGTCGGATCGAGGAGCAGCGCGTCCGATTCCGGACGCTCGGTGCGGCGTGAGCGTCGCTCGACGCGTTCAGTGCGCTCCGTGCGCACGTTCCGGGAGGTCCCGGTGCGACCGCCGCGCCGCGTGGGCGCGTCGTCGTCTTTTTTGCCGAACGAGAAAATTCCCATGAATGGCTGAGTCCGAAACTGCCCGTCAGTCAGTGTTGCTGCGATTTACGGTAGGCCAGCACGCCGGCAACCGTATGGAAACTGCCGAAAACCACGATTCTATCATTCTCGGATGCTCTTTTTAGTGCATCGCGAAACGCTTCGGCGGGCGACGCGTAACGCGTCACGCTCGAATCGGGCCCCTCCTCCACGCCGGCCTTGCGCAGCGCGGCTTCGAGCTGCTCCGCGGAGGCCGCGCGCGGCAGCGGCAGATCGGTCACGCACCAGTGGTCGATCTCGCCCTTCAGGTGCCGCAGCACGCCGTCGATGTCCTTGTCGTGCATCGCGCCGAACACCGCGTACGTGTACGGGAAGAAGCCCATGTTGCCGAGATTCTGTTCGAGCACGGCCGCCGCGTGCGGGTTGTGCGCGACGTCGAGCACGATCGCCGGCTTGCCGGGCAGCACCTGGAAGCGCCCCGGCAGCTCGACGTTCGCGAGCCCGAGCCGGATGTCCTGCGCGGACACCGGCAGCAGCGGGCGCAGCGCCTCGAGCGCGGCAAGCGCGGCCGACGCATTGATCAGCTGATTCGCGCCGCGCAGCGCCGGATACGCGAGCGCCGGATAGCGCTTCTCGCGACCGAGGTAGCTCCACTGCTGGCGCTCCGCACCCGCCTGCGCCTCGTAGCGGAAATCGCGGCCGACGAGCCACAGGTCGGCACCGATCGCTTCGGCATGGTCGACGAGCGTCTGCGGCACGGCCGGATCGCCGCAGATCGCCGGCTTGCCCGCGCGGAAGATCCCGGCCTTCTCGAACGCAATCTTCTCGCGCGTGTCGCCGAGATATTCGGTGTGGTCGATGTCGATGCTCGTGACGATCGCGCAGTCGGTATCGATGATGTTGACTGCGTCGAGCCGGCCGCCGAGGCCGACTTCGAGGATCACCGCGTCGAGCCCGCGCGACGCGAACAGATGCAGGATCGCGAGCGTCGTGAATTCGAAGTACGTGAGCGACACGGGCTCGGGCAGCGACATGCGTGCGGCTTCGACGGCCTCGAAGTGCGGCAGCAGTTCGTCATCGGTGACGTTCTGCCCGTTCACGCGTGCGCGCTCGTTGAATTCGAGCAGGTGCGGCGACGTGTGGCAGCCGACCTTGTAGCCCGCGCGCACGAGAATCGTCTCGAGGAACGCGCAGGTCGAGCCCTTGCCGTTCGTGCCGCCGACGGTGATGACGGGGCACGCGAATTCGAGCTGCAGCGCCGTCTTGACCTGCCCGATGCGGGTCAGGCCCATGTCGATGCCGACCGGGTGCGCACGTTCGAGATGCGAAAGCCACGCGTCGAGAGTGGGAAAAGTGCTCATCGGATCAAATCTGGATCGGTACCGCCACTACGCCAAAAAACGAAGCGCGCCGCCTGACGCTGAAGCCAGGCGACGCGCAGAGTTCACCACCTTGCGCCGGTCAGGCCAGCGCGTCGGCCGGCTGTCGCTGCAGCAGCGCGAGCAGCTGCGCGATCTCGTCGCGCATCTTGCGGCGGTCGACGATCATGTCGATCGCACCCGTCGTCAGCAGGAATTCGGCACGCTGGAAACCTTCCGGCAGCTTCTCGCGGACCGTCTGTTCGATCACGCGCGGGCCGGCAAAGCCGATCAGCGCCTTCGGTTCGGCGATCACGACGTCGCCGAGGAACGCAAAGCTCGCCGACACGCCACCCATCGTCGGGTCGGTCAGCACCGAGATGAACGGCAGCTTCGCTTCGGCCAGCTTGGTCAGCATCGCGGTGGTTTTGGCCATCTGCATCAGCGACAGCAGGCTTTCCTGCATCCGGGCGCCGCCGGACGCCGTGAAGCAGATGAACGGCACGTGCTGTTCCAGTGCGTTCTGCGCGCCGCGTGCGAACCGCTCGCCGACGACCGAGCCCATCGAGCCGCCCATGAACGAGAACTCGAAGCAGGCCGCGACGACGGGCAGCGTGTGGATCGCCCCGCCCATCACGACCATCGCGTCGGTCTCGCCCGTCTCGTCCATCGCTTCCTTCAGACGATCGGGGTACTTGCGGCTGTCCTTGAACTTCAGCGTGTCGACCGGCACGATTTCCTGGCCGATCTCGTAGCGGCCTTCCGGATCGAGCAACCCGTCGAGACGCTCGCGCGCGCCGATGCGCATGTGGTGATCGCACTTCGGGCACACGTGCAGGTTCGCGTCCACGTCGTTGCGGTACAGCACGGCCTCGCAGGACGGGCACTTGACCCACAGGCCTTCCGGAATGCCCTTGCGGCTTTTCGGGTCGGTCTGCTTGATCTTCGGCGGCAACAGTTTGTCGAGCCAGCTCATCGTATGGTTTCCTGTTCCGTGGCGGGTCGGGCCGCGCGGCCCGTTCCCGCCTTCCTATGTTGGTGTTATCGCGCCGTCTTGCCCGCGCCGTCCAGCGCGGCACGCAGCTCGGCGATGAACGTCTTCAGCGCGGCGGCGGCGCCTTCCGGCGCGGCGCTTTCGAGCAGCTGCACCAGACGGCTGCCGATCACGACGGCGTCCGACACTTCGGCCACCGCGCGCGCCGTTTCGGCGTCGCGGATACCGAAGCCGACGCCCACCGGAACCGGCACGCGCGACTTGATGGCCGGGATTTTACCCGCAATGCTCGAAACATCCAGATTTCCCGCACCGGTCACGCCCTTGAGCGACACGTAGTACACGTAGCCGCTCGCGATCTTGCCGACGTCGGCGATGCGTTCGTCGGTCGACGTGGGCGCGAGCAGGAAGATCGGATCGATCTGCGCGGCGCGCATCTTTTCGGCGAACACGCCCGCCTCTTCCGGCGGATAGTCGACGACGAGCACGCCGTCGACACCGGCCGCCTGCGCTTCGGCCGCGAACGCGTCGACGCCCATCCGCTCGATCGGGTTCGCATAGCCCATCAGCACGACGGGGGTTTTGGGGTCGGTTTCCCGGAAGCGCTTCACGTCGGCGAGCACGCTCTTCAGCGTGACGCCGCGTGCGAGTGCGCGTTCCGACGAGCGCTGGATCACGGGGCCGTCGGCCATCGGGTCCGAGAACGGCACGCCGAGTTCGATCACGTCGGCGCCGCCTTCGGCGAGCGCGTGCATGAATTCGACGGTCTTCGCGGGGTCGGGGTCGCCGGCCGTGATGAACGGGATCAGGCCCTTACGGCCTTGTTCGGCGAGCGCGGCGAAGGTCTGCTGGATACGGGACATGGCAATTTTCCTGGATGCATTGCGTTCGGCGATGCGGCGGCGCGATTCACGCGCATGCCTGCGCGGCGAGCGCGTTCACGCGCTCGTGCGCGATCGCACAATAACTTTCGTTGATCTCGTAGCCGACGAAGTCGCGCCCCTGCCGTGCGCAGGCCACCGCAGTCGTGCCGCTGCCCATGAACGGATCGAGCACGCGGCCGCCCGGCGGGCAGCTTGCGAGCACCATCCGCTCGATGATTTCCAGCGGCTTCTGGGTCGGATGATCGACGCGCTCCGCGTGCTGCCGGTGCAGGCGCGAGACCGACCAGACGTCCTTCGGGTTGTAGCCCATCTCCAGCCACTTGCTGCCTTCGAACAGCTTGCGCGAGCGGGCCTTCTTCGTGTCGGCGTCGTACGGGATGCGGACCGGATCGAGATCGAAGTAATACGCCTTGGAAACCGCGAAAAAGCCGATGTTGTCGTGCACCGACGTGAAACGGCGCGTCGTGCCGCCCATGCTCGGCACGCGCCGGTCCCAGATGATCTCGTTGACCATCGTGAGCTGCGTCTTCAGGAAACTGAAGATTTCCGGCGCGTACTGCCATGTGCAGAAGATGTACATCGACCCGCTCGGCTTGAGCTTCGGAATCGCCAGTTCGAGCCACTCGCGCGTCCACGCGAGAAACACGTCGCCCGACAGCTTGTCCGAGTCGTTGCCGTAGTCCTTGCCGAGCCCGTACGGCGGATCGGCGACGATCAGGTCGATCGACGCGTCCGGCAGGTGCGCGGCATGGGTCAGGAAATCGCGGTTATGCAGTTCGATACCGGACGGCAGCGCGCGCGGCACGGCGGCGGCAGGCTGAACCGCCTCCGCCTCGCTCGCAGCACCGCCGCCCGGCTCTTCGATCAGGTCACGCATCGGTCGGGGTCAGAGCTCGATGCCCGATCGCTCGGCGACCGTGTGCATGTCCTTGTCGCCACGGCCCGACAGGTTGACGAGCAGGATCTTGTCCTTCGGCAACGTCGGCGCGAGTTTCACGCCATATGCGATCGCGTGGCTCGACTCGAGCGCGGGAATGATCCCCTCGATCCGGCAGCAGTCGTGAAACGCCTTCAGCGCTTCCTCGTCGGTGATCGGGACATACTGCGCGCGGCCGCTGTCCTTCAGCCATGCATGCTCGGGGCCGACGCCCGGATAGTCGAGGCCCGCCGATACCGAATGCGTCTCGATGATCTGGCCGTTGTCGTCCTGCAGCAGGTACGTGCGGTTGCCGTGCAGCACGCCCGGGCTGCCGGCGATCAGCGACGCCGCGTGATGGCCCGTGTCGAGGCCGTCGCCGGCCGCTTCGACGCCGATCAGCTGCACGGACTGGTCGTCGATGTACGGATAGAAGATGCCCATCGCGTTCGAGCCGCCGCCGACGCAGGCGATCACCGCGTCCGGCTGCCGGCCAGTCATCTCCGGCATCTGCACCTTGCACTCGTCGCCGATCACGCGCTGGAAGTCGCGCACCATCATCGGGTAAGGATGCGGGCCCGCGACCGTGCCGATGATGTAGAACGTGCTTTCGATGTTCGTGACCCAGTCGCGCATCGCCTCGTTCAGCGCATCCTTCAGCGTGCGCGAACCCGACTCGACCGGCACGACCGTCGCACCGAGCAGCTTCATCCGGTAGACGTTCGCGGCCTGCCGGCGCACGTCCTCGGAACCCATGTAGACAATGCACTCCATCCCGAAGCGCGCGCAGATCGTCGCGGTCGCGACGCCGTGCTGGCCGGCACCGGTTTCGGCGATCACGCGCTTCTTGCCCATGCGCTTCGCGAGCAGCGCCTGGCCGATCACGTTGTTGATCTTGTGCGCGCCCGTGTGGTTCAGGTCCTCGCGCTTCAGGTAGATCTGCGCGCCGCCGAGCGTCTCGCTCCAGCGCTGCGCGTGATAGATCGGCGACGGACGGCCGACGAAATGCTTCAGCTCGCGCTCGAATTCGGCGACGAAGTCGGGATCGTTCTGGAATTTTTCATACGCCGCGCGCAGTTCGTCCAGCGCGTGAATCAGCGTCTCGGCGACGAACACGCCGCCATACGGGCCGAAGTGGCCGCGACTATCAGGAAGGTTGTACATGGTGTCTCTCTCGATCGGTCGATGCGCCCCGCTTTCGGGGCCGCACCGGCTTGCATCACCCGGCATCCGCTTCGCGCACCGCGCGTACGAACGCCGCCATTCGGGCGTGATCCTTCACGCCCTTCGCGCCCTCCACTTCGATGCCACTGGAGACATCGACAGCAAACGGGCGCAGCTGGCGGATCGCATCACCGACGTTTTGCGCGTTCAAGCCACCACTCAAAACGGCCCGACGCGCGAGCTCTGCGGGAATAAGAGACCAATCGAAGACCTTGCCGCTACCACCGTAGTCCGGCACCAGGGTGTCGAACAGGAGGCCGCGCGCTTTCGAATAATGAAGGTCCGATTCTACCAAATCGGACGGCTGCGTCGAGGGGCCGACGCGCACCGCGCGCAGCCACGGCAGGCGTGCCGCGCGGCCGAGCGCATCGCACTGCTCGGGCGTCTCGTCGCCATGGAACTGCAGCAGCGTGAGCGGCACGTCGCGCACCACGGCCTCGATCTCCGCTTCGGTCGCATTCACGAACAGCCCGACCACCGACACGAACGGCGGCGCCAGGCGCGCGAGTTCGGCCGCCTGCGCGATCGTCACCGCGCGCGGGCTCTTCGGGTAGAACACGAGGCCGATCGCATCGGCGCCGAGCGCCGCCGCGTGCAGCACGTCCTCGGGACGCGACAGCCCGCACAGCTTAATGCGCGTGCGCGGCGGCAGGCCGGCCGCGGCGGAAGTCGAAGGATAAACGGCGTGATCCGTCATGATTGAAGGTCCAGATCGGCCCAGACGCTGCTCCACGGCACGCTGCCGAGCTGCGCGGGCGGGACGGCGAATTCCGCCGGGTAGCCGACGTGGGCGAGGTACAGCCCGTCGGCCATGAACGTGGGCGCCGCGAGGCCGCGGTCGCGCCCGGCCAGCACGTCGGCAACCCAGTCGGCCGGATAGCGGCCGCGCCCGACCGCGACGAGGCAGCCCATCAGGTTGCGCACCATGTGGTGCAGGAACGCGTTGGCGCGGAAGCGGAAATGGATGAAATGGCCCGCGCGCCGCACGTCGATCTGATGCAGATGTTTGACCGGCGTCTTCGACTGGCATTCCGACGACCGGAACGACGAGAAGTCGTGCTCGCCGATCAGGTGCGCGGCCGCGGCGCGCATTGCGTCGTCGTCGAGCGGCGTATGGATCCAGCCCGCGCGACCGACCAGCATCGGCGAACGCACGGGGTGCACGTACAGCACGTAGTAATAGGTGCGCTCGAACGCCGAGAAACGCGCGTTGAAGGCCTCCGGCATCGGCTTCGCCCATTGCACCGACACGGTCGACGGCAGGAACGCGTTGGTTCCGCGCACCCACGAAAAATCGTCGCGATCGAGGTCCGTGTCGAAATGCACGACCTGCCCGAGCCCGTGCACGCCGGTGTCGGTCCGCCCCGCCACCGTCGTGTGCAACGGCACCCGCGCGAACTCGGCCAGCGCGTGCTCGAGTGCGTTCTGCACGGTCTTGCCGTGCGGTTGCGCCTGCCAGCCGCAGAACGCCGCGCCGTCGTACTGGATACCCAGTGCGATCCGCATCACGCCTCGTCCGCCAGTTTCGCGAGCAGCGCGCGCGCGTCGTCGCGCGTCGCGGCGTCGTTCGCGTCGACCACTTCCTGCAGCAGCGTCCGCGCACCGGACAGATCGCCCAGTTCGACGTACTCGGACGCGAGATCGAGCTTGTTGCGCGCGATGCGTGCGAGTTCGCCCGGCGTCAGCGCGGGAAGCGCGGCGCCCGGCGTGGACGGCAGGTCGAGGTCGAAATCGAGCTTCAGCGCACCGAACTGCGCGCCGCCGAGCGGCGGCAGCGTCGACGTCGCGGACGGGCTGCCTGTGTGGCCGGCGGGCGTCGCCGCGTCCGGGTCCCACTCGAACTCGTCGTCCTGGTCGGCCGGATGTTCCGGGGTCGGATCACCCGAGCCAATCGGCGGGTGTGGCGCGAATTGACCGTTAGTTGCGATTTGATCGGTGCTGGACGGCTCTGCTCGCGCAGCCGGCTCATCCGATGCCGGCGACGGCTCGTCCGGTGCGCGCGGCGGCAGCGGCATGTCGAGGCTGTTGAGCGCGCTGATCGCGTTCTGCATCAGCGCCGCGTGCTGCGCTTCGGGCGCCAAAGGCGCGGCGGGCGTCTCGGCCGGCTGGTCGGCGGCGGCCTCTTCCACCGGTTCCGTGTCGTGCGGCGCCGGCGGCGTGGCCGCCTCGCTCACGGGCAAGTCTTCGGCGTGGGCGGACGGCAACTCGAGCTGCTCGCCATGCGGCTTCGTCGCTTCGGGCACCGTCGCTGCATCCGCATCGTGCGGCTCGATCGTCTCCGCCGCTGCGGCAGTCGCCGCGGCAAGGTGCATGTCGGCAGCCGCATCGCGGGAGACCGGCATTTCGGGCTGGATCGGCAGTTCGCGTTCGACGGCCGGCGCAACGTCAGCTTCCGCAGCCGCGGCACCGCCCGCTGCGGCAGCCGCCGTACCCGTATCGTCCGTGCGCCGGCCCTTGCGGCGCTTGCGCCACATGAAACCGGCCGCGAGGACGATCACGGCCGCGCCGGCCACTGCGGCCGGACGCCAGTCCATCTGTTCGGTACGGCGCGCAGGCGCCGCCACGGGCGCGGCTGGTTGCGCGGGCGCCGATGCCGGTTGCACCGCGCTGGCGGCTACGCCGGACGCGGCTTCGCCTGCGGTCGACGCGGCAGCCGACGCACCCGCATCGTTCGCGGCCGCACGCGGCGCGGCAGGAGCCGCCGCAATCGACGGCGCGACGTCGTTCGGCCCGGCCGGCTTGCCGATGCCGTGCTTCTGCAACTCCATCAGCACGCGGTTCTTCAGCGCCAGCAATTGCTGCAGGCTCGACGGTCGCGGCTGCGACGCGCCCGCGACGGGCGCAGCGCCGGCCGGTTCGTTCGCGCCGGAACCCTGGCTGCCCTGCGCAGGCTGGACCGCGGCCTCGCTCGCGGACGACGGCGCCGACTGGATCGAACCGCTCCACACGTGCGGGCCGCTTGCACCGGCCGCGGGCGCCGCCGGCTGCATGCTTTCGACAGCCGACGCACCGTGCGCGGCCGAAGCGCCGACCGAAGCCAACGCCCCCGCGGCCGTCGCAACGCTCGCGCCGCTCACCGGAGCCGCATGCACGGCCGGCGCCACCGGCGCGGATTGCACGGCCGACACCGGATGCGGCGCGGACGCGCCATGCTGCGCGCCCGCCACCCCGCCCGATGCGGCGGCGGGTGCCGAGGCTGCCGTCGCACCGGATGCGCCAGAGGCACCGGCCGGCACGAGCGCCGCGCCAGTCGCGTCGAGCGCGGGCACGGTCAGCGTCGCACCGACTTTCAGGCGACTCGCGTCGTGCTTCATGAACGCCTGCGGATTGGCGTCGAACAGCGTGCGGCCGGCGCGCGCGAGCACGCCGGGATCGTGCGATTGCGTGGCCGCTTTCGCGAGATCATTCAGCGACTGGCCCGGCTGGACCGTCACGGTAAGCGGCGCGGCGCCGGCAGCGGAAGCCGGCAGTTCGCCGGCGCCGGCCGCCCAAGCTGACGCGGCTGCGCCGAGCGCCAGGATCGCCAGCGCGCCACGCACGGCGCGCGACAGACGGGACTGACGCGGAAACAAGGAAATTCGGGACATCGTTGGCTCTATCGCCGCGCGCAGGCGCGGCTCGGATTCGCGGTTGGAAGCGTCAATAAAGTTGCCGCAGAAATGCAAAAGCGTCGCGCGGAACGCGACGCTTTAGGCGGGTCTGTGCGTCGTAACCGCGTAGTTTACTTCACGCGATCGGGTTCGGGCCGAATTCGTCGCCGGCAGGTGCAACCGGCCGCGCCGCCGCCCCGGTCCGCACGCTGCAGCCGGCGCGCCAGGGTGATCAAAAGAACGCTCCCCGATGAATCAAAGCCCTCGCATCCCGAACGAATCATGCGGCTTTCGGGCGCGCACCGGAGGCTCGCCCGCCCGGGCGCCCGACGCGGAACCGCGGCCGCGGAATCAGGCACGCCCGCTCAATAATTCGCACCGCCTGCCGTTAATGGATTAACAGCCGCCAATAAAAAAATCCCACCGGCCCGCCAATCCCATTCCAATAAATTTCAATTGAACGATAAGAAGTCAATTCCCCTCTCTTATCGTCGAATTGAACATTTCATCCCAGAAAGCCCCGCCCCATAAGGCTTACAGCCCATACTGCCCTCCCCATTGGTCGTACAAAAGCAATCGTTTCACCGGCAATTCAATTACATTACACAAAATTACACAGATCAAATAATTGCGGTCGCTACGATCGACTTCAAACAAGAATCGGCGCAATTCGACCATCGCGTTCGCACATGCCGGAAAGGCGGGAGCGCAGGCCGGGCTGACGCCGTGAGGTGCCAGGGGGCATCGCGCAGTCGCACGACTGCATTCACTCACCAGCTCGTTACGGGGATCGAACATGGGCTATCAGCAGGGTTTGAGCGGGTTGGCCGGCGCGTCGAGCAATCTCGACGTGATCGGCAACAACATCGCGAACGCAAACACGACCGGCTTCAAGCAGGGCCGCGCGAACTTCTCCGACATGTATGCGAATTCGGTCGCGACGTCGGTCAACACGCAGATCGGCATCGGCACGCAGCTCGCATCGGTGCAGCAGCAGTTCGGCCAGGGGACGATCAATACGACTCACTCGTCGCTGGATATCGCGATCAACGGCAACGGTTTCTTCCAGATGTCGAGCAACGGCGCGACGACGTACTCGCGTGACGGCACGTTCCACCGCGACAAGAACGGCGCCATCGTCGACTCGCAAAACCGCAACCTGATGGGCTATGCGGCAGGCGCGGGCGGCGCGATCAACACCGCGGCGACCGTGCCGCTGCAGGCGCCGACCAACAACATCGCACCGCAGGCGACGACCAAGATCACCGGTCAGTTCAACCTGAACTCGCAGGACAAGGTGCCGACCAAGACGCCGTTCAACGCGACCGACAACACGACGTACAACTACAACTCGTCAATCCAGGTCTACGACACGCTCGGTGGCTCGCAGCAGGTCACGATGTATTTCACGAAGGGCGCGGCCGGCACCTGGCAGGCGTACGCGGGCGTGCAGGGCCAGACGCCGACGAATCTCGGCACGGTCACGTTCGACACGTCGGGCCGGATCAGCTCGACGACCTCGGCCGCCACCGGCCAGCCGACGCCGAGCCTCGGCCAGTTCGCGTTCTCGGTCCCCAACACGACGGGCGGCGCCAACCCGCAGAACCTGACGCTCGACCTGAGCGGCACGACGCAGTACGGCGGGAAGAACGGCGTGACCAACCTCGCGCAGGACGGTTTCGCGAGCGGCACACTGACGACGTTCTCGATCGGCCCCGACGGCAAGCTGACCGGCAACTACTCGAACGGGCAAAGCGCGGTGCTCGGCCTGATCGCGCTCGCGAACTTCAACAACCCGAACGGGCTCGTGAACATCGGCGGCAACCAGTACACCGAATCCGCCGCGTCGGGCGTGCCGCAGATCTCCGCGCCGGGTAGCACGAACCACGGCACGCTGCAGGGGAGCGCGCTGGAAAACTCGAACGTCAACCTGACGACCGAGCTCGTGAACCTGATCACCGCGCAGCGCAATTACCAGGCGAATGCGCAGACGATCAAGAGCCAGCAGACAGTCGACCAGACGCTGCTGAACCTGCGCTGATCCGCGCATGAAAAACGCGCCGCGCCAGCCTTGACATCATCAAGGCCGACGCGGCGCGTCATCTTGTGCAGCCCGGCCCACAGGCCGGACCGGCAAGCGGGCTTACTTGTCGAGCAGGATGCGCAGCATGCGGCGCAGCGGCTCGGCCGCGCCCCACAGCAGCTGGTCGCCGACCGTGAACGCCGACAGGTATTCGCCGCCCATCGCGAGCTTGCGCAGACGGCCGACCGGCACCGTCAGCGAGCCGGTGATCTTCGCCGGCGACAGGTCGCGCATCGATGCTTCACGCTCGTTCGGCACAACCTTCACCCAGTCGTTCGCCGAGGCGAGGATGCCGTTGATCTCGTCGAGCGGCACATCCTTCTTCAGCTTGATCGTCAGCGCCTGCGAGTGGCAGCGCATTGCGCCGATCCGCACGCACAGGCCGTCGACCGGGATCGAGCCCGGCTCGCCCATGGCCGGCTTGCCGAGGATCTTGTTGGTTTCCGCGCCGCCCTTCCACTCTTCCTTCGACATCCCGTTGCCGAGATCCTTGTCGATCCACGGGATCAGCGAGCCGGCGAGCGGCACGCCGAAGTTGCTGGTCGGCATCGCATCGCTGTTCATCGCGGCCAGCACGCGGCGGTCGATGTCGAGAATCGCGGAAGCCGGATCGGCGAGCTGTTCCTGCACCGCGCCGTTCAGCGTGCCCATCTGCGACAGCAGCTCGCGCATGTTCTGCGCGCCCGCGCCCGATGCGGCCTGGTAGGTCATCGCCGTCATCCAGTCGACGAGATTCTCGCGGAACAGGCCGCCCAGCGCCATCAGCATCAGGCTGACCGTGCAGTTGCCGCCGACGAAGTTCTTCGTGCCCTTGACCAGCGCGTCCTTGATCACGTCGAGGTTGACCGGATCGAGGATGATGACTGCGTCGTCCTTCATCCGCAGCGACGATGCCGCATCGATCCAGTAGCCGTTCCAGCCGGCCGCGCGCAGCTTCGGGAACACGTCGTTCGTGTAGTCGCCGCCCTGGCACGTGATGATCACGTCGCACTTCTTCAGCTCGTCGACGTTGGTCGCATCCTTGAGCGTAGTCTCGTTTTTCGCGAACGACGGCGCTTTGCCGCCCGTGTTGCTGGTGCTGAAAAACACCGGTTCGATCAGGTCGAAATCGCCCTCTTCCTGCATGCGCTGCATCAGGACGCTGCCGACCATGCCGCGCCAACCTACGAGACCTACGTTCATGACTAACCCTTTGATGGAGCTTCCCCGCCATTTCCGTCCCCGCTGTGACCGCGCGGGGAAAAAGGCGGGCACGACGGACGATCAGCGTTTAATGATCGTTTTCGTGGTAATGGTTTTCGTGATGACGATGGCGCGCGCACCCGCACGGGCAATGCTGCCGTGGAGTTTCAAGACCGGGGAGATCAGGGAAATATGCGCCATCGTTCGAGTCTACACAAAGCCGGTTGCCCGCACAACGGCCAACCGCGCGCGAACCGGCCGTTTTTGCAGCCTGTTCGCGCCCTTTCTACGTTATTACCGCAAAGCCTTACAGCGCCGCGATCACCGCATCGCCCATTTCGGTCGTGCCGACCAGCTTGCCGCCCGGCGTCGCGATGTCGCCCGTGCGGTAACCCTGTTCGAGCACCGTTTTCACCGCGCGCTCGATGCGATCGGCCTGCTCCGCGCGATTCAGCGAGTAGCGCAGCAGCATTGCGGCCGACAGGATCGTCGCGAGCGGGTTCGCGATGCCCTTGCCCGCGATGTCCGGCGCCGAACCGTGCGACGGTTCGTACAGGCCCTTGTTGTTCTTGTCGAGCGACGCCGACGGCAGCATGCCGATCGAGCCTGTCAGCATCGACGCTTCATCCGACAGGATGTCGCCGAACATGTTGCCCGTCACGATCACGTCGAACTGCTTCGGCGCCTTCGCGAGCTGCATTGCCGCGTTGTCGACGTACATGTGCGACAGCTCGACGTCCGCGTATTCCTTCGACACGTCGATCATGATGTCGCGCCAGAACTGCGACGTTTCGAGCACGTTCGACTTGTCGACCGACAGCAGCTTCTTCGCGCGCTTGCGTGCCGCCTGGAACGCGACGTGCGCGATGCGGCGCACTTCCGGTTCCGAGTAGCGCATCGTGTCGAAGCCTTCGCGCTCGCCGGCGAACGGGCCGTCCGGTGCGGCGCGCACGCCGCGCGGCTGGCCGAAGTAGATGTCGCCGTTCAGTTCGCGCACGATCAGGATGTCGAGGCCCGCGACGAGCTCGGGCTTGAGCGGCGACGCATCGACGAGCTGCGGATAGCAGATCGCCGGACGGAAGTTCGCGAACAGCTCGAGATGCTTGCGCAGCCCGAGGATCGCCTGCTCGGGGCGCAGCGCGCGCTCGAGCGAGTCGTACTTCCAGTCGCCGACCGCGCCGAACAGGATCGCGTCGGCTTCCTTCGCGAGCTTCAGCGTCGCGTCGGGCAGCGGATGACCGCTCGCCTCGTAGCCCGCGCCGCCGACCGGCGCCTGCTCGAGCTCGAACGTCTCGTCGAGTGCGTTCAACACCTTCACGGCTTCATTGACGATTTCCGGACCGATGCCGTCGCCGGGCAGCACTGCAATCTTCATGCGTTATTCCTGACTGGGTAGGTTATGGAGGCAGGCCGGCGAGCGCGCCGACAGCGCGCCCGCCTCGAAGGCGATATCAGCCGACCAGCTTGGTGTTGAGCCACGGCTGCTTCACGAGCCGCTCGGCTTCGAACTGGCGGATCTTGTCCGCGTGGCGCAGCGTGAGGCCGATGTCGTCGAAGCCGTTCAGCAGGCAGTACTTGCGGAACGCGGCGATCTCGAACGGATACTCGCGGCCGTCGCCCGTGCGCACGACCTGCGCGTCGAGGTCGATCGTCAGCTGATAACCGTTGAACGCATACGTGTCGTTGAACAGGTGATCGACCTGCTGCTCGGTCAGCACGATCGGCAGCAAGCCGTTCTTGTAGCAGTTGTTGAAGAAGATGTCCGCGAAGCTCGGCGCGATGATCGCGCGGAAGCCGTACTGCTGCAGCGCCCACGGCGCGTGCTCGCGCGAGCTGCCGCAGCCGAAGTTCTTGCGCGCGACCAGCACCGATGCGCCCTGGTAGCGCGGCTGGTTCAGCACGAAGTCGGGATTCAGCGGACGCTTCGAGTTGTCCTGGCCCGGCTCGCCGTGATCGAGGTAGCGCCATTCGTCGAACGCGTTCGGACCGAAGCCCGTGCGCTTGATCGACTTCAGGAACTGCTTCGGGATGATCGCGTCGGTGTCGACGTTCTCGCGATCGAGCGGCGCCACGACGCCGGTATGCACATTGAATTTTTCCATGATCCGTCTATCCGGTTGAAGGGCCGGCGTTCAGCCGGCACACATCGACAAATTCTCGGCGGGAATCGTCACTCCGCGGCGCGCTTCAGCGCGTTGCCGGCGGCGTTGACGTCCTGCCCGAAGCCCTGGACGGTATTGCAGCCGGCGAGGCCGAAACCCAGCCCCGCCAGCGCCAGCGCGGCGACCAGCCGCGCGATGACCTTGGATGCCGTCACGCGTTACCCCAGCTTGCGAATGTCGACGAAATGACCTTCGATCGCCGCGGCGGCGGCCATCGCGGGGCTCACGAGGTGCGTGCGACCGCCCGCGCCCTGCCGGCCCTCGAAGTTGCGGTTCGACGTCGACGCGCAGCGCTCGCCCGGCTCGAGCCGGTCGGCGTTCATCGCGAGGCACATCGAGCAGCCCGGCTCGCGCCATTCGAAACCGGCGTCCGTGAACACCTTGTCGAGCCCCTCGCGCTCGGCTTGCGCCTTCACGAGGCCCGAGCCCGGCACGACCATCGCGAGACGCACGTTCGACGCGATCCGGCGGTTCAGCTTCTTCACGACATACGCGGCCGCGCGGATATCCTCGATCCGCGCGTTCGTGCACGAGCCGATGAAGATCTTGTCGACCTTGATCGCTTCCATCGGCGTGTTCGGCTCGAGCGCCATGTAGGCCAGCGCACGCTCCATCGCGTCGCGCTTGACCGGATCCTTCTCGCGCTCGGGATCGGGCACGCGACCGTCGATCGACGTGACCATTTCCGGCGACGTACCCCACGTGACCTGCGGGACGATCTCGGCCGCGTTCAGCTCGACCACGCGGTCGAACTGCGCACCTTCGTCGGACTTGAACTGGCGCCAGTACTCGACGGCCTGATCCCATTCCGCGCCGGTCGGCACGAACGGACGGCCCTTCAGGTAATCGATCGTCGTGTCGTCGACGGCGACCATGCCCGCGCGCGCGCCGGCCTCGATCGCCATGTTGCAGACCGTCATGCGGCCTTCCATCGTCAGCGCGCGGATCGTCGAGCCGCCGAATTCGATCGCGTAGCCCGTGCCGCCTGCCGTGCCGATCTTGCCGATGATCGCGAGCACGATGTCCTTCGCGGTACAACCGCGCGGCAGTGCGCCCTCGACCTTCACGAGCATGTTCTTGCTCTTTTTCTGCAGCAGCGTTTGCGTCGCGAGCACGTGCTCGACTTCCGACGTGCCGATGCCGTGCGCGAGCGCGCCGAACGCGCCGTGCGTCGACGTATGCGAATCGCCGCACACGATCGTCATGCCCGGCAGCGTCGCGCCCTGCTCCGGCCCGATGATGTGGACGATGCCCTGGCGCACGTCGTTCATCTTGAACTGCGTGATGCCGAACGCATCACAGTTGGAGTCGAGCGTGTCGACCTGCAGCTTCGAGATGGGATCGGCGATGCCGTGGCTGCGGTCCGTGGTCGGCACGTTGTGGTCCGACACGGCCAGGTTCGCGCTGATGCGCCACACCGGACGCTGTGCGATCTTCAGCCCTTCGAATGCCTGCGGGCTCGTGACTTCATGCAGCAGCTGACGGTCGATGTACAGCAAAGTCGTGCCGTCATCCTCGGTGTGGACCACGTGGGTATTCCACAGTTTGTCGTAGAGAGTCTGTGCCATGGGTATGCGGGGTCGTTGTGACTACAAGCCTTACGGATGCGGTCGATTATGCCACGCAGAACGCGTCGCGGCGCAGGCCGGATGCGAAAAAACCCATTAAAAACAGTGGTTTGGCTGGTAGTGCCAATACCTGTATCGGCATTACCCGGCAAACGGGGCGCGCGGGATCCGGTGAACTGCGATCGCGGATCGCGTCGCACGGATCGCGCGCGCCGGGCCGAAGCCCCGCGGCTCAGCCGTTCGGATATTCGCGGTTGATCAAATCGAGCCGCAGCATCGCGAACTGCATGCCGACATTGCTCATCAGGTACAGATCGCGGCGGCGCATCGCCGGCTGCTGCGCGGATGTGTCGTAGAGCGACGGCAGCGCCAGCCCGGCCGGCACCGCCGCCTGCATCCCCGCCGCATTCGACACGCGCACGGCGATCGACGCCTGATCCGCGTGCGAGACGATCCCGACCGTGCCGAGCGCCGCGGCCGAGCCAGCTTGTCTGACGATCGCGGCGGCGACGCCGTCGGGCGTCGGGATCGGGCTGCCGGCAACCGCGGCAGGCGTCGCGATCGACGTCACGCCGGCCGTCAGCCCGTACTTCGACGCGAGCACCGTCGCGACCTCCTGCTGCGCGAAAATCGGCATCGCAATCGTCTGGCGCAGCCGGAACACCGCATCGGCGATCGCTTCATTCACGGGCCCCGGTACGGGCACGGTGCCGGATGCCGGCGCGCGACTGCCGAAGCCGTACGCGACGATCGTGCGGATGCGGCTCGAATCGACGGTCGGCGGCGTCCACGAGAAGAAGGTGTCGAACAGGTAGCCGGCCTCGTCGGCGGCCGTTGCGCGGTCGTTCAGCTCGGTCGTCAGCTTGCCGAGCATCTGGCGTTGCAGTTCGGCATCGGAAACCGGTGCGTCGCTCGCGAAACTCGGCGCGCTGGCGGCGCACGACGCGGCGAACACGGAAGTGGAAGCCAGGAAATGGCGGCGGGTCGTCATGGTCATGAGATTCGAGTGAAAAACGGAAGGCGTCAGCCCTTCGGGAACGCCTGCATCGTCGCGGCCATCGCGCGGCCGAGCATCTGCGCATACATGTCGTGCACGAGATACAGGCTGCGATTGCGCGTCCACGGCTGGCCCGATTGCGGGTCGTACATCGTCGGGAGCGGTACCTCGGCAACGGCTGCCGCCTTCATGCCCGCCTGCTGCGAGGTCTGGATGCAGCGCTTCGCATGGTCGCGATGGCCGACCACCGCGACGGTGCCCATCGCGGCCGCACCGCCCGCGCGCGACACAGCCACCGCCGCGACACCTGCCGTGCTCAGGTACACGATCGAACCGTCGCTCGCGATCACCGGCTCGATCGACGACAACACGTCGGTGCCCATTCCGTATTTCGACACGAGAAAGCGCGCGATTTCCCACTGCGCGTAGACCTTGACGGGCTTCAACTGGCGGATGCGGTACACGGCATCCGCGAGCGCTTCGTTGACCGGTCCCGGATCGGGCAGCGCGGCCTGGTTGCCGCCGTTGCTCGACGTGTTGCCGCTCGCCGCGTTCGGACGGTTGCCGAAGCTGTACGCGACGATCGCGCCGACCTGCGCGGCCGGGGCCGTCGGCAGGTCCCACGTGAAGCCGACGTCGGTCAACGCCGGCACGATCGCGTTGACCGTCGCCGCATCGCCGAGCTGCGCGTTCAGTTTTGCGGACATCTGGGCAGCAAGCGCCGAATCGGTGATGGGCGCCGACGTAACGTCGTCGCCGCCGCATGCGCTCAGCAGCGGTGCCGCCGCAACGGCGGGTGCGGCGGCAAGGAATTTTCTGCGTGAAGAGGCCGACGGATTCAGATTCATAAGAAATACGAAACGATGCGAACAACGCCGGCGACCAGTCGCGGCGATGCAAATCGCGGGTTCACGGGAAATGACAATCGGGCACGTCGCGCGGCTGGAAGGCGGGCGACAGGATCGACGCGCGGATCGGATCGCAGCACGCTGTCGATCGACGATGCTGGATCGTAGTGGGCGTTTATTAAATTGCGGTGAACCTGTCGATCGAATGCAGGCTATCGTGACGCCGTTTCACCGATGGACGATTTTGTTTCATGCGTGGCGAGCGGACTTGCCGATGTTCCATCGGTGGCGAGTGATGCGATTCGCGTGCTTCGTCGCGCGCTGAACCGTGATCGCCCAATTTCGCGATACGATGATGCAACGCACGTCCCCACGATCGGATCCGGAGCCCACCACGATGAAGCTCGGCCTGAACGAATCGCTTGCGCGCCTCGACTACGAAGGCACGCTATTCATGACACTGTTTCGCCACGGTTCGCTCGACGTCGAACTGTACCGGCCCCGCATCGAGGACAAGCAGAAGCCGCATACGCGCGACGAGGTTTACGTGATCGCGACCGGCACGTCGCGCTTCGTCGTCGACGGACGCGAATGCAGCGTCACGGCCGGCGATGCGCTGTTCGTCGCCGCGCACGCGGAGCATCGCTTCGTCGGCTTCTCCGACGACTTCTCGACGTGGGTATTCTTCTACGGCCCCGAAGGCGGCGAACGCGGCGTACGCGGCGAGTGAAGCGTCACGCGTAACGCGCGCGGCGCTTTTCCCGTGATCTTCTAGACTGTCTATTCGCAACGGGCGGCGCACGGCCGCCCGGTCTTCACGAAACCGCCAACAGCCGGTTCAGCGGACAGGAGCACAGCATGCGATATGAACTCTATTACTGGCCCGAGATCCAGGGCCGCGGCGAATACGTGCGGCTCGCGCTCGAGGCGGCCGAAGCCGACTATGTCGACGTCGCGCGCGAATCGGGGCGCGGGATGGGCGTGTCGGCAATGATGCGCATGATGGACAGCACGAAAGCGGAATGCGTACCGCTCGCGCCGCCGTTCCTGAAGGCCGGCGACCTGGTCGTCGGGCAGACCGCGAACATCCTGCTGTTTCTCGGCACGCGGCTCGGGCTCGCGCCCGACGACGAAGCCGGTCGGCTGTGGGTGCACCAGCTCCAGCTGACCGTCGCCGATTTCGTCACCGAGATCCACGACACGCATCATCCGATCGCAAGCTGCCTGTACTACGAGGACCAGCAAGCGGAAGCCGCCGAGCGTGCGGCCGATTTCCTCGAGAACCGGCTGCCGAAATTCCTCGGCTACTTCGATCGCGTGCTCGAACAGAATCCGCACGAGGGCGGCTACATCGCCGGCAGCGCGCTCAGCTATGCGGACCTGTCGATGTTCCAGCTTGTCGAGGGCCTGCGCTACGCGTTTCCGAAGGCGATGAAGCGCGCGGAGCGGAAGGTCGCGGGGCTCGTCGCGCTGCACGACCGCGTCGCGCAGCATCCGCCCGTCGTGCGCTATCTCGAGTCGGAGCGCCGCATCCCGTTCAACGACATGGGGATCTTCCGGCACTATCCGGAGCTGGACAAGTAACGGCCGCCGACATAGGTGCGTCGTCGCGCGCGGCGGCACCGTTCCCGTTCACGCGACCACGCACGTGCCGCAGAAGGTGCTCGCGCGGGTCGACTTCATGAAGGCCTGCCTGACCTGAACTGAACGCGGCGGCTCACGCAGCCGCCGCGAACCTCAGCAGCCCCGCGTCGATACGGCGTGTGCACTACGCGCCGCGCGATCGCTCGCGTGGCTCCGCCGCCGCATCGATCGCCTCGACCGAGCGCATCAGCCACGGCCCGATCTCCATCTCCTCGTAGCGCACGAGCCGGCTCTTGCGCGCGCGGCGATACGCCCACCAGATCGCGACGAACAGCGGAATCCACACATAGATCGACAGCACCTCCATCCAGTCGATGCGCGCCGCGAAGAACGCCTGGTAATCCTGCCCGAGCGAGATCACGATGCAGATCGCGATCGCGAACAGCGGCCCGAACGGGAACCACTTCGCGCGATACGGCAGCTGATCGAGCCGGTAGCCCTGCTTCAGGAACCCCTTGCGGAACCGGTAATGGCAGACCGCAATGCCGAGCCACGCGATGAAACCCGTGATGCCGACCGTATTCAGCAGCCACAGATAGATGCTCTGGTTGTTGGTCAGCGACGTGAGGAAGCACAGCCCGCCGACGGCCATCGTCGCGTACAGCGCGTTGCGCGGCACGCCGCCCGGCGACAGCGTCGCGAACATCGCCGGCGCGCGCCCTTCCGAAGCGAGGTTGTACAGCATCCGCGTCGCCGCGTACGTGCCGGAATTGCCGGCCGACAGCACGGCCGTCAGGATCACGAGATTCATCGCGCCGGCGGCGAGCCCGAAGCCCGCGTGACTGAACACCAGCGTGAACGGGCTCACGCCGATGTCGGTCACGTCGCTCTTCAGCAGGTTCGGGTCCGTGTACGGCACGAGCAGGCCGATCACGAAAATCGCGAGCACGTAGAACAGCATGATCCGCCAGAAGATCTGCTTCACCGCGCGCGGGATCGTCTTGCGCGGATTCTCCGATTCGCCGGCCGTGATCCCGACCAGCTCGGTGCCGAGAAACGAGAATCCCGCGATCAGCGCGACGCTCATCATCGCGTGCACGCCGCCGACGAACGGCGCGTCGCCGGTCGTGAAGTTGTGCCAGCCGACCGGATGCCCGCTGCCGAGCACGCCGGCCGCGATCAGCAGCCCGGCCGCGATGAAGGCGATCACGGTGACGACCTTGATCAGCGAGAACCAGTATTCCGATTCGCCGAAGCCGCGCACCGACAGCGTATTCAGCAGGAAGATCAGCACGAGGAAGGCCGCGCCCCACCATACGCCCGGCACGGCGGGAAACCAGTAGCGCATCACGATCTGCGCGGCCACCAGCTCGATCGCGATCGTCACGGCCCAGCTGTACCAGTAGGTCCAGCCGAGCGCGACGCCGAAGCCTTCGTCCACGTATTTCTCGCCGTAGATCGCGAACGAGCCCGACACCGGCATCAGCGCCGCCATCTCGCCGAGGCCCGTGACGACGAAGTAGACCATGATCCCGATCGCGATATACGCGGCGATCGCACCGCCCGGCCCCGCCTGCGCGACCGACGCGCCCGACGCGACGAACAGCCCCGTGCCGATCGAGCCGCCGATCGCGATCATCGCGATGTGGCGGCCCTGCAGACGGCGCTTGAGCGTCGCCCCGGACGGTGCGGCCGTCTCCGCTGCCGCTTGCAAAGCATCCATAGTTTTCACCTCGATTGGATTTCGGTTCGATCAATTTGATTCGGAATACAAATCGATTGACCGGGTCATTCGCATGGAAGCCGGACCTTCCCGGCCGCGTCAAACGACGCTGCGCTTGATCGCCTGCAGTTCAGCCGTCGTCACGATCTTTTCGATCCGGAACCGCGGGCTTTCCAGCCAGACGTTCGCGATCCTCCGGTACTCGTCGAGATCCTCGCACGCGAGCCGCACGAGAAAATCGAACGTGCCGCTGACGAGCCAGCAATCGAGCACGGCCGGATTCGCCCGCATCTCGTCCTCGAACGGCGCCTGCGAACGACCGTGGTCGGCCAGCACGATCTGCGCGATCACGACGACCGGCTTGGTCGCGCGGGGCGCCTTGATCACCGCCCGGTAGCCTTCGATCACGCCCAGCGCCTCGAGTCGCTCCACGCGCGCCTGGCACGGCCGCGGCGTGAGGTTCACGAGCTCCGACAGCTTCCGGTATGAAATCCGTCCGTCGGTGCGCAGAATGTCGAGGATCCGGAGATCGATCTTGTCGAGCTGCATCTTCTTGTCGGTCATCCGCGTTCGCTCCGGTCGGGTCGTGGCTGGTGCGCGGAACGTCTCCATTTCCGCGCGGGGGCCACATTATCCGGCCGAAGCGGCCGCGCGCCAATCGGCTAGAACCGCAGCGACAGGCAGGTCAGGCCGCCGTCCATCTTGCGGAACTCGCTCGTGTCGATCACGTGCAGCGGCAGCCCGAGCGACGCGATCGCATCGTGCACGCGCGGATAGCCGGCCGGCGTGATCAGCGTGCCGTTCACGCGCAGCGTGTTGCCCGCGTATTCGTCGGCGGCCGAGATCGCGATCCGGCGATAGTCGGCGAACGCCGGATGCGCGGCCAGCGCTTCGGTCACGAGCAGCGTGTCGTCGCCGAGCGCGTTGACGACCGATTTCAGGTGCAGGCCGGCGCCCACCGGCACCGCGACGACCGAATAGCCGTAGCGCGACACGAGCGATTCGAACGCGGCGATGCCTTCGGCGTCGGTGCGCCCCGTCAGGCCGATGTAGAAGCGCTTGCCGACCAGCATCACGTCGCCGCCGTCGAGACGGCCTTCCTGCATCGGCAGCAGGTCGCGATGCGCGGCGAGCGCCGCTTCGATATGCACCGTCTCGCCGCGCCGCGCGGGCGCGCCGGGGCGCGTGATCACCGCGAATTCCGGCGTCACGACGGCGACGTCCTCGACGAAATGCGAATCGGGGAACGCCTCCAGCGACGGCAGCTCGGTCAGCGCGACGCCGAGCGTGCTCAGCGCGTCGCAATACGCGTGGAACTGCGTGAGTGTCTTGTCATAGTCGGGTGCGCCGAGTTCGGCGGTGGTCAGGCCCGCGGCACAGGACGGCGCGGGACGGCGAACGATCGCTTGCGTAAATTGCATCGACTCCTCCATGGTCATCGCCACACCCGTGCGGGGCACGGGGCAGCTGCGTTGTGTCCGGACCATTATCGGAAGCCAAATTGCGCAATTCGCGTCGATTTCGGCTGCGCCGACAGCCGATTGCGTCGAATTGCATGCGGCAGGCAGCGGATTCGGCAGACGGCCGACCGCTGCATCGCGAACGGCCGCTTTCGCGCGCGGCGCGCCCGTTACGCGCCTGACCCGAACCCCATCTGCGCGCGGCCGAGCGCCGTGAGATCGCCCTCCCCGCCGCGTCCGTCGAATTTGACCTCGAAATGATCGGCCGGGAAGTCGGGCGGGCTCTCGCCACGCAGAAACGCGGCCTGCTGGCGCTGCAGGTACGCGTCATTCTTCGCGCAGCCGGGCGCGGCCGCGATGTACATCACGTTGCTGTCGCCGCTGCCGCGGTGCGCATCCTCGACCGCATGCACGACGTCGCCGTGCCAGAACACCGCGTCGCCCGGCGCCATGTGCGGGATCGGCACCAGCGCATCGAGCAGCAGCGCGTGCCATTCGGGCCGGATCGACAGCGCGCGGCCGGGACGCGCGCCGCACAGGTCGTCGTCGGCCACGTCGTCCTGTAGCGCGCGCAGCACGACATAGGCCATCGCGTTCGCCACCGGAATCAGCTGCAGCGTCCCGTCGCCGGGCCCCTGCGGCGTCAGCGCGGTCCAGCCCTGGAACGTGCGGAACATCGAACACACGGCCGGCGACGGAATCTCCTCGACGTCGGGGCGGAACGCGGCATCGAACGGGTCGTAATCGCGCCAGCGGCCGGCCAGCACGTGACGGTAGACCTGGCGGAAGTTCGCGCCAAGCCAGCGCTCGACGGAGCCGCCGTCGACATGTGGCGACAGCCCGAGCGACGTCGAACCCGGCGGCCGGCGGCGAATCCGGTCCGCATAGGCGGGCACCCGGTCGGGATCGAAGTGCGTGCGCACGCCGTCCGCATGCCGCCACAGGCGGTTCAGGAACACGCGCGCCTGCGTGAGCGCCTGCGACTGGCGCGCGGCCACCTGCGGCTTCGACCAGTAGACGCCGTAGATCTGCGGCTTGCCCGACGCGAGATTGCCGAAATACCGATCCTCGGCGCGCGCATTCAACCGCTCGGCGAAGCGGTTCGAATCCAGGTACGTGCCGATCTCGTCGTTCCAGTCGCGCGCCTGCTGCGCATCGAATACGCCGCGAATCACGACCGCGCCATGCGTGCGGACCGCGGCAATCGCGTGCGGATCGACGGTCCCGCCCGCGATATCCGCAAACGGCACCACCGGAATCACGTCATGGCCATGCGCATGCGCGCGGCGGATCGCGTCGACCTGTCGCGCGATGTCGCCCTCCAGTTCGCGGAACGTCGCCGCGTAACCGGGCAGGTCGGCGCGCAGCGCACGTTTCGCCGCGCGGATCGCGGCGGGCAGATCGTCAATCGTCAGTTGCATCGTGGTCTCCTCGCTGAAGCGTGTCGTGATGTGCTGTCAGCGTACGGCGAGCGCACGGCCACTATCACTACTATCCGGTCAACTATCGATACAATCCTGACAACCGTGCGTTACTCGGGACGATGACAGACCACGCAGAGCTTGTTGCCGTCCGGGTCGCGAAAATAGGCGCCGTAGTAGTCGCGGTGATAGTGCGGCCGCGGGCCCGGCGGCCCTTCGCAGGTGCCGCCGTGGCGCAGCGCGAGCGCGTGGCAGCGATCGACGTGCGTGCGGGTCGGCGCGTCGAACGCGATCGTGTGGCCATTGCCCGGTTCGGGCGCGCGGCCGTCGAGCGGCTGGCCGAAAAAGAACAGCGGCCGGTCGGTATCGGCCGGCATCCAGCCCGACCAGCCGTCCGGCTCGCGAAACTTCAGGCGCAGCCCGAGTTCCGCGAAAAGCGGCGCGTAGAAATCGTAGGCGCGCGCGGTGTCGCTGACGCCCACGCAAACATGTGAAAACATGGCATCGCTCCGTCGTGACGATCACTCGCGATCATGCCACGGCGCGGTGCCCGCCCTCGCCCGGAGGCCGCGATGAAACCGCAGTACGAGCACGTGACGTTCGCGCCCGGCTGTTCGATCCGCGTGTATCACCGCCAGCTCGCGCGCATCCCGTTCGAATGGCATCGCCACCCCGAATACGAACTGACGTTGACGCTCAACAGCCGCGGCCAGCGCTTCATCGGCGATCACGTCGCGCGCTACGCGGACGACGATCTGGTGCTCGTGCCGCCTAACCTGCCGCATACGTGGTCGTCGAACGCGCGCATCGATCGCGATGCGCCCGAAGTCGCGCTCGTCGTCTGGTTCGATGGCGACTGGGTGCGGCGGCTTGCCGATTGTTGTCCCGAATACGCGCCGCTACGCTCGCTGCTGCGACGTGCGGCGCCGGGCCTGCGATTCGATACCGACACGGCCCGCGCGATGCGCGCACGGCTGCCGCGCTTGCTCGATCCTGCTCCGCGCATACGGCTCGCGGCCGCGCTCGACACGCTCGCCGACCTCGCGGAAGCCGGCGGCGAACCGCTCGCCACCGCCCATGCCTACGAACGGCGCGACGGAACGTCACCACCCGCCGACGCGGCCGCCCCCGAAGCCGAGCGCCTCGATCGCGTGCTCGACGCGATCGACCGGCACTTCCATGAACCGCTGCGCATCGACGCGCTCGCCGCTGCCGCGCACCTGTCCGAGCGCACGTTGCAGCGCCTGTTCGTCCGGCATCTCGGCGAAAGCGTCGGCCGCTACGTGCAGCGGTTGCGGCTTGCGCACGCGTGCCGTCATCTCGTCGGCACCGACTGGCCGATCGCGATCGTGGCCGCGCGCTGCGGCATTCCGAATCCCGCGAACTTCAACCGCCAGTTCCTCGCCGCACGCGGAATCACGCCCGGCGCATACCGCCGGTTCTTCCTGCAGCACGGCCACCCGCCCGACGACAACGCGCCGGCGCTCGAGACGCGGCCACCGTCGCTGGAGCGCCGCACCGATCCGGCGCGCAAATGAAAACACCCCGACGGGATGATCCGTCGGGGTGTCGTGGCGTTGCGTTTCGCCCGACGCGAGCGGCCTGCCGGCCGTTCGCGCCGCGCACGACTTAACGTGCGCTGATCGGCTTCGCTTCGCGCGGCGAATCGCCGATGAACAGCTGGCGCGGACGGCCAATCTTCTGTTCGGGATCGGCAATCATTTCGTTCCACTGTGCGATCCAGCCGACCGTACGTGCCATCGCGAAGATACACGTGAACATCGACGTCGGGATGCCCAGCGCGCGCTGGACGATGCCCGAGTAGAAGTCGACGTTCGGGTACAGCTTGCGCGACACGAAGTATTCGTCTTCCAGCGCGATCTTCTCGAGCTGCATCGCGAGCTTGAACAGCGGGTCGTCGTGCAGGCCCAGTTCGTTCAGCACTTCGTAGCACGTTTCGCGCATCAGCTTCGCGCGCGGGTCGTAGTTCTTGTACACGCGGTGGCCGAAGCCCATCAGCTTCACGCCCGAATTCTTGTCCTTCACCTGCTTGATGAATTCGGGGATGTTGTCCGGCGAGCCGATCTGCTCGAGCATGTTCAGCGCGGCTTCGTTCGCACCACCGTGCGCCGGGCCCCACAGACAGGCGATACCGGCCGCGATACATGCGAACGGGTTCGCGCCCGACGAACCGGCCAGACGGACCGTCGACGTCGATGCGTTCTGCTCGTGGTCGGCGTGCAGGATCAGGATACGGTCGAGCGCGCGGACGAGCACGTCGTTGACCTTGTACTCTTCGCACGGGTTCGAGAACATCATGTGCATGAAGTTCGCGCTGTACGACAGCGAGTTCTTCGGATACACGAACGGCTGGCCGATGCTGTACTTGTACGCCATCGCGACAAGCGTCGGCAGCTTCGCGATCATGCGGATCGCCGACACTTCGCGGTGACGCGGGTCGTTGATGTCGAGCGAGTCGTGGTAGAACGCGGACAGCGCGCCGACCGCGGCGACCAGGATCGCCATCGGGTGCGCGTCGCGGCGGAAGCCACGGAAGAAGAAGTGCATCTGCTCGTGCACCATCGTGTGCTTCGTGACGGTGTCGACGAATTCCTTCTTCTGCGCCGCGTTCGGCAGCTCGCCCTTCAGCAGCAGGTAGCAGCTTTCGAGGAAGTCCGCATTTTGCGCGAGGTTGTCGATCGGGTAACCGCGGTACAGCAGTTCGCCCTTGTCGCCGTCGATGTACGTGATCGCCGAATTACAAGCTGCCGTCGACATGAAGCCCGGGTCGTACGTGAACTTGCCGGTCTGGCCGTACAGCTTGCGGATGTCGATTACGTCCGGGCCCATCGTGCCCTTGTAGATCGGCAGTTCGACGCTCGGCGAGTTGTCGCTGAACGATAGCGTGGCTTTAACATCAGACGGAGTCATGGCACATCCTCAATCGAAATAAAGAAACGGGATTCGATAACGGGCGTAACGTGTTACACGTTGCGCAGCATCTCCAACAGCCGGTGAATATCCGGGCTGTCTAGGTCGCCTTCTGGTTCCTTGCGCGCGAGGAGCAAGTCCATCAGGTCGTTGTCGCTCAGATCGAGCAGGCGCGACAACGCGCCTACGTCTGCATCGGTGAGGTCATGCTCGTATCTGCCGAAGAAACGCTCGAAGATGATGTCGTTTTCCAGCAGACCCCGCCGCGCGCGCCAGCGAAGGCGCGCGCGACGGTGCGGGTCGGATTGATGCGAATCGTCGCTCATTGCACCCGGCCTTAAACCGCGCGGCGAACCATCAGTTCCTTGATCTTGCCGATCGCCTTCGTCGGGTTCAGGCCCTTCGGGCAAACGTCGACGCAGTTCATGATCGTGTGGCAACGGAACAGACGGTACGGGTCTTCCAGGTTGTCGAGACGCTCGCCGGTGGCCGTGTCGCGGCTATCCGCGATGAAGCGGTAAGCCTGCAGCAGGCCGGCCGGGCCGACGAACTTGTCCGGGTTCCACCAGAAGCTCGGGCACGACGTCGAGCAGCTCGCGCACAGAATGCACTCGTACACGCCGTCGAGCTCGTCGCGCTCTTCCGGCGACTGGAGGCGTTCCTTCTCCGGCGGCGGCGCGTCGTTGATCAGGTACGGCTTGATCGAGTGATACTGGTTGAAGAAGTGCGTCATGTCGACGATCAGGTCGCGCACGACGGGCAGGCCCGGCAGCGGGCGCAGCACGATCTTCTGCGGCAGGTCGTTCAGGTTCGTCAGGCACGCGAGACCGTTCTTGCCGTTGATGTTCATCGCGTCCGAACCGCACACGCCTTCGCGGCACGAACGGCGGAACGACAGCGTCTCGTCCAGTGCCTTCAGCTTGACCAGTGCATCGAGCAGCATGCGCTCGTGCTCGAGCTCCAGCTCGTACGTCTGCATGCGCGGCGCTGCGTCCTTGTCCGGATCGTAGCGGTAGACTTCAAAAATGCGTTTTGCCATTTCGGATTCCTTTGACTCGGCTTAGAACGTGCGCGGCTTCGGCGGCACGGATTCGACCGTCAGCGGCTTCATTTGAACCGGCTTGTAGTCGAGGCGATCGCCTTCGCTGTACCACAGCGTGTGACGCAGCCAGTTTTCGTCGTCGCGGTGTTCGTAGTCGCTGTGTGCGTGCGCGCCACGGCTTTCCTTGCGCGCTTCCGCCGACACCATCGTCGCGCGGGCGACTTCGATCAGGTTCTCCAGCTCGAGCGCTTCGACGCGCGCGGTGTTGAACACCTTCGACTTGTCCTTCAGGTGGATGTTTTCCACGCGTGCCGCCAGGCCGGCCATCTGGTCGACGCCTTCCTTCAGCAGTTCGGACGTGCGGAACACGCCTGCGTGCTTCTGCATCGTCGAGCGGATGTCGTTCGCGACGTCCTGCGTGTATTCGCCCGCCGTCGACTTGTCGAGCTTGTTCAGGCGCGCCAGCGAGAATTCGCCCGCATCGGCCGGCAGCGGCTTGTGTTCCTTCTGGTTCTTCACGTGCTCGACGATGTGGTTGCCGGCCGCACGGCCAAACACCACGAGGTCCAGCAGCGAGTTCGTGCCGAGGCGGTTCGCGCCGTGCACGGACACGCACGAGCACTCGCCCACTGCGTAGAAGCCGTTGACCGGTTCCTTGTGATCGCGCGACGTGCCGACGACCTGACCGTGGATGTTGGTCGGGATGCCGCCCATCTGGTAGTGGATCGTCGGGACGACCGGGATCGGTTCCTTGATCGCATCGACGTTCGCAAACTTCAGCGCGATTTCGCGGATCGACGGCAGACGCTTCATGATCGTCTCGGCGCCGATGTGCGACAGGTCGAGCAGCACGTGGTCCTTGTTCGGACCGACGCCGCGGCCTTCCTTGATTTCCTGGTCCATCGAACGCGACACGAAGTCACGCGGCGCCAGATCCTTCAGCGTCGGCGCATAGCGCTCCATGAAGCGCTCGCCGTTCGCGTTGCGCAGGATACCGCCTTCGCCGCGCACGCCTTCGGTGATCAGCACGCCCGCGCCGGCCACGCCGGTCGGGTGGAACTGCCAGAACTCCATGTCCTGCAGTGCGAAACCTGAACGCGCGGCCATGCCGAGGCCGTCGCCGGTGTTGATGAACGCGTTGGTCGACGCCGCGAAGATCCGGCCTGCGCCGCCCGTCGCAAACAGCGTCGTCTTGCCTTCCATGATGTAGACGTCACCCGTCTCCATCTCGAGGGCCGTCACGCCGAGCACGTCGCCGTCCGCGTCGCGGATCAGGTCGAGCGCCATCCATTCGACGAAGAACTGCGTCTTCGCCTCGACGTTCTGCTGGTACAGCGTGTGCAGCAGCGCGTGACCGGTACGGTCGGCGGCCGCGCAAGCGCGCTGGACCGGCTTTTCGCCGTAGTTCGCGGTGTGGCCGCCGAACGGACGCTGGTAGATCGTGCCGTCCGCGTTGCGGTCGAACGGCATGCCGAAGTGCTCGAGTTCGTACACGACGTTCGGCGCTTCACGGCACATGAATTCGATCGCGTCCTGGTCGCCGAGCCAGTCGGAGCCCTTGATCGTGTCGTAGAAGTGGAAGTGCCAGTTGTCTTCGCTCATGTTGCCGAGCGATGCACCGATGCCGCCCTGCGCGGCCACCGTGTGCGAACGGGTCGGGAACACCTTCGACAGCACGCCGACCGACAGGCCCGCGCGCGACAGTTGCAGCGCAGCACGCAAGCCGGAGCCGCCCGCGCCGACGATCACCACGTCAAACTTGCGACGCGGGAGGGAAGTTTTGATTGCAGCCATTCTTTACACTCTCCAGAGAATCTGCGCGGCGTAGCCCGCACATGCGAGCAGCCAGACGATGGTCAGCGATTGCAGCAGCAGGCGCACACCGACGGGCTTCACGTAGTCCATCCAGATGTCGCGCACGCCGACCCACGCGTGGTAGAAGAGGGAAAGCAGCATCACGAAGGTCGCGAGCTTCATCCATTGCGCGGAGAAGATCGATGCCCAGCCTTCGTACGAGAAGTCGTGCGCGCCGAAGAACAGGACGAGCAGAATGACCGTGTAGACCGCCATAATCGTGGCGGTGATACGCTGCGCAAGCCAGTCGCGCAGGCCGTAATGTGCGCCGACGACGAGGCGCTTCGAGCCGATTCGGTTGTTGGCTGCCATTTTCTTAGAATGCTCCGAACAGTTTGAGGGCCATGGCGATCGTCAGTGCGATCGAGACGACAAAGACGACGACTGCCGTCCGCTTGCCGCCTTCCTTCGTGACGGCGTCGTGGTTGACGTCCATCAGCAGGTGGCGAATGCCGGCGCAGAAATGGTGGAAGAACGCCCACGACAACGCGAGGACGATCAGCTTGACGATGATGTTGGAGAGGAAAGCCTTGAAGACTTCGAAGCTGAGCTCTGACGTGAGGCTTTGGTCGAAGAGGAACAGCAGGAACGGCAGGAACAGGAACAGCAGCGCGCCGCTGACTCGATGGAGAATCGACAAAGTCGCTGCCAGCGGCATGCGATATTTCATCGTGATATCGCTGAATCCGATGTTCCGGTATTCCGGCCTCGGCTTTCTTACTGCGTCAGTCATGCTAGACCCCTACTATGTTGTCACACTAATCCGCGATTTTAGCGCCTTTTTATATCGCGCTGCAGCGAAAGTCTGCTCTGGATAGTTGCGCGAACAAGAACAAAGGCGGCCCGAAACGTGCTTCGCGAGCGTGGGGAACGCGAATGCACTCGGCCTGAGCCGAATCATCGTCAACTCAAGTCATTCTGATAGTAGTACCCGGTTGTGACATACCAGCCGCGACGCACTTCCACCGGCCGATCCCCGTATGTATAGGACACACGCTCGACCGACAGCAAAGGAAAACCCGCCGGCACGTGCAGCAGGTCGGCGACCGCCGGCTCCGCCGCCACCGCGCGGATCTTCTCCGTCGCGCGGATCATCCGCGTGCCGAACTCCGTCTCGAACATCGCGTAGAGCGGCCCCTTGTAGTCGCTCAGCCGCTCGAACGTGAGCCCGCGAAACATCGCGCCCGGCAGCCAGATCTCGTCGAGCACCGTCACCTCGCTGTCGAACTCCAGCAGGCGGCGCACCTGCACGACCGGATCGGCCGGCTTCAGGTCGAGCTGCCGCGCGATCTCGGCCGGCGCGCGCAGGCGCCGGCATTCGAGCAGGCGACTCACGTGCGGATGCTCGGCACCGTCATCGGCCAGCAAACGAAGAAAGCGAAACTGCGCGCGATCCTCATTGTGCGTTGCAACAAAAGTACCCTTGCCCTGCCGCCGGACCACGAGGTTTTCGGCAGCCAGTTCATCGATCGCCTTGCGAACGGTGCCCTGACTCACCTTGTAACGGGCCGCGAGTTCCACTTCACTCGGGATAATCTCGCCCGGCTTCCATTCACCGGTTTCGAGACTTTGCGTGATCAATGACTTAATCTGCTGGTATAACGGGCTGAACGTCGGCGACGGAGAGGCCGCAGGCGAAGCGACGGGATCACCCGCGCCCGGCTGCCCTGGGCCGCCTGCGCCGGTCTGATTCGCGGTATTCGCCTGGTTCGATGTCATGGCGCGCATTTCATCACAAACCGCACTTTTTCGTCCACTCAATTTCCGCAAAACATCTGTCTTATATAAGACATATGATACCGTTTGACAATGCGCGTGACGACTCCTACACTCCCGGTCGAGCAAGGGTTCGCGGGTGCAAGAGCGCGTCCCCGGCTACGTGCCACGGCCGTCTCCAGGTTCACCGCGTCTGCCATCGCGAGTCCTCCGCCCTGCTTCAATGCAACGTTACGCACAACGCGCATAGAATGGCGTTTTCGCTAGCGTCCAACGCTTCAACCGTCCTGGAGATTTTCAATGGCTAAGCCCGCAAAGCGCGTTGCCGTCACCGGCGCCGCAGGTCAAATCGCTTACTCCCTGCTGTTCCGCATCGCGAACGGCGACCTGCTCGGCAAGGACCAGCCGGTCATCCTGCAACTGCTCGACCTCCCGCAAGCCCAAGCCGCCGTCAAAGGCGTGGTGATGGAGCTCGACGATTGCGCGTTCCCGCTGCTCGCGGGCGTCGTGATCACCGACGATCCGAAGGTTGCATTCAAGGATGCCGACGTCGCGCTGCTGGTCGGTGCACGTCCGCGCTCGAAGGGCATGGAGCGCAAGGACCTGCTGTCGGCGAACGCCGAGATCTTCACGGTTCAGGGCGCTGCGCTGAACGAAGTCGCAAGCCGCGACGTGAAGGTGCTGGTCGTCGGCAACCCGGCGAACACGAACGCATACATCGCGATGAAGTCGGCGCCGGATCTGCCGAAGAAGAACTTCACGGCCATGCTGCGCCTCGACCACAACCGCGCGCTGTCGCAACTCGCCGCCAAGTCGGGCAAGCCGGTCGCGTCGATCGAGAAGCTCGCCGTGTGGGGCAACCACTCGCCGACGATGTACCCGGACTTCCGCTTCGCGACTGCCGAAGGCGAATCGATGCTGAAGCTGATCAACGACGACGTGTGGAACCGCGACACGTTCATCCCGACCGTCGGCAAGCGCGGCGCGGCGATCATCGAAGCGCGCGGCCTGTCGTCGGCAGCGTCGGCAGCCAACGCGGCGATCGACCACGTCCGTGACTGGGTGCTCGGCACGAACGGCAAGTGGGTCACGATGGGCATCCCGTCGGACGGCTCGTACGGCATCCCCGAAGACATCATCTACGGCGTGCCGGTCGTTTGCGAAAACGGCGAGTACAAGCGCATCGAAGGCCTCGAAATCGACGCATTCTCGCGCGAGAAGATGGACGGCACGCTGGCCGAGCTGCTCGAAGAGCGCGACGGCGTCGCCCACCTGCTGAAGAACTAAATTCAGCACCGTGACGGGCAGCCTCCGGGCAACCCGTCACGGCGGGGCCGGCGCACGCCGCCGGCCCCGCCGCCCGATCCGATCCGTGCCCGTTTTGCCGCCCCGCGCTCGCCGCGCATCGGCCCAGAACGCGCCCGAATCCGATTTTCTCCACGTTGACCCGCTTCCCTGACGTAGAAGAGATGGCCGCGCTCACTCCTGCACAAGTGCTGTACGACGGGGCGTCCCCGCCCGCGATCCTGCCATGCTGCGATCACTACGCGGGCAGTGAAAAGCTGATGCGCAAGTCGCTCGCGCTGCAGGCCGAAACGGGCCCCGTGTTCGACATCACGTTCGACTGCGAGGACGGCGCCGCCGTCGGCCAGGAAGCCGCGCACGCGGAACTCGTCGCCGAACTGCTCGGCAGCGCCGAGAACCGCTTCGGCCGCGTCGGCGTACGCATCCACGACTTTTCTCATCCGCACTGGCGCGACGACGTGCGCATCGCGCTGCGCGCCGCACGCGCCCCCGCCTACATCACGCTCCCGAAGATCGCGAACGCCGCCGACGCGGCCGAAATGGCCGCGTTCATCGAAGGCACACGCCGCGAGCTCGGCATCGCGCAACCGATCCCGGTCGACGTGCTGGTCGAGACGCACGGCGCGCTCGCGCAGGCCGCCGCCCTCGCCGCGCTGCCGATGGTCGGCACGCTGAGCTTCGGGCTGATGGACTTCGTCTCCGCGCACCACGGCGCGATTCCCGATACCGCGATGCGCTCGCCCGGCCAGTTCGAACACCCGCTCGTGCGCCGCGCGAAGCTGGAAATCGCCGCGGCCTGCCACGCGCACGGCAAGACGCCGTCGCACAACGTGACGACCGAAGTGCGCGACATGGCCGTCGTGGCGGGCGACGCGCGCCGCGCGCGCGACGAATTCGCGTTCACGCGGATGTGGAGCATCCACCCCGCGCAGATCCGCCCGATCGTCGACGCCTTCGCGCCGCGCACCGACGAGGTCGCGCTGGCCGCCGAGATCCTGCTGGCCGCGCAGGCCGCCGACTGGGGCCCGACGCGCCACGGTGATACGCTGCACGATCGCGCGAGCTATCGCTATTACTGGTCGGTGCTGCGCCGCGCGCGCGCCACCGGCCAGCCCGTACCGGCCGAGGCCGCGCCACTGTTCGGCCCGGCCGCCGCGGGCGACACGCCGTGAGCGTGCGCCGCCGCGCCGATACAAGTGTTTCATGCATTCGCAGAGGCGCAAACCGGACAAAGGTTTGCGAAACGACAAAAAACGTAACGGAGCCCGAAAACCTGATGGTTGCGCGGCCAAATAGGTGAAAATAGCGGCCGCTGCGCGCTTTCGGGGCGCGTGCAGTTTCAATCCGGTCGGCAGTTTCGATTGCCGGCCCTTGTCAACTGATTATCGAAAGGTTCTGACTCCATGAAGAAACTCCTGATCGCTACCGCCATCGGCGCCTTGTCCGCCACGATGCTGGTGTCGGCTCCGAGCGCGTTTGCCCAGGGTACGACCACGACGACCGCGAAGAAGGCAACGGCCAAGCGCCCGGCGCCGGCCAAGCGCATCATCCCGCGCAGCAAGAAGGCACAGGCGCGTGCCGCAGCGAAGGTCGATCCGGTACCGGACGGCGCGGTGAAGTGGACCTGTAAGGAAGGCCTGTCGTTCGATCTCGCCGGCGACATGAAGCGCGACCAGGTCGTCACGGTTCACTGGGCGAAGAAGAACTACAAGCTGCCGCGTCAGGCCACGACGACGGGCGCCGACACGTTCTACGATCCGGCAGCAGGCTTCAAGCTGGTCGTGATCCCGAGCAAGGCGATGCTGTTCTCCGACGCAAACGGCGGCGAGCGTCTCGCGGACGAGTGCGTGACGCCGGAAATGACCCAAGGCACGCCGGCGCCGACGCAGTCGAACGAGCTGAAGCCGGCAACGAACTAAGCGCGTTCCCCGCCCCTCGATGTCCGCCCCGGTCTCCAACGTCCGCCCTGCTCCGGATACGGTACTCGTCGATATCGTCGACTACGTGCTGAACGCCGGCATCGACAGCGCGCTCGCGCTGGAGACGGCGCGGCATTGCCTGATCGACACGCTCGGATGCGGACTCGAGGCGCTGTCCTACCCTGCCTGCACCAAGCTGCTCGGCCCCGTCGTGCCCGGCACGATCGTGCCGAACGGCGCGAAGGTGCCCGGCACGTCCTTCCAGCTCGATCCCGTGCAGGCCGCGTTCGGTATCGGCGCGATGATCCGCTGGCTGGACTTCAACGACACCTGGCTCGCCGCCGAATGGGGCCATCCGTCCGACAATCTCGGCGGCATCCTGGCGACGGCCGACTGGCTCTCCCGCACGGCCGTCGCGGCCGGCCGGAAGCCGCTATCGATGCGCGACGTGCTGGTCGCGATGATCCAGGCCCACGAAATCCAGGGCTGCCTCGCGCTCGAGAATTCATTCAACGCGGTCGGGCTCGACCACGTGCTGCTCGTGAAGGTCGCGTCGACGGCCGTCGTCGGCCGGCTGCTCGGGCTCACGCGCGACGAGCTGATCAACGCGGTGTCCAACGCGTTCGTCGATGGCCACGCGCTGCGCACCTACCGCCACGCGCCGAACACGGGTTCGCGCAAATCATGGGCGGCCGGCGACGCCACCTCCCGCGCGGTGCGCCTCGCGCTGATCGCGAAAACGGGTGAAATGGGCTACCCGTCGGCGCTCACCGCGCAAACCTGGGGCTTCTACGACGTGCTGTTCGACGGGAAGCCGTTCCGCTTCCAGCGCCCGTACGGCACCTACGTGATGGAGAACGTGCTGTTCAAGATCGCGTTCCCCGCCGAATTCCATGCGCAAACCGCCGCCGAGGCCGCGCTGCAGCTGCACGCGCAGCTCGCCGCGGCGGGCCGCACGACCGACGAGATCGGCCGGATCACGATCCGCACGCACGCGCCCGCGATCCGCATCATCGACAAGCAGGGCCCGCTCGCCAATCCGGCCGACCGCGACCACTGCATCCAGTACATGGTGGCCGTGCCGCTGCTGTTCGGCCGGCTGACCGCGGCCGACTACGAAGATGCGGCCGCGGCGGACCCGCGCATCGACGCGCTGCGCGCGAAGAGCGTGTGCGTCGAGGATCCGCAGTTCACGAAGGATTACCACGATCCGGACAAGCGATCGATCGCGAATGCGCTGACGATCGAGTTCACGGACGGATCGAAGCTTGCCGAAGTGGTAGTCGAGTATCCGCTCGGCCACAAGCGACGCCGCACGGACGGCATCCCGCTGCTGGTCGAGAAGTTCCGGACCAACCTCGCCCGCCGTTTCCCGGCAAAGCAGCAACAAGCGATTCTCGACGTGTCGCTGGACCAGGCAAAGCTCGAAGCGATGCCGGTCGATGAGTACGTCGACTTGTATGTGATATAGCCGTCATCTACAGGACACGTTGTTTCCTAGCCTTAAACCCAGGAAAATCACCATGGCCCACAATCTCCACAAGACCCTCAAGGAATTCGACAGCGGTTCCGGCAAAGGCAAGTTCTACTCGCTGCCGCAACTCGGCAAGGAGCTGAAGACGAAGATCGAACGCCTGCCGGTGTCGATCCGTATCGTGCTCGAGTCCGTGCTGCGCAACTACGACGGCAAGAAAATCACGGAAGAGCACATCGCGCAGCTCGCGAACTGGAAGCCGACCGCGAAGCGCGTCGACGAGATTCCGTTCGTGGTGTCGCGGGTCGTGCTGCAGGACTTCACGGGCGTGCCGCTGCTCGCCGACATCGCGGCCATGCGCGGCGTCGCGGAGCGCACGGGCAAGAACCCGAAGAAGATCGAGCCGCTGGTCCCGGTCGATCTCGTCGTCGATCACTCGGTCCAGATCGACTACTTCCGCCAGAAGGACGCGCTCGACCTGAACATGAAACTGGAATTCCAGCGCAACAACGAGCGCTACCAGTTCATGAAGTGGGGCATGCAGGCATTCGACACGTTCAAGGTCGTGCCGCCGGGCGTCGGCATCGTCCACCAGGTGAACCTCGAATACCTCGCGCGCGGCGTCCACAAGAAGGCGGACGGCGGCGACGCCGTGTACTACCCGGATACCCTCGTCGGCACGGACAGCCACACGACGATGATCAACGGCATCGGCGTGGTCGGCTGGGGCGTCGGCGGCATCGAGGCCGAAGCCGGCATGCTCGGCCAGCCGGTGTACTTCCTGACGCCGGACGTCGTCGGTGTCGAGCTGAAGGGCAAGCTGCGCGAAGGCGTGACGGCCACCGACCTGGTGCTGACGATCACCGAAATGCTGCGCAAGGAGAAGGTCGTCGGCAAGTTCGTCGAATTCTTCGGCGAAGGCACGAAGTCGCTGTCGCTGCCGGACCGCGCAACGATCGGCAACATGGCGCCGGAATACGGCGCGACGATGGGCTTCTTCCCGGTCGACGAAAAGACGATCGACTACTTCGAAGGCACGGGCCGCACGAAGGCGGAAATCGCCGCGTTCGAAAACTACTTCAAGGCGCAGAAGCTGTTCGGCATCCCGAAGGCCGGCGACATCGACTACACGAAGACGGTGACGCTCGACCTCGCGACGGTCGCACCGTCGCTGGCCGGCCCGAAGCGCCCGCAGGACCGCATCGAGATCGGCAACGTCAAGTCGACGTTCAGCGACCTGTTCTCGAAGCCGGTCGCCGACAACGGCTTCGCGAAGAAGGCGGACGACCTGAACACGCAGTACACGACGAGCAACGGCGTCGACGTGAAGAACGGCGACGTGCTGATCGCCGCGATCACGTCGTGCACGAACACGTCGAACCCGAGCGTGCTGCTGGCCGCCGGCCTGCTCGCGAAGAAGGCGGTCGAGGCCGGCCTCACGGTCGATCCGAAGATCAAGACCTCGCTCGCGCCGGGATCGCGCATCGTCACCGAATACCTGACGAAGACGGGCCTGCTGCCCTACCTCTCCAAGCTCGGTTTCGAAGTCGCGGCGTACGGCTGCACGACCTGTATCGGCAACGCGGGCGACCTGACGCCGGAACTGAACGAAGCGATCACGAAGAACGATATCGTCGCGGCTGCCGTGCTGTCGGGCAACCGCAACTTCGAAGCGCGTATCCACCCGAACATCCGCGCGAACTTCCTCGCATCGCCGCCGCTCGTCGTCGCCTACGCGATCGCCGGCAACATCACCCGCGACCTGATGACCGAGCCGGTCGGCAAGGGCAAGGGCGGCCGCGACATCTACCTCGGCGACATCTGGCCGACGAGCGATGAAATCCACGCGCTGCTCAAGTTCGCGCTCGATCCGAAGAAGTTCGAGGACAACTACGCGAAGCTGACCAAGAAGGGCGACCTCTGGAGCAAGATCGAGGGCGAATCGGGCCAGGTCTACGACTGGCCGAAGTCGACGTACATCGCCGAGCCGCCGTTCTTCGGCAGCGACTTCTCGATGGAACCGGCTGCGTCGATCCCGACGGTCAAGGGCGCGCGCGCACTGGGCATCTTCGGTGACTCGGTCACGACCGACCACATCAGCCCGGCAGGCTCGATCAAGGAAGACTCGCCGGCAGGCAAGTGGCTGAAGGAAAACGGCGTGCAGAAGGCCGACTTCAACAGCTACGGCTCGCGCCGCGGCAACCACGACGTGATGATGCGCGGCACGTTCGCGAACGTCCGGATCAAGAACCTGATGATCCCGGCGAAGGCAGACGGCTCGCGCGTCGAAGGCGGCCTGACGATCCACCAGCCGAGCGGCGAACAGCAGTCGATCTACGACGCGGCGATGCAGTACGTCGGCGCCGATACGCCGACCGTCGTGTTCGCGGGTGAAGAGTACGGCACGGGCTCGTCGCGCGACTGGGCCGCGAAGGGCACGCAACTGCTCGGCGTGAAGGCCGTGATCGCACGCAGCTTCGAGCGTATCCACCGCTCGAACCTGGTCGGCATGGGCGTGCTGCCGCTGCAGTTCAAGGGCTCGGACAGCATCCAGTCGCTCGGCATCACCGGCGACGAGACGTACGACATCGAAGGCCTCGGCGACGATTTCAAGCCGCAGCAGGACGTCACGCTCGTGATCAACCGCAAGAACGGCGAAACGCAGCGCGTGCAGGTGCTGCTGCGTATCGATACGCCGATCGAAGTCGACTACTACAAGCACGGCGGTATCCTGCCGTTCGTGCTGCGCTCGCTGCTCGCAGCGTAAGCGCCCTGCTTTTGCAGGTGCCGCAGCCGCCTCGCGGCGGTTGCGGCCGATTTGGTGCCCGACCTCGTGTCGGGCTTTTTTTGCCTGCGCGCTACGCGGCGCTGCCGCGCGCCTTCGCGCCCGTCCGTGCGTTTTTCTTCAGATGCGTGCGGTTGTATTCGATCGCCGCGCGCACGAGGGTCTTCAGCGCCCGCTTGTCGATCCGGTCGCCTTCGAAGAAGTCGATCGCGCGCCGCGCATTGCCGTCGAGACCGTCATTGAACAGCGCGCCGGGATCGGGCAGATGCGCGCCGTGCATGAAGGTCAGCTTCACCTTGCCCTTGTGCGCGTTCGCGACCGCGATCATCCCGTCGCACGACCACACGGGGCTGCCCATCCATTTCCATTCCTCGACGATGCCTTCGGCGGCCGCGAGGATCGTCTGGCGGAGATCGGCGAAGAGCGGGCCGCGCCAGTCGGGGATGCCGGCGATCAGCGCGTCGATGCGCGCCGACGGATTGAGGTCGTCCGTGGTACTCATGCGCGGGCCTCCGTGCCTTCGTCGGGGCGTGCCAGCACCTGTTCAAGCGATTCGAAGAACCGTACCCAACCGTGCTGCGCGCCGCGGTACGCCTGCTCCTGATCCGCGCGGAAGCCGACCTGCTCCATGCGCAGGTGCGTGCCGGCCGGCGTCGGCGTGAGCGTCCACGTGACGACGCTTTCGAGGCCGTACGCGGCCCACGTGTAGGACAGCGCCCGCGGCGGCTCGATCGTCAGGACCGTGCAGTCGACCGAGCCCCAATCCGCGCGGAAGCTGAATGCGCGGCCCGCGACCGGCTCGAAGTCGCTCTTCATCAGCCACGCCTCGATCAGGTGCGGTTGCGTGAGCGCGCGCCAGATCTTCTCCGGCGGATGCGGCAGTTCCCGTTCGACGACGACGGAGCGCGTTTCGGTAGTGGCTTGGTTCATTACTGATCCATCCTTTTCAGCAGATCTTCGAGGGCATCGAACCGGTTCTGCCAGAAACCGGCCATCTGGCTTGTCCAGTCGATCAACGGGGCCAGCGCTTGCGGCTGCGCGCTGTAGTGCGTCTGCCGGCCTTCGTGACGGTCGCTCACGAGCCCGGCCTGCTTCAGTACGCCGAGATGCTTCGAGACGGCCGGCTGCGAGACGCCCGCATGGGCCGTCAGCGCGGCAACCGTCAGCTCGCCGTCCGCGCACAGCCGCTCGAAGAGCGCGCGGCGCGTCGGATCGGCAAGCGTCCTGAAAAGCATGTCGTGTGCGTTCTGCATGTCCAAATCCATAACCCAGTGGTTATGAATCGAAGGATATCCGCTGATCGGCGCAAGTCAAGACGGAATTTCGCGAACGACGTCGTTCGAGCATCCGTCGCATCGGCTCATGCCCGCCTCCGAATTCGAGCGTTTCCTCTAATCCGCCATCGCGGCACGCGATCCGAAAGCCCCCTGCAAGACTGCCCGGCGCGCTGTTCCACAGTTCGGGAAACGTTTGCGATCGGCCGGCCCCTTTCTTGTGCACGCGCGAATCCGTTCCTGCCGTGTTGCTTCGTTTGACCACATAGTGCGACGCGGCACACGGCAACGACCGGTTGCCCGTCACGCGTTCGCATGTCGATCCGCTCCGCGATCGCGCGCGCTCCGATGTCGCAACGAACAACTCGTGCGTGCGAACGTCGTGCGTTGCCGCACCGCCGTGCCGCGAACCGGTTCCGTTCGCCGGGCCCGCCATCCCATGCGTGTACGACGCATCGCGTGCGAGCGCAGGCGCGGATGTCAGAACTGACAGCTATGGAAACTGGCAGCTACCCGAACGGCACCGACGCCCTACGCTCGTCACCGCTCGCGGCCCCACAAGGGTCGAGGGCTCCAGCAACGTCGTCTCTCCTAAAAAGGACTCCCGATGAAAAGGAACGCCTGGTTTGCCCTGCCCCTGCCGTCGCCCCGCCGCTTTGCGTGCGTGGCACCGCTCGTGTTCGCCGCCGCTGCGGCGCATGCGGCGACGGACTGGGTCGACACCCATACGAAGGCCTTTCTGACCGGCCCGCAGTTGATGGCGCGCAGTGCGGCGCCGTCGCTCGAACTCGCGGCCGGTGAAACGACCAACGTCATCGTCAGCCTGAAGCTGCGCAACGCCGCGCAGCTCAAGCAACTGGCGCGCGACGTGAACCGGCCCGGCAGCGCGCACTACCGCCAGTACATCTCGCACGAGCAGTTCCTCGCCAACTACGCGCCGACCGAAGCGCAGGTGAAGTCGGTCGTCGACTATCTGCACAAGAGCGGCTTCGTGAACGTCGAGGTCGCGCCGAACCGGCTGCTGGTGTCCGCGCGCGGTACGGCCGGCACCGTGAAGACCGCATTCAACACGTCGCTCGTGCACTTCGAGTACGCGGGCCGCTCGGGCTTCGCCAACGCATCGACCGCGCAGGTGCCGCGCGCGCTCGGCGACGTCGTCGGCTCGGTGCTCGGGCTGCAGAGCGTCGCGCATGCGCGGCCGATGCTGCGCGTCGGCAACGTGGCGAAGCCGCAGGCGCTCGCTGCCGGCACGGCCACCGGCCACTATCCGAAGGAATTCCCGGGCCTCTACAACGCGACCGGCGTGCCGACCGCGGCCGGCGTGACCGTCGGCATCATCACGATCGGCGGCGTATCGCAGACGCTGCAGGACCTGAGCCAGTTCACGTCGAGCAACGGTTACCGCACGGTCTCGACGCAGACCATCCAGACCAACGGCTCGGGCGGCAGCTACAGCGACGACCAGGACGGCCAGGGCGAATGGGATCTCGACAGCCAGTCGATCGTCGGCTCGGCCGGCGGCCAGGTCGGCAAGCTCGTGTTCTACATGGCAGACCTCAACGCAGCCGGCAACACGGGCCTCACGCAGGCGTTCAACCGCGCGGTGTCGGACAACACCGCGAAGGTGATCAACGTGTCGCTCGGCTGGTGCGAGACCGACGCGAACGCGGACGGCACGATCGACGCCGAGGAACAGATCTTCACGACGGCCGCCGCGCAAGGCCAGACGTTCTCGGTATCGTCGGGCGACGAAGGCGTGTACGAGTGCAACAACCGCGGCTATCCGGACGGCTCGAACTACACGGTGTCGTGGCCGGCTTCGTCGCCGCACGTGCTCGCGATCGGCGGCACGACGCTCTACACGACATCGTCGGGCGCCTTCTCGAACGAAACGGTGTGGAACGAAGGCCTGGACGGCAACGGCAAGCTGTGGGCGACGGGCGGCGGCGTCAGCACGATCCTGCCCGCACCGTCGTGGCAGTCGGGCAGCAACCGTCAGTTGCCGGATGTCTCGTTCGACGCCGCGCAAAGCACGGGCGCGTATATCTACAACTATGGCCAGTTGCAGCAGATCGGCGGCACGAGTCTCGCCGCGCCGATCTTCACGGGCCTCTGGGCGCGCCTGCTCGCGGCGAACGGTACGGGCCTCGGCTTCCCGGCCAGCAACCTGTATCGCGCGATCCCGTCGAACCCGTCGCTCGTGCGCTACGACGTCGTGTCGGGGAACAACGGCTATCAGGGGTATGGCTACACCGCGGGCACCGGCTGGGATTTGACGACCGGCTTCGGCAGCCTGAATATCGCGAACCTCAACAAGCTGATCAAGTCGGGCGGGTTCTGAGCGACGTGTGAAGTGCGGCGCGCGACGGTAGTGAGTCGCGCGCCGGTTCGTGACTTTCCCTTGACCTACTCCGCCGCGGGCTCCTTCGCGCGCTCCGGCGCGGCCGGCACGCCGGCCCGATGCGACGGCGCAAACAGCCGCAACCCGCTCGCGACACTCGCCGCCCCGGCGAACCCTGCACCGAGCATCAGCGCCAGCGTCGGCCCGTGGCGCCCCGCGATCCCGAACGACAGCGCGACGAGCGCCGCGCCCGTCGCCTGCCCGATCAGCCGCGCGGTCGCGATGATCCCGCTCGCGCCGCCGCTGCGCTCGGGCGGCGCACTCGACATCAGCGCCTTCAGGTTCGGCGACTGGAAGAAACCGAAACCCGCGCCGCACAGCATCATCCGCCAGCCGATGTCGATGACGCCCGGCAGCGCCGGCAGCGCGGCGAGCGACACCATGCCCGCGCTCAGCAATGCGAGCCCGATCGCGCCGAGCAGGCCCGGCGGGTAACGATCCGACAGCCGGCCCGCGATCGGCGCGGCGAGCGCGACGATCGCCGACCACGGCGTCATCAGGAACCCCGTCTCGACCGCGCTGCGATGCAGGACGGTTTCGAAATAGAACGGCAGCGACACGAACGCAAGCCCCTGCGCGGCGAACGCGCACACGGCGGTCAGCGCGGACAACGTGAACACGGGCCGGCGAAACAGGTCGACCGGCAGCATCGGCGCCGGGTGCCCGGCCTGGCGGCGAATCAGCAGCCAGCCGAACGCGAGCGCAACCGCGGCCGCCGCGAACACGACGGAAAGCGGCCCGCGCTGCGCGAATTCGCCAAGCGCGAAGATCAGCGACGCGAACGTGATCACGTTGAACAGCGCGGCAATCGGATCGAATGCATGCTTGCCGCGCGCCGTCTGCGGCAGCGACGGAATCGCCACCGCGAGCGCGAACACGCCGAGCGGCACGTTCACCGCGAACAGCCACGGCCACGCGGCGACCGACAGGATCAGCGACGCGATCGTCGGCCCCACCGCGAACGACACACCGACGACGAGCGCGTTGAAGCCGACGCCGCGCCCGAGCCGGTGCGCGGGAAACAGGCCGCGGATCAGCGCGACGTTGACGCTCATGATCGCGCTCGCGCCGAAGCCCTGCACGATCCGCGCGGCCGTCAGCATCGGCAGCGTCGACGCGAGCGAGCAGCCGAGCGATGCAAGCGTGAACACCGCGAGCCCGGCGATATACACGCGCTTGTGGCCGACGATGTCGCCGAGCGACGCGAACGGCAGCAGCGTCGCGACCATCGCGAGCTGGTATGCGTTGATGATCCACACGGACGCGGCCGGCGACGCATGCAGGTCGGCGGCGATCGCGGGCAGCGCGGTGTTCGCGATCGCGGTGTCGAGCGTCGCGAGCGCGACGGCCAGCAGCACGGCGGACATCGCGCGCCAGTTGACGGCCGGCTCGCTGGCGCCGGCGGAAGAAGCGAATTCGGACAAAATGAGGCTCGGCTGACGGGCGACGCGCGGCGTCGCGGATTGAGCGGCGCGGCGGCGTGCGTGCCATGCAGTGAAACCGGCTCGCGTGCCGTCGCGAACCGTATTGTTGCAGAGCCGCATCGAACGTGCAGGCGGCCGCGTCGTCAGTCAGCGAAACGAAAGCTTGCGTGTCGTCGTGCTACGTCGTTGTTCGCGCAACGAACTGCGCCGCCCCGCAGCCGCCGTCACGTCACCGCGCGCCGCGCATTGCGGCCGCGCAGCCATTCGAGCGCGAGCAGCAGGCTCGTCGAGAAGATGATCAGGATCGTCGCGAGCGCGGCGATCGTCGGGCTGATGTTCTCGCGAATGCCCGTGAACATCTGGCGCGGCAGCGTCGTCTGGTCGGCGCCCGCGAGGAACAGCGTGACGACGACCTCGTCGAACGACGTCGCGAACGCGAACAGCGCGCCCGACATCACGCCCGGCGCGATCACCGGCAGCGTCACGCGGAAGAAGGTCGACACGGGATTCGCGCCGAGCGACAGGCTCGCGCGCACGAGGTTCTGGTTGAAGCCCTGCAGCGTCGCGGCGACCGTCGTCACGACGAACGGCACGCCGAGCGCCGCGTGCGCGGCGATCAGCCCCGTGTAGGTATTCGCGAGCCCGAGCGGCGCGAAGAACAGGTACATGCCGACGCCGACCACGACGACCGGCACGATCATCGGCGACAGCAGCACGGCCATCAGCAGCCCCTTGCCGCGGAAGTCGGCCTTCGTGAGACCGATCGCGGCGAGCGTGCCGAGCACGGTCGCGACGACGGTCGCCGACGGCGCGACGATGAAGCTGTTCTTCGCAGCCATCCGCCACTCGTCCGACGCGATCAGGTTCTCGTACCAGCGCGTCGAGAAGCCCGGGATCGGATAAACGAGGAACGTGCTCGACGAGAACGACAGCGGCACGATCGCGAGCACCGGCAGGATCAGGTACAGCAGCGTCAGCACGACGAGCACGCGCAACGCGACGTACCACGCGCGCTCGACGAACGACATGTGCGGCGCGAACAGCGGCCTGGCGAGTTTCATGGTCGGATTCCCTTTCCCGTTTCCTGGTGCGCGGCGCTCAGCCGAGGCTCACGTTCGTGCGCGTGAAGCGCCCGTACACCGCGTACAGCACGAGCGTCGCCGCGAGCAGTAGCCCGCCGAGCGCGCACGCCATGCCCCAGTTGATCGTCACGTTCGTGAAGTACGCGACGTAGTAGCTGACCATCTGGTCGTTCGGCCCGCCGAGCAGCGCGGGCGTGATGTAGTAGCCGATCGCGAGGATGAACACGAGCAGCGCGCCCGCGCCGACACCCGGATAGGTCTGCGGCACGTACACGCGCCAGAACGCGGCGAACGGGTGGCTGCCGAGCGACACGGCCGCGCGCTGGTAGGTCGGCGGGATCGACTTCATCACGCTGTACAGCGGCAGGATCATGAACGGCAGCAGGATGTGCGTCATCGAGATGTACACGCCGACGCGGTTGAACAGCAGCGTCAGCGGATGCGAGATCAGCCCGCTGCCGATCAGCGCCTTGTTGATGAGCCCTTCGCTCTGCAGCAGCACGATCCACGCGGCGACGCGCACGAGCACCGAGGTCCAGAACGGAATCAGCACGAGGATCATCACGAGGTTCGCGCGCCGCTCCGACAGCGTCGAGATCCAGTACGCAAGCGGATAGCCGAGCAGCAGCGCGAACAGCGTGACGGCAACGCCGATCACGAACGTGCGGCCGAAGATCGCGAGGTAGATCGACTGGTCGGGATCGGCCTGCACGAGATGGCCGAAGCCGTCCTGCTTGTGGTCGAGCGCGGCGAGCAGGTAGAACGGCGACGTCTGGCTGCCGTTCTTCGCGATCGACTGCCAGTACGCAACGTCGCCCCAGCGCGCGTCGAGGTCGATGATTTTCTCGCGCGTCTGCGCGGGCGTCAGCGCCACGTCGTTGTCGCCCTTTAGCGGCATCGCGCGCGCTGTCTTCGCGACGAGCGAGCGATAGCCCGGAATTTCGGTGTTCAGCCGCCGCGCGAGCGCGCCCATCGCCTCGCTGTCGGCCACCTTCGTCATGTCGGCCGCGAGCGCGACGTATGCGGCATCGGCCGGCGGCGCCTTGCGGTCCCAGCCCGACAACGCGGCGATCGTGTTCGGCAGCGCGGTCGCGATCTCGGGGTTCTGCACCGCGCGCGTGAGCAGCGTGCCGATCGGCACGACGAAGATCAGCAGCAGGAAAATCGCGAGCGGCGCGACCAGCAGCAACGCCATCGTGCGCTTGCGGGCCTCGGCGGCCTTCAGCTCGCGCTTGAGCGCGGCGGTCGACGGCGAGGAAGGCGCGATCGTCATCGTATTCAACGGTTCTCTCCGGCCGGGCACGCTCCGGCGGAATGCCGCGCGACGCGAATGACGCGCCGCGCGGCCGGTTGCATCAGGATGCCTGAACGGTTACTTCGTCGCCCACGCGGTGAAACGCTGCTCGAGCTCGTCGCTGTGGTCGGTCCAGAAGCCGATATCCTCCAGCACCGCGCTCTTGCCGTTGGCCGGCGAGTTCGGCAGGTTCGCAAGCGTCTTGGCATCGAGCGACTTGATCGCCGCGATGTTCGCGGGGCCGTACGCGATGTGCTGCGCATACGCCTGCTGCGGCTTCGGTGTCAGCGAATACGCGATGTACTGCTCGGCCAGCGCCTTGTTCGGCGAGCCCTTCGGAATCGCCCAGTAGTCGAGGTCGTAGATGCTGCCGTTCCACACCACCTTCAGGTTCTTGCCTTCCTTCTGCGCGGCGTCGATGCGGCCGTTGTACGCGGTCGACATCACGACGTCGCCGGCGACCAGGAACTGCGGCGGCTGCGCGCCCGCTTCCCACCACTGGATGTACGGCTTCAGTTCGTCGAGCTTCTTGAACGCGCGGTCCTGGCCGGCCTTCGTGCCGAGCACCTTGTACACGTCCTTCGTCGCGACGCCGTCGGCCATCAGCGCGAATTCGAGGTTATAGCGCGCGCCCTTGCGCATCCCGCGCTTGCCCGGGAATTTCTTCACGTTCCAGAAATCGGCCCAGCCGGTCGGTGCCGACTTCAGCTTGTCCGCGTTGTACGACAGCGCCGTCGACCACACGAAGAAGCCGACGCCGCACACCTGCGGCGATTCCGGAATCAGGTCGGACTTCTTCGCGATCTTCGACCAGTCGAGCTTCTCGTACAGCCCTTCGTCGCAGCCGCGGTTCAGGTCGCCCGATTCGACTTCGACCACGTCCCAGTTGACGTGCTTCGCCTCGACCATCGCCTTCACTTTCGCCTGCTCGCCGTTGTATTCCACGGCGGTGACCTTGTTGCCGGTCGCCTTCTCGAACGGCTGGTTGAACGCGGCCTTCTGCGCGTCGCCGTTCGCGCCGCCGAAGTTGACGACCGTGAGCTCGGCGGCCGAAGCCGATGCGCCGACTACGGCGAGCGCCAGTGCCAGCGCGGTGCGACGCGCGGTAAAGCTTGCTCGGTTCATGGTGGTTCCTCTCCTCTCGTGGTGGAAGTGGGCAGTTGTTGTTGACGACGTGCTACGGAAAATCAGGGAAGCCATACTCAAGCGAACACGCGCAGGTGCTCGGGCGCGAACGCGAGCGAGACCGGCGCGCCGGGCGAGAACGCGTCGAGCGCGCCGGTGCCGAGCGGCACCTTCACGAAACATTCGTCCTGGCCCGGCAGCGCGCAGCGCATGCGCACGTGATCGCCGAAATAGATGAGGCTGCGCGCCTCGCCGCTCAGCCGGTTGGCGGCGGCGCCGTTCGCGTGCCCGTTCGCGCCGTGCGCGGCGAGGCTCATGCGTTCGGGGCGGATACACGCGACGGCCGACGCGCCCTCGGCCGCATCGCCGATATGGCGGCCGACGAGCTTCGTGCCGTCGTCGAGCCGGAACTCGCAGAACTCGCCGTCGACGCGCGCGATGGTGCCGCGCAGCCGGTTGCTGTCGCCGATGAAGTTCGCGACGAATTCGTTGCACGGCGATTCGTACAGGCGGTCGACGGTGTCGAGCTGCTGCACGATGCCCTTGTCGAACACGGCGACGCGATCGGACATCGTCAGCGCCTCGCCCTGGTCGTGCGTCACGTACACGAAGGTCACGCCGAGCTTTTCGTGCAGCGCCTTCAGTTCGTATTGCATGTGTTCGCGCAGCTGCTTGTCGAGCGCGCCGAGCGGCTCGTCCATCAGCACGAGCTTCGGCTCGAATACGAGCGCCCGCGCCAGCGCGATACGCTGCTGCTGGCCGCCCGACAGCTGCGCCGGATAGCGTTTCGCGAAGCGCTCCATCTGCACCATCTTCAGCGCGTGCGCGACGCGCTCCGCGCGCTCGGCGGCCGGCAGCTTGCGCACAGTCAGCGGATACGCGACGTTCTGCTCGACCGTCAGGTGCGGAAACAGCGCGTAGTTCTGGAACACCATGCCGATGTTGCGCTTGTGCGGCGGCACGTTGTTCAGCAGCTCGCCGTCGAGGCGAATCTCGCCGCCCGTCGGAAACTCGAAGCCGGCCAGCATCATCAGGCAGGTCGTCTTGCCCGAGCCCGACGGCCCGAGCAGCGTCAGGAATTCCCCCTGGTGGATATCGAGGTCGAGCGATTTGACGACCAGCGTCTCGCCGTCGTAGGTCTTCCGCACGCCGCGAAAGCTGACGATCACATCATCGGACTTCATCGTGGCTGTCCCCTTGCTTCGCGACAATTGATTTTGAGATGCGAGCCACTATACGGCGCACACGGTTCTACAATAGGGAACCATTTCAATATTACTAGTAGGACCACTTTGGATACCGTGATCCTCGCCGACTGGCTCTCCGCTCGCCTCGACCGTGGCTCGTCCGAGCCGATGTACCGGCAGTTGCTGCAGCAGATGCAGCAAGCCATCCTGACCGGGGAATTAGGGCCAGGAACGAAACTACCCAGTTCCCGCACGCTCGCGGCGGACCTGTCGATCGCGCGCAATACCGTGCTGCACGTGTACGACCAGCTGACGGCCGAAGGCTACGTGCTGACGACGACCGGCAGCGGCACCTATGTGGCCGACACGCGGCCGGACGCCGCCGCGATCCAGGCGCCGGGCGCCGCGCCGCCGCCGACGGACGCAGATGAACCGGCGCCGGACGCACAGGGCAGCCTGTCGATGCGCGGCCGGCAATTGATCGAGCACGCGGGGGTGTCGCGGCGCCAGTGGGGCGCGTTCATGCCGGGCGTACCGGACGTGTCGGAATTTCCGAGCCGCACGTGGAGCCGCCTGCAGGCGCGGCTGTGGAAGGAGGCGAACCCCGAGTTGCTGACCTATGCGCCGGGCGGCGGCTACCGGCCATTGCGGCGCGCGCTCGCCGATTACCTGCGCGTCGCGCGCTCGGTCAAATGCTCGCCGGACCAGGTGATCATCACCACCGGCATTCACCAGTCGATCGATCTCGCGGTGCGGCTGCTGTCCGACATCGGCGATCGCGCGTGGGTCGAGGAACCGTGTTACTGGGGCGTGCGCAGCGTACTGCAGGCGGCCGGCCTCACACTCGCGCCGGTGCCGGTCGACCAGGAAGGGCTCGATCCGCGTGCCAGCGACATGCAGCATCCGCCGCGCCTCGTGCTCGTCACGCCGTCGCATCAGTACCCGCTCGGCATGGTGATGAGCCTCGCGCGGCGCCGGATGCTGCTCGAATACGCGCGCCAGCACCGCTGCTGGATCATCGAGGACGACTACGACAGCGAATTCCGCTATGGCAGCCGGCCGCTCGCGTCGTTGCAGGGGCTCGACGACGGCGGCCGCGTGATTTACGTCGGCAGCCTCGGCAAGATGCTGTTCCCGGGGCTGCGGATGGGCTACATGGTCGTGCCCGAGCATCTGGTCGACACGTTCCGCACGGGGCTGTCGGAGTTGTATCGCGAGGGCCAGCTGATGCAGCAGGCCGTGCTCGCCGAATTCATCATGGACGGTCACCTGACTTCGCACGTCAGGCGGATGCGCACGCTGTACGGCGAGCGCCGGCAACTGATGATCGACGCGATCCGCGCGCGCTTCGGCAACGCGCTGCCCGTGATGGGCGACGAGGCCGGCCTGCATCTGGTGCTCGGCCTGCCGGACGCCTGCGACGATCGCGCGGTCACGCAGAGCGCGTTCGATGCGGGCGTGATCGTGCGCCCGCTCACCAGCTACTACAGCCGCCAGGACACCGCGCGGCGCGGCCTGCTGCTCGGCTATGCGTGCGTCGCGCACGAAGGCATCGGGCCCGCGTTCGACACGCTCGCGGATACCATCGAGCAACATCTGCCGCGACACATCACGCGCGCGGCATAGGGCCGGTCACGCGCGGCGCGCCGCCCGCGTCACTGCGCGCTGCCCGCGCCGCGATCGAGCGATGCCGCCCGCACGGCCTCACCGGGTTTCGTGAACACGCGCTGTCGTAACGCGGCGATCTGTGCATCGCGATCCTGCGGCGACAGGCCGGCCGACTCGATCTGCGCACGCTGCGCCGCATAGTCCGCGTAGCGGCTCTGCCACGATGCGTTGTCCTGCTGCATCTGCGCGACGCGCGCGGCGGCTTCCGGGCCGAGCGTCTGCGTCAGTTGCGCGCGCATCGCATCGGGCGTCGCGCCGCCCTTCTGCAATTGCGCGATCTGGTCGATCGCGGCCCGCTGCTGGTCGACCCGCTGCTGCGCGGCGCGCTCGTCGGCCGGCATCTGCTGCTCGAGCGCCGCGAGCCGCTCGGCCTTCTGCGCATCCGTCAGCGTGCGATCCTGTGCGATCTTCAATCGCGCGAGATCGTAGCGCTGCCGCCACTGCTCCGCGCCGAAAAACGGCTGGCTCCAGTCGCCGAGCGTGCGGTATGCGATCGACGCGCGCTGGTCGAGCGCGAGCTGCAGCGCGCCCAGGTCGGACTTGTCGACCGCGCCGGCATCGCGCAACTTCGCGAGCGCGTCGAGATACGCACGGTACCGGTGCCAGACGTCGAGCGCCTCGGCCTGCGCAACCGTGCCGTCGAGCTGCGCGGCGATCTCGCGTACGACGAACGCATCGAGCGCGGCCGCGCTCAGGTCGCTCTGCGCGGTCAGGCAGTAGTCGAAGAAATCGCGCACCACACGCGACTTCGCAAGATGGCCGCCGGCATCGAGCGGCAGTCGCGGCGCGCTGGAGCCGGCCAGCGACGACGGCAGGCCCGTGCTCGCCGGCATGGCGCCCTGCGGCGGCGCGGCAGCCGCCCCGCCTGCCGCAGCCGCGTCCGGCAACTCGGCGGCCGTGCCCGTCCCGCGATGCCATCCCGCACCGCTCCACATCGCGACGCCGGCGATCGCCGCCAGCCCCACGACACCGTAGACCACAGCGCGCCGCGCCAGCGGCGCGCGCCCTTCACGTGCCGTCATCGATCACACGCCCGCGAGCTTCAGCCGGTTCGCATGCGTGCGGATCACCGCGACCGGATCTTCCGCATTCGCGCCGCGCACGCCGAGCAACTGGTTGATCTCGTCGAGATGGTTCCACTTGTAGCTCGTGCTCAGCACCTGGCCGTACAACGCGCTGCACTTCGACACGACTCCGTCGTTCTGGCCCGAACCGCGGTTGATCATCACCGTGCCGGTGCCGAACAGCGCGAGCGTCGACGGGTCGAGTGCATTCGCCGGATCGACGAGCGGAATGGTGCTCGTATCCGTCGCACCCGTGACGCCGAACACGGAGATCGTCGGCTGGATCGCGGTGCCGGCCCACGAATACAACAGATGCGTGTTGCCGCCGACGGTTTCCGTCGGCGCGCCGGTCTGGCAACTGCCCGGCGCACCGAGGCCCGCGCTCGGGTAGTTCTGGTTGTACGTGGCGGCCTGCGCGGTCGTCAGCGTCTTCAGCGCAGCGAGCGCGTCCTGGTTCGTGTTGTTGCTGCTGCTCGTGAGGATTCCGAACACATTGACGAACGCGGCGATCACCGTCGACGACAGCCCGGTCGGATCGTACGCGAGTACGCCCTGCACGAAGTCGGCGAACTCGGAGCCGCGATGCGGCGTGCCGATCGTCGTCACCGACGCGACCAGATCGGGCGCGACGGCCGCGACATAACGCGACGTCAGCCCGCCCTGGCTGTGACCGACGAGGTTGACCTTGGTCGCCCCCGTCGCGGCGAGCACCGTCTTCACGTAGGCCAGCAACTGTTCGCCGCGCCCGTTCGGGCCGTCGTCGCTCTGGAAGCCCGACAGGTTCGCGACATAGACGGTCGCGCCATGCTGCTGCAGGTCCTCCTGGATCCCATACCAGTACTCGAGCACACCTGCGTATTTGTCGGTGCCCGTGAGCCCGTGCACGAGAATGATCGGATAACGCGTCGCCGCGTAGTTGTCGACGGGCGCACTCGCCGCCATCGCCGCGTGCGTCGTCGCGAGCGTCATCGCCGCGGTCATCCCCGCGAACGGTGCGACGCTCATCGCGCATGCCACTGCCCCTGCCACCACCCTGGAACGCATCGATCTGGCCATGCATGTTCTCCTGATTATTGTGCTGCCGGTGCGAATGAACTCGAATCGACGCACGCTGCGCCCTCGTGTGCGCCGTGACCGTCGAATGCGGGAGTGAATCACGAGTCGCGAACGTTTGCGCCCTGACTAGACACGGTTCTCTAATCGGTTGACGCGCCCCGCCCGTTCGGGCGGGGCCGCGTTCGTGCGCGCGTTTGCTGCAACGCACACGCGCCGCGCGCTACAGCTTCGCGCTCACGCGCAACCACGCGGTACGGCCCGGTTCCATCACCGGCGCGTTCGCCGGATAACCGAAGCCCGCGTTGCCGGCGAGGTTCAGGTGCTCCGTGTAGGCCTTGTTCAGCACGTTGTCGACGCCGACCGAGATCTGCACGGTCTTGCTGACGTTGTATTGCGTATGCAGCGACAGCACGCCGAATCCGGCGCTCGAACCGAAGTCCTTGCCGACCACGTTGCCCTCATTCAGTGCATAACGATGCTGCGGCGCAACGATCCGCCACAGGCCGCCGGCCGACCATGCGCCGCGCGTGTATTCGAGCCCGATGCGCGCCTCGAGCGGCGGCATCTGCGGCAACGGATCGCCGCTCGCCACGTTGCGCCCCCACGCATACGCGAGCGACGTCTCGACGCGCAGCGGCGCAACCGGCCGCCACGACACGCCCGCTTCGCCGCCCATGATCTGCGCGTTGACGTTGGTTGCCTGCGTGGTGGGACCCATCATGCCGACCCTGTAGTTGAACAGGATGAAGTCCTGCACGTAGCCCGCATAGGCCGACACCCATGCGTCGAACCGATCGCTCTTGTATTGCGCGCCGATGTCGAGCTGCGTGGTCTTCTCCGGCTGCACCGACGAAAATGCGTTGACCGAACCGGCCGGCCCGCGATTCGCGGAGAACAGCTCCCAGTAGTCGGGGTAGCGCTCCGCATGACCGATCCCCGCGTACCACGTGACGGGCAGCGACGCGAGATCGCGCTCGTAGCGTACGAAACCGCTGGGCAGCACACGCGCGCGATCGTCGTCGAAGGTCGGATTCGGCTTGCTCATCATCATGCCGCTCACCGTCGCGCGTTTGTCGCGTGCGCTCGCATAGTCGATGCGCGCGCCGCCGATCACGCGCGATACGTCGCTCGCATACCACGTCAGCTCGCCGAACGCGCCCGCGTTCCACATCGTCGCCTGCGCGTCCCACGGCTGGTCGCCGTAGTTCTGCGCCCCCATCGCCGAGCGCGAATCGAGTCGGTTCGATTGCGCGTCGACACCCGTCACGAGCTTGAAGTCGTCACCGAAACGGAACGTCGCCGCCGCGCGCGCGCCGAACGTGCGGCGCCGCACCTCGGCCGCCATCCGCATCGGCATGCTGCTGGTCGGGTCGGGCTGCCGCAACGTGGTGTTGTCCATCACGTGGTCGGCTTCGTTGTAGTACACGCGCGCCTCGATCCGGTCGAGCACGTCGCCGAGATGCCGCTTGTCGAACGACAGGCCGAACGTCTCGCGGCGGAAATGCGCGCCGTCCATCCCGCGGCCCGCGTACTTTGCGTAGCCGTCACCCGTGCCGGCCGTCAGTTCGACGCGCGTGTGGTCGTCGGGCGTCCAGCCGAGTGCCGCATCGGCGTTCCACTTGTCCCACTGCGACGGCACCGTGTTGCCGTTGCCGTCCTTGTAGTCCTGCGAATGCGCGTGGTTCGCGGTCACGCGGCCGTAGACGTCCGGCGTGCCGGCCGTCACGTCGATGTTCTGGTCGTTGCGCCCGAACGAGCCGCCGACGAGGCTGCCGTCGAACCGCATGCCCGGTTTGTCGAATCGCGGCGTCACGCGCTCGAACAGCACGGTGCCGGCCGACGCGCCCGGGCCATACAGCACGGATTGCGGCCCCTTCACGACGGTGACCTTGTCATAGCTTTCCGGTGCGATGTACGACGTCGGCGCATCCATCCGGTTCGGGCACGCGCCGAGCGTCGGCATCCCGTTCGCCAGGATGTTCAGCCGCGAACCGAACATCCCGCGCAGCACGGGGTCGCCGTTCGTGCCGCCGCTGCGGATCGACGTGAAGCCGGGGATCGTTTTCAGGTAATCGGCGCCGTCGCTGGCGGGCAGCGGCTGGCGCGGCGCCTTCGGATCCGTGACGACGACGAGCGGTGTCCTCAGCGGCGACGCGACGACCTCGACGGGCGGCAGCAGCGCGGCCGCGTCGTCAGCAGGCGCGCCGGCCGCGTGCGCCGTTTCGGCCGCGGCGGCGCTCGCGGCCATGGCGCCGACGGCCAGCGCGGGAACGGTGAGTTTCAGCATGCGCGGCATGCGCCGCGCACAGGCATTGCGTGACGCTCGCGGCGCACGCAACTGGAAAATGGTCATGATGGAAAGCCCGAGTGACGCCCTCCACGCGGCCTCGACGGGCCGCACGGATATCGGCGGTGGAACAGAACGGAAGAAAACGCGTCAGGCGCGCTCGGGCGGTGCGCGTGGATACGCGCGCGGATAGCGGTTGGCGCGCACCGCGACGGCAAGCGGCGCGGCGGCGGAAACGGAAACGACGGAAACGGAAGCGAACGGCGCGGCGGAAGGCGCGCCGAGCGCGGGACTGTGCGCGAAGAAGCCGCAATAGCCGCACGCATCGAGATGCAGCGCGTGATCGTGCGTGCGGCCCGCATCGGGCGACTGATGCGCGCCGTGCTCTGTACTGCAGACGATCGCTTCCGGCGTGGCCGCCTGCGCGACGCGCCACTGCGACACCAGCGGCGCCGCGATCGCGAACCAGATCGCGAGCACGCCGAGCCAGGCGGTCAGGTGACGATGTCGGTGCAGCATGCGCGGCGGCGAGTAAGCGGAATGTAAAAACAGCCGAGATGTTACAGAATGTTCGCCGCGATGGCCAGCCGCACATGACGGTAAACGCAGCGAGGGCGCATGGTTGTCAACACAACCATGCGCCCTCGCCTGCCGTGCGCGTCCGAAGCGCGGCGATCAGGGTGCCATGCGCCGCAGCACGTCGTCGCGCCGGATGAAATGGTGGTACAGCGCGGCCAGCGCATGCAGGCCGATCACGAAGTAGAACGCGTTGCCGATCAGCTCGTGCGCTTCCTTGATCGTCGGCCGCAGCGCCTTGTCGGGCCCGAACAGCGTGAACGACACGCCGAGCCAGTCGAGCGATACCGGCTTGCCGCCCATATTGATCATCATGATGCCGAGCAGCGGCTGCGCGATGATGAACACGTAGAGCGCGACATGCGCGAGCTTCGAGAGCCAGCGCAGCAGCACTGCCTGCGGAATGGCTTGCGGCACGCGGCTGACCGCCCGCCACAGCACGCGCAGCACCGACAGCACGAGCACGAAGGTGCCCGCGGTGAGGTGCACGTTCATCCAGAACACACGGCTGTCGCTGCCTTTCGGCCCGCGGATCTCGATGGCCAGGTAGGCCAGCGCCACCAGCAGGAAGATGACCCAGTGGAAGAAAATCGCGGGCGAGCTGTAGCGCGTCTGTTTCGCGAGGATGTTTCTCATGCTTCGTCTCGTGTTGTATGCGGGGAGGGGCGCATGCCGCAATCGGCTCGGCAGCCCGGCAAAGCTGCCACGATTGTAGCCGCACGGGCGTCCGGCTTTGCGCGGCGCGGTCAAATATCGGACGAATCGTCAACGCGCGCCGCGCGGGGCCTTCATATGGAAAATCCGCATCGCGCCCGGAAACGGCTGTGGCACGATGAAGCTTTGGTGTCGACGTTGCGCGCGCATCATGAGCAAGGCGTTCTTCGTTGCGGCCTACCGGCTGACCGCCGCGTTGCTCGCGGTGTCAACGACGTTGCACAGCATCGCCGGCTACTGGGGCATGCCCGCGTTCGAGCTCGGCAACTTTCTCAGCTATTTCACGCAACTGAGCAGCCTCTATGCGGCCGGGATGCTGGCCGCGGGGCTCTGGCGCATCGCGCGCCCCGGCTCGGCGCGCTACGAATCGATGCGCGGTGCCGCCGTGCTGTATATGCTGATCACCGCGATCGTCTACGAACTCCTGCTCGCGCGGCTCGATGCGCCGCGCCACGTCACGCCCGCGTTCAACAACTGGGTGCTGCACCGGATCGTGCCGCTCGTCATGCTGTGCGACTGGCTGTACGTGGAGCCGCGCTCGCCGATCCCGCGGCGCAGCGCGTTTGCGTGGCTCGGCTTTCCGGTCATCTATCTCGGCTATACGCTGGTGCGCGGCGCGCTGGAGAACTGGTATCCCTACCCGTTCGTCGATCCGCGGCCGCACGGCTACCTGCCGGTCGCGATCCAGTGCTCGCTGATCGCGCTCGGCGCGGCGGCGCTCGCACTGAGCATCTGCTGGCTCGGCAATCGCGCGAGACAGGCCGGCACCGCGGCGTTCAAGGAAGGATGAAGGTGGAAGAAGGCTGGAGCGTGTGCGCCGCCCGGCGCACACGTGGCGACGCGGGTGGTCAGCCGCCGTTGCGCGGCAGGAAGTTCATCGGATCGACGACCTTGCCGTTCTGGCGGACTTCGAACTCGAACGTCGAACGGCCGCTCGGGTCGGTGCCCATCTCGGCGACCGGCTGGCCCTGGCGTACCGCGTCGCCTTCGTTGACGAGCAGCTTGCCGTTGTGTCCGTAGGCCGTGATGAGCCCGTTGTCGTGCTTCAGGATCACGAGCGGGCCATAGGCCTTGACGCCGGACCCGGCATAAACCACGCGCCCGTTCGCCGCGGCCCGCACCGAATGGTCGGGCCCGGATGCGGCGATCACGACGCCGCGCGTCTTGCCGGCCGTAAACGGCGTCGCGACGACGCCCGTGGCCGGCCATGCAAGCGAGCCCGGCTGCGCGGCGGCGGACGGCTGCCCGAGCGACGTCGCGGCCGGCGGCGGCGCGACGCGCAGCACCTGGCCGGGCGACACCGCATCGGTGGGCGCCATGTGGTTCCAGCTGGCCACGTCCTGCACGCGCTGCCCGTAGGCGCCCGCGATGCCCGCGAGCGTGTCGCCCGGGTTCACGCGGTAATAGCCGGCGATCACGCCCGGCGTCGCGGCCGACATGGGGGTCGACTGACGCGCCGGCTGCCAGTTGTCGGTCCACGGTGTCAGCGTACAGCCCGACAACGCGACGGCCGCGGCGATGAGCGCCGCCTGCGGCAGCCAGCGCGCGAGCGCATCGTGGATGGGAACAGTTTCTCTCAAGGGTCCTCCCGGATTTGCGTCGTTGCGCCGCCCACCGCCCTCCGGCGCGCGACGCACGATGTCCGGCCGGACGGCCGGACCAACCAGTATCCGACCGCTCTCGCGGCCGTCAGTTTCCACAGCGGAGTCGGCGCGAACGGGCTCACCGGCCCCTTTTTCACGTCGTTCCGACCGGCAAAGATACCATTTGTGGCGGTCAGGGCCGCGACAAGTGCCTGATCCGGCAACAATCTTGCGGCGCCGCACCTGCGTGCCGGCGGCCCGCAAACCGCGCCGCGCGGGCCGTCCGGCGGCCTGTCGCGGGTCTTCCGCACGCCTCGCCGCCCTCGCCCGTCATCTCGGCCCCGTCACATTCCCCCGTTCGATCGCCGCCTATACTCGGTGATGCGCAGCGCGATCCAACGACAACGAGGAGCATGACCATGAACAACGCGACGTTTCTTTCCGTGCAGCTCAACGCCGACGATTTCGCCGGCTCCAGCGGCCTGGTCGAATTGCTCAACCGGCATCTGCTGTTCGCGACCGACGTCGCCGAGGCGGCCGATGCGCTTGTCCAGCTGGCGAGCGTCGCGCACCTGACGGGTACGCGCCACAGCGTCGAGTTGCCGGTCCTCGCGATCGAGCGGCTGCGCGACGCGCTCGACACGCTGAGCGGCTACGACGAAACGTGGCTGCAGGTGCTGGAACCGGCCGAAGCGCTGTTCCGGGATATCGGGCGCGGCACGCGCCCGCTGCACTGACCGCCGGCGCGGCACGCGCCACCAATGAAAACAGCCCGCCGTTCCGCGACGCGGAACCGGCGCCGCATGCGCCACCAACGAAAACAGCCCGTCGTTCCGCGAGGCGGAACGACGGGCTGTTTGTACTACGGGGTCGGATCCGGCCGCCTGGGCGGCCGTACCATTAACGACCCTTGTAGATCGGCGCGCCGTCAGCGATACGCTTGACTTGCCAGCCGGTCTTTGCAGCAGCCGGAGCACCCGATTCTTGTGCGGCGGCCGGTTGTGCGCCATAGCCGGTCGTGTCGGCGGCGGCGACGTTCTGTTGCGGGTTCACACGGGCTTCAGCAGCCTGGATGCCTTCCGGGTAGTTCGTACGGTCGCTGCCCAGCTTGTAGCCGGCTTGTTGCACGGCGACCAGTTCGGCCTTCACCTGTGCACGGGTGACGGGCGCGTTCTGTTGGGCGAACGAGACGGCGGGAACGGCGAGGACAGCAGCTGCAGCGAACGTTGCGATCAGCGATTTCATGATTACCTCCGGGATTTTTTTGCTCCGCCGCACACACCATGTCTGCAGCGATGGAACAGAGTTTAGTCCCGACGTCCCCTAGGGAAAACCATGAAAGAGCGAAAACACTGTTTCCCCGGAGCCAACAATGCCGGCATCCGGGACAGAAAAACCCTATTCAAAGAATAGATTTTCGCAACAATGCCCTCTCGCGGGCCGGTTACGACCAGTTCGCGTGGAAGCTGCCCGGCTTGTCAGTGCGCTCGAACGTGTGCGCGCCGAAGAAGTCGCGCTGCGCCTGCACCAGGTTCGCCGGCAGCCGCTCGGAACGGTAGCTGTCGAAGTACGCGACCGCCGACGCGAACGCCGGCACCGGTACGCCGGCCTTCACCGCGGCGACCACGACGTCGCGCAGCGACGCCTGGTAATTCGCGGCGATGTCCTTGAAGTACGGATCGAGCAGCAGGTTCGCGAGCGCCGGATCCTTCGCGTACGCGTCCGTGATCTTCTGCAGGAAGCGCGCGCGGATGATGCAGCCCGCGCGGAAGATCTTCGCGATCGTCCCGAGATCGAGGTTCCAGCCGTACTCTTCGGACGCCGTGCGCAGTTGCGCGAAGCCCTGCGCGTACGAGATCACCTTGCTCAGGTACAGCGCGCGGCGCACCGCTTCGACGAACGCGGCGCGATCGCCGTCGAACGGCGCGGCGGCCGGGCCCGACAGGATCTTGCTGGCCGCGACACGCTCGGTCTTCAGCGACGACAGCACGCGCGCGAACACCGATTCGGTGATGAGCGGCAGCGGCACGCCGAGATCCAGCGCGTTCTGGCTCGTCCACTTGCCGGTGCCCTTTTGCGCGGCGCGATCGAGGATCACGTCGACGAGGTGCTTGCCGGTGTCTTCGTCCTTCTTGCCGAAGATCTTCGACGTGATCTCGATCAGGTAGCTGTCGAGCTCGCCCTGGTTCCATTCGGTGTACACCGCGCCGAGCTCGTCGTTGGTCAGGCCCGCGACGTCCTTCAGCACCGAATAGCTTTCGGCGATCAGCTGCATGTCGCCGTATTCGATGCCGTTGTGGACCATCTTCACGTAGTGGCCCGCGCCGTCCGGGCCCATGTACGCGACACACGGCTCGCCGTCCGACGGCGCCTTCGCGGCGATCTGCTTGAGGATCGGCTCGACCAGGTCGTACGCGTCGCGCTGACCGCCGGGCATGATCGACGGGCCGCGCAGTGCGCCCTCTTCGCCGCCCGACACGCCGGTGCCGATGAAGTGCAGGCCCGATTGCGCGAGCTCCTGGTTGCGGCGGATCGTATCGGTGAAGTGCGTATTGCCGCCGTCGATCAGCACGTCGCCCTTCTCGAGCAGCGGCTTGAGCGATGCGATCGTCGCATCGGTCGCTTCGCCTGCCTTGACCATCATCAGGATCCGGCGCGGCGTTTCGAGCGACGCGACGAACTCTTCGAGCGTATAGGTCGGCACCAGATTGCGGCCGGGGAATTCGGCGATCAGTTCGTCGGTTTTCTCGCGGCTGCGGTTGTACACCGACACCGCGTAACCGCGGCTCTCGATATTGAGTGCGAGATTGCGGCCCATCACCGCGAGCCCGATCACACCGATTGCTTGTTTGCCCATTAGTCAATTCTCCGGAAAAAACGGGGCGCGACCTGAACCTGGCCGCGCGCACAGGCGAAAGGATAGTGGAAACCCGGCGGCGATGCGCGCTTGCGTGTCATTGCTCCGCGTGTGGAAGCCGCCGGAACACGACGCTCAGGTTGTTCGCCGGCATCTCGACGACCTCGATGCAGTCGAGCCCGCGATCGAGGCCGAGCGCGACGACGGTTTCGAGATCGCGCACGCCCCACGACGGGTCGCGGCTGCGCAACTGCAGGTCGAATGCTTCGTTCGACGGCGCCGTATGCCGGCCTTCGCGGCGATACGGCCCGTACAGGAACAGCACGCCGCCCGGCCGCAGCAGGCGCGACGCGCCCGCGAACAGCGCGTCGGTGCAGGCCCACGGCGAGATGTGAATCATGTTGATGCAGACGATCGCGTCGAGCGCGCCGACCGGCCAGGATGCGTCGCGCACGTCGAACGCCAGCGGCCCGGCGACGTTCGCGAGGCCCGCGTGCACGACCCACGCGGCGATCGAGTGCCGCGCCTGCACATCGGGATCGCTCGGCTGCCAGCGCAGGCCCGGCAGCGCCTGCGCGAAGTGGACGACGTGCTGCCCCGTGCCGCTCGCGATTTCGAGCACGTTGCCGCTCGCCGGCAGCACGCGACGCAATACGTCGAGGATCGGCCCGCGATTGCGTTCGGCCGCCGGCGCCGACAGCCGTGCGGACGGATCGGGCAACTGCGTTTGATCGGTCACGATGCGTGCTCCGGTGCGCTGCCAGCGAGGCCCAGCCGCGCGGTCAGCGCGTCGAGCGCGGGCGCGCAGCGCGCCTCGACCTTCAGCGTCAGCATCGGATCGGCGCGCGTATGGCCGAGATTGAGCGCGGCGACCGGCTTGTGCTGCGCCTGCGCCCACACGCAGAAGCGATAGCCGGAATACACCATCAGCGACGAGCCGACGACGAGCAGCGCGTCGGCCGCATCGAGCGCCTGCGAGGCCAGCGCGACGCGCTCGCGCGGCACGTTCTCGCCGAAGAACACGACCGCCGGCTTCAGCAGGCCGCCGCACGCGGGGCACGCCGGGATGCGGAAGGTGTCGAGCGCGGCCCATTCGAGATGCGCGTCGCCGTCCGCGGCCGGCTCGGCCTGCGCGCCCAGCAGTTCCGGATTGTCGGCTTCGAGCACGGTCTGGATCGCCGCGCGCGCATGATGCGCGCCGCATGCGAGGCACGTCACGCCGTTGATCCCGCCGTGCAGTTCGATCACGTCGCCGCTGCCCGCGCGCTGATGCAGGCCGTCGACGTTCTGCGTGACGAGGCGCTCGATCCGGCCCGCGCCGCCGAGCCGCGCCAGCGCGACGTGCGACCCGTTCGGCTGCGCGCGGCCGACGACGGGCCAGCCGATCATGCTGCGCGCCCAGTAGCGTCGCCGCGCGGCATCGGAGCCGAGAAATTCATGGAGCTGGATCGGCGGCGAGCGCATCCATTGACCGTTGCGGTCGCGATAGCCGGGAATGCCGGAATCGGTGCTGATGCCCGCGCCGGTCAGCACGAGCAGGCGCGGATGACGCTCGACGAACGTGTGCAGCGCATCGAGCGCGGCCGGATCGACGCCAGCGGATGAGGGGTCGTGCAGGGTTTTATCGTTCATGTTGGCAACACGTGATCGGGCGCGCCGGCAGGCCGTGCGCCCGCATGGGCGGCCAGGCACGCCAGCACATCATACAGAACGCCGCGCGATCGGGCCGACGGCCCGCGCGACCAACCGGCGCACAAAAAAAGACGCCCATCCGCCACTCGGCGATGGGCGCTTCAACAATTGATCCATCGGGGTAGTGGATCAACTGACAGCACAAACTTGCGGCGTCCGCCACGCTGCGACCGACGAACGCTCCCCTGAATTACGCATGTTCCGCGATGCCGCGCGCATCGTTGCGCCGCCGGCTTTCCTGCACGATCCGGTTCGGGCTCGCCGCGCCGCGGCCAGGCGCGGCACGCGAACGAAAACGCCACGCGACGACATGCGTTGCGCGCAGCTTCATGACGATCCGGGATCCAGGCCGGGGCCATCCACAAGCGTTCACGGTTCATCCCCGACGGCCGACCGGCACCGGTCGGCCTCGTGCGTCACACATGCACGTCGTCGTTCAGTACGAACCCGATTGCTCGGATGGAACGGAAAGCCGCGCGCTCACGTCGCCTCGATCAACGGCGAAGCGAATGTCCCGGCAGGTCGGCGATTCATGTTTGCAACACGATACGTTGCGATTCGGTCTCTTTTCATTCTCTTGTCCCCGTCTTCGATTTGTCCGACCCACTGAAGCGATCGCCGGCCCCACTGCACCCGCGACCGCGCTCACGGCTCGTACAGATATGCAAGGAGCGCACCATGCTTCATGCCGCAAGGCCGCGCGGGCCGAAACACCGCCGTCGACGCATATCGCGCACCGGCAGGAAGCTCGAACGTTTCGAAACTGAAACGCACACGGCGGCCCGCCCGATCGGTGCCGGCTGCCCGAACCTGCCGCCGTGCCGCTTACGCACGGCCCGGGCCAGCACCGCGGCGTTGCATCTGCGCGCCGCCGCCGATCGTCTTACAATCGCCCGACAACGGCCGCCCGCGCACGAACGGACGCGGGCACCTGGCCTTGCCCTCTTCGCGCGGGCCGCCTCGCCTGACCGGAAACCCATACCCGACGCATGCCCGACGCAAAAGACTGGCTGGATATCGACTACCGCACGCTGTTCCGGCTGCACCCGGATAGGCGGATCGAACGCGAGAACGATCCCGACTGCTCGCCCGGGCCACGCTTCTGGCTGGGCGGATGTGCGGACGGCAACCTGCCGGGCGTACGCGCCGACGTGCCGGCCCGCGTTGCGGACGAACTGGTGCGCGTGGCCGGCAGCGAACCGCCGTTCGCGGACCGCATGCAGCCCGTGCATCTCGAACGCTATCTCGCGACGCTCGCGCCCGTGGCGCACTGGAATACCGGCCTCGTCTACGCGCTGCCGCACGCGCTCGATTTCGACACCGATGCGCGCATCGCGCTGATCGACGGCGACAGCGACGCAGGCCGGCAACTGCTGCAATCGCTGTCCGCGCATGGAATGCCCGAAGGCCTGTACTCGATGGGTTTTCGAAGCGCAGCCGATCTGTGGGCGCCGTGGTGCGCGGCCGTCGTCGACGGAGAAGTCGTATCGGTCGCGTTTGCCGCGCGGCTGTCCGACGTCGGCGCGGAACTCGGTGTCGCGACGGCGCCTGCGTTTCGGGGGCGCGGCCTCGCGGCAGCCGTCACCGCCGCGTGGTCGCGGCTGCCGTCGCTTCGCACGCGCACGCTGTTCTACAGCACGGACAGCAACAACCGCGCGTCGCAACGCGTGGCGTCACGCCTCGGCCTCGCGCTGCGCGGCAGGACGCTGCGGATTTCGTAGCGCCGGGTTCGGCGCGGGCCGCCCCGCTCCCGCCTCGCGCAAACACGTTAGCATTCGGACACGCACCGCCGCGCGTTCGCGTTGCACCGCCTCCCAGGATTCGACATGACCACGCCCGCCC
>NZ_LDWR01000059.1 GCF_001039005.1 Burkholderia cepacia
CGGGAAACGCACTGTGGCACGCGTAACCCACGGCGATACCAAGAATCATCGCGACGATGATGTACTTCGTGATGTTGTGTCTCTTCTTCATTAGTAATCCAAATTACAAAGCGTGTGCTTCTAACGGCGGGAACATCATTCGCGTCCGGCTGCGAATCGGAACTCACGTGGCAGGGGGGGCATTCTAACGCAAATGGCGCGCCGGCTTTCAAATCTGAAAGCCGCGCCGGTTGATCCGCGTCCGTTCGGCGCCTGAAAGGCGGGTTTTGTCGCAATCCGGCCGAACGGCGCGAGCGGCCATCCGGCGCCGCGACCTCGACCGACAGGCCGCCCGTGCCGGCCGACGACGACCGACGACGACACAGAAAGACGATCGCGACACAACCTCACAAAGATGCTCACACCTCGACACACCCGCGCGTAACCGGTATGTAATATTTCGAAATATTTCGATTGCCGCAATGCCCAACGTCATTGCGCAATCGCGCGTCGGAAACGCGAAACCGCGGTCGAGTCATTGCTCCGGACAAAGCGAGTCGTTCGCCTCATCAGCAATCCTCGCAATGAATGAACGGGAAGGATCGGCATCGTGATGAACATTCTGTACACCAACTTCCACGGCGACTACGGCGGCGGTCAGGATACTTACGTCCGCGATCTCGCCGCCGCGATGAGCCGGCATCACCGCGTGACCGTCGCGTCGCCGCAGGGAAGCCGCCTGTCGCGCCTGTTGAAGGACAGCCCCGACGTGGCCATCTTCGACATGGAATTCAAGCCGCGCTGGAACCGGCTGTGCCAGGAGCTTGTCCGGCTGCGCCAGTTGATCGTCTCCGAGCGCTTCGACGTCATTCACGTCAACGGGTCCGCCGATCACCGGCAGGTGATGCTGGCCCTGCTCGGGTGCCGGTACCGGCCCGCGGTCGTGCTGACCAAGCACAACACGTATCGCGCCGACAGCTTCGGCAACCTGCTGCGCGCGCGGCTCGCAACCGACCACACCATCGCGGTCAGCGACTATGTGGCGAGCATGCTCGCGCTCCGGTCGCCGTACGGCGAAGTCACGGTCGTCAAGCATGGCGTGCGCCGAACGGCCGCGGAGCGACTGGCGGGCGACGAGATCCGTAGCCGCAAGATCGCGCTGTTCGGATCGTCCGGCGCGGACGCGATCGTGCTGGGCAGCAGCGCCGGCACCGCGCCGGAAAAAGGCTGGATGGACCTGATCGCGGCGCTCGGCCGCCTGCCCGAACGCGAGCGCGAGCGGTTTCGCGTGCTGCTGGTCGGCGCGGAGCCGTCCGGCGAGCAGCGCGAGCAGATCGCGCGGCACGGCATGGCGTCGCGCACCGCGTTCACCGGACGGCTCGACGACGTCAGGGCGCCGTTCTCGATCATCGACGTGTCGTTCGTCCTGTCGTACCACGAGAGCCTGTCGTACGCGTGCCGCGAAGCGATGTCGCTGGGCTGCCCCGCGATCGTGACGCGCGTGGGCGGACTGCCCGAAAACGTCGAACCGGGTGTGGACGGATGGGTCGTCCCACCGCGCGAGCCCGAAGCGATCGAGGCGATCCTGCGCGCGATCGTGAGCGAGCCCGGCTGCGTCCGCGCGATGGGGCGCAGCGCGCAGCTGAAAGGCAAGCGCGAGTTCTCGTTCGACAAATTCGTCGATGCAACCTTGTCCGTCTATCAGAAATCGATTCGACACAACCCCTATCGTTGGGGGACACCCTTGAGATCCCTGTAATGCCGATGAATATCTGGAAGAAGTATTGGGACCTGCGGACACAGGAATGTCCGTGCGACGTGCATTTCATCGAATGGCTGGAATCCGTTCGCCTCAAGGGCATGCGCATCTATCACTTCGGCACCGGCGGCCATCACCATGTCGGCGTCGAATGCGCGCGCCCGCACCTGAACAACACCGTCTTCGGCGTGACGGCCTCGCCGAAGGAATACAAGTCGTATGTCGATCTCGTCACGCGGCAACCGGAGATCAGCAAGACCTATCTCGCGTATTTCGGCGACATCTATACGAGCAACTCGTACCTGCTGCCGTCGTTCGACGTCGTCACGCTGTTCCATCTGTGCGAGTTCCGCGACGAGGCGAACAGCCGTTACGGCGCGATGACCGACGAAGAGGTGCTCGACCTGTTCGCGGCCCATACCGCTCGCGAAGGGCACCTGCTGTTCTACAAGGGCTCGTCCGCCTACCGGAAGGCCGAGCCGATCATCGCGCGATGGGCCGCGCAAGCCGATTTCGTCGAGGTCGGCGACTTCAAGACCCTGCGGATTTTCCGCAAGGACGCGTAATCCTCCGCTCTCGCGATCCGCCGATGCTGCTGTCCGCCACCCGCTATCCGATCCTGATGTATCACCAGATACGCCCGCTTCCGCCGCCGTCCGATCGGCTGCGCGGCCTGAGCGTCGCGCCCGACGCGTTCCGCCGCCAGATGACGCTGTTCAGGCGGCTCGGCTACCGCGGCCTGAGCGTGCGCGAACTGCAGCCGTATCTTCGCGGCGAGCGCAGCGGGAAAGTGTTCGGCATTTCGTTCGACGACGGTTTCGTCAACGTGCTCACACATGCGATGCCCGTGCTGGACGAACTCGGGTTCACCGCGACCTGCTATTTCGTCGCCGGCCGGTTCGGCGGCGAGAACGACTGGGATGCGAGCGCCGATACCGCACGCTCGCCGCTCATGACGTGCGACGACATGCTCGCGTGGCGCGATCACGGTCATGAAATCGGCTCGCATACGCTCGATCACATCGCGCTGCCGCACGTGCCGACCTACGTGTCGGACTTTCAACTGACCGAATCGAAGCGGCAGCTCGAGGTGTTGAGCGGCCAGCGCGTCGAATCGTTCTGCTATCCGTACGGCAATCAGGACGCGCGCGTCCGCGACCAGGTCGCCGCTGCCGGCTACGGCAATGCGACGACGACCCGGCGCGGCTGCGCCGATGCGTCCAACGATCCGTTTCTGCTGCCGCGGATTCCGGTGGCGGGTGGTGTCGGTGCGCTGCGGTTGTTGTTCAAATGTGCGCGGTGGCAGGTTCGGGGGCGCGGGTAGGGTCGGGAATGGCGCCGGTGGCTTGGTGAAAGGCCGCAGCGCCGCATGCGATCCGGCCGACGCCGCCGGAATCGCGGCGCGTGCGTGATCAGTCCGACGTTTCCCGGGCCAGTTTCGCCTGCCGGCGGCCCCGGTCGTTCACGACCTGGTGACGGCGATGATCCGTCATCTTCTTCCACCCGCGCGCTTCGTCCCGCGTGCGCAGGCACGCCACGCAGTAGCCCGTCCTGCCGTCGAACGAGCACACGTCGATGCAAGGCGATTTGACCGCCATGCTTATTGCCCCCGCGCCGCCGGCACGACTTCGACAGTCACGTGCGACAGATCCTTGAAGCGCTGAAGCAGGCCGTGATAGAAGCGCGAATCCCGTTTCGGGTTGTCCGTCGTCACCGACACGACCGCGCTCATGTGGCCCGGCCCGAGACGCCAGACGTGCAGGTCGTTGATCGTGTCGCCGCCGCCTTCGATCGCGCTGCGCACGTTGTCCGTCAGCCGGCGATCCGAACGCATGTCGAGCAGGATCCCGCCGGTGTCGCGCATCAATCCGTATGACCAGTTCGCGATCACGAGCGCACCGATGATGCCGGCCAGCGGGTCCATCCACAGCCAGCCGAACGCGCGTGCGAGCAACAGCCCGACGATCGTCAGCACGGAGACCGCCGCGTCGGCAATCACGTGGACATAGGCGGAGCGGATGTTGTGATCGCGCGCCGCCGCCGCGGACGCGCCATGGTCGTGTTCCTCGAACGCCAGCTCGTGCTCGCGCCCGTTCAACCGGACAATGGCCTTGAATTCATGCGGCTCGGGAATGTTCTCGACCGACTCCAGGCACGCGCCGCGCATGCTCAGCGCGAACGCCTGCCGCGTGCCGTCCGGGCGAATCGTCGTGATCGATGCCGTCGTGACGTCGCCGAGCGTCGCACCGGCAAGCGCCGGCGCGATCCGGAACACCGGCGGCACGCCGTCTTCGAAGATCGACACGGCGAACGCACCGCTTTGATCGAAGACCTTGTGCACCTCCTCCTCGTGGCCATGGTCATGATCGTCATGCCCTTGCCCGTGGTGATGGCCGTGGTGGTGCCCGTGACTGTGCCCGTGATGGTCGCCGCTCAGCAACCAGACGCTCGCGATGTTGACGAGCAGGCCGGCAACCGCAATCGGAATCGCCTCGCCGAAATGGATCGGAACGGGCGCGAGCCAACGCGCGACCGCTTCATAGCCGATCAGCAGCGCGATCATCGCGAGCACGATGGCGCTCGTGAAGCCTGCCAGGTCGCCGAGCTTGCCCGTGCCGAACACGAATCGCGGGTCGCTCGCATGCCGGCGCGCATAGGTGTACGCGAGCGCGGCGATCAGCATCGCGCCCGCGTGCGTCGACATGTGCAGCCCGTCCGCGATCAGCGCCAGCGAGCCGAAAATCGACCCGCCGACGATCTCGGCCACCATCATTGCCGCGCACAGCCCGATGACCATCCAGGTCCTGCGCTCGTTCTGCTCGTGTGCGGCACCGAGAAAGATATGGTCGTGCCCTGCGCCGAAGGCGTCGTTTCTGAAGTCGCTCATCCCTACCCCCGATTATTTGAAGTAGCTGTGAACGACTTCGATCAGCTGCTCGGTCGCGCTGCCCTCGTCCTCGTGCCCCTCGGCATCGACGAGATGGCTGCGGATGTGATCCTCGAGCACGACCGCGAGCAGGCCGTTCATCGCTCCGCGGCCGCTCGTGATGAGCTGGAGAATTTCGTTGCAACCGCGCTCTTCTTCCAGCGCGCGTTCGATGGCTTCGACCTGCCCCTTGATTCGGCGGACACGGTTCAGCAGCTTCTGCTTTTCCTTGATGGTGTGGCTCATGGCGATCCTTTCCTATACCCGGGGGGAGTATATCGGGAAAGGATCATCCATATAGGGGGTAGGGGTATATTCAGCGAGATGAAAGGTAGGACTTGAATGGCGAACCACCGGTGCTCGACCGCCGCTGCACGTGCGCATGGCGGTTCGATCCCGGCGGCGAACACTTCGGACGAAGTGCCCGTCGCCATCAACCGAATTGGGCGGTCAGCCATCCTTCTGCCCACTGTTTCGCGTAAGCAACCGCGTCATCACGCGCATCGAAGCCGGCCAGATCGCCGCTGGCGTGGACTTCACACTCGCCTCCGTCCAAAAGAATCGTGGTGATCCTCACATGCGCGATGAACTCTCCATCAGCTCTGCGTGGTGTCGGATCGATTCGGAACCGTGTCGAATTGAAAGGCATTTTCTCCTCCCGTTCGGTTGCCGCGAACCAAGCTGTCGCGGGAGCAGCATAAGAACGTGTTGAACTTGGCCACGCACCATGAAGCGGCCGGCTTCCTGACTGGATTCGCCACTCGCCATCCGGCTTCAGCGCGCAGCCGGTACGAATCTCAGGAAAGCGTCCGCGTCGACCTCGTGGCGATGGTCACGGACAGACCAGCGAGCGAAATGCCGCCCCTGGGTAGAGAGGGAAGCCCGATACTCCGGAATACCTTCGGAGCCGCCCCCAGGCGGTGGGACAAGAGAGGGGTGTCGAACACGATTCGCGGGTGCCCGCGCGATCAGTCGCCTTTCACCCGATACGATGAGAGGCCCGGTCGCATCAAGAGGAGCACGCCGAGTAATGCGTTGGAACCGGTCAGAGGTCAACCAACGATTCGATGGTACGCCGTTCTATAAATTTGCATAGCGAGATTTCCTGCGAGCGCCCGCCGCCAAAGCATGCCGTCGCACGACAGGGGGCCCGAATCACGACGGCTGCGCGTATAGTGGAGCCAGCCTTCCCCGACATTTCCCGGCTGGTGCCAGCCGGGGATATCAACAGGGGGATTCGCGCGACGTCGTGCGAATCGAGCAGCGTCAACGCACGAACGAGAAGCACGTCACCGACGGTCTTCCGCGTTCACATCGAACGCTTTGCTCGAGGAACTGCATTGACACGAGTTGGACCGGCTAACGTAAGTCCCCCGGGAACAGACAGCGCCACCCATGAATATCGACCGCAGTTCCATTCCCCACTACCTCGTCCTTCGTGACGGCTGGCCCCCCTATGTGTTGAATGCGGACCGGCTGGTGCTCCGCCGCGAAGCGAGCCCGCTGTTGCGCGCGTTCGCGCGAGCTCGCGGAACGTTCGCGCATGTCGATGACGTCGCGTGGAACATCTTCTCCGACGCCGAAGGCCTTTCCGTGACCGAGCGTCGGGAAACATGGTCCTTTGCGTTGATCACTGGAACCGAGACCGAGCATCAGTTGCGTTTGCTGACAACGTTGTGACGCTGCCGCGGGCCGGCATGGAGCTGAGCGGATTTCAGTTGACCTTCGCAAGCGTGGCCTCACCCTCTCGAGCGCCGAAGCTCCGCCCAACGCGGCGCGGTTCAATCGGATCCGAAATCGATGACGACCGATCGACGGTCGATCGTTCTGCCCCTCGGCCGAAAGCGCTTGACACACCTCTTGACGAGGCGTACTGTCGGTCGCTGAAGTATTCAAGAAGCGCGATTGCTGCCCATCATTGACCGCGGCCTGCGGTATTCGTTGTCCTCTCCCTCCTTGATTATTTTTCCCCCGCGTCCGTTCGCGGCGCATACGCACGTCCATTCTCAGGAGATCTAACATGGATACCGGTACCGTCAAGTGGTTCAACGACAGCAAGGGCTTCGGCTTCATCACGCCCGACAAAGGTGGCGACGATCTGTTCGCGCACTTCTCGGAAATTCGTGGTGACGGCTTCAAGACCCTCGCCGAAGGCCAGAAGGTCAGCTACGAAACGAAGAACGGCCCCAAGGGCCTGCAAGCGTCGAACATTACCCCCGTTTAAGCGCCCAAAGCCGTCAGCCCTGTTCATGGAGCGGCATGTAACTGCCGCTCCATGAACATACGCATCGCTATTGCGGACGCTACACGCCTCGATGCAGGCCCAACCGGGCCATCCGTATCGCATCGGGGCGTCGAACCTGCGCGCAGGCAGATGCTCCAAACCCCCTCGCAGCGCGCGTGTCCAGCCGCGCGTGCGTGATCGAACGGGTCCCGTTCATATGATCGCGCAAGCGGCGCAGCAGGAGAACCCGCATGACCAGCAGTCCATCTCGCAGTAACAAGGTGCCGCCGCGCACCAAGCCTGCCGTGACGCTGCCGAAGTTCGGCACGGCATTGAACTGGGTGCCGCCCAAGTCTCCCACCGTCACGAAAACGCGCCCGAAAAAGCGCCCGCTTGCTCCGTAATAGCGAATCGAGCCAACCGCTGCGTTTCGAACTGACAGCCACCGCTGTCGTGCAATGCGCCGAAGCCAGCGTGGTCCGGTAGTCGCAACGGCCTTGCCTCCGAATGCAGGCAATCGCCTTGATTGGAGAACTGGCTTGGCAAAAGAAGCGCTATTGGAACTGGACGGCGTCGTCGACGAAGTCCTTCCGGACAGCAGGTTCCGCGTGACACTGGAAAACGGTGCGATCGTTGCCGCATACGCATCGGGCCGCATGCGCCGCCACCGTATCAGGATCCTCGCAGGCGACCGGGTAAGGCTGGAGTTGTCCGTCTACGATCTGACCAAGGGCCGCATCAATTTCCGGCACAAGGACGAGCACGCATCGACCGCTTCGCCAAGGCGATTCGTGCGACGCTAACCGGATCGCGGGTATCGTCGCGCCGACCAAGCGACGGTGCCGCCGCCCAACCCGACACCGCGTGTCCATGGGCCGCACGCGCGTGCGTTGTTGCACGCAATCCGGAATAAATTGGGCGTCCAACAATCGATGCGCGTATGATGGGTTAATCCGAGCGATCACCAGCCCTCCGAGCGCTCGCCCTCCATCTGCCCTCTTGCTGCATCGCCCCGCCTCCGCGCTGCAACGTTGTCCCTTTCACCCCACCGGCGCGCCCTGTAACGGCGATACGGGCCGGATGTGTTCGCCCATGCGAGTCGCCGTGGCCGAACGCCAGGAGTTTGCCATGAGCATGCACGTCTACCGTGGATTCGAGATTTATCCACTGATTTACCCTCACACGCCGGCACCGAACGGCAGTCCGCACAACTACGACGCCGGCTTCGACGCGGCAGTCAAGATTTGCCTTCGCGGTACCACCGACACGCTGACGCAGAGCCAGACTTTCAGATTGCGCGACAACGCGCCATTCAACAACGCCGGCGATGCACGCCGTGCGTCGCTGCGCTACGCCGAGAACATCATCGACGACAACCGCGACAAACAGGGCTTCTTTTCCAACGGGCTCTGACGCGATTCGTCAACGCAGCGCAATGTGTCGGCAATCTGGAGGACGAAATGATCATCGACGAACTACTCGGTCTGGTCACGCGGCGCGAGGTCACCTGGACCGACGCCAACCTGCCCGCCGGAACGGCCGACTCCGCGCAGTGCCATCAACAAGAATTGCAGATGTTCGCGGCGGTACGCGCGCTATCGATCGGAGCCGGATATTCGGAGTTCGAGTCCGACGAGATAGCGAGTGCCGTCATGACACGACTCGGCTAATTTTCCGTCCAAACGCTCTCAACCAGGATCTACATGACAACAGTCACACTCAAGGTCAACGAACCGATCGACGTCGCGCTGCGGCGATTCCGACGCAGCATCGAGAAAACCGGGCTGATCCGGGAGTTGCGCAGTCGCACCGGCTATGAAAAACCCACGACGGAGCGCAAGCGGAAAAAAGCCAGCGCCGTTGCAAGGCAACGCCTGCGGGCAAAGCGTCTGTTGCCGCCTCGCAAAATGTACTAGGAGCGCATCGTGTACAACATGCCGGGCGAAGCACCGCCGTTTTTCCCGCTGACGAAATGCGAAGTCGATTTCGATCGACAGAAAGACATGGTGACACTGTTGCCGAGCTTCTACGCCTTCGGATGTGAGTACACCAGCCGCGGTTTTCTGATCGGGCGGGACGATGCGTTCAAACTGATTGCCGCGATCGAGAAGGCGCTCAGCATTCAGGGATGATGCCCACGCCGGCACACTCGCGAGCGTCGACAACCAGAAGATGGACTATGCGCGTCCCGACCAAGTACGTAGATTTGCTCTGTTTTCTCGTTGTCCTGCAACTCGCCACCGAAAGGAAGACGCGCGAGTGGCTGTCGCCGTTTCAGCTCGTCGAATCGCTGCAAGCATGGCTTATCGTCCATCGCGCCAAATGTGAGTGGCGCGATCGTGTCTGGATAGGCCACGCATCCCTTCAGATCGCGAAGTCAGTCCGCCCGGTCGACAACGCTGCATTTTCGGAATCATCGCCTGGTGTGGCGAAAGACCCGACGTTCCCGCCGCGAAACCCGCTCGCGGATCGGTTGAGTCTGCGGAGGAAGTGCGTCCGCTACCTTCGCGAGCAGGTCTGATCAGGGCCGCGCTCACGAGATCATGTACCGGTTCTGGGCACCGCCCTTGTACAGTTCCCTGGCGAGTCCCAGGATCCGGTCGCGGTTGCGATCGAACGCCGCCAGCAATGCGGGCTCGCTGGAATCCAGGTCGGAATTCAGCTTCGCCAGCATCGTATCGTCGACCAGAAAGGTAATCTCGCGAGCATTGTCGTAACCCCAGAAGCACACGCAGTGCCTGGACATGTCGTAGGTGCGACTGGGATTAGGAAAGTTGAGTGTCGCGTCGCTTTTCCCCATCTAATCCTCCTGGCAGATATAACGCCACTTGCTCGCGTTGACGTTGATGCGCGCGTCATTTTCGCGCCGCTTTTCGGCACGCTCGATATCCGCGCGCTTCAGGGCCAACGCACGAGACTTTTGTGCGTCAACGTAGTCGTTGTGCCTGACGGGCGTGGCTGACTTCCGTTCGGTTTGCTTGGGCATGCCGGTTCCCGAAAAATGAATTTCAAATGTCAGGACCGTCGCGGCGACTGAATTTCATCGTCCGCCCTGCAGGGAGCACGGACGACTTACCCGCGGGCTTGCCGCCAACGGCCTCTGTTGCGCACTGAACTACCGGATCGAGCCTCATGGCGAGGCCGGGTTGACGCGCGAAGTTCGCAGCTTCGACGTTCGCACGCGGGATCGTGGGGGGTGAGCTTTCTGCGGAGCCGTGCGGACTGGGGGGAAACTTAAGGAGTCGAAATAAAACGACCGGTCGCGCACCTCGAACCTCATGAGAATGCGCCCTATATCACGGCCACGCAAGCGCTATTCGAATCAGCGACATGAGCGGCACGATCCCCCTCGCGCCACACGCGTGTCATCAACCCGGACATGGCGGCCGCCGGCCGACATATTTCACGGCCACACGACCCGATGAGGCGCAGTGCGCGCGGCGGCGTATTCGACGCGGCGCGCAACTGTCGTCACTGCTCTGCAGCGCGGGATCGGAACGGCTTCCTCGATCGCGCCATCAATGCCTGTGGTGCATCCAGCCCATGTGATGTGCATCGAGCCACTGAGCCATCCCTTCGCCCTTGTGGTCGCGCAGGTAACGTGCCGCCAGCATCACCGCGATGGCCAATACGACCGCCAGGCCAACCACAAAGCTAATCATTGACTGAGTCATGGCAGCCTCCTTACCAGGTCGCGACCATCTTTACATTGTAGGTGATGCACTCACGGAAACCAGCGCCCGGCCCGGCTTCTGTCCCTCAGGAGAACAATCTGCGGTTCTCTGGCAGGGCGGTCGAGTAGAGGCCGCCTGCGTCGCTTCGGTTCCGGTCGATTTCCGAGTACGCCAGACAAAAAGGGCCTGCCTTTGGTCGGCTTCTGCTGACCTCCCGTCGGCTGTCTCGCGGCTGACGCTCAGGATTTGCGTGGCAGCGTGATTGCCTCACCGGTCGGCAGACGCGTCATCGCGGCTCATCACTATGTAGCCCACCTCGTCTCGCCTTGCGAAGCCTGCGCATGCCACACGTACAATCACGATCGGCTCAACCTGCAGTTCAAGGGGCTCAGCTGAGTCGCGTCGAGTTCCGGATTCGATTCACGTACGATTCGTTTGACCACCACCGATCTTCCCGACCCGGTTCGGCATCGGGGAACGCCTCGTAACCACCGGCGTGCCTCGCCAACAGCCTGACTCGGAAACCGGTGGCGCTCCAACGTCCGCGCGCATGCGCGGGTTCTTCTGTTCTGCGCTCAATGAAAACTACGACGAAGCTCGTTCTCGCAGCCGATCTGGCTGGCACGGCGGTGTTCGCTATCGAAGGCGCGGTCGCCGCAATGCGCGGCGGCCTCGATCTGCTCGGCGTGATGGTCATCGCGTTCACTGTCGCGCTCGGTGGCGGCGTCGTCCGCGACCTGTTGATCGGTGCAGCGCCGCCGAACGCAATCCGCGACTGGCGCTATCCCGCGCTGGCGTTCGCGATGGGGCTTGTCACCTTCGCGTTTCACGCGCAAATCCTTGGCATTCCCGACTACATTCTCATAGCACTCGACGCGGCCGGGCTCGCGTTGTTTGCGGTCGCCGGCGCGCAGAAGGCGGTCGAATACGGGATCGGTCCGTTCATCGCGGCGCTGATGGGCGTCGTGACGGGCGTCGGCGGTGGTGTGGTGCGCGACCTTTTGCTCGCGCGTGTGCCGACGGTTCTGGTAAGCGACATCTACGCGAGCGCGGCGTTCGTCGGCGGAGCGCTCGTCGTCGCTGGTCGCCGGGCAGGTTTGCCGCCTGTCGTTGCGGCAGTGGGCGCGGGCATCGCTTGCTTTGCGCTGCGGCTCACCGCCGTACGCTATGGCTGGCATCTGCCGCGCGCGCAGCTCGGATAAAGATGACGTATCGCGACTGCGGATGTGGGCTCTCAGAAAAGGTGTCTTTGGCCCTCTATACAGATCAAGGACTTGGACATCTTTTTTGAGAAAACTGCATGTCTCTCGTCTCAGAAAAGATGTCCTTGGCCACGGAAATTCTCAGAGAAGTCGTCTTTGGGATTGTCACGGCCTCGCCTGGGCATCTCGACGGACACTTGGCAACAAGCAGCGCCGTGGAAGTGCGCCTCAACACCCGCGGCAGCGATCTGCTTGCGCTATAAATGTGCAAACAGTGTGCATCGAGCAATCTGCCATGGATCCTGATCTAGCCTACAACTCAACACCGCCCCCGCAGTTTCGACCAGTTCATGCCTTCGCCGTTACTAGTCACAACTTGCTGGCGGAGCTTCTGCAACTCCAGACGCTGGTCGTCGACTTGCTTACTTAAGTCATCAATCTTTGCTTTCTGATCGCCAAGGCGATCTGCAAAGGTGGCGATTATTTAAAATCGGCTCTTGATGCGTAGTATGACGCGCACGGCGTACTTGCTTGACGCAATGAAGAATCAGGGGCTGTGTGGACAAGCGCAATTAGTTTCACAAGTTAGTTCCGAGGTACTAGCGGCGCTCGCGGCTCTCAGAAAAACCAACCTTCGCTCGTATCTTCGCAAACAAGTGGCCACAATGACCAAGGACTAGTGAAGTTGAATGAGCGAATGACCACTATACGTATGGCGGTCGTTGCGCAAGCTGAGCCCGAACGTCGCTTTGTAGTGGCGGATTCAACCGGTCGCCTTATGTCGATGCCGCCGTGGTTCATGCAAGGTGCATCAGGCAGCAGTCCGCCATGAGCGGTCGCCCGACATAGACGGATTTCTGGCAACATTTGGGTATTCAGAAGAATCGCCCAAATCACGGATCAATCAGGTGGCTGTATCGCGTTGGGCAGACGAGCAGATGCCATTTTCCTTACGGTGAGGTGACGAAGGATTGGATCATGTCGAGGTATAAATTCTCCAGCGCGCAACGATACGCGATATTCTTGGCACATGGCATGAAGTGCTATCTGTGCAGGGCCCCACTCGACCTCACCTCAATGGTAGTCGACCATGTTTTGCCCGAGCACCTTCTCGAGAGTCCCTCACTATTTAACGCTGCTAAGTCGGCGCTTGGCCTCCCCGCTTCGTTCGATCTAAACTCGTTCGAAAATTGGATGCCGGCATGCAGCTCATGCAATGGGAAAAAGGCAGCGCTGCAATTTGAGCCCTCCCTTCTTATCCAAGTAGAACTGCAAAATCTCGCAGAGAAAGCCGACAAGGCTCGCCGGCTTTGCGACGAGGTCGTTGGCACCAGACGGCTGTCTATCGCACTCAACGTGCTGGAGCAAGCACAGGAGAGCGGCTGGAGTTTCGAGGGGTCGACACGAGAGCGATTATTGGCCCTTCTGCGGTTTGCCTCACAGCGCGAGCTTGTACCTAGGGGACAACCACTTCGTCTGACGCAGTCATTTCAACTAGTGACGACCACGGTAGAAGATGCAATGCGTTGGGGAGCCACCCACTGGTCTATCCCCCCTCGTGAGCCCGGGGAGCCAGCACTGGTTGTGCTGGCTCGGGCGGAGCGGGGCGAGTGCGTTGAGTGTGGTTTCATCCAGCAGGTCTTTCAGCCGATCAATCAGGAAGGTGGCGGTGATCCGATCTGCGGCGTATGCCTATCGAACTTGGACTGGATGGACCCTGTGCCCTTGGGAGACTTGCCCACTCACGTCACCCAGGCATGAGGCGCTGTGGGATCATTTCTTCAAGTCGCAGACACACAGGCATACTGCTCGCGCGCCGTCCCCGCGGCCACCCAACAAGGCGTTGCAACTGAAGATGCTGAAAGACGCCGTTCGGACTTTGAGCTGCAGCCTTTGAGCGCCGATTTCATGAGCCTCTACCCGCGCGTGATGGTGACGGACAAACTGCGCAGCTACGCGGCGGCGAACAACGAACTGGGTCTGAACGTCGAGCATCGGCAGCACAAGGGATTGAACAACCGGGCGGAAAATTCGCACCAGCCGACTCGGGTGCGTGAGAAGGTGATGCGGCGGTTCAAATCGGCGCGCCAGCTGCAACGATTTGCCTCGGCCCATGGACAGGTTTCGAACCTGTTCATGGGGTGCCGCTACAGTCGCAACGCGCAGGGCAAACGCGAGGCACGTGCCCAGGCCTTCGCGGCCTGGGAAAGGGCTGCATGCGTCCGCATGCCGGCGTAAGGCGATCGATACCCGCTTCACACGTCCTTGCTTGTCCGGCCGCCGAACAAGTTGACAATACCCGGTCAGGAAGCTGATGACGGAGGCTGGTTTATGGGTGCCGCGCCGGCAGCGACCGCCGAAGGTTTATCAGCCGAGAGCGCGCCGGGCGTGTCTGGGCGAGCTGATCCAGATCGACGGCAGCGACCATCGATGGTTCGAGGAACGCGCGGCGGCCTGCACGCTGCTGGTGTACGTGCGCTCGCACGAGTTCGCGAAGAGCGCGGCGATGCGACAGACTCCCGCTGCACCAAACTACACTCGATTTTGGGGCACCTTTGAGCCTGTCATCTCTACCAGTTTCAGAACGGAATATTTCTTCCATACTTTAAGAGGCCCGTGCTGGGATCTCGGTGCAACCACGTTGTTCGTTCCTCTTCGGAAAAGGGCAAATGAAAAAAAACGGCGCCCAACAAACTTCTGCTGAACTGTTTTACCCGCTGCGTTCGTAATGCATTCCTTCTCATATCGACCGTGCTCGCCCCGAAATGGGCTATCGCGACAAAACCCATTGTCTCAGGCGCGGCAGCAACTCCGAACGGTTCCCACAAGCATCCACCTTAATCAGGAAATACGATCATGAGTGAACTGACATTCAATGAGCGTTTCACCGAGGTCTGGAAACATACGCAACGCGGCCTGGTTTACCCCGCGCCTTTCGCGATTTTTTCGAGTTTCTGGCTCAAGAATCCGATTACCCGAAGCGAGCTTGCGATGCTGATGCAGGAGGTCCGGCGCGAGATCAACACCGACCCGCGGCTCGGCAGCAAGAACACTACGTTGGTTGCCGGCGTGTCCTTCGAAAACTGGGCCCTGATTTGCGAGCAGGAGAAGATGCCCCTGCCCAAAGGGATGCGGCTGCGCTACCCGCAGGACGATCATCCCCTCCGCTCGAAGGTCTTCGACGCGTCCAACGGCAACTTCAAGGATTCGGAGGCAAACCTCTGGTTCCACATCAAGAGCGACGACGCTAAAGCGTGCGACATCGTGCTGGAATTGACCGAGAACTGGCTGCGCGAAAACACCCGTGATTCGTTTCATCAAAGCGCGGCCAGCAAATCAGGCGGCAGCGACAAGCCGAACGGCGGCAGAGTGCTCGGTTGCCGCTTTGCCGAGAACCTGAACAATCCGTCCGATCCGATCTCGCTCGCGAAACATTCGATTGTCGGCGTGGACGATGTCGAGCACTTCGGCGCGTCGTTCGTTCTGTCGCAGCGATTCCTGATCAACTGGGATCAAATCAACATGATGTCGGAAGATCAAATCGAAGATCTGATTGGCAGAAAAACCGACGACACCATCATCCCCGACCGCGATACCCGCTCGCACATCAAGGCGTCGCGCGTGCAGGACGAGTTCGGCAACACCACGCCGGTGCTGCGCCTGGGCCTGCCTTTCGGCAACGCGCAAACCGGCACGACCTTTCGCAACCCGAAGTCCGTGACCGCCGCCGATGAGGAAGGCATCTATTTTGCCGGCTTTGCCAAGGAGATCGGCATCCTCGAGGATGTCATGCAAAACCAGATCGGCGCCGTTCATGGTTTCATGAACGACCGTCTGTTCAATCATCTGCGCTCGGACCTGGGAGGATTCTTCTTCGTTCCCAGCCTGCAGGATCTCGGGCTGCTGGACGACGACGCCTATGCCAATAACTTCGATGCGCTGAATCGCGGCACGTGGGACAAATTTCCGGGCGTCGACTGGTCGAGGCTGGATCGCCACTTCACGGTCGCCTCCGAGAACGGGTTGATGTACTACAACCATAGCAACTACCTGTTCAACATGGCGACCAAGCTGAATAAACGCAGCGACTATTTCGAGGCGCCGTCGAACCGGATACTGAGCCTGCTCGAGAATGCTTTCTCGCTGTGGCAAGACAACTGGTACTTCAACCGCAAGCAGGAAGAAATCGAGCACGACATCGCGTATTACATGGCGCAGTTCGACTTGCCCGGCAAGCCGGCCGACGTCATGCGGGAATCCATCATGTTGCGCAAGGGCTGGGCGATCCGCCTGAGCCTTCACCTGTTCACGTCGCCGGAATATGGTTTCCGCGGCCGGCGCATCCACTTGAGCGACGGCCGCCTGATCCCGTATTCCGCAGCGAAGGAAGAAGAAGGGACCGTGGTGTACGGCTCCGACACCTTCCGCATCTTCCCCGAGGAAATCATCGTCGGAGCCATGCCAAACCTGACGCTGGGCGAAGGCCGCTACGTGATGAAATACCTGAGCGAAGCCGAGCGCTTGAACGGGTTCCTTGCCAACTTGAGCGAAGCCTCCGGCGTCGGCCACGTCATTCCCGATTACCGGAAAGCCCTCGACCTTGGTCTTAGCGGGCTGTTGAACGAGGTCGCGCAATACGAAAGGAAGGCCGCCACCCAGCAGCAGCGGGAGCTCTATCAATCGACGGCATTGGCGCTGCAAGGTATTTCCGAGTACTTCATGAACTATGCCGATCTGGCCAAGCAGATGGCGCAGGACATGCAGCCGGGCCAAGCGTGGGAGCAGCAGAATCTGACGGCCATCGAACGGCGCATGCGCAAGCTCGCGACGGAAAAACCCGGCAGCTTCGTCGAAGCGGTGCAATTCATTTTCACGTTGCACACCTGCCTGCACTTGAACGGCGAGCCGACGGCATTCGGCCGCATGGACCAACTGCTGCAACCCTATCTCGACCGGGACGCCATCACGCTCGAGGAAGCGCAAGAGATCATCGACGCCTTCTACATCAAGCTCGACGAAAAGATCCAACAGAACCGCATCTTCATGGAAGACCATCAGCCGTTCGGCAATCTGGCGATGGGCGGCAGCTCCGGACCTTATCCGCAGGGCGCTTCGCTCGGTCAATGGATCCAGCAGATCACCGTCGGTGGGACCGTGGCGGACGGCGAGACGGATATGGCGAAGACCAAGCCGGCCTACAACGACGTAACCCGCCTGTTCATCCGCGCATCCGGCCGCTTGCCGCTCAATGCGCCCTGCCTGTCGCTGCGCACCCGCAAGGACATCCCGGACGAGATCCTGGAAGAAGCCGCGCACGCGATACTATCGGGCGGCGCGCATCCTATCCTGCTGAACGACGAGACGCTCATCGAGGGCCTGTGGCGCAGCGGCGACGACGTCGGCGGCGAGCCGCTGCAAGGCAACAAGGCGTGGCGGTCGGCCGTGGAGATGAAATCGGCGCAGAACTATGCGTGCGACGGCTGCTACGAGCCCCAGTTCCCCGGCGAAAACTGGTTCTCGCTAGGCGGCTTTTCCACGTTGCAGCCGCTGGAGTGCGCGCTCAATCAAGGCAGGACCTATTCCAGCGCGGGCCAAAGCTATCTGTTCGGCCAAACGGTATCGCTGACCACGAGGCCCGCCGAGCAGATCGAAAGCTTCGACGCGTTGCTGGCGTTGTATCGGCAGCATTTCGAATGGCTCAACCGCAAGGCGTTCAACGGCCAGTTGATGAGCTACGGCAACAATACCCAGTATTGCCCGTCTCCGATCCTGAATGCGTTGATGGACGACTGCCTGGCCAAAGGCCTGGATTTCTACAGCGGTGGGGCCAAGTACAACATCTATGGCCCTTGCTATATTGCGCTCAGCTCCACCATCAACTCCCTGTACGCGATCAAGCGCCTGGTGTTCGACGACGAGACCGCCGTCACCACCTTGCCCGAGTTGCTGGAATGCCTGTGCTGCGATTGGGGCTACAAGATGACGGAGCCCTTCATCAGCAAGCTCGCAGGGGAAAGCCGGATCACGGCGCGCGCCGACCGTTTCAAGCGCTTGCGCGAAGTGGCGTTGTCACTGCCCCGCTACGGCCGCGGCCATGCGGAAATCGACGCCTTCGGCAATACCATCGTCGAGCTGGTGGCGCAGATTTCGATCGAGACGTTTACCCAGCCTTGGCCGCAGCTGCGCGACACCCTGCAGAGCTTCGCGAGCAAATACGGGACGGCCGATCATCCGTTCGGAATTCAGATTCAGCCCGGCGTCGGCACATTTGAAAACCATGTGGAGATGGGAGCCTGGAACGGCGCCAGCGCGGACGGCAGACGAACGGGCACGACGGTCGCCTCCGACATGAGCGCGGCGCCGAGTCCGGCGGATTTGCCGGTCGAGCATCAGTACGCCGGCTTCGCCGAAGCATTGGCAGGCTTTGAAGGGAGCGGCTCGAGCCTGATGTCCGATGGCGCACCGAGCGACTTCAATATCGCCGAGGATTTCCCGGCCGAGAAATTGAAGCAAGTTCTGCGTCAATTTGCGCAAGGAAAGGGATCCAACATTTTGACCGTGACCGTGGCGAACCCGGACACCTTCGCCGATGCAATCGGCTCGCCTGAGAAATACGATTTGCTTCGCGTTCGCACCGGCGGCTGGACGAACTTCTTCACATCGGTGTTTCCGGTGATACAGGAGCAACATCGGCGGCGTCCCGTTTCCTTGCCGGAGGAGGTGAAAGCGGATCCGGGCAGGCAATGTCCGTTTCATGTGGGGCGATAGGTAGCTCGACGAAGCGCATCCCATGCAGAAGACCCATCTGCATGGGATGATTTGTGTACCAACGGATGTTCGTGGCGGTCGGCGGTAGCCGCGGCTCGTGCCAGGTAATCGGATGGAGCCGTCCTGGTCATCTCAGTCGTTCCACATGGCGAGAGGCGGATCGACGTCGATCTTGGCCTGGTCTCCAATCCTGAAATTGCTCTACGAGTTCGGCGTCGTGTTGCCTCAAGGCCGTCGTGCATCGATCGACGCCGCCAAAGCCGCGCTGGCGTCACTGGCCGACGAGTTGCTAGACAGCCTGCAGGATCAGCTTTCGCGACTCCGTGCGCTCGATGAGCAGATTGCTCGGATCGAGCAACGCATTCTCAATTGGCGGCGCAATGACGATGCATGCCTGCGCATCTCGGAGATTCCAGGCGTGGGCGTGCTCACGGCAACTGCCGCGGTTTCGGTCATTGGACAGGCAAGAATGTTTCGCTCGCGGCGGGAGTTTGCCGCCTATCTCGGTCTCGTGCCACGGCAGAACGGCTCGGGAGGTAAGATCAAGCTCGGTGGGATCAGCAAACGCGGTGACGTTTATCTGCGGACGTTGCTGATCCACGGCGCGCGATCGGTCATCTCGAGCTCAAAGCACTTGCCGGAGCGTTTGCGTCAGATGCTGTCTCGACGACCAACTAACGTTGTGGCTGTTGCACTCGCAAACAAGATGGCGCGAACAATCTGGGCGCTGCTGGCATATGCTCGTCGTTCAAATCCCTCGCTACCCGCGCGAGCACTTCTTCGATATGGCGCCGACCGACACATCGATTCGCGAGCACCTCTCTGATGTAGGAAAGTCGCGTCGTCCCCATTCGTACGTCATCGTCCTTGAAGGTCGAAGCATCTCGACGTCGAACCGTGATCGGCTGAGCACCCACTTCTGCAATGCTGTCGCGGTCAACTTGCCAGACGCCTGACTCGTGGCGCCCCCAGAGTTCAATTTCGTCGACACGCAGAATGTCCGCCACTTGAGACTCCAGCTGGATCCGACCGTCGGGCAAGCGATTCAGAACGCGCCACTTGATATCCCCTTCGACGAACGTCACCCCCGTTTTAAGCAAAAATCGGCGCATGTTGGATCTCCGATTGTCCAACGAGAATTTCCGAATCTCGCGTAAACGGCTGATCGACATCGATCCCCGCCGCGCTGTTTGCTATCCACATCAGGGCCCGTTCTTCAGTACGAGCAAGATGGACAAGTGATCGCACTGTGCCGGGTTGCACGTGCGCGACTCTTTCGCGTGTATCTAACACGTCGGCGTCAGTCATCCTGCCCCGCCACGGACGCAACAATTTAAGCGTGTCGTGGCGTGGCCATGCGTGGGTAATGGATTCGTCCCATATGGACAGGGGACATCCAAGGTTGGCTAAAGTGGATCTTGCACGGGCCAGGCGATCGGCAACCGACGGGCGCCGAAGTTCTCTACGTGGCTTGATCTCGACATACTGAATTTCGTCATCGCGTAGGATGACTTCATAATCTGGCGTGTACCCGAAGGCGTCGCCATCGCCGCAGATTTCGAATTGCTTGTCTTGGCAGCTTCGGTAGCGCGTTACTTGTGGAGAGAACTCAAGTAGCAAACATGCGGCCTGTTCACCGAGTGAGTGCCAAGGCACCTGACACTGGTTTTTGACGGAAGGAAAGAAACCCCGGAAGTTTGTACCCGACCGCGAAAATTTCGAAGGCATGAATACGTCTCCTGTGTCCGGCAAGGACACCTGGGAAGGGCGCTTGGTTTGTATGGACGAGCGCCGACAGCGTGAACAAAAAGTTCACGAACCGAGGAGACGAACAGGATTGACTCGACCGGGGAAGTAGCTATACTGAGGTTGTCGAGACCGTAGTACAGCCGCGTTCCGCGCGGACGAGGAAGCCAGTCCATCTCTGATGTGATTGGCTTTTTCACTTTATGGCATTAGCGCCTCCTGTTTCGTAAGCGGGTTCGACCAAGGTATGAAGCATGTACGGCTTCTGCCGGAATGTAAGACTCGCCCATGTTCCACGTGGCCGAGAATGTTTTTGTGCCGTTGGCTAACTCAGCCAATCGTCAGCGCGCGCGTCAGTATCGATTCTGTGTCACGCATCCAATCCATGCATTGGCACTCCGCGCTGTGCATCTACGATCGTGGCTAACCAATGCGCCACGTCCTTGGAATATGCATGCACCCCTCGCCGATGTTGCAATCGCACTGCCGGCACCGGCAAGGTATTGCGATGTGCGGCTTGTCGGAAGGCGTCAACGGACTCGTAGCCGAGTTCTCGCCACAGTGCATTCGGCGGAATCAGCTCGCCATACAACTCCTGTAGACGCGAGAGCTGCGCACGGCCTGAGAAATCAATAGGAAAAACGGAAGACGTAGCGGAAGGACATGAAGTCATGCTGATACGCGACCGGAAGCGCGCCTCTCATTAACGAGTTCACGGGGTACATTTCCCGCCCTGGTTGGGCAAGAGCTCGTCTGAGGGTCCGCCACATCGCTGACGCGATGCGTATCCTCCGGCAGGTGATCCTGAGCAAAGGATCTATAAAGCGCGTAGGCACTGCCCGAGATGACCGGGCATTGCAATCGATCTATTTGATTTGTCATGACTGCGCAAGTGGCAATACTCGACGACACTCCGTCTCGGATCGCGCGCTCACAGCTCGACAGCTTATGCGCTCGTCGGTGTCACACCATCCTCAGACACCCTTGATAGTGAGCAATCACTTATCTAAATGCAAGCATACAACTCAAGCATCTTCCGCATTGAAAATTTCACACAATCATTGAAATTGAAATATTTTTTCCATGACAGATGAAATACCTTGACAATGAATCAAGATTGGTCGAAAGGGCAATCAATTATTCAGAGACAACATATTGAGAAGTCGGACATCTTTTCTGCGAGACAACAGACAGGTCATTCGAGAACCGACAACAACCCACCTCCTCCCCGTACCGGCAATCGTCAAACCAACTGTACCGGTACTGTACCGTCAACCGTCGCTAAACTGATCTCCATCCCAGTCTCGAACCGAATGGAGAATCCGCGATGGAATTCCTCACCCTGAGCGCGCTGCCCGCCGGCATGCTGTTCGCGCTCGTCACGTCGATCACGCCCGGCCCCAATAACACGATGCTGCTCGCATCCGGCGTGAATTTCGGTTTCCGCCGCACGATGCCGCACCTGTTCGGCATCAGCATCGGCGTCGCGATCCTGATGCTCAGCGTCGGCTTCGGCCTCGGCGAAGCGTTCAAGCGCATGCCGGTGCTGTACACGATCCTCGAAGCCGCGAGCGTCGCTTACCTGCTGTACCTCGCGTGGCGCATCGGCACGTCGGGCGAAGTGAAGGCGCACGGCGCCAAGCCGCGGCCGATGACGTTCATCGAGGCCGCCGCGTTCCAGTGGGTCAACCCGAAAGCCTGGATGATGGTGCTGACCGCCGCGACGACGGTCCGCCTGTCCGCCGACTACGGGATGAACGCCGCGTGGATGGCCGTCGTGTTCATCCTGATCGGCTTTCCGTGCATCTGCCTGTGGGCCGCGTTCGGCCTCGGCCTGCGGCGCTTCCTGTCGAACCGCCGCGCATTGCGCACCTTCAACGTGACGATGGCCGTGCTGCTGATCCTGTCGCTGTATCCGCTCGTCGTGCACCTGCTGCCGCAGTGAGCGCTCACAGCGCGCCCGTTGAGGTTCACGCGATGCAGGCGTACCCTTTTGGTACGGGCGCGCGCAGCCGCTTCGCCGGTTCCGCCGCTGCTTCCGGGAGAAACGCCGATGAAGCCATTGCTGAGGACGGGCGAACACATCGAGGGGATGCACTGGGTCGCCGAGTATCACCCGCTCACGCACGACATCCGCGTGCTGCGCGACAACATCGAAGTCGGCACTTACTGCGCGCCGCCCACGCTGTTCGGTGAAGAGGAGGAGATGGGCGCCGCGAACCTCGCCGATCATCGCGGCCGGGAGGCCGCGCTGCGCGCGTATCTGCGCAACTTCGTCAAGGAACACGACGCGGAAGAATAACGGCGCGAAGGACGCCGCTCACCGCGGGCCGGCGCATCGCACCGGCCCGCGCGTCGCTCAATGCCCGAGCGACTCGATCTTGCCGGCAGGCTGCGCGACGCCATGCGGCCGCGCCATCTGCTTGACCAACAGCGCGACGCACGCGAGCAGGCCCGCGACGGCGATCGTCGCAAACACCCCCGCGAACGAGAAGTGCCGGCGCGTCAGTTCCGCGACGAGGAACGACCCGGCGATCCCGCCGAAGCGGCCGACGCCGAGCATCCACGCGACACCGGTGCCGCGCCCCTCGGTCGGATAGAACGCGGCGGCAAGCGCCGGCATCGACGATTGCGCGGTGTTCATCAGCACGCCGGCCACGAACACGACCAGCACGAGCAGCCCCACGTTGCCGGCCGCCTGCCCGATCGCATACACGCTCACGGCGGTCAGCGCGTAGCACACGGCGATCACGCGGTTAGCGTTGAAACGGTCCATCAGCACGCCGCACAGCACGGCGCCCACGCCGCCGAGCGGGAACAGCGCCGAGATCAGCGTCGCGCTCTTCGGCGTCAGGCCGGCATCCTTCAGCAGGATCGGCATCCAGTTGATCGACGCGTAGAAGATCACGAGGCCCATGAAGTAAGCGATCCACAACATCACCGAGCCGACGATGTACGAACGCGACAGCACGACACCGAGGCCCTTGCTGCCCGTCTGCGGCGCGGCTTCGGTCATCGCGAACGAGCCGGCATTCAGCGCGTCGCGCGAGATGCGCGCGAGCGTCGCGCGGATCTTGTCGACCGTCTGGCCGCTCGCGACCATGAAGCGCACCGATTCCGGCATCTTCAGCAGCAACAGCACGCCGAGCAGCAGCGGCGTCACGCCGCCGAGCATCAGCACGCTGCGCCAGCCGAAATGCGGAATCATCCACGCGGCCAGGAAACCGCCGAACGCGGCGCCGAGCGGAAAGCCGCAGAACATCAGGTTGATCACGGTCGCGCGGCGCTTGTCTGGGCAGAACTCGCCCATCATCGTGACCGCGTTCGGCATCGCCGCGCCCAGCCCGACGCCGGTGACGAAGCGCAGGATCGTCAGGTGCCCGATGGTGGTGGAGAAGGCGGACACGAAACACGCGACGCCGAACAGGAACACCGAGCCGAGCAGCAGCGAGCGGCGCCCGAGCCGGTCGGACAGCGGGCCCGACACGAGCGCGCCGCACGCAAGGCCGAACAACGCGGCGCTCAGCACGGGTGCGAGATCGGGCTTGGTGAGGTTCCATTCGCCGAGCAGCGACGGCGCGATGAAGCCGATCGCGGCGGTATCGAAGCCGTCGAGCAGCACGATCACGAAACACATGAGGAACACGAGCCACTGAAAGCCGCCGAACGGCTGCTCGTTGATGAAGGTCTGGACATCGACCACGGGTGCGCGATTCATCGCGAGTCTCCTAGATGTATATAACGCGACCTCGAAGCCGCGCTTTTCCTTGTTCGCGCACCGGCCATCCGGTGCGCCGCGCGCCGATACTCTGCCGGCGCGTTATTGCATCGTCGACGGCCCGCCGACATCAGCGGGCCGCGCGATCGGGTTACCGCCGGTGTTTAACCGGCCTCGTCCTGTTCCTTGAAGATCTTGTCCGCGAGATGGAACGCGGAATTCGCAGCCGGCACGCCGCAATAGATCGCGGTCTGCAGCAGCACTTCCTTGATCTCGTCGCGCGTCACGCCGTTGTTGCGCGCGGCGCGCAGATGCAGCGCCAGTTCCTCGCCGCGGTTCAGCGCCACCATCATCGCGATGGTCAGCAGGCTGCGCGTATGGCGCGGCAGGCCGTCGCGCGTCCAGATCTCGCCCCATGCATAGCGCGTGATCAGGCTCTGGAATTCGTCGGTCACCTCGGTGCGGTTCGCGAGCGAACGGTCGACGTGCGCGTCGCCGAGCACAGCGCGACGCACCTTCATCCCTGCTTCATAACGTTCCTGGTCGTCCATCGCAGTAGCCTCACGCGGTCAGGAAATCGAGCAGCGCGCGGTTGAAGCCGCCGGTGCACTCGATGTTCGAAATATGCGCGGCATCGAATTCGATGTGAAGCGCACCGGGAATCGCGGCCGCGAGCGCGCGCCCCTGGTCGGGCGGCGTCGACATGTCCTTCGCGCCGGTCACGACGAGCACCGGCAGCGTGATGCCCTTCACTTCGTCGCGCAGGTCGGCCGCGTTCAGCGCGTCGCAGTTCGCTGCATAACCGTCCTTGTCGGTATGCACGAAGGTGTCGCGGATCGCGTCGAACAGGCGCGGCTCGCGTTCGACGAACGCGTCGGTGAACCAGCGCGGCAGCACGGCGTCGGCGAGCGCGGCCATCCCTTCGGCACGCGCCTTCTGCGCACGCGGCGCCCACACTTCCGGCGAACCGATCTTTGCGGCGGTGTTCGACAGCACCGCGCGAACGATGCGCGACGGGTAGCGCGCGGCCAGCGCGGCGCCGGTCAGCCCGCCCATCGAGATCCCGCAGAAATGCGCGCGCGCGATGCCGACGTGGTCGAGCAGGCCGATCACATCGCCGGCGAGCTGCTCGATCGTGTACGAACCGGCCGGCGCGTCGGAATGACCGTGGCCGCGCGTGTCGTAGCGCAGGATGTTGAAGTGCTGCGTGAGCGGACGGATCTGCGGCGCCCACATCTGCAGGTCGGCACCGAGCGAGTTCGAGAAGACGAGCCACGGCGCGTCGTCACGCGCGGCACGGTCGATCCGGTAATGCAGTTTCACGCCGTTGACAGTGGCGAAAGGCATCAATGTTCTCCTGGTTGGGTCGTGCCCGCATGCAGCGCGAGCACGGCGTCGACATAGGCCTGCGCCTCGCCGACGTAATGTGCGGGATCGAGCAGCCGCGCGAGCACGTCGCGCGACAGGTGCGCCGAGACGGTCGCATCGGCGGCGAGCACGTCGAACAGCGTTGCGCCGGTACGCACGGCTTCCTTCGACGCGTGCTCGACGACGTGATGCGCATCGAGCCGGCCGATCCGGTCGCCGAGCGCGAGCATCACGGCTTCGCCGAGGATCAGCCCGTGCGTCAGGTCGAGGTTCGCGGCAAGGCGTTCGGTATTGACGTCGAGCCCCGCGACGATCTGCGCGATCTGCGCGAGCGCGCCGCCCGTCAGGCGCGCGAGGTCGGGCAGCGCCTCCCATTCGGCCTGCCAGCCGCCGAGCGCGCGCTCGTGCTCCTGGACCATCCCCGCGAACACGGTCGCGACGAGGTTCGGCGCGCGCACGGCGGCGGTCAGCACGGCCGCGCAGCCGACCGGGTTGCGCTTGTGCGGCATCGTCGACGAACCGCCCTTGCCGGCAGCGGCCGGTTCGCCGAGCTCGCCGACTTCGGTCTGCATTTGCAGCGACACGTCGCGCGCGATCTTGCCAAGCGTGCCGATCAGCATGCCGAAGCAAGACGCGGCTTCCGCGATGCGGTCGCGCTGCGTATGCCACGGCACGGCCGGCGCCGCGAGCCGCAGGTCGGCCGCGAGCGCGGCCGTCACGCCGCGCGCGTGCTCGCGCAGGCTTGCGAGCGTGCCGGCCGCGCCGCCGAATTGCAGCACCAGCACGCGCGTGCGCAATTCGGCGAAGCGCGCGCGATGGCGCAGCAGTGCATCGAGCCATTGGGCGAATTTCAGGCCGAGCGTGATCGGCAGCGCCTGCTGCAGCCAGGTGCGGCCGATCATCGGCGTCGCGCGATGCGTGCGCGCGAGCGCCGCGAGCGATGCGCACACTTCGTCGAGCATCGGCTCGAGCACATCGAGCGTGTCGCGCAGCTGCAGCACGGTGGCCGTATCGATGATGTCCTGGCTCGTCGCGCCCCAGTGCACGAACTTCGCGGCCTCGGGGTCGTCGGCCTTCACTTGCGCGGTGAGCTGCTTGACGAGCGGAATCGCGAGATTGCCGCCGAGCGCCGCACCGTGCGCGAGCGCATCGGCGTCGAGCCGGCCGGCGTCGCACGCGCGTTCGATCGGCGCGACCGCGGCGGCGGGAATCACCTGCTGCGCGGCGAGCGCGCGCGCGAGTGCGGCCTCGACGTCGAGCATCCGCTGGATCGTCGCGCGGGGCGACCAGATCCGGTTGAGCGGCTCGGTGCCGCAGATGAGGGAGGTCAGGCGGGCGCTGTCTTCGAACATGGCATCAGATGAGGGAAACGGCGTGCGCCTATTGTCTACCCAAGCGTGCCGGCATGCGCACGAACGCGCGCGCCGGCACGCCTCCGGTTCAGGCAGCGGCCTTTTGCGTCGCGTCGATCAGCGGCACGCCGGTCAGCTTCTGCAGTTCGTCGAACGACAGGTCGGTGAAGATCTCGCTCACCGCGAGGCCGTCGGCCGTCACGTCGAGCACGGCGAGATCCGTGTAGATGCGGCTCACGCATTGCACGCCGGTGACCGGATACGAGCACTGCGCGACGATCTTGCTTTCGCCCTGCTTCGTCAGGTGCTCCATCATCACGAACACCTGCTTCGCGCCGATCGCGAGATCCATCGCGCCGCCGACGGCCGGAATCGCATCGGGCGCGCCGGTATGCCAGTTCGCGAGATCGCCGTTCGCGGACACCTGGAACGCGCCGAGCACGCAGTAGTCGAGGTGGCCGCCGCGCATCATCGCGAACGAATCGGAATGGTGGAAATACGCGCCGCCCGTGAGCAGCGTCACGTGCTGCTTGCCGGCGTTGATCAGTTCGTCGTCTTCGTCGCCGGGCGCGGGCGCGGGGCCCATGCCGAGCAGCCCGTTCTCGCTGTGCAGGAAGATTTCCTTGCTCGGGTCGAGGTGGTTCGCCACCAGCGTTGGCACGCCGATGCCGAGGTTCACGTACGCGCCTTCGGGGATGTCCTGGGCGACGCGCTTGGCCATTTCATCGCGGGTCAGTCGTTTCATCTGGATATCTCCTTAAGCCGCGGCGTGCGACGAAGCATGTTCGGCGGCCAGCTCGGCCGCGTGCGCGGCCTGCGGCACCTCGACGATGCGCTGGACGAAAATGCCCGGCGTCACGATGTGTTCCGGGTTCAGCCCGCCGAGCGGCACGACTTCCGACACCTGAACGATCGCGACCTTCGCGGCGCTGGCCATGATCGGCCCGAAGTTGCGCGCGGTCTTGCGATACACGAGATTGCCCCAGCGATCGCCCTTGTACGCTTTCACGAGCGCGAAATCGGCGTGGATCGGCGTTTCGAACACGTACTGCTTGCCATCGATCACGCGCGTTTCCTTGCCTTCCGCGAGCTTGGTGCCGAAACCCGTCGGCGTGAAGAAACCGCCGATGCCGGCGCCCGCCGCGCGGATACGCTCCGCGAGGTTGCCCTGCGGCACGAGCTCCAGCTCGATCTCGCCCGCGCGGTACAGCGCGTCGAACACCTGCGAGTCGCTCTGGCGCGGGAACGAGCAGATGATCTTGCGCACCTGCTTCGCCTTGAGCAGCGCCGCCAGGCCCGTCTCGCCGTTGCCCGCGTTGTTGTTGACGATCGTCAGGTCGCGCGCGCCCTGTTCGATCAGCGCGTCAATCAGCTCGGACGGCATGCCGGCCGTGCCGAAGCCGCCGATCATGATTGTCGCGCCATCGTGGACGTCGGCAACCGCCGACTGAAGCGATTCGAAAATCTTGTTGACCATGTCTCTTCCTGATACGAACCCGCGGCACGATGCGCGGCCTGTCGAGGGGACACGCGCGTTTCGCGTGCCGCGCCGGGGCCGATCTCGACTCCGGTATTTGTTCGCTATTCGAACCTAGATTCGATTAGCGAACGATGGGCCGATCATAGAGTCGTGCACAGCGCGTTGTCAAGGCGGGTTGCCTCGGGGGCCGTCGCGTCGTCGAACGGCAACCCGACGTAGTTTTCGGCGAGCGACTGCGCGGCGGCCCGCGAGCGCGTCACATATTTCAGCTCGGCAAACTTCAGGCGATTGACGAACGGCGAGTCCTCCGGCGACGCATGCAGCATGTTCGTCATGAAGTACGAGAAGTGTTCGGCGCGCCATACGCGTTCGAGGCAGGTCGCCGAATACGTATCGAGCGGCGTCGTGTCGCCCGTCCGGTAACGCGCGCCGAGCGCGCGGGACAGCGCGCGGACGTCGGCGACCGCGAGGTTCATCCCCTTCGCGCCGGTCGGCGGCACGATGTGCGCGGCGTCGCCGGCGAGGAACAGCCGGCCGTGCTGCATCGTCTCCGACACGAAGCTGCGCATCGGCGTCACGCTTTTCTGCGTGATCCGGCCCTCGGTCGGCGTCCAGCCCGTGTCGTTCGAGAAGCGCGTGTGCAATTCGTCCCAGATCCGCGTGTCGGACCATTCGGCGAGGTCCTCGTCGGGCTTGCACTGCAGATAGAGGCGCGTGACCGTCGGCGAGCGCATCGAGAACAGCGCGAAGCCGTTGTCGTGATGCGCGTAGACGAGTTCGTCGAGCGACGGCGCCGCGTCGGCGAGGATGCCGAGCCACGCGAACGGATAGACGCGCTCGAACGTGTTCAGCCGCTCGGCCGGGATCGTCTGGCGCGCGATGCCGTGGAAGCCGTCGCAGCCGGCGATGTAGTCGCAGTCGATGCGGTCCGCGCGGCCGTCCGCATGCTTGAACGTGACGAACGGGTGCTCGCCCTCGACGTCGTGCAGCGTGACGTCGCTGACTTCGAAGTGCATCGCGTGGCCATGCTCGACACCAGCCGCGATCAGGTCGCGCACGACTTCATGCTGGCTGTAGACAGTGATCGCGCGCCCGCCGGTGAGCGCGGACAGGTCGATGCGGTGGCGCTGGCCCGAGAACAGCAGCTCGATGCCGTGATGTTCGAGCCCTTCGCGGCGCATCCGGTCGCCGAGGCCGGCTTCGTTCAGCGTGTCGACCGTGCCCTGCTCCAGCACGCCGGCGCGGATGCGGTTCTCGCAGTATTCGCGCGAACGCGCTTCGACGAGGATGGAATCGACGCCTTGCAGGCGCAGCAAATGGGAAAGCAGAAGGCCGGACGGACCGGCGCCGATGATCGCGACTTGGGTGCGCATTGTTCGTCTCCAGAACATTAATTCGAATCGTGGAACACATTTGAGCGCTTTCCCGACTATGCGGCAACGCGATTCAGGAGATATGTTGTATACGTTTTAGAGATATTGGCCCGGTGATGGACACGCTCGATCTGAACCTCATTCCGTACCTCGTCGCGCTCGACGACACGCGCAACGTGAGCCGCGCCGGCGACCTGCTCGGCGTGAGCCAGCCGCGCGTGAGCACGGCGCTCGGCCGCCTGCGCGAGTATTTCGGCGATCCGCTGTTCGTGCGCACGTCGCGCGGGATGGAGCCGACGCCGCGCGCGCTCGCGCTGCTGCCGGCCGCACGCGACGCGCTCGCGCAAATCGAGCGCGGCCTCGTCGCGCCGCACGACTTCGATCCGGCCGCGAGCACGCATACGTTCTCGATCGCGCTGTCGGACGTCGGCGAGATCGTGTTCCTGCCGAAGCTGCTGCAGGCGTTCGCGACGCGCGCGCCGCACGCGAACCTGCGCTCGGTCTCGCTCGCGCACGACGAAGTCGGGCGCGGCCTCGAAGCCGGCTCGATCGATCTCGCGGTCGGCTACTTCCCCGACCTCGACGGCAACAACTTCTTCCAGCAACGGTTGTTCACGCACCGGTTCGTCTGCCTGATGCGGCGCGGCCATCCGTTCGAACAGGCGCCGCCGTTTACGGTCGAGCAGTTCCTCACCTGCGGGCACGCGGTGGTACGCGCCGAAGGCCGCAGCCAGGAGGTGCTCGAGAAATATCTCGCGAAGCAGCGCATGCAGCGCCGCGCGGTGCTCGAGACGCCGCACTTCATGAGCCTGCCGTTCATCCTGAGCCGCACCGACCTGATCGCGACGGTGCCGCATGCGATCGGCTATGCGTATGCGGCCGAGCACGCGTTCATCGTGCCCGTCGAGCCGCCGCTCACGCTGCCGCGCTTCGACCTGAAGCAGCACTGGCATCGCAAGTACCACAACGATCCGCGCACCGCGTGGCTGCGCGGCGTCGTCGCGTCGCTGTTCAACGACGAACAGGACGAATGGCCGAAGTGAGTGCCAGGGCCTAGCCTGTTTGCGCTGGCACGCACGACCCGCGAAAGCATGAAACAATTGCCGGATATCGGCCGCCCCGGGCGGCCTTCGATGGAGCCACTACATGGGTAAAAAATCCGCGCGGCCCGAGCCGGCCGCGTCCCGACCGAGCCGTGAAGAAGCGGAAGACGCCGTGCGCGTGCTGTTGCGCTGGGCCGGCGACGACCCCGCACGCGAAGGCCTGCTCGACACGCCCGCCCGCGTCGTGCGCGCGTACGAGCAGTTCTTCGCCGGTTATGCGCTGGAGCCGCGCGACATCCTCGCGCGCACGTTCAGCGAAGTCGACGGCTACGACGAGATGATCGTGCTGAAGGACATCCGCTTCGAGAGCTACTGCGAGCATCACATGGTGCCGATCATCGGCCGCGCGCACGTCGCGTATCTGCCGAACCATCGCGTGGTCGGCATCTCGAAGCTCGCGCGCCTCGTCGACGCGTTCGCGAAGCGCCTGCAGATCCAGGAAAAGATGACCGTGCAGATCGCCGATACGCTGTTCGACGTACTGCAGCCGAAGGGCGTCGGCGTGATCCTCGAAGCCGCGCACCAGTGCATCTCGACGCGCGGCGTACACAAGCCGGGCGTCGAGATGGTCACGTCGCGCATGCTCGGCACGTTCCGCACCGATCCGTCGACGCGGCGCGAATTCCTGTCGATCGTCGCCAATCCTTCTTCAGTCAACCTGACGAATACGTAATGGAGTCGACGAAGCAAACGGCGCACGCGCCCGTCGTGCTCGTGACCGGTGCCGCACGCCGGGCCGGGCGCGCGTTCGCCGAGTATTTCGCCGCGCACGGTTATCGCACCGCGGTGCACTACGACCGTTCGGCCGATGCCGCGCAGGCGGCGGCCCGCGCGATCGCCGAACGCGGGCACGAGTCGATCGCGCTGCACGCCGACCTGTCGGATGCCGCGCAGATCACCGCGCTGATCGACCAGGTCTATGCGCGCTTCGGGCGCCTCGACGTGCTCGTCAACAACGCGTCGGTGTTCTGGCAGGACCACTTCCCGAGCTTCGACCTCGCAGCGTTCGACCAGGCGTGGGCGGTCAACTGCCGTGCGCCGATCCTGCTCACGCGCGCGTTCTACGAACGGGCCCGCGCGGCCGGCACGCAGGGCGTCGTCGTGAACGTGGTCGACCAGAAGATCAAGGAAAATTTTCACCGCGATCATTTCAGCTACACGGTCGCGAAAGCCGCGCTCGGCAACCTCACGCAGATGCTCGCGCTGTCGTCGGCACCCGTGCTGCGCGTGAACGCGGTATTCCCGGGGCTGATGCTGCCGAGCGACGACCAGACGCAGGCCGACTTCGAACACGCGAGCCGTGCATCGACGCCGCTCGCGCGCATCGCGGGCCCCGACGACGTCGCGAGCGCGATCCTGCTGCTGACGGGCAATGCATACAACGGCGTCGATTTCGTCGTCGATGCGGGGCAGAACCTGATCCGCGTCGACCAGGACGTGCTGTACAAGCACCGCTCGCCCGCCGGTAAGCACTGACGCGCGCGCCGTGGCGGCCGTGCGCCGTGCACCACGCCACGGCTTTACGGCTTCTCGGCGCTCCCGCCTTCGCGGACCTTGCCCTGCGCGACACTCGTGCCGGCCGGCACGCTGTGCGTGAGCCACACGTTGCCGCCGATCACCGAGCCGCGCCCGATCGTCACGCGGCCGAGAATCGTCGCGCCCGCGTAGATCACCACGTCGTCCTCGACGATCGGGTGCCGTGCGTTGCCCTTGACCAGCGCGCCTTCGCCATCGGCCGGGAAGCTCTTCGCGCCGAGCGTGACGGCCTGGTACAGGCGCACGCGTTCGCCGATGATCGCCGTCTCGCCGATCACGACGCCGGTGCCGTGGTCGATGAAGAAGCTCGGACCAATCTGCGCGCCGGGGTGGATGTCGATCCCGGTGGCCGAGTGGGCGATTTCATTGATGAATCGCGCGAGCAGCGGCACACCAAGCTGGTGCAGCGCGTGCGCGAGCCGGTGGTGCATCATCGCCAGCACGCCGGGATAGCACAGCAGGATCTCGGTGATGTGCTGCGCGGCCGGATCGCCTGCGTACGCGGCCTGGATGTCGCTGACGAGCAGCGCGCGGACCGCCGGCAACTGGCGGCCGAATTCGCGCGCGATCTCGAACGCGCGTTCGTCGAGCTCGGCGAACGGCGTGTCCGCATGCTCGGGCAGGAACGGCAACGCGCGGCGGATCTGTTCGGACAGCACGCGCAGCGTGCTTTCGAGCGTATGGCCGACGTAATAGTCGACGCTTTCGTCGGTCAGATCCGGCGCGCCGTAATGCGTCGGAAACATCGACGCGCGCAGGCCGGTCACAATCTTGCAGATCGCATCGCGCGACGGCAGTTCGCGGATGCCGCGCGGATGGCGCGTGCGATGGAGTTCCTCGCGCGACTCGCGCAATCCGGTGACGATTTCTTCGAGGCCCCACTGACGGGCGGGTGATGTCGACATAGGCCAATGCACGCGGCCGCGCTCGGTCGCACGGCCGCTAATAAAGTGACGGGTTCCGCAAGATTACCGCGTTTTGTGTCGGGAAGCGGCACGCCGGAAATCGGCCGGCGGCCGGTGCCGTGGGCGGCCGACGCCGCGGGCGGGTGGCCGCATCAAATCGTGATGCTGCTCGCGTCGATCCAGCGCACGGCCCAGTCGCGCGCGTGCGCGATCGCGGCATCTTCGTCGTTGAACTGGAGTTCGATCGGGAAAAAACGGTTCGCAACCAGCTCGCCGTCGCTCGATCGGGAGATCACGACGTAGGGCTTGAACGAACCGTCGCTGGCGCGCGCGGGCGCGCAGTTCAACAGATAACCGCGGTGCGTGAACGCAGTAGTCGCTTGCATGAATCCGCCACCTCTAGTCCCTTGCTTTGTTGTTCACTACCCGTCTTTAAGGGTGCTGCGGCGCCCCGGCGCGGGCAGAGGCGGCGAGATCGCATCCCCTGTCGCCGCTTCGCAGGAAAAGAATCATACTCTGTAGAAAACGCGTCTTCTAGCTGAAATAAATCACGACAAATCAGTGCGCGCCGCGCGACCGCGGCGATCGCCCGCGCGCCTTTTCCCGTCATGCCCGGAACGGGATTTGCTTCGATCCGGACCGCTTCGCCGCCAGGAGAGCCGTGATGGAATCATCCGGTCAAACAGGTCGTGCGCATCCGCACAGCGTCGAGATCGACAACGACGACACCCACGACAGCACGGTCGACACCGACGGCAAGAACCGCGAGGCGTGGCTGCTCGCCGGCGGCGGGCCGATCTCGCCCGACCAGATCACGGGCAGCAACGCGTCGCTCGTCAATGCGGTGCCCGAAGCCGGCGACGGCTTCGCCGGTTTCGACAGCCGCCCCGGCGGCAACCATCCGGCGTTCGCGCTGCGCGCGGGCTACGTGGTGATCGAGAAAGGCTTCGCCGCGCCGTCGCCCGCGGACGATGCGCAGTTCGGTCCCGTCCACCGGATGTACGGCAGCGCGTACTGGCCCGGCCACGGGCGGAAGCCGGAGCGCGTGATCGAGTTGACGGCCATGCCGAAGTAGCCGGCGCGGCGTTTGAATCGATCGTTCGTTTGCAAACCGGCGTCGGTCGACAGCCGATGGTTATGGATCGGCACGCGCGACGGGTGCTCGAGCGAACGATTCCGCGCATCGGCATCGGCGGATCGATGCATGCCGCGCATCGCGATCACGCACATGCGTTGATCGAAGTCATGTCGAAACGGCGCGGTTGCGGTTGAATAACGATGCGTGAGGTTCGTTAGCCTGGCTGTTGTGCCGTGTCGAACCGGCATGCGTGCGTCGCGATGCGCGATTTCGATGCCCGCGCATTCGTTCCTCGCGACGATGCGGTCTTCATCCGTGTTCGTCATACGTTCGATTGTCGAGCGCCTCGCGGAGACTGCACCGACCACGGATGCGACCCGACCATGCGACACGCGTCGCGCAGCGCAGCGCAGCGCAGCGCAGCGCAGCTGCAGTATGCATCGCGTGCATGGTCGCGCGCCGCACCACCCGAAGCATCGCGGCCGCGCGGCAGGACCGGCACCGCACTGCAAAGTCCCCGCCATTGGTTTACTCTGCCTCGCAGCAATGCTGAGCCTGATCGGCCACCCGGCCGACTTCGTTTCAACCCGCCACTCGGAGACACTATGTACAAGCGTATTCTGGTTGCCGTCGACGGCAGCGACACGTCCCGCCATGCATTCGATGCCGCGCTGGCGCTCGCGAAAGCGCACGGCGCCGAGCTGCAACCGTTCTACGTCGTCGAGAACGCCGCGATCTACTACAACGTGCCCGGCTACGATCCGTCCATCCTGCGCGATCAACTCGTCGCGCAGGGCGACGCACTCGCAAAGGATTTCACGAAGCTGATGCAGGCAGCGGGCGTGAAAGGCGAGACGCGGCTGAACGAAGCGACGTCGCTCAACGACGTGTCGTCGCTGATCCTCGAAGGCACGAAGGCATTCGGCGCCGATCTGCTGGTGCTCGGCACGCACGGCCGCCGTGGGTTCCGCCGTCTCGTGCTCGGCAGCATCGCCGAACAATGCGTGCGCCACGCGACGCTGCCCGTGCTGCTGATTCCGGCGGCCGCCACCGTCGACGAGCAACCTGCCTGAACGGCGTTCGGCATGCGCGCCCGGTCGCGACGTTTTGTCACCCGACAGCGGCAATTTGCGGTGGGACAATGATTCCGTCGATTCAACGCCGGAGTAAACGATCATGCTGACGCCCGTCGCTACACGTCCCGCCGCCACGCCTCATACCGGCAGTTGGGCTCCTCGCCAGGCCGCGCACTGCTCGTCGTGCGCAATGCGGCACCTGTGCATGCCGCAGGGCCTGGCGCCCGAAGCACTCAGTCGCCTCGAGTCGGTCATCTGCGCGGCTCGCCCCGTCAAGCGCGGCGAAGCGCTGTTCCGCGAAGGCGACGCATTCGACAACCTGTACGCGGTGCGCTCGGGTTCGCTCAAAACCGTCGCGACGCGCCATGACGGCCGCGAACAGGTCACAGGCCTGCATCTCGCGGGCGAAGCGCTCGGCCTCGACGGCATCTGCGACGACACGCATCCGCGCACCGCGGTCGCACTGGAAGACAGTTCCGTCTGCGTGATTCCGTACAGCGCGCTCAAGACGCTGTGCTCGGAAGCCGGCTCGATGCAGTTGCGCATGCACAAGCTGATGAGCGAACAGATCGTGCGCGAAACGTCGCAAACGATGCTGCTCGGTTCGCTGAATGCCGAAGAACGTGTCGCCGCTTTCCTGCTCGACGTGTCGTCGCGCTACCTGAAGCGCGGTTACTCGCCGTCGGAATTCAACCTGCGGATGACGCGCGAAGACATCGGCAGCTATCTCGGCATGACGCTCGAAACGGTCAGCCGCACGCTGTCGAAATTCCAGAAGCGCGGCCTGATCGAAATGCAGGGCCGCCACGTCCAGATCGTCGACTTCGACGGCCTGCATCAAGTCTGATGATGCCGCCCGGCGCGCGCCTGTCGCGCGCCGTCGGCGTCCCCTGCATCACGCCATCGATCAATCGAGGAACAGCGCGGCACGCGTCTTGAGCGCCGCGCTGAAATCGTCGAGCCAGCCGATCGACAAGCGCCAGCTCTGCCAGTAAAGATCGATGTCGGTGGTTCGTCCCGGCGACATGTCGACCAGTTCGCCCGCCGCCAGTTGGCGATCGACCATCCGGTCCGGGCACATTCCCCATCCCAGCCCCGTTTCGCATGCGCGCAGATAGCCCGCGACGTGCGGTATCCAGTGTTGCGGCGGATCGAGATCTGCGCGCGTCACGCGCCGGATGAAGCGCGCCTGCAGCCCGTCCTTCGGATTGAACATCACGCACGGCGCGCGGCGCAGCGCGTCGCGCGTGACGCCCTTGCCGAAATAGCGCTCGTGAAATGCCGGCGAGCACACCGCGCGATAACGAATGCGCCCGAGCCGCGTCGAGCGGCACCCCTGAATCGGCTCGGCCTGCGCGGTCACCGCGCCTTGCACGCTGCCGTCGCGAATGCGCGCCGCCGTGTAGTCCTGGTCGTCGATCACGAGGTCGAGCAGCATCTCGCGCTCCGTGCAGAACGGTCCCACCGCATCGATAAACCACGTCGCGACGCTGTCGTCGTTGACGGCCACGCGCAACATCGGCCATGCGCTCGTGATCGAGCCCGGCAATGCCGGCATCCGGCCGCCCAGTTCCGCCTCGAGCAATTGCACGCGCTCGGTATGCCGGCACAGCAGCGCGCCAGACGTGGTCGCGACGCACGGCTGCCCGCGCTTGACGAGCACGCTGCCGACGCGCTCCTCCAGCAGTTTCACGCGCTGCGACACGGCCGACGGCGTGACGTTCAGCTCCTTGGCCGCGCGCTCGAACGAGCCGTACCGGATCACCGCGGAGAGCGCATCGAGCAGGGCGTAGTCGAGCATTAGATTTCCTTAATCTGCATTAGGTGATTTAGCTTCTCTTATTTTCATGCTGACCGCAGACTAGCGCTACCCGATTATTCCGTCTACTGCTGCTATCGCTGTCATCATGAACTGGCTTGCTTTCTCTCACGGCGTCGCCCTGTGCGCGTCGCTCATCGTCACCATCGGCGCGCAGAACGCGTTCGTGCTCCGGCAGGGCATCATGCGTTCGCACGTCGGCAAGATCGTGCTGCTGTGCGCGCTGTCGGACATGCTCCTGATCGGCGCGGGCGTCGGCGGTGCGTCCGTGCTCGTCGAACGCTATCCGACCTTCGTTCATGCGGTGCTGTATGTCGGCCTCGCGTATCTCGCGTGGTTCGGCATCAACGCGCTGCGCCGTGCGCTCAAGCCGGGCCACGAAACGCTCGACGTGCGCGGCGACGCGGTCGCGCCGCCGCCGCAGAGCGGCATGGCGGTCGTGCTGATGACGCTCGCATTCACGTGGCTCAACCCGCACGTGTATCTCGACACGTTCCTGCTGATCGGCACGGCCGGCGCACGCGAGCCGGAAGGCGCGCGGTCCGCGTTCGCGATCGGCGCGATGACGGTCAGCGTCGTGTGGTTCCTTGCGCTGGGTTATGGCGCGCGACTGCTGGCGCCGTGGTTCCGCAAGGCCGTAGCGTGGCGCGTGCTGGACGGCGCGATCGGCAGCATGGTGCTGTTTCTCGCGGCGGTGCAGTTGCGCTGACCGGCTTGCCGTCGCACCGGCGGCGGCTTGCCGCCCGTCTTCCCGCCCGCTCCGGCGCAATGTCGGGGCAGCCCGCCCTCCCGCTCGCCTCCCGTCGCGCAAGCCGCCGACAAAAATTCGCTCCCGATCGAACGCAGTGGTACGGCGCACTCACGTAACGGACGAGCCGTCCGCTACTCGCCGCACATCGCCCATCATCGCGGCGACGCGCCGCCTGCACGAATCCGATCGATCGGCGAGAATGTCCGGTGTCCCGCGACCACGGCGGAACCGCACCGCGCCCCCGTCTCGCCGCGATCGTTTTGGCCCATCCCGCAGTTCGATCCCATCACCCATCGATATCGGAGCAGAACATGGCACTACGCACCCTCGGCACGTCAAACATCCAGGTTTCGCCGCTCGCCTTCGGCGGCAACGTCTTCGGCTGGACCGTCGACGAGAACGCATCGTTTTCGCTGCTCGACGCGCTCGCGGAGACGGGCATCAACTTCATCGACACGGCCGACGTCTATTCGGCCTGGGCGCCCGGCAACAGCGGCGGCGAATCGGAAACGATCATCGGCAAGTGGCTCAAGCGCTCCGGCAAGCGCGAACAGGTCGTGATCGCAACCAAGGTCGGGCTGCTGGCCGCACGCGCGGGGCTGACCAAGGACAACATCCTGAAGGCCGCCGACGATTCGCTGCGCCGCCTGCAGACCGACTACATCGACCTGTATTTCTCACATCGCGATCTCGCCGACACGGCCCCGCTCGAAGAAACGCTCGGCGCATACCAAGCGCTGATCGACGCGGGCAAGGTACGCATCATCGGCGCATCGAACTACAGCGGCGCACGCCTGCGCGAAGCCGCCGACATCAGCCAGCGCGACGGCCTGCCCGCATATCAGGTCATCCAGCCCGAGTACAACCTGATCGACCGCGCCGACTACGAACGCGATCTCGAACCGGTCGTGCGCGACCTGAAGCTCGGCGTCGTCAACTACTACGCGCTCGCGAGCGGCTTCCTGTCGGGCAAGTACCGCAGCGAGGCCGACCTGAAGAAGAGCGTGCGCGGCGATCGCGTTGCCAGCTATCTCGACGAACGCGGCCTGCGCATTCTTGCGGCGCTCGACGCCGTGTCGGCGAAGCACGACACGCAGCCGGCCGCGGTCGCCCTCGCGTGGCAGATCGCGCGGCCGACGATCACCGCGCCGATCGCGAGCGCGACATCGCTCGCGCAGCTCGGCTTGCTCGGCGAAGCGATCCGCTTGCGGCTCGATCAGGACGACATCCGCCAGATCGACGCGGCCAGCGCGGCCTGAAGCCGGCGGCGGCAGGCCGGCCGGTGGCGTCGCGCAATGCGGTGGTGCCGAGGCCGGCCTGGGTCATGTGCGTTCCGGCGTCACCGCATGCGCGGATGCGGGAATTTCCGCAATGGCGGATGGCTACAATGGTGTGCGCCCGGCAGCCGCGCGACTCGACACGGCCGAGCCGGCGTCCTTCGCGCTCGAACCCACACCACGCACAAAGACCGCCGATGACCCGCCTCCCCCGCCGCTCCCGCTACGCCCGCCCGTTCGCCGCAACGCTCGCCGCGCTGTTCGCGTGCGCGCCGGCCGCGTCGTACGCAGGCTGGTACGAAGTCGCGAACTACACCGGCACGATCGGCAATGCGCCGGTCCATGTGTCGCTGCAGACCTACGACGCACTCGACCGCAACGACGCGGGCCGTTGGCGTATCGACGGCAGCTACTACTACGACGCGCATCGCAAGCCGATCCCGCTGCAGGGCCACCGCGAACCGGACGGCCACATGACGCTGTGCGAAGCGTCGCCGGCCGCATCAAATGCCGAAGCGCCGGTGGTACCGGCTGTGTCTCCGTCACACCCGAAGCCGTGCCCGATCGCGCTGAACCTCACCGGCAAGACGGCGACCGGCACCTGGGACGACGGCCGCAAGACGCTCCCGATCACGCTGAACGAAATCGGGCGCATGAACGACAACGATCGCGATCACCTCCAGCTCGACGGCGCCGTCGATATCCCGATGTGGTATCGCACGAAGACGCACATGCTGGTCGGCGTCTATACGTTGTCCGACTCGTGCGGCATCGCGATGCGATCGCTGCGGGCCGTGAACATCGCGACGGGCCGCATCGACCGCACGATCCCGCTCGACTGCGATGCGGGCATGGTGATGACGTCGATCTATGCGAACGTCACCGACGCGCGGCGAGTCGGCTACGTGAGCGTCGAGTTCCGCGACAGCAAGATGGGCTACGAGCAGGACGTTTCGCTCGGGCTGCCGCCGTCTTCATCGAAGTAAGCCGGCGACACCGGCTGGCTGCGCGTAGCGATACGCACGCCATCTAGCTGAAAATCGCACTCTCGTTTTGACTCCCACGGCCGCTTCCGTTGACTCAAACGGACATCGATCGCGCGAGCAGCCGCAACGCACCGCTGCAAGGGCGTTGCGCGCCCGCCCCGGGTCTTTCACGGATTGACCGCGGCATTCGACGTGCCCGAGACTGCGCGGCTCGGACGGTCATTGGGAGAACGTCATGCCGGACACCAGCACGGGGATCGTCACGGTCTCGACGCGCGCCGTACGCGGCGCCGAGCGCGTCGACTTCTGGGTCGACCATGTCGCCCGCACGCTCGTACGGATCGAATGCAGCGGGAAATCGTCGGAAGGCATCGACGCGACGCTGCGCAAGCGCGATCTCGGGCTGTTCAGCGCATGCGACATCGTCGCGAACCGGCACGCGGTCGTGCGCACGTCGCACAACATCCATGCGGACCAGCGCGACGCCGTGTTCATCTGCCTGATGCACGAGGGGCAAGGCTATACGTTCCAGGACGTCGACTGCATGCAGCACGGCCCCGGCGATCTCGTCCTGTACGACACGTCGATGCCGTACGGCCACGGCTTTCCCGCCGACATGGCGATGACCGTGCTCGACGTGCCGCGCGACGTGTTCGAGGCGCGCGTCGGCCCGTGGCGCTACCGCAGCCTCGTCAAGATTGACCGCGGCGACGGTGTCGCGTCATGGGCGGTGCGGCAGGTGTATGCGCTGCTCGCCGCGCCGCAGGAGCCGACGCCCGACGCGCGCGAGCGGCGCGCCGCCGCGATACTCGAGCTCGTGCAGTCGACGCTGCGGCTGCGCGACGGCGATGCGTCGCCGACGAAATCGACCGTCCACACGCTGTCGCGCGCGAAAACCTTCATCGACAGCCATCTCGCCGACGACGACCTCGACAGCCAGTCGGTGAGCCGCGCAATCAACCTGTCGCCGCGCCAGCTCGCGCGCGTGTTCGAGATCGAAGGGATGCCGCTCACGCGCTACATCCTCGCGCGGCGACTCGAACGCTGTCGCGCCGACTTGCGCGACCGGTCGCTGAAGCACCTGACGGTCAGCGAAATCGCCTTCCGCTGGGGCTTCAACAACAGCGCGCATTTCAGCCGCAGCTATCGCGCGCGCTTCGGCGAGACGCCGAGCGACACGCGCGCGCCCGCCGAAGCGCGCTAGCGCCGCCGTGTCCCGGCGAGGCAAGCACGGTGTCCGTCCCGGTCAAATGGGGCCGCATACCGGTCGCTAAGCTGGCTTCTTGCGCGGCGGCACTCGTTCCGCCGCCCGACAGCAAGGAGAAGAAGCGGGATGGAGACGTACGACCATATCGTCGTCGGCGGCGGTTCGGCCGGCTGTACGGTCGCGCATCGGCTGGTGAAGGCCGGCAGGCGCGTGCTGCTGCTCGAGGACGGTCCGAAGGACGACAGCCTGTTCATCCGGATTCCGGCGACCTTCATCCGCGTGCTCGGCACGCGGCGCACGGTCACGTTCGAGAGCGAACCGCAACCCGGCGCGGCGGGCCGCAAGACCTACGTGCCGCAGGGCCGCACGCTCGGCGGCGGCAGCTCGGTCAACGCGATGCTGTACGTGCGCGGCACGCGCGCCGACTATGACGACTGGGCCGCGCTCGGCTGCACGGGCTGGGGCTGGGACGACGTGCTGCCGGTGTTCAAGCGCGCCGAATCGCACCTGCGGCTCTCCGAGCCGTTCCACGGCACCGACGGGCCGTTGAAGGTGGGCGACACGCGTTTCCGGCATCCGCTGAGCCTCGCGTTCGTGAAGGCCGCGCAGGAAACCGGCATCGCGTACAACGACGACTTCAACGGCGCCGCGCAGCATGGCGCCGGCTTTTATCACACGACGATCTTCGAGGGGCAGCGCGGCAGCACCGCGGCCACCTATCTCGCCGACGCGATCGGCCACCCGAACCTGCGCGTGCTGACCGGCTGCCGCGTGACGCGCATCCTGTTCGACGGCCGGCGCGCAACCGGCGTCGCGTGGCGGATGGAAAACGGCGCGACGGGTTCGGCGGCCGCGCGCACCGACGTCGTGCTCGCGGCCGGCGCGCTAAGCACGCCGAAACTGCTGATGCTGTCGGGCATCGGGCCCGGCGCCCACCTGCGCGCGCACGGCATCGACGTGCTGCACGACAGCCGCGACGTCGGCACGAACTACCAGGATCACCTCGAAGTGTCGCTCTACGGCCGCAGCCACGCGCCGGTCAGCCTGCTGGGTGAGGATCGCGGGCTGAAGGCGCTGCGGCACGGGCTGCAGTGGATGCTGTGCCGCACGGGCCTGCTGACGTCGAACGTCGTCGAATCCGGCGCGTTCGTCGATACGACCGGCAGCGGCCGGCCGGACATCCAGTTCCACGTGCTGCCGACGCTCGTCGGCGACGTCGATCGCGAACCGCTGCCCGGCCACGGCCTGTCGATCAACCCATGCCTGCTCAGGCCGCGTTCGCGCGGCTCCGTGCAACTGCGCTCCAGCGATCCGGCCGCGCCGATCCGGTTCGACAGTGGCGCACTGTCCGACCCGGCCGACGTCGACGGCCTCGTGCGCGGCGTCGCGCTCGCCCGGCGGATCATCCGCGCGCCGTCGCTCGCGCGCATCGTGCACGAAGCCGAGACGCTGACCGACGCGGCACTGGCCGACTACGTGCGGCGCCGCGCGAAAACCGTCTACCACCCGGCCGGCACCTGCCGCATGGGCAACGACGAGAACGCGGTCGTCACGCCGCGCCTCGCGGTGCAAGGCATTGACGGATTGCGGATTTGCGACGCGTCGGTGATGCCGCGCATCGTGTCGGGCAACACGAATGCGCCGACGATCATGATCGCGGAGCGCTGTGCCGAGTTCATGCTGGCGGATTGACGCCACGCGCGGCGTCACGGCGAAAGCGGGAACGGAAACGAAAGCGGCGCGTGACACACGCGCCGCCACCACCTCAACCTGCGGGGATCAGCACTCAGCCGCGCGCGCCGCATCACGCAGCGCCATCGGCGACGCGCCGTAGCGCTCGCGAATCGCGCGGCTGAAGTGCGCCTGGCTCGAGAATCCCCAGCGAAACGCGATCTCGCCGACGCTGGTCTTGCGCAGCCGCGCATCCGTCAGCTCGCGATGCGCGTGCGACAGCCGTTCCGACCAGATGTGCTGCGTGATCGATTCGCCTTCCGCCGCAAACAGCCGGCCCAGGTGCCGCAGCGACAGCCCGACCGCATCGGCGACGGCCTGCGGCCCGAGCTCCGGATCGCCGAGATGCGTCGCGATGTACTGCTTCGCGGTCAGCAGGTACGACAGCGACGCGCGCGATGCGCCCGCGCCGTTCACTTCCGCGTCGATGAGTTCCGCGATCAGCGTGCGCGTGTACTCGGCAAAACGTGCGGCGTCCTGCTCGACCGGCTCCTTCATGAAACGCTCGACGCTCGCGCGCAACGTCGCGCCGAGCATCGCGCCCGCGCCCGGCTTCGGCGCGATCCGCAGCGGCAGCGCCGCCAGCTCGGCATCGAGCCGGTCGTCGAACGTCGTGATCGGGATATCGATCAGCAACTGCCGCATCGGCGTCAGGAATCCGAACAGATAAGGCACGCGCGTGTCGTACACGACGACGTCGCCGGCTTCCGCGAGCAGGCAGCGATCGCGCTGGATGAAATACGCCCGCCCGCTCAGGATCTGGCACGCGAACAGCGACTCCTTCGGCAACTGGCGCACCAGCGCGGGGCTGCGCTCGATCACGTGATCCCGGCCGCTGATGTCGGCGATGCCGAGGCCCGGCAGCGCGATGTCGGTCTTCTCGACTTCGAGCCCGGCCGGCGACAGCGACGAACAGCGCAGGCCGACCAGCGTCGCCGCATTGAACGCATCCCAGTACGCCATCCTGTCGCGCGCCGGCACGTCGGCCGTCGAGCCTCGCGTGCGTGAAAAAACGGTCGAATTCGTCACGTCGCCTCCTGCGGGCGCCTGTCGTGCGAGCGGCACGGATTGGGGGATGGTTCGTCTGGATTCTGGTGCAGTGCAATGTCCGGCGCGGTCAAGCAATTCGTCCAGCCCAGTCAAGAGCGGCGCGCACCGGCTGGCTAAAGTCGAGCCCACGACACCGACATACAAGGAGACAGACCGTGGTCGACCAAGCCGTATCCGAATTCTGGCAAAACATCCCGCCGATTGCCAATCCGTTCAAGCCCGATGCGCTGCCCGAAGCCTATATCCCGAATGCGGCCACCGACGACGAGCGTTATTACGTTCCGTTCACCGAAACGGTTTCGTCGCGGCCGCTGTGGATCTCGCCGTCGCAGAACAAATGGTGCGACATCCTGATGGCGAAGGAAGCCGGGCTCGTGAACCGGCACTATCACCCGCACGAGGTGTTCGCGTACACGCTGTCCGGCAAATGGGGCTACCTGGAGCACGAATGGACCGCGACGCGCGGCGATTTCGTGTACGAGACGCCGGGCGAAGGCCACACGCTCGTCGCGTTCGATCATCCCGAGCCGATGCGCGCGTTCTTCATCGTCAAGGGCCCGCTGATCTGGCTCGACGAGGACGGCAACCCCGACGGCTATTTCGACGTGCACTCGTACATCGCGATGTGCAAGGCGCATTACGAGAAGGTCGGCCTCGGCGCGCAAGCGATCGAGAAGCTGTACCGCTGACGCGTGACGAGGCCCGCCATGTCATCCCATCCCTCCCCCAGACTCGCATGGACGTATGAGAACCGGCTGCTGCTGATCCTGTTCATGACGTTCGGTTTCGTCTTCTTCGACCGCCTCGCGCTGTCGTTCCTGTTCCCGTTCATGTCGGCCGAGCTGCACCTGACGAACACGCAACTCGGCATGGTGTCGTCCGCGCTCGCGCTCACATGGGCGCTGTCGGGCGCCGCGACCGGCGCGTGGTCCGATGCGCGCGGCACCCGCAAGCCGCTGCTGATCGCGGCCGTGCTCGGCTTTTCCGTGTGCTCGGCGCTGTCGGGGCTCGTCGGCGGCTTCGCGAGCCTGATCGCATTTCGCGCGCTGATGGGCATCGCCGAAGGCCCCGTGCTGCCGCTGTCGCAATCGCTGATGGTCGAGAGTTCGACGCCGAGCCGCCGCGGGCTGAACATGGGCCTGCTGCAGGGCTCGGCCGCCGGCCTGCTCGGCGCGATGATCGGCCCGCCGGTCGTGATCGGCATCGCGACCGCGTATGGCTGGCGCAACGCGTTCTACGTGTCGTGCATCCCGGGCTTCCTGATCGCGTTCTGCATCTGGCGCTGGGTGCGCGAAACACCGCCCGGCGGCGCACGGCATGCGCAGGCCGACACCGTCGGCACGCCGGCGGCCGGTGGCACGGCGATCAGCCGCTGGGCGCTGCTGAAGGAACGCAACATCCTGCTCTGCGTGCTGATCAGCTGCTTCTTCCTCACGTGGTTCATCGTGATCATCTCGTTCGCGCCGGTCTTCCTCGTCGAGAGCCGTCACCTGTCGCCATCCGACATGGGCGTCGTGATGACCTGCCTCGGCGCCGCGTGGGTGTTCTGGGGCTTCGCGGTGCCGGCGATCTCCGACCGGATCGGCCGCAAGCCGACGATGATCGTGTTCGCGCTGATCGCCGCCGTGTGCCCGGTCGCGATGATTCACGCGAACTCGCTGGGGGCACTCTGCGCGCTCGTGCTCGCGACCTACACGGGCCTCGGCTGCTTCACGCTGTTCATGGCGACGATCCCGGCCGAAACGGTGCCGCCCCGCTCGATCGCCAGCGCGCTCGGGCTGATCATGGGCGCCGGCGAGCTGATCGGCGGCTTCGTCGCGCCGACCGTCGCCGGCTTCGCGGCCGACAAGTACGGCCTGCAGTTCGCGATGTGGACATCGGCCACCGGCGCGATCCTCGCGTGCGTGCTGTCGTTCGGCCTCGTCGAGACCGCGCCCGCCGTGCTGCGCAAGCGCGCGCTCGCCGGCGCCGCCGCGAACCGCCTCGATGCGCAGAACCTCGGAGGACGATGACATGCGAGCCCTTCAATGGCATGGCCCGCGCGACGTGCGTCTGGTGGAAATCGACACGCCGCGCGTCGGCCCCGGCGACGTGCGCATCGCGGTCGCGTACTGCGGGATCTGCGGCAGCGACCTGCACGAATATGCGGACGGCCCGCATGCGATTCCGGTCGACGCACCGCATCCGCTGTCGCGCCGCACCGCACCGCTTACGCTCGGCCATGAGTTCTGCGGCACCGTCGTCGAGGTCGGCGAAGGCGTGACGGCGCTGCGCGCGGGCGATCGCGTCGCGGTCGAACCCGAGTATCGCTGCCACCAGTGCGCGTACTGCCGCTCCGGGTCGTACAACCTGTGCGTGTCGATGGGTTTCGCCGGCCTGATGGGCGACGGCGGGATGGCCGACTTCGCGGTCGTGCCGGCCTACATGCTGCATCGGCTGCCCGACGGCGTGAGTCTCGAGCAGGCCGCGGTGATGGAGCCGGCCGCCGTCGCGCTGCATGCGCTGCGGCGCGGCGCGCTGCGGCTCGGCGAGACCTGCGCGGTGTTCGGGCTCGGGCCGATCGGCCTGCTGCTGATCATGCTCGCGAAGCTGCAGGGCGCGACGACGATCGTGGCCGTCGACGTATCGCCCGAACGGCTCGCGGCCGCCACGCGCTTCGGTGCGACGCATACGTTCGACGCACGCGCGCTCGATGCCTCCGAACTGCAGGACGCGATCCGTACGGCCACAAGCGGGCTCGGCGTCGACGCGAGTTTCGAGGCGGCCGGGCTGCCGGCCACGTTCGAAGCGGCGATGCAGGCGTTGCGCAAGGGTGGCCGCGTCGTAATGGTCGGCCTGATGCCGCATGCGGGCTTCGACGCGTTCCGCGCGGTCAACGACGAGCTGACCTTCACGGCGAGCGTCGGCTACCGGCATGCGTACGAAGACCTGCTGCGCATCGTCGCGTCGGGCGCGCTCGATCTCACGTCGATCATCACGCGCACCGTGTCGCTGGAAGAGGCCGTTACCGACGGCTTCGACGCGCTGCTGGCCGACCGCACGCAGATCAAGATCCTCGTTTCACCCGCGCAACGGCCTGCCCGTCGCGCACACACCATCGGGAGTGTCGAGCATGAGTCGTCAGTGGGCGTTTGAGGGCCGGTCCGTCGTCGTGACGGGCGGCACGTCGGGCATCGGTGCGCGCACCGCGTTGCGGTTCGCGCAGGCGGGTGCGTCGGTCGTCGCGCTCGGGCTCGATGCCGGCGGCCCGCATGCGCCGGTGCATGCGGGCATCCGGTGCGTGGAGCTCGACGTGACCGACAACGATGCGCTGACGCGCACGATCGCCGCGCTGCCGCGGCTCGACGTGCTGGTCAACGGCGTCGGCATCAGCCGGCACGCGGACGAATACCGGATGGACCAGTTCGAGCTCGTGCTGAACGTGAACCTGACGTCGGTGATGCGCGCATCCGACGCCGCGCGGCCGGCGCTGTCGGCGAACGGCGGCAGCATCGTCAACATCGCGTCGATGTACACGTATTTCGGCAGCAAGGACCGCCCCGCATACAGCGCGAGCAAGGGCGGCATCGCGCAGCTCACGCGCTCGCTCGCGCAGGCGTGGGCCGATCGCGGGATTCGCGTGAACGCGGTCGCGCCCGGCTGGATCGACACGCCGCTCAGCAGCGGGCTGATGGCCGACACGCTGGCGTCGCGCCGCATTCTCGAGCGCACGCCACTCGGGCGCTGGGGCACGGCCGACGAAGTCGCGGAAGTGATCCTGTTCCTGTGCTCGCCCGGCGCGTCGTTCGTCACCGGTGCGGTCGTGCCGGCGGACGGCGGGTATTCGACGGTCTAGCGCGCCGCGCACGAGGCAGCGGCGGACAGGCGACAGCCCGCCGTTGCCGCGTGCGCGATCCGGTTCCTTTCGGTTGCACCTGAATCGGGATCGGTCCCGGTCAGGTTTAATCATATCAATCAGTAGTCCAATCAAAAATATCCGATCCGATCGGAAACATGTGAGGAGCACATTGGAGATGACGAAAAAGACCCTTCTGGCGCTCGCCGCCTGCGCGATTCCTGCTGCATCGTTCGCGCAAAGCAGCGTGACGATGTTCGGGCTGATGGATGCCGGCATCAGTTATGTCAGCAACGAAGGCGGCCACGGCAATCCGAAATTCGACGACAACATCTTCTTTCCGAACCTGCTCGGGTTCGAAGGCAAGGAGGATCTCGGCGCGGGCACGCGCGCGATCTTCCGGCTCGTCAACCAGTATTCGCTCGGCAACGGCTCGATCATCGGCGGCGGCTTGTTCGCGCGGCAAGCCTACGTCGGGCTGGAGAACGACCGCTACGGCAAGCTCACGCTCGGCAACCAGTACGAGTTCATGGTCGATTCGCTCGCCGCCAGCGGCAACGAGATCGCGCAGGATCTCGTCGGCCTGTACGGCTTTCGCAACGGGCCGTTCGACAAGCTCGCGCTGCCGAACAACCCGACCGGTGCGTTCGACTGGGATCGCGTCGCGGGCAGCAATCGCGTCGCGAATTCGGTCAAGTACACGAGCCCGTCGCTATCGGGCCTGACCTTCGGCGCGTTGTACGGCTTCGGCAACGTCGCGGGGTCGGTTGGCGCGAACAACACGGTCAGCGTCGGCGCGAGCTACGACAACGGCCCGTTCGGCGCGGGCGCGGCCTATACGAACCAGAAATACGGCGCGTCGGCGGGGCTGCCGCCGACCAGCGTGCGCAACTGGGGCGCGGGTGTGCACTACACGCTCGGCACGGTCACGGGGAAGGCGCTCGTCACGACCGTGCACAACGCGCAGAACGGCGCGGGCGCGTGGTCGGCAGAAGCCGGCGCGGCGTGGCACCCGTCGCCGGCGTGGGTAATCGGCGCGAGCTATACGTACATGAAGGGCAACGACACGCTCGACAACGCGCATGCGCATCAGATCCTGGCCGCCGTCCAGTACTGGCTGTCGAAACGCACGATGGTGTATGTGGCGGGCGTGCATCAGCGCACCGGCCACGGCAGCAACGCGCAAATCAACGGCGTGATGGATGCGAACGGCGCGTCGAGCGGCGCGCTGCAGTCGATCGCGCGGATCGGGTTCAGTACGCGGTTCTGACGGAGAAGGGGTCGGCCGGTTTGCGCCGGCCCGATCGAACCGGCGCGTTACCGGCCTTTCATGCGATAACGCGCCTGCCACGCACTCAAAAACGAATCGTGACGGATTTCGGTTCCGTATAAGCGTCGATGAACGACGAGCCGTATTCGCGGCCGATGCCGGAACCCTTCGCGCCGCCGAACGGCACGGCCGGGTCGACCAGCGTATGCATGTTCACCCAGACGGTGCCGGCCTCGATGCGCGGCACATAGCGCAGCGCCTTCGAGAGATCGTTCGTCCACAGGCTCGCGGTCAGCCCGAAGGGCGTGTCGTTCATCATCGCGATCAACTCTTCGTCGTCGTCGAACGGCACGAATGCGCCGACCGGGCCGAAGATCTCGTTGCGGTACGAGTCCGATTGCAGCGACTTCGGCAGAACGATCGTCGGCTTCACGTAAAAGCCGTCGCGCGCATAAGCGCCGCCGCCCGTGACGATGGTGTCGCCGTCCGCCCGGGCCCGGTCGAACGCATCGATGCACTTGCGGAACTGCGGTTCGTTGCACACCGGGCCGATCGTTCCCGCGTCGTCCATCGGATCGGATGGCTGGAACGCATCCAGCCGCGCCTTCAGTTTCTCGACCACCTCGTCGAACTGCGAACGGTGCACGAAGAAACGCTCCGCCGACGCGCATACCTGCCCGCTGTGCAGGAACCCGGCCTCGATCACGCCATCCAGGATCTTCTCGACCGGCGTATCCGGCAAAAAGCCGGCGGCGTTCTTGCCGCCGAGTTCGAGTGTGAAGCGCGTGAAGTTCGCGTTGACGGCTTCCTCGCCGATGATGCGGCCGGTCGGCACCGAGCCCGTGAACGAGACCTTCGCCACGCGCGGGTCGCGGATGACCTTCGCGCCGATCTTGCCCGCGCCGTTGATGACGTTCAGCGTCCCCAGCGGCAACCCGGCTTCGGTGCCCAGTTCGGCGATGCGCAGCATCGTGAGCGGCGTGAACTCCGACGACTTGATCAGCACCGTATTGCCGGTCGCGAGCGCCGCGCCGAATTTCCACACGGGAATCATCACCGGGAAATTCCACGGGATGATGCCGAAGACCACGCCCAGCGGCTCGCGCAGCGTAAACGACGTGTACCGCTCGCCATTCATGCTCGGAAACGACGGCGCGAGCGTTTCGCCCGCGATCTTGGTGGCCCAGCCCGCGTAATAGCGCAGCCAGCGGGCCGACCAGCTGACTTCGATCGCCCGCGACAGTCCGATCAGCTTGCCCGACTGCGCGGTTTCGATCTGCGCGATTTCCTCGCCGTGCGCGTCGATCAGATCCGCGAACCGCAGCAGGATGCGCTCGCGATCGGCCGGCGTCGCCTGCGCCCACTCGCCGCGGAACGCGCGATGCGACGACGCGATCGCAGCCTCGATCTCGTCGTCGGTCGCCTGCGCGACCGAACCGATCACCGCGCGCGTGGCCGGGTTGCGTACGTCGATCCGTTCGCCGCCGCTGCCGGCCACTGCCCGGCCGTCGATGTAGTGACCGTGCTCGCGCGCGAGAAACCGTTTGACCTCGTCCAGCATCTGTACCAATGCCATTTGCCTGCCTCCAGAAGTTCCGGAAATCGATGTGAATGAAATGCCCGATCAGGCCGCGCTGGCGATCAGGTCCGACGCCTTTTCGGCGAGCGCGATGGTCGGCGCGTTCGTGTTGCCGCTCGGGATGCTGGGCATCGTCGAGCTATCGGCCACGCGCAGCCCCGCGATGCCGTGCACGCGCAGTTGCGGATCGACGACGGACGACGCCGCGTCCATGCCCATCCGGCACGTGCCCACCGGGTGATAGACCGTCTTCGCCGCGCCGCGCACCCAGTCCTCGATTCCAGCGTCGTCGTCGGGCGGGCAATCCGGCGAGAAGATCTCGTCGACGTGTGCCGCGAGCGCGGGCTGGCGCAGGATCTTCAGCGCGAGCTTCGCCGCGCGAATCTGGCCGTCGACGTCCCGGCGGTCGGCCAGGTAACGGCCGTCGATGCGCGGCAGGTCGTCCGGGTTCGACGAACGGATCGTCACGCGCCCGCGCGAATGCGGCTGCAGATGGCCCGTCTTGATCGTGATGCCGTGCGTCCGGCCCTGCGTCACGCCGATCGGATCGTCGAACGAATCGATGATCGGCAGGAAGTGGAACTGGACGTCCGGCTGCCCCTGCCCGCAGGTATCGACGAACGCGAACCCTTCGAGCACCGGCGAAGTCAGGACGCCCGAGCGGAACAACTTCCATTCGATGCCGTGCTTGAGCGCACGCCATCCCTTGTCCTGACCGTACAGCGACACCGGTGTGCGGATCGTCGCGTTCACCGACATGTGCAGGTGATCGTGGAAATTCTCGCCCACCGGCAGCACGTGGCGCACCTGGACGCCCGCGCCGTCGAGCACGTTGCGCGGCCCGATGCCGGACAGTTGCAGGATCTTCGGCGAACCGATCGCGCCGGCCGTCACGATGATTTCCGCACGCGCATGCGCCGTCACGCGCCGGTTGCCCTGGCGATAGGAGACCCCCGTTGCGCGGCCCCCTTCGATCTCGACGCGCTCGACCAGCGCGTCGACTTCGAGGCAAAGTTCAGCGCGGTTCCGGACCGACTTCAGGTACGTCGCGGCGGTGGAACCGCGCTCGCCGTTGAAGATCGTCGCCTGATAGAACCCGACGCCCTCCTGGCGCTCGCCGTTGTAGTCGACCAGGTAATCGAGCCCCATCTGCTGGCCGGCCCGCACGAACGCCTGCGAAAGCGGATGCCGGTAGCGGATCTCGGTGACTTGCAGATGCCCGTGGTTGCCGTGATAAGGCGCCGTCAGCGACTCGTTGTTCTCCGCCTTCGCGAAATAGCGCAGCATGTCGTCGGCGCCCCAGCCCTTGCAGCCGAATTCGTTCTCCCAACGGTCGTAGTCATTGCGGTGCCCACGCACGTAAAGCATCCCGTTGACCGAACTCGAGCCGCCGAGCACGCGCCCCTGCGGCACCGCGATCGACCGGCCCTTCACGTCGTCCGACGGCTCGGCGGCATACGGCCAGGTATGGCGCGGAATGGCCTTCGCGATCCCGCCCGGCATGTGGATGAACAGGTCCTTGTCGTGGCCGCCCGCTTCCAGCAGCAGGACGGTGCCCTTGCGGCGCTCGACGAGATGGGTCGCGATGGTGCAGCCCGCGGACCCGGCGCCAATGACGATGTAGTCGAAAGTTCTATCGGACATCCTGGTATGCGCCCGCCGTCGTCCGTACGACGTTCGCCGGCGCGTGCCGCCGCCACGTGCGTCGCCTGGCCTTCGACGGAGTCTCCTTGAAAATCGATGGTTGTTCTTGATGGCGCGAGCCAGCCGGTGCGGTAGGTCGTGCCGCGGCGGGCATCGCGGTGGCGAAAGCCCGATGCGGGCGGATGACTTGTCGACCGCGTTCCGATTCTAGAAGCGCGTCACCGGCGCACCTCGGCGTTGCGTGCACACTTTTGGCCTCAGCGTGCAGAACGGCGCGGCGACCGTACCGGCTTTATTCATTTGCATTACCCTTGGTGCGTTCCCGGAACCTTCCCTCTCCCGGCCATGGCACATGAACTCGTCGTCAGCGCCACCAACGGCAGCCCGAACCTGCGCGAGCTCGTCGCAGACAGTTTCCTGCCGCTGGTTTTTCACGACACCGGCCCGCTTTTCCGGATGTCGGTGCGTGTCGCATCGGTGGGCGGGCTGCGCATGGCGGAGGTGGACACGACGGCCGTCCGGGTGGACCGCGATCGCGCACTGGCCGCGCGCACGGAAAGCGACTGCTACAAGATCCTGTTCCAGATCGCCGGGCAAAGCCGCATCACGCAGCGCAACACGACGTCGACCGTGAATCCGGGGGAATGGGTGATCTACGACGCGACCCAGCCGTACCGGATCGAATCCGCGAACGCGTCACGCTTCGTCGCCGCGCTGACGCCGCCGCGCAGCAGCACGATGTGGCGGTGGTTCGTGGAGCGGGCGGGCGTCCAGGTTCGCCAGACCGTCGGCAATGCGCGGCTGGCGCTGCAATCCATCCACTTTCTGATGGACGGGCAGGTGCCGAACGATCCGGAAAGCCTGTTCGGCTTCGAGCAGTCGACGCTGATGCTGCTCGATTCGGTGATTCGCCGCGAAGCCGGCGATTCGCTCACCGGCGCCGACGCGCGCAGTGCGGCCTTGCGCATGAATGCCGAAATCCATCTCGCGCATCACTACCACGACCCCGACCTGTCGCCGGACCGGCTGGCGAGCGCGTTGAACGTATCGAGACGCACGCTTTACAGCGCGCTCGCCGCGACCGACCAGACGCCGCAGAGCCTGATCCAGGAATACCGGCTGCAGGCGAGCCGGCGCGCGCTGGAGGATCCGGCGGATACCAACCGGAATCTGCTGGAACTGGCGATCGCATGCGGCTTCTCGGACATCACGCATTTCGGGCGCGCGTTCAAGGCGCGGTTCGGATGCAGCCCCGGCGCTTACCGGCTCGCGCATCGAACGATTTCGGGTTCCTGACTTGACGCGCTGTTTCCGGCGGCGCCCCGTCCCGCTATCGGCCTGCCGTAAGTAACCGATGCGCTGCAACAGCGGTCGATGCATGCACCGGGAATAAATCCGGCCCGGCACCGGTATATCGGGGGTCGCCACGCCGTCCGCCGCCGGACGCGCGGGCGCGCGACGCCCACCCGAAACCGCGAGACCGCTCATGTCACAGCCCAATCACGCCGCCTACGCACGCTTCGCGATCGCCATGCACTGGTCGATCGCGATCCTGATCCTGTCGAACCTGTCGATCGGGCTCTACATGGATACGTTTCCGCATAACTCGCCGCAGTTCAACGGCATCCTGTTCTATCACGCGTCGATCGGCAGCCTGATCTTCATGCTGACCGTGCCGCGCCTCGTATGGCGCGCGACGCACACGCCGGCGCCGCTGCCGGACAGCGTACCGTCATGGCAGGCGCGGATCGCCGGCGCGCTGCACGGCGTGCTGTACCTGCTGCTGTTTCTCGTGCCGCTGACGGGCTACGTGCACCGCCTCGCCGGCGCGCATCCGGTCAGTTTCTTCGGCATCGCGAATTTGCCGGTGCTCGTTGGCCGCGACGAACCGTTGCGACTGCTGACCGATGCACTGCATCGCGCACTGGTGCTGACGCTCGGCCTGCTGCTGGTCATGCACGTCGTGGCCGCGCTGAAACACAAGTTCATCGATCGCGACGGGGTGGCCGCGCGGATGGGCATTTGAGCGGGCGCGCCGGCATCCGGCCGGCGGCCGCCCAGCGTAGCGCGTCGCGTTGCGTCAGTCGCCGCCCTTCTCGAGCACGTTCTGCGTGAGCGCGACCGACGGGATCGTCGGCTTGAGCGACCCGCGGCGCGCGCGGCCGCTCACCCACTTCCAGCCGGTCACGAGCAGCAGCGCGACCAGCGGGATCGACGCGATCGTCCACGTGCCGTTCGGGTAGTCGAATGCCATCAGCACCAGCACGCCGAGCAGGAACAGCAGCGTGAGCCACGACGTCACGGGCGCGCCCGGCATCTTGAACGACACGTCGTCCACCTCGCCGCGCCTGACCGCCGCGCGGAACTTCATCTGGCAGACGACGATGAAGCCCCACGTGCTGATGATGCCGAGTGACGCGATGTTCAGCACGATCTCGAACACGCTCGACGGCACGAGATAGTTGAGCAGCACGCCGATCACGTAGATCGCGACCGTCACGAGAATGCCCGCGTACGGCACGGATTGCGCGCTCATCCGTGCGAGGAACGCGGGGGCCGAGCCGCCCATCGACAGCGAGCGCAGCACGCGCCCGGTCGAATACAGGCCCGAGTTGAGGCTCGACAGCGCCGCCGTCAGCACCACCAGGTTCATCACCGAGCCGATGCCCGGCACGCCGAGCGCGCCGAAGAACGTGACGAACGGGCTCTGGCCCGCCTTGTACGCGCTCCACGGCAGCAGGCAGACCAGCAGGACGACCGATGCGACGTAGAAGATGGCGATACGCCAGATCACGTTGTTGATCGCGCGCGGCAGCACCTTGCGTGCGTCCTTGCATTCGCCGGCGGCCGTGCCGACCAGTTCGACGCCCGCGAACGCGAACACCACGCCCTGTACCAGCACCAGCGCCGGCATCAATCCGTGCGGGAAGAACCCGCCGTTGTCGGTGATCAGGTGCATGCCCGTGTCATGGCCGGCGACATGGCCGCCGGTACCCAGGATCACGGAGCCGATCACGAGAAACAGCACGATCGCGGCGACCTTGATCAGCGCGAACCAGAATTCCATCTCGGCGAACCACTTCACGCCGATCAGGTTCATCGTCGCGACGATGCAGAGCGCCACCAGCGCGAAGATCCACTGCGGCACGCCGGAAAACGGCGCCCAGTAATGCATGTAGAGCGCGACCGCGGTGATGTCGACGATGCCGGTCATCGCCCAGTTCAGGAAATACATCCACCCGGCGACGAACGACGCCTTCTCGCCGAGAAACTCGCGCGCGTACGACACGAAGCTGCCGCTGCTCGGGCGATGCATCACGAGTTCGCCGAGTGCGCGCAGGATCAGGAAAGAGAACAGGCCGCACACCAGGTAGACGATCGCGAGCGCCGGCCCGGCGGCCTGCAGGCGAGCGCCCGCGCCGAGGAACAGACCGGTGCCGATCGCACCGCCGATCGCGATCATCTGCACCTGTCGATTGCCGAGGGTCTTGTGATAACCGGCCTCGTGGGATTCGAGCCAGTTCCGCTTGCTGATGTCGCCGCTCGGCGTGGGTTCGGGAATCGATGCCATGACTGCATCCTCTCGTGCTTGCGTGATTTCGTTCGGACCGTACCGCGATCCGGGCCCGGCGGCGCCCACGGCCGCACGATGCCCCATCACGCCGCGCATCGAGGCCGCTGCACGCCGGACATCGCGCGCGGCACCGTCAACCGCAAACGTATGCAGCCTTAATTCCACTCACAAACGCTATGCAAATTTCGACTTTCCCTGCCCCGAATCGCGCATGCGACCCGGGCGGAAAGCATTTTGAAATACGTCAGGAATTCGAAAGATTCTGCGCGCTCCGGCGGATTCGGGAGCGCGCGTGCGTCGCCCGGCGCGGCACTTGCTGCCGCGCCGGTGTCGAGCCAGCCCTCAAGCCGCCTTCGGCAACGCCGTTTGCGCCGACTCGATCACATCCGCCGCGACACGCCGGCCTTTCGCGATCATCGGCCGCTCGACGCAGCGATACAGCAGCTCCGTCGCCCCGGCGACGAGCAGCACCATCAACAGCGTGTACTGTGGCCACAGCCGCGCGGTGATGGCAATCTCGTGAGCGCGCGTGTACCGGAACATCAGCTCGTTCGTCAGAAAGAACATCGGCAGATGCACGAGATACAGCGAGTAGGAGCGCCGGCCGATGCAATCGAACGCCCATTGCAGCGGCTGCGGAAACGCCACGACGCCGCCCTCGCATGCGGCCATGAACACGAGCGCGGCCGACAGCATGCAGACGACCGGCACCGCGACGACGTTGTCGAATCCGATCGCGGTGATCGAGCCCAGCACCAGCGCGAGCACGAGCACGACGGCGCCGCCGAGATAACCGTTTCCGCGGGCGCTCACGCGTATCGCGGCGAACCAGGGTCGGGTGGTCGCCAGATACAGCAGGCAACCGTACAGCATGCCGTCGCAGCGCGTCTGCGTATAGAAGAACACCTTGAGCGGATCGGCAAGCAGGTACGGGCGGATCGCGACCGAGACGGCGAGCAGCGTGAGCGCAAGCCACAGCACCCGCTGCCGCGTGGAGCGCGTCAGCATCAGAAACAGCGGGAACACGAGATAGAACTGCTCCTCGACCGACAGGCTCCAGTACTGAGCGAGCGGCACGCCCGGCGCGATCTTGTGATCGGGCAGCCAGAAGTTGAACGTGTACGTGAAGATCGACAGCGCCGCCTGCAGGTTGTAAGTGGTGCCGGCGAAATAGCCGCCCGCGTTCAGGTATGCCCCGCAGGCGACCACGATCAGGATCACGCACCACGCAACCGGCAGGATCCGGAACGCGCGGCGCACATAGAACGCCTTGACATGCGCCGCGAGCGCGCCCGGATCGGCGCGCAGCGCATCGAATTCGCTCACGATCGTGCGCGAGATGATGTAGCCGGAAATCACGAAGAACAGGTCGACGCCGGCCCACGCGTTGCTCAGCAGATCCAGCGGGGTCGCGGGCCCGCCGAACTGCATCGTGAACATCCACGGATAGAACACCTGGCGCCAGTGCACGTAGCAAGTCAGGAGCACGGCGATTGCCCGCAGGCGATCCAGCTCCAGGTTGCGCGGCGTCCGCTGCACGATGTGCGCGAGCGCCGAATGGTCCGGCAATGCCTTCATGATTTCCTCCGTCCGGATAGGGCGGCGCCGGCGCAGCGCATGCGATCCGGCACGCCGGGCCGCGTGATTACAGCTTGGTGCCGCCGTCTACCTGGACGATGTCGCCCGTGATCCAGCGTGCGCCGTCCGACGCCAGGAACGCGATGACGTCGGCGATGTCTTCCGGCTGCGCCACCCGCTGCAGCGCCTGGAGCTTGAAGACCTGTTCGCGGCCCGCGTCGCTGCGCACGAATGCCGACATGTCGGTGTCGACGACGCCGGGCGCGACGCCGTTCACGCGAATGCCGCGGCTGCCGAGCGCCTGCGCGAAGTGCTTGACGAGCGTGTCGATCGCGCCTTTCGTCGCCGCGTACGCGGAGATCTCGCCCACCGCCGAACGCGCACCGAGCGACGACAGCAGGACGATGCTGGCGCCCTCGCCCATCAACGGCAGCAACTGCTGGGTCAGGAAGTACGGCGCGCGCACGTTGACCGCGAACAGCCGGTCGAAATCGTCGACCGACATGTCGTCGATCGACGCGTTCATCGCGATGCCCGCGTTCGCGACCAGAATATCGAGGCGGCCGTCGAGGGCCTCGCGCGTCGCGGCGGCCAGCGCATGCGGGCCGTCCGCCGTGCCGAGATCGGCCGCGAGCGCATCGGCGCGCCCGCCCGCCGCCCGGATTTCTGCCACCACGGCTTCCGCTTCCGCCGCCGCGGTCGAGTAATGCACGAGTACGTATGCGTTCTGGCGCGCGAGTGCGAGCGCCGTGGCGCGTCCGATGCCCCGCGACGCACCCGTGACCAGCGCGGTTTTGTTGCCCAGATGTGATTTCATCTGCGATGTCTCCAGCAATGAATGGGAAAGAGGCCGCGCAGCGTGCCGATGCGTGCGATGAGCGGCCCGAAACCGCCGGGGCAGCCCCGGCGTGGAACGTTCGACGCTGCCGACTCAGCAGGCCGCGACCGCAGCCGTCACACCGCTTGCGCGTGCCTCGGCAAGGAGCTGATTCGCGGCAAGCTGCGCGACGGTCAATACGGAGGGCTGAATGTTGACCGCGGGCACTTCGGGAATCACCGAAGCGTCCACGACGCGCAGGTTCTGGATGCCCCACACCCGGAACCGTGCATCGACCACGCTCGTGGCGGGATCGCGGCCTGCCGCGCAGCTGCCGACGAAATGCAGGCCAGGCGCGGCGTTCTGCCGGATGAACGCGAGCTTGTCCGCACGCGTCGCGAGCGGCGCACTCGACTGCAGTCCGCCGTTGTACGGCGCCAGCGCGCGCGCCGCGCCGAGCGCCAGCGTGCGGTCGAGTGCCGCGATCATCGTGTCGCGGTCGATCGCCTCGGCCAGGTAGTTCGGATCGAGCGCCAGCGGCTGACGCGGGTCCGCGCTGACGAGCCGGGCCGTTCCCCGGCTGCGCGGCTTCGCGAGGAACGGAATCAGCGTGTAGCCTTCGCCCGCGGCAAGCGAGCCGCCGAACGGATATTGCATGCCGGCCACCTGGATGGTCGGCGCGCTGACCGCCGTGCCGCCGTAATACGCCATCGTCGACACGCCGTTCGACACCTGCGGCGCAATCGCCGTGCGGGCCTTGTACGTGACGCTCAACAGCAAGTGATCGTGGAAGTTGCGGCCGACGGCGGGCATGTCCTGCCGCACCTGGATACCGAGCGGCGCCAGTTGGTCGAGCGGCCCGAGGCCGGACAGCATCAGCAGTTGCGGCGACACGGCGGTGCCGGCCGACACGATCGTCTCGCGGGTCGCGTGGACCGTGAGCGCGGACGCGCCGAGCCGCACCTCGACGCCGCGGCAGGCCGTCCCCTGCAGGACCAGCTTCGAAACCACGGCGTTCGACAGGATCGTCAGGTTCGGCCGGGCCAGCGCGGGCGCCAGGAATGCCTGTGCCGGCCCGGAACGGTGCCCGTCGGCGGTGGCGTTGACTTCGGTCACGCCGGTGCCGTCGAGCCGCCGGCCGGCGTTCAGCTCGATCTGCCCGAGGCCCGTCGACACGCCGGCCGCGAGATAGGCCGCGGTGAGCGGATGCGCGTCGGCATAACGGCCGACCGTGACGTGGCCGGCGGCGGTGCCGCAGGTGCGCGAGGCCTGCGTCATCTGCAGGTAGGCGCGATTCAGTTCGGCCGGATTCCATTCCGGACCGACCAGTTGCTGCCACGCGCGATGATCGCGCGGATCGCCGCGCAGCCAGATCATCGCGTTGATGCTGCCCGAACCGCCCCAGGTCTTCCCGGCCGGCGACGCTTGCTGCCGGCCATCGAGTTGCCCCTGCGGCACGCTCGTGCGCGCCCAGTCGGTATCGCTGCCGAGATTCCTCAACCAGTCGGCGACCAGTGCGACCTTCGACTGGCCCAGCTGGTTGCTGCCCGCCTCGATCAACAGGACCGATGCGCCCGACGCGGACAACCGGTCGGCCAGCAGGCACCCGGCCGACCCGGCGCCGACGATGACGTAGTCGTAGCTGTCGCGCAGTTTCCCGGTCTGGCTGGCTTCGGCCGCATCGATGAAATGGCTGAACTCGCCGATCCCGGCAGCCCCCGCGCCCAGCGCGGCCAGTTTCCCCAGAAACGCCCGGCGGCCCCCGGGCCTGCCGGGGTTCGAATCGTTCAGTTGCGGATGCTGCGGATGGTGCTCGGCCTCGTGACTCATGGTCGTCCCGGCAATTGGAATTGGAGAAGGAAGTGGAATGAACGGGCGACGCGATCGCGCCGCCCGGTGGACACCGATCAGGTGCGCGTGATCGACACGCCGCCTTCGACGAGCAGCGCCGTTCCCGTCACGAAGCTCGACAGGTCGGACGCGAGATACAGCGCCGACTTCGCGATCTCTTCCGGATTGGCCATCCGCTTCAGCGCATGAATGCTCTCGACGAACGCCTTCTGCTCCGGCGTGCTGGCCGCTTCGCGACCCATTTCGGTGTCGGTCCCGCCCGGCATCAGCACGTTGACGCGCAGGCCCGACGGGCCATACTCGGCAGCGAGCGTCTTGGTCAGGCCGACCAGCCCCGCCTTGCTCGCGGCGTATGCGGCCATACCCGGAAAGCCGACCGTGTGGCCGACGAACGACGACGTGAAGATCAGCGAGCCGCGCTTGCGCGCGAGCAGCGCCGGAATCTGATACTTCGCGCCGAGGAACGCGCTCGTCAGGTTGGTTTCGAGCGTGTCGCGCCAGCCGTCCAGCGTGATGTCGGTGACGCTGCCGAGCGCGCCCATCGTCGCGGCATTGTTGAACGCCACGTCGAGCCCGCCGAACTTGCCGACGGCCAGTTCGACGGCTTCCTTCGCGCAACGCTCGTCCTTCACGTCGCCCGCCAATGCAATCGCCTTGCCGCCGAATCCGGCGATCTCGTCGACCAGTGCGTTGAGCTGCGCCGCACGGCGCGCCACCAGGACGACGCTCGCGCCTTCTTTCGCGAACAGCTTCGCCGCCTCGCGGCCGATACCCGAGCTGGCGCCCGTCACGATTGCGGTCTTGTCAGCGAGAAGAGTCATTTTCTTTACCTTGATTAGCATTGCGTATTAACAGATCACGCCGGCAGATGCGTCCGGCGCTTTCACTCACGAACCTTCGCCCGATTTGAACAGCTTGATCAGGCCCGGCAGGTTCTTGCCGAACGGAGCAACGCCCTCCTCGACCTTCTCGGCGTAGCTCCAGAAATCGGTGCTGAACATCATCCCGAATTCACGCGCCTCGCTGACGGCCTTCAGCTGCACGATCGGGTTGTTCAGCGCGCCCTTGACGCCCGGCAGCATGGGCTTCGCGATCGACTTGAAGTAACCGAGCAGCGACTCGCCCGGCGTGTCGGGCGTCCACACCAGTTGCACGACGACGGTCTTGTCCGACACGTTGAGAAAACCGTGGATGTGATTGCGCGGACCGAACACGAGGCTGCCCTTCTTCATCGGGATCATCCGGATCGTGTCGCGCCCGGCGATGTTCGGCGGCTGGTCCAGGTCCTTGTACTTCTTCGTGCCCATCAGCATCACGATGCCGCCTTCCGGCGCGTAGAACCACTCGTCGGTCAACGTATGCAGGTGCAGCGGCGGCCCCGATCCCGGCGGAATCTCGACCTTCGCCATCAGATACCGGCCGCCCGTGCTGTCGCCGGTGCGGACGAACTTGATCGACGCGCCCTCCGGCTCGCCGTTGACGACCAGCGGCTCGGGGTCGTCCTCGACAAGCGCGAAGGCGGCCGCGTTGGCCTGCGCGTCTTCCGCCCAGTCCGACTCGACGTCGTAATCCGCCCGGTGGTGCTGCGAACCGGCGTGATCGGCCGACCCGGTCGACGTTTGCGCTTCCTCCAGCATTTCACTCATGGTCGCTCCTCAGTTGAACTTCCGTGTTAAACCCGTGTGCTGCGCCGGCCGGATGCCGGATCATGTCGTCGTGGTCAGGCACCCGATGCCCAACGGCGGCCGAACCGGTCGCACGCCCGGCCACTCGATCGAGCAATTCGCCTGCGTGGCGCGGCACGAAGTCGCCTCGCCACGCGACATGTTGGTCGGGCCGAACCAGGACCAGCCGCCGCTCGTACAACACCGGCGCCGCGTCCGATACGATCTCGACGATCGACAACGGAATGGCGCGTGCGTGCGCGGCGTCAACGAGCCGCGCCGCGCCGTCGTCGGGCGCTGGCGGTTCGGCCGCCGTCCTCACCCGCAACAACGTGAAACCCGCGCCGAGCAGGTCGAATACCGAACGGCGCACACCGTCCGCGCCGGTCAGCCACAGGTGCGGCAGACGGCCGCCCGGCACGCTGCTTGGCCGGTAGGTCAGCGGGTCGTCGTCCGGCGCGATGCCGTCCGGCCAGACGATCGTCGAGCCGTCGTATCGCGCCCCCAGCTCGACGCCGATCGCTTCGAACTGCGCACGAAACGCCTGCAGTGCTTCGCCCATCCGCGCGCGTGCCGCGTCGCCCTGCGCGCCCGCCGCTTCCACTTCCGCCGGAACCTGCACCTCGCCGACGCGCTGCGTCAGCCGGCGCGCCGCCGCCGTGTTGCGCAGCGCGATCGGCCGGCGCTCCGCCTCGTAGCTCGCAAGCAATGCCGTGCCGCCCCAGCCTTGCACCGCGCCCGCCAGCTTCCACGCCAGGTTCGCGGCGTCGTCGATGCCGGTGTTCATGCCGAAACCGCCCGTCGGCGAAAACAGGTGAATGGCGTCGCCGCAGAGGAACACGCGCCCGTCCGAGTAACGCTCCGCCACCAGCGCGACACCGCCCTGCCACGGCGCGTGAGCGAGCACGTCCACCTCGACCGGCCGGCCGACCCCTTCGCGAATCCGGCGAATCACCGCCGCATCGTCCGGCAGCCCGTCCTCGTCGTCCGCCTTCGACATCAGCAGAAACTCGTCCGCTCCGTCGAGACTGATCAGCAGCATCCGCGAGCCGGGCGCCATCACGTTGTACATCCACGACTCGCGCCCCTTGAGCAGTTCGCGATGCAGCGCCGGAATCCGCACATGGCTCGAGATCATCCGGCCGCTCAGAAACCCGTCGCTCGCACCGCTCGGGCCGAGATAACGAATGCCGAGCGCACGCCGCACGAAACTCTGTCCGCCATCACAGCCGACCAGGTACGCGGCCCGCCATGACTCGCCCGGCGCCGTGCCATCCGTGACTTGCGCGTCGAGCGTGACACCCGCTTCGTCCTGCTCGAACCGGCTCACGCACCAGCCGAACCGCAAGTCGATGTTCGGCCGGGTGCGCGCATGGGCGAGCAGGAACTGCTCCACGTACATCTGGTTCGCGCGCAGCAGCGGCTCGGGCACCTGGTCGGTGTCTTCGGCAGTACGCGCCGCCTGCGTCCGTTCGCACTCCGAACCCATCTCGAGCCGCGCCAACTCCCAGTCGGCGAGCCGCGTGAAATACGCGACATCGCGCGGATGATCGGGCGGCAAGCCCAGCGCGCGCACGGCATCCGCTATGCCGAGGCGGCGGTAGTGCTCCATCGTCCGGGAATTGTGCGTGCTTCCCTTCGGATGCCAGCGGCTGTCCGATTCCCGGTTGAACACGACCGACGCGATGCCATGGCGATCGAGGAACAACGCGAGCAACAGCCCTACCGGGCCGCCGCCCACGATCGCCACGGGACGCTCGTGCATCGTTCCGGCCCGGGGGCGCGCTTCACATGCGGCGTTCGACATGCACGCTCCGGATTCACGCCGCGTCGACCGCGGACGGCTGCCCGCCCGGCCACAGCCGCAGGATGTCGTAGCGGTGCGCGCCGGCCCCTTCACCGTAAGCGGACGCCACGATCGTCGACGAGTAGTCGTGTTCGGCCAGCATGTCCGTCAGCGCCCGTTCGTCGCCGAGGCTGCTGAAGCCGATCAGCAACTGCCCGTCCGGCGTCAGGTGCTGCGACGCCTCGCGCAGGAACCGGCGATGCGCGAGGTACCCCGCGTCGCAGAACGCCTGCAGGATCGGCTTCTCGAACACGTAATCTTCCGGGACGAACACGAAATTCGAGTTCCAGAAGATCTGGTCGAACCGCTCGCCGGGCTGCAATACGTCGAACAGGTCGCCGTCCCGCGCCGACACCCGGTCCGCCACGCCGTGCAACAGCACGTTGGCCTGCGTGTTGCGCACGGCGGCCGCGCTGATGTCCGCGGCGACGACCCGCGCGCAACCGGAGAGGGCGGCCATCACCGACGTCACGCCTGCGCCGCAGCCGATTTCGAGAAAGCTGCCTCCGCGGCGGTACGGCAGGTGCCGCGTGAAGATGCCCGTCGACTGAAAATGCGTCGGCGGGAACACCCCCGCATGCACTTCGAAACTGCGGCCGTCGCACACGTAGTGGACGATGCCGTCCGCCTCGGCGGCGGCCAGCCGGCGCCGCACCGATGCAAACGCGTCGGATTCGTAGTCTTGATCGTTCATGTGTCGCCTATCCGTTGTTCAAACGCGCGCGGCCGAACCGCGCGCGACATACAGGACGTCGCGCGTCCCGGCCGCACCGTCGAACGCCTGGCGCAGCAGCGAACCCGCCGAATCGCGCAGCAGCCGCTTCAGCACCTTGCCGGTCGCGCCCACCGGCAGGAACGCCAGGCTGCGCACGATCGCCACGGCCACGCCGCGTTCCGGCAGCACCGCGCCGCATTCGGCAAGCAGCGCCTCGAGCACGCCGTCCGCCACGCTCGCCGGATCGCCGGCGTGCCGGTCGGGCAGCACCAGCGCGAGCAGCGCCGGATCGTCGGCCGTGCCGCCGCCCACGCCGACCACGGCGACGTCGCACACGCCTTCCACCTGCTGGGCCACTTCCTCCAGCTGCAACGTATAGAGCCGGCCCGCCGCCGTCTCGACCACGTCGACTTCGCGGTCGATCTGATAGAAGATGCCGTCCTCGCAGTACGCCACGTCGCCGGTCAGGAAATAACCGCCTTGCCATGCCCCGGCCGTACGCTCCGGCTGCTGCCAGTACCCCGACGTGATCGTCGGCGCACGCACCGCGAGCAGGCCGCGCTGGCCCGGCGCCACTTCGCGGCCCGTCACCGGATCGAGGATCTTCGCGACCGCGATATCCACCGGCCGGCCGATCGCGCGTTGCGGCGCCAGCGCGGCGGCGGTCGATTCACAGCGGAACAGCGCCATGCCCAGTTCGGAGCTGCCGAACGCATCGATGAAGCGCGATTCCGGCGCGCCGACCAGAAGACGGCGCGTATGGCTCTGGTGCGCCGCGTCGCCCATGCTGAACCAGCGCCGGACGGAGTCGAATTCACGCGCGCCGACACCGCCCTCGACCAGCTGCATGTAGGTCTTCGGGAACGCGACGACCGTGGTCGGACGAAACGCGCGGATGGCCGCACGCACCGCGTCGCCTTCCTGCGTCCCCATCACGTAGGTCGGAATGCCATGCAGCACGGCGGTTTCGAGATGACTGATCGCCGCCGAATGCGATTGCGGCAGCGCCGTCAGCAGCCGCTCGTCCGGGCCCTCGGCAAAGCGCCCGATGCGGGCCCGCTTGCCCATGAAGAATTGCCGGTGCTCGAAGCGCACCGCTTTCGGGATCCCGGTCGTGCCCGACGTATGGCTCAGCATCACCAGCGTCGAATCCTCCGGCGCCACCGGCCACCAGGCCGGCAAGTGCGCATCGCGGCGCAGCGCAGCGCGCGATGCGTCCACCAGCCGGCCCGCGTTCGACGCGCGCCAGTGCTGCACGAATGCGCTCGTCGCCTGCGTGTGCGTGTCCGCCACCAGCGTGTCGAAGCCGTTCTCGCTCATGTACGCCGCGCCCACTTCGGCCGGCATCGCGGGATTGATCAGCGCGATCGCGGCGCCGAGGCTCGTCAGCGCGAGGTAGTGGAGAAACGGCGCGATGCCGTCCTCGACGCACACGGCCACCACGTCGCCGCGGCCCACGCCCTGGCCCAGGTACCAGTCCGCCAGCGCCGCGCGATACTGCTGCAGGGTCGCGAGGCTGAATGCCCGGACCGGCACACCATCGCCATAGTTCACCGGCTTGTCCAGCTGCAGGAACTCGACCTCCTTCGCCGGATTCAGCGCGAGGCACAGATCGACGAAGTTGCCGCTGCCCAGCGACGCATCGGCGCGCAGCATGGCCAGTTCGGGTTCGGGCAAGCGGGCGTCGGTATCGGGCGCGTCCTCGCCCGGATACGACAGCAGCTCGGTCAGCATCGCCATCCGGCGCCGCACCATCTCTTCGCCGACCGCGATCACGCGCGCACGCCGGTAGGGCTTCTCGGCAAGCATCCGGTCGATGATTTCGCGCATCACGATCGCGTGCTGCTCATCCTCCTCGACGTGAATCTGGAAGAATCGCGTGGCCTGCAGCGGCGCATCGCGGTGCCGCAGCGCGTCCAGGATCGGGCCATAGACGATCGGCACGATCGCTTCCGCGCCGAGGCACAGCGCGGCCAGGCCGTCCAGCGGATCGGCGCCGCGGCAATAGAGGAACATGACGTCGATCAGCGCGCGCGTGCTCGACAGCATCGGCAGGCTGCGCGGCGCCGCCGACATCGCGTCCATCGACTGAAGATACAGTTCCGCGTGCGACACCTGGTCCGTGCCGTCGCCCAGCAACTCCTCGGCCAGGTTGTGCGACAGCGCCTTGAACTCGTTCAGCTCGGTCAGGCCGCCCATCAGCGAGCACAGGTAACGCGTGAAGTACTGCGAATAATATTGGTGCTGAATCAGGAAGCCGCGCAATTGCGCGTCGCTGACGGTGCCGTCGCGGCACGCCGCGAGAAACGGGTTCGCGCCCAGCTCCTCGAGCAGCCCTTCCGGAAACATGTCTGCCCAAAGCTGCGACAGCTGCATGGGGTCGGTCATGACCTGCCCCGCTGCCGGTCGATCGTTCATTGCATTCATCGGATTGGTTCTCCACGGCCGCGCCCCAATGGCGCGGCGAACGGAATCACACGACATCGAGTTCGGCCACCTGCTCGGACCGGCCTTTTACGCTGTCCGCCAGCCTCCTGAGGAGCGCCTGCGGCCGCGCATGCTGAAACACGTTCCGGCCGATGCAGAGGCCGGTTGCGCCATGCCGGATCGCAGCCTGCGACATCGCGACCAGCACCTCCTCGTCCGCCTTTTCGCCGCCCGCGAAGAAGATCCGGATGTCGCGTCCGTGAACGGAAGCCAGCTCCTCAATCTCGTCCACCGACGCATACGCGAGCTTCACGGCGTCCGAGCCCAGCTCCGTCACGACCCGCACCAGGTGATGCAGGCGGGCCAGACGTTCCGCGGAAGTCGGCGCCTTCACCTTGTCGTACAGCATCGTCAGCAACGGCAGCCCGGCGGCATGCGCCGCGTCCGTCACCGCGCCGAGCATGGCGAAGTTGTGCGCGAAATTGCTGGCCGTGAAGTTCACCTGAATCGACACCGCGTCCGCGCCCAGCTTCAACGCCGTGTCGATATCGGCCACCATGATCTTCGTGTCCGCATCGGGCGACAGGCTCGCCATGCCGTTCAGATGCACGATCACGCCCGTTGCCGGATGCAGGCATTGACGCACGATCAGGCGCTCGATCAGCCCCTTGTGACCGAGCACCGCGCTGAGGTCGCGGCTGCCGACCCAGCTTTCCAGTGCCTCCGTCGCCTGGATGCCCGCAATCGGACCCAGCGTCAGTCCATGGTCCACCGGCACGATCAGCCCGCGCTGCGAATCCGGGAACAGGATCCGGCGCTCTCTCAGTTTTCTACCGACGTAGCCCATCGACGTCTCCTACTGTTCGATGATCGTCTCGTTGATCTTGATGCCCACGTGACGCCCCGGCTCCGTCACGTAGCCCAGTACCTTGTCGCCAGGTTTCAGTTCCGAGATGTTGAGCGGCTTGGCGGCGTCGGAAAACACGCGCACGTGCCAGTCGTCCTGCATCAGGACGTTGACGCGCTCCTTGCCCGGAAACTCCACCTCGATCAGGCGCAACGGACGTTGCTCGATCTTCATCCGGCCCACCGTCGCGCGCCGTACGCGGCCTTTCGCATTCACGAGCATGACCGGCGAGCCCGCCTTGAGCTCGCTCATGTAGTCGGTGCGGTTGCCGGTATTGAAGACATAGGAATGCACGGCCCCCGCGTTGACGCGGAACGGACGCAACTCCATGTAAGGCAGGAAGAACACTTCCGGACAGGCCAGCAGGCCGCCTTGCGACGTGCTGCCCACCAGCATCCCCTCGTCCGGCGCAAACAGCGTCGACGTATCGATGCATGCGCGGTAGCCCATGCCCACCGGGCGGCTCTGGATCACCGTGCCGGTCTGGATCGACAGGTTCTCGTGTTCCGCGTCCGCCATCTGCTCGAGGAACGAGGTCATCGCCTGATGGTCGCGCGGCGAGAAGATCACACCTTCCGCGCCATACTCCATCACGCCGTACGACACGATCGCGTCGTCGACATTGGTCGGCTCGTTGATTTCCTTCATCAGGATCGTGCCCGTCGATTGCAGCGACGCGATCACCAGTTCCAGCGGAATGTTGGTCGGGTCACGGAAACGGATCCACAGATAGTCGAACCCCAGCCCGTCGTTGATGGCGCCGAGCAGGCTGTCGCGATCGTCGACGTAGCTCGTGTAGCAGGTCGAAATGCCTTCCGCGCCCAGTTGCCGCAGCGCCGCGATATCCGCACAGGCCACGCTGCGCCGGCGCTTGCCGTCGTCCTTGAACTCGGCGAACAGCGGACCTTCCCGAAACGCGTTGATGTCCGCGGCATTGCGCAGGCGGAGCACGATCCTCATCCGGGCCGGAATGGCCGGCAGCAGGTTGGCCGCGTTGTCCGGGTAGATCACCACGCCGCTGTACAGCGAATTGACGACCCGCACGAACATGCTGTCGTCGGGATGCGGCCGGGCCAGTTGCGCCGTGTCGTACCACACCAGTTGCCCGTCCAGGGCCGCGCGCTTCGACTGGCCGTTCGCCGATACATTGGTCAACTTCACCGACGTCCGCTTCGCAACCGTCTCCTGAGTCTCGAACGGAGTCGGAATCGTCGTCGGTTCTTTCGGCGCGGGCGTTTCCTTGATCTTCGCTGTCACACTCGCATTGCTCATGCGCATCCTCTCCAGGTGGATAAACAAAGGCACGGCGCGGCTACTGGCGCCATGCCACGAACTGTCGACGCTCAAGCCTGAACCAGCTCGCAAGGCATCCCTGACTGCGAGACACGGTCGATCTTTTTATTGGAAATCAGTATTTCTCTCGGTGGCGCCTGTTTCAGGCAGTGACGCAACGCGGCGATTGCCGCAGCCATACCGTCGGGAGTAAAGCCAATTGGCTTTCCCGGATAACAGATGTAACTTTTGCGGCAGCTGAAAAATATGTATCCGTGATTCGGAATATTTGACGAATCGAAAAATTCAACCACCCAACGGATTTGCGGCGATTCATTCATCATTGACTCGTCGGAAAAACGTATGCACTCGATGCAGCGACCGAAGATGTCCATTCGCCAATGCCCAGGCAAGGCGAATCGGATGATTCAACTCCCTACGATTCCGCGGTGATTAATTCGTCAGCAACTCCGCTCCCGGGCCAGCACCAGCGCCGCCCCGGCAGGCATGCCTTTCTCGTTTCACGCTGCCGTCTCTCGCCGGCAGGTCATCGCCACTCGTCAAACCCTGGATGCGCGCATCGCTTCACATGACGAAACAATGATTTCGTTAGTTACTCGAGATGCGAAAATCGATTTATTTCCTGAACCGATTTAATGCAGCCGATATTTTCAGCATTACGGAATAAACGTATCTCCTCCGCACGATCAACCCTCTTTAAGACGGCTTGATCCGGCGAATTATTCACATTCCTTCAACTTCATTGGCATCGCGTCGCTAGTGTAAATGGAAGTTGCTCTGCAATTGAATAACATCTCAAAAAAATTTATCGGAATGAGAGAGCAAGAACGCTATTGACGCGGAGCATGATTTTCTATCGCTGAAATACGCTCGATTTCAGGATGGCAATGCGCGTGCGGACCGGGCGGTCGCTGCCTGACGGGCGGTGGAAAAAAGGGGCCGGACAGCGCCGGAAGAGGAAGCAGCGGACACCCCGGGGCAGCGGCGTTGGCATGCGCGGAGCTGGCGTGCCGACGCCTGTACCTGATGCGTGGGATCCGCTTATCGGAGATCGTCCGCGAACGGACGCACGTGCGCGCCGCCGCATTGGCGTGGCTGTTTGATGTTGGTCACGTTCGCGTCAACCTGAATATCAGGAATACAGATTTTTATATTGATATGGTGTCCATATCATCAGGCATATTAATAACGTGCAACGGGTTTTCTCCGGACATGTTGGAAGAAGTTCGGTGTGCTCATCCAGACGGAGATTTCGGGCACGTTTCCCGAGGCCGAGCGACGATCGCCGGGGGGCGCTAACGGTCATCGAACGATGCGGAGCGAACCGTTCATGCCAGTCATCGCCGTGGAGACCTGGCCCTTCCGCTGCCACGAAAGGGCCATCGGTCCAGTCACAGAAACAGCAGTGCCGGGTTCAGCGCCTGTTCGACGCACGGCTGCGCGCGCCAACCCAGCGCCACCGGAACCGAGTAGAGCCGTCGCGCGCCAAAACGCGGCCAGAAATGACACAGCCCCGGCGCGATGACCTGCACCACGGACAAGCCGATGTCGGGCCGCGTCTTGTCGACGACGAGCACGTCCATGCCGGCCTCCGCGATGCGCCCGACGCAATGCGTAAGCGCCGTGGGCAACGATGCAGCGTCGATCGGCTGCCATGTCGCGCGCGTCGTGCAGCGCACGCCGTTCGCCGGATACAGGAAACCGGTTGCCAAAAGTTTGTCGCGATCCCACGGGTGCGGAGCATCCGCTGCGATATCGAGCAACTGGTTGACTTCGGTCAGCGCCCGCTGCACCGCGATTCGACCGTCCGGATGGCAGCCGAAGCCGATCGAGAACCGCCCGTCTTGCGGATTTTCCGCCAGCGCGGCCACGGTCGGCACCCCGAGATCGGTGGTGATGTCGAGCGCCCACAAACGCCATCCGAACGTCGCATACTCGCGCACGAGCGCATCGAAATACGGATCGTCGAAACTCGCGAGATCGATGCCGGGGCGCGGGATCCGGTTGTACCACCAGATCGCAACCGCATCGCGTTCGATCAATTCGAGCATGCCCTGCAAAATCGCCTCGTCGACGCTCGATCCCGCCGCGCAGCCGTTGGGATTGTGCACGCATGCGGCATGAGCCTGCGCGCTGTCGGGCGTTTCCGCATAGCAGTAGCTCAGCGGTACCAGATGGCGCCTGCCGGTCACGAGCGACCAGGCCGGCGTCCAGTCGATGACGTCGTGCGCCGTGAAACGCGGCGGCACCTGCTTTCGAACATCGTGGGTCAACGCGTTGATCGCATCGCGCGCGTCGAATTGCCGTTCGCTGAACTGCTGAAGATCGTTCACGTGAATCGGTACGGCGTCGCATGCCAGATCGGCAAGCAGGCTTTCGATGCTTCCGGTGAGCGTCGCCTCGTCGCCTTGATACACGCTGCTGAATCGTTCGAGCGCCTCGCATAGCGCGCTCGCACGGGCTTGATCGTCGGTGCGGCCCTTGCCGGAGCAGAGCCTGTCGAACCGGTTGCTGCCCGGGACGGCGGCCGGGCACACGAGAAAGCCCGACGCATAGACCTTGCGCAGGCCCGCGTGTCGCTTCGGCATCGGGTGCAGATACGCGATCGCGCCGCTGACCGGCGATATCAGATGCGCATAACGCTCAAACACCTGTTGCGGATCGGCGGTACGGTAGCCGCCGTCGGTACGGATCAACGGCGCGTGGTCGGCGAGCCGCGGCGCATGCGCCGCCCGTTCGCCCATCCACGCGGGATTGCCGCAGCACGGGCATTGCGGACGCCTCGTCACGCGGTGCCGCTCGGCGGTCGACGTGTCGATGCGCTGCGCCACGATATGCGTTTGCAGCCGTTCCGACGCCGTGCGGTTGACCGCGATCTGCTCGACCGTCGCCGCCACCAGCGCCGCCGCGGCGGCGGCCCCGGCGCGCGAGGCGGCCGGCGGCAGATGCGTCGCGTCGCTGCCGTGATGGCGTGCAAGCAGCGCCTCGACCGGCCGGTTGATGCGAATCCAGTAGCGCACGCATTCGATGCACGGCGCGTCGGCCAACGCGCCGCCGCCGGCCAGCAACGGTCCGATCAGCGTCTGCACGCCACTGGCCGCGACGACGAGCAATGCCCCGCCACGCGCCGCCGTGCGGGCGGCGCATGCGGCGAGATCGTCGCGGTCGTGCGTATCGGTGATCGCGACGGTCAATTCGGCGTCCGGCACGACTTCGATGCCGGCCGTGTCGAACGCGCGCCTGAGCGCGGCATCGTCGACGCCGAACGCCTCGACCGCAACACGCAGTTGAACGACGTGCGCACAAGCCGCGTCGCCGTCGAGTCCGGCGCGCTCGAAGAAGCCGCGCGCCGCATCATCGTCGTGCGGCGAGTCGGCACGCAGGTACCCACGCTGCACCAGGTGATCGAGCCGCGCGAGCACGTCCCATTCTCCGAAACTGCCGGCGAGCGATGCCACGATCTCGGCGATCGTCATCCGCGCCCGCAAGCAGGCGGCGATCTGCACGAAGTGCGCGCCGGACAGCATCGCGCGCTTGAATTCATCGACGACGAACAGCGTCTCGGGCCCCGCATCGAGCACGAGCAAATGCGGTTTGAAGCGCAACACGCGCGAAAAGTCATCAAGCATCGTCTGGTTCCGTGCAGCGGGTAAGCAAACATCGCGGTCGCGCCGCGCGACTGTGCGCGGCGCGACCGCGCCGGATCAGCAGCAGGTGAACAGGTAAGTCGACCCGGCGTCGCTGTACGCCGCGAGTGCAACGGCCTCTTCGTCCCGGCTCAACGGCTTTTCCGGTATGCCGACCGTCATCACGTTGCGCGGCAGGTGCCAGCTCCCGCCGTCCCTCCCGTGGTCCCTCCAGCCATGATCGCCGTCCGGTGGTTCGACGACCTCGATGTCGATGATCCACGGACACTGGTAACCGAAGTATTTCGCGAGCGTGTCCAGCGGCTTCTTCAGCAGCTCGTCCTTGAAGTCCGGGTTTCGCCATGAAAGCGCGATCGCACGCAGATAGACCTTCTGAAACTCCAGCATCGATTCGAGCGTCGGATTAGCGTTTTCCTTTGCCATGTCGGTTTCCCCTGACCTCATTCCATGATGGTGATGTGGTTCGCGTTGTAGGCGGCCAGCGCCTGCGCGAAGTGCTTCTCGTTCGCCGGCGCGGGCGGCAGAAACAACGTGAGCTTGTTTTTCTGGCCGGCCGTCCAGTCGCCGTTGACGCCCGGTGTCCAGGCCGACGACTTGGTCTGCACCTTCAGGTCGAGATCGAACGGAAAGTGATAGTTGAAATGCTCGCGCAGCGCGTGGATCGGATTGGCCTCGAGTTCGTCGAGAAACGCTTTGGAATGCCACGCGAGCGCTATCGCCCGAATGACGGTTGCCCGGTATTCGAGAAACTCTTCGTACGTCGGTAATCGATTATCCGTGCTCATCAGTATGTTCTCCTGATTGATGAATGGAACCACTTACGGCAACGACTGCAACATCGTTTCGGCGAGCCTGGCAATGCGGCCCATGCCCGCCGTCGTTGCAACTTCGATTGCGCGCCGGCACGCGGCCAGCGCGGCCACGCCGCCGCATCGCGGATCGGCGCGGCGCAAGTACTCGCACTTCTTCAGCAGCAGCTGTGCTTCGTAATACCGTTCGCCGGTCGACTCGCACCACGCGAGGCACTGCTCGATCTGCGCGAGCGCGGCAGGGTAGTCGCCGCGCCCGGCGTCCAGTTCGGCAAGCAGCGACGCGTAGTAGGTCAGCCCGAGCAGGCCGCCCGATTGCCGCTGCGCGTCGAGATGCGTGACGATGCCCGCGCGATCCCCTTGCGCCCACGCAAGCATGATCGCGGCGTAGTGCTCGACCGCGCGCAGCCGATGCACCTCCGACAGACGGAGAATCGCTTCCGACAGCGTGCGTGCGGCGTCGCGATCGCCCGCCAGCTGGTACGTGCGTGCGAGGTACATCATCGTGACGCCGAGCGTCGGCAAATGGTCGAGGCAGGTCGCGCAGTACACCGCGTCGCGCGCCATCACGAGCGAGGCCTGCGGATCGTCGTCCATGCACCAGCGCACGCTCGCGAGCGACGCCATCGTCCACGCGCGCGTATCGATCCCCAGGAGGCGCCGATGGTCCACGTCGCGCCGTACGTCGTAGCCGGCCAGCACGGCGTCGAACGCGGCGCGGGCGCGCGTATAGTCGCCGTCGACCCACAGGCTCATGCCGCGCATCGCGTCCGCCGCGACCTGGACGCCGGCATCGCCGCGCTCGGTCGCGAGCGCGTCCAGCCGCGTGCCGATCCCGCGCACGGTGGGACGATCGCCCGCGACGTGGTAGTAGGTCGACAGCGTCCATAGCGCGCTGATCTCGAGCGCCGGGTCGTCGAGCGTCTGCATCTGCCGCAACAGTTGCTCCGCATGCTCGCGCACCTGCGGATCCGCCCAGCCGAACCGTGCCATCGTCGCGTGCGTCAACGTGGCGCGAATGCGCGCGCTGTCGTGCTCGCGCTGCGCGTAGTCGGCGTTGCCAAGCCAGTCGAACACCGACTGCCCGTAGCGGATCGCGTCGTCATACCGGGAACGTTCGAGTGCGCGGCGCGCCGCGTCGATACCGTGGACGATCGCGTCGGCGAAGGCACCCGAGCGCGCGAAGTGTCCGGCAACGCCGAACGCATGCGCACCGGCGCCTCGATCGCCTTCCGCAAGCAGCGCGCGACCGACGCGCGCATGGTTGCCGCGCCGCACGGCGGGCGGCATCGATTCGTACGCCGCGTCGCGAATCAATGCGTGGCGAAACGAATAGAACACGCGATCGCGCCGATGTTGCGCATACACGATCCGCTCTTCGAGCAGCAGCCGCAGATGCGCGTCGAGCGTGGCCCGATCATGCGGCGATGCGTCGGCGAGCAGTTGCGCATCCACCTCGAGCCCGATGGTCGCGGCGAGCTGCGCGGTGTCGCGCGCGTCGTCGATCCGGTCGAACGCGAGACCGAGCATGCCGCCGAGACTGAGCGGAAGCGGATAAGGGTCGGTTGCCCGCAGCTCCGCGAGCGAGCCGTCCGCGCCGCTCATCGTCAACTCGCGCGCGACGGCCTCGATGAACAGCGGGATGCCCGCCGTGCGATGGGCGAGCCGGTCGAGCCAGGCCGGATCGAGCGTGCCGTGGCCCACACACGCCGAGATCAGGCGCTGCGCGTCGTCGCGCGGCAGGCGGCGCAGCACGAGGCGTTCGGCCGCGCCGCGCCAGCGCCCGAGCTTGACGGGGCGCGACGTGTACACGATGCCGAGGGCCGCCGCGCGCGGCGAGCGCTGCAGGTACGCAAGAAAGTCCTCGGTCGAGCGATCGATCCACTGAACGTCCTCGACCACGAGCAGCACCGGCGCGCCGTTGCCGAGCGACACGATCAGTTGCTCGAGGACGTCGAACAGCGCGTGCTGTTCGCGCGCACTCGACCACAGAAACCCCTTCGCATCGCAGGGTAGCCCCAGCCAGGTCGCAAGCGCGACACGGGCCGCCGCATGATCGCATTCGAGCGGCGCGATCATGGTGTCGATCGCCGCGAGCGCGACACCGGGCGGGCTGTCGGCGTCGATATGCCAATGCGCGCCGATAAATCGCAGGATCGGAAACAGCGCATGATTTTCCCGCTCGGGCAGGCATCCGCAATGCGCGAAGGTATGGCCCTGGACCCGGACGGCCTCGCACAGCTCGTGCACGAGGCGCGACTTGCCGATTCCCGCATCGCCGACGACGAGCCGCGGCACGCCGCGCGGCGCAGGCTCGCCGCGCGTCGCGCGACGATGCCATCCGAGCGTCTCCTGCCACGCGCGCATCAGCGCGTCGAATTCGCGTGCGCGGCCGACCATCGGCGCCCGCATGCCGGCGTCGAGCGAATCGAACGGCGTATCGGCACGACGTTCGCCGAGCAATTCATGAACCGGCTGCGGCACGAGGCCCGCCCGCGCCAGCCGCAACGAGGTCGGCCGATAGTCGGCATGCCGTTCGAGCGCGAGCCGCGCATCGTCACTGATCAGGATCTGCCCGGGCCCGGCAAGCCGCAGCAGCCGCGCCGCCGCCGCGGGCGTCGATACGCCCGACATGCGCGACGCATGGGCGAGAACTTGCCCGACGTGAATCGCGGCGGCCACTTCGACGCGCCAGCTTTCGTCACCGGCGCGGCCGCCGGCCGCCGTCGGCAGCCGTGCGCGCTCGGTCACCCGTACCATGTCGAGTGCCGCGCGCGCGGCACGGCGCGCCGGCCGGTCGATGTCGCCACGCAGGCCGAAATGGAACAGCAGCGTGTCGCCGAGCCGTCCGTCGACCTGCGCGCCATAACCGACGGCGATATCGGCGCACTTCGTCAGCCATTGCTCCTCGTAACCGTCGAGCAAGTCGCCGTGATCGGTTCCGGCGTGGCGTTGCCGACCCACGCCGGTGATCGTCACGCAACAGCACAGCGTGGTGATCTGCCGGTACTCGCCAACCATCGCGATCGTCTCGCTGCGCGGCGCGAACGGGCGCGGACGTGTCTGCACGTTTGTGCGGCTGGCATCGAACTGGCCGACGAGCGCGGCGAAGTTGAGCGCGCGAAACGGCACCGCGAGTTCGTCGGCCGATGCGGCGCGCTGCTCCGGGTTCTTGCTCAGCGCGCGCCGCAATACCGAGCCGAGCGGATGCGACGCGATCGACGGCGGGAGCGCGACATCCACCGGACTGAGCTGCTGATAAAGAATGTCGGCCACGCTCGCGCCGTGCATGACGACCTCGCCCGTCAGGCATTCGATCACGATCAGGCCCCACGCATACAGATCGGTTCTGGCCGTCGGCGGCTCGTTGCGCAATTGCTCGGGCGCGCAATAGGGCGGCGAACCGAGCACCTCGGTCGCCAGCGTCGCGGTCTGGCGCGCGATGTCTTCCGTGCCGGGCAACAACGCGCCGATGCCGAAATCGAGGAGCTTCGCGTGCGGCCCGTTTTCGGCCATCGTGATCACGATGTTCTGCGGCGTCAGGTCCCGATGCACGATGCCCTGCCGATGCGCGGCCGCGAGCGCGTCCAGCACCTCCGTCATCAGCCGGCCCGTGTCGACGGCCGACAGCGGCCCCTCCGCCGCGAGCCGGTCGCGCAGGGTCCGGCCCTGCACCAGCTCGAATACGGCGAACAGCCGGCCGTCGGGCGCTTCCCCTTGGTCCAGCAACGCGACGATGTTCGGGTGCCGCAGCGCCTCGCACAGGCTCGTCTCGCGCTGAAAGCGCGCACGCTGGCGCGTGCGCTCCGCCACGGTCCGCGCGGCGTCATCCCGCATCAGCTTGATCGCGACCGCTTGCCCCGTCTCGCCGCAGGTCGCGCGAAACACCACGCCATTGCCGCCTTCGCCGAGCAGCGCGCCGAGCCGGTAATGCCGGGTGCCGGCCAGCTCCGCGAAAGGCGCGGCGGGCTGCCGGGGTTCACGTGCTTCCTGCACGACGGGCGCACGGGACGGGGTCAGCAACACGGCCGGTTCTCCCGTGTTCACGAGTAATGGGCGACCAGGCTCGGCGCCGGACGAGGTGCGCCGATACGCGGCTGGACGCCCGGCACCGACTGGCATTCGAGGTGCTCGCCGCGCATGACGCGGAACGGAAAATCGCCGAACCGGACGCTGCCGCGCCGGCGTTCGACCAGCTGGCTCCCATCCAGCCCCGGTAGCGCCGCGAACTGGGCCCGGGCGCGGTGAATCTGCACGTTGACATGGGACGTATCGATGCCGAGCATGCGCGCCAGCCGGTCGAGTTCGATCCAGCCTTGCGTGGCGGCGTCGTAGCCGGCCTGCATGTCGGCCGAGCGCGCGCGGGCAAGCGTCACGAGGCTGTAGTGATGGGCGCGCTCGCCGAGGTCGACCACGCCGCCGCGGACATGCAGCAGCATCCGCACGTGTTCTTCGTTCCGGCTGACGAAGAACTCGAGCAATTGCGCCGGCACGGCCGGATCGGCGGGCGCGGCGAGCATCACCGTCGAGCCGCTGCGCACGAGGGCCAGGCGCCACGTGATGCCGCCAGTCGACACTTCATCGCCGTCATGGAGCGCACGCGGCGGCAACGTGTCGTCGCACAGCCATTCGCCGGCCGGCGACCGGACGATCGTGACCGGCTGCGCGGCGTGTGCCGGCAGGATCTGCCGTGACGCGAGCACGATCGGGGGCGCGGCACCCCGGACCGGCCATAGCGTATCGGCCGGATCGTCGAGCGCCTCGACGCGCCACGGCGCGACACCGGCCCTGCCGAACCGGATCACGTCACCCTGTTGCAGCACCACATGCTCGCCGTCGCGCAACGGCACACCCGATACCGACGTGCCGTTGCTGCTGTGATCGTGGAGTTCCCATGAGCCGCCGATCCAGCGGATATGGGCATGGACGCGGGACACCGACCCATCCCGGATGACCGTGTCGCAGCGTGCGGCATCGCGCCCGAACACGTGATACGCGCGGAGCAGGCATGCTTCTCCGGAGGTATCGTTCTTGAGTATCGCCATGGCCGCCCCGTGTCGGATTCGCCCGGATCGCCCGAGTAACGCATCGGCGCTGCCGGGCAAGCGATTGATTCATTGATCGCGAACAATCTCGACTGTTCGCCGCCTCGTTACCTGTTTTCTCGTCAGCTTCCTTTCGAATCGTTGCTCATCCGGCACGTGTTATTTCGGTTAATAGAATTGCCGACCGTTTCGCCGTTTTAAAACCGAGCAACTTGATGAAAATCCTGCCAAATAAAATCGCGCATCGCAACCGGAATACTCGATCCGGGATTTTATATTGCAATGCTTTACATTTTCGGCGAATTTCCGGGCTGCAAATAAAGGGTCGAAAATCTTCATCGACGCGCGATCCATGGCCGACGTACGTTGGCTGGGTGAAATCACATTGAATGATGCGCCCGACTTGAATACATTTGCTGGCACGGAAATTCTGTTTGATGAAACGGAAATCAATTAATTCATTTCAATCGGCTTAAAAAAACATTCCGGCAATTTAAATAATGATCGCCAGTGTTTTGAAAAACAGCATTGACTCATTTATTTCACCAAGGCGTTGCGTCACGACAAGTTTCTCGATGTGTCTTCGGTAGTCGAATAAGGGTCGGCACGGCTGTGCCTTTCGATTAATAGCTCGCGGCCACTGCGAAATCAGATCTTGCGCCGACCGCCAGATCGTCCAACCGTCCGGTCGTCAGGATCGGCCCGCCCAGGAGGTTGACGGAACGCATCGGCGGGGATCCTCATCGCAAGCAGACGGCCGCGGCCGCTCCTCCATCCCACCCCAAATAATCCCCTTGACGCTCTATCTTTCGATATATATCTTTAGATATGTTTTACGACATACAGGACACGATCATGCGACACAACCACTTCCGCGGCCATGCCCGATGCGACGGGCAAGGTGCGCATGCAGGCCCTGACTGGTTCGCCGGTCTCTGGCACGCGATCGGCCGCCACCGCCGCGGCCACGATTCGTTCGGTGGCGGCCCGTTCGGCGGCCGGGGCGGGCGCGGCGGCTTTGGCGATTTCGGCGACGACGGCATGCCGCGCGGCCGCCAGTTCAGCTCCGACGATCTCCAGCTGCTGCTGCTCGCGCTGGTCGCCGAGCAACCGAGCCACGGCTACGAGCTGATCAAGGCGCTCGACACGCGTTCGAACGGTTTCTACAGCCCGAGCCCCGGCATGGTGTATCCGGCGCTCACGTATCTCGAGGAAGGCGGCTTCGTCGCGTCGCAGGCGGAAGGCAACCGCAAACGTTATGCGCTGACCGACGCCGGCCGCGTGCATCTCGACGCGCAACGCGAACGCGTCGACACGCTGTTCGCACGCCTCACGCACCTCGCGCGCAAGATGGAGTTCATGCGCCGCGCTTTCGCCGGGGAATCGGCCGGCAACGAAGCACAGGACGAATCGCAGGCCGGCTGGCTGCCGGAGTTCGTCGAGGCGCGCGTCGCGCTCAAGCGGGCGCTGCTGCACAAGAGCGCAGCCGGCCCCGACGAACAGCGCCGCATCGCGGCAATCATGCGCCGCGCGACGGCCGAAATCGAAGGCGGCACCGACACGTCATCCGCGCCGCCCGCCAACATATAAGGAGTACGGATTGATGCAGAACACATCCGAGCGCACCGTGACCCGCGTGCGCCACACCCTCAAGTTCCGCCTGCTGCAGGTGCTGCGCGTGCACGCCGCGACGCCGCATCTGCTGCGCGTCACGCTCGGCGGCCCCGATCTCGCGGATTTCGAATCTGCGTCGTTCGACGACCACGTTAAAGTGTTTTTCCCGCCGCCTGGCGCCGAACGGCCCGCGATGCCGACGCTCGGCGCGAACGGCCCCGAGTTTCCGGAAGGCGAGCCGAAGCCCGTCGCGCGCGACTTCACGCCGCGCCGCTTCGACCGCGCCGCGTGCGAGCTCGATCTGGAATTCGTGCTGAACCATCCGGGCCCCGCGTCGCAGTGGGCCGCGCAAGCGCGCGTCGGCCAATGGCTCGGCATCGGCGGTCCGCGCGGTTCGTTCGTCGTCCCGACCGGTTTCGACTGGCATCTGCTGATCGGCGACGATACGGCGCTGCCGGCGATCGCGCGGCGTCTCGAGGAATTGCCGGCCGGTACGCGCGCGGCGGTCGTGCTGGAAGTCGCGGATCGCACCGCGCAGATCTCGTTCGATACGCGCGCCGACGTGCATGAAATCTGGCGCTTCCGCGCCGAAGCCGACGCGGCGGACGGCGACGTGCTGCAGGATGCGGTCCGCGAGCTGCCGCTGCCGCCGTCGGGCGACGGTTACGTGTGGGCGGCCGGCGAGGCGCTGTCGATGCGCGCGGTCCGCCAGCACCTGACCGGCGAGCGCGGTGTCGACAAGTCGCGCATCCGCGCGGCGGCCTACTGGAAGCGCGGCGCGGCGGCCGTACACGAAACGCTGGAAGACTGAAGCGTACGGGCATCCGGCATACGGGCATCCGGCAGACCGACGGGTGATACGACCGTGGCGCCGGCGCACCGGCGGGCTTGGCATCGGCATCGCGGCTGGTATATATGTATGTCTGCGACGCCGCTGTCAGGCGACAGCCGCCGCAGCCCGCCCAGGAGCGCCCGGTCATGACAAAAGAAAGCCACGCTTCGCCTTTCCTTCGCAACCTGAAGATCGCCGGTTATTGCGGCCTCGCCGCAGTCGTACTCGCGCTGTTCGTCGCGATGTGCGCGATCCTGAAGGAAAGCGCCCTTGATCGCGACGCCGCGCAGCATCCGGCCGATACACCCGAACTGCATGATGCGGGCGGCGGCCCGTCCGCGGCGGCCGAACCGGCCCGCACGCCCGGCACGCCCGGCTGACGGCCTCCTGCCCGACTTCCTTCCGCTTACGGCGCGTGCCGGCGCCCCATCACGACCGCATGCACCGAATCGCCGAGCCGTTCGAGCAGCGCGGTCACGCGTTGCCCGTACAAGTGTGCGGCCAGCGCACCGGCCGTCCCGACCAGCACGCCGCCCGCCATGTCGAACGGCCAGTGCACGCCCGCGTAGACGCGCCCCCAGGCAATCGCCACGGCCATCGCGGCCATCACGAACCCGGTGAGCCGGGTCGTGCCGCCGAGCATCAGGCCGACCGCCAGGCTCCACGCGAACGTCATGTGATCGCTCGGAAACGAGCTGTCCGGCGAATGCGGAATCAGTTGCGTGCCGACGCCGGCCATGAACGGGCGCGGCGAGAACCAGAAATGCCCGATCACCTGCGCGAGCGCGAGCGCCACGCATACGCCGACGCCGGCTTCGATCGCCTGGCGCCGCGTCGGGCGCGCGCCGAAGAGCCAGGTCAGCAACAGCATCGCGGGCAGCGCATAAACGAGCCAGTCGGCGGCGAAGATGGCGAGGCGGGCCACGCCCGGCTGCGGCGCAACCCCGGCGTTGATGGCGGAAAAGAGGGTGAGATTGAGGTTCTGCATGAATCCGGTTGCGTGGGACGTAAAGATTTCGACCGGTTGCCCGGTCGGACACGAACGATGCTAGGGGGCGCCCGCTTAAGCGATGCTTAATTCGGCGGGCATACGGGACAGGGCCCACCCGCAGCGGCGAACGCACTTAGAGCCTGCACCGCATCACAAGTTCACACAATTGACATATTTCCGCGCGACCGTCTCCCGAAAAGGCTCACCCAGCATCCCGTAAAGGCTCACCTTTTTCACATCGTGACGTCATCGACGTGTGCGAAGATCGGGCCGCCAGGCGCCATCCGAGCCGTTTGCATCGTTCGCCTCAATATTTACGCCGCAAATACTTTGAAATCGGCAACAATTAATTCCAAATGCGGCATCGCACAACGGCAACGCACAGGCATACGATTACGAGCACTCATCCACGAAGCGATCAACAACAAGGAGTCCGCATGAAAACCAGCGATGTCCGATCGAAAGCGTTTGCGATGCCGTTGACCAGCCCTGCCTTCCCGATGGGCCCCTACCGTTTCGTCGACCGTGAGTTCCTGATCATCACGTATCGCACCGATCCGGATCGTCTCCGTGAAATTGTCCCCGAGCCGCTGCAGGTCACCGAGCCGCTCGTACATTACGAATTCATTCGCATGGCCGATTCGACCGGCTTCGGCGACTACACCGAAAGCGGTCAGGTGATTCCCGTCGAATACAACGGCCAGCCGGGCGGCTACACGCTCGCGATGTATCTCGACGATCACCCGCCGATCGCCGGCGGCCGCGAGCTGTGGGGCTTCCCGAAGAAGCTCGCATCGCCCACCCTGCACGTGAACACCGACCACCTCCTGGGCACGCTCGACTACGGCAAGGTGCGCGTCGCGACCGGCACGATGGGCTACAAGCACAAGGAACTGGATATCGACGAGCAGACGAAGCGTCTCGCCGGCCCGAATTTCCTGCTGAAGATCATTCCGCACGTCGACGGCACCGCGCGCGTCTGCGAACTGGTGCGCTACTACCTGCAGGACATCAAGATGAAGGGCGCGTGGACGGGGCCCGCATCGCTCGAGCTGGCGCCGCACGCGCTCGCGCCCGTGGCCGACCTGCCCGTGCTCGAGATCGTCGAAGCCCGGCACCTCGTCGCAGATTTGACACTGGGCCTTGGCGAAGTCGTCTACGATTACCTGGCTCAGTAACACGTCCGCAGTCCTTTCTCCCTGTCAAACCTTTCACCACGGGAATTCGAAATGAGCAACCTGAATGGCAAGACCGCAGTCGTCACGGGCGCCGCAAGCGGCATCGGCAAGGAAATCGCACTCGAGCTCGCCAAGGCAGGCGCGGCCGTCGCGATCGCCGACCTGAACCAGGACGGCGCGAATGCGGTCGCCGACGAGATCATCAAGGCGGGCGGCAAGGCCATCGGCGTCGCGATGGACGTGACGAACGAGGAAGCCGTGAACAGCGGCATCGACAAAGTGGCCGAAGCGTTCGGCTCGGTCGACATCCTCGTGTCGAACGCCGGCATCCAGATCGTCAACCCGATCGAGAACTACTCGTTCGCCGACTGGAAGAAGATGCAGGCGATCCACGTCGACGGTGCGTTCCTGACGACGAAGGCCGCGCTCAAGCACATGTACAAGGACGATCGCGGCGGCGTCGTGATCTACATGGGTTCGGTGCATTCGCACGAAGCGTCGCCGCTGAAGTCGGCATACGTGACGGCCAAGCACGGGCTGCTCGGCCTCGCCCGCGTGCTCGCGAAGGAAGGCGCGAAGCACAACGTGCGCTCGCACGTCGTGTGTCCGGGTTTCGTGCGCACGCCGCTGGTCGACAAGCAGATTCCGGAGCAGGCGAAGGAGCTCGGCATCAGCGAAGAGGAAGTGATCAAGAAGGTGATGCTCGGCAACACGGTCGACGGCGTGTTCACGACGGTGCAGGACGTCGCGCAGACGGTGCTGTTCCTGTCGGCGTTCCCGAGCGCCGCGCTCACGGGCCAGTCGTTCGTCGTTAGCCACGGCTGGTTCATGCAGTAACGTCCTCGCCTCCCTGACGGGAGGCAATTCCCGCACCTTGCCTTTCCTCTCCGCCATCCATGGCGGGATTTCCCGGAGCAATTGATGAAGCCGCACGCCCGAACAGAAAAGCAGGCCGTCGACGCGGCGGACCTGCAACACGAAGCCGGCGCGCCGGCCCCTGCACGGTCGTTGCCGTACGAGACGATCGCGCTCGTCCTGCAGGGCGGCGGCGCGCTCGGCGCGTATCAGGCCGGCGTGTTCGAAGGGCTGCACGAGGCGGACGTTCCGCTCGACTGGATCGCGGGCATCTCGATCGGCGCGCTCAACACCGCGCTGATCGCCGGCAATGCGCCCGAGCATCGCGTCGAGCGCCTGCGCGAATTCTGGGAAACGATCTGCCAGCCGGCGTTCTTTCCCACGATTCCGGCCGCGTTCGAATTCGCGCTGTTCAACAGCATCGACCAGATCCGCACGTTCTTCACCGCGTCGCAGGCTGCCAGCGCGATGATGCAGGGCCAGCAGGGTTTCTTCGTGCCGCGCTTCCCGCCGCCGCTGCCGGGCGTGTCCGACCATCCTGAAAAGATCAGCTGGTACGACACGTCGGCGCTGCGCGCGACGCTGCTGAAGCTGTGCGACTTCGACCGGATCAATTCGGGCGAGACGCGCGTATCGGTCGGCGCGGTCAACGTCGGCACCGGCAACTTCGTGTACTTCGACAACTCGCGTATTCGCCTCGCGCCCGAGCACTTCATGGCGTCCGGTGCGCTGCCGCCCGCGTTCCCGCCCGTCGAGATCGACGGCGAGTATTACTGGGACGGTGGCGTCGTGTCGAACACGCCGCTGATGGAAGTGCTCCGCGCCCGGCCGCGCCGCGACACGCTCGCGTTCCAAGTCGACCTGTGGAGCGCGCGCGGGCCGCTGCCGCGCACGATGGCCGACGTCGCCGAACGCACGAAGGACGTGCAGTATTCGAGCCGCACGCGTTTCGTCACCGACACGCTGCAGCGCGAACAGCGTTACCGCAACGTGCTGCGCCACGTGCTCGACCAGGTGCCTGAAGCGCAGCGCAAGGCGGATCCGTGGTGCGTCGAGGCCGATGCGATGTCGTGCAGCAAGAAGTACAACATCCAGCACCTGATCTACCAGCAGAAGGCGTACGAGCATCACTACAAGGACTATCAGTTCGGTCTGTCGACGATGCGCGACCACTGGTCCGCGGGTCTCGACGACATCCGCAAGACGCTCGCAGTGAAGGACGGCCTCGCGCTGCCCAACAACGACGCGGGCTTCGTGACGCACGACATTCACCGCCGCCGGTAATGCGCTGCGCGACGGATCGGCGCGATGCATGCGCCGATCCGTCCTCTTCTCCGATCAGACATGCCGATTTTCATTGCACTGTTCGCGCTCATCGCTGCTGGATGGGGCGCGGTTCACCTGTTTCACGTCATCGCCGCGCAGTTCGGCCAGCCGGTCGCGATCGCGGCCGCCGTGCTCGCCGCCGCGATCCTGCTCGCGCTGGTCGCGTGGTGGATCAAGCGCCGCCGCGACATTGCACCGAACACGAAGGAAGAAGGCTGGACCCACGTCGTGCATCGCGCGTGGGGCGAGTTGCGCGTGTCCGCGACGCAGGGGCTGCTGTGGCTGTCGCATGACGGCGCGGACGGCCGCTATACGCTGTCGCAGCTCGACGGTTGCCAGGCCGCGCCGATCGGCGGCCGCTGGCATCTCGTCGTGCGCGTGCGCGACGCCGTGCGCAGCGAATGGAAACTGCCGATGACGGACAAGCGCGATGCGCAGCGCTGGGCGCGCGTGCTGATGCTCGCGAAGGACAACCGGCTGTGACGGACGAATCGACCGGCGCCGTCGTCACGCAGGTTCAACGGTGATTTGCACGGCGTCGCGCCGCTCACGTTTCGACGTAAAACGCGCCGCCAGGCACGCGCGGTTCAACTTCCCGTAAAAGCTCACCTTTGGCCGTTCTCAGGCCGTATCGTCACTCGCTGCGGCATTCAGACCGGCCAGCGTCTCCGCCAGAAAATCCACGCACACGCGCACTTTCGCCGACGCTGCGACGCGTTCCGGATACACGGCCCAGATGTTCGCGGGCTGGATGGCGTCCGGCAGCACGCGACACAACGCGCCGCGTTCAATCAGCGGCCCCGCTTCCCAGATCGAGCGCAACACGATCCCACGTCCGGCCAGCGCCCATTGCACGGCGACCTCGCCGTGGTTCGTCGACAGCGCGCCGCCGACCTTCACCGTTGCCGTTTCTCCTCGCACGTTCAGCCGCCAGACGCCGAACGGGTGATCGCGCTCCTTGATCGCAAGGCAATCGTGCGACGCGAGATCCGCGAGCGAGCGCGGCGTGCCGCGCCTGGCGAGATAGTCGGGCGCTGCGCACAGCACGCGGTAGTTCGCGGCAAGGCGGCGCGCGATCAGATGATCGGAGATGTCGTCGCCGATGCGCACGTCGAGGTCGTAGCCTTCGCCCGCGACGTCGACGAGCCGGTCGAACAGGTCGAGGCGCACGTTCAGTTGCGGGTAGCGCACCGTGAAGTCGAGCAGCGCCGGCGCGACGACGTGCCGGCCGAAGCCGAAGCTGCTCGAAATGCGCAGCGTGCCGCGCGGCACCGTGCGCGTCGTCGACACATCCTCGACGAGATGATCGACGTCGTCGAGAATCTTTTCAGCGCGCGCGAACACGCGTTCGCCGGCTTCCGTGACCGTCACGCGGCGCGTCGAGCGATGCAGCAGGCGCGTGCCGAGCTGCGCCTCGAGCAACGCGATGCGCTTGCTGACATAGGCGGGCGACACCGCGAGCTGCTCGGCAGCCGCGCTGAAGCTCGTCAGGCGGACGACCAGGCTGAACACGCGCAGGTCGTCGAGGTTCGGCGATTTGTTCACGATTCGTGGAAAGTCGATTAACCTTTCGCGCGATTTTAATCCAGATGGAAATAAATAGAATGACGTGACGCGCCGCTGCATCCCCCGGCAGCCGGCCGACCAGCCAAGGAGCTTTGCATGACCGACAGGACCTACAGAATTGCCGTGATCCCCGGCGACGGCATCGGCCGTGAAGTGATGCCCGAGGGCCTGCGCGCACTCACCGCCGTGACCGCGCGTTTCGGCATTCGTTTCGATTTCGTGCAGATCGACTGGGCCAGCTGCGACTACTACGCGCAGCACGGCAAGATGATGCCGGACGACTGGAAGGCGCAGTTGTCGGGCATGGACGCGATCCTGTTCGGCGCGGTCGGCTGGCCCGCGACGGTGCCCGATCACATTTCGCTGTGGGGCTCGCTGCTGAAATTCCGCCGCGAGTTCGACCAGTACATCAACCTGCGGCCCGCGCGCCTGTTCGATGGCGTGCCGTCTCCGCTTGCCGGCCGCCGTGCGGGCGACATCGACTTCATGATCGTGCGCGAGAACACCGAGGGCGAATACTCGTCGGTCGGCGGCACGATGTTCGAAGGCACCGAGCGCGAAGTCGTGATGCAGCAGTCGATCTTCACGCGTCACGGCACCGAGCGCGTGCTGAAATTCGCGTTCGAACTCGCGCAGCGGCGCGCGAAGCGCCTCACCGTCGCGACGAAGAGCAACGGCATCGCGATCAGCATGCCGTGGTGGGACGCGCGCGCGGCCGAGATGGCCGAACGCTATCCGGAGATCGCCGTCGACAAGCAGCACATCGACATCCTGTGCGCGCGCTTCGTGCTGCAGCCGGACCGCTTCGACGTCGTCGTCGCATCGAACCTGTTCGGCGACATCCTGTCGGATCTCGGGCCGGCCTGTACGGGCACGATCGGCATCGCGCCGTCGGCGAACCTCAACCCCGACCGCACGTTTCCGTCGCTGTTCGAACCCGTGCATGGCTCCGCGCCCGACATCGCGGGGCAATACATTGCGAATCCGGTCGCGATGATCTGGTCGGCGGCGATGATGCTCGACTTCCTCGGCAATGGCGCGGGCCCCGAACGCGAAGCGCACGATGCGATCGTCGCCGCGATCGAGGACGTGCTGCGCACCGGGCCGCATACGCGCGATCTCGGCGGCCATGCAGGGACGCAGGAAGTGGGCGAGGCGATCGCCGCGCGGATTGCGGGCTGACAGTCGAACCCGGCGCGAGCGATCGCGCCGGGCACGGTTTCACGAATCAGCCGGCGGTGAGCAACACGCGATGTGTTTGCGCACCCGTTCAGGTTCCGATGCGCGCGCGGTGAAGTCGAGCGGTGAGCAACGACACACCGCGACGCGCACTGCTTGCGCTGTCTCTCGTCGCAATCGATTCGATCGGTGAGTGGCACATCACGTGCACGCACACCGATCGTCAACACAGCGTCGAATCCGCTCGATGGGTGAGATGCACCGCGCGGTGAAGCACACCGTTGCACGTCGACACTTGCATCACGCGATACCGATGTGCACGACAGGTCCCGCATGCACGATGCGATGCCACGTCGATCGGCTCGAAACACACAGTCCGACGCGACATTTCACCTCGTCCCGAAAAACCTCACCTTTGGCGCGCAGCTCCCGAATTTCCTCACCATCGAACCCGGGTGATGCGTCCGACGATCCGTTGAACGGACGCGAATCTCACAGCCCGAGGTCGGACAGCTCGGGATGATCGTCCGGACGGCGGCCGAGCGGCCAATGATAAAGACGATCCTTCTCGCGAATCGGCAGGTCGTTGATGCACGCGTAACGATGCGCCATCAGGCCGTTTTCGTCGAACTCCCAGTTCTCGTTGCCGTACGAACGGAACCAGTTGCCGGCGTCGTCATGCCATTCATACGCAAAGCGCACCGCGATGCGATTGCCGCCGAACGCCCACAGCTCCTTGATCAGCCGGTAATCGAGTTCGCGCGTCCATTTCCGCTGCAGCAGCCCGACGATCTCGTCGCGGCCGGTCACGAATTCCGCGCGATTGCGCCATTGGCTTTGCGGCGTATAAGCGAGCGACACGCGCTGCGGGTCGCGCGTATTCCACCCATCCTCGGCGGCGCGCACCTTCTGGCGCGCCGATTCGAGCGTAAAAGGCGGAACGGGCGGACGGACTTCGGGGGAATCGGACATGGGTTGCTCCTGTTCAGGGTTCTGGCCGCGGACGCCCGCGGCCGGTTCGGATTCGCTGCATCGACTACCGCGAAACGGTGTCGAGCAGCAGTTCGGCTGTCGCGCGCGCATCGCGCGCCGCGTTTGCATCGCCGCTGACGAGCGCCACGCCGATCGCGCCGTCGATCAGCACGAGCCACTGACGCGCAATGCGCGCGAGCCCGCGGCGTTCGATGCCTGTTTCGTCCGCATACGCATCGAACCGCTCGCGTACGAACGCCAGCAGGCGTGCCTTGTGCGCCCGCGCGACGACGCGCACGGGATCGTCCGCGTCGGGTATCTCGCCCGACGCGTTCAGGAACGCGCAGCCGTGAAAGTCGGGCTGCCCGAACCAGTCGCGCAACACCTCGAACATGCCGAGCAGTTGCGCGTGCGGTGTCTTGCCGCGCGCATGGGTTGCGTCGACGAACCAGCGCATCCAGCGCTCGTCGCGGCGTTCGAGCGCGGCCACCACCAGCGCCTCTTTCGATTCGAAATGCGAATAAAAGCTTTTCCGTGCGGCGCCGGAGCGCTTCACGATCGCATCGACGCCGGTCGCGTGGATGCCGCCCGAATAAATCAGCGCTTCGGCCGCATCGAGCAGCCGGTCGCGAACGCCTGGTTCGCCGGAGGGGTCGTGATGTGTGTTCATGGGTTTACGGTAGAACGATCGTTCTCCACCGTCAACACCCGTGTGAAAAAGCCCTGTCGGCGAGAGGGCTGATCCGCGGGGTGAGCGCGCGACGGGGCCCGCCGCGTTTACGACATTTTTTCTTGAAGCGGATATGTGACGCTCACTACACTTCGGTCACCCTGTCTGGGCGAAAGGACATCATGCAGCGACCGGAATCCGCGCGCCCCGCGCGCGCCTATGCGGCTTATGCGAAGCGGCTCGACGGCCGCGTCGTCGTGCGGCGCTTCGACCCGCGCAGCGATTCGTACGACGCGCTGACCGCGTTGCTGCATCGCGCGTTTGCACCGCTCGGCGCATTGGGCTTCAATTGTCCGTGCGTCGATCAGCCGGCCTCGGCGACGCGCGAGCGCGTGCTCACCAGCGAGTGCTTCGTCGCGCTCGGCAACGCGCATCTGGTCGCGACGATGACGATGCATTCGCACGATCCCGATTCCCGCTGCGATCCGTATCGCAGCCGGCGCGTCGCGACGCTCGGCCAGCTGGCCGTCGATCCCGTCTGGCAGGATCGCGGCATCGGCCGTTCGCTGCTCGCGTTCGCACAGCGGCGGGCCGCCGCGCGCGGCGCGACGCACCTCGCGCTCGACGCGCCGTACGCGGCGGTCCGGCTCGTCGATTTCTATCGTCGCGAAGGATTTCAACCGGTCGACGTGATGCGCTTCCCGGGACACAACTACGACAGCACGATCCTGTGCAAATCCGTCGGCGTCGCGTACGGCCGAATGCCTGCCAGCGACACGACGCAGATCGACGTCGCGCGGCAAGCCGGTGCGGCATCATGAAACACGATAGGCCGAAGCACGACGGCGGCGACGATCGCGCGCACCTCGACGTGAGGCAAGCACGCGTGCGTGCGGCGCTGCGGCTGCGCGGCGTGATGAAGCTGACGCTCATCACGATCGCGGTTGCGCAGGTGCTGACGCTCACGTTCGAGAGCCTGCTGGTCGCGGCCGGCTTCGCGCCGGAAGCCGCGACCTTGCTGCTGTTCCGCTTCGTGACCTGCGCGCTCGTCAGCTTCTGGCTGCAGGCGGATGCGCTACGCGCCTATCAGTTCGCGGCCCAGCACGGGTTCGTCACGGTTCCCGGCACGCACGGCGATCCGATCGACGTGGCGCCGCAGTGCCCGAAACGCTGGCTCGTCGTGTTGAGTCTTCAGCTCGACCCGCGCGGGTTGAATGGTGAACGGATCAAGTAGCGGTCCGCGCACCGCACGATGCCGACTGCATCGCGCATGAGTGAGTTGCAACGAGGCTCGCGGGCTCACGGTTGGCGTCGCGGTTCGGCAAGACATCGCGTACGTTGCGCAGCGAATGTTCGCCATGCAAGCGAAGCAGGGGAGTGCGCGGAAGAGGAGAAACAGGCGCCGGATGGCGTGATGGGGGAAGCGATGCGGAAGCGGCAGGCCGGCTCCGACAGGTGAAGCGAACGTGCGATTGCAGGTCACCGATGCGCGATCGCGTCGCGATTCGGCACGCCAACACAGCTCCCGAAAAATCTCACCTCAAGCCCGGATGCGTGCGTTCCGGCTTCGAAAACGCAGCGGCAAACGAAAGCGGGGCAGGCGGCGAACGAGCCGCGCTGCCCCTTCGGCACTCAGGCCGTCCAGTCGAGAATCACCTTGCCGCTTTCGCCGGACAGCATCGCGGCGAAGCCTTTCTCGTAATCGTCGGCCGCAAAGCGATGCGTGATGATCGGCGACAGGTCGAGGCCGCTCTGCAGCATCGCGACCATCTTGTACCAGGTCTCGAACATCTCGCGGCCGTAGATGCCCTTGATCTCGAGCCCCTTGAAGATCACCTGGTTCCAGTCGATCGCCGTCTGCGCGGGCGGAATGCCGAGCAGCGCGACCTTGCCGCCGTGGTTCATCGCCTCGAGCATGCTCGTGAACGCGCTCGGCACGCCCGACATCTCGAGACCGACGTCGAAGCCTTCGGTCATGTGCAGGTCGGTCATCACGTCGCGCAGCGACTCGCGTGCGACGTTGACCGCGCGCGTCGCACCCATCTTGCGCGCGAGCTCCAGCCGGTAGTCGTTGATGTCGGTGATGACGACGTTGCGCGCACCGACGTGCTTTGCGATCGCGACGGCCATGATGCCGATCGGGCCCGCGCCGGTGATCAGCACGTCTTCGCCGACGAGGTTGAACGACAGCGCCGTGTGCGTCGCATTGCCGAACGGATCGAAGATCGACGCGAGATCGTCGGAGATCTCGGGCGGAATCTTGAACGCGTTGAACGCCGGAATCGCCAGATACTCGGCGAACGCGCCTTCGCGGTTCACGCCGACGCCGACCGTGTTGCGGCACAGATGCCGGCGCCCCGCGCGACAGTTGCGGCAGAAACCGCACGTGATGTGGCCTTCGCCGGACACGCGATCGCCGATCGCGAAGCCGCGCACTTCCTGGCCCATCTCGACGATCTCGCCGACATATTCGTGACCGACGTGCATCGGCACGGGAATCGTCTTCTGCGCCCAGTCGTCCCACTTCCAGATATGGATGTCGGTGCCGCAGATCGCCGTACGGCGGATCTTGATCAGCACGTCGTTGTGGCCGACTTCGGGACGCTTCACGCGGGTGAGCGTAAGGCCGGGGCCGCGCTCGAGCTTTGCCAGTGCTTTCATGGTCGAGCCTCCGTCAGATGATGCCGAGCGACTTGCCGACGCGCACGAACGCGGCGACCGTCTGGTCGATCTGTTCGGGCGTATGCGCGGCGCTCATCTGCGTGCGGATGCGCGCGCGGCCGCGCGGCACGACGGGGAACGAGAAGCCGATCACGTAGACGCCTTCGCCGAGCAGTTGGTCGGCCATGTTCGTCGCGAGCTGCGCGTCGCCGAGCATCACCGGGATGATCGGATGCGCGCCGGGCACGAGCGTGAAGCCGGCTTCGGTCATCTGCTCGCGGAAACGCGCGCCGTTCTCGCGCACGCGCTCGCGCAGCTTCGCGCCTTCGTCGCTGCCGAGCAGTTCCAGCACTTTCAGCGATGCCGCGGCGATGCTCGGTGTGAGCGTGTTCGAGAACAGATACGGACGCGAGCGCTGGCGCAGCAGTTCGACGACCTCGCGGCGCGCGGCGACATAGCCGCCCGATGCGCCGCCGAGCGCCTTGCCGAGCGTGCCCGTGATGATGTCGACGCGGCCTTCGACGCCGCAGTGCTCGGGCGTGCCGCGACCGTTCGCGCCGATGAAGCCGACCGCGTGCGAATCGTCGACCATCACGAGCGCGCCGTAGCGATCGGCGAGATCGCAGATGCCTTTCAGGTCGGCGATGATGCCGTCCATCGAGAACACGCCGTCGGTCGCGATCAGCTTGTGGCGCGCGCCCGCCGCATCGGCTTCCTTGAGCTTCGCCTCGAGGTCGGACAGGTCGTTGTTCCGGTAGCGAAAGCGCTTCGCCTTGCACAGGCGGATGCCGTCGATGATGCTCGCGTGGTTCAGTTCATCGCTGATCACCGCATCGTTCTCGTCGAGCAGCGTCTCGAACAGCCCGCCGTTCGCATCGAAGCAGCTCGAATAGAGGATGCTGTCCTCGGTGCCGAGAAACGCGGCCAGCGCGCTTTCCAGCTGCTTGTGCACGGATTGCGTGCCACAGATGAAGCGCACCGATGCCATGCCGAAGCCGTCCTGGTCGAGGCCGGCCTTCGCCGCGCCGATCAGGCGCGGATCGTTCGCCAGCCCCAGATAGTTGTTCGCGCAGAAATTGAGCACGCCGGCACCGCCGGCGAGCCGCACGGCCGCCGCCTGGGGACTCGCGATCTCGCGCTCGGTCTTGTAAAAACCGTCCGCGCGGATCTGGTCGAGCGTCCCGCGCACCTGGGCGAGAAAAGCATCACGCATCGCAAAGCTCCTGACAGGGATTCGCATTCCGCGGCGCGCCGCTCGTGGCGGCGGCGCAACGGCCTGCTACTGTTATAGTCGGTCGTTCGGTTGACCGCATTTATCCGATATTCCGAACTAGAATTCGAAATACCGAACAACTCTAAGCGAACGGAATCCAAATGGCAAGTTCCTCCGGATCGCGGCGCACGCCTGCCAGCGCCGCACCTCCGCAGCCGGCCGCCACGCCGCCGCGTGTCGGCGAGCAGATCCAGCGGCTGCGCAACGAGCGCAAGCTGACCCTCGACGACCTGTCGCGCGCGGCCGGCGTATCGAAATCGATGCTCTCCGAGATCGAACGCGACAAGGCCAATCCGACCATCGCCGTGGCCTGGCGGCTGACGAACGCGCTCGGCATCACACTCGACGAGCTGTTCTCGCAGCCGAAGGCGCCCGAGACGATCCGCGTAGACGGCCCGCACGACATTCCGACGCTCGCCGGCCACGACGGCCGGTACCAGTTGCGCGTGTGGGGCCCGATCGACCTCGCCGGCAAGTTCGAGTGGTACGAGCTGACGCTGCCGGGCGGCGGCGCGCTGGTATCGAACGCACACGAACCCGGCACGCGCGAGCACCTCACCGTGCTGCAAGGCGCGATGGAGATCGAGGCCGCCGCGGCAAGCCGGCGCCTGAAGGCCGGCGACACCGCGCGCTACCCGGCCGACGAGCCGCACGCGATCCGCAACCCCGGCAAGGCCGAAGCGCGGGCACTGTTGATCGTGATACACCGCTGACGGCGCGTATAGCTGGCCAAAGGGCCAGTTGCGGAAAAGACTGTATATTTGTACAGTATACGGACATTCCGCCATGCATGGGCCGGAGCTGGCGCACCGAGGCGCCCGCCCCGGTCGACAGGAGCCTGCAATGACAGAAGAACAAGATTTGGCCGCGCTCAGCTTCAAGGCTGCCGCGCACGACCTCGAGCTGATCGTCCGCCATATTGCCGGGCGCTACATCCGTCAGCGCGTGCCGCTGACGTGGCGCCTGCTGCACGCCATCGAAGCCGAGGCGCTCGCCGATCTCGGCTTTGCCAGCCGCCACGAGGCCGGCATGCGTCAATTGTTCGAACGGCCGTCGGACATGACGTTTCCCGAAACGGACGATCCGATCGACTTCGGGCGCTCGAATGCGCTGCCTGCCGTTTTTTCGTTCGCGGTGCTCGCGTACGAAGCCGCGGCAACGTCGCACGACACCGCGTCTCGCGAGCGCGCTCACCGTCCGTCCAAGGCGTGGGGCGACTGACCGCCAACCCGGGCCGCCGCGCATGGCGGCTTGTCCAGCCTCTTGCTGCCCGAGACGTTGCGGAAAGGGCTACTATATACGCAACTAACGGAATAAATCACATGTCCCTTCCCGCCTCTCCCGACACCCCCGCACGCCCGGAAGAAAAGGATCTGTTCGATCGCGGCGCATCCGACTGGATCGCCTCACCCGAAGCCGCATTCGACGCGTGGCTGGCCATGCAGGACTATCGCCGCTCGTCGGCCGACGTCTATCGCACCCAATGGGGCGCGTTTCTCACGTGGCTGCGCACGCATCAAAAGAATCTGGCCACGGTCGATACGGCAACGATCGCGAACTTCGTCGGTGAGTTGCCGATCCGGAAAACCCAGAAAATGCGCTATCTTCGGCTGATCGAACGGGTGCTCGATCACATCCGCCGCACCGAATACGCATCGACCAACCCGGCCCGCTTCATCGCTCAGGATGGCGAAGCAAGCTGGCGCAAGGCGCGCGACAACGAACCGACCGGTTTCCTGACGCCGGCCGAACGCGCGAAGTTGCTCGCGTATCTGTTTTCGCCGATCGGCGTATCGGGTTCCGCATACTGGAAGGAGCGCCGCGATCGCGCGCTCGTGGCGGCATTTCTCGGCGCCGGCATTAAAACCGGCGAAGCGCGCGCACTTACGATTAGTTGCATCAATACAAGCAACACGTCGCTGCAGATCCAGGCGACGCATCCGGATTTCGCGCGCGAAACCCATCTCGCCTCGTTCGCGATCGCGCTGCTCGAGGCATGGCTCACCGAACGCAAGCGCCAGGAAATTCCGGGGGAACTCGTGTTCCCGGCATCGCATGCCGGGCGGCCGATGCACAAGGCGACGATGCTGCGCGCCATCGACGCGATCGTCGAATCGGCCGGGCTCACGTCGTCACGCACCGCTCGCGCGAGCCCGCAGACGCTGCGTAATACCTACGCGGCCGAACTATTCGAAAACGATGTGCCGCCCGAACGGGTCGGCAAATGGCTGGGCTTCATGCGGCCGATCTCGTCGAACCGCCTGCATCGCGCCTGGAAAAACTGGCGCGACGGGCTGGTTGACGGTGACGCGTCCGACAGCGATGAAACTCACTGATCCGGAAACGGCTGCTCACGCGAAGCGATCCGTGAGCAGCCTTGCGTGGCGCTGCCTCACCGTTCCACCTCTCCCGAAAAACCTCACCTCAAGCGCGCCGGACCGTCTTGCCTGTGCGGTGCTGCCGATCCGCGGGTCAGGTATGCGTAAAGCGCGCGACGGCTTCGAATCGAGACGGCCATGCGCCTGAAGCGTGCTCGCACTCGGGGCACGCCACTTCAAAACCCTCTTCACCATGCGACAGTTCCGGCTCGCCATCGCAATGCGGGCACTGAGTCGGCACCGTAATCTCGGAATCCAGTGAGGTCCCGATCGCGGAAAACGCGTCCGCATCCAGTTGCCCGGCATCGGCCAGGCGCCGGATCAGCACGGCGATTTCCGGATTCATTTCACGGCTCGCGCGCAACGAACTCACGTCGCGCGTCGCCCGTTCCAGTTCATCGCTCTGCGTGCGCAACTGTTCTTCGAGCCGATCGGCGCGAGCCTTGGCCGAGCTCAATTGCTGCAGGAAATCGAATTCCTTGCGCTGAACGTCGCGCAAACCGCTCTGGTAGGTCGACGCCATGCTGCGCAGCGAATCCAGCTCGACCAGCATCGGCTTCACGCGGCGTTCGGCTTCGGCCACCGCGTCCTTGATTTGCTGCGCGTAGTGCTCGGTGCGTTGCTGCAATTCGGCTTGCAGCGCATCGATGCGATCGCGCAGCGTGGCGTTCTGCGCCTGCTCGGCGTCGATACGGCCGGCGGCCGCGGTCAGCTCCTTCTCCAGTCGGGCGACTGTGGTGAGCAACGTCGCTTCGTTTGTCGAACCGTGCGTCGTCTGCGACGCGAGCTGAACCTCGAGTTCGGTCACGCGCGCCTGCAATTGCTCGTTCCGGGTTTCGCCGCGGGCGAGCGCGCCTTCGAGCGTCTCCTGGCGCACCGTCGCGTCGCGCAACCGTTGTTCGGCGTCGGCGATGCCGGCGCGAACTTGCTCGCGATCGCCATCGAGACTGTCGCGGGCCGCTTTCAACGCTTCTTCATATAGTGCGCCGAGCAACGCGCCGGCCTTTTCCTCGACGGCCTTCGGGATCGCCGCACCGTCAAGCCTGATCTTGGACGCGGAACGGATGCGCTCCCAGAAATGGTCGATGTCTTTCGGGATGTCGCTGGCGCTGCCGGTTTGGGTGAGATCGCGGACGTTGGCGGCGGACGGCCGGATGCCGAGATCGAAGAACAGGCGCTTGCATGCGTGCAGCGACAATTCCTGGCGCCGCGCGCCGCTTGCACGCAGCGATTCCAGTTCGTCCCGAATGACTTGGCGCATTTCGTCCAGGGTCATGGCAGAGCTCACAGACATTGAATTGTGTCAATCATAACGAAATACGTATTCTTTGATACCTATTTCGGATCGACGTTGTGAATTTACGTCGCTGTGCACAGAAATCGGATCTGTGAGCCAATCCGGATGAACGTGGTCCAGGATTCCGTGAAACAAAGCGAAGAAAGTCAGCCAAGTCCTTGTAGCACAAGCATTTTCCAGCAGACCCAGAAATCCGGCATTTGTTTCACATGACAACGGAACCGATTGCCTGTGGGTGTTCAGGGTTTGGGGTATCTGTGGAAAACTCGTCGGCCCATGTCTTGAGAGTATTAGAAGTAAACACCCTTGAACCCTTAGTTAAAAACGTTAACGCCACGGCACATCCTTATGTAGCAAGGGTTTCCGGCCGGCAAGGTGAAGTTTTACGGGAGCCAAGGTGATCTTCTGCGGGAGCTGAAGTGATTGGGTTCGGGGAGCTGCGTGAGCCGTTGCAGGAAAGGTCGTGAGGGGATTCGGGATCACAGTGAAACACGAGATTTCCCAAAGGTGAGAGTTTTCGGGGCCGCACAGCCACAGAACCCGCGCTGTGCCTGCCTGCACAGTTTTCTGCCTGTGCAGACATAGGTGAGAATTTGCGGGACCCTCTTTGCGCCCCGATTCTGCCCATCTTTTGGGCAGTTTTTACGAAAGGTGAGGTTTCACGGGACTCCACGGGAATTGGGTGTGAGGATTTCCGGGAGCCGGACGCCATTTTGCACAGCAAAAGTGCTCTCCGGGGCCTGTGATGCACTAAAGGTGAGACTTTTCGGGAGGAAAATCCGGGTTTTCCTGCCCCTATCCTGTTGAGGTGAGCTTTTTCGGGGCATCTATCACAGCCTGAGATCCCGGTCACAGGTGAGCGTTTTCGGGAACGGTATTTGCTCGAAAAATGGTCAAAGGTGAGGCTTTTCGGGACATGTGAACGGCCGGATTCGCCGAAAAGCCCGCCAGGACTGGAAGAATTCTCGTTTTTGCTGTGCCACTTTTTGGCACAGGTGAGATTTTTCGGGGGGCGACACGCGGTTGTCGTATGAAGGATTTCCGTCGAAAGGTGAGGCTTTTCGGGGGATCCCAGCGACGCACAGCCAAATGCCTTCTGCGCATAAGTATCGGAAGGCATTGGGGTTTTTGATACCGAGGCGGTTACGGTGAGGTTTTTCGGGAGTCGTTCTCGTGGGCGTTGCTGTGCCGCATTTTTTCAATAAGGTGAGGCTTTTCGGGAGGCTCTGGTAGCGAATCCCGCGTGCGCCGGGCGTTTGTCGCCATCCGATCGAAACAACAAGCTGTGCTCAAGGTGAGTATTTTCGGGACCCGATAGGATTGGTGCGCTGTACAATGCGCGCCCGGGCCGGCAAAGCATGCCTGGGCGAGCGGCACAGGCCGGCTTCGAAGGCGTCTTTCCGGATGCCGGAGCGGATGACGATCTCCCGGCGAGCCGTGCCTGTACATGCATACAGCCCGATGCGGGGCGATCGGGGACGCATGGCGAGGTGCAATCGCAACCCTGTGCCGAACTCACGGCTGGGCAGTCGCAAAATTACGACAAATAGAAAGGTGAGCCGATACGGGAGCGTGTTCCGCACGTGTCGCGCACAGGTGAAATTCTGTGAATCGGCGCATCCCGCAGCACGTCTGGACGAGTCCGGAACGCTGCAATTCCGGACCGGTGAGCGTTTTCGGGAGCGCTTGGGGTGAGTGCCGTTTTGCACGCGCGCTTCACCGGCTATGGTGAGCATGTCGTTCTGGACGCACATCACCACAGGCGCTATCCTTCCGGAAAACTTCCTCTCCGACCCGACGCATGGCCACGACGAAGCGCGCCAAGAAAACCGATGTGGATGTGGTGAGTGCCAGCTCAGCCGAATTGCGCAAGGCCGTCGAGGCGATCGCAATTCAGCCGAAGAGCGGCAAGATCACGCTCCTGACCCGCAAGCTGTTCAACGTCCTGCTGGCAGTCGCGCAGCAGGCCGACGACTCGGGCGATACGTATCGCGCGCTGCTGTCGGATATCGTCGCCAACTCAGCCTTCGATTCGAACGACACCGCGCTGGTGAAGGAACACCTGCGCCGCATGGTGTCGGTGCAGGTCGAATGGAGCACGGGCACGTCGAGCCAGAAGCCGGGCCGCAAGTGGGGGATCTCGACGCTGATCGCCGACGCGGAAATTCTCGAGGATCCGACGACCCGCCGCGTGTGGGTCGAATTCTCGTTCGCGCCCAAGATCAAGAAGAAGCTGCTCGACCCGGTCCAGTACGCGCGCCTGAGCCTGCAGTTCCAGAGCCAGCTCCGCAGCAGCGCCGGTCTCGCGCTGTACGAAATCTGCGTGCGCTATCTGACGAACCCGAGCCACCTGACGATGCGCGAGCAGTGGGAATGGTGGCGGCCGATCCTGTCGGGCACGCCCGATACCGAAGCCGGCGACGAGGCGAAGCGCGAGTACAAGTACTTCAAGCGCGACTATCTGCGTCCCGCGATCGCGGAAGTCAACGCAGTCACCAATATCTTCGTCGAGCTGATCGAGCACCGCGAAGGGCGCCGGGTCGCGGAGATCCAGTTCCGCGTGACCGAGCGCAAGCAGCCGATGCTCGCGCTCGACGAACACCCGAACGTGTTCGACAGCACGCTGGTCGACCGGATGGTGAAGCTCGGGATCCCGCTGAAGGAAGCGCAGACGCTGTACGCGGACAGCGAGGAAAACCGGATTCGCGCCGCGCTGCAGATGACCGAGCAGCGGATGCGCAGCACGACGCTGCCGCCGGTGCGCAGCGCGCCGGCGTTGTTCAAGGATGCGTTGAAGAAGGGTTATGCGCCGCCGGTCGAGTCCGTCGACGCGCTGCCTGCCGGCACGCCGTCCGCGAAAGTCGCAGCGGCCCAGCCGGACGATCTGAAGGCACGCCTGCTGAGCGAATTCGCGGCGTTCCGCCGCAAGGAAGCGAAGGTGCTGTACGAAGAGCAGGGCGACGCCGAACGCGATGTGGCGCGCGAGTCGTTCGAATCGGAGGCGCTGCCGACGATGGGCACGCATCTGCGCGATGACTGGCGCAAGCGCGGCCTCGATTCCAAGCTGGCCGAGACGGCCTTTTTCGACTGGCTGGCCCAGAAGACCTGGGGCGAGCCGACAGACGGCGACCTGCTGTCGTTCACGCTGAACCAGTCGCGGGCCGCCTGACGCCCGCTCAGGCCCGCTGACGGGCCGCCGCCGGCCGCCCGCTCGATCGGGCGGGCCCGGCGTCTCACCAGGCCCTGCCGGCCGCTTCCATCACTCCGACAACAGCATCCGCTCGAGTTGCTCGAGGATCGCGTCGCGCTTGTCCTTCGGGAGCCCGCGCAGGCGCAATTCGATGCGGTCTTCCCCATACGACTTCAGGTCGCCGACCGACTTGCCGCCGAGCTTGATCTCGAGACGCTGCGCGTAGCGCTGACGGCCCACGACCTTCGGCGTTTCCTGCGCCGCGACGCGGCCCTTGACGATGTCCGACACCTGGCGCGTGCTGAGATCGTCCGACACGATCTTGTTGATCAGCCGCAGCGTGGCCTCGGTGCCGCGCGCATTGTGATAGCGGCCGACCTGATACGCCATGTTCGAACCGAAGCGATCGGGACGCGAGACCATTTCCTGCATGATCGCTTCCGGCAACTTGCCGATCGACAGCGCGACCGCCACCGTCGACTCGTCGAGGCCGAGATGCTCGGAGAGCTCCTTCTGGCTCTGGAAATGCTTGTCGTCGAGGAAGCGGCGCCACACGACGGCATTGTCGAACACCGTCTGCGAATCGCGCTGGACGTTGAGGTCGTAACCGAGCTTGTAGCTCTGGATGCCGATCGGCACGTCGATCACGATCGCCTTGACCGATTCCTTGTTCGCCTCTTTCAGCGCCCGCACGCGGCGGCCGCCATCGCTGACGAAATATGTGCCCGGGTTGTCGTAATCCGGGATCACGTGGATCGCCTGCTGTTGCCCTTGTTTCGCGAGGTTGACCGCGAGTTCGGCAATCGACGACTTCAGATAGAAGTGCCGCGGGTTGAACGGGCTATGTTTGATCGCCTTCAGCGCCAGCTCGATGACCTGTCCCGGCGCATAGCGGTTCTCGAGGCGCCACGCGCGATATTGCGGCGACTCGTCGATCGACGGATCGAACGTGAGTTCCGGAGCGGGCGGCGGCGCGATGTCTTTCTTTGCGGACTTGGTCGGAGCCGGAGTGGGCGTCTCGGATTTGACGATGCCGTCAATCGCATTGAGTCGATCGAGCGCCGTGCGCTTCTCGCTCGTCGTGATATCCGGGCGCGCTTGGAATCCTTTTGCAAATTGGGAAGGTTTCATGTGACTCCTTTGTGCGCATAAAGTCAGGGCAGCATGGCGACGATTTCGTCGGCACATGCGCGAATTTCGGTGGCGGCCAGCTTGCCGCCGCGATCGTTCATCTGCAGGACGGTCTGACCGAGCGCCATCGCCTGCTTGTACGCTTCCCGGGTCGGGATCTGCGTTTTCAGCAGCGGGAAACCGAGCTCCTCGAGCGCGCGCTTGAGCTCGCGGGTCAGCATGCGCTTCTCTTCGGTCTTGTTCAGCAGGAAGACGGCGCGGAGGTCTTCGTTCATGACCTGCGCTTGCTGGATCAGCTTGACCAGCCCGACGCTCGACCAGTAATCGGCCGGCGACGATGAAGTCGGGATCACGGCAATCGATGCGGCGAGCAGGACGACGCCGGATACCTTCTCGGTGATCGACGGCGGGCAGTCCACGACGATGATGTCGTAGTCGTTGATGAACTTCTTGATCTCGCGATGGATCTGGCCGTCGGCTTCGGCAAGGTTGACGACCGGAAACGGAATGCCGTTGTCGCTGTCACCGGATGCGCTCGACCAGTGAACCAGCGTGTTTTGACGGTCTGCGTCGATGACGAGGACGCGCTTCCCTTTTTCATGGAACGCGGCGCCGAGGTGCATGGCAATCGTACTTTTGCCGACGCCACCTTTTTGTTGAGTGACTGCAATGATTTCCGCGGCCAATTTTCACTCCTATTTTGGTCGTTGGAATTCTACAGGACGATATTTATATTTCAATGAAATTGTCGTTCGGCAACTATGCGTTAGCCGTTCGGGCTATCGGTTTATGCGCATAAACGAACCGGCGGTGGTTGGTGGCGCGATCGAATCGCGTAGCCGATGCCGGGAGGCGTCGATGCGCCACTCGATCGTTGGTCATCACGAGGCGCATCGTCGACGCGCGCGGCGGGTTGCTGCGATATCGGAGTGCTCTGCCCTTTCGGCGGGAGGTGGGCTGTTTGGGCTCGGAGCTGGTGAGTTTGTGCGCATAAACTCAGCGGAGATCGAGGCGTTCAACCGCGTGCAGGGACGGTCTGGCATTCACGAGCGTGGACTATGAGCTGCGTGCCCTAGCCATGTACGCAGCTTCGAGGTGCGCCATCGAACCCGTATGCCTCAGCACAACGGGCTGTTGGGACGCTACGTTTATGCGCATAAACCGGGGCGATGGATCACGAGGGACGACGGATCACGTGCCGACCTCCTCAAGTCCGGTACGAAGCGATGCACTGACGAGGTAGCCTATCGGCGCAGTGATCGCGTCGATACCGAAGAAGCCTCGGCACTCAGGCACACCATGAATCCGCGACGTACCTCACTCGGCCATCACACGCTTTATGCGCATAAACCCACCGACGTACCCACTTGCCGTCTGCTTCCCTCAAGGCCCGACACGACGATCGCGATGCGTTCGCTCGCCGGCCCACATCCGTCATCCCGGATAACGGGCCCCCCGACTTTATGCGCATAAACACATCAATGCATTGACGCGCACCCCGATGGCTCTCCCCTCTCGTGGCTCACCCCAACACCGCAAGCGTTGCCACTCCGCTCCAGCGAAGCATCGAATCCGCACCCGATCTCGCCGCGGCCGCCTCGCCGAGACACCCGATACAGACTGGCTACAATACAGGGCTCTTCCATCCAGGCCTGAATGATGATCACGATCTACCACAACCCCCGATGCTCGAAGTCGCGCGAGACGCTTGCGTTGGTCGAGTCGCTGAATACCGCCGGTACGCCGTTGAACGTCGTCGAGTACCTGAAGACGCCGCCGACGATCGAGGAACTGGAAACGCTGCATCGGCAGCTTGGCCGCCCGGTTCGCGACATGCTCCGCGACGGCGAGGAACCGTACAAGATGCTGAATCTGGCCCGCGCGGATCTGACCGATGCGCAAGCCTACGCGGCGATCGTCGCTCACCCGATCCTGCTGCAGCGCCCCATCGTCGTCTATCGCGGGAAGGCGGCCATCGGTCGTCCGCCCGAAGCGGTGCAAGCGCTGTTCGAATAATTCTTGCCCGGCGTATTTTTCTTATTGCATCGGCCCGGCGCATGCATCGGCAATCGAAGCCGGCGCGATCGCCGGGCAGCATACCACCCACCGTCCGGACGATAGTCGCAACGCGCGTCTAGTCCTTTCCTGACGACGTGCCATCATCGCCAGGCCCCCGCCCTGCCGCCGCTTTCGCGGCTGTCCGCAGCAGCGCAATCTGCCCACGATAGGCTCTGCATCCGCTGCAGGTCGGCAGGTGCACGCGCACCTGCAGGCGCTCATGCAGGGTCAGATGGCGGTCGAGCGCATCCGACAGCAGGCGCGTCACGTCAGTACATTTCCCCGGCAGCATCTTCGGTCGTCAGTCCTTTTTCGCTCAAGCAGGTTCGCAGGCGCGTGCGCGCTCGATACAGCAGCACGCTGCAATGATTCGTCGTCAGCGTCAATTCGTTGCAGATGTCCGTAATCTCGACATCGAGAAATTCTCGCATCATGAACACGCGCCCGATCTGCTCCGGAAGGTGGTCGAGGCAAACCTGGAACAGCGTCCAGAATTGCTGCTGCTGCAGCAGCGTTTCGGGGCGCGGCCACGGGTGCGGTTTCGTATGCGGGGCCCAGTGCCCGTTTTCCTTGAACAGTTCGCGATCGAGCACGGATTCGCCGTCGAGCTCGGCGTCGAGCGCGGACAGGCTCACCGTCCGCTGCCGCGCACGCAGCACGTCGATCAGCTTGTTGCGCAGGATGCCGAACACCCAGGTCTTATGGGCCGACAGTCCCGCGAAATCGCCCGCGTGCGACCACGCGGCGGTCAGTGCTTCCTGCACGGCGTCTTCGGCCGCGTCGGTATCGCGGAGCTGGAGTCGCGCGAAGCGCAGCAGGTCGCGCCGCAGTTGCGCGAGATAGTCGGGGTCGTCGTACGCGGACGGCATGTCTGGGTGGCAGTGTCTCGAAGCGATCGCGCTTGCGCCAAAGAGCGGGCGCGTCGTGGTGCGAGCAGCTTACTGGTCACGGTGCCGGCCTGCAACGGATGTTCCGTCACGCATTCACGAAACCGGCCGGCGCGCTGCGTTATGCTTGCCGAAACCCGTATCGCGCGTCGACGGCGCCGCGCGGCGGGCAATCTGTAACATCAGAACATAACGGTCGAGTTATCCACAATTTCTGTGGAAAACCTTGTGGAAAGTCGGCCTGACGGCCCCGTCGGGCGGTTCGCGGGCTGGCTTGCCTATAAACAGACCTTTGTCGCCTGTTCGGAAGCAATCGATTCGATTCCTCACTCACCGGAAGGAGAATTCCATGTCCTATCGTATTGCGGTCGTCGTCGGCAGTCTGCGCCGCGCTTCCTGGAACCGCGCGCTCGCGCACGCCGTGATCTCGCTCGCCCCCGCCGATTTTTCATTCGAGTTCGTCGAGATCGGCGAACTGCCGCTGTACAGCCAGGACTACGACGCGGATTTCCCGGAAGTCGCGAAGCGTTTCAAGCAGTCGATCGAAGCCGCCGACGCGCTGCTGTTCGTCACGCCCGAGTACAACCGGTCGATTCCGGGCGTGCTGAAGAACGCACTCGACTGGGGCTCGCGCCCGTGGGGTTCCAACTCGTGGTCGGGCAAGCCGGGCGCGGTGCTCGGCACATCGCCGGGCGCGACGGGCACCGCGCTGGCGCAACAGCACCTGCGCAACGTGCTCGCGTATCTCGACGTGAAGACGCTCGGCCAGCCCGAGATGTTCATCAAGCACGACGCGGCGCGCATCGACGAGCAGGGCCAGATCGTCAGCGAGGACACCCGCAAGTTCCTGCAGGGCTTCGTCGATCGTTACGCGGGCTGGGTGCGCCTGCTGAAGTCGGCCTGACGGCGTCAGCCCGATCGTCGCGCCCGTTCACGCAGCCGGCGCCGGCCCGCACACCGCGGGTCACGCACCGGCGTGCCGCGCGTCGCGCGCTTCGCGGAAGCCCAGCAGGATCTCGTCGAGCAGCGCAATGTCGAACGGTTTCGACAGCACGCGGACGTTGACGGTGCGCGTGCGGTCGAGCTCCTCCGCATAACCGGTGACGAGAATCACGGGCAGCTTCCCCGGCCGCTTGTCGATCGCCTCGGCGAGGTCGATGCCGTTCAGGCTGCCCGGCATGTGGATATCCGAAATCACGAGGTCGAACGCGTCGTTCGCGGCCGCGCCCTCGATCAGGCGCAATGCGTCGTCGGCGGTGGGCGCATAGGTCACGCGGTGCCCGAGCAGCGAAAGCAGCGCTTCCGTGCCGGCCGCGACTTCGCTGTTGTCCTCGACGAGCAGCACGTGCAGGCCGGCGAGCGCGCTGGTGTCGTGGACGACGGCGGCCTGCGGTCGCGCAACGACGTCCTCGGCATGCGCGCGCGGCAGATAGAGGCGCACCGACGTGCCGGCGCCGACCGCGCTGTCGATCGTCGCGAGGCCGCCCGAGCGTTCGCAGAACGCGAACACCTGCGGCAGGCCGAGCCCCGTTCCCATTCCCTGCGCCTTCGTCGTGAACAGCGGTTCGAACGCGCGCGCGAGCACGTCGGGCGCCATGCCCGAGCCCGTATCGTCGAGCGAGATCTGCACGAAATCGCCGGTCAGCGGAAAGCCGTCCTCGCGGCGCAGCGTCACGTTGCGCGCGCCGACCGTGAAGCGGCCGCCGGTCGTCATCGCGTCGCGCGCGTTGACCGCGAGGTTGATCACCGCGAGTTCGAGCTCCGCGACGTCGACGCGGATCGGCCAGACGCCGGGCTCGATCGCGACGACCAGCGACGATTTCGAACCGAGCGACGTCTTCAGCAGTTCGCGGCACGTGCCGACCCATTGGCCGACGTCGATCGTCTCGTTGTGCAGCGGCTGCTTGCGTGCGACGCCGAGGAGCTGGCGCGTGAGCGACTGCCCGTTCTTCAGCGCGCGTTCGATCGCGCCGAGTTCCTTGTCGAGATGCTGGACGCCGCGCCGCCGCGCGATCTGCACGTTGCTCGAGATGATCATCAGCAGGTTGTTGAAGTCGTGCGCGACGCTGCCGACGAGGTTGCCGAGCGCCTGCATCTTGCGCGACTGCCGGTACGCCGATTCGATCGAGCGCCGCATCGACGCTTCCGCCTGCCAGCGGTCCCACGCCTCCTCTTCCGCCTTCAGCCGCTTGAGCGACAGCCAGATCACGGACCACAGCGCGACCGACGGCGCGAACATCGAGATGAACAGCACGCTCAGGTGTTCGTACCATTCATGCCAGATCGCCGACGTGCGGTAAGCGCACGTCACGTAGACGGGATAGCTGCCGACCTGGCGGTACGCGACGATCTCGCTGCTCGCGCCGTCGTGGCGCACACGCACGACGCCGGCACGCGGATCGTTGCGCGTGTCGCCGAACGTGACGGTGCGATCGGTGTGCGCGAGCGACGGCGGCGGCGGATACGACGCGATCACCGCGCCGTCGGAGCGCGCGAGCGCCATCGTCATCGGCGTGCTCGCGCCGCCGAGCAGGTCGCGATAGAACGCATTGAAATACGACGACTTCAGCGCGATCGACACCATCCCGGCGAACGAACCGTCGCTATGGCGCCGCGCGACGCCCGTGTTGAACACCGGAATGTTCTCGAGCTTGAGCGGCCCCATCATCAGCCGCGAGATGTGTTCGATGACCTTGCCGTCGCGGATGCCGGCGAAGTCGTCGCGGTTCGCGATCGACGCATACGGCGCCGGATAGTAGAGGCTGTTGGCGAGCAGCATCCCGCTCGCGCCGAAGATCGACACGGCGGCCACCTGCGGATAACCGCCGCCGATCGTGTTCAGCGCTTCGTGGATGTCGGATTCCTTGCTGCGCACGGTGGCGTCGTCCATGTCCTGCACGAGGTCGACGATGCGCGCATCGAGCGTTTCGCTCAGGTCGAACACCTTGAGCGCGTGCTCCTCGGCGACGCGCACGGTGCGCATCGTCACGTCGCTCGCGGCGGCCTCGCGCGCCTGCAGGTCGTTGTACGCCATCACCATCACGTAGATGCAGGGCAGTACGATCGCCGCGACGAGCAGCACGATCAGCGTCACGCGGCGGACCGCGAAATCGTGCTCGGGCGCGCCGGCCGCGTAGCTTCCGTCGTCCTGCCAGTCGTCGGCGGGAGTGGAGGCGGGGGCGCGGGAGTCGGCAGGCCGTTCGGACGTCATCGAGGAAGCGGGTGAGGCGGAGGTGTCTGCCATCATAAACGAGTTGCGATGGCCCGCTGCGCGGCCCCGTACGCGCGCGATCCTGTCGATTTCGACAGGGGGCAACTGTCAGATTGAAAACGCGACGAATCCGGCAGCGCAAACGTACACAAGGAAAAATTTTGCGTACATATCTCAAAAATGGTCGCGGCTGTTTTCGGAATGACGCGCGATCGGATCGATTCTGTTCGAAATGGTGAATATGGCGAGTTGCATCGCCTTCGGTTTACTCCGAGAATCGCGCCTTGCTTTCCCAATGACAGAAATATGCGCCCGCCGGCGTTCGCCGCGTGGTGCGTCGCGCGCACCCGCTCGCGGCGCCCGCGCGCGGCCGCAAGGCGGTTGCCTGCGCCCGAACGCATGACGCCTCAAGAAGTGCGCCGCGCGGTCGTTAACGCGAGAGAGACCATTCCGTATACCGCTTCGCTCCATGCCTTTGCCGATTGTAATTGCCGACGATTCCCTGCTCGCTCGCAAACTTCTGACAAAGGCGCTGCCGGGAGGCTGGGACGTCGACGTCGCGTATGCAACGAATGGTCGCGAGGCCTTGGCGCTCTATCGTGACGGCAAAGCTTCCGTGATGTTTCTGGATCTGACGATGCCCGACATGAGCGGATATCAGGTCCTGGAGACACTGCGCCACGAAGATCTGAACACGTTCGTGATCGTGGTATCCGCCGATATCCAGCCGCAGGCGCAAGCACGCGTGCGCGAATTGGGCGCGATCGCATTCGTTGCCAAGCCCGTGACGTCGGAGGCATTGCTGCCCATTCTCAAGGAGTATGGGTTGTATGCCTGAATCGGTGTTCACGGCGGAGCAACGCGACGCGTTGCAGGAGATCGCCAACCTTGCGATGGGCCGCGCCGCCGCGCGGCTTGCATTGTTGCTCGGGCGCTTCATCGAGCTGTCGGTGCCGCGCGTGCGCGTCGTGAAAGCGGCCGATGCGGGCGACGCGCTGCGCGAGATGACGGGCATTCACGACAACGTGACCGCCGTGCGCCAGGGCTTTCGCTCCGACATCAAGGGCGAGGCGATCGTGCTGTGCCGCACCGCAAGCGTCGCGCGACTCACGACGGTCGTCGACCGCACGTTCGGCGACGGCGTGTACGGCGGGATGGCGACGCCCGACGAAGTCGTGCTCGACGTCGCGAACGTGCTGATGGGCGCATGCGTCGCGTCGATCCTCGACGAGCTCGGCCGCAAGCCCGTATTCTTTCCGCCGGGGCTGCTCGGGTCGAACGTGTCGTTCGACGACGTCTTCCAGCCGACCGTGCTCGCGTGGAGCGTCGCGCTGCTGCTCGAGGTGAACTTCGGGCTCGAGGATCATGCGTTCCGTGCCCACTTCGTGATGCTGATGGCCGAGGATTCGATGCGCCTGATGGGCGACGCGCTCGACGCGTTGCTGTCCGCGCTATGACGGCCGCCGCCCCGTCGCTGAGCGACCTCGTGATCGAGCGGGTGGGCTTCGGCCTGTTCGTGCTCGACCGCTCGATGACCGTGCTGATGTGGAATCGCTTCATGCAGGACCACAGCGGCATCCCGGCCGCCGACGTGATCGGCCGCAACCTGTTCGACTGCTTTCCGGAGCTGCCGCTCGCGTGGCTGTCGCGCAAGCTCGAGAGCGTGTTCCAGCTCGGCAGCTTTGCATTCAGCTCGTGGGAGCAGCGGCCCTACCTGTTCCGCTTCGAGCACGACCGGCCGATCACCGGCGGCGTCGACTACATGCAGCAGGACTGCACGTTCATGCCGCTCACGCGCGGCCGCGACGTCGAGGCCGTGTGCGTGACGATCTCGGACGTCACGCACGTGAGCGTGATGCAGCGCGAGCGCGAGGAAGCGGTTGCGAAGCTGCGCGAACACGCGAATCGCGACGGGCTGACCGGCATCGCGAACCGGCGCTTCTTCGAGGCGCGGCTCGGCGACGAATTCGCGCGCTGGCAGCGCTACGGCGGCGACATGTCGGTGCTGCTGTTCGACCTCGACCATTTCAAGACGATCAACGACCGCTTCGGGCATGCGGCCGGCGACGCCGTGCTGCGCGAGACGGCGCGCCGCGTCGCGTCGATCGTGCGCGCGCAGGATACGTTCGGCCGTTTCGGCGGCGAGGAATTCGCGCTGCTGCTGCCGTGCACGAGTCTCGACGAGGCGATGCGGGTGGCCGACAAGGTGCGAGACGCGATCGGCAGCGAGCCGGTCGATGCGGAGGGCGTCAGCGTGCCGGTGACGGCGAGCGTCGGCGGCGCGTGCGCGAAGACGGGTGCGCCGACCAGCGACGTGCTCGTCAACGAGGCCGACGCGGCGCTCTATCGCGCGAAGCGGCTCGGGCGCGACCGCTCGGTCGCCTACGCGTAGGCGCGCCCGCCCCGCATTGCGCGGAGCGGCTGCGGCGCGCCACGCCGCGTTCAGCTTTTTGCGATATCGGCGAGCACACCGGCCAGCACGGCCGGCTGCGACACGAACGGCGAATGGCTGCTGTCGAGCTGGTGGACGTGGGTCGGATTGCCGGGCGCGAACGCGTCGGCTTCGTCGATGAAGCGCTGCTGCAGCGCAGGCAGGATCACGCGATCCTGCAGACACTTGATGTAGTGGCGATCGATCGCGCCCCACCGTGAGGTGGTCGTCGGAATCGCGGTCGCGAACGGCGCGGCCGGCACATCGCAGGTCATCAGGTTCGCGACGGCCTCGAAGTCGGCTTGCGACACGTCGTCATACAGCGCGCGCTTCGCCAGGTCGCGATACGCGGCGTCGCCGCTGCGCGGATCGATGCGCAGCGCGCCGGCGACGCGCGGGCTCGCGAGCATCAGCGGGCCGAGCAGCTCGCCCTTGTTTTCCGGCGCGCGCACGTAGTCGAGGCCCGGTACGCCCGATGCGGGCATGAATGCCGCGAGATAGACGATCTTCGCGATCTTGTCCGGCGCGCGTTCGGCGGCCGCCGTGATCGCGAGGCCACCCATGCTGTGCCCGACGAGCACGACCTTGCCGTGGCCGAGCGCGTACGCGTCGTCGACGGCCTGCATCACCTGCGTCGCGTAATCGTCGAGTGTCGTGTTCGCGACCGGCGACGGCTCGGCGCCGAACGCGTCCTTGTCGAGCGGCCGTTCGAGGTAGGACGCGGGAAAGCGGGCATTGATGCCGTGTGCGGGCAGGTCGCGCGCGATCGACAGGTAGCCGCGCGCGGCCAGTGCCGCGGCGAGGTGCGCGTAGCACCACGCGCCGTGCCAGGCGCCGTGCACGAGCACGAAAACGGGATGGTCGGACTGCGGGGTGGCGCTTACGTTCGTCTCCATGGTGTCCGTGTGCTTTGAGAAAGGTCCCATCTTAGACGAACCCGCACGCAATCAAACGCGAACGCACGGTGCGATCGCGCGGCCGGCCACGATCCGTCCCTCTTGTCTCGTGCAGGCCACATTTCGTCCGGATCCGATATGAATTTGTGCCGAAGCGCGCTAATTTGATGCTTTGCCCCGATTGCTCCCCATGAACGTCGACTATCTCTTCTATCGGAAGCCGAACAAACCCGGCCCCTATTCGCTCGACGACCTGGGCGAGATCGCGCCGCCGATCGGCCCCGGCGACCTGGTGCGCGCGGGGATCGCGCGCATATTCGAGCAGATCGACTGGCAGGAATCGCCCGACGTACCGGGCGCGTGGTTCGGCACCGGCGGCGCGGTATTCCAGTTCACCGCGGAGCCCGACGGCGGCGTGACGAGTTTCATGGGCTCGCGCCTCGAACGCCGTTCGATGCTGCAGCTGACGCGCGAAATGGGGCTCATCGCGCTCGATCTGCAGCGCGACATCGTTTACGGCTGACCGGCCAGCGGCGCCACGCGGCGTCCATTTCCGCCGAAGTCGGCCGCGCCGGCCTGCCGGCGGTTCCCGGCGCTCCGCCGAGCGTGGCGCGTGTCCGCCATCGAACTTCAAAGATTGCTATACTTTCGCCCAATTCCGGCTTCCGGCCGGTATTTTGTGCCTGTCTGCGTCGAACGTTCGCATATCTCGCACGCATTTGACACCCTGACCATCCCAGCCGGGCATGGCTTCTTCAATCGCCCCGCGTGGGTGTCTCCGTGGAGCTTGTCTTGGCCGTTTCCAATTCCGTCGTGGACGAACAAGAAACCGACGCCGCTGCCGTCACATCGGGCAGTTCTTTCTATCTTGCGATGCGCATCCTGCCGGCGGTGCAGCGCGATGCGATGTTCCAGGTCTACGCGTTCTGCCGCGCGGTCGACGACATTGCCGACAGCGACCTGCCGCGCGCCGAGCGCACCGCAGGCCTCGATCGCTGGCGCGCGGACATCGATGCGTGCTTCGCGGGCCGGCCGCCGCGCCATCTGGCCGCGCTCGACCGCGAGATCCGCGCGTTCAACCTGCAGCGCGACGATTTCCACGCGATGATCGACGGGATGGCGATGGACGCGGTCGAGGATATCTGCGCGCCCGACGAGCCGACGCTCGACCTGTTCTGCGATCGCGTGGCGAGCGCGGCCGGCCGGTTGTCGGTGAGGATCTTCGGGATACCGGAAGCCGAAGGGATCAAGCTGTCGCACCACCTCGGCCGTGCGCTGCAACTGACCAACATCCTGCGCGACATCGACGACGACGCGGCGATCAACCGCTGTTACCTGCCGCGCGAGCTGCTCGCGCGCGAAGGCATCGCGATCACCGATCCGGCGACGATCGTGCGCGATCCGGCGCTGCCGCGCGTATGCGCGACGCTCGTCGAGCGCGCGTTCGAGCACTTCCGCCAGGCCGACGCGGTGATGGATACCTGCACGCGTGCACAGGTGAAGGCGCCGCGCATCATGTCGGGCGCGTATCGCTGCATTCTCGAAGCCGCGATCGCACGCGGCTTTGCCGCTCCGCGCGCGCCGCTGCGCAAGCCGAAAGCGCGCATGCTGATGATCGCCGCGCGCTACGCGCTGTTCTGAGCCGACCGAGTCGATGCCCAGAACCGTCCACGTGATCGGCGCAGGACTCGCGGGCCTGTCGGCCGCGGTCGAGCTGCAACGTCGCGGGCGGCGCATCGTGCTGCACGACGCGCACGCGCATGCGGGCGGCCGCTGCCGCTCGTGGTTCGACGGGACGCTGAACACGACGCTCGACAGCGGGCTGCACGCGGTATTCGCGGGACAACCCGCGACGCAGCGCTACCTGCGCGCGATCGGCGCGGCCGATCATCTCGTGGGGCCCGCGCTGCCGGAATTTCCGGTCGTCGACGTCGCGTCGCAGCAGCGCTGGACGCTGCGCTTCGGCAACGGGCGCTGGCCGTCGTGGCTGTTCGATGTCGCGTCGCGCGCGCCGGGCACGACGCCGCTCGATTACCTCGCGCTCGCCCCGCTCGCGTTGGCGCGCACGGGCCGTTCACTCGCACAGACGATGCGATGCGACGGCGTGCTGTGGGATCGTTGGCTGCGGCCGTATTTTCTCGGTGTGCTGAATGTCGAGCCGCGCCACGCAAGCGCCGAACTCGCGCGCGCGGCGCTGTGCGCCACGTTTGCCGCGGGCGGCCCGGGTTGCCGTCCGCTCGTCGCGCGCCACGGGCTCGGCAGCGCATTCGTCGAACCGGCGCTGCGGATGCTGCAGCACGGCGGCGCACAGATCCGGCTGAACTCGCGGCTCGACGCGCTCGAATTCGGCGCGCACGGCAATGCGGTCGATGCGGTCGCGATCGGCGGCGAGCGCATCGATCTCGCGCCGGGCGACGCGGTCGTGCTGGCCGTGCCGCCCGAGGTCGCGCAGCCGCTCGTCCCCGAACTCACCGCGCCCGACACGTTCAGCGCGGTCGTGACCGCGTATTTCGCGGTCGAATCGCCGGCCGGCAGCCCGCTGCAAACGACGGTCGTCAACGGCGTCGTCGATGCGGTGCGTACCGGCGGCGGTCAGCTCGCGGCAACGATCCGCGACGCGGGCCGCTGGCTCGACACGCCGCGCGACACGCTCGCGCGGCGCATCTGGGAAGACGTCGCGCGCGTGACGGGCGCGAACCCGGAAACCATCCCCGCGTGGCAGCTCGTCGTCGAGCCGCGCGCGGGCTTTGCGGCGGTGCCGTCGCAGGAAATGAAACGTCCGGCCGTGCGTACGCGCTGGACCAATCTTGTGCTGGCGGGTGACTGGATTGCCACCGGTTTGCCCGCCACGATCGAGGGCGCGATCCGTTCCGGCCAGCTGGCCGCGGACGTGCTCCAGACACAATAAGAGAGGGACCGATGAACGATCTCACCGAAATGGCTACCCTGTCCGCCGGCACCGCGCCGGCCGACGTCGACGCCGCCGTTGCGCGTGCGACCGACGCACTGCTGGCCGCGCAGAAAGCGGACGGACACTGGGTCTACGAACTCGAAGCCGATTCGACGATTCCCGCCGAATACGTGCTGCTCGTCCACTATCTCGGCGAGACGCCGAACCTCGAGCTCGAACAGAAGATCGGCCGGTATCTGCGTCGTATCCAGCAGGCGGACGGCGGCTGGCCGCTGTTCACCGACGGCGCGCCGAACATCAGCGCGAGCGTGAAGGCGTATTTCGCGCTGAAGGTGATCGGCGACGACGAGAACGCGGAGCACATGCAGCGCGCGCGCAAGGCGATCCATGCGATGGGCGGCGCCGAGATGTCGAACGTGTTCACGCGCATCCAGCTCGCGCTGTTCGGTGCGATTCCGTGGCGCGCGGTGCCGATGATGCCGGTCGAGATCATGATGCTGCCGCAGTGGTTCCCGTTCCACCTGTCGAAGGTGTCGTACTGGGCGCGCACCGTGATCGTGCCGCTGCTCGTGCTGAACGCGAAGCGCCCGCTCGCGAAGAACCCGCGCGGCGTGCGCATCGACGAACTGTTCATCGATCCGCCCGTCAACGCCGGGCTGCTGCCGCGCCAGGGTCACCAGAGCCCCGGCTGGTTCGCGTTCTTCCGCGTGGTCGACCATGCGCTGCGCGCGGTCGACGGGCTGTTCCCGAGCTACACGCGCGAACGCGCGATCCGTCAGGCCGTGTCGTTCGTCGACGAGCGCCTGAACGGCGAGGACGGCCTCGGCGCGATCTATCCGGCGATGGCCAACTCGGTGATGATGTACGACGTGCTCGGCTACGCGGAAGATCATCCGAACCGCGCGATCGCGCGAAAGTCGGTCGAGAAGCTGCTCGTCGTGCAGGATGACGAAGCATATTGCCAACCGTGCCTGTCGCCGGTGTGGGACACGTCGCTCGCGGCGCACGCGCTGCTGGAAACGGGCGATGCGCGCGCGGAAGAAGCCGTGCTGCGCGGCCTCGACTGGCTGCGCCCGCTGCAGATCCTCGACGTGCGCGGCGACTGGATCTCGCGCCGCCCGAACGTGCGGCCCGGCGGCTGGGCGTTCCAGTACGCGAACGCGCACTACCCGGACGTCGACGATACGGCCGTGGTCGTGATGGCGATGGACCGTGCGCAGAAGCTCCGGCAGTCGGACACTTATCGCGAGTCGATGGCGCGCGCGCGCGAATGGGTCGTCGGCATGCAGAGCAGCGACGGCGGCTGGGGCGCGTTCGAACCGGAAAACACGCAGTACTACCTGAACAACATCCCGTTCTCCGATCACGGCGCGCTGCTCGATCCGCCGACGTCCGACGTGTCGGGACGCTGCCTGTCGATGCTGTCGCAGCTCGGTGAGACGGCCGCGAACAGCGAGCCGGCACGCCGCGCGCTCGACTACATGCTGAAGGAGCAGGAACCGGACGGCAGTTGGTACGGCCGCTGGGGGATGAACTACGTGTACGGCACGTGGACCGCGCTGTCCTCGCTGAACGCGGCCGGCCTCGGGCCGGAAGATCCGCGCATGAAGCGCGGCGCGCAGTGGCTGCTGTCGATCCAGAACAAGGACGGCGGCTGGGGCGAGGATGGTGACAGCTACAAGCTGAACTACCGCGGTTTCGAGCAGGCGCCGAGCACGGCGTCGCAGACGGCCTGGGCGCTGCTCGGCCTGATGGCGGCCGGCGAGGTGAACAACCCGGCCGTTGCGCGCGGTGTCGACTACCTGGTTGCCCAGCAGAACGCAGAAGGCCTGTGGGACGAGACGCGCTTCACCGCGACGGGCTTCCCGCGCGTGTTCTACCTGCGTTACCACGGTTATCGCAAGTTCTTCCCGCTGTGGGCGCTGGCGCGCTACCGCAACCTGAAGCGCGATAACGCCACGCGCGTTACGGTCGGGATGTAACGGGTGGGCGTGTCTCAACACAACGGCGCATTGCCCGTCATCGCGGTGACGGGGATGGCGTTCGAGGCGCGCATCGCGCGCGGTGACGGCGTCGAGGCCGTGTACGCCGCGCGGGCCGACCGGCTCGAGCGCGCGCTGGCCGACGCGACCGCACGCGGTTGCGCGGGTATCGTGAGCTTCGGCACGGCGGGCGGGCTCGCGCCCGATCTGGCGCCCGGCGCGCTCGTGATCGCGAACGCGATCGACGGGCCGTTCGGCCGCGTCGAGACCGATACGGGCTGGAGCGCACGGCTCGTCGCCGCGCTGCACGACACGCCGGTCTGGGCGCGCGTCACGCGCGGCACGATCGCGGCGGTCGGCGCGCCGGTGATCAGCGAACAGGAAAAGGCATCGCTGCACCACGCGAAGGGCGCGCTCGCCGTCGATATGGAGTCGCATATCGCGGCGGCCTTCGCGGCCGCGCGCGGCGTGCCGTTCGCGGTGTGCCGCGCGATCGTCGATCCGGCGTGGCGCACGCTGCCGAGCGCGGCGACGGCCGGCCTGCGCGACGACGGCAGCACGGCGATCCTGCCGATCCTGCGCGAGTTGCTGAAGCAGCCGTCGCAGCTCGGCCCGCTGCTGCAGGTCGCGAGCGACGCGCGTGCGGCGCGTACGACGCTGATCCAGGCGCGGCACGCGTTCGAGCGTGCGGGCGCGATGCGGATCGTCTGAGCGGCACGCGCCGCGTTTCCGTCTCTCCCCCTTCTTCCCCTCTTCCCGGTTTCCCGTTTCGCGCGGACAAAAAAAAGCGCGCTGCATCATGCAGCGCGCTTTGTCTTTGCGGCGGTCGCCGTTGTTGCGGCGTTACTGCGCGGCCGGCGTGCTCGCAGGCATCGCGGGAGCGGCCGGTGCCGGCGCTGTCGCCGAGCCGGACGACGCCGGTGTTGCTGCCGATGCCGGAGCTGCGGCAGGCGCGCTCGCGGGCATCGCATTGTCCGCACCCGGATCATCGTACTGCGGCAACCCCGGCGCGGCCGGCGCGTTGTTCGGCATGGTGCCCGATGCGCCGCCCGACTCGCCCGGATCCTCGTAGTTCGGCAGCCCCGGCACGGCCGGCGTCGCGGCAGGTGCCGCGCCCGATTCACCCGGCTCGCTGTAGTTCGGCAGCGTGGCCGACGACGACTGGCTGCGATACGTCAGCGACTTGCGCTGCTGCAGGTACGCATCGCGCACGAACGAATACGGATCGAGCGCGGCCTGCTTCAGCAGGTCGGTCGCGCCGAGCAGGTCCGAACGCGCGCTGATGAACTGCCCGATGTACATCGGGTTGCGCGCGGCCGGCTCGATGTAGTTGAGCAGGTTGAAGCGCACGTCCACCGCACGGCCGACACCGTCGCGGACCGTGCTCGGCCCGAACACGGGCAGCACCAGGTACGGGCCGGACGGCACGCCCCAGCGCGCGAGCGTCAGGCCGAAATCCTGGTGATGCTTCGGCAGGCCGGCCGGCGTCGCGATGTCGATCAGGCCGGCGACGCCGAACAGCGAGTTCATCGCCACGCGCATCAGATCCTGCGTCGCATCGGTGATGCGCAACTGCAGCAGGTTGTTCGCCATGTTGCCGAGATCGCCGAGGTTCGAGAAGAAGTTGCTGATCGCGGTGCGCACGGGCGTCGGCGTGATCTTCTGGTAACCCTTCGCGATCGGCACGGCGATGTTCGAATCGACCGCGTCGTTGATCTTGTACATCGTCCGGTTCATCGGCTCGAGCGGGTCGTTGGGATTGCGGTTCGGTCCCGTCGCGCAGCCGGTCAGCATCGCGCTGGCGGCGACGGTCGCCGCAATGATTCGCACCTTATTCATTGATTCCTTGCGTTTGGTTCTTGGCGCGTTTGACACGCGGTTTGCCCATCAGTACGGGCTGGAACACCACGGCGCCGATCAGCGTGCAGGTCAGTGCCAGCGCGAGCAGCTTGCCCATGCTCGACGTGCCCGGGTGGTGCGACAGCCACAGGCTGCCGAATGCGGTTGCCGTCGTCGCGGCGCTGAACAGCACCGCATGCGTGAGGCTCGAATGCAGCAACCCCGTCTGCCCCGCGCGCCACGCCATCACGAAATACACCTTGAACGCGACGCCGACGCCGAGCATCAGCGGCAGCGCGATGATGTTCGCGAAGTTGAGCGGCATGCCGAGCACGACGCACATCTCGAGCGTCACGACGCCCGACACGAGCAGCGGCACCAGCGTGCGCAGCACGTCGCCGAAGCGGCGCAGCGTGACCCACAGCAGGATCGTGATCGACATGATCGACCACAGCGCCGCGTGCAGGAACGCGTTGATGATCGTGTCGGCCGAATGCAGGATCGAGATCGGCCCGCCGGTCGTGCCCGGTTCCGCGGCCTTCACGGTTTTCGCGAAGCGGCGCAGCATCGTGTCGTCGTTCGGGTCGACGCCCTTCGGCACCTTCGGCGAGATCTGCACGAGCGCATGGCCGTCCGGCGCGATCCAGTCGCGGACGAGCTGCGGCGGCAGCGATTCGCGCGTGACGTCCTGCGGCTGCAGCAGCATCGCGAGCTGGTTGAGCGCGATACGCAGCGTGTCGGAGAACGCGCGCTCGGCGCGGTCGCGCGTCGCGCTGTCGGCGGCGGCGAGCTTCGCGAGCGATGCGGACAAATGCTGCGCGGCTGCCGCGCCCGGGCCCGGGTGATCTTCGGCCGCGTAGCCCAGCAGGTCCGACACGCGCTTGAGCGCGGCGACGCGCTGCGCGTCGGTCGCGGGCGGCGCGGCCGGCTGCGTCAGCGCGGGCAGCAGGTCGCCCGCGGCCGCGGCGATCGCCGCGCGCTTGGCCGGCTGGTCGGTGGGGATAAAGGTCGACAGGGTGGTCGTGCGGCCGACTTCGGGCAGCGCGTCGAGACGCTTCGCGGCCGCGTCGGCGTCCGCGAGCGACGGCGCGAGCAGCGTGACGTCGTTGACGGCCGCTTCGGGCGAATCCTTCAGCGCGAGCAGCGTCGCCATCGATTCGCTGTGCGGATCCTTCAGGTGCAGCGGGTTGAAGTCGAAGCGCAGGAACGCGAGCAGCGGCAGCGCGCCGATTACGACCACGAGCGTGCCGATCAGGATCGGCTTGCGATGGCGGTCGAGAAAATCGTCGACCGGCGCGAGCCACGGAAAGCCCGGCGTCTTCGATTCGCCCGGCGGCGCGAACAGGCGCAGCAGCGCGGGCAGCAGCGTGAGCGTGGTCAGCAGGGCGACGAACATCCCGACGCCCGCGATCAGGCCAAGCTCGGACACGCCGCGATAGGCCGTGGGGATGAACGAGAAGAAGCTCGCGGCAACAGCCGCGGTGGCCAGCGCGAGCGGCATGCCCATCGAGTGCGCGGCGCCGATCAGCGCGTGATCGATGCGCGGGTCGCGGAAGCGTTCCTCGCGGTACTTCACGCCGTACTGGATCGAAAAGTCGACGCCGAGGCCGACGAACAGCACCATGAACGCGACCGAGATCATGTTCAGCGAGCCGACCATCGCGAGGCCGAGCGCGGCGGTCACGACGAGGCCGACGAACAGCGTGACGAGCACCGAGCCGATCATCCGCTTCGAGCGCAGCGCAAGCCACAGGATCACGAGTACGGCCAGCAGCGTGAGGGCGCCGTTGAGCGCGGCGCCGTCCTCGACCGACGCGAATTCGTCGTCGGCGAGCGGCTGTTCGCCGGTCAGGCGCACGGCCGCGCCGTAGCGCTTCTCGAGGTCGAGCGAACGGGCCGCGTCGCGGATCACCTGGCTGGTTTCCGCGCCGGCCTTCAGCGCGCCGTAGTTGACCACGGGCTGCACGGTGACGAACGCGCGCGCGGGCTGCCGCGCGGCATCGCTGTCGACCAGCGCGCGCCACGAGAACGCGGCCGGCTTGCCGGCCAGCACGTCGTCCACCGTCGCGGCGCTGCGCGCGAGCAGCTTCGCCATCGCGGGCAGCTTCACCTGGCCGGTCAGCAGCGGCTGGCCGAGCGTGGTGGCCAGCGTCGTCGCGAGCCCGGTCAGGCTCGGGTTCTTCGCGAGTTCGTTGACGAGCGGGCGCGCGCTCGCGAGCTGCGACGTCGTATCGGAGACTTCCTGCGGCGACAGGAACAGCAGCCCGTTGTGCTCGAAGAACGGCCCGCCGCCGGGCTCGGCGACCTGGCCGATGCGGCCGGCATCGGCCTGCTTCTGCAGCGCCTCGGTCAGCGCATGCGCGGCGGCATTCGCGAATTCGGGCGCGGGCGCCTCGACGACCGCGAGGATCGTGCCGTTGCGTTGCGGGAACGCATTGTCGATCGCCTGGCCGAGCGCGGCCCATTGTGGTTCCGCATCGACGAGCTTGCTGATGTCGGTGTTGATCTTGAAATGCTGCGCGACGTAGACGCCGCTGAAGGCGGCGATGACGAGCGACAGGACGACGACCCAGACGGGGCGGCGTACCGACCATGCAACGAGTCGGACGATGAGAGATGTCACCATGTGGCGGTGGGGAGCGGCTGGCTAGGGCAAAGTAGCCAAGTATACCGGCGCGGCGTGGCGGCGGACGTGACGTTGGGGGTTTCGGGGCGGGAAGGAGATTTGTTCGCGACGGCGGAATCGATGCAAGCGGCCGGTCGATTTGTAAGGGGATATTTACATAATCGGCGCCGGGCTGCATCGCCGCTGTAGTGGCTAGATAGAAATGT
>NZ_LDWR01000006.1 GCF_001039005.1 Burkholderia cepacia
ATCCTGCAGATCGTCGTGTTCTCGATCTTCTTCGGCACCGCGTTGTCCGCGCTCGGCGAATCGGGCAAGCGCCTGACCGGCGTGATCGAGGATCTCGCGCAGGTGATGCTGAAGGTGACGGGCGCGGTGATGTGGTTCGCGCCGGTCGCGGTGTTTGCGGCGCTGGCGTCGACGATCACGACCGAAGGGCTCGGCATCCTGCTCACGTTCGCGAAGTTCATGGCGAGCTTCTATCTGGCGCTGGCGCTGCTGTGGGGCGTGCTGACGCTCGCCGGCGTGACGTTCCTCGGCAAGCGCGCGTTCACGCTGCTGCGGCTGATCCGCGAGCCGTTCCTGCTGTCGTTCGCAACGGCGAGTTCCGAGGCCGCGTATCCGAAGCTGCTGGATGCGCTCGACCGTTTCGGCGTGAACCGCAAGATTTCGAGTTTCGTGCTGCCCATCGGGTATTCGTTCAACCTCGACGGCTCGATGATGTACTGCACGTTCGCGGTGCTGTTCATCGCGCAGGTGTATGGCATCCATCTGCCGCTGGGCACGCAGATCACGATGCTGCTGCTGTTGATGGTGACGTCGAAGGGAATGGCGGGCGTGCCGCGCGCGTCGCTGGTCGTGATCGCGGCGACGCTCAACCAGTTCAACATGCCAGAAGCGGGGTTGCTGCTGATCATGGGTGTTGACATGTTCCTCGACATGGGGCGCTCGGCCACCAACGCCGTCGGCAACTCGATCGCGGCCGCCGTGGTCGCGAAGTGGGAAGGGCAGCTCGACGAGCCGCGCGACGACGATTCGGACGCAGGGCGTGTCACGCAGGTGAAGGTGCCGGAGACCTCGGCATCGGCATGACACGCGGCAACTCGGCGGCGCGTTTGATGCGCCGCGGTAAATGACGATCGCCGGCCTGGATTCGCAACGGATTCAGGCCGGCGATTTGTTTGATGCAATCACACCGCATGGCATGCGGCGGCCTTTTCCGATTCTCCGGAACAGGCATTCGCGGTTTCAATCAGTCGTCGTTGAAAAAGCGGCGATATTCTCGCAGGCGAAAGCCTGATTCTTCCCATTCCCGATCCAGCGAGTGAGTGAACCCTCACTGTCGCGCAGTCGCGCCCGCCGTCGGGGTGGGTGGTTATCGCGAGCGGTCCGCAATTTTTTTCGATTTATATAACGCTATTCTCGCGCTGCTCATTATCGAAGGCAGGCCGCACGTAATACCGATTGCGCCGGATGATTCAGCGGAAGAATTTACGCATCGCGGATTTCAAACCATCCGGCCGGCTGCCCCCTCATGTGAATGTTCGCACCGTTCAGGAGCGCATCCGTCATGGTCGCTGGAAAACGTCTACACGCTGTGCTGTTCGCCGCGGCGATCGCCGCGATGGCACCGGCCGCTCAAGCCGGCAACACCACCGACTGGCTGGCGAACACGTACGGCACGCTCGCGGCCCACGTCGGCAACGTCGCACGGTCGATGTGGGTCGCGCCCGAAGGCGTGATCTACACGGCGTCGATGTGGGACGAAGATGAAGGCGGTGTCGCGATCTACCAGAACGGCAAGAGCGTCGGCTCGATCGGCACGCATTCCGAATTCCAGGGCAGCGCGATCACGGGCAACGCGACGTCGCTGTTCGTCGCGCTGCAGCCCGGCAAGACCTACGGCAGCGGCGCGGTCGGACGGTATAACCGCGCCACCCGGTATCGCGACCGGCTCATCCAGGTCAGCGCGGCGACCAACCAGCCGCGCATCGACGTCGTCACCGGGCTCGCCACGGCCGGTTCGCTGCTCTATGCGAGCGACTTCTACGGCAATCGCGTGCGCGTGTTCACCACCGACGGCGTGTGGCAGCGGGACATCAGCGTGTCGAGCCCGGGCGCGCTCGCGGTGGATGGCGCGGGCAACGTGTGGGTCGCGCAGAAGCGCGCGGGCTCGATCGTCGGCTTCAGCCCGGCCGGCGCGCTGCTGAACACGATCCGGATGCCGGCCGGGTCGCAGCCGTCGGCGCTCTATTTCGATGCGGCCGCCGGACAGCTCCTGGCGGGCGACGAGGGCCCCGACCAGAACATCAAGCGCTATACGGTGTCGGGCCGGCCGGCGCTGGCCGGCACGTTCGGCGTGCGCGGCGGTTATCTCGACACGACGACCGGCATCAAGGGGCAGGTCGGCGCGCAGCGCTTCACGCGCATCGCCGGCATCGGCAAGGACACCGGCGGCAACCTCTATGTGCTCAACAACCCGTGGGGCGGCAGCTGGGATCTCGGCCGCAACGGCGCCACCGACATTCACGCGTACAGCAGCGCCGGGAGCCTGCGCTGGACGCTGCAGTCGCTGAACTTCGAAGGTATTGCCGCGCCGGACCCGGTCACGGACGGCGCGCTGTTCTATGGCGGCACGCACGTGTACGGCGGCAGCGCGGGCGGTACCTTCGTCGCGAACACCGTCGACCCGTTCACGTACCCGTCGGATCCGCGCATCAACATGAGCGACCCGCAGCGCGATGAGCACTTCGGGCTGCTCACGTCCGTCGGCGCGAACCGGATCCTCGTCGCGGCTGGCCAGAACCCGCCGGTCTTCTACTTCTTCCATTTCAACGCGGCGAACGGCTATATCGCGATTCCGGACGGATCGATCCCGGGCCCCGCGTTCAACACGACGCAGCGCGTGACGAGCGGCTTCAGCATCGACAGCAAGGGCGGCGTGTGGGCCGGCCTCGACAAGACCGGCGCGATTACCCACTATCCGCTGACCGGCTTCGACGCGAGCGGCAAGCCGTCGTGGGGGCCGGGCGTCGCGACCCGCGTGCCCGCCAGCATCCAGCCGCTGACGCGCATCGTCTACCTCGCGGACAGCGACACGATGGTGCTCGCGCAGGGCGCGCTCGGGAGCAACGACTGGACGTCGATCGGCACGCGCATCGAGGTGTATCACGGCTGGAGCGCGGGCAACACGACGAAGCCGGACCCGGTGATCACGCTGCCGCACAGCGGCGCGAAATCGATCGACGCGGTCGGCAACCATCTGTTCGTCGGTTACTGGTTCAGCAGCAACGGGCCGCTGTGGCCGAACGTCGACGCGTTCAACCTCACCACCGGCAATCTCGACACGACGCTGGTCAACGCGAGCCCCGCGACCGTGGACACCAGCAGCGCGATCGACGCGATGTACAGCATCCGCGCGTACCGCCGGTCGACCGGCGAGTATGTGGTGATGAAGAACAACGTGAAGGGCAACAGCATCACCGTGTATCGCTGGACGCCCTGATGACGGCGCGGCCGCGTCGCCGCGTCGACCGGCGGCCGGGCCCGCGTAGCCATCGCGATATTCGAAGCACTTCGCGGGATGCCCACGCGTCGCAAGCGTGCCCGGGCGCGTGACGAACCGTGCGCCTCGCCACCTCGAGCGGCCTTCCCCAACCTCCCGACGCGCAAACGCGGTTCCGTGCACAATGACAGCGGCACCGGCAGACGCTGCCCGTGCCGGTGATGATGAACCGGAATGACCGAACGGTTGCGTCGGCGCGTTGCAGCGCCGGCGAACCTGCGCGGCAGTTCATGCCGCGTTTTTTGGCCCGAAGCGACAATACGATGAAGATGAAAACGACACCGAGCCGCCTGTTGCTGATTGCCGCACTGGCCGGCGCGCTGAGCGGTGCTGCTCATGCACAGACGGCGGCAACCGTCGCGACGGTCAACGGCGCACCGATCACGCAGGCCGACGTCGATGCGATGCTGCGCGCGTCCGGGCAGCCCGACTCGCCGCAGATCCGCGACACGATCAAGCAGCAACTGATCACGCGCGTGCTGATTCAGCAGGCCGCCGAGAAGGCGAATTACGCAGACAAGCCCGAGGTCAAGGCGGCGATGCAGCAGGCGAAGGCGAGTGCCGAGGTGCAACTGTACGTGCGCGACAACCTGAAACCCGAGCCGGTGACCGACGCGCAGGTCAAGGCGCGTTATGACGAACTCGTCGCGGCGCTCGGCAAGAACGAGTACAAGCCGCGCCTGATCGTCGTCAAGGATCCGGTGACGGCCGCGACCGTGTTGAGCGAGCTGAAGTCGGGCAAGTCGTTCGACGGGCTGGCGCGCCAGTACAGCATGGCGCCGAGCCGCGATACCGGCGGCGAGCTGCCGTGGGTGAGTTTCAACACGCCGGCGGCGGAAGGCAAGACGGCCGGACTGCCGTTGCCGATCGCGCAGGCGCTCGAGAAGCTGACGGTCGGCGCGGCGACGAAGGATTCGATTCCGATCGACGGCGTGCGGGCCATCGTGAAGCTGGATGCGAAGCGGCCGACGCAGGTGCCGGGTTTCGAGACCGCCAAGCCGGCGCTTCAGCAGCAACTGCAGGCGATCGCGGTCGAAAAGGCGAGTGCGCAGATGATCGGCAATTTGCTGAAGGACGCGAAGATCACGCAGTAATCGTCATGCGACGGCGTCGCAACGGCGCGCGTCACGCGCGCCAGATCATGCTCGCGCTCGTTTCCGTTTGCGACACGACCCGGAAGCCGAGCCGTTCATAGAGCCGCCACGCCGGGTTGCCGTGCAGCACGCTGAGCGACACGCACGCGTTCTCGCGTGCCGCGTCGGTCAGCAATGCACGCAGCACGGCCTCGCCGATGCCTCGGCCCTGCCACGCAGGGAGGATCTGGATCTGATGGACGTGCCATTCGCCGGCGGCGCGCGTCACCTTCAGCAATCCGATTGCATCGGCACCTTCGCAGACGATCATCGCGGCTTCGAAATTCGCGCGAATGCGCCGGTCGTGCGTTGCATCGTCGGTCGGCGCGCCGACGCGTTGCAGGTGCTCGGTCATCGTGAGCCGACGGAGGGTCAGCAGGAAGGGGAGGTCCTCCAGGGAGGCAGGACGCAGATCGATTGCCGGTTTCATGATGGATGACGGGTTGCGTTGGGCGCCTGGCCTTCGACGCGGATCAAAGACCGGGCAACTGAATCTGCAGGCCGGCCGGGCGATGTTCGAGGACATCCGTGACCTCGTATTCGGTTTTTGCGCCGTCCGAGGTTTGCCACTGCTGCATTCGGACATTGCAGACGAGCACGTCCCCCTTGCTGAAGCTGATCTGGCTGTTGTTCACGCGCGACAGGAAGCGGGTATCCGTGATCGCCGCGTGAATCGTGGACGAGCCGTCGTACAGTCGCCACTTGTTGTCGTCCTTGAACGCGAGCGACACGATCGAGAACGCCATCTTTCGATGCTCGTCGAGCAGGAGCGCATCGGCTTGTTCGGGTGCGAGAAACCACGCGATTTCGTTGCGGGTGACTGTCTCGATGACTTCCGTATCGGTGCCGGCCGCGAACATCACGACGCCTTCACGCGCGAGCGGCGCAAGGACTTGTGCGGTTGCGTTGCGAACGCGGATGTCGCGCAGCAGGGTGAGGACGGGCAGGTCGATCTCGAGTTCGTCGCCGTCGACGTGCAGCACCGCGGTGTGGTCCTGCATCCGCACTTGCTGGATCTCGCGCCCGCGCAGCCATTTGAGGACGGCGAAGAGCCCTTTCCTTGCCCGGGGCACGGCGATGCCGAGCGCGGTCAGGATCGTGACCGCATTGGCGAGCGCCGTGCCTTCGTTGCCGCTCAGCATGTCGCGCATGCGGCCGAGCAGCGATGTCGCGAGCGTGAAGTCGATGCCGAAGCTGCCGGTCTTGAAGCTGCCGCGCACGTTCACCTGCGGCCGAACCTGATCGCCGCATAGCGCGCGGGTCGACGCGTCGAGCAAATCGCCGATTGCAAGCAGCGCGGGTGCAAGTTCGCGCACGTCCATTTCCGACGATTCGAGCGCGGGTCCGTCGTACGTGACGCGAAATTGGCTCATGGCATCAAAGGGGCCGACATCGGCCGGGCCGGTACGGTTTCCATTGCGGGTGGTCATACGGAATGTTGGCTGGTGACGGGGACGATACCTGAAACGAATGTTTTCGGATGCCTTTCATATTAGGTGTGATCGACCGGCTGCGCGCGATTTTGGCCGTCCGGCCAAGACGACACGCTGACGTGTCCTGATAGCGCCTGGCAAACAACGAACTTTTCCGATACTTTCCCGGTCACAATCGCCAGCTTGCGGGCGCGCCGGCGCCCCGAACGCGCTTGCCCGCCCGGCGCAATACACAGGAATCCTCGATGGACACCAAACGTTCCCGCCCGGGACTCGTCGCCGCGCTGCTCTGGGCGGTGCTGTATCTGGCGACCGGCTACATCTCGCACCAATTCAACGGCCCCGTCCGGCTGACGGGTTATATCTGGCTGCCGGCCGGCGTGACGGTCGGCGCGTTCATGCTGCGGCCGCCGCGCGAATGGCTGACGCTGGCCGGCGCATTCCTGGTCGCGCAGCTCGTGCTGACCGGCATCGAACACGGCAGCCTGGTCAACGCGGTGCTGTTCACGGTCGACGAGGTCGGCGCGGCCGCGCTCGCGGTATGGCTCGTGCAGCGCGTGCGCTTCTCGCTCGAAGGGCTGTATTTCCTGCGCTCGGTGATCCTCGCCGGGCTGATCGCGGGCGTGGTCGGCGCGATCGGCGGCGCGGCGTGGTACACGGTGGTCAAGGGCGCGCCGTTCTTCGACGTGTGGTCCGTGTGGGCCGCATCCGATTTCGTCGGCGTGCTGCTGGTCACGCCGGTGCTCGCGTCGTGGTCGCGCTTTCGCGCGCACCGCTCGGGCGATCACGAGCGCTTCGACCTGATGCTCGGTGTCGTCGCGTTCGTGCTGCTCGTGATCGTCGCGCTCGTGGTCTTCGACGGCGACACGTCGCAGAAATTCGGTACGGGCGCCGGCTTCGCGCTGACGTACATCCCGCTGTTCCTGACCGTCGCGGTGACGCTGCTGCTCGGCGGCCGCGCGGGTTCGTCGTCGGTGCTGGTGTTCGCGTTGATCGTGATCGAACAGACGGCGCAGGGCGACGGCCCGTTCGCGTCGTTTCACGAACACTACGGCAGCGCGCTGCTCGAGGCACAGCTTTATCTGGCGGTCGCGTCGCTGCTGGTGCTGACGGTGAGCACGCTGAAAACGACGCGCGAGCGCGTGCACGAGCATGCGGCGGTGCTGCAGAACAACATGGAGCTCGCGCTGGCGAGCGCCGGCCAGATCGCGTACGTGCTCGATCCGGAGTCGGGCCGGATCGAGTGGAGCGGCGACGTCGAGCGCGTGTTCGGCGTCGGCGTCGATGCCGCGCAGATCGCGAGCGTGCCGCTCGTGCTCGAACGCGTGCAGCCGGGCGACCGCGATGCGCTGAACGACTACTGGAATGCGGAAATCGCCGGCGAGGATCGCGCGTCGCTGTCGCTGCGCATCGTGCAGCGCGACGGCGGCACGCAGCCGATCACCGATCACGGCGCGCCGCTGCTCGATTCGAACGTCGACGTGACGGTGGTCGCGGGCGTCTGGCAGATCGAGCGCGTGTGGCCGGCGGACGAATGAGCAGGGCCGCATCATGACGGGTCGCACGGGCGTCATGCTGATCCACGGGCTCGGCGGCACGCAATACGATCTCGGTTCGCTGCACAAGGCGATGCGGCGCGCGGGCGGCGAGACGCACATGATCACGCTGCCGGGGCACGGCACGCGCCCCGAGGATCTGGTCGGCGTGCGCGCGGAGGCGTGGCTCGACGCGGTGACCGAGCAGTATCGCGCGCTGGAACACGAGTATGACACGCTGCATGTGGCGGGCATGTGCATGGGCGCGCTGGTCGCGCTGCTGCTGTGCCACCGCGTGCAGCATGCGCGCGGCCGGCTCGCGTTGCTGGCCACGCCGGTGTTCATCGACGGCTGGTCGACGCCGTGGTACCGGTCGCTGCGGCACCTGCTGTACCGCGTGCCGGGTGTCGCCGAACGGATGCGTGTCGAGGAAGGCGATCCGTTCGGCATCAAGAACGCGACGATCCGCGCGATCGTGAAGAAGAAGTTCGAGCGTCAGGACCGTTTCCACTATGCGTGGGTGCCGCTCGCCTGCGTGCGGCAGGTGGACCGGATGCGCGACTGGGCGCTCGACGCCGCGGCCGGCACGCATTGCCGCACGCTGGTGCTGCATGCGCGCGAGGACGAACTGACGAGCCTGCGCTCGGCCGATTTCCTGCTGGAGAAGATGCCCGACGCGCACGGGATCGTGCTGGAGAACAGCTACCACATGATCTGCGCGGACAACGATCGCGACGACGTCGCGCGGCACGTGCTGGAATTCTTCGGCTTCGATCCGGCGCATGCGGTGAGTCCGGCGATGGCGCGCAGGATGGGGCGGCCGGAATCCTGACGCCGGATTACGCTGCCGTGGGCCGGCGGGCGATTCGCTCCCGAATCTCCGGTGATGCCAGGCACGTGGCGACGGCTTCGTAGCCGGGCGCGCCCGGGTAAGGCGCCACGCGCGACGGCGGACTGTGATTGGCCGGGCACAGGATGATGGTTTCGTCGGGGCCAACCGCCGACAGATCGAGGATGGCCGACGAGCGTGTCAACAGGAACAGCGGCCGCATGCCGCCGGTTGCGCGTTCGCGCAGGTGGGCGATCAATGCCTGTTGCGTGGGCCGGTCGAGATTCTGTTCGATCATGTCGACAACCAGCGCGCGCGGGCCTTTCGCTTCGAGACGGGTGAGCAGCGCGGTCAGCGCCGCCGACGGCGTCGCGCCGTTGCCGACCAGCGCGGCCGATGCGCGTTCGACGCGCGACTTCAGTTCCGGATCGGCGCGCAACGCATCGCATGCGGCAGCGCCATCGTGGTCCAGCCGATCGAGGCCCACGAACACGGCGCCGGGCAGCGCGTCGGCCAGCCGAAGCGCCAGACGCGTCTTGCCGCTTCCCAGCGAGCCGATGATGTAGTTCAACGGCCGGATATCGCGACACTCGAACCACTCGCCGCCCCACGGCCACGGCAGGCTGAACGCGACGCCGGTGCCGGTATCGTCGAGCAGCCGCGTCAGTTCGCCGTCGGCCGGCATCCGGCCGCGCGCCAGGCCCGCACGGATCGCACGCACCCTGTCGACCTTGCACACGAGATCCCGAATGCCGTGGTCGAGCGTGGCTTCGTGCGCCGCCAGCGCGTCGTCGAGGCTGCGCGCGTCGCCATCCAGCACGCTCGCCACTTGCGCGAGGCTCAGGCCGAGCGCGCGTAGCGCCGCGATGTCGGCCGCGCGTGCGAGGTCGTCCGGGCCATACGCGCGGTATCCGGCCGGCGTCCGTTCCGGCGTGACGAGGCCGTGCTGTTCATACAGCCGCAGTGCCTTGATCGATACGCCGAGCCGCGCGGCGGCCGCCGATGCGTTCAAACGGGGCGTGGATGTGCGCATCCGTCACCTCTCTCTGCTGTCGATTCGTTGCGCTCAGCATAAAGGCGATCCCAAGGGCCGGGTCAAGCACGATCACGCGCGCATGCGCTGTCGCTCAGTCGCCGTACGCAAACTCGTCTCGCAACGCACGATACAGCCGCCGATACCGCACGAGCCGCCCGGCCAGCAGATCGACCGCGGCGGAATCGGGCGTGACGGTTTCGGTGACCGGCGGCGCGACACAGACTTCCGCGAGCGTATCGCCGGTCGCGGCGAGGCGCGCGAGACGCGCGGCGCCGAGTGCCGCACCGACCGCGCCGTCCGCATGGCGCCGCATCGCGAGCCCGGTCGCATTCGCGCACAGCCGCGCCCAGAATGCGCTTTTCGAGCCGCCGCCGATGAACGACACCGCGCCGAGCGTCGTGCCGGCCGCGTGCAGCGCGTCGTAGCCGTCGGCCATCGCGAACGCGACGCCTTCCATCACCGCGTACGCGAGGTCGACCGCATCGTGTTCGTTGGACAGCCCGAAGAACACGCCGCGCGCATGCGCGTCGTTGTGCGGCGTGCGCTCGCCGCCGAGATACGGCAGGAACAGCGGCGCGCGGGCCGGGTCGGCGCGTTCGGCGCGCGCGGCCAGCACGCCGGCGGTCGTGCCGTGTGCGCGTGCGAGCCAGTCGAGGCTCGCGGCGGCGGACAGGATCACGCTCATCTGGTGCCAGCGCCCTTCGACGCAGTGGCAGAACGCATGCACGGCGGCGTCCGGGTTCGGCGCGAAGCGGTCGTTGCCGGCGAACAGCACACCGGACGTGCCGAGCGACAGGAAGCCGCTGCCGGCGCCCGTGACGCCCATGCCGATCGCGGACGCCGCGTTGTCGCCGGCGCCGCCGGCGATCGTCACCGGCCCCGCGATGCCCCACTCGCGCCGCAGCGTGTCGCGCAGTTGCGCGGCGGCCGCGTTGCCTTCGACGAGGCGTGGCATCTGCGCGCGCGACAGCTCGGTCGCGGCAAGCATCCGGTCGGACCAGTCGCGGCGCGCGCAGTCGAGCCACAGCGTGCCCGACGCGTCGGACAGGTCGGACACGAATTCACCGGACAGGCGCCAGATCAGGTAATCCTTCGGCAGCAGCACCTTGTGCACCGCGCGGAACACGGCGGGCTCGTATTTCGCGAGCCACAGCAGCTTCGGCGCGGTAAAGCCCGGCATCGCCATGTTGCCGGTGATCGCGCGCGATTCCGGCACCAGCGCTTCGAGCTCGATGCATTCGGTGCCGGCGCGCGTGTCGTTCCACAGGATCGCGGGGCGCAGCACCTGGTCCGCGCGATCGATCAGCGTCGCGCCGTGCATCTGCCCGGACAACGCGATGCCGCGCAGCGCGGCGAAGCCGGCCGGATGCGCGGCGCGCACCGACGCGATCGCGTCGAGCATCGCGTGCCACCATGCCTGCGGGCTTTGTTCGGACCAGTGCGGATGTGGCCGGCTGATCGACAGCGTGGCCGAGCCGGTTGCAAGGGGGACCGAACGGGAATCGGTGAGGAGAACCTTGACCTCGGACGTGCCGAGATCGATGCCGAGAAATGTCACGGATGAAGCATCCTGTCTGGTGCGTGCGGCGGCGCGCGCCGCGGGGGCGGCGCGTCGTCGGGGCTGTGCGGTTCGTTGAGCCGGTGCAGCGCGCGGAACCTCGACGGCGGCACCTGCTTCATCGCGAGAAACTGACGGTTGAAGTTCGACAGGTTGTTGAAGCCAACCCGGTAGCAGATGTCGGTCACCGTCAGGTCGGAAAACATCAGCAGCTCGCATGCCTCGTTGATGCGCAGCCGGTTCAGGTAGCGCACGAACGACGAGCCGGTATGACGGCGGAAAAAGCGCGTGAAGGTGCTCACGCTCATGCCGGCGAACGCGGCGACGTCGGTCTCGCGCAGCATGCCGGGCAGGTTCTGCTGCAGGTACGACAGCACCTGGTTGATGGTCGACGACATGTAGTGCTGCGCATCGCTGCGGTAGCCGGGGCCCGCGAGCACGCGCCGTTCGCGGCACGACGACAGCCGGTCGAACAGCGACATCAGGATCTCGACACGCCGGCAGCCGTGCGCGTTCGCGAGTTCGAGCATCAGCGGCGCGACCTCGGCGCCGACCCGGTCGGGAAACTGCACGCCGCGCGCCGCGTCGTCGATCAGGTCGATCACCGGCTGCAGTTCGCTGAACGCGCCGACCATCTTCTCGATCGCATCGCGCGAGAACTGCAGCACGACGTCGCGCGACGGCACGCGTTCGCCGTCGGCGAGTTCGCTGACCCAGTTGTGCGGCAGGTTCGGCCCGGTGACGATCAGGTTGCCGGGGCCGAAATCGCCGATGTGGTCGCCGACGAACACCTTGCCGTGCGACGCCTGGATCAGATGAATCTCGTACTCGGGATGGAAGTGCCACTTCGCGACCGAATGCGGATAGTCGTGGATCCACGCGCGGAACGATTCGTCGCGGTGGGTGGGAACGATCTCGAGATCCGGGTTCATCGTGTGCTCCGTCGGGTCGTGCCGGCGCGTTACGAACGGGACATCGACCAGCCCGTCGCGGCAGGCGGCGTGGCGCGCGTCGCGGCCGCCGGCGCCGCCGCGTGCGCGATCGGGTTCGCGTCCGGCAGCGCGACGTTGCGCTCGGTGCCGGCGTCGAACAGATGCAGGGCTTCTTCGTCGAAGCGGAACGCTACCACGGCGCCCTGTGCCGGGGCCATCGGGGCCGGCACGAGGGCCGCGCACGGCAGGCCGTGCCAGTCCAGCGTGACGAGTGCCTCGGCCCCGAGCAGCTCGACGAGCTCGACCGTGCCGGTCAGCGTGAGCGAACGCGGGGTCGGATCGGTTTCGGCAACGAGCCGCAGGTGGTTCGGGCGGATCGCGGCCTTCACCGGCTGGCCGTCCTGCAGCCTCGCGAAGCGCGCCGACGCGAGCGGCCAGCGCGCGCCGTTGCAGTCGAGCAGCACGTTCGCGCCGATGCGCTCGATCGTGCCGTCCGCAAAATTCATCGCGGGCGTGCCGACGAATCCGGCGGCGAACACGGTGTGGGGCTGGCCGTACAGCTCGGCCGGCGTGCCGATCTGCTCGATGTGGCCGCCGCGCATCAGCACGACGCGGTCCGCGAGCGTCATCGCCTCGAGCTGGTCGTGCGTGACGTACAGCGTGGTCGTCTTCAGCCGCCGGTGCAGCCGCTTGATGTCGCCGCGCAACTGCGTGCGCAGCTTCGCGTCGAGGTTCGACAGCGGCTCGTCGAACAGGAACACGGCGGGCGTCTTGATCATCGCGCGCGCGATCGCCGCGCGCTGCTGCTGGCCGCCCGACATCGCGCGCGGCCGACGGTCGAGCAGCGCATCGAGGCTCAGGATACGCGCGACGTCGCGCACGCGGCGGTCGATCTCGTCGGCCGGCACTTTCAGGCGCCGCAGGCCGAACGCGATGTTGTCGTACACCGTCATGTGCGGGTACAGCGCATAGTTCTGGAACACCATCGCGACATTGCGTTCGCGCGACGGCAGGTCGTTGACGACGCTGTCGCCGATCACGAGCTCGCCGCCGGTGATCGCTTCCAGGCCCGCGATCATCCGCAGCATCGTCGATTTGCCGCAGCCGGACGGGCCGAGCAGCACGATGAATTCGCCGTCGGCGATCTCGAGGTCGAGCGGGTGCAGCACGGCGGGGCCGCCGTCGTAGTGTTTCGACAAAGCCTTGCAGGTGATCTGGGCCATGGTTTAGGGCGTGTCCACGCTAATAACGGGCTTGCGCTGGCCCCCAGAAGGGCCGAGCGCGAGGATTGCGACGAAGCGAATACTCGACGTATTCGCGAGGAGCATGACGCGGCGATCGGCCCTTCTGGGGGCCAGCCCCACGCATGAATTTTTCCAAACAGGGGAACGTGCCTTTCCGCCCACATTGCGGCGTCGTGCGTCGCTTGTTTGGCACGGCCAAACGGCGCTCCTTACTCCTTGCACTGCGGGCGGAAAGGCACGTTCGCAAGCCCGTTATTAGCGTGAACACGCCCTAATCCATTTCGATCTGAATCTTGACGTCGCGCGGCTGGCCGCTCGCCGCTTCCTCGAACGCGCGCACGCCTTCGGAAAACGGGAACGTGCGCGAGATGAACGGCTTCACGTCGATTGCGCCGGATGCGATCAGCGCGAGCGCGCGCGGAAAGATGTTCGCGTAGCGGAACACCGATTCGATGCGGCCTTCCTTCGCCTGCAGCGCAACCACGTCGAGCGGTACCGGGTCGACCGGCATGCCGATCAGCACCGCGCAGCCGCCCGGGCACATCAGGTCGACGAGGCCGGCATACGCTTGCGCGCTGCCGCTCGCTTCGAACACGACGTCCGCGCCCCAGCCATCGGTGACGTCGGCTACCGCGTCGGCGAGCAGCCGCGTGCGCACGTCGACGGTCGTGACCGCCGGGTTGCCGGCGAACAGCGCGAGCTTGTCCGGCACGACGTCGGCGAGGATCACGCGCGCGGCGCCGCCTGCGAGTGCGGCGAGCGCGGTCATCGCGCCGATCGTGCCGGCGCCGATCACGACCGCGATGTCGCCGGGTTTCATCGCGGCCTTCTTCGCGGCCTGCAGGCCGATCGACAGCGGCTCGACGATCGCGCCTTCGGCGAACGACACGTTGTCGGGCAGCCGGTACGTGAACGCGGCCGGATGCACGACGAACGGCGTCAGGCAGCCGTGCACCGGCGGCGTCGCCCAGAAGCGCACGTCGGGGTCGAGGTTGTAGAGGCCGCGCAGCGTCGCGGGCGAATCGAGGCGCGGCACGCCGGGCTCCATGCAGACGCGGTCGCCGACGCGCAGGTGCGTGACGCCGGCGCCGGTTTCGACGACGGTGCCGGACGCCTCGTGGCCGAGCACCATCGGTGCGTCGACGCGGAACGGGCCGATTCCGCCATGCACGTAGTAATGCACGTCGCTGCCGCAGACGCCGACCGTATGAACCTTGATCCGGACGTCGCCGGGGCCGACCTCTTGCGGCAGGTCGATGTCGCGCAGCGCGAGCTCGCGCGTGCGTTCGAGTACGAGCGCTTTCAACACATCCTCCTTATTTTCCCTTGACCATCGAATTGAGCAGGCGGCTCAGCATGCCGACGAACACGAGCGGCGGCAGCGCGAGCAGCACCGTCGACGCGTTGATCACGCCCCACGGCACTTCCTGGCCGAGCGACGTGAACGCGGACGCGACCACCGGCAGCGTCGCGCTGCGCGACGACGTGAGCGCGAGCGCGATCATCAGTTCGTTCCAGACCAGCACGAAGCTGAACACGATGCCGCCGAGCAGCGTGCTCGCGCACACCGGCAGCGCGATATGCCAGAACACCGCGTACGGGCCGTAGCCGTCGAGCGCGGCGGCTTCCTCGATCTCGCGCGGCAGCCGGCGGAACACGGGGATCGACAGCCACGTGATGGTCGACAGCGTGACGAGCAGGTACGTGACGATCATCGACAGCTTCGTGTCGTACAGCCCGAGGTCGACCCAGATCGCGATCAGCGGCAGCGCGACCGCGACCGGCGGCAGGAAGCGCAGCGACAGCAGGAAGAACTGGATGTCGCGCTTGCCGCGCACCGGGTAGCGCGCGATCGCATACGCGGCCGGCACGCCGAGCAGCGCGCCGAGCACGACGGCCGCGCCGACGATCGCGATGCTGTTGCCGAGCCCGATCATCACTTCCGGGCTCGACAGCACCTGCTCGTAGTTCGCGAGCGTCGGCGTGAAGAAGAAGCGCGGCGTCGGCGTGACGATGTCGAGCAGGTGCTTGAGCGAATTGAGCACGGCCCAGAACAGCGGGAACGCGGCGACGAGCAGGATCGCGCCGGCGATCGCGACGGTGGAAACGGTGGCGGTGGTGCCGCGGCGGGCCATCAGTCGTCCCATTTGTTGACCCTCTTCCAGATGAGCGTGAAGACGAGCGTGGTCGCGACCATCATCAGCACGGCCATGCCCGACGCGTACGACACCTTGCCGGCGAGGCCGATGCCCTGCTGGTACGCGTACAGGTCAAGCGTCTCGGTCGCGATGCCGGGGCCGCCCTTGGTCATCACGTAGATCAGGTCGAACGAGCGCAGCGACTCGACCATCTTGATGAACACCAGGCTCACGAGCGGCGCCTTCAGCATCGGCAGTGCGATGTACGCGTGCACCTGCCACGTCGTCGCGTAGTCGAGCCGCGCGGCTTCGAGCGGCTCGGGCGGCAGCGTCTCCAGCAGCTTCAGGATCACGACCGCGAAGAACAGCCCCCATTGCCACACGTCGACCAGTGCGACCGCGTACAGCGCGAGATGCGGATCGGCGAGGAACGCGGTGTTCTCGACGCCGAGCGTGCCGAGCAGCCAGCTCAGGATGCCGGTGAGCGGCGCGTACATGAACTTCCAGATGAACGCGGCCGACACGCGCGGCAGCAGCACCGGCATGATCAGCACCAGCGACGCGAAGCGGCGCCAGCGGCCGTGCACGCGCTCGAACAGGAACACGGCGAGCGCGATCCCGACGATCACCGCGCCGGCGACCGTGACGATTTCCCACAGCACCGACACCTCGATCGCGTTCAGGAAGCGCCGGTCCGACGCGAGCCGCACGAAGTTGCGCAGGCCGACGTATTCGCTGTCGGGGTAGCGCAGCACGCGGTTGCGCAGCGCGAGATTGATCGCGGCGACCGTCGGGACGAGGCTCAGGACCGCGAGCAGCGCGAGCGTCGGCGCGAGGAACACCCACGGCAGGCTCGTGCGGTCGCGGCGCGCGCGGCCGCGCCGGGCGGGAAGGGCCGGGCGGACGCCGAGCGCGCGTCCGCCGGCACCGTCATTTGCGAGCGCCATGTTCGAGCGCATCCTTCGCGTACTGGGCCGCGTCGTCGAGCGTGCCGCGCGGATCCGTCTGCGTGCCGGTGAACACCTGTTCGAGCGCGATGCCGAGGTTGTCGCCGATATCCGGCCACTGCGGCGTGCGCCAGATCGTCACCTGCGTGACCGGGTTGGTGTCGTTCAGCCCGGCCTGGATCTGCGGCGCGACGTGCTGCTTGAAGTACGGGCTGCCGATCGTGCTGGTGCGGTTGTAGTCGCTGAACACGCCGTTGCGCAGCCGTGCCTGTTCCTGGTCCTTGCTGGTTGCCCACGCGATGAAGCGGCCGGCGGCCATCCGCGTGCAGTCGTCCTTCGCGCCGACCGCCGAGATCGCGAAGCCGTGGCCGTACGCGGCCGATGGCAGCGGCGCGGGCGGACGCGTGTAGCCGACCTTGCCGGCCACGCTCGACTTGCTCGTATCCTCCATCCAGTCCGCGAACGGCGTCGATTCGATCATGAAGGCGACCTTGCCCGAGCGGAATGCTTCGAGCGCGTTGCTCCAGTCGTAGGTCGCGGCGCCCGGCGGCGCGTACTTGAACAGGTTGCTGTAGAGCTGCGTCGCCTTCACGGCGGCCGGCGAATTGAATGTCGGCTGGCCGCCCTTGTCGGTCCATGCGCCGCCCATCCCGAGCATGAACGGCGACCAGCGCCACACGTTCATCCCCGAGCCGCGCTGGCCGCGCGCGACCCAGCCGTACAGCTTCGGCGGCGCGTTGAGTTTCTTGATCGCGGCGACGAGCTGGTCGAGCGTCTTCGGCACCGGGATGTGCGCGGCGTCGAGGAGGTCGCGGCGGTAGAACAGGAAGTCGCCGCCGCCGATCAGCGGCGCGAAGTACGCGACGCCGTTGTAGCTTGCGACCGCGCGGCGGCCGGGCAGGAAGTCGTCGTAGTCGTATTCCTTCGGGTAGTACTTGAGCAGCGGTACGATCCAGTTGGCTGACGCAAATTCGGCGACGTTCGCCTCGTCGACGTAGTAGATCTGGTACGAGCCGGCGCCGGTCGACGCATCGAGCCGCGATTTCGCGCGGCGGTCGTTTTCGCCGAAGTAGCTGATCTCGACCTGGGTGCCGCTTTTCTTCTCGTAGTCGGCCAGCGATTTCTCCATTACCGACAGGCCGAGACTCTTTTGCGCGAGCACCCGAAGGGTCGGCACCTTGCAGACCTGCGCGGCCGCGACGCCCGGCAGACAGGCGCCGAGCAGCAGCCCGGCTGCGACGATTCGCATCTTGTTCACCCGTGTCTCCTTGATTCTGCTTGTTCGAATGCCGTCTATGACGGCAGGAACAATGGTGTGACGGGGGCGATGCGGACACCACATCAAAAGAAAACGCGAACCGATACTTTTTGCTCAGGATTTGTCGTGCGATGCACAAAATGTGTCGGTCGGGCGGCGTGCGCTGCCCGGCCGAACGGGGCGGAAGGTGCGTAAACGCGGGTTATCCGCGAGCCGGGCCGGCTGGTGCGTCGAGCGCAATCCGGTAAACGCGGATCGCGTTGTCATGCCAGATCGCGCGGCGTGCCGCGTCGTCGAGGTCCGCCATCGCGCGGGCGAACGTGCGCAGCAGCGCGGGATAGGACACGCGCAAACCGGCCACCGGGAAGTTGCTCGCGAACAGGCAGCGTTCCCAGCCGAAGATCGCGATCGTGTCGCGGATGATCCGTGCGTTGTCCGCGTCGTTCCACACGGCGTCGCGCAAGCCGAGTTCGGAAATCTTCACGGCCACGCGCGGCGATGCCGCCAGCGCTTCCATGCCGCGGCGCCAGCGCGCGAGCCCGGCGTCCGAGCGATCCCACGGCAGCCCGGCGTGTTCGAGCACGACGTCGACATCGGGGGCATCGGCGAGCAGCGCGGCTGCGTCGCCGAGATGCCAGAACGGCACGCGCAGATCCCAGCACAGGCCGTGCGCGGCGACGCGTTGCAGCGCGGCCGGCCAGCGCGGATCGCGCAGCGTGCCGGGCCCGTCGACGGGCGCATCCGGCGACGATGCGGTGCGCGGCTTGAAGCGCACGCCGCGCACGCGCGGCCACGCGGCCTGTTCGGCGAGCCGCTCGTCCGCATCGCCGGCCAGCAGGTCGACCCACGCGACGACTGCCGACGGCAGCCCGTGTGCCGCCGCGACCTCGTGCAGCCAGCGCGTTTCCGCCAGTGCTTCGTCGCGCACGCGTTCGGCCTCGACGTGCACGCTGGCGACGATCGGCGCGCGTTGCGCCGCGTGCCGGAACTCGTCCGCACCGAAATCGCGGCACAGCGCCGAGTAATCGCCGAACATGAAGCGCGCCGGATCGTATTGCGTCTGCAGCCACGGATAGTGTGCGCCCGCATCGAGCCGCCACAGGTGGTGATGCGCATCGACGAGCGCGTCCGGCATGCCGTCGGGCGACGATTCGTCGGGCGGCGCTCCGTCGGGCGGCGCTCCGTCGCGCATGTCAGCGTGCTCCCGCGAGCACGAACGACGCATCGGGTTCGCGCAGCGTCGCCAACGCGCCGACGAAACGCCAGGTATCGAGATCGAGTTCGCGCACGTAGTCGTCCTGGAACGACACGTAAGCGACGCGCCGCGACGGATGGAACGACAGCGCGGTCGGGTTCGCGGGCAGTGCGATGCGTTCGATCTCCTCGAGCTGGTGTGCATCGAACACGGAGATCGACCGTTCGCCCGAATTGGTCAGCAGCAGCAGGTCGCGGCCGTCCGGCGCGCTGGTCCGGTAGATGCGGTTCGGATCGCTGCGCGTCTTCACGCGGCGGCCGCAGGTCATCGTCTCCGTGTCGATCTCGACCAGCGTGTCGTCGCCGCGATTCGCGACGAACAGCGTGCGCTCGTCGGCCGACAGCGCATTGCCTTCCGGGCGCGGGCCGGGCATCACCGCGCGCGGCGCGACCGTCGCGTCGCGCGGATGGAACTGCGTGACCGTGTTCGACAACAGGTGCACGCCGTATGCGCGGCTCGCGTCGCGCGTGAGCGTCACGAGGTGCGTCTTCACGCCGCCGGACGGCACGGCCATGTTCGGCACGGGCTGCCGGGTCGGCTCGTCGAACACGAGCAGCATGTCGTGTGCCTCGCTCATCGCATACAACCGGCCGTCGCGGTCGCTCGCCATGCCGTGCGGCCGGTAGTACGGCCACAGGTCGAGCATGCGCGTGTGCGTGCGCTCGACGAGGTCGATCTCGGCGATCCGGTGGTCGCCTTCATGGCCGCGCGACCATGCGGTCTCGATCCCGAAGATGCCGACGTACGCGTAGCGGTGGTTCACGTCGACGGTGAACTCGTGCGGGTAGTTCGGCAGCACGACGTGCTTGAGCGCGGTTTTCGTGTCGAGGTCGTAGAAACTGAAGGTATGGGCGCATTTCTGCACCAGCAGCAGGATGTCGTTCATGGTGTGTCTCCGTTGTTATCGGGTATCAGTCCTCGCAGCGCTTCGGCAGCGTCAGCGCGAGCAGGCCGGCCACCGCGAGCGTGACCGCGAGGCTGAGCACGCCGGCCGCCGCGCTCACGTGCTGGGTCAGCACGCCGACCGCATACGGGCCGCAGAAGCCGCCGAGATTGCCGAGCGCATTGATCAGGCCGCGCGCGCTGCCGGCCGTCTCGACGCTGCAGAGCTTCGGCGGAATCGCCCAGAACACGCCGGCGGCCGCCTGCAGGAAGAAGCCGCACCCGATCAGGAACGTGAACGACACGGCCATCGACGCGTGCGTGAGCACCGACAGCGCGAGGCACGCGGCGAAACCGACGAGCGGCAGCAGCACGAACAGGCGGCGCTTGCCGGTTCGGTCAGACAAATACGACGTGACGAACATCCCGATCACCATCGCGACATACGGCAGCATCGCGAGCAGGCCGACCTTGCCCATCCCGCTGTGCGTGAGGTTTTTCAGCAGCGTCGGCAACCACATCGTATAGCCGTAGATGCCGACCTGATAGCAGAAGTTGATGGCGATGAGCAGCCAGATCGTCGGGTTGCGCAGCATCTCGCCGAACGATGCGGCAGCCGGCGTGCCGGCCGCGCGCTTGCGTTCCTGCTCGTCGCGCAGCGCGTCGAGGATGTATGCCTTCTCGCGCGGCGACACCCAGCGCGCGGTCTCCGGGCCGTCGTCGGCGAACAGCAGCCACGCGACCAGGCACAGCAGCGACAGCGCGCCCGCGCTGAAGAACAGGTGACGCCAGTCGTACGCGGCGAGGATGAAGCCGGACAGCGGCGCGGTGATCATGCCGGCGAGCGGCACGAACATGATGACCATCGCATTCGCGCGGCCACGCTCGCGGTCGGGGAACCAGCGGCTGACCATCGTGAGCACGACGGGCAGCATGCCGCCCTCGGCCACCCCGAGCAGGAAGCGCAGCGTCAGCAACTGCCACGTATGCGTGACGAGCCCGGTCAGCACCGACAGCACGGCCCAGCTCACGAGCGACCACGCGATGAATGTCTTGCCGCTGCCGAGCGCCGCGCGCCGGCCGCCGGGAATCTGCAGGAACAGGTAGCCGAAGAAGAAGATGCCGCCGGCGAGGCCGGCCATCGTCGCGTCCATGCCGAGTTCGGCGTTCATGCCGCCGGGCATCGCGAACGCGATGTTCACGCGGTCCATGTAGGAAATGATGCAGGCGAGCAGCAGCGGCGGAATCACGCGCAGCCAGCGGCGGCGCGGAACGGCGTCGCCGGCTTCGTAGGCCGGGGTGGCCGGGGTCAACAGGGTCATGGTGTCTCCATCCAGTTCGGGTAGTCGGCCGCGGCGGCCTTCGGATGGGCCGCTGTCTTGCCGTGGCGGGCCGGCAGGTGCCGGCCGCCGATGCGCAACGCGTTTGCGTCGCGCGTGCTTTCGATCTCTAGCGTCCCCAGCGCAGCACGAGCGGGTCGAGCCGCCGCGCCGTATCGAGCAGCCCCGCGCGCACCTGCGGATGCAGCTCGGGCCACGGCGCGCGCGGCTGGTCGCACGCGATCACGCCGCCTTCACGCATCAGCGCCTTCGCGGTCAGGAAGCCCGACTGACGGTTCTCGTAGTTGATCAGCGGCAGCCAGCGCGCGTACTGCTCGCACGCTTCGTCGCGGCGCCCGGCGAAATACGCATCGGTGATCCGGCGAATCCCGTCCGGATAGCCGCCGCCCGTCATCGCGCCGGTTGCGCCCGCATCGAGATCGGCGAGCAGCGTGATGCCTTCCTCGCCGTCCCACGGCCCCTCGATCGCGTCGCCGCCGAGCGCGATCAGCTCGCGCAGCTTCGACGCGGCGCCGGCCGTCTCGATCTTGAAGTACGACACGGCATCGATCTCGCGCGCGAGCGTCGCGAGCAACGACGCGGACAGCGCGACGCCGCTCGCGGGCGCGTCCTGGATCATCAGCGGAATGCGGAGCCCGTCGGCCGCTTCGGCGAAGAACGCGCGAACCTGCGCTTCGGGCACGCGGAACGTCGCGCCGTGGTACGGCGGCATCACCATCACCATCGCCGCGCCGAGCGCCTGGGCGCGCCGGTTTCGTTCCGCGCAGATCCGCGCGCTGAAGTGCGACGTCGTGACGATCACCGGCACGCGGCCCGCGACATGCTCGAGCGTGGTGCGCGTGATCAGGTCGCGTTCGTCGTCGCCGAGCGCGAATTGCTCGGAGTAGTTCGCGTGGATGCAGAGGCCCTGTGAACCGGCGTCGATCATGAAGTCGAGGCAGCGGCGCTGGCCGTCGAGATCGAGCGCGCCGTGCGCGTCGAAGATCGTCGGCGCGACCGGAAAGACGCCCTGGTAGCGTGCGTTCATGGCCGGCCTCACTCGACGATGTCGAACTGGTCGAGGAATTCGGTCTTCAGCGTGAGACCGAGGCCCGGCACGTCGTCGCGCAGTTGCAGGAAGCCGTTTTCGGCCACCGGCTCGCCGTCGAAGATGTAATAGAACAGCTCGTTGCCGACCTCGACGTCGAACATCGGGAAGTATTCGCTCATCGGCGACGCGAGCGTGCTCATCGTCAGGTGATAGTTGTGCATCTGGCCCGCATGCGGAATCACCGGCACGCTGTACGCCTCGCACAGCGCGTTGATCTTGTGCGCCATCGTGATCCCGCCGACGCGGTTCGTGTCGTACTGCACGACCGACACGGCCTTGCGGTCGAGCAGCTGCTTGAAGCCGTACAGCGAGAATTCGTGCTCGCCGCCGGAGATCGGAATGCGGGTCAGCTGGTTCAGCTCCGCGTAGCCGTCGATGTCGTCGGCGATCACCGGTTCCTCGAGCCAGCGCGGCTGGTATTTCTCGAGCTTCGGCAGGATGCGCTTCGCGTACTCGAGGTTCCAGCCCATGTAGCACTCGAGCATCAGGTCGTTGTCGTAGCCGATCACCTCGCGGATCGCCGCAACCGACTTCAGGTTCTCGACCACCCCCTGCTGCCCGTGCGCGGGCCCGTAGCCGAAGCGCATCTTGAACGCGCGGAAGCCTTCCTTCAGATACTGCTGCGCCTCGTCCTGCATCGCCTTCAGGTCGGTGCGGTAGAGCTTCGAGTAGTAGCAGGGGATCTTTTCCTTGGTGCGGCCGCCGAGCAGCTTGAACACCGGCTTGCCGACGCTCTTGCCGAGGATGTCCCAGATCGCGATGTCGACCGCCGAGATCGCGGCCATGCCGACGCCCTTGCGGCCCCACGCGTGGGTGGCGCGATACATCCGCTGGTTCAGGTATTCGTAGTCCCACGGGTCCTGGCCGATCACGAGCGGCGCGAGGTACTGGTCGATGATGACCTTCGCGACGTGCGGCGCGAGCGCGACGTTGCCGAGGCCGACGATGCCGTCGTCGGTCTCGACTTCGACGACCGTCCACGCATGGAAGCGGAACGTGCTCATCGTTTCCTGCGGCGCATACAGCAGGTCCATCGCGTTCGAACAGAAGTTGCCTTGCGGCGGGACGGTCTTGCCTTTCCACTGGAATACGCGGGCGCGCACGGAACGGATCTTCATGATGGTGTCTCCTGGATTCGGTGTTGTCGTGTGTAAAGGGCGTGCGAGCGTCACGCCGAAACCGAAACAGCGGGGGTGCGGCGCGCGGAGCCCATCCGGCACGCGATCTGCAGCGCCTGCCAGGTGGCGCCGACGTCGGCGGTGCCGCGGCCCGCGATGTCGTACGCGGTGCCGTGCGCGGGCGTCGTGATCGGCACGGGCAGCCCGCCCTGCACGGTCACGCCGCGCGAGAAGCCGAGCAGCTTGATCGCGATCTGCCCCTGGTCGTGGTACATCGTGACGATCGCCTGGTAGTCGCCGGCCTGCGCCTTCAGGAAGATCGTGTCGGCGGGGAACGGGCCGTGGAACGGCGCGTCGGTCGGCCAGTCGCGCGACTGCAGCCGGCGCACCGCGGGCTCGATGATGTCGACTTCCTCGCGGCCGCAGCTGCCGCCGTCGCCGCCGTGCGGGTTGAACGCGGCGATCGCGACTTTCGGCGCGGCGACGCCGTTCGCGAGCAGCGACCGGTAGATCAGTTCGGATGCCTGTTCGATCCGCTCGATGCTCAGGCAGCCCGCCGCATCCTTCAGCGGAATATGCGACGAGATGCGCGCCGTCCACAGTTCGCCGAGCGTGTTGAATTCGCAGAAATAGCCGGTCACGCCGAGCGCTTCGGCGAAGTGGTGCAGTTCGTCGTCGTGGCGGAGCCCGCCGAGCTTCATCGCGTACTTGTTCAGCGGGGCGAAGCAGATCGCGTCGATGTCGCCGGCGAGCGCGGCGTCGAGGCACTGGTCGAGCACGGCGAGCGTCGAGCGGCCGCCGGGCGCGCCGGCCTGGCCGACCGTCACCTGCGCGGGATCGACCGTGTCGACTTCGACGAACGCGGCGCGCGCGGTCGACGGCCGGCCGCGTGCCGCGGCGAGCGACGCGACGGGTTCGACATCGACCTGCACGCCGGCGACGCGCTGGCCGGCTTCCCACAGCCAGCGATCGCCGATCAGCACGAGATTCGCGTGAGCCGTCGCGTCGGGCCGCGCGAGCAGTTTCGCGATCAGTTCGGCGCCGATGCCGGCGGGGTCGCCGAGCGTCAGGGCGACGACGGGCAGGGGGGCGGCGGTCGATGGGGTGTGCATGCTGTGTCTCCGGTGGCGGCGCGTGGCCGTTCGTGTATGGGGTTGATGCTAGGTAGACGGAATGAGTCGGTAAATTGAAAACTCTTGATGAATCGATAACCTGGAGTAATCAAAGATGGGCTCGATCGACCGACGAGACTCGACCCCGCAGCTGCTGAACCGGCTGCGCATGCGGCAGATCGCGCTGTTGCTTGCCGTCGACGAATGCCTGACGCTGCGCGCGGCGGCCGAGCAGATGGGCCTCACGCAGCCGGCGGCGACGAAAATGCTGGCCGAACTGGAGAGCGCGCTCGGCCAGCGGCTGTTCGATCGCGTCGGACGCGGGCTGGTGCTGAATCCGGCCGGCGAGCGCGTGCTCGGCTATTTCCGCGGGATCCGCGGCAGCATGGAGGCGCTGAACCGCGAGCTCGGCGAACTGCAGCTCGGCAGCGCGGGGCGGCTGGCGATCGGCAGCATCATGGCGGCGTCGCCGGGGCGGCTCACCGAGGCGCTGGTGCAGCTGAAGGCGCGTTATCCGCTGCTCGCCATCGATATCGCGGTGGACACGAGCGACCGGCTGATGCCGCAGCTTCGCGAAGGCGTGCTCGAAGTGGTAATCGGGCGCAACGTCGGGGCCGATTGCGACTTCCGCGTGGTCGACGACGAGGCGCTCGCGATCATCGCGGGCCGCGACCATCCGCTCGCGGGCGCCGGGCCGGTCGGATTCGACGCGCTGCTCGATTACGCGTGGATCCTGCAGCCGGCCGGCAGCCCGGCGCGCGAGGTCGTCGAGCGCGAGTTTCATGCGCGTCACCAGCCGATGCCGCGCGGGCTGGTCGAAACGGGCTCGATCCTGACCACGATGAACCTCGTCGACCGTTCGACGATGCTCGGCGTGATTCCGCTGACGGTCGCGCAGCGCAACGCGGAGCACGGGCTCGTCGCGATCATCGATTACGCGCTCGAACAGAAGCTGCCGTCGTACGGCAGCATCGTGCGGCGCGACCGGCCGCTGAGCATCCCCGCGCAGCAGTTTCTCGCGCTGTTTCACCGCGAGGGTGCCGAGGATGGCGGCGGCGCTTGATGGAGTGGTGCGCTGGCCGTGCCGGCATCACGCGTCGCGGAACGCGGCGATGCGTGATGCCGGCACGGGGACGAGCCGGGTCAGCGTGCCGACGGCGCGACGGGGGCCTCGACGAGCGCCGGCATCGCTTCCGACAGCGTGCGGTCCGGGCGAATCCGCAACGCGGCGACGATCCCGATCAGCAGCATCGCGACCGAGCCGATGAAGGGTACCGTCCAGCTGCCGGTGCGGTCGACGAGATAACCGAACAGGATCGGCGACAGGATCCCCGAGATCGCGGACCCGGCGTTCATCATCCCGCTCGCGATGCCGGCGTGCGTCGGCGCGATGTCGCTCGGCACGGCCCAGATCGGCCCGATCGTCAGCTCCAGGCACAGGAACGACCCCGACAGGCACAGCGCGACGCCGGCCGTCGAGTGCACGACCGCGAGCGGCAGCAGGCAGAGGAGTGCACCGGCGAAGCTCGTGACGATCACGCTCTGGCGCGACAGCGCGAGGTTGCCGGTCTTCCGGTAGATCCGGTCGCAGAGCCAGCCGCCGAGCGTGTCGCCGACCACGCCCGCGAAGAACACGCCGGATGCGAACAGCGCGGTCGACTTCAGGTTCAGGCCCTGGCCGTTCAGGAAGAACGTCGGCAGCCACGTGAAGAACAGCCAAGCGGTCCAGCCGTAGCAGAAGTAGACGAAGATCGTCGGCGCCATCCGGCGGAACAGCGGCCCCCACGGCGTCGGGCCGGACGGCGGTGCGGGGCGTGCGGCGCGCGTGCTGCGGCCGTCGTCGTCGCCGAGCGGATGCTCGCGGAAGCCGACGATCCACCAGGCGAGCCACACCAGCGTTACCGCGCCGATCACGAAGAACGCGGCGCGCCACGACAGCCAGGTCATCAATGCGGCGACGATCGGCGGCGTGACCGCGTTGCCGAGCCGCGAGAACGAATGCGTGAAGCCCTGCACGACGCCGCGCCGCTCGCGCGGGAACCAGTGCGTGATCGCGCGGGCCTGGGCGGGCAGCGTCGCGCCTTCGCCGATGCCGAGCAGCAGGCGCGCGGCGAACAGCAGCGTGAGACTGTGCACGAGCCCCGTCGCGAAGGTCGAGACGACCCAGATCAGCCCGCAGCCGATCAGCGTGATGCGGGCGCCGAACCGGTCGGCGATCCAGCCGCCGCCGATCTGGCAGATTGCATACGAATACGCGAACGCGGAGAATGCGACGCCGAGCTCGGTGTTCGACAGGCCGAGCTCGGCCTTGATCGCGCCGGCCGCGGTCGCGAGGTTGACGCGATCGACGTAGAGGATGAACGAAAGCGCGCACAGCAGCCACAACGTGCGGCGCCGTTGACGATGGTCGTTAGGCATGTGTCTCACTCCGTTCTCGTGTGCGGCGTTGCAATGACACCGCGTTCACTGGCGGGGCCAGCATCGCGCGGCGGCGGAGACACTGTCTAATGAATCTTTGGGATCAATCGATAACCTGGGGTATTCATTTTCATTTCGGGCGGGCGCGGGCAACGCGGCGCCGGTGGCGCAACGGGATTCCACGGGTGGGAAATTGACGGACATCGAAGAACTTTCGCTTCATCGGGACAGCCGCTTCTGGCAGCTGTCGCCGGTGAAATGGTGGATCCAGGGGCACGGGCGCGACGGTTATTCGTTCCGTCTGCTGCTGGTTCCGCTGGTCATCGTGTGCGTGCTCGAATTCGTCTGCGTGATGCTCGATGCGCTGTACAGCGGCATCCTCGTCAGCGCGGTCGCGACGCTGTTCCTCGGCATCGCCGGGTATTACGGCGCGCAGCGCGAATGGCTGGTGACGTCCGCGACCACGCGTGCGCTGGTGAAGGCGCGCATGAAGAAGGCGTCCGAGCGGTTCTCGTCGCTCGGCGTGGGCGCGACCGTGCTGGCGATCTTCGTCGCCGCGACGTCGCTGTCGCTCGCGATGTCGGGCCAGCCGATGCTGGACAGCGTGTCGAAGGACGCGGTGTCGATGTTCATCGCCTTGGTGTTCCTGCCGGTGTATGTGTCCGGCGCGGTGCGCAAGCTGGCGATCGCGCGGGTCGAGGAACTCGAGGCGCTGCGCAACGCAACCGTCGGCACGAAGCTGAAGTTCGACCGGGCCGGCGCCGTGCGCGCGGTCGTCGTGCGGGGCGCGGCGGGGAAAGGGACGGTGTCCGTGACGCAATACACGGTGCTCGGGTTCAGCCCGCCGCTCGAACAGGTCGGGCGCGAGCCGCACGCGTGACGGCGGCGGCTCAGGCCGGAAAGCGTTCGTCCTCTCGCGCCGGCACGAGGTGATCGGGCCACTGCACCTCGAACCGCGTACCGCCGGCGCCCGTCGGCACGCAGACGGCTTCGCCGTGGTGCGCATGCGCGATTGCCGCGACGACGGCGAGCCCGAGGCCGCTGCCGCCGGGTTGCGATTCGTCGACGCGCCTGAATGCCTGGAACACATGCGGTGCGAAGTCGGCCGGGATGCCGGGGCCGTCGTCCTCGACGCGCAGCCGGCACATCCCGTCTTCGATGCGCGTCTGGATCCGGATCGCGCCGGGCACCGCATGGCGGCGCGCATTCTCCAGCAGCGCCAGCAACGCTTGGCGGATACGGACCGGGTCGCAGCGCATGGGCCGCGCGTCGAGATCGAGCACCGGATGCTGGCCGGCGGCCTGCAGCGCGTGCGCGAACAGGTCGACCACGGCGCGCACGTCGGCGGCGAGGTCGGTGTCGCGGATCTCGATGCTCAGGTGGCCGCTATCGGCGAGGCTGACCACGCGCAGGTCCTCGATCAACCGCGTCAATCCTTCGACCTGCGCGAGCAGGCTGCGATACAGCGCCTCGCTGGGTGTAAACACGCCTTCGGCGAGCCCCTGCAGCCGCCCGCGCAGCACCGTGACGGGCGTGCGCAGTTCGTGCGCGATCGCGGCGTTCCAGAACGTCTGTTCGTCGGTCACGCGCTGCAGTTCGCTCGCGAGCGCGTTGAAGTTGTCGGCGAGCAGCGCGGCCTCGTGCAGCGAACGGTCGCCGGCGACGGCGCGCGCGCCGAGATCGCCGCGCGCGACCCGGCGGATGCTGTCCGTTACCGAGTTGAGCGGGACGAGGATGCGGCGCGACAGATGGATCGCGACGAACACCGCGAGCGCGAGGCCGACCAGCGTGGTCGAGATCAGCCACACCCATTCCGGCCCGGTCGGCAGCCACTCGGACTGGTTGAATTCCGTGGGCCAGTACTTGAATGCGAAGTAGTAGAACGTGTAGGCCGTCACGACCATCAGCAGCGTCACGGCAAACACCATCGCGCCCATCGTCAGCGCGATCTGGCGGCTCAGCCCGTCGAGCTTCATTCGCCGCCCCAGAGCTTGTAGCCGACCCCGCGTACGCTGACCGGCACGCCCGCGACGCCGAGATCGTCGAGTTTCTTGCGCAGCTTGCTGACGTGGCTGTCGACCGTGCGCTCCAGCGCATCGCCTTCCGGCAAGCAGGTGGCCATCAGCTCGCCGCGGCTGAACACGCGGCGCGGCGCGCGCGCGAGCTGCGCGAGCAGCTTGAATTCGGTGAGCGTCAGCGCGAGCGTGTGCCGGGTGTTGCCGACCTCGACCGTCGCCTCGTGGCGTTCGAGATCGATCTCGAACGGCGCGGCGCGCAGCACGCGCTGTTCTTCCTGGCGGGAACCTGCCATCGAGCGGCGCAGCACGGCCTGTGCGCGCGCAACGACTTCGGCGGGGTTGAACGGCTTGACCACGTAGTCGTCGGCGCCGATGCGCAGCCCGGTCAGCTTGTCGATGTCCTGGTCGAGCGCGGTCAGCATGATGACGGGCGTGTCGCCGCGATGGCGGATCTCGGCGAGCACCTTCCAGCCGTCGACGTGCGGCATCTGCACGTCGAGCAGCACGAGGTCGGGCTTGAGCGACAGGTGCAGCTCCAGCGCGCGGCGGCCGTCGGCGGCGTGCACGGTGCGCAGGCCGCTGCGCGCGAAATAGGCGATCAGGATCTCGGCGATCTCGGGTTCGTCCTCGGCGATGAGGACGAGCGCCTGGGCGCCCTGGCCGGCGCCGGAAGAGGAAGAAAGTTCGGGCATGGCCACGCGTTCAGATCCATCGGGGTTCCATCGAGTCGCCATACTACCGCACGGGCCGCGCCATCGAACGCAGACGGATGGCCGCCTGGATCTGCGGGCAGGCGGTACGTGACGGGTTGGCACTCGATCCGTCACAGGTGCGACGCGGCGACGACGCATGACCGGCGGCGGGCGGCGTTGGCAGGCGCTCGCGCTTGGCCCGCATCATCGTGGCGCGGCAAACGACGCCACGATCTCGTCGATCGCCGCGCGGATGCGCGCGGTGTGGCGCAGGTCGCGGTGCGTGACGAGCCAGACCTCGTAAGGCGCCTGCCTCACGCGCTCCGGCCACAGGCGGACGAGCCCGTCGCGCTCGCCCATGTAGACGGGAATCTCGCCGATGCCGAGGCCCGAGCGCACCGCGGCGCGCGCCATCAGGTTCGAGTTCATGCGCCCGCCGTCGATCGGCTCGCCGGCGAGGGTCGGCTTGCGGCTGGCGTCGATGTACGGCTGGTAGACAACGAGGTCGTGGCCCGCGAATGCGTGGCCGCGCTCGGGCTCGCCGTGCCGGTGCAGATAGTCGTGCGACGCGAACAGGCCCATGTCCCAGTGCGCGAGGCGGCGCGCGACCAGATCGGGGTTGTCGGGCCGCACGGTGCGGATCGCAATGTCGGCTTCGCGCTTCGCGAGATTCAGGATTTGCGACGACGTGTTCAGCGCGAAGGATACGTCGGGATGCTTCGCATGCAGCCGCGCGATCGACGGCATCACGAACTCGATCGCGAGCGCATCGGTCGTCGTGATCTTCACCTCGCCGGCGAGCCGCCGGTCGACACCCTGCGTCAGCCGGACCAGCTCGTGCGCATGTTGCTCCATCGCCTCGGCGGCGCGCAGCGCCAGTTCGCCGACCGGCGTGGGCAGATAGCCTTTCGACGAGCGCAGGAACAGCGTCGCGCCGAGCATGTGCTCGAGCGTCGCGAGCCGTCGCCCGACCGTTGCCTGATCGACGCCGAGCGTCTGTGCCGCGCGACGCAGTGTGCGTTCGCGATGAATCGCGAGGAATACGCGCGCGTCGTCCCAATTCATCGTTTGTCCCGACTGATGCATTTTTGCATTCCCCGATCGGCAATTCGCTGCGTGCCCGCGAGCGGCATCGCCCATAGACTGGCCTCACACACATTGCGATGCGGCGATTCGGGGATGGCCCACGAATCGACAGTGCATCGACGAACGTTGAGGATCATATCGTGAGTGACGATGCCCAAACCCTCCCCGCCGACATGACCGCGATCGAGATCGTGCGTCCCGGCGGCCCCGAAGTGCTCGTACCGGCCACGCGCGCCGTGCCGTTGCCGGGCCCCGGCGAAGTGCTGATCCGGATTCACGCGGCCGGCGTAAACGGCCCCGACGTATTCCAGCGCAAGGGGCTGTACGATCCGCCGCCCGGCGCGTCCGACATTCCCGGCCTCGAGATCGCCGGCGACGTCGTCGCGGTCGGGCGCGACGTCACGCGGTTCGTTGTCGGCGATCGTGTCTGCGCGCTGATTCCGGGCGGCGGCTACGCGGAATACGCGGTGGCGAACGAGAGCAACACGCTCGCGATTCCCGACGGCCTCGGCATGGCCGAAGCGGCGGCGCTGCCGGAGACCTTCATGACGGTCTGGCTGAACCTGTTCCAGCGCGGCCGGTTCGAAGCCGGCGAGAGCGTGCTGATCCACGGCGGCGCGTCGGGGATCGGCACGACGGCGACGATGCTGGCGAAGGCGTTCGGCGCGTCGACGATCATCACCACTGTCGGCTCGGACGCGCAGCGCGACGCGAGCATGCGGCTCGGCGCGGATCTCGCGATCGACTACCGCAGCGAGGATTTCGTCGAGGAGGTCGCGCGCTTCACGGGCGGCAAGGGCGTCGACGTGATCGTCGACATCATTGCCGGCGACTACGTCGCGCGCAATTTCGCGGCGGCCGCGATCAACGGCCGCATCGTGCAGATCGGCGTGATCAAGGGCCCCGCGAAGGAGCTCGACCTGTTTCCGATGCTGACGAAGCGGCTCACGCACATCGGCTCGACGCTGCGCTCGCGCACCTACGCGGAGAAGGCGCAGATCATTCGCGAACTCGAAGAGGCCGTGTGGCCGCTGATCCGGCAAGGGGCCGTCAAGCCGCAGGTTTACCGGCTGTTCGATTTTCGCGACGCGCGCAGCGCACACGAGCTGATGGATTCGGGCCGCCACGTCGGCAAGATCGTACTGGTGACGCCCGCGGCGGAACGATCGCTGCAGGCGGCCGTCGACGGAAGCGCCACGCATTCCGCGTGACCGGCCGGCGCTCGATGTCGAACACGCTGCGCGCCGGGCCGATCACGGACGAATCGCAGGACAGGGCCGCGGTGGGCGCGGCCCGCCAGGTAGCGGGCGTGACGTCGGTGAAGAGCAGGCCCCAACTGCATCGGGAGGGCGGCCGGTAACGGCCAGCGCTTGCCATATCCCCGGGCGCAAGCGTCCGGGGAGGGAATTCACAGGGTGAATACCCGAAGATTCAGGAAATAAAGTTTAAAAATGCACACCCGCTGGCTATGCTGAATCCTTCTGATCCGGCGGGCATGCGATGGCTGAACTCTTTCTGGTACGGCACGGGCAGGCGTCGTTCGGCACGGACGACTACGACCGGCTCTCCGTGGCCGGCGAGCAGCAGGGCGTCTGGCTCGGCGAATACTTCGCGCGGCAGGGCCTGACGTTCGACCGCGTGATCTGCGGCACGCTGAGCCGGCATGCGCAGACGGTCGACGCGATCCTGCGCGGGATGGGCCGCGAAGGCGCGCCGGTCGACCGCCATCCGGGCCTGAACGAATACGACTTCCACGGGCTGTTCGCGGCGGCGGCCGGCGACTATCCGGAGATCGCGCGGCTCGCGGCCGGATCGATGAAGGAGCATTTCCGCGCGCTCCGGCAGGTGCTGCAGCTGTGGTCCGAGGACCAGCTCGGCGACGCGGCGCCCGAGACCTGGGCGCACTTCCAGCAGCGCGTCGCCGATGCGCGCGCCGCGATCCGCCACGGCGGCGGCCAGCGCGTGCTCGCGGTGAGCTCCGGCGGCCCGATCGCGGTCACCGTGCAGCAGGTGCTCGCGGCGCCGCCGTCGAGCGCGATCGCGCTGAACCTGCAGATCCGCAACAGCAGTCTTTCGCAGTTTTTCTTCAACGCCGATGCATTCCACCTCGCGTCGTTCAACGGCATCCCGCATCTGGAGGATCCCGAACGACACGCGCTGCGAACCTACGGCTGACCCACGAACGATCGCGACGATGACGAACCCTTCCCAGCAACTCGACGTAGCCCGCCTCACTCCCTATCTGGAAGCGCACGTGCCGGGCTTCGAAGGCCCGGTCGACCTGGAGAAGTTTGCCGGCGGCCAGTCGAATCCGACTTTCCTGCTGCACGCGAAGAGCGGCCGCTACGTGCTGCGCCGCCAGCCGCCGGGCGAACTGCTGAAATCCGCGCATGCGGTCGATCGCGAATTCCGCGTGCTGACCGCGCTGTCGGGCACCGCGGTGCCGGTCGCGCGGCCATATCACCTCTGCGAAGACCGCGACGTGATCGGCAGCCTGTTCTACGTGATGAGTTTCGAGGATGGCCGGATCTTCTGGGATCCCGCGCTGCCGGAACTGCCGAAGGCCGATCGCGCGACGTGCTACGACGCGCTGCTGCAGACGATGGCCGCGCTGCACGACGTCGATGTCGACGCAGTGGGCCTGGCTGACTACGGCCGCCCCGGCAACTACTTCGAGCGCCAGATCGGCGTATGGACGAAGCAGTATCGCGCGGCCGAAACCGAGCGCCTCGACGCGATGGAGACGCTGATCGACTGGCTGCCGAAAGCGTGCCCCGAAGATACGGGCCGGTCGGCGCTGGTGCACGGCGACTTCCGGATCGACAACCTGATGTTCGCGCGCGACGGTTATCGCGTGCAGGCCGTGCTCGACTGGGAACTGTCGACGCTCGGCAATCCGCTCGCCGATCTCGCGTATTTCTGCATGTGCCTGCGGCTGCCGTCCGGCGGGCAGGTGCGCGGGCTCGCGGGCCAGGATCGCGACGAACTCGGCATCCCGGACGAAGCGGCGATCGTCGCGCGTTATTGCGAACTGCGCGGGATCGAGCCGATCCGCGACTGGCACTTCTATCTCGCGTTCAGTTTCTTCCGGCTCGCGTCGATCGCGCAGGGCGTGAAGGCGCGCGCGCTGCAGGGCAACGCGTCGAGCGAGCAGGCGCTGCGTGTCGGCGCGATGGCCGGGCGGCTGGCCGAACTGGCCGTGAGCGTGATCGACGCGCATCGCTGAACGCGCCGCGATCGTCACGCGGCGACAACGACACACCCATCAATGGAGGAGCGAGACAACATGGCAACGGATCTGTTCGACCTGACCGGCAAGATCGCGCTGGTGACGGGCGCGAGCCGCGGCATCGGCGAGGAAATCGCGAAACTGCTCGCGGAGCAGGGCGCACACGTGATCGTGTCGAGCCGCAAGCTCGACGATTGCCAGGCCGTGGCCGACGCGATCGTCGCGGCGGGCGGCCGCGCCGAGGCGCTGGCCTGCCACGTCGGCCGGCTGGAAGATATCGCCGCGACGTTCGAGCATATCCGCGGCAAGCACGGGCGGCTCGACATCCTCGTGAACAACGCGGCCGCGAACCCGTATTTCGGGCACATCCTCGATACGGATCTCGCCGCGTACGAGAAGACCGTCGACGTGAACATCCGCGGCTACTTCTTCATGTCGGTCGAGGCCGGCAAGCTGATGAAGGCGCACGGCGGCGGCGCGATCGTCAACACGGCGTCGGTGAACGCGCTGCAGCCGGGCGACCGGCAAGGCATCTACTCGATCACGAAGGCGGCCGTCGTCAACATGACGAAGGCGTTCGCGAAGGAATGCGGGCCGCTGGGCATCCGCGTGAATGCGCTGCTGCCGGGGCTGACCAAGACGAAGTTCGCCGGCGCGCTGTTCGCCGACAAGGACATCTACGAGAACTGGATGGCGAAGATCCCGCTGCGCCGCCACGCGGAGCCGCGCGAAATGGCCGGCACCGTGCTGTATCTCGTGTCGGACGCGGCGAGCTACACGAATGGCGAGTGCATCGTCGTCGACGGCGGCCTGACGATCTGAGCGCGCGATGAAACTCGACAGCTACGCCGGGCAGGCCGTGATGATCACCGGCGCCGCAAGCGGCTTCGGCGCGTTGCTCGCGACCGAACTGGCGGCGATGGGCGCGCGGCTCGCGCTCGGCGACCTGAACGGCGCAGCGCTCGAACGCGTGGCCGCGCCGTTGCGCGCGGCCGGCGCCGACGTGATCGCGCAGCACTGCGACGTGCGGGTCGAAGCGGACGTCGCGTCGCTGGTGCACGCGGCCGCCGCGCGCTTCGGGCGGCTCGACGTCGGCATCAACAACGCGGGCATCGCACCGCCGATGAAGGCGCTGATCGACACCGACGAAGCCGATCTCGACCTGAGCTTCGCGGTGAACGCGAAGGGCGTGTTCTTCGGGATGAAGCACCAGATCCGCCAGATGCTCGCGCAGCACGAGGGCGTGATCCTGAACGTCGCGTCGATGGCCGGGCTCGGCGGCGCGCCGAAGCTGGCCGCGTACGCGGCGTCGAAGCATGCGGTGGTCGGGCTCACGAAAACGGCCGCGCTCGAATATGCGCGCCACGGCATCCGCGTGAACGCGGTGTGCCCGTTCTACAGCACGACGCCGATGGTCACCGACGGCGAGATCGGCGACCGCCAGGACTTTCTCGCGCAGGGCTCGCCGATGAAGCGGCTCGGCCGGCCCGACGAAATTGTCGCGACGATGCTGATGCTGTGCGCGAAGGAAAACACTTATCTGACCGGGCAGGCCGTCGCCGTCGACGGCGGTGTCTCGGCCTTCTGACCGAACGGAACACGGAATCTCGAGGAGTCGATCATGGACTTTGGCTACACCCCGAAAGTGGAAGAACTGCGCGAGCGCGTGCGGGCATTCATGGACGCGCACATCGTGCCGCGCATCCGCCAGTGGAACGATGAAGTGCATGCGGGCCAGTATCCCGTGTCGTTCATGGAGGAGCTGAAGGAACGCGCGAAGGCGGAAGGGCTGTGGAACCTGTTCCTGCCGCACCTGAAGGACGACGAGCCCGGCATGGGCCTGACGAACCTCGAATACGCGCCGCTCGCCGAGATCATGGGGCGCGTGAGCTGGGCGTCGGAGGTGTTCAACTGCAACGCGCCGGACACCGGCAACATGGAGCTGCTGCACATGTTCGCGACGCCCGAACAGCGCGAACAGTGGCTGCTGCCGCTGCTGCGCGGCGAGATTCGCTCGGCGTTCGCGATGACGGAGCCCGACGTGGCGTCGTCGGATGCGACGAACATCACGACGCGCATCGAGCGCGTGGGCGACGAGTACGTGATCAACGGCCGCAAGTGGTTCATCACGAACGCCGCGCATCCGAACTGCAAGATCTTCATCGTGATGGGCAAGACCGATCCCGAGGCGGCGTCGCACCAGCAGCAGAGCATGATTCTCGTGCCGCGCGACACGCCGGGCGTGACGATCGTGCGCAACATCACGGTGGTCAATCACCACGCGCCGGAAGGGCACTGCGAGATCACGTTCGACAACGTGCGCGTGCCGGCGCGCAACCTGCTCGGCGAGGAAGGCAGCGGCTTCGCGCTCGCGCAGGCGCGCCTCGGGCCGGGCCGCATCCATCACTGCATGCGCTCGATCGGCGCGGCCGAGCTTGCGCTGGAGCTGATGGTCGACCGCGCGCAGTCGCGCGAGGCGTTCGGCAAGCCGCTGAACCGGCACGGCACGATCGGCGAATGGATCGCACGCTCGCGCATCGAGATCGACCAGGCGCGCCTGCTCGTGCTGAAGGCCGCGTGGATGATCGACAAGGTCGGCGCGAAGGCCGCGCGCAAGGAAATCTCGATGATCAAGGCGCTCGTGCCGACCGTTTATACGGACGTCTGCGACCGTGCGATGCAGGTGTTCGGCGCGGCGGGGTTGAGCCCCGATACGCCGCTCGCCGATCTGTGGACCTGGGGCCGCGCGCTGCGCTTCGCCGACGGCCCGGACGAGGTGCACCTGCAGGCGATCGCGCGGATGGAGATCAAGGACGGCGTGCCGGGTTCGACGGCGGCCTACCTGACGCCGCCGCTGCGCGGTTGAGCGGCGCGCGGCGGCGACATGGACGAACGAGAGGCGCCCGCCGTAAGATGCCGGCAAGGAGATCCGGCGATGCGCCTTTCGAAGATTGATCTGAACCTGTTCGTCGTATTCGAGGCGATCTACAACAAGCGCAACCTGACGCGGGCGGCCGAGGTGCTGAACCTCACGCAGCCGGCCGTCAGCAATGCGCTGGCGCGGCTGCGCAAGACGCTGAACGATCCGCTGTTCGTCAGCACGCCGGCCGGGATGATGCCGACGCCGATGGCCGAGAACATCGTCGGCCGCGTGCGCGAGGCGCTGCAACTGCTCGATTCGAGCGCGCACGAAGGCGACGTGTTCGATCCGGCTTCTTCCGGGCGCGTGTTCCGGCTCAGCATGAGCGACCTGACCGAAGCGCTGCTGCTGCCCGCGCTCGGCGAACTGCTGCAGACGCATGCGCCCGGCATGCACGTGCGCAGCTACACGATGGACCGCCGCGAAGTGGCCACGGCGCTCGCGAACGGCTCGGTCGACATCGCGATCGACGCGCCGCTGATCGGCGATCCGCATCTGCACCAGGCGCTGCTCGTGCGCGACCGCTACGCGTGCATGATCCGCGACGATCACCCGTTCAAGGGCAATACGCTGACCATGGACGACTACCTGTCGATGGGGCATATCCACGTGTCGAGCCGCCGCAAGGGCAGCGGGCACGTCGACGCGGAACTGACGAGGCTCGGGCTGCGCCGCAATATCCAGATGCGCGTGCAGCACTACATGGTCGCGCCGCTGATCGCGATGCGCGGCGATCTCGCGCTGACGGCGCCGCTGCGGCTGCTGCAGCGCTATCCGGCGCGCATCCTCGAACTGCCGTTCGAGATGCCGGGCCTCGACTACTTCTGCTACTGGCATCGCAGCGCCGATCAGGACCAGGGCAGCCAATGGTTGCGCGAACAGCTGATGACGCTGATGGGTGGAATGGGCGAGCCGCAGTGACGCAGGCGAGCTGCGCCCCTGCGTCACGTGTTGTTCCGATATCGCGGATCAACCGCGCAATGCCTGCGCCAGCACGCGCGCCACGTGCACGGCCTGCGTCTGCGCGCCGTCGTGAATCTGATGCCGGCAGCTCGTGCCGTCCGCGACGACGATCGTGCCTTCGGCTCGCGCACGCACGGCCGGCAGCAGCGACAGCTCGGCCATTGCCTGCGACGCATCGTAGTGTTCGGCTTCATAGCCGAAGCTGCCGGCCATTCCGCAGCACGACGATTCGACCGGCGACACCTTCAACCCCGGAATCCAGCGCAGCACGGTCTGCACCGGCGTGAACGCGCCAAACGCCTTCTGATGGCAGTGGCCGTGCACCAGCGCCTCGGCCGCGTCGATCGCATCGAGCGGCAGCGACAACCGGCCGGCCGCCTGTTCGCGTACCAGGAATTCCTCGAACAGGAACGCGTGGCGGGCGAGCCGTGCCGCTTCTTCGCCATAGCCATACGCAAGAAACTCGTCGCGCATCGACAGCAGGCAGGACGGCTCCAGCCCGACGATCGCGACGCCGCGTTCGAGGTAGGGCCGCAGCGTGTCGAGCGTGCGCTTCGCCTCGGCCTTCGCGTCGTCGACGAGGCCGGCCGCGAGGAACGTGCGGCCGCAGCACAGCGGCCGCTCGCCGGCGCGCACGTTGAAGTGCACGGTATAACCGGCCGCTTCGAGCACGGCTTGCGCGGCGCGTGCGTTGTCCGGCTCCTGGTAGTTGCTGAACGTATCGACGAAGAGCAGCACGTCGCGGGTTGCCGATCCGGCCGACGTTGCACCCGCATCCGCCAGGAACGGCCGCGCAAACGCAGGCAGCGCACGCTGCGGCGCAAGGCCGACCCAGCGCTTCACCAACGACGCGACGACTGGCACGCCGTTCGCGAACGCGATCGCGCCGCGCATCCGTGCCGCCCACGGCGCATAACGCGGCAGATACGCGACAAGCCGTTCGCGCAGCGTCGTGCCGTGCTTGCGATTCCACGCGTGCCGCGCCTCGATCTTGAAGCGCGCCATGTCGACCCCCGTGGGGCAATCGCGCTTGCAGCCCTTGCACGACACGCACAGGTCGAGCGCGGCCTTCACGTCGTCGCCGGCGAGGCCGTCCGCGCCGAGCTGGCCGGTCACCGCGAGCCGCAGCGTGTTCGCGCGGCCGCGCGTCACATGCTGCTCGTCGCGCGTCACGCGGTAGCTCGGGCACATCGTGCCCGCGTCGAACTTGCGGCAGTGGCCGTTGTTGTTGCACATCTCGACGGCCGATGCGAGGCCGTGCGTGATGTCGGTGCCCGTGCCGGGTTCGGTTTCTTCGCCGGTCAGCGGGTTGCGCGTGACGTTCCAGGCCGACCAGTCGAGCGCGGGCCGCAGCGGCAGTGCCGCATAACCGGGCGCGAAACGGAAATTTTCGCGCGCATCCATGCGCGGCGGATTGACGATCTTGTCGGGGTTGAAGCGGTTGTCGGGATCGAACAGCGTCTTGATCTCCGCGAACGCCGCATTGAGGCGCGGGCCGTACTGCCACGCAACCCATTCGCCGCGGCACAGGCCGTCGCCGTGTTCGCCCGAATACGCACCCTTGTATTCGCGCACGAGCGCCGCGGCTTCGTCGGCGATCTCGCGCATGCGCGCCGCGCCGTCGCGCCGCATGTCGAGGATCGGCCGCACGTGCAGCGTGCCGACGCTTGCATGCGCGTACCAGGTGCCTTCGGTTTCGTGCTTGTGGAACACGTCGGTCAGGCGGCGCGTGTATTCGGCCAGATGTTCGAGCGGCACCGCGCAATCCTCGATGAACGACACCGGCTTGCCGTCGCCCTTCATGCTCATCATGATGTTCAACCCGGCCTTGCGCACGTCCCACAGCGCCTTCTGCGCGCTGGCATCAGTCATCTTCACGACGCTGTCGGGCAGGCAGAGATCGGCCATCAGTTCGGCGAGCCGGTCGAGCTGCGTCAGCTGCGCATCGCGCGATTCGCCCGCGAACTCGACGAGCAGGATCGCCTGCGGCTGTCCGACCAGCGCCTGTTCGATCACGGGCCGGAACGCCGGGTTCTCCCTCGACAGGTCGATCATCGTGCGATCGACGAGCTCGACGGCCACCGGCTTCAGCTTCACGATGTGCTGCGCGGTATCCATCGCCTGATAGAAGGTCGGGAAGTTCACGACGCCGAGCGCCTTGTGCGCGGGCAGCGGCGCGAGCTTCAGCGTGACCTGCCGGCTGTAGGCAAGCGTGCCTTCCGAACCGACGAGCAGGTGCGCGAGATTCGCGTGGCCGTCGTCGGTGTATGCGCGCGGGTTCTGGCAGTCGAACAGGTCGAGGTTGTAGCCGGCCACGCGGCGCAGCACCTTCGGCACGCGTTCGACGATCTCGTCGCGCTCGCGCTGCGCGATCCGTTCGACCCCGTGCAGCAGGTCGAGCGTGCGGCGGTCGGTGACCGGCTGCGCGAGCGAGCCGAACCGGCATTCGCTGCCGTCGGCGAGGATCGCGTCGATCGCGAGCACGTTGTGCACCATGTTGCCGTACTCGATCGAGCGCGACCCGCACGAGTTGTTGCCGGCCATCCCGCCGATCGTGCATTGCGCGCCGGTCGACACGTCGACCGGGAACCACAGCCCGTGCGGCTTCAGCCACGCATTCAGGTGATCGAGCACGATGCCGGGCTCGACGGTGACGGTGCGCGCCTGCGCATCGAATTCGACGATCCGGTTCAGCCATTTGCTGTTGTCGACGACGAGCGCTTCGCCGACCGTCTGCCCGCACTGGCTCGTACCGGCGCCGCGAGCGAGCACGGGAATCTTGCGGTTGCGCGCGATGTCGAGCGCGATTCGCAGGTCGTCCTGGTCGCGCGGCACGACCACGCCGAGCGGCATGATCTGGTAGATCGACGCGTCGGTCGCGTAGCGGCCGCGGCTTGCGCGGTCGGCATGGACGTCGCCGCGCATTTCCGTGCGCAGCCGCTCGAACAGCGGCGACAGCGCGGCGCCTTGCGACGGCACGAGATGGACGGGGCGAACCAGCGAAGGCGAGACGGCGGATTTCATGGCGGCAATCGGTATCGAGAGAAGACGAACGGATCAGGCGAGCGTGACGCTGACGGGCGGCAGCCCCGGAATGCGGCCGACGGCCGTGCCCGCGGCCTGCGGGAAATACATGCCCGTGTACGAGCCGGTCGTGACGACGGTGCCGGCCGGCAGCGCGATGCCGCGCCGCGATGCGTGATTGACGAGCCACGGCAGCAGGCGGCGCGGATCGCCGGCGGGGTTGGTACCGGGCGTGGCGCTTGCGATGTCCTGCCCGTCGAACGCGAACGCGGGGGCGGGCGCGACGAACGGGAAATCGGCGCGATAGCCGGTCATCTCGCCGAGCACGAGCGCGCCGTGGTTCTGCAGGTCAGCGAGCTGTGCGGCGGGCGCGACGTCCGGCCATTCGCGGAAGCGGCTCGCGACGATCTCGATCGCGGCGCCCATCTGCGCGATACCGTCGAACACTTCATCGTCCGCATACACGTCGGCACGCGGCGCGAAATCGCGGCCGAAGCGGAACGCGATCTCCAGTTCGAGACCGAGCGGCCGGAACGCGCCGCGCGGCAGCGTGACGCCGCTCGCGTGCCGGCAGTCGTAGGGCAGCGGCGCGCCCTGGATCGGCCCGTCGGGCTGCTTCGCGCCGACCTTCCACGCGCCGATCGCGGCGCTGCGTTCGGCGAGCACCTGCGCCTGCACTGCATACGCGGCGTCGGTGCTGGCGGGAACGAGTTCGGGCGGCAGCGCGGCGAACGCGATGCCGTGTTGCCAGCCGGCGGCGAGCCGGGCGGCGAGGTCATGGGTAGCTTGGGTCATGGTGACGAGTCGAGAAAAAAGCGGGGCGGCGACAGCGCCCCGTGGGCATCAGGCCGGTGAGCGATTGGCGGCGCGCTGTTCGGCGGGCGTGTCGGCGAAGCGGCTGTCCGGCTGCATGCGGAACGCGAGCAGCACGCCCACGCCCATCAGCACCATGCTGCCGATGAACGGCAGCTCCCAGCTGCCGAAGCGGTCGATCACGTAGCCGGAGATCACGGGCGACAGGATCGCCGCGAGCGCGGAGCCGGAATTCATCATCCCGCTCGCGGTGCCCGAGTATTCCGGCGCGATGTCCATCGGCACGGCCCACATCGGGCCGATTGTCATCTCGGCGAAGAAGAAGCCGGCCGCGAGGCACGCCATCGACACGTACAGGTGGTGCGTGAACAGCAGCGGCAACAGCGACAGCAGCGTGAACAGCATGCAGATCGACACCATCCAGCTGCGCGCACGCTTGAGGCTGCCGGTGCGCGCGTAGATGCGGTCGGTGACGAGGCCGCCGAGCGTGTCGCCGATCACGCCCGCGAAGAACACCGCGGACGCGAACACGGCGGACTTCTTCAGGTCGAGGTCGTAGCTGTGCAGGAAGTACTGCGGAATCCAGCTCAGGAACAGCCACAGCGTCCAGCCGTAGCAGAAGTACACGATCGTGACGGGCATCATCCGGCGGAACAGCGGGCCCCACGGTACGGTCGCGGGTTTCTGCTTCGGAGGCGGCAGCGCGTCGAGTTCGGCCTGCGTGATGCGCGGGTGGTCCTTCGGGTGTTCGGTATAGACGAGCGCCCACACCACGACCCACACGATGCTGATCACGCCGCAGATGTAGAACGATTCGCGCCAGCCGTACACGGCCATCACCGCGACGACGGCGGCCGGCGCGACCGCGTTGCCGACGCGCGAGAACGCGTGCGTGATGCCCTGCGCGAAGCCGCGTTTCTCGCGCGGCACCCAGCGCGACATCGCCGACGTGGCCGCCGGGAACGTCGCGCCTTCGCCGAGCCCGAGCAGCAGGCGCGCGGCGAGCAGCGACGCGAGGCCGCCGGCCATCCCGGTGAGCAGCGTCGCGATGGCCCACAGCAGCCCGCACGCGAGCAGCGTGCGGCGCGCGCCGAAGCGGTCGCTGACCCAGCCGCCGATGATCTGGAATACGAGGTACGGATACGCGAACGCGGAGAACACGAGACCGATCTCCGTCTTGTTCAGCCCGAATTCCTTACCGAACCCGGCGGCGGCCGTGCTCACGTTCACACGATCGAGGTACGTGATGAAGTACATCACGCACAGCATCACCAGCACGATGCCGGTCGCTCGGAACAGCTTCATGTTGTGTCTCCTGGATGTTGTCTGGCTTGCAGCCGCGCCGGTTCTGGGTCCGGCTTCGTGCCGATGCAGCGCGGCCGCGCGTCGTGCGCAGGCCGCAGGGGGTACGGGCGAGAGGCCGGCGGCGTGCCGCCGGGCCATGCGATCAGGCCGCCGCGCGCAGCGCGGGCGTGTGCGTGTTCGACGCGAGGGTGTCCATCGCCGCGACGACCCCGCTCGCGGCGACCGGCACGCCGGCGAGCTTCAGCCCCATCTCGCAGCCGGCGAGCGTGGCCATCAGCGTGAGGTCGTTGCAGTCGCCGAGATGGCCGATCCGGAACATCTTGCCGCGCAGCTTGCCGAGCGCCTGCCCGAGCGACATGTCGAAGCGTTCGTAGATGAGCTTGCGCACGGCGTCCGCGTCGACGCCGTCGGGCATCATCACGCCGGTCAGCACGGGGCTGTAGACGGCCGGGTCCGCGCACTGGAGTTCGAGACCCCATGCGCGCACCGCGCGGCGCGTCGCTTCCGCGAGCCGCTGGTGGCGCGCGAACACGGCGTCGAGCCCTTCGCCGAGGATCATGTCGAGCGCTTCGGCCAGCCCGTACAGCAGGTTGGTGTTCGGCGTGTACGGCCAGTAGCCGGTCTTGTTTGCCTCGATGATCTCGTGCCAGCCCCAGAACGCGCGCGGCAGCTTCGCGTGCTCGCTCGCCGCGAGCGCCTTCGGCGACACCGCGTTGAAGCTGATGCCCGGCGGCAGCATCAACCCCTTCTGCGAGCCCGATACCGTCACGTCGACGCCCCATTCGTCATGGCGGTAGTCGGCGGACGCGAGCCCCGAGATCGTGTCGACCATCAGCAGCGCCGGGTGCCCGGCCGCGTCGATCGCGCGGCGCACCGCGGCGATATCGGACGTGACGCCGGTCGATGTCTCGTTGTGCACCACGCACACGGCCTTGATGTCGTGCGCGGTGTCGGCGCGCAGGCGCGCTTCGATCATGTCGGGCTGCACGCCACGGCGCCAGCCCTCGATGCCGGGCAGGCCGAGGAATTCGGGCTTCAGGCCGAGCGCCTCGGCCATCTTCTTCCACAGCGTCGCGAAGTGGCCCGTCTCGAACATCAGCACGGTGTCGCCGGCGCTCAGCGTGTTGGTCAGCGCGGCTTCCCACGCGCCGGTGCCCGACGCCGGATAGATGATCACCGGCTGCGTGGTCTTGAAGATCTTCTTGATGCCGGCGAGCACCTTGAGGCCGAGCGCGCCGAATTCGGGGCCACGGTGGTCGATGGTCGGATAGCTCATCGCCCGCAGGATGCGGTCGGGCACCGGGCTCGGCCCCGGAATCTGCAGGAAGTGGCGGCCGGACGGATGAAAGTCGAGGTGCAGCATGGTCGTTCTGTCTCCTTGGTTGCATTTTGAATTTTGCATGCAAAATACTTTAGCAGAGCGATCGCCGAGAAACCAAGTGCTGATTTCGCCGAAAATGCCGGTGTTTACCCGACATTGGCGGGGTGATATTCGGGTCGGGCGAGTTGCAGTAGAATCGCGTGAAGCAAGAGGGAAGGACTTTGCATGCAAGATTTGAATGATCTGGAGCATGTCGGCGGCGCGCCGGCATTGCCGAAACTGGAGCGGCAGCGGCTGCACGACACGGTGGTCGAGCACCTGCGCAAATTCATCGTGGAAGGTGTGCTCACGCCGGGCATGCGGCTGAACGAGCGCGAGCTGTGCGAGACGCTCGGCATCTCGCGCACGCCGCTGCGCGAGGCGTTCAAGGTGCTGGCGGCCGAGGGGCTGCTGGTGCTGTCGCCGAACCGCGGCGCGAGCGTGTACCGGATGAGCGAATCGGAGATCCGCGAGACGTTCGAGCTGATGTCGGGGCTGGAGGCGTTCTCAGGCGAGCTGGCCTGCGAGCGCATCACGCCGGCCGAGCTCGCGGAGATCAAGGCGCTGCACTACTCGATGCTCGCGTGCCGGATGCAGAACGACCTGCCCGGCTACTACAGCCGCAACCAGGAAATCCACGACCGCATCAACGAGGCCGCGCGCAACTCGGCGCTGCGCGCCACGTACCAGTCGATCAACCGCCGGATCATGTCGATGCGGTTCCGCTCGAACCAGCACGTCGAGAAGTGGGATCGCGCGGTGCACGATCACGAAGAGATGATCAAGGCGCTGGAGGCGCGCGACGGCAAGGCGCTCGCGGCGATCCTGCGGCGCCATCTGCTGGAGAAGCGCGACGCGGTGTTGCTGTTGCACGCGGAAGTCGACGCTTGAGCGCGCACCGCGCGCGAACTCAGAATGCGGTGCGCAGGCCGAGCCCCGCCGAATCGCCATTCCCGACACCGCTCGCGCGATCGCGCATGAACGCGACGTAGACGTCGGTTCGTTTCGACAGCCGGTAGTCGTAGCCGAGCGCCCAGGTCGTTCTCGACGGGCGGTCGCGCCCGTGGCTTTTCGCGGCCATGACCGACGCGAGCAGCGTACCGAAGCCGAGCGGCACGGCCGCACCTACCTGGCCGCTATGCGTGCCGAGCCCGCCGCCGTCGATCGCGTCGTGCACGTACTGGTAGAACGCGGTGAGCTTCACGAACTTCAGGTCGTAGCCGACGCCGGCCAGCACGGCGTCCTGCTGCGTGAAGCCGGCGATCGATGCGATGAGGTCGCCCGGCGCGCGGTCGTAGCGCGCCTGCTGGAACGCGAGCGTCGCGCTGAATGCGCGTTGCCGGTCGTAGGTGACGCTGCCGCCCCACTGGTTCGCGCCGGTGTGGCCGGGCTCGTTGCCCGTCGCATAGATCAGGCTTGCCTGCAGCGCATGCTCGCCGGGCGTCGTAACCAGCACCGAATTGCTCCAGCCGTTGTCGCCGACGAGGCCTTGCCCCGCGACGCCCTTGTACATCTGGTTCAGCGCCGGCGAAAAACCGAACGATGTCGAGAACGGGTTGAAGCGCACGACGGAGATGTAATACGGCGTCGTGTTGCGTCCCGCGCGCAGCACACCGTACGGTGTGGAAACGCCGACATACGCGTTGCGGCCGAAGAACGTATCGCCGCTGAAGCGGCCGGCGCCGCCGTTCGACGGGCGCATGAACGCTTCGAGCGCGAATTGCAGCGCATAACCGCCGCCGAGATCCTCGCGGCCGCCGATCCCCCAGAAGCTCGTCGTGAAGCCGCCCGAATTCATCGCAACCGCGCGCGGCTTGCCGAGACTCCTTTGCGTGCCGACATAAACGTCGGTCAGCCCGTACAGCGATACGGACGACTGGGCCGATGCATCAGCGGCGATCATGCAGGCGATCAGCGATGCGCCGAGGGTCGACAGAAGGCGGCGTTGCCGCCGGCCGGTATTCCGGGTTGAATGAATAGGCATACTGATCGAATCGAATAAAGGAAGCGAAGACGAACGGAACGGCTGACGGCGGGCGCCACGCCCGACCGTCAGCCGCCAGGAACGTCAGAACACGTGCCGGATACCCGCGCGCCCGACCGCCTGCTTCTGGTTGCTCGACGGATTGAAACCCGCGATCTGCGCCACCGGCGCGTCGCCCGCCGCCTTCTGGAACGCACCCATCACATACACGCTGGTGCGCTTGGACAGCGCATATTCGACGCTCAGGTTGAACTGGTGGTACTTCGGCTCCGCGTTCGTCGCGTGGTCGCGGCCCGTCGTGTACGTGTAGCCCGCGCCGATCGTCACGGCAGGCGTCGGCGTGACGAGCGTCGACAGCTCGTAGTTCTGGAACGTCGCGTCGTGCCCCGCGCTGCCCTGCTGGAAGTTCGTGTTCGTGAAATCGGCCAGCAGCTTGAGCCACTGCACGACCTGGTACGACGCGCCGACGCCGAACACCTTCTGCGCGCGCGCCGCATCGAGGTAGTTGCCATAGATCGCGTTCGTGAAGCCCGGATAGTTCTGATAACCCTGCGTCGACACGCCCGGGTTGTTGATCCGCAGGTAGCCGATGCCGACGCCGATCGGCCCCGCCGCGTAGTTCGCACCGACGCTGAACGTCGCGTTGTCGGAGAACCGGCCCGGCTGCCCGCCGAACGCATAGAGGCCGCCGAACGTGAAGCCCGCGATCGTCGGGCTGCGGTACTTGACCGCGTTCGAGATCGGGAAGCCGTTGTCGGTGTTGTCCATGTCGTTCGGGTGCGCGAAGTAGTAGCCGCCGATGTTGCCGTTCAGCGTGAACGGCTCGACGTAGTCGACGATCGAATCCCACTGACGGCCGAGCGTGAGCGTGCCGAGCTTCGCGTCGTTCAGGCCGACGTAGGCATTGCGCGAGAACGCGAGCCCGCTGCCGAGGCGGCCGGAGTTGATGTCGAAGCCGCTTTCGAGCCGGAAGATCGCGCTCAGGCCCCCGCCGAGATCCTCGGTGCCGCGCACGCCCCAGCGGCTGCCGGCGGTCACGCCCGATGCGAGCTGCACGAGATGCTTGCCTTGCACGTTCGACACGTAGTCGACGCCATCCTCGACGATGCCGTACAGCGTGACGCTGCTTTGCGCGTGGGCAGTAGCGGCCGCGGCGAGCGGCAGCGCGAACAGGAGTTTTTTCATGGTGGTGTTCCGGTGCGGTGTGGGTGAAAGACGGCGAACGGTAGGTCGATCCGGTTGCATGCGGACGTGCGTCCCCCGCACCGCGATCGGACGACGATCGCGGCGGCGGGAAAACGGTGAAACGAAGGGAGTGTGTTGTGCCGCTGTCGCTCAGTCGCGATACGCGCGCAGCAGCGTATCGGCGGCCCGGAAGTCGGGCGTGAGCGGGCGGTCGCGCTCGAGGAACGCGACCTTGGTGCGAAGCGCGCGGTAGAGCGGCTGCGTGGCCGGCGCGAGCGTGAACGACGGCTGCTTGCGCTGGCGCAGGTCGATCGCCTGTGCGGCTTCGATGAGTTCGAGGCCGAGCAGCGTGTAGCTCGCGTCGATCTGCTTCTGCACGCGCTGCACGACGTCGGGCGCGTTCGTCGCGACGTCCTCGATGCCGCCGGCCACCGGCAGGTAGTCGAGCGACACGGGCATCGCGAGCGACTTCACCGTCATCGCGAGCGCGGTCGGCGGCTTCTCCATCGCACCGAACGCATGCACGGTTTCCTCGGTGCCGAGGAAGCGCGAGAGGCCGGTGAGGTGCGGGTCGTTCAGCTTGACGATGCGTTGCGCGGACGCGAGCGCGTTGTGGCCGAGCGCGAGCCCGAGCTGTTCGAACGCGAGCACCCACGGCAGCGGCTCGAAGTTCGCGCTCGGCAGCACCGCGCCGCCGCCGTCGACGTAACCGGCCGCATCCTGCGCGCGGGTCGACTTCGGCGTGACCCCGACCGCGACGCCCGGATTGTCGTCGCTCGAATTGAGCTGGACCTGCAGCAACGCGCGTGCTTCGTCGTAGGTGCGATCCTCTTCGCCGAGCAGGTAGACGCCAGAACGGAAGCTGAGCGGATCCTGCAGCGGCCGGTCCGCGTCCTTGTTCCACAGGCTGCTGCCCGCGAGCAGCGTACGCAGCGCTGCGCCGGCGCGCAGCGTGGCCGGGAACGGCCGCAACGCCAGCGTGTCCTCGCGGAACGGCGACACGTTGCCGTTCAGCCCCTGCAGGCTCAGTGCGAACACGAGCTTCGACACCTGCGCGAGGCGCGCCATGTCGGTGAGCGCCAGCGCCGCCATGCCGGCCGAATACGCGTTGGAACTGAGGATCGCGAGCGCGTCCTTGCCGTACGGATGGATCGTCGCGATGCCGGCCGACTTCAGCGCGTCGGCGGCCGCGAGCTTGCGGCCCTGGTAGTACACATCGCCTTCGCCGAGCATCGCGAGCCCGACGTGACTCAGGATCGTGATGTCGGCTTCGCCGATCGAGCCGTCTGCCGGCATCGCCGGCGTGACGCCGCGATTGAGGAACTGCGCGTACGCGTCGACGATCGCCGGCTGCACGCCGGCGCCGCCGTCGAGCATCGCGTTCAGGCGCGCGGCCATCGCGGCGCGGGCCACGCGCATGCTCATGTCGGGCCCGACGCTGCCCGAATGCGCATGGATCAGCCCGATGTTGAAGCGCGTCGACGCTTCGATGACCTCCTGCGACAACTTGCCGTGCGCGTCGACCATCTCGCGGTCCTTGTTGAGGCCGACGCCGACCGTCAGCCCGTAGATCTGCTGGCCGGCCGCGGCGGCCTTCAGCAGCACGTCGTGCGCGGCGACGACCCGCTGGCGGGCGGCGGGCGCGATCGACACGGCTTCGCCGTCGGCGATGCGCGCGATCGATTCGGGCGTGACGGACCGGCCGTCGAGCGTGACGTCCGCGAAGGCCGGGACGGCGGCGAAAAGCGCGAGCGCGATCGCGCTCCGCATGAGGAAGCGTTGCATGAAGCAGTTCTCCGATTTCAGGCGTGACGTGACGTGGAAGACAGCGCGGCGATCGACGCGAGCGCGATGACGCTCGCGACCATCACATACCAGGCAGGCGCGAACGGGTTGCCGGACCGTTGCGTGAGCCACGCGAGGATCGCGGGCGCGAAGCCGCCGAAGATCGTCGTGGCGATGTTGTAGGACAGGGACATGCCGGTCGCGCGCACGCGGGTCGGGAACAGCTCCGACAACGCGGCCGGCGCGACGCCCGTGAAGATCGCGACCATCACGCAGAACGCGCTCTGCACCGCGATCAGCGCGGCAAGCGTATGCACGTCGGCGAGCCAGCGCAGCAGCGGGTACACCGACACGAGCATCAGCAGCGCGCCGGCCGTGAGCACCTTGCGCCGGCCGAAGCGATCCGACCAGCTGCCCGCGCACACGCAGGTGACGGCCATCAGGCAGTTGCCGACCAGCGACGCGATGAACGCGTCGCGTCCGTCGAAGTGCAGCGCGCGCTGCACGTGTGTCGGCATGTAGATCACCAGCGCATACACGCAGACGGCCCACAGTACCGAGAACCCGGTGCCGACCACGAGCGCGCGCGGATAGTCGCGCACGACCTGCAGCAGCGGCGTCTTGCGTTCGGCCGGGGCGCGCGCGGCGCGTGCCATTTCCGCGCGGAAATGCGGCGTTTCGTCGAGCGTCTTGCGCAGCCACAGGCCGACCGGCGCGATCGCGAGACCGAGGATGAACGGAATCCGCCAGCCCCAGTCGCCGATCTGTTCGCGCGACAGCGTGAGCGTCACGCCGGTGGCGACCAGCGCGCCGAGGATGTTCGACGCGGCCATGCTGGCCTGCAGCCACGACGCGTAGCGACCCTTGCGGTCCGCCGGCGCGTGCTCGATCAGGAACGCCGCCGCGCCGCCCACTTCGCCGCCGGCCGAAAAGCCCTGCAGCAGGCGGCCGCACAGGATCAGCAGCGGCGCGCCGACGCCGATCGCGGTGAACGGCGGCGCGAACGCGATGATGGCGGTGCCGGCCGCCATCACGAGGATGGTCAGCGTGAGCGCGGCCTTGCGGCCCGCACGATCGCCGTACACGCCGATCGCGAGCGCACCGAGCGGCCGCGCGATGAAGCCGATCCCGAACGCCATGAACGCCTCGACCAGCTCGGTGCCCGTGTCGCCGCGATGGAAGAAGTTCTGCGCGATGTACACGGCAAAGAACGCGTAGACGGAAAAGTCGTACCACTCCAGCGCGTTGCCGATCGAGGCCGCGGCGATGGCGCGCCCGGCACGTGTGGCAGGGGGCGACACGGCCGTGGCCGTGTCGAGGGGAACCGCGGTTTGCTTCACTTCGATCTCCTGTCGTCGTGCGGGGCGGCCTTACAGCCGGATATGAGGAATCTGCTTGCGTTCCGCTTCATCGAGCGCTTCTTCGTAGCCGGCGTCCGCATAGCGGATCACCCCGAGCGCGGTGTCGTTGGTCATCGACAGCGTCAGCCGCTCGTTCGCCGCCGCGCTGCCGTCGGCGACCACGGTGATGCCCGCGCTCGTCATGTAGCCGCTGTAACCGCCGCCGCCCGAATGGATCGCGACGAGATCGGCCATCGACGAACAGCTCATCATCGCGTTCAGCAGCGGCCAGTCGGCCACCGCGTCGGAGCCGTCGCGCAGGTTCTCGGTCATGATGTTCGGGTGCGCCATCGCACCGGCGTCGAGGTGGTCGCGCGTGAACGCGACCGGCCCGGCCAGCACGCCGTCGCGCACCATCGCGTTGACCGCGAGCGCGAGCCGCGTGCGCTCGCCGTGGCCGAGCCACGCGATCCGCGCCGGCAAGCCTTCGAACGGCACGCATTCGCGCGCGCGCTGGATCCAGTTCGTGACGATCCGGTTGTCCGGGAAGTGCGCGAGCAGGTAGTCGTCGATGACGCGGATGTCGTTCGGGTCGTTCGACAGCGCGATCCAGCGGAACGGGCCGATCGCGCGGCAGAACAGCGGGCGCAGGAACGCCTCGGTGAACACCGGGATCTCGAACGCGCGCGCCACGCCGCCGTCCTTCGCATGCGTGCGGATCAGGTTGCCGTTGTCGAACACGATCGCGCCGCGATCCTTGAAGCCGAGCATCGCCTCGACATGACGCACGATCGACGCGCGGCTCGCGTCCATCAGCCGCGTGCGGTCGCTGTCGCGCAGCGCGCGCACTTCGTCGAGTGTGTAGCCGGACGGCACGTAGCCGTACACGAGATCGTGCGCGGCCGTCTGGTCGGTGACGATGTCGGGCACGACGCCGCGCGCGAGGATCGCCGGGAACACGTCGGCCGCGTTGCCGAGCAGGCCGACCGAGATCGGCTCGCGCCGCGCCTGCGCGTCGCGGATCAGCGCGAGCGCCTCGTCGAGATCGCGCGCCTGCCGTTCGAGAAAGCCGATCTGCAGCCGCTTGTCGATGCGCGTCTGGTCGATCTCGACGACGAGCGTTGCCGCGTTGGCCATGCGGCCCGCGAGCGGTTGCGCGCCGCCCATCCCGCCGAGGCCGGCGGTCAGGATGAAGCGCCCGCGCAGGTCGTTGTCGAAATGGCGCTCGGCGATCCGCGAGAAGATCTCGTAGGTGCCCTGGATCACGCCCTGCGAGCCGATGTACTGCCAGTCGCCGGCCGTCAGCCCGCCCCAGCAGATCAGGTTGCGCCGTTCCAGTTCATAGAAGTGCTCGGCTTTCGCCCACTGGCCGATCAGGTTGCAGTTCGCCATCACGACGAGCGGCGCGCTCGCATGCGTGCGCAGCAGCGCGACGGGCTTGCCGGACTGGACGACGAGCGTGTGGTCCTCGTCCATCGTCTTCAGCGTGTGTACGATCGCGTCGTGCGACGGCCAGTCGCGCGCCGCGCGGCCGAGCGCCGCGTAGACGATCAATTGTTCGGGGTCCTCGCCGACGGCGAGCACGTTCTCGAGCAGGCGCAGCAGCGCTTCCTGGCGCCAGCCCTTGCAGCGCAGCGTGTTGCCGGACGTGACTTCGAAGGTGCGGGTCATGGTGTCGCCCTCCGGTCAGCGCGCGAGCGCGTAGTTGGCGATCGAGATGCCGAGCGCCGCTTCGACCGGCGGGTAGACCGCCGGATCGAACACCGACGACGACAGCGGAATATGCGCTTTCGCCACCCGCAGCACGTGGATCTCCATCCCTTCCTTCAGCTGCCCGGCGCTGACGGGGCGGCCTTCGCTGTCGAGCGTCGTGATCACGTCGGGGTAGGTCGCGATCCGTTCGCCGTGCGCGTCGTCCACCGCCATGTGTTCGTTCATCACATGAATGACCGCGCGCTGCGCGCCGCTGCCGAGATAGACGAGGCCGACGTCGAACGCCTCGCGCGTGTATTCGAGCGTGTTGCGCTCGACCTTGCCGCTCGCGATGATCTCGCCGTGCGTGGCCGCGCAGATCGCATCGATCACCGCGCTGCCGCCGCGCCGCTCGGCGTCGATGATCGCCTCGCCGAGCGCGAGCGCGCGGCTGATGCCGCCGAGCGCCGCATGCTGGCGCACGTACGATGCGCGGATCGGGTTGCGGCAGCTCGCGATGAAGCCGCCGGCCATGTCGGCCGCCTTGCGCAGCACCGGCGATACTCTCGCGGTCGCGCCGCGCACGACTACTTCCATGTATGCATGCTGTGCGCGGTTGCCGCCGGCTGCCGCCTGGATCATCGGCGCCGTGCTCGACGCGAGGCCGAGCGAGCCCATGTCGCCGGTCGGATGCGCGCGGATGTCGCCCACCGCGTCGACCACCTTGGTGCCGAGCAGTGCGGACGGCAGCCACGCGTTCAGCGTGCTCGACATCCCGTTCTGCCCGATGATGAGCCCCGCGAGCGGCGCGCCGAGCGCGTCCTGCACGAGCTGCGCGGCCTTCACGTAGTCGGCGCCGAGCATTTGCCAGTCGGTGAGGCCGCCCGGCGCGCCGATCGCGGCGGCCGTGGCGATCCACGCGTCGTCCGGCAATTCGTCGATGGCCACCAGTTCGGGGCGGCCGATCGTGACCGCGAGCGTGCCGAGTTCACGGCCGTGGTCGGCCCAGCCGCCGCCGCCGCATGCGAAAACCGAGCCGCCCTTGACGGCGGCTTCGACGTCCTTCGAAGACAGAATGCGTCCCATGTGTCGTTTGTCCTGAGAGGGGAAAAAGACCGTACGCGCCAGGCGGAAAGCCTTGTGTGGCGGTACTGTCCAAACGATTCTAGGGACGCCGAATATTGAGCGTTATTGCTATTTTATGGAGACTTCATAACGCGATGTTAAGGCTAGGGTAATCCCGTGATGGCGTGTTGACGCCGTAATTCATGCGTCCGCGGAAAGCGCGTGCAGCGTGTCGATGAACTCGTGCGCGAGGCGCGACAGCGGTGCGAGCACGGGGTGCAGCACGCTGACCGGCGCGGCGATGGTCGGCACGATCGGCTTCACGACGATCTGCGGCCACACCGGCCCCGCGACCGTCAGTTCGTCGATCAGCGCGATGCCGGTGCCGGCCTGCGCGAGCGCGCACGCGACGTGCGCCTGCTGCACTTCGATCTTGACCTGCGGTATCAGTCCCTCGTCGCTGAACAGCCGCCGCACCAGTTGCCCGAGCGGAATGTCGCTGCCATAGCCGATCAGCGGCTGGTTCGCGAGATCGCGCACGGCCAGCGTCTTGCGCCGCGCGAACGGGTGCGACGCGGGCACGGCCGCGACCATCCGGTTTTCATACAGGAGCTGGCTCTCGACGTTCGGGTGGGTGTCCTCCAGGAACGCGATGCCGAGCTCGACCTGCTGCGTGAGTACGGCCTGCAGCAACACGCTCGGGATCATCGTGTGCAGGATGATGCGCACGTCGGGAAAGCGCTGGTAGAACGCCGCGATCGCGCGCGGCAGCAGCGATTGCCCGAGATTGGGGCTGCATGCGATGCGCAGGTGGCCCATCCGGTTCTCGATCAGGTCTTCCGCGATTTCGTTGACGCGCTGCACGCCCTGGTACACCGCGTTGACTTCGACGAATAGCCGCTGCGCTTCCGGCGTCGGATAGAGCCGCCCCTTGATGCGCTCGAACAGCGCGAGACCGAGCCGCTGCTCCGCATACGAAATGAGCCGGGACACCGCCGGCTGCGACACGTGCAGCAGCTTCGCGGCGCCGCTGATCGAGCCGGTCAGCATGATGGCGCGAAACACTTCGATCTGGCGCAGGTTCAGACGCACAGCCTTAACTCCATGTTATGTGGGGGCGATAAATCGGCATGAGACATTCTGGCAGAGCGCTGCCTAAACTGCTCGTGATCAAAAAAGCAGGAGGCAGAGATGAGCGAATTCGAGCAGGTGGTGCGTGGCCGGTTGGTCGACGCACGCGAGGTGGTCGACGACGGCTGGCTCGCGATCCGGGGCGGGCAAATCGCCGCGCGCGGCGCGGGCGTGCCGCCGGCGGCGCGCGACACGATCGATGCGCGCGGGCAGTGGGTGCTGCCGGGCGTCGTCGACGGGCAGGTGCATGCGGCCAGCCAGGCGAACCAGGAAGGGCTGGGCCATGCGTCGCGCGCGGCGGCCGCGGGCGGCGTGACGGTGATGGTCGACATGCCGTACGACGATCCGGAACCGGTCGCGTCGCGCGCGCAGCTCGACCGCAAGATCGCGGAGGCCGAGCGCGATTGCCACGTCGACGTCGCGCTGTACGGCACGCTCAACGCGAAGCACGGCCTCGAAGCGGCGGCCGGGCTGATCGACGGCGGCGTCTGTGCGTTCAAGTTTTCGACGTTCGAGGCGACGCCCGGCCGGTTCCCTCGGGTCGAGGAGGACGTGCTGTACGACGCGTTCCGGCTGATCGCGCCGTCGGGCCTCGCGTGCGGCGTGCACAACCAGATGCAGGACCTGACGCGCAAGAACATCTCGCGGATGATCGAGGCCGGCGACACGGGCTGGGACGCGTTCCTGCGCGCGCATCCGCCGCTGATCGAGAACCTGGCGACCGCGCTGATCTACGAGATCGGCGCGGAGACGGGCGCCCGTGCGCACGCGGTGCACGTGTCGACGTCGCGCGGCTTCGAGCTGTGCAACATGTTCCGGCGCGCCGGCCATCGCGCGAGCATCGAGACCTGCGTGCAGTACCTGATGCTCGATCACGAAACGCATACGAAACGCTTTGGCGCGAAGACGAAGCACTACCCGCCGATTCGCCCGCGCGCCGAGCAGGAACTGCTGTGGACGCATATCTCGCGCGGCGAGTGCACGTTCGTGTCGTCGGATCACGTGAGCTGGGGGCTCGAACGCAAGGGCAACGCCAACGTGTTCCGTAACGCGTCGGGCGGCCCGGGCCTCGAAACGCTGCTGCCGGCATTCTGGACTGGCTGCGAGCAGCACGGCATCGCGCCGACGCGGGTCGCCGAGTTGCTGGCGACGAACCCCGCGCGGCACTTCCTGCTCGACGATCGCAAGGGGTCGCTCGACGTCGGCGCCGATGCGGATTTCGTGATCCTCACGCCCGAGCGTTATGCGTTCGATCCGTCGCACAGCCTGTCGGCCGTGCAGTGGAGCGCGTTCGAGGGCATGGAATTCTCGGTGCGCATCGCCGCCACCTACTGTCGCGGCGCGCTCGTGTACGACGGCGCACGCATCGTCAATCCGGCAGGCTCGGGCCGCTTCCTGAAGCCGCACGGCAGCCGGTCGATCGCCACGCAATTGGAGCACGCATGAATCCGACGGTCTTTCCGCCCCTGAACGCCGAGCGCCTGAACGCGCGCGTCGAGCAACTCGCGCGCTTCACGCGGCCCGACGTCCCTTGGACGCGTCGCGCGTTCTCGCCGCTGTTTACGGAAGCGCGCGCCTGGCTCGCCGCGCAATTCGCCGCAGCCGGACTCGCGGTATCGATGGACGCGGGCGGCAACCTGATCGGTCGTCGCGAAGGCAGCGGCCGCCGCACGAAGCCGCTCGTCACGGGGTCGCATTGCGACACGGTCGTCGGCGGCGGCCGCTTCGACGGCATCATCGGCGTGCTGGCCGGCATCGAGGTCGCGCATACGCTGAACGAGCAGGGGATCGTGCTCGACCACCCGTTCGAGGTGATCGACTTCCTGTCCGAGGAACCGAGCGACTACGGCATCTCGTGCGTCGGCAGCCGCGCCCTGTCGGGCGTGCTCGATGCCGGCATGCTGCGCGCGACCAACGCCGAAGGCGAAACGCTCGCCGAAGCGTTGCGGCGCATCGGCGGCAACCCGGACGCGCTGCGCGAACCGCTGCGCGCGCCGGGCAGCACAGCCGCGTTCGTCGAGCTGCATATCGAGCAGGGGCCCGTGCTGGAAACGCGCGGCTTGCCGATCGGCGTCGTGACCAACATCGTCGGCATCCGGCGCGTGCTGATCACGGTGACCGGGCAGCCCGACCATGCGGGCACCACGCCGATGGATATCCGCCGCGACGCGCTCGTCGGCGCCGCGCACCTGATCGAGGCCGCGCATGCGCGCGCATCGGCGCTGTCGGGCAATCCGCACTACGTCGTGGCGACGATCGGGCGGATCGCGATGACGCCGAACGTGCCGAACGCGGTACCGGGGCAGGTCGAGCTGATGCTGGAAGTGCGCAGCGACAGCGATGCGGTGCTCGACGCGTTCCCCGAGGCGCTGCTGGCCGGTGCGGCCGCACGGCTCGACGTGCTGCGGTTGAGCGCGCACGCGGAACACGTGAGCCGCGCGCGGCCGACCGACTGCCAGCCGCTCGTGATGGATGCGGTCGAGCAGGCGGCCACGCAGCTCGGTTATCCGAGCATGCGTCTGCCGAGCGGCGCGGGGCACGATGCCGTGTACGTCGCGCCGACGGGGCCGATCGGGATGATCTTCATTCCGTGCCTGGGCGGCCGCAGCCATTGCCCGGAGGAGTGGATCGAGCCGCAGCAGCTGCTCGACGGCACGCGCGTGCTGTACCAGACGCTCGTCGCGCTCGACCGTTCGCTGGCGGGCGCGGCGTAACGGCCGCCGCGCGCGGCGCCGTTACAACGGCGGGCGCTGCCCTTCGCGCGGCCCGTGTCCGGTCCAGCGCTTGAACGCGCGCCGGAAGTTGTGCGCGTCGCTGAACCCGACCTCGTGCGCGACGTCCTCGATTGACAGTCGCGGGTTGCTCAGCAGCGTGAACGCGCGCTTGCGGCGGATCGTGTCGATCACCGTCTGGTACGACACGCCCTGGTCGGCCAGCCGCCGCCGCAGCGTGCGCTCGCTCATGCACAGCTGCGCGGCGATCGCGGCGAGCGACGGCGTATGGCGCAGGTCGCGCCGCATGATCCGTTCGATCGATTCGAGAAACTCGGTGCCCTCGGGTTCGGGCGGCAGCGCGTCCTGCAGGAATTCGAGCACCTGGCGATGCGCGAGCGGATCGTGCGTCGCGATCGCGCGATGGCCGAGCGACGCGTCGCACGTCAGCAGGTTCTGCTCCTGTTCGAAGCGCACCGGGCACGGGAAAACGCGCGCGTACTGGTCCGCGTAAGCCGGCGGCGGGTAGCTGAGATCGATGACTTTCGGCTGGAACGCGGGCCCGGCGAGCGAGCGCCCGATCTTCATGAAGCTGCCGAACGCTTCCTCGACGAGGAACGCCTCGATGTCCGGTTCGAGGAAGACGTTGGTCGCGCGGATCGACAGCGAGCGCGCGTCCGACACCAGGTCGAAGCGCATCAGTGGCCCCGTGTGGCGCTGCAGTTCGAGGCCGACCGTGATCGCGTCCTTCAGCGTGGGACTCGTCAGCATCGCGTAACCGACCAGCCCGATCGACGCGATCGTCTCGCTCGTCCCGAGTTCGAGGCCGAGCGCCCGCCCCGGCGCCATCTCGAGCGCGCGCCGGATCATCGTGCTCGCCTGACGCAACGAAATCCGGCACGACGGATTCGACAGGTCGGCGACGTCGAAGCCGAGCCCGAGGCACAGCCGCACGGGATCGATGCCCAGTTCCTTGCTTGTCTCCGCGAGGCACCGCAGTAAATGGACCGGCAGATTCGCCGTCGTATAACGGGCGGTATCGTCCATGGATGCTCCGTGTTTTTTTCCACGGATTGTACTCGTCCCGCCCGGCCGGGGTGCCGCCCCGGCCGTTATCGGCCACATGCCATACGACCCCGCTTCAGAAGTAGTGGCGCAGCCCGACCGTCGCGCCGAGCTGCGTGGTGCTGGTGCTCGGCGATTGCCCGTTCACGCCGACGAGCTGCGCGCCGATCAGCCCGCCGCGGTAGATCGCGTAGTCGACTTCCGCATAGAGCATGCTGCGCTTCGACAGGTTGTAGCCGGCGATCACCTGGAACTGGCGCGCGTGGCCGTCGAAGTCCGACGTATAGCCGGACTGCGTGGTCCACCACGCGTTGACGGCCGCGGTGAACGCCGGCGTGAAGCGGTACGTCAGCCCCGCGAGCGCCATCTTGCGGCGACGGAACCCGCCGGGCACCGTCGGGTCGACCACCTGCGCGGGCGAGATGATGCCGAGCCCCGCGAGGTCGGTCGGGCTGAACGGGCCGTTCTCGAACGACGTGAAGTCGTTGTCGCGCGCGTTCTCGATATAACCGGCGTTGACGGTCGCGTTGCCAAGCGTCACCGAGCCGCCGCCGCCGTAGACGTCGAACTTGCCGTGCGTGACGTCGTCCCAGCTGCGCATGAACGATGCGCCGACCGTGAAAGGCCCCTTGTCCGGCGCGTATGCGACGGCCCCGCCGAGCTGGCTGCCGAGCACGCCGCCGCCCGCATGGCCGCCCGGCGCGTACTGAGCAAGCAGGTACAGGCTGCCGAGCTGCGCGCCGTACTGGATCATGTTGCTGGTGCGCGCGGCTGCGAGCATCGTCTGCTCGGGTTTGAACAGGTTGAAGTACGGATCCTGCGGGCCGGCCCACAGGTTCGAGCCGTAGGTCAGCGACACCATCTCGAACGGCACGTTGTATTGACGGCCGAGCGAAAGCTGGCCGAGAGATGTCGAGGTCAGCCCCACGTACGCGACCTGGAAGAAGTTCGGGGAGCCGGCCGGCACGATGCTGCCGCTGTTCGGGCCGAAGTGGCTCTCGATGTTGAACTGCGCGGACAGCCCGCCGCCGAGGTCTTCGTTGCCTTTGAGGCCCCAGTAGCTTTCGGTCAGGCCGCCGCCGTCGGCCATCGAGATCTTGCGGCCGGTCGATACCGGTGTGCCGTCGGCGCCGTAGGACACGCCATGCGTTTCGTAGCGGATGCCCGCGTCGATCACGCCGTAGAGCGTCACGTTACTTTGCGCGTGCGCGCCGGTACCGGCCAGGACCATCATCGCGCAGCACGCCACGCGAACGCTATCGGGACGATTCATTCGGGACTCCGGATGGAACAGGGGGCAGGCGACATCGCACCGCCGGAAACGACTGTAGGAAGCCAAATTCTTACGGGCCAAGGCCGCGGCGGCCAATCTCGTGGTGCGTCGCGGCCAGCGCATGACGCAGTGCGGTCAGGGCGACGCGCGGGCCACGGTGCCGGGCGCCGCGCGGCGCAGCGCGAGCCGCACGAACGGCGCCGCGGCCAGCACGGCCACGCACAGCACATGCGCGACGTGGGTGCCGCCGAAGCGGTCGAGCAGCGCGCCGGACAGCGCGGTGCCGATGCCGGCCGCGAAGAACGTGACGACGAGCGTGCGCGCGACCAGCGAGCCGTCCGGGTCGACGTCGGACAGCATCCCGGTGAGGAACGGTACGATCACGAAGAACGCGCTGTTCAGCACGAACTGGCTCAGGAAGTACGCATGGCCGCCGCGCGCGCCGAAGAACCATTCGATCGACGCGATCATCGCCAGCTGCGCGGCCCAGATCAGCGCGAGGCGGTGCTTGTGGCTGGCCGGATGCGACGGAATCGCCGCGCCGACGAAGCCGAGCAGCGACGACACCGACAGCAGCACGCCGATCGTCGTCGGCGATAGCCCGGCACGCTCGCCGACGAAGCCGGCGATCGCCCACTGCGACGCCTGCACGCCGTAGACGAGCGCGGTCACGACCCAGATCGCAATGACCGGCCGCCACGGCAGCGCATGGCCGCGCGAGTGGGCCTGCGACTGCGCGCTCGCGAACGCATCGATGCCGCGGATCGCGGGCGCCAGCACGGCAACGACGGCCGCCAGCAGCGCGAACACCCAGCGCCCGAGCCACGCGGCCGGCAGCGCGGAGATCAGCACGAGGATGCCGCCGTTGATGCCGCCCGCGAGCAGGTTGATTTGCCCCCACAGGCGGTCGGTCGATGCGCGCTGCGACACGCCGGACGCGACGACCACGAACAGGATCCCTTCGAACAGCCCCGTCATCCCGCGTGCGGCCGCCGCCGATACGAGGCCGGGCGCGACCGCGCTGAGCGCCTGGCCCGCGATCGTGCCGGCCACGCCGGCCAGCGTGAACGGCCGTGCGGCGCGCGCGATCCGGTGCGACAGCAGCGCGCAGCTGATCGCGATGCCGAGGATCTCGGCGCTGACGAGTGCGGTCGCCGTGCCTTCGTCGAGCCGGAAACGCGTCATCACGGCCGCGACGAGGAACGGCGACAGGATCAGGCCGTTGGTGGCCGCCGCGAACGCGAGCGCGAGGCGGACGACGGCGCCGGTCGACGGATCGGGACGCGACTGCGCTGTCACGCGCAGGGTGGCTGTGGTCATGAGGCCTCCTGGTTGGATCGCGGCCGATCTTGCTCGACGCGGGCCGTTTCGGGCATCGGGTGTGTCCCTCGGCGGGCCGGCGCAGCGGCGGCGGTTGCACGCTGCCGCAGGCCGAACAGCGTGCGCAGGTACGGCGTCAGGAAGCGGCCGTGCGGGTCCATCCGTTCGCGCAGCGCGAGGAAATCGTCCCAGTGCGGGTAGCACGCCGCGAGCTCGGCGGCTTTCAGCGCATGTACCTTGCCCCAGTGCGGCCGGCCGCCGTGATTGCGGCAGATCGCCTGTACGCCCGAGAAGTACGCGTCGAACGGCATCCCGCGATACTGGTGTACCGAGATGCGCACGCTGTCGCGCCCGTAGTCGGGGCTCAGCCAGATGTCGTCGCCGCGCACCCAGCGGTATTCGATCGGGAACATCAGCGGGAAGCTGCGGCGCGCGATGAACGCGCGGATTTCCCGCAGCGCGTCGGCACCGCGCTCGGCCGGCACCGACCATTCCATTTCGTTGAAGCGCACGCGGCGCACCGTCGACAGCATCGCGTAACTCGCGTCCACGTGCCGGCCGGCCGACACGGTCGACGCGCACAGCCGGCTCAGCGCCGGGCACAGCGACGGCACGCGCTTGCCGAGTCCGCACAGCGCGCCGAACACCGTGTTCTCGAGGAACGACTCGGACGCGCGGCTTGCCCAGTGCACGGCGTCGGCCGGCTCGTCGGTCATGTCCCATGCCTTGGTCAGCACGGTGTCCGTATGCGGGAACCAGTAGAACTCGAACGAGCGGTGCTTTGCGATCAGCGCGTCCGTTTGCGCGAGGCAGTCGTCGAGCCGCATGCCGCCGCGCTCGAGGCGTAGCCGGAACGCGGGCACGAGGCGCAGGCCGATCTCGGTCAGCACGCCGAGCGCGCCGAGCCCGATCCGGCCGCCCGCGAACAGCTCGGGATGCGTGTCGGCCGTCGCGCGGATCTCGCTGCCGTCCGCGCACATGAACGTCAGGCTGTCGATCTGCGTCGACAGGTTGCCGAGCGTGATGCCGGTGCCGTGCGTGCCGGTGCTGGTCGCGCCGGCGATCGACTGCACGTTGATGTCGCCGAGGTTCTCCATCGCGAGGCCGTGCGCGGCGAGTGCGGGCCCCAGCGCCCACAGCCGCGTGCCGGCATGCACGCGCGCGACGCGCCGGTCGCGGTCGACGTCGATCACGCCCTGCATCGCGTCGAGCGACAGGATCACGTCGTCGGTCTGCACGAGCGGCGAGAACGAATGACCGGCGCCGGCCGCGCGCACGGTGGCGCCGGCAGCCGCCGCGTCGCGCAGCACGGCCGCGAGCCCGGCGCGCGACGCAGGTGTCGATACGGTTGCATCAGGACTGCAGACATATCCCGACCAGTTGCGCCACATGGCGTTGTCTCCGTGGTTGTCGTTCGAATGGTTTGGATGATTGGATCGACGGGCCGCTCGGCCCGCTAGAAAAAGCTCTTGCCTTCGCCGCGATAGGTGGGCGCCTCGCCGACCACGCGGCCGCCACGGATCAGCAGCAGCGTGTTGAAGCGCTCGCACAGTTCGCCGGCTTTCGCGTGGCGGAACAGGATCGGCTCGCCGATCGCCGGCGCGACGCCGTGCGGCACGCGCACGGGCGTCTGCACTTCGCCCGCGCCCTCGTTGCCGATCAGCGTGCAGCCGGCCGGCAGCCACGGCCGCGGCAGGCGGCTCTTGCCGGCCGGGCCGGATGCGATATAACCGCCGCCCGAACAGGTCGCGATGCCCGCCTGCGGCATCCGCACGACCGGCAGCGCGAAGCCGGCGGCCGGTTGCGCATGGAACGCCGCGTAGTGATCGAACAGCGCCGGTGCGTAGAGGCCGGAGCCGGCCGCAAGCTCGGTGACCGACGCGTCGCCGAGCGTGCTCTCGAAGCTGCCGGTGCCGCCGCCGTTCACGAAGCGCAGCGTGTGGCCGCCGGCCGCGAGCGCCTGCACGGCCGCGTGGCGGCGCGCGTTGATCTCGCGTGCCGAACGGCGCTTCAGGTAGCGCACCAGCGCGTTGCGTACGCCGCCACCTGGTTCGGTATCCGCGACGCCGGCGATCTGTCCTTCGTAGCCCATCAATCCGTCGAGCCGGACGTGCGACCGCTGGCCGATGCGATTTGCGAGCGCGAGTGCGCTTGAGGCGTCGCGCACTGGCGAGCGGTACATACCGAAGTACAGGCCCGGGTATGCCGACGACATGTCGAGATCGATCGCGAGCGGGATCGTCACGCGTTCCTCGTGTGCAATCCGGTCGATTGTGTCGATCTGCGCGTTGTCGTCGACCATCAGCGTGATCGAGCGGCCCTGCCTGAGTTGCGCGGCCACCGCGCGCAGGTCGTCGGGCTCGACGGTCGGATACGCGACGACGATGTCGTCGAAGCCGCCGTCCGCGAGCCACGCGGCTTCCGCGGCCGAATAGCACAGCAGCCCCTGCATGAACGGGCCGGCGGCCAGCACCGCGCCGATTACTTCACGCGAGCGCACCGACTTCGTCGCGAGCCGGATCGGCAGGCCGCGTGCACGGCGCTTCAGGTCGGCGAGGTTCGCGTCGAGGCAATCGAGATCGACGAACGCGGCGGGGAGCCGGTGGCCCGCGAGCGCGTTGCGATAGGTGGGATAGTCGTGGACGGCGGCGGGTGCGCGATGCGGGAGGTCTGCACGGCTCATTGAACGGGCTCGGCTGGGTCGGGTGTGCGGCGCGCCGACCGTTCGGCGCGTGTCGGAAATCAGCATAGGGCTGGCCAAAATGCCGACCAAGCGCTCAGCGGGTCGTTCGGCGGGTCCGATCCGGCCATCCGTATCGGCCACGCGGATGCGCGGCCGGCGTGCGCCGTGCGGCTGGACCGCGGCTTGCTTGGTGTCGCGACGCGCGCGGTACGCGGTGGCCCGAAGCGCCGCCGGACGGGCGTGGCGCGCGAGGTTGCGCGTTCGCGCGAGCGACAACGAAAAGCGTTTCAAACGTTTTGCCGGGCACGGCCGCTGCACGCAGGTTTAGTGCCTGCGTTCTAGCGCCGCTTTTGACTGCGTGCCGGATTCGACCTAGAACCTACTCGCGGATGCACCGGCGAAGAACGGCATGACGTGACGAGGAGGCGACGTGAAGAAGAACAGGGCACTCTGGCGGCGCACAGGCGCGATAGTGGCGATCGGCGTGGCGGCCGTCGCGATCTGGCGATACGAAGCGGCGACACCGGCGGAAGCAGCGTCATCCGGCACACCGGGCACGACGGCGAACGTGCAGTCCGTCGCGGCCGATGCATTCGGCACCGGCGCTGCGACACCCGGCCCCGAAGAGCGGCGGCTCGACGTCGACGCGCTGCGCCGCAGCCTCGCGAGCCGGCCCGACGCGGACGCGGACGCGGAAGTGAAGCGCATCGTCGCGTTCGCGCGGTTCCGCGACGAAGTCGCCGCCTACGGCGATCGCCGCAACAGCCTGCCGCAAGCCGAGCGCACCGCGCTTGCGCAGCGGATTCTCGACGAGCTGCCCGACCATGTCGCACGCAACGAGATCGTGCCCGTGCAGGCCGAAGCGCTCAGCGCGGCGCTGCTGACGGATACCGAAGCCGATCCCGCGACACGCGGCGCGGCGCTCCGGTCGATGCGCGCGCAATGGGATGCATATGCGCAGCAGACGGTCGGCCCGTCGCCGGCGCAGGACCCGCGTTATCTCGCGTACGAACAGCAGAGCCGCGATGTCGTCCGGCAGGTTCAGGCGAGCATTCCCGATCCCGACCAGCAACAGACCGTCATCGCGCAGCGCCTGCAGGCGCTGCGTGTCCAGCTGTTCGACGGCGCTTCACCGTCCGGCGCGCACTGAGCGCCGAATCCGCGACGCCGGGACCCTGCCCGGCGGCCGCGTCATGTCCATCGACAAGGAGGGGAGATGTCATCAGCACGATGCCTGCTGCGCGCGGCCGTTGCCACGCTGCTCGGTTGCGCGGCACTGAACGGCCACGCGGCCGATACGACGATGCCGGATCCATCGATTCCATATTATTCGTGGTACGAAGTGACGTTGCCGGAGAGCAGCGGCGCGTCATGCGGCAACGGCACGCCGATGCGCTTCTACGTCAATCGCGCGCAGTCGGACAACCTGCTGTACATGATGGAGCCGGGCGGCGCGTGCTGGGACTACGGCACCTGCACGCAGACGTCCACCGGTGCCGAGGCCGGCCTCGGCGGCTTCAACCCGGACGGCATCCCGCACAACTACATGAACGGCACCGCGAACGAGAGCCTGCTGTCGTCGTTCCTGTCGCCGCTGCTGACGCGCATGGATCTCGCGCATATCCTTGTTGGCGAACCGAAGGTCGAGACGCAGCAGTGGACACAGGTTTTCGTGCCCTATTGCACCGGAGATATCCACATGGGCAGCGCGGTGCGCAACTACACGTCGCCGACCGGCGACTGGCGTCTCCAGCACTACAGCGGGTTGAAGAACATCCAGGCCGTCGCGCAGTGGCTTGTGTCGCACGGGCTGGGCAAGCCGAACCGGCTGCTCGTGTACGGGATGAGCGCTGGCGGCTACGGCACGCTCGCGAACTACGCGACGCTGCGCAACACGCTGCAGCCGCAGGCGCACAGTTCGCTGCTCGACGATGCCGGCACGGTGTTCAATACGCCGTTCGATGCGGATGCGGCCGCGCATCCGTCGGTCGGCCTGTACGACAAGGTGCGCACCGAGTGGGGGATGACGGGGCCCGACGGGATGATCACGGTGAACAGCCGGCTGACCAGCCACTTCGATCCCGGCAACATGGGGAGCGCGTACGCGGCGCTGTCGGCGACTTATCCGCATGACCGCTTCGGCTTTTCGAGTTACCAGCGCGACAAGATCATCGCCGCGTATCACTATCGCGCGTTTGTGCCGGCCGTGATCGCGGCGCCGGATGACGCGACGAAGGATTCGCTGTCGCTCGCGATGTTCGCACAGGAGCTGGATGGGTTGAAGCAGACGCTGAACCCGCTGCCGAACTTCGGTTATTTCATGCCGTGGGCGCGCAACGACTTCATCGACAACCATCAGGTGACGGCGGTCAGCTTCACCGGGTCGGGGATCCACGAGAACGGCACCGACGCCGACATCGGTACGTTCGTCGACAACCTGCTGAACCAGCAGGACCCGGCCGATACGCCGGTGATGAAGGCGTTTCGCACGCAGCAGTGGTCGGATTTCACGTTCTCGACGTTTCTCGCGTGGATCGACAGCGTGCTCAACCTGACCGGCGAAGCGGGGCCGATCTCGGGGCACAAGGCGTAAGGCGGTTCGCTTGGACGGGCGGCGGCGGCGCAGCGTGCCGCCGTTCCGCGGGGCGCGCGCGGGCTCGCTTAGAACGAATCGTCGTCGAAGCGGGACGATGCGTGCCGGCGCTTCATGTCCTTCAGCCAGTCCCTGACTTTTTCCGGATCGTCGAACTCGCGCAGCGCGATGCTCAGGTCGTGGTTGCTGCGCTGCATGCCTGCAATGTCGCGCGTGAGCATGCGGACCACGGTATCGGGCGCCACCTTGACGGTCGGCGCGATGCCGTAGGTTCGCCGGAAATCGGTTTCCACGTGCTGGATCTCCTGATCCAGCTCGCGGATCTGTTCCTCCAGGATGCCGTTGTAGCGCGTCAACCGGTCTTCACCGAGGCCGTTGATCGCGCGCCGGTCGATCTGTTCGATCTCCAGCTGCAGTTCCAGCAGTTGCAGGAGATTGCCTTTCGCATAAGCGTGGTTGACCCGCTGCATCAGCACGGTCTTGCGTTCCTGTTCGCGAGGATCGGATTCGCGATCGGGGTGCAGCGCGCTGGCCAGCTTGCGATAGACCTCGCGGATCGACTTGCTCGATTCGGCCTGCTCGGCTTCGCGTTTGGCCTGCGCGGCCGATTGTTTGGGAGATTTCTTGCGCTTGGCGCGCTGTGCCTCGCGGGCCTCATGTTGGGCCATGTCCCGCTTGAACTGCTCGTCCAGTTCGGCTTGCAAACGCTCGGCAAGTTCGTCGGGCGACAGCGTGTCGAGATCGTCTGCCGGTTCAGCGGCGGGTGTCGGCGCCGATGCTCGCTTCGTCGGTGCGCGATCGGCCGCTGCGCGGTTGTCGTGGCCGGATGCGCTGTGCCGGTTGTAGATGACTTTCAACTGCGCGTCGTCGCTGACGTCGAGCAGGTTGCGCGCCATATCGGCGATCAGCTCGGACAGGGTGCGTTGTTCTGCCTTGCTCAAGCCCTTCTGCAGGAAGGCGTCGTCGAGCCGATGGAGCATGCCGATCCGCAACGCCGTCGACGCCTGTTCGAGCGGCAACAGCCCGTCGACGAATTTTTTCTGGAAGATCGGCAAAACGGCGTCCCATGCACCGAGACGTTCGCGCCGTTGTTCGATCTGCTTGACGAGCGTATTGAACGTCTTCTGGGCTTTCGACAGGCTGGCTGTCTCGTGGTGGGGCGCGATGGCGACCGCGACTCCGCGACGTGCGGTCATGATGGGGGTTCTCCGGCCGCGGCGGGACGCGCGGCAGGCCGGTATTTTAGCCGGAACGGCATTCTCCCCCGCAACGACCGGCAGCGCGTTACGGCTTCGCCGTCGCAGCTACCGGCGCGCCCGAATCCATGCCCGGTGCGCCGTTCGACCCGTACGCCGCTTCGGCGCTCTTGTGTTCGGCGAGGCGCTTGGCGGCCAGGCGTTCCTGCGCGGCGACGATGTCGCCCGGATAGTTGTCGCCGTTGCCGGCGACCGGCTCGTAGCCGACCGATTCGAGGTCGAACAGCTCCTGGCGTACTTGTGCGCGCGTGAGCGTCGAGTGCGACGATTGCGCGTACGACGCGGCCGGTGTGGCGAGAAGGACGGTAGCGGCGGCAGTGGCGATGATGGATTTCACGGTTTCCTCAGACGTTTTCGTTGCGGTTCGGCGCGAATTCGCCTGGCTGAACCGACGAGACAAGTTTAGGAACCCGGACCGGCCGGATAAATGGTGATTCGTGGCGAGCTGTTTTCCAGAATGATCAAGAGTGACGGGCACGCCAGCGTGCCGTCAGTCGCCGAACAGCTGCCCCTGCCCGGAGATGACGCGTTCGAAATCGTCGCGCAGGAACGGCAGGATCGCATCGGCGACCGGCTGAAGCTGGCGGCTCAGGTAGAACGCGTAGTCGATCGGCGAGCGCATCGTCTCGAGCGGCTCGGGGCCGGCCGTCGTCATCACGTAGCTGATCCAGCCGCCGCGCTGATACTGCTGCGGCCGGCCCTGCGCGTGGTTGAACTCGTCGGCGATCCGCGCCGCGCGCACGTGCGGCGGCACGTTGCGCTCGTACTCGCGCAGCGGCCGGCGCACGCGCTTGCGGTAGACGAGCTGGTCGTCGAATTCGCCGGCCAGCGTGCGTTGCACGGTGTCGCGGATGAAATCCTGGTACGGCTCGCGCCTGAACACGCGCCGGTACAGCTCGCGCTGGAACTGCTGCGCGAGCGGCGTCCAGTCGGTACGCACCGTTTCGAGCCCCTTGAACACGAGGTCTTCGCCGCCGTCGGCCGCCGCCGCGAGGCCCGCGTAGCGCTTCTTGCTGCCTTCCTCCGCGCCGCGCACGGTCGGCATCAGGAACCGGCGGTAGTGCCGCTCGTACTGCAGCTCCAGCGCGCTTTCGAGCCCGAACTGTTCGCGCAGGTGCGCCTGCCACCAGCCGTTCACGTGCTCGACGACCGCGCGGCCCTTGCGTTCGGCTTCGTCGTCGTCGTGCGCTTGACCGAGCCACACGAACGTCGAATCGGTATCGCCGTAAATCACTTCGTAACCCTGAGCTTCGATCAGCTCGCGTGTACGGTGCATGATTTCGTGGCCGCGCATCGTGATCGACGATGCGAGGCGCGGGTCGAAGAACCGGCAGCCCGTCGAACCGAGCACGCCGTAGAACGAATTCATGATGATCTTCAGCGCCTGCGACAGCGGTGCGTTGCGCTGCCGCTTCGCGTCGTCGCGGCCTTCCCATACGCGGCGCACGATATCGGGCAGGCAATGCGCGGTGCGCGAGAAGCGCGCGCCGAGAAAGCCGGGCACCGACGCGGCGTCGCCGGGGTTCGCGAGCCCTTCGATCAAGCCGACCGGATCGATCAGGAACGTGCGGATGATCGACGGATAGAGGCTCTTGTAGTCGAACACGAGCACCGAGTCGTACAGCCCCGGGCGCGAATCCATCACGAAGCCGCCGGGGCTGTTCTGTCCCGTCACGTCGCCGAGGTTCGGCGCGACATAGCCGAGCCGGTGCATGCGCGGCAGGTACAGGTGCGTGAATGCCGCGACTGACCCACCGGTGCGATCGGCCGCGAGCCCCGTCACGCTCGCGCGTTCGAGCGCGAAGGACAGCAGGTCGGCCTTGTCGAAGATGCGCGTGACGAGCTCGCAGTCCTTCAGGTTGTAGCGCGCGAGCGCGGGCTTGTCGTGATCGAAGCGGCGCTGGATCTCGTCCATCCGTTGGTACGGATTGTCGATCGACTTGCCTTCGCCGAGCAGCGACTGCGACACGTATTCGAGGCTGAACGACGGGAACGTCCACGTCGCGGATTTCAGCATGTCGATGCCGTCGAGGATCAGCCGGCCGGCCGCACCCGCGAAGAAGTGGTCGGGCTGCTGACCGTGCGCGCGCCAGTCGAGCACGCTGCCGCCGCGCCCGAGCTTCAGCGGCACGCCGTATTGCTCCGCGTGCGCGTGCAGGATGCGCAGGTCGAACTGCACGAGATTCCAGCCGATCACCGCATCGGGATCGTGTTCGTCGAACCAGTCGTTGAGCCGCGCGAGCATCGCGGGCCGGCTGTCGCAGTAGTCGAGGCGGAAGTCGATGGCGCTGGTATCGGCATCACCGTTCGGCGGCCCGAGCATGTAGACCTGCCGTTGCCCGCAGCCTTCGAGCGCGATCGAATACAGCTCGCCGTGGACGCTGGTTTCGATGTCGAGCGACACGCAGCGCAGCGCCGGGCGGTAGCCGGTCGCGGTTTTCAGTTCGGCGGCGCTCAGCGTGCCGTCGCTGCCGGGCTGGCCGCGAAACTGCACGCATGCGGTGATGAAGCGCTCCATCGCGTAGCGGTCGGGCGGCTGCACGTCGGCTTCGTAGACGTCGACGCCGGCCGCGGCGAGGCGCTTCTGGAGCCCGGACAGATGGCGGTAGCGCCGGCAATAGAGGCCGACGACCGGGCGCTGCCGGAAGTCGCGCAGCGCGAGCGGGCGCAACTCGGCATCGCGCTCGCCGGCCAGCGCGCGTTCGGCGAGCGCCTGCTGTTCGGCCGGAATGAACGCGACGGCTTCCTGCGGGCGCAACCGCACGCGGCGCGGACCGTGTTCGGTTGCCAGCCAGAACTCGATCTCGATACCGGTCGCGGTGTCCCGCCAGTGGCGGGTGAGGATGAAACCCTGCTCGAACGCAGTCAAAGCGCTTGCTCGTCGTGGATGCCCAGGCGGCGGATTTTAGCGCTTGGGCGGGGGCTGTGCCGATGGTGGGCGCGAGTGAAATGGGGGCGGACTCGCCGGCGCTTGCGCCGAATGACTATCGCCGCTCGTCACGTTCGCGCATCCGCAATGCGCTTCTTCACGCGTCAGGTCGTGCGCGCCGCATCCTCGGGCCGCAACAGCCATCGCTTCGCGACGATCGCGTGGTGCTTCTGCGTGACGTAGGCATCCACAACGAGTTCGAGCGTCTCGTCGTTGCGCCATTCGAGCGTCGCGGCCGCACCTGAGCCGTTGCCGAATTCGATCACGGCAGATTGGGGGCCGTGATGCGGCGCGTGTCGTCGATCGCTACGAGGCTGCCGGGATACAGGTGAGAATGGCTTCTGCGCAGCAGAAGGGCTGTCGGCATGAAGGCGTTCCGGAAAGGGTGGGCTTGCGGTCTTGCGACGCGAGCCGCCTGCCGGAAGGATACGCGCCGGCTTCGGAATGCGTTGACCCGGAATCCGCTCGCCCCGTCACTCCTTCGGCAGCAAATACGCTTGCCGCGCGAACAGCCGCCATCCGTCCGGATGCCGCTTCCACACCTGCAGCACGCCGATATGCGCGGTGCTCGTCTTGCCGTCCGGCAGGTTGTTGACCGAATCGAACGTATGGCGCACCCATGCGCTGTCGCCGTTCACCGTTACCGTCTGGCCCGACAGTGCGATCGACTGGAACGCGTGCGTGCCGTCGAGCGTCTTCAGGAACGCGGCGCGGTCCTGCAGCTGGCCGGATGAGTGGCCGTAGGTGAGATCATCCTCGATGAGCATGCGCAGCGCGGCGCCGTTGCTGTCGAGCATCGCGACGCGCAGATGCTCGACAGCATCTGCGACGCGTTCGGCATCCGAATCGGCGGCGTGAGCGGCGGCGCTGCCGGCGAGTAGTGCGGCAACGGTGACGAAACGGGCAGCGGCGCCGAAGCGCTGGAGAAATGGCATGGCGAACGGATTTCCTGTGACGGGTGAGAAAAACGACGTCAAAAGCGCATCAAACATGCCCTTCATGCTCGATCGGGCCTCCGTGCGCGGGCCGTGCGGCCATTAACGGCAGCGCCGCACCGCTTGCCCTGGCCGCCCGCTTCGCCCACATCGCCGTCAGAATCGGCACGAGAATCGCCGTCACGAGGCATGCCGTCGCGACGATCGCGGTCGCTGCCGGCACCATCGGTTTGAACTTCGGAATCATCTCGCCGATGATCGCCGGGTTCGCGACCGCGGCGCCGGCCGTCGACGATGCCGCAAGCCCGGCGGTCCCGTTGCCGCCACCAAGAAACTTGTCCGCCAGCATCAACGGCACACCCGTCACGACGATCACCGCAAGTCCGAGCGCGAAGCCCGGCAACCCGCTTTTCGCGATCACGTTGAGATCGATGCCGTTGCCGAGCGCGAAGCCGAAAAACGGGATCAGCGGATGCACGCAGCGCCCGAACAGCTCGCGCAGGTCCGCATCGAGATTGCCGAGCGTGAAGCCGATCAGGAACGGCAGCACCGCGCCGACGAACAGCCGCGTCTCGAACACCGCGACACCCGCCGCACCAAGAATCAGCATGCTGACGAGCGGCCCCGATTCGATCGACATCAGCACGAATGCGCCGGCTTCCTCCTTGCTGCCGTACTGCTGCATCACGGCCGCATAGAGGCCGCCGTTGGTCATGTCCATCGACGTCGTGATCGCGAGCAGCGACAGGCCCGCGAAGAGGCCCGTCCGGATGCCTTCGTCGGGGACGAATTGCGCGGCGATCAACGTCGCGAGCCACGCAATCACGATTTTCGTCGCGAGCAGCGTGCCCGATTTGCGCAGCACGACGCCCGTTGCGCGCAGGTTGATCGTCGCACCCATGCAGAAGAACCACACGGCGAGGATCGGCACCGTGCCCGCGATCAGGCCGTTGGTGAACGAGCCGAAGTACTTCCCGGCGTTCGGCGCGAACGTATGCACGCACGCGCCGAGCAGCATCGGGACCAGCATGAGTCCGCCAGGAATGCGGTCGATGGCCTGTTTCAGCTTCACGTCTCCTCCGTGGACGTCGATGCGTCCCGTTGTCGAATGATGTCTGCTGACTGACTATAGGACATGATTCGGAACGTCGGTCCATTTTCGTGAAATTGTCGGGTAGTCGTATACCCGTAACGCCATATGACACTGATAATAAAGAGAATAATGGTGTTGAGTTGCGCTATGAAGAATTCGGTTCATCGTTCCGAATTCACGAAATCTGTGCTTCAATTCATCGTATGACCACCGATCGCACGGGCGTCGGCGGCCCGTCCATTCCCCACGGAGAACCGGCATGGAAGTGCGTCAAGGCATACACAGCGAACACGCGAAGACGCTCGACACGGCCGGGCTGCGCCGGCATTTCCTGGTGGAGAACGTGTTCGCGCCGGATGCGCTGTCGCTGACCTACAGCCATATCGACCGCATCATCGTCGGCGGTGCGTGGCCGGCCACACGGCCGGTCGAGGTGCCCGCGTCGATCGGTGCGGCGATGGGCGTGAGCCATCTGCTGGAGCGGCGCGAACTGGGCGCGATCAACGTTGGCGGGCCCGGTTGGGTCGAGGTCGACGGGCAGCGTCACGCGGTGGGCACCGAGGAGGCGATCTACATCGGGCAAGGCGGGCAGGGTGTCGTATTCGGCAGCGACGATCGCACGCATCCCGCGAAGTTCTACCTGAACTGCGCGCCCGCGCACACCGCCTATCCGACGCGCACCATCACGCTCGCGCAGGCGTCGCCCGAAACGCTCGGCGACGCGGCAACGAGCAATCGCCGCACGATCTACAAGTTCATCGTGCCCGACGTGCTGCCCACGTGCCAGCTGTCGATGGGGATGACGAAACTCGAGCCGGGCAGCCTGTGGAACACGATGCCGTGCCACACGCACGAGCGCCGGATGGAGGTGTATTTCTACTTCAACCTTGCCGACGACGCAGCCGTGTTCCACATGCTCGGCGAACCCCAGGAGACGCGCCACGTGGTCGTGCACAACGAGCAGGCCGTGATCTCGCCGAGCTGGTCGATCCATTCGGGCGTCGGCACGCAGGCGTACACGTTCATCTGGGGGATGGTCGGCGAGAACCAGGTGTTCAAGGACATGGACCACATCGCCGTCGCCGACCTGCGCTGACACCATGAAACGCGATAACCCCGATCTTCCTTCCGCCGACGCGCGTTCCGCGCTCGCCGACCTGTTCGACCTGACCGGCAAGGTCGCGATCGTCACGGGCTGCAACACGGGGCTCGGCGCGGCGATGGCCATCGCGCTTGCGTTGGCCGGTTGCGACATCGTCGGCGCGAACCGCTCGTCGCCGGATGCGACGTCGGCGCGTGTCGAGGCGGCCGGGCGGCGTTTCGTCGACGTGCGTGCGGACCTGTCGACGCTCGAGCCGGTCGAGCGGATCGTCGCCGGTGCGGTCGATGCGTTCGGCCACGTGGACATCCTCGTCAACAACGCGGGCATGATCCGCCGCTGCGACGCGCTCGATTTCACCGAGGCGGACTGGGACGCCGTCGTCGACGTGAACCTGAAGAGCGTGTTCTTCCTGTCGCAGGCCGTTGCGCGGCAGATGGTGCGACAGGGGCGCGGCGGCAAGATCGTGAACGTCGCATCGATGCTGTCGTTTCAGGGCGGCATCCGCGTACCGTCGTACACGGCGTCGAAGAGCGGCGTGCTGGGTCTCACGCGCCTGCTCGCGAACGAATGGGCCGCGCACGGGATCAACGTGAATGCGATCGCGCCCGGCTACATGGAGACCGACAACACCGCGCAATTGCGCGAGGACAACCGGCGCAGCGACGAAATCCTCGGCCGCATCCCGGCCGGCCGCTGGGGCGTGCCCGACGATCTCGCGGGCGCGGTCGTGTTCCTCGCGTCGCGCGCGTCGGACTACGTGCACGGTCATGCGCTCGCCGTCGACGGCGGGTGGCTCGCGCGCTGACCGTGGCGCGCGGCGGACGCGTTATGCTCTCCCGATTCGCATCTCACGGATTCATGCAAATGACAGCAACGCCCAGGCAACGCAAGCACGATCAGGCGGACTTGGAGCCGGGGGCCGGCCATCCGGGGGCCGGCCATCCGGAGGGCGGCGGTGTCGAGAAGGCCGATTCGGTCGCGGCCGTCGGGAAGGTCTTCACGATCCTCGCGGCGCTCGGCGATCGCCGCGAGATCGGCATCAGCGAACTGTCGCAGCAGCTCGGCATGTCGAAGACGACGGTCCATCGCTTCCTGCAGACGCTCAAGGCGCTCGGCTACGTTGCGCAGGAAGGCGAGACCGATCGTTACCGGCTGACGATCCGGCTGTTCGAGCTCGGCAGCAAGGCGCTGGAGAGCGTCGACCTCGTGCGCGAGGCCGATCTCGAGATGCGCCGCATCGGGCAATTGACGCGCGAAGCCGTGCATCTCGGCGCGTTCGACGAGGACGCGATCATCTACATCCACAAGATCGACGCCGATTACGGGCTGCGCATGCATTCGCGGATCGGCCGGCGCAATCCGCTCTACAGCACGGCGATCGGCAAGGTGCTGCTCGCGTGGATGGCGCCCGACGAAGCGCGCACGGTGCTGGCCGGCATCGAGTTCAGGAAGTCGACCGCGAAGACGCTGTCGTCGGCGGACGCGGTGATGAGCATCCTGCCGCACGTGCGGCAGCAGGGCTACGGCGAGGACAACGAAGAGCAGGAAGACGGCCTGCTGTGTCTCGCCGTGCCCGTGTTCGATCGTTTCGATCGCGTGATCGCGGGGTTGTCGATTTCGTTTCCGACGATGCGCTGCGGCGCGGATACGAAGGCGCATTACGTCGCACTGCTGAAGGCATCCGGGCGAGCCATTTCGGAACGGCTCGGGCACCATGCGGAAGCGGCCGGCGTCGCGCCGGCGCCGGTCGGGCAGGACTGAGCGTCCGGTGTGCGGCACGGTGGCCGCCAGCATCGGCAACCACGCCACGCGGCTACACCCGCACCACATCGCGCTTCAGATTCTCCACCCGCTGCGGCCGCTGATACAGATACCCCTGCGCGTACTGAATTCCGACCGCATGCAGCGCGCGATGCTGCGCTTCCGTCTCCACGCCTTCCGCGATGATCTTCAGGTCGTAGTGATGCGCGACGGCCGCGATTCCCTCGATCAGCCCTGCGCCGCCGCCGTTCAGTTGCGCAACGAACTGGCGATCGATCTTCACGTAGTCGAACGGGAAGCGCGACAGCATGTCGAGATTGCTGTGATGCGTGCCGAAATCGTCGATCGCGAACTTCGCGCCTTTCGACCGGAGCGCCTGGAAGATCGCGGTGGTCCGCGCGTTCTTTTCGAGCAGGATGCGCTCGGTGACTTCAAGCACCAGCGTAAATCCGGGCGGCAGCGCGCGGATCGCGTCCTCGACGACGGACACGAAACGCGCGCGCTCGAGATCCTTCGGCGCGATGTTCACGGCGATGCGCAGTGGCGCGGACGGCGTCAGCGCGGCCAGTTCGGATACGGTCGTCCGCAACACGAACTCGGTCACCTTGGGCAGCACCGCGCTCGATTCCACCTGCGGGATGAACAGGGCTGGGCTGATGGCCCCCCACTTCGGATGTTGCCAGCGCAGCAGCGCCTCGACGCCGACCATCCTGCGCGTCTGGACATCGACGATCGGCTGGTAGACGACATGGAACTCGTTGCGCCTGAGCGCCTGGCGAACGGCCTTCAGCAACAGCCGCCGCGGCGCCATCGCCAGCAGGTAGGCAGCGATCACGAGGCCATCCGCCAGCAGCGCGATCGTGATGCCGATCAGCCGATCGTGGCGCCGGACCTGCGACGCATAGTGCGCCGATGCGGCAACCGACACCGTGAACGGCCAGCGGTGCGACGTGATCGCGCTACCGCCCGCGGGGCCCGCGCCCGCTTCCGGCATGAACTTCCCATGCTGGTCGAGACGGCCCGAGCCCGCGATCGATAGCGTGGCGGTTCCGGTACTGTCGCGGGTGCTGCGGGCGAGCGCGTCGGCCACATAGTCGCCCTCGATCAGGTACAGGACACCCGCGCCGCGCGCGGTGGCGCGAAACACGGACAGCACCGGGATGCCGTGCTGAAACGGCGTCTGGCGCAGCAACGTGACGATCATCGATCCCGGTTCCGGCTCGCGCGTGTAGGCGTCGAGCGGCACGTCGATCGCGCCGAGCGCCGACGAGCACATGACGCGGCCGTCCTTCACCAGCCCGACGGCACGCAGGTAGCGCAAACGGGTGCCGATTTCGGCCAGCGTCCGGAATACCGTCGCGCATGGCCGCCCGACGAGCGCGGTCAGCTCGTCCGCATGCCGCAGGCGAACGCCGTCCAGGATGCGGTCCACCGATGCCACGCTGTCGTTCGCGACGGCGCGTTCATGCGTGGTGACGGCCTCGCGCGCGCAGCGATCGGCAAGCACGATCGCGAATACGGGCACGAGCACGCAAACGATTACGGCGATGAACAAGACAACCCGCGGCCATGCGCCGCTGCGCTGGAAAACTGGCTTCGAGCCTGGCGTGAGCGCCGACATTCCCGCGGTTGCCTTTGGTGTTGTGCGCATGGAGTGGCAAGCCGAACCGGTTGATGCGCAAACCGCGCGCATGCGTCATGCCTGATCCGGACGATGCCCCTCGCGCGCCGGTATCGCGATGCTAATCGATTCGACGGTCGCGATGGGCATGGTTGTCAGCACCGTCGCAATCGGCCATTCATTCCGGAGGCTTGGCGCTATAACATGCGCAGACTGCGCATATATATTGACGTAGCACACCGAAAAAAACCCCGGCCGCAGGGTCGTGCGGCCGGGATAAAAAGACACCGTCTCTTGGCACGAGGATGGTGCGCGGCAAGTATAAGATGTGACGCGTGATTACGAAATATTGTTATTTAACAATTGGTGCAGTTTTGTGATTGCATCTCGACAAGAAATATTTTCGCGAGACGCCGTTTGCGGTGGTTTTCCGCCGCGCCGTGACGCCGTCACAGGAGCGCGCGGACCACGGTCGAAAGGCGAACGACAGGAATCGCCGGCATATTCATGCCGGTGCCGAAGCGGTCTGACGTTGAACGAACGATGCCGTGCCGGCGCGTCGCACCGGCCGCGATTCAGAAATCGTTGCGCATCTTGTGCAGCAGGTCGCCGGGCGATTGGTGCGTGTCGACCGCGGTGAGCACATCGGTCAGGAACCACGGCAGGTTCAGCTGCGTATCGGAATCGCCGACGCATACGCGGATCGGCGGCGCCTTGGACGTCGAGCGGGCGTCTTGCGCGGCGCCCCGGGACGGGACGCAATTCTTCGCATACGCCGGAACTGGCGCGGCGGCGCCGGCTGGGGCGCCGGCGGCTGCCGGCAAGCTGACGGCGGCAAGCAGGGTCAGTACAGCGACAGTGGCAACGCGTTTCATGGGAGTCTCCGGCGATGCTGGTTCGACCGCGCGGGCCGGCGCGAGTTCGGCGGCGGCGCGGCTGCGTCACTCGCTTACCCGTTCATCCACGCGCGACGCTTGCCGCCCGCGCCGGCTGCCGGCTGCGCCACTGCTGCGGCGATTCGCCGGTCCAGCGCCGAAAGGCGCGCGTAAACGCGCTGTGTTCCGAATAACCGAGCAGCCAGGCCACTTCCGCGAGCGTCAGCCGCGGATCGTTCAGATGGTCGATCGCGAGCCGCCGCCGCGTGTCCTCGCGCAGGGTCCGGAAGTTGAGCCCGAGTTCGGCAAGCCGGCGATGCAGCGTGCGCGACGACACATGCAGGTCCGACGCAATCTGCTCGATGCTCGCGTCGCCTTGCGTCAGCAAGCGCGCGACGGCTTCGCGCACCGACTGTTCGAGATCGTCCGTCTGCCGCAACTCGGCGAGCAGCGCGCTCGCCTGGCGTTCCATCATCTGCAGCAGCGCGTCGTCCGGCTGGCGTAGCGGTTGCGTGAGCAGGCGCAACGGGAACGCGAGCCGGTTCACCGGCTGGCCGAACCGGACCGGGCAGCCGAAATAGTCGACGTACGGTTGGTCGTCGCCGGGCGACGGATGCACGAAGCAGACTTCGTCGGGCCCGTTGCGCGTGCCGGTGATGTTGCGCGCGAACTGGACGATGGCGGTCAGCGCCACTTCATCGACGAGCGGGCCGAGCGGTTCGGGTGCATCGTGCCATTCGATCGCGACCGACGTCGCCTCGACCCGTACTTCCATGCGTGCGACGTTCGCGATCAGGTGTTCGTATTGCTGCCAGCGCGCGAGCGCGGCACCGGCGTCGCGGCACGCATGCAGTGCATAACCGAGCGCGCCGAGATGCGCGGGCGTGATCCGCTGGCCGACGTGCAAGCCGAGCAGCGGATCGTCGAGTGCGCGGACCGCGCATTCGAGCAGGCGCCGCCAATGCGCGCTCGCGTACAGCGTCAGCCCACGATCATCCTCGGGCGGCCGCGCCTCGCCGAGCACGCGTGCCGCGTCCTTGCCCTGTTCGGACAGATAGTCGAACAACAGCCGCACGTAGGTGCTCGAGTAGTAGATGCGCTGAGTCGATAGCGGGGAGGCGGCCGGCATGGCGGAAAGTGTCAAGTAATCGTCTGCAAGTGTCAACGCGAGCCGACCTGCACGCGACGATACTGCCCGTCAGTTTCCGATCGAGGCCGCAACATGCCGACCGAGTTGATGACGTGGCTCCATGCGTTCCTGGGTAACGACGTGGACTGGAAGCAGGTGCTGCTGATCGGCATGACGCCGGTCTTCCTGATCGCGTTCGCGATCGAATACGCGGTGGCGACCAAGCGCGGCCGCCGCGCGCCGTTTCGCTGGAAGGAGATCGTCGCGAACCTGTCGCTCGGTGCGGGCTATCAGGTGGCGGAGACCGTGATGGGGCTCCTGTTCACAGGCGCGATCTTCGCGTGGGTCTACCGGCACCGACTGTTCGATATGCCGGTAAACGGCTTCACGATCGTGCCGATCTTCGTTTTAGTCGAGTTCTGCTACTACTGGTTTCACCGCACGTCGCACCGCGTGCGCTGGTTCTGGGCCGCGCACGTGCCGCATCACAGCGGCGAAGTGATGAACTTCACGACGGCGATGCGACAGTCGCTGCTGAACGCGTTCGTCGGTGTGTTCATGTTCTACCTGCCGCCGGTCTGGTTCGGCATTCCACCCGCCGTCGTGCTGTTCCTGCTCGCGGTCGATCTCGCGTATCAGTACTTCGTGCATACCGAATCGATCGGGCGCCTGCCGCGCTGGTTCGAGTACGTGTTCGATACGCCGTCGAACCATCGCGCGCATCACGGCCGCAATCCGCGTTACATCGACAAGAATTACGGCGGCGTGCTGATCATCTTCGACCGAATGTTCGGCACCTATATCGAGGAGACGGAGCCGGTCGATTATGGAATCACGCAGCAGATTCGTTCGTATAACTTTCTTGTGCTGAACCTGCACGAGTTCGTCGACATGTGGCGCGACGTGTTCGCACCCGGGCCGGTCATGCAGCGGCTGAAGCACCTGTGGATGCCGCCCGAGTGGGAGCGGCCCGGGCACCGGCCAATCCATACGTGGAGTGTCGAGCGCAAGGGAGAGGAGGAAGGCGGGTAAGGTTCGGGCTGGCGGGGTGATCCAAACGTTAACAATCGTTTGGATCACCGGTCGGACGCTTGCGACGCGGAATGCACTCATTTATTGTGCCGCCACGACAGCGCCGACACCGGGCGTCAAGCCAGATCGAAAGGAGCACCCGTCATTACCGCATCGACCCGTCGCACGCATGTTCGTGCATTTCTCGTGGCATCGCTCGCCTATCTCAATCTCGCGCATCCTGCTTCAGCCGCCTATACGGAGGCGTGGATGAGCGACCGTGACGTGAAGGAACAAGCGCGGCAGGTCAAGCATCCGACCGTCGCGGCGAGCAGTTCGGCGGCCGCGAAGCCGGTTCGGCCATCCGTTCGATCAGGCGCGACCGGTCCGGTCGTCGTGCATGCCGACGCGAAGCCTGCGGTAAAGTCGCAACCGGTTCCCGCCAAGGCCCGGAAGCTCCAAGATGCGGGGAGCGCCGATCCGAAGCGGAAAACCGTCGCGAATCCGCCGCGAGCACGGGTGGTACGTACGGGCGCGGCGGTGCGGCCTTGAAGCATTGAATCCACGCCGAGCGTCGACGTGTCGCCGCGCTCGGCAATAATCGCAGCATTCGACGGTTACGGAGAATATCGTGTCGCTGATGGACCGCCTGTTGTCACGCGGAGTGCAGAACGTGTCGTCGCGAAGGCAAGTGATCGTGCGTGTGTGGCTCGACGAACAGGGGCGTGTCCGCGATCTCAAGGTCCGGCGCAGCTGCGGCGATCCCGCTCTCGACGAGAAAGCGCTTCACGCGATTGCCGTGATGCGCTTCCCCGGCGGTCACCTCGGCTCGGGGGGGAAATCCGCCAAGCGCTGGCACGATCTCAACTATCCGGTGGACTGACGGCGCGCCGCTGCGCGTCTCCGATAGCCGTCACACTACCGGTTGTGACACGGCAACCGTCGATTCAGTGCAGGCCAGCCGATGCGATCGAGCGCACCGTGTCGGTGATGTTCACGCAACGCGACAGGCCGAAATGCTCGGCTTCGCGGCGTTCCGGTTCGCTGCTCGCAATGCCCACCGCGCGTTCGGGCGGCACGCCGAGCACTTGAAGCGCGATGTCGAAGGGATGCTGATTTGATCCGGAGTCCTGCTGATTGGCGTCCGTGACGACGACCGAGAAGCGGTCGAGGTTCGCGCGGCCGAACTGGCCTTCGAACATGTCGCTGAGCCGTGCGGCCGGCAGCGTCGTGACGAGACCGAGTCGATATCCTTCTTCCGATGCTCGGTCGAGCCACTGGATGATCGCGTCGCGTTGATGGCGCGATTCGTGCGAATCCGGTGTTGCTTCGATCTGCGCGAATGCTGCGTCGAGACGGGTGACGATGGCTTCGATAACCACGGTGATTCCTCTTCAGAGACGTGATGATCCGTTCGCCGACGGGAATGTCACACACCTTAGCGTCGATCCGGAAAACGCGACCAATTAATATTTTTATCCAACTCATACGATTCAGCTAATGAATCGGGTTGCGAGCCAATGCGGGCGCGGGATGCGTACCGCGCGACATGCTCCGCGCGAAATGCATCGTATCGACGGCCTTCAATGTGATGCACCAAACTTGCGCACGTTGCGCATGCATCGATCATATGCATATGAAATGACGGCGTATCGGGCGATGCGCGCCCGATACGCCGTCTTGCGATGCCGCGTGTGAACGGTCGATCAGTGCAGCTTGATCGACGGCTGGTTGCGGCTTTGCAGCCAGTGGCTCAGTGACTGGAACAGCGCGCGCTTCACGCCATACACGCTGAACAGGTGCTTGCGGTACAGGAACTTGTACAGGCCGATTGCGGCGAGCCCGTCGACGATCAGCGAGCGCGAATGCACGCCGAGGTCGGCCTGGTACACGGCGCCGGCGTGCCCGAGCGACACGACGGTGCCCGCATCGCGGAACGTGAAGCCGGCCACCGGCTTGCCGGCGACGCGCCGCGCGAACGCCTGGACCAGATACACGGCCTGCTGGTGCGCGACCTGCGCGCGCGGCGGCAGGAAGCCGCTCGCACCGGCCGACGGGCACGCGGCGCAGTCGCCGAACGCATACACGTGCGGATCGTCCGGCGTTTGCAGCGTGTCGGTCACGATCACCTGGTTCGACCGGTTGAGCGCGATGTCGCCGATCTGCCGCAGGAGCGCGGGCCCCGCAACGCCGGCCGCCCAGATCGTGATGTCGCTCGCGAGCCGTTCGCCCGTCGCGGTCGTCACGGCATCCGCGCCGACTTCCGCCACGCGGGTATCGGTCAGCACGTCGACGTTCAGCGCGCGCAGCTGCGCGTGCATCTTCGCGGACAGCCGTTCGTCGAGCGCCGGCAGGATGCGCGGGCCGCCTTCGATCAGCCGGATGTGCACGTCGCGCGCCGACACCAGCGCCTTGAAGCGGTACGTCGTCAGTTGCTGGATCGCGTCCCGTAGCGCGGCGGCCAGCTCGACGCCCGTCGCGCCCGCGCCGATCACGTTGATGCAGATCGGCGCCGCGCGCCGCGCGGGCTGCTGCTCGGCCAGGTGATTCGCCTTCGTGCAGGCCGCGAGGAACTTCCGGCGGAAATCCTCGGCCTGGTCGAGATTCTCGAGCGGCAGCGCATGGCGTGCCGCGCCCGGCACGTTGAAGAAGTTCGTCACGCTGCCGACCGCCAGCACGAGATCGTCATAACCGAGCTCGCGCTGCGGCAGGATTTCCGTGCCGTCCGCGTCCTGCACGGCGGCGATGGTCGCCGTGCGTGCGACGCGGTCGACCTGCTGCAACGCGCCCTGCACGAAACGGAAGCCGTGGCGCTTCGCCTGCGCCGCGTATTCGATCGTGTGGGAAGCCGGGTCGCGATGGCCCGATGCGGCTTCGTGCAGCAGCGGCTTCCAGAAGTGCGTCGGGTAGCGGTCGACGAGCACGACCTCGGCTTGCCCGCGGCGTCCGACCGTGTCGCCGAGACGCGTGGCGAGCTGCAGGCCGCCGGCGCCGCCGCCGACGATCACGATGCGCGGCATGCGCGGCGCGCGGTCCGTTGCAAGGTTGGGCGTGATGTTGTCCATGTTGGGCTCCCGCTGATGACGATTCGGATGACATTGCTCAGGAAACGACGATATAGTTTGGAACCCACTCGAACAATTTAATGTTTATAAGCGACTCATATGTATTCACTTATAGGAAAGACCGCGACGTTCCGGCAGCTGAAGGCGCTGGACATGATTGCGCGGCTCGGCAGCGTGTCGCGGGCGGCCGAGGAACTGAACCTGACGCAGCCGGCCGTGTCGCTGCAGGTTCGCCTGCTCGAGGAGGCGGTGGGCGCCGCGTTGCTGCAGCGGGTGGGGCGCGGCGTGCAGCTGACCGCGGCCGGCGAGATCGTGTCGCGCTATGCGCGAGAGATCCTGCATCTGTGGAGTGAGGCCGGCGACGAAGTGGCGGCGCTGACGGGCGATCTCGGCGGCACGCTGCGGATCGGCGCGATCACGACGGCCGAGTACCTGATCCCGCCGCTACTGGTCAAATTCACCGCGACGCGTCCGCATGTGAAGACGTATTTCAAGGTCGGCAATCGCGACGACATCATCCGCATGCTCGCAACGCATGAAATCGATCTCGCGGTGATGGGCAGCGCGCCGAAGGAGCTGCGCACGCATGCGGTGGAGTTCGCGAAGCATCCGATGGTGTTCGTCGCGGCGCCCGGCCATCCGCTGATGCAGCGCAAGCGCGTCGTGCTGAAGGATCTCGAATCCGCACACCTGCTCGTGCGCGAACGCGGCGCCGGCACGCGCTCGACCGTCGAGACCCTGTTCAAGACGGCCGGGTACCGCTTCCATGTGGGCTCCGAATTGTCGAGCAACGAGGCCATCAAGCAGATGGCCGAAGCCGGGCTCGGCATCGCGTTCCTGTCGTTGCACGCGTGTGCACTCGAACTGCGCACCGGGCTGCTCGGGCAACTGCCGTTCCCCGGCAACCCGATCGAGCGCGAATGGTATGTGGTCACGCTCGCCGACCGGCGCATCTCGCAGGTGACGGGGCTGTTCCGCGACTTCCTGATCAAGCAGGGCGGGCCGGTGATCGACGGCGCGACGGTGGCGCTGCACGAGCGGCGGCGCAAGTAGGCGCAAGCCGGCGGACGCCGCCCGCGCCGGCCGGTCAGACGAGCCCGAAGTCGTCGTTGCTGTCGGGAATCGACGCGAGCAGCCGTTCGAGCCGATACCAGCCGACGATGCGCAGGCACCACGCGACGATGGCGGCGCGGCCGTTGCGGGAGCGAGGGGTCGAGGAAGGGCGGGTGGCGCCGGACGGCGATGGCGCGATGAACGACGCGCACAGCGGGCAGTAATGGGGCATGACGGTCTCCGTAGGTGTCGGATGGGGCGATCGTAGGTGGCACGACGTCCGCCGGCGCTCACGTTAGGATCGGTTTGAGCAGAAACGGATGATCTTTTTCCGTCGGGCAGGATCCGGCCCCCGCAGGCCCGGCGCGCTGGCCGAAAACGCGTCACAATGCGCGTTCGACACACCATCTGGTGGAGCCAAGCCATGAGCGATCCGATTCTCGCCGCGCCGCCGGACAACGGCGTGCCGGTCAGCCTGCGTTCCAGCCGCGGGCTCGGCTGGCGCGGCTTCGGCGCGGCGCTGCTCGACATTCGCGCCGGCACGTACCGGATCCCGGCGGCCGATCATCACCGCATCGGCGTGCATATCGGCGGGCCCGTTCGCGCGGACTGCGTGTGCGACGGCGAGCGCGTGTCGCGCATCCAGGCGCATGGCGATGTCGACGTGATTCCGGCTGGCCTGCCCGGCCAGTGGACCGACAGCGCCGACTGCCGGATCCTGCACATCATGCTCAGCGACACGTTCGTGCGGCGCACCTTCGAACACCTCGAACTGAAGCCGTCGCAGGCGCAGATCCGCCGCCGGCTGCAGGTGCGCGATCCGCGCCTGCAGCACATCGCGTGGGCGATGGCCGCCGAACTCGAAGCCGACGATGCGTCGGACCCGCTCTACGCGGAGAGCCTGTGCACGGCGCTCGTCGCGCGACTGGTCGACAGCCAGCCGGCATTCCGCGAGCGCCGGCGCACGCTCGCGCCGAAGGCGGCGGCGCGCGTGATCGACTATGTCGAGGCGAATCTCGACCGGCGCATGACGCTTGCCGAACTCGCGGCGCTCGTGTCGATCAGCGTGCCGCATTTCAAGGTGCTGTTCCGCGAAACGATCGGGATGCCCGTGCACCAGTACGTCGTGCGACGCCGTGTCGAGCGCGCGAAGGCGCTGCTGCTCGAAGGTCGGCTCAGCATCAGCCAGATCGCGCTGGAAGCCGGGTTCGCGCACCAGAGCCACATGGCGAACTGGATGAACCGCGTGCTCGGCGCGACGCCGACGGAGATCGTGCGGTCGGGGGCGCGAGGGGGGCTGCGGCTCGCGTATGACGGCGAAGACGGCGCGAAACCTTCACGTCGATAGCCTCCCGGCAGCCATGTGGGCCGCGCGATCGATGCGCGACCCCGCATCCCGTCATCCTTTCCTGCTCGAATCATCCCTCCCTGCGCGCCATCCCGCCCGCGCGTGCCGACAATCACCCCACCTTCACCCTCCCAGGAGCGGATCGTGTTCGTGATCTTCGGTGCATCCGGTAACGTCGGTCTGTCGACCGTCACAACCTTGCGCAATGCCGGCCATCCTGTGCGCGCGGTGCTGCGCGACGCACGCCATCGTGAACGTTTCGAGCAACTCGGCTGCGACGTGGCCATCGCGGCGCTGACGGACGAGCGCGCGATCGCGTCGGCGATCGACGGCGCGCAGGCCGTGCAGATGCTGTGCCCGGTGCCCGTCGCCGACCCCGATCCGGCCGCGACGATGGCGCGGACGATCGACGTCGCGACCGCCGCGCTCGCCGCGAACCCGCCGCCGGCGCTGCTCGCGCTGTCGGACTACGGCGCGGAACACGACGGCAATACGGGCATCACCCGCCTGTTCCATTACTTCGAACAGCGACTGAAGACGATCCCGACGCAACTGACGCTGCTGCGATCGGCCGAGCATCTGCAGAACTGGACGCGGATCCTGCCGGTCGCGCTCGGGACCGGCGTGCTGCCGAGCTTTCATCATCCGGTCGGCAAGGTATTTCCGACGGTCTGGGCGCCCGATGTGGGCGTCGTCGCGGCGCGGCTGCTGCTCGATGCATCCGAAGGCGGCAACGGGCCGCGCATCGTCAGCGTCGAGGGGCCGCGGCGGGTGAGCGTGACGGCGATCGCGGACACGCTCGGCGCGGCGGCCGGCCGCGCGATCGTCGCACACGAGCTGCCGCGCGACACATGGGCGGCGACGCTGCTGCGCGCGGGCCTCAGCGAACGCCATGCGCAGCTGATCGTCGATCTCTACGACGTGCACAACGCGGGGCAGATCGATGTCGAAGCCGGCGTGTCCGAGCGGCTTTACGGCACGACGACGCTGGTGGATGCGCTCGCGCAGCTGGTGCGCCAGCACGCGCGGTGACCGAGGCGGCGGCGCGCGATGTGCAAGATGGGCACCACGTGCATTACGCCGGCCGCCGCACCTTGTTCAGCACCGCATACGACAGCGACCCGATCACGATCCCCCAGAACGCGGAGCCGAGGCCGAGCCACGTCATCCCCGACGCGGTCGCGAGGAACGTGATCAGCGACGCTTCACGGTGGTTCTCGTCCTCGAAGATGCCGTGCACGTTCGCGCCGATCGCGCCGATCAGCGCAAGGCCCGAAAGGATCGCGACGAACGCTTTCGGCAGCGCGAAGAACACCGTGACGATCGTGCCCGCGAAGAGGCCACCGATCAGGTAGATCGCGCCGTTCGCGAGCCCCGCGACATAACGCCGGTCCGGATCCTCGTGCGCATCCTTGCCCGTGCACAACGCCGCGGTGATCGCCGCGACGACGATCGTGATCCCGCCGAAGCACGCGACGACGAGCGACATCACGCTGGTCGCCGTGATGATCGGCCGTGCGTTCGTGTGATAGCCGGACACGCGCAGGATCGTCATCCCCGGCAGGAACTGGCCGGTGAGGCTGACGACGACGAGCGGCAGCGCGAGGCTGAGCGTCGTGCCGAGCGTCCATTCGGGCGCGATGAAGATCGGCCGCGCGATGCTCGGCGACACGTTGCCGAGGTGCGTCATCCCGAGCAGCGTCGCGAGCGCGGCGCCCGTCAGCAGCACGAGCACGATGCTGTAGCGCGGCAGCAGGCGCTTGAAGATCACGTAGGCCGCGATCATCCCGAACGCGAGCGCGGGCTGCTCGGACGCGGCGGCGAACGCATGCGTGCCGAACGGCAGCAGGATGCCGGCCATCATCCCGCACGCGATGCCGCGCGGAATGTGGCGCACGAGCCGGTCGAAATAGCCGGTGACGCCGATCAGCAGGATGATCAGCGCGGCCGTGATGTACGCGCCGACGGCCTGGTTGAGCGTCAGTTGCGGAAACAGGCCGACGAGCAGCGCGGTGCCGGGTGCCGACCATGCGGTGATTACCGGCACCTTCAGCTTCCAGCTCGCGAACAGGCCCGAGACACCCGCGCCGATCGAGATCGCCCAGACCCACGACGACACCATCGCGTTGGACGCGTGAGCCGCCTGCGCGGCCTGGAAGAAGATCGCGAGCGGGCCCGCGTAGGAAATCAATACCGCGAGAAAGCCCGCGGTGATCGCGGAAACGGACCAGTCGTTGCCGATCGCGCGGATCGCGCCGGGCGGGGTGTTCGGTTGCATCGTCGTCGGGGAATGCGGCGCGCGGCCGGGAGGCAGAGCCGGGGCGAATGATTGTTGGAAGCCCCGGATGAGCCGCCATTCTGGACATTGCCGGCGCAATTGGCAATTCGCCGGTAATGTCGGCTGTTCGTAAGAAATCGACGGCAAGACGGGCAGGTCGACGACGAAGCGCGAGTCCGTCGGACGCTACGTGCTGATCTGCAGCACCTGGTCGACCACGGCCACTTTCACCCCGCTCCCCGTCGACAGCGACGCCGTGCCCTGGTCGAACGGATGCACGGGCGCATCGGTCGGCGTCCACGCATGGCGGGCCAGCAGTTCGCGATACCCGCCGCGGATCACGAAGCCGCCGTTTTTCTCCGCATACGAGTCGCGCCGCATCCGGTACGCGCGCGGCAGGTCGTACCACGGCAGCTTCGGCAGGTCGTGATGGACGAGGTGGTAGTTGTTGTTCAGGTACAGCAGCCGCATCGCGAAACCGGCTTCGTTGATCGCGATGCGCGCCTTCGGATGACGCGCGGCGCGGTGCTCGTACAGCGAGCGGATCATCGCGAGCGACAGCGCGGGCCACGTGACCGCCAGCAGGTAGTACCACCACGGCACGCCGATCGCCCATTGCAGCCACGCGAGCAGCGCGACCACGCATGCCACGTGCGTCGCCCACATCGGCACATAACGGAAGTCGCCGCGCCGGAACGCGGTGAACGCGTCGGCGAACATCGCGGCGATGGCGAGCGGCGGGCCGACGACGATCCGTCCGCCAAAGGTCTTGCGCGCCACGGTCGCCACGCGGCGCCAGCGCGGCAGCCGCGCCCAGCGTTCGCGCGATACGTAGTTCGTTTCAGGATCGACGCCCGGCACGGTCAGGTCTTCGTCGCGATGATGGTCGAGATGGGTGTCGCGATACAGCGCGTACGGATACCAGACCGTCAGCGGCGGATAACCGAGCAGCTTGTTCACGAACGCGGAACGCGTCGGATGGCCGTGCAGCAACTCGTGCTGCAGCGACAGGTGCCACGCGCCGAGCAGGATCAGCGGCGGCGTCGCCGCCATGAGCGACAGGTGCTCGGCGCGCACGAGCAGCAGCACGGCGAGCCAGCCGCCGTAGATCGCGACGATCAGCAGCCAGGTCGGCCATTCGGTGCGGGCGGTGAAGCGGGCGTCGAGCGCGGCAATCGCGTGCGCGTGATCGACGTCGAAGTATTCGGCCATGGTGCGGTGACGGAAGAGCGGGCCGGACGCGGTGCGCCGGCCGGGACAACAACGAGCGAAAACGGAAAACGGCGGCGAGCGCCGGTCAGTCGGGCGCGAGCCGCGCGGCGGCCGGCGCGCATGCGCGGCCGGCCTGGCCGAGCACGTCGTAGACCGCGACCGCGAGCAACGCGACGACGATCCCGCCCTGCAGCACGAACGCGGTATTCGACGTCTGCAGACCCGCGATGATCACGTCGCCGAGCCCTTTCGCGGCGACGGTCGAACCGATCGTCGCGGTGCCGAGATTGATCACGACCGCGAGCCGGATGCCGTTCAGGATCACCGGGAACGCGAGCGGCAGCTCGACCGCGAATAGTTGCTGGCGGGCGCTCATGCCCATCCCGCGTGCGGCGTCGAGCGTCGCGGCGGGAATGTCGCGCAGCCCCGCGATCGTGCTCTCGAACACGGGCAGCAGCCCGTACAGCACGAGTGCGATCAGCACGGGTTTCACGCCGAAGCCGACGGCCGGCACCGAGAGCGCGAGCACCGCGACGGGCGGGAAGGTCTGGCCGATGTTGACGATGCTGCGCGCGATCGGCAGGAAGTCGGCGCCTGCCTGCCGCGTGACGAACACGCCGGCTGCCAGCGCCACGAGCGCGCCGACCGCACTGGAAACCGCGACGATCGCGAGATGCGCCAGTGTCAGGTCGAGCAGGCTCGTACGGTCGTAGAGCGCCGGCGCGCCGTTGTCGGCGAACGGCGCGAACAGCGGCGCAAGCCATTCGCCGCGGAACAGCAGCACGAGCAGCGCGGCCAGTACGGCGGCGCGTGCGACGGTAGAAGCGATGGCGGTGAGCTTCATCGCGGCTGCCTCGCACGCGCGACGATCGCGGGCAGCGAGATCCGGCCGTGCACGCGGCCGTCCGCGCCGGTAACCGGCAACGCATCGACGCCGCGCCACAGCAGCTCGGCGATCGCGTCGCGCAGCGATGCGGAACCGGGCAGCGGCGTGCCGTCGGCCGTACCGGGTTCGACTGCTTCGCCCACGCGGGTCAGCGCAAGCAGCCTGAGCGGCCGGTCGTCGCCGGCGACGAGCTGTTCGACGAAGCCGGGCGCGGGCCGCGCCAGGATATCGGCGGGCGGCGCGGCCTGCAGCACGCGTCCGCGATCCATCACGACGATCGTGTCGCCGAGCTTCAGCGCTTCTTCCATGTCGTGCGTGACGATCACGACCGTGATGCCGAGGCGGCGCTGCAGCGCGAGCAGGTCGTCCTGCGCCTTGCTCCGGATGATCGGGTCGAGCGCGCCGAACGGCTCGTCCATCAGCAGGATGCGGGGCTCGGCCGCGAGCGCGCGCGCGACGCCGACGCGCTGCTGCTGGCCGCCCGACAGTTCGTGCGGCAGCTTGTCCGCGTGCACGGCCGGATCGAGTTCGAACAGCGCGAGCAGCTCGCGCACGCGCGCGTCGATGCGATCGGCGGGCCAGCCGAGCAGGCGCGGCACGGTCGCGATGTTACGTGCGACGCTCCAGTGCGGAAACAGCCCGTGCCCCTGGATCGCATAGCCGATGCCGCGGCGAAACTGCTCGGGCGCGATGGTTGCGGTGTCGACGCCGTCGACGCGGATCGTGCCGCTCGTCGGCGCAATCAGCCGGTTGATCATCCGCAGCAGCGTCGACTTGCCGCTGCCCGACGCGCCGACGAGCGCGGCGATCGTGCCGCGGCGAATCGACAGCGTGACGTTGTCGACGGCAATCTGTTCGCCGAAGCGGCGGCTCACGTGTTCGATCTCGATCATGCCCGGCGTCCTTTCGCGAGTGCGGTGGCGGCGTCGAACACGACGGCGGCGGCGAGTGCCAGCGCGATCGTCGGGATCGCGCCGAGCAGCACGAGGTCGGTCGCCGACTGCCCGATGCCCTGGAAGATGAAGGTGCCGAAGCCGCCGCCGCCGCCGATCAGCGCAGCGACCGCGGCGAGGCCGATGTTCTGCACGAGCACGATGCGCACGCCGCTCAGGATCACCGGCAGCGCCAGCGGCAGCTCGATCTGGAGCAGCCGCTGCGCGCGCGTCATGCCCATTGCGGTGGCGGCCTCGACCGCATGCGGCGGAATCTGCCGCAGCCCGACCACGACGCTCGACGCGATCGGCAGCAGCGAATACAGGAACAATGCGAGCGCGGCGGGTGCGGCGCCGATGCCGCGGATGCCGAGCGCGGCCGCGAGCGGCACGTGCGCTGCGAGCAGCCCGAGCGGCACCATCAGCAGCCCGTACATCGCGATGCTCGGAATCGTCTGCACGATATTGAGCGCAGGCAGCAGCACGCCGCGCAGCGCGGCTGAGCGCGCGCATGCGACGCCGAGCGGCACGCCGGCCGCGATCGCCGCGGCAACCGAGCCGCCGACCAGCGCCGTGTGTCGACTGGCCTCCTGCCAGAACGTGTCGGCGCGTGCTACGTATTCCTGCATGACGGAGAGACCGTCCCACCAGCCGGCGTGCAGCAGCGCGGCGAGCACGGCGCATGCGGCGGCCAGCGCGGTGAGGCGTCTGACCGGACCGAGCGCGAGCCGCGCGTACGCATCGACCACCAGCGCGGCGTACGCGAAGAACAGCAGCCACGCGCCGGTGGCCGGCGACACGCGCGCGAGCGGATTGTCGTCGGTGACGAGATGGGCCGGTACATGGCCGACGAGCGCGCCGAGGCCGAGCAGCAGGACCGCCCCCGCCGCGAAACGCGGCGCCGGGCGACTGCGCAGCAGCGCGAACAACGCGCTCGCCGCGCCGGCCGCGTACAGCGTCACGGCTTGCCAGTGCGGGAAGATCTCCGCCAGCGCGAGATCGTGCCCGGCGACGATCCGGTTCGCGCGGAACGTGACGAACGGCGCGAACGCGAGCGCCGCCGCGATCGTGCCGGCGATCAGCACGCCGACGCGGTCGACGCGCGCGGTGCGCACGCGGGCGGCGTCGGCGGTCGAACCGGCTTGCGCACGACCGGGCGCCGCTGCGTGCGCACCGGCGATCATTTGACGAAACCCTTCGACTTCAGATAACCGGCGGCGACGGCCGACGCGGGTTCGCCGTTCAGCTGGATACGGCTGTTGAGCGTCTGCAGCGTCTTCAGGTCGAGGCTCGCGAACACCGGCTTCAGATAGTCGGCGATCTGCGGATGCGCCTTCAGCACCGCTTCGCGGATCACCGGTGCCGGTGCGTAGACGGGCTGTACGTGCTTCGCGTCGTCGAGCACGACGAGGCCGCTTGATGAGATGCCGCCGTCGGTGCCGTAGACCATCGCGGCGTTCACGCCATCGGTCTGGTTCGCCGCGGCCTTGATCGTCGCGGCCGTGTCGCCGCCCGACAGCACGAGCAACTGATCCTGTTTCAGCTTGAAGCCGTACGCCTTCTCGAACGACGGCAGCGCGGACGCGCTGTTCACGAACTCGGCCGACGCCGCGAGCTTCACCTTGCCGCCGTTGCCGGCCCATTTGCCGAAGTCGTCGAACGTCTTCAGCCCGTTCGCCTTCGCGACGGTGCCGAGCACGGCGACGCCCCACGTGTTGTTGGCCGGCGCGGGTGTGAGCCAGACGAGATGGTTTGCCGCATAGTCGAGCTGCTTCGCGGTGTCATAGCCTTTTGCCGCGTCCTTCCACACCGGATCGTCGGCCTTGTTGAAGAAGAATGCGGCGTTGCCTGTGTATTCCGGATAGATGTCGATCTCGCCGGTCGTCAGCGCCTTGCGCACGATCGGCGTGGTGCCGAGCCCGATCTTGTCGGTGACGGGGATGCCGTGCGACTTCAGCACCTGCGAAATCAGGTTGCCGAGCAGGTTGCCTTCGGTGTCGATCTTCGACGAGACCGTGATCGACGGCGCGGCGCAGACGGCGGCGGAAGCGGTGGCGGCGACGGCGGCGATGCCGAGGCGGCGGATCGAGCGGATGAATGTCATGGGGGACCGGGGCTCCAGCATGTTGTCGAGGCTTGCCGAATGCCGCGCCGCGTGGCGTGTCGTGCGCGCGGGCTTCGGGGCACCCGTCGCGCGGGTGATGCGACGGATGCAACCTGCGAAACGGCCGACCCGGTGCGCCGGCCGCTTTGCGACGTGCGGGCGAACCGCAGGCGGCTCGCGACGATTCGGAAGGAAAGCGAACTGTACCGAGCCGATGCCGGACGGCCAATCAATCGATTCGCATTTGCTTATCGCGATGGCTCACAAGGGGCGTGTGCAACGGGGCGAATGGTTGCCGGCGACCGCGATGTCAGTGATGCGCTTTGCCGTTCTCGCCTCTTGTTCGGTGGTGCTTCCACGCACCTCGAACCTGGTCGGGACGTTGCTGTTCAGTTGCCGAGCCTGGCGAACTGCTCGCGGAGCAACGATTCCTGTTGTGCAAATAGTTCCGGCTTCTTCTGTTTCAGTGTTTCGAGATTTTGTAGTTTCCACCGAATGGCAGGCAATTCGCGCAGATGTTGGTATGGCATCAAGGACCAGTCAGGTTTGCCGCAGACCAACGACAGCAAAAACTGACGGTGATCCGCAGTGAGTGCGGCCGGCAGTTCCCGGTGCAGCCGATCCTGCGTTGCCTCGAGTGCATCAAGACCGACGGTTTCGAGCGTCATCCCGACAAAGTCGGCTTCGTACACTTCCGTCATCGAATGTTTCGGACCGAACAGGACTTCGTGAATAGGCCGGTTGTGCCCGGCAAGGTAGCCGACGAACGCATCCACGATATCCGCGCGCAAGCCGAGCAACGCGTCCATGTGCATGACGTCGAACAGATCACGTGGATGCTGGCGGTCCAGCGCTGCGACGAGCTTGCTCCCGTACAGTTCAGCTTCGTGAAGCGTCGGCACCACGATGCGTGTGTTGAACGTTTCTTCTGCCGCGGCGACGAGCGGGCGTGCGACCGGTTCGATCAGCGTGCCCCGGAACACATGATTGACTTCCACCTTGACCGATATGTCGCCGGAGATCACGGTGAGCTTCACATCATCGCCCCTGGCTTTCCCGGATGAGGTGGCTTTCGAGAACACGGTCGCATGTCCGTCGGCCTCGATCTGTTCTCGCGCGCGCTCCAGCTCTCTGCTGATGGCTGCGATGGCATCGTCCCGAGGCAGCTTCCGGTCGGTCAGCACGACATCGATATCGACCGACAGGCGCGGCATGTTGTGCAGGAACAGATTCAATGCGGTTCCGCCTTTCATGGCAAACAGGGGCGTATCGAAGACGATCGGCGCGATGCCGAGCATCAGTCGGACGGTGTCAATGTAGATCTCGTTCATCGTGGTTTGAGGGTGAGCCGGCCGTTCCTCGTCCTGTTTGACCATCGCTTCCCGGCGCCAAGACGGTCTACGTGCTTCTGCAGGTCTTTTGCCCATGGAAAATCGGCCTCGAGTCCGAGGTCGCGCACGAGCCTGACAACTTTCACACGTTTGCAGTGGCTCAGAAACTCGTCCAGAACGTCAGGTCGGAGATTGCGCATGCCGACCATCAGGTTGCTTGCTTCCTCCATCGACTGGCCCTTCCCGATGTCGCTCGCGAGTTCCAGGATGGCTCGCTCGGGAACGGAGACCAATACTTCCGGGGCGCCGGCGGGAAGGGGCTTCAATCCCTGCTCGTAGGGAAAATCATCGCTGAACAGGGTGGTGGTCTGGTACGAGTAGCTCATGTGTTCCGCCACCCAGGGAGGAATGCGGTACGGCTTCTCTCCCCACAAGACGACCTTTTCCCGGAATGCGATGTTGTGGCGCACGCCTTGCCACGCGAGCGCTGTTTTGCCACCAACGTGAAGGCCGGGTATGCGTTTGCGCAGGTAGGCGATCGAGCCGTCTCTCGACGGCGTATCGCCCGTCAGAAGATAGGCCCCCTGCGAGAGACGTTGAAGCCAACCGGATTTGACCATGTGTGCTGCAAGTGCGGCACTCACCCCCATGCCCCTGAGCATGTCGGAATCGATGGGGTGGCCGCGACGGTTTTCCTGCAAGAGCCGCTGGACTGTCTTGTTGCTCATCTTGAAGATCTGCTTGCGTTATCTGAGTGCAGTATATGCGCAAAATATTTTATTAATTGCGATTTTTCAACGCGATGGGCAGGCTGATGTTCCGGCCGCTACTTTGTGGCGGGAGCGTTGTTTTTCTGCTGATAGTGGGTCATTTATTTTAATTTCTGCGAATAAATAACGAAAAATAAAGGGTCGTATGATCCTGTGCACCCGCATCCTGTGACGAATCTGTCAGCGGGGGCGACGGGGCATGGACTGCGCAAAAACGGGAATCGAATTCTCTTTTCGTTCGTTGGCGCGCGCCGGTCGCGTCGATATAGTCCCGCATTCCCCGCAGACGGTTCGCATGTCTGAACAAATAAAACGGAACATCCCGATGAAGAAACTCCTGTTCGCGCTGCCGCTCGCCGCGGCCGCCACCGCCCACGCGCAAAGCAGCGTCACGCTGTACGGCATCGTCGAGGATGGCGTCGACTACGTATCGAACGTGCAGGGCAAGCATCTCGTGCAGCTCGCATCGGGCGTGACGGCTGGCAGCCGCTGGGGCGTGCGCGGCACCGAGGATCTCGGCGGGGGCCTGAGCGCGATCTTCCGGCTCGAAAGCGGCTTCGACATCAACTCCGGCCGCCTCGGCAGCGGGCTCGCGTTCTCGCGCAATGCCTACGTCGGCCTGAACGACGCGAAGCTCGGCACGCTCACGCTCGGCCGCCAGTGGGATTCGATCGTCGACTACGTCGAGCCGTTCACGCTGAACGGCAACATCGGCGGCTACTACTTCGCGCACCCGAACGACATGGACAACACCGACAACGGCTTCCCGATCTCGAACGCGGTCAAGTACCGCAGCCCGACGATCGCGGGCTTCACGTTCGGTGGCCTCTATGCGTTCGGCGGGCAGCCGGGGCGGTTCTCCGACAACGCGACGTTCAGCGTCGGTGCGAACTACGCGGCGGGGCCGATCGGCTTCGGCATCGGTTATCTGCGGATCAACAACCCGGGCGTGTCGACGCAGGGTTATCAGAACTATCCGGGCTTCACGAACGCGATCTACGGCAACTACCTCGATGCGGCGCGCGCGCAGAAGGTGTTCGGCGTCGGCGCGTCGTACCAGGTCGTGCAGTGGCTCAAGCTGCTGGCCGATTTCACGAACACGAACTTCCAGCAGGGTAGCGCGGGGCACGACGCGACGTTCCAGAACTACGAGCTGTCGACGCTCGTCACGCCGACGCCTGCCGTGACGATCGGCGCGGGCTACACGTACACGACGGGCCGCGACCACGCGACGAATGCGGAGCCGAAGTACCACCAGTTCAACCTGAGCGTCGAATACGCGCTGTCCAAGCGCACGAGCGTCTATGTGATGGGTGCATTCCAGAAGGCGGCGGGCGACGCGCCGGTCGCGCAGATCGCGGGTTTCAATCCGTCGAGCAACCAGAAGCAGGCGGTCGGGCGCGCCGGCATTCGCCACCTGTTCTGAGGCCAGATCGTAGAATGCGCGCATGAGTTCATGGATTGCCGGACTGCCGATGTACAACGTGACGCCGCGCCACGCCGCGCTGTGGCAGGCGCTGCTGCGCGACGCGCTCGACGCGTTCGCGAACGCGGGCGGGCCGGCCGACGTCGAGCTGCTCGACGAACCGTTCGGCGACTTGCACGCGCTGTGGCGGCGCGACGATCTCCTGCTATCGCAGACGTGCGGTTATCCGTACCGGATGCTCGGCCTGCGCGATACCGTCCGATTGATCGCAACACCGGTTTTCAACGCAGACGGCTGCCACGGCGCGCGCTACAGCAGCGTGCTGATCGTGTCGGCGCGCGTGCATGCGGGCGGTGCGACGACGCTTGCCGCCTGTCGCGGGCTGCGAGCCGCATTCAACGGCGAGGATTCGCACAGCGGGATGAACGCGTTACGGCATGCGGTCGCGCCGCATGCGCACGACGGCCGTTTCTTCGGATCGGTCACGCCGTTCGGCTCGCACCTGAACGTGCTGCGTGCACTGGCTTCCGGCGATGCCGATTGCGCGGCGATCGACTGCGTGACGTTCGCGTATGTGAAGGACGCGTTGCCCGAGCTGCTGCACGACATCCGGATCATCGGAATGACGGCATCCGCGCCGGGCTTGCCGTTGATCGCGTCGCGCGCGCTGGAGGAGCCGCAGGTGGCGGCGTTGAGGGATGCGCTCGATCGCGCGATATCGGTGGATGCGGAGCGTGCGCGCGTGCTGCGGCTGAAGGGATTCGAGCGGCTCGCGCCCGATGCCTATGACGCGATCGAACGATTCGCGCGGGATGCGGCCGCGCACGGGTATCCGGCGCTGGCCTGATACGCGGGCGGCGTGCCGGTGGCCCGGCGTCGCGCCGCCCGGGTCGTCTTACTCTTCGTCCATCAACCGGACCTTGACCCGCTTGCCCTTGATCTTCCCCGCATTGAGCTTGCGCAGCGCGTCGTGCGCGACACCGCGCTCGATCGCGACATAGGTCGAGAACTCGGTCACGTTGATCTTGCCGATCTGCTTGCCGTCGAACCCTGCATCGCCGGTCAGCGCGCCGAGCACGTCGCCCGGGCGGATCTTGTCCTTGCGTCCGCCGAGGATCTGCAGCGTTTCCATCGGCGGCAGCAGCGTGTCGTCGCCGGCCGGCTTCAGCTCGGCGAGCGGATGCCATTCGACGTCGCGCTTCTGCGCCTGCTCGATCCCGCCGACACGGCCCATCTCGTCCATGCTGGCCAGGCTCAGCGCCCAGCCGTCCTGATCGGCGCGGCCGGTGCGGCCGATACGGTGCACGTGCACTTCCGGGTCGGGCGTCACGTCGACGTTGATCACCGCTTCGAGTTGCGCGATGTCGAGCCCGCGCGCAGCGACGTCGGTCGCCACCAGCACCGAGCAGCTGCGGTTCGCGAACTGGATCAGCACCTGGTCGCGTTCGCGCTGGTCGAGCTCGCCGTGCAGCGCGAGCGCGTGGAATCCCTGCGCGTGCAGCACGTCGAGCAGGTCGCGGCACTGCTGCTTGGTATTGCAGAACGCGATCGTGCTCACCGGCCGGTAGTGGTTCAGCAACTGGCCGACCGCGTGCAGCCGCTCGTTCTCGGTCACTTCATAGAAGCGCTGGCGGATCTTGCTGTTGTCGTGACGCTCTTCGAGCTTCACTTCCTTCGGGTTGCGCAGGAACTGCTGGCTCAGCTTCACGATGCCGTCCGGATAGGTCGCGGAAAACAGCAGCGTCTGGCGCGTCGTCGGACACATCCGCGCGACCTTCGCGATGTCGTCGAAGAAGCCCATGTCGAGCATCCGGTCGGCTTCGTCGAGCACCAGCGTGTTCAGCGCGTCGAGCTTCAGGTTGCCGCGATCGAGGTGATCCATGATGCGGCCCGGCGTGCCGACGACGATGTGCGCGCCGTGCTCGAGGCTCTGCGCCTGCGGGCGCATCGGCGTGCCGCCGCACAGCGTCAGCACCTTCACGTTCTCCTCGGCGCGCGCGAGGCGGCGCACTTCCTGCGCGACCTGGTCGGCGAGTTCGCGCGTCGGGCACAGGATCATCGCCTGCACGTCGAAGCTGCGCGCGTCGAGGCGCGACAGCAGCGCGAGCGAGAACGCGGCGGTCTTGCCGCTGCCCGTCTTCGCCTGCGCGATCAGGTCCTGGCCAGCCAGCGCGATCGGCAGGCTCGCGGCCTGGATCGGCGTCATGTCGACATAACCGAGCTGCGCGAGGTTGGCGAGCGTCGCGGGCGTCAGCGGCAGCGCGCTGAAGGGCGTGGCGGTCGGTTGGGTCATTCGAGGTCTCCGAGGTAAGGCTTGCCTTCCATCTGTTCGTAGACGACGGTGCCGTCGTCGCCCTCGAAGCGTTCGAGATAGTTGCGCGCGCCGCACAGCGGGCAGCGGAACAACAGCCCCTGGCCCTCGTCCTTGATGACGACGTCGGACGTTTCCCACTGCGTGCCGCAGCTTTGGTTTCTGCAGGTAAACACGGTCTTTCTCCAGCTGAATTCGGTTGGTGGCGCGCCCGGGCGGGCGCGGCAACGGTGTGCGGCGCTCGCGCGGCTCGGGCGCGGGCCGCACCGTGCGTCGGTGCGGATGGTGGATCGGGAGGCGACACGGGGTCGCGCGTGCCGCAATTCTAGCGGAAGCGGGCGACCGGCCGGGCGATCCGCCCGTCCGCATCATGAAAAACGGCCGCCCCGGAGGGCGGCCGTGTCGTGCGGCGCGGCGGCGCGTGGCCGGTTACAGCGCCATGTCGGCCGATGCCTTCGCCGGGCGCGCCGGCGCGGTGCCGGTCGCCTGCGACGGCACGCTGACGTCGATCTTCGGCGGCGGCGAGAGCTGCAGCACGTCGCTGGTGTAGGTCCATTCCTCGACGACCTTTGCCGGGCTGTCGTTCAGCTTCGTGCCGTAGCTCGGCACGATCTGGCGGATCTTCTGCTGCCACTCGGGCGTCGCGACCTTGTCCTTGAACACCTTCTTCATCAGGTTCAGCATGATCGGCGCGGCCGTCGATGCGCCCGGCGACGCGCCGAGCAGGCCCGCGATGCTGCCGTCCTGCGAGCTGACGATCTCGGTGCCGAGCTTCAGCACGCCGCCCTTCACCGGGTCGCGCTTGATGATCTGCACGCGCTGGCCGGCCTGCCACAGGCGCCAGTCTTCCTTCTTCGCGTTCGGGAAGTATTCCTTCAGCGCGTTGAAGCGGTCGTCGTCGGACAGCATCAACTGGCCGGCGAGGTACTGGACCAGCGGGAATTCATCGACGCCCACGCGCATCATCGGCGCGACGTTGTGCGTGTTGGTGCTCTTGAGCAGGTCGAAATACGAGCCGTTCTTCAGGAACTTGGTCGAGAACGTCGCGAACGGTCCGAACAGGATGATCTTCTTGCCGTCGATGATCCGCGTGTCGAGGTGCGGCACCGACATCGGCGGCGAGCCAACTGACGCCTTGCCGTATGCCTTCGCGAGGTGCTGCTTCACGACGTCGGGGTTGTCGGTCACGAGGAACGAGCCGCCGACCGGGAACGCGCCGTAGTCCTTCGCCTCGGGGATGCCCGACGCCTGCAGCAGGTGCAGCGCGCCGCCGCCGGCGCCGATGAACACGAACTTCGCGTCGACCGATTGCGGCGGTTCATCCGAATGCAGCTTGACCCACGACACGTGCCACGTGCCGTCGGCGTTGCGCGAGATCTCGCGCACTTCGCTCGACAGCGACAGCGTGAAATTCGGCTGCGTCTTCAGGTAGCCGACGAACTGGCGCGTGATCTCGCCGAAGTTCACGTCGGTGCCGATCGGCGTCCAGGTGGCGGCGACCTTCTGCTTGCGGTCGCGGCCTTCCATCATCAGCGGCACCCACTGCTTGATCTGGTCGTAGTCGTCCGAATACTGCATGCCGCGGAACAGCGGGCTCGCCTGCAGTGCTTCGTAGCGCTTCTTCAGGAACCGGACGTTGTCGTCACCCCACACGAAGCTCATGTGCGGCGTCGAGTTGATGAACGAATGCGGGTTCTTCAGCACGCCCTGCTTGACCTGCCACGCCCAGAACTGGCGCGAGATCTGGAACGACTCGTTGATCTCGATGGCCTTCGAGATGTCGATCTTGCCGTCCGCCTTCTCCGGCGTGTAGTTGAGTTCGGCGAGCGCCGAGTGGCCGGTGCCCGCGTTGTTCCAGCCGTTCGAGCTTTCCAGCGCGACGCCGTCGAGGCGCTCGACCATCGTCATCGACCAGTCAGGCTGAAGCTCGTGCAGCCAGACGCCGAGCGTCGAGCTCATGATGCCGCCGCCCACCAGCAGGACGTCGACCTTCTTCGTATCGGCGGCATGCGCGGACGACGCGGCGACGCACAGCGCGAGCGCCGACAGTATTACCCGTAACGTTTTGATCACAGCAGATCCCTTTTTCAACTTGGATGCATCGGTTTGCCATGCCGCCCGACGCGCGTTGCGATCTCGGCCGATACGCGGATCCGGAGATCCGGATCGCGAATCCGGAATTCCGGATCGACGCTGCTCGCCGTTGCATTTGCGCACGCGAAACCGTTGAGGAGGACACCTTCGGATCGGCTTCTTGCGGACGGGCAATCGCCTGCATCGCGGTGGCGCGCAACGCGCCCGGGCCCTAGCGGCAAGCCTGCGCGGATGGCGCTTCAGGCTGCGTGGAAAGAGGCCGCGCGCGACGCGTGTGGCGGGGGCGGGGTGGCAAGGGGCGCGTAATATAACCGAAGTCGTTTGCCGTGTCGCACGCGAAAAATGTCCTTGTTTTTGTGGGGTTTTTCGCGTGTCTGGGTTTCCGGAATCGGGGTGTGGTGGTTGTCGGAAAAGCGTGGGAAGTCGAGTGCCGACGCAAGAAAAAGGGGCCTGCAGTTTTCGGGAGGTCGAGAAATTCTTCGAACACCCGTCCCGTCCTCTGGCTCATGCTTCGTCAAATTCCGGGTCTTTCGCCCACCATACTGGATGATCGTGTTGCCCTCTCAGCCACATCCACTGACCTGCGACGAACTCGGTGGCCTGTCGCTGTTCGTGTTCCTCGTGCGGCGTCAGTGTGCGGACCTTGGGAAATTGTTTGCCCTTGTAGACCACCAACTGATCCGAACTGGAGACCGCGCTATATCCCTCCCATAACCCCGTCTCCGGACAAAGCATGCCTGTGCAGAGGTTCATTTCGCCATACTTCTGGCGCTTCGCCTGGCGCTCTTCGAGGCGGCGCTGCCGGCGTTCCTCGGGCGTCAGAATCGTGTAATCGCGACTTAGTCTGACTATACTCAGCATCTGCGGCAACGATCCATCCAATGGATTTGCGTAACCAAGCTCGACATCAATGGGGAATTTACTTCCGGGAATATTTTTTGATCGATAGCGAAAATCCTGAGCATTTGGCATGCTCGGGTGACGTGGCATTATTTCATTTCCGTATCGACGATTATCGTGCGAGTCAACCCAAAAGTCTTCCAATTGGAGAAGGACCTTGATTTCCGTATCTGGCAGACCGGCGATCATCGGGCTAAGATGAATTCTTATTTCTGCTGGAACGATTTTCACCTTCGATCGATCGTCGCTGTAATCTTCCGGATCGGTGCGTGTGACAAGTTCAATCGTCGTTGAAGACAAGGCGCGATTGGAATAATGATAAAGAGCGCCTCTCGCGGATTTCTGAGTCCATGTTGAAAAGAGTTTGCCTACGGTCATATCCCGCGGATCAAATGGCTTGTCATCGCGCAGGATCGCCATTGCTTCTTTCAGGATGCTGTGCACCGCGGCCCGCTGTTCATCGGCGGTCGTCTGCATTTCAAACCCCTCCCCCAGTGGCTCGTAGTGACTCACTATAGGCTCCAGTGCATGTGCCGGGGTTGAACACGAGAGCGCGATCAGGACGGTCCCAATAATCCTGCACCACGCCCGCACATGCGTAAGCGTCTTCTTCATGTAATTGGCTCCGGTAGCCGTCTTTGAAACTCGCCATCTTCGCCGCAGTCTCCGGCGACACCCGTAACAACTTGCACACTTCGGCCTGTGCAATAGGCACATCGGATTTCACATAAGTTCCGCCCACTTGGTTTTGTATATACGAAATCATCCAATAATAATGAAAAATCAACATGCGATGCAGTCCCAGCATTACTCGATTATCGTCGTGAATTTTGGATTTTTCGGCGACTCTGAGAACAGCCTTTTGTGTATTATCTTCATACGCCATCATCGCTTGCGCGAGCATTGAGTAGTCGTTTGGATGTTGCTGAAGCAGCGCCATCATCCAGAACGTTTGCTGGCAATGTCGCGCCTCGTGATAAAGCGTGTCCGAGAATGCCTTCAGGGTGCCATCGAGATCGGTTGGGTCTTTTTCCGCCACAAGAATCTTCATGATTTCAGATTCTTGAATAAGTATCGTCCAGTTTTTTGCATTGAATGCCGCACTCACGTCAGGACGCATGTTGTATCTGGCTTGCCCTTCCAGTGCATCAACAATGGCTATTTGAGGAAGCACTCCGTTGGAAGTCGAACCGTCACCAACATCACCATCCGGCAACCCGAAAGGCCCCGTGCGGAGGGCAGTATTCAACACACCGAATACCGCAATCGCGATCTGGTTCTTGAGTTGGGTTGATATCCCACCGCCCGACGCACTGAACTTGCTCCACTCGATCTTGCGAAGCGCTTCCTTGATCGCCGCCGTATAGGTTTTCGTCACCGGATACACGACATCGTTGCGCGGTCGATTCCCCGGCACATCGCCCTGCTTGGCCCCATCGATGAAGTGATGGAAGCGCAGCCCGAAGTTGAGCGGATCGCATGTCGCAAACAGTGGTGGTTGATCTTCGGACGTCGCCCCCTGTTCCGGCGTGCTCACCGTCTTGCCCCTGATTTTCGCGGTCCGCTTGTCGGCATTGGGTGCGGCAGCGGTGTAAGGCATCGTGTTGTCGCGCACGACCGCCGCGTGATTGACTGCGATTATCTTGTCCGGATCGCTTGCGGCCAGTAACTCGACGGATCCGAACGTAACGTCATGGTCGGTAATCAGCGACGTTTCACCACGCTCGTTACTTACCCCCTCGATCACGCGCCCGTTGTCGAGCGTGACGCGGTACGGCTGATGCGGCAGCGCGAAGCCGCTGGCGTGTTCCATCAAGACAAAGTGGGCGGCAAACTGCCCTGGATTGCCCGGCGTGATCGGCAAGTGCATGGGCCGAATCTTGGGTGCGTCGGTCTGGTGGCTTCCCGCATAGACTGTGTGTTCGCCCGCCGTGCGCACCACGTAACCCTGATTGTTGATGCGCAATTCCGTACTACCGGCGTGCAGCACAATCTCCTTCGCGGCATGGAGATGAATGCTGTCGGTGGTACTTGTGATGGAGACCGACTGTTTGGCTGTCACGTCTATGCCATCGGTCTGCGCTTCGATACGTACCTTTCCAGCGGCCGCGATCAGCTTCATGCCTGCCTTGTGCACGAACAACGAGAACGCGTTCGCCACGCTCGCGAACAGCGACCGGCCGACCGCCAGGCCAACATGCCGGCCGCTCGTTACCGCGATATCCTCGTTGCCCGCGATATGAACGTTGCGCTCGGCCGCGAGACTGATTCCCGCCGCGCCGGCCAGCACCATGTCGGCTTCCGTCAGTTCCGGGAAGTCGTGCTCTCCACCGGACGGCTTCCCGCGAATCGCGTCGTTACGGGCCTTGATCGCCCGCGCCACGTCGCTCTGGTCGCGGTCATGCCGCTGTGCTTCATGCTTTTGCGCCAACCGGGACAGAACCTCCTGAAGCTCGTGTGCCAGCGCGAGCCGACTGACCGCTTCATGTGCATCCTTCGCGTGGCCGGGGCCGCCGGCTTGGCCGTCTGTCGTGACGAACAGGCCCCTCAACGCCCGCATGACACCCCAATAGTCCGTGCGGAGGTCGAAGCCTTTGCCTCGTGCATCCTCCCGGCCCTTCTTTTTCACGATGCGCCGGATATTCCCGAGACTGAGTTGTGAGGTACCCGCATCGCTCGCAATCTGCGTCTGGATCTGCCCCTGTGTATCGTCGATGGCGACATGGCCCGATGTCGTGCCATGAAACTCTCGGCCGCGCAGCACCGTTACGGCGTGATTGGCCGGCAAATCGAGTGCCGGTTGTCGGAACGCGTTCACGGCACTGCCGACGATCACCGGCAAATCCGGATCGCCGTAGTAGTGCGATACCACCACTTCATGGCCGATGCGGGGAATGAATGTCGCACCCATGTCCACGCCCTGCCACGGCGACAACACGCGCAGCCAGATACCGGCATGCTCGTCGTGCTTGCCCTCACGATCCCACTCGAACTGCACCTTCACTCGGCCGTATTGGTCCGTCCAGACTTCCTGCCCGGCCGGCCCCACGACAATGGCTTTCTCCGGGCCGCTCAACACGGGTTTGTCGACACTGCGTTTGAGCCGGAACGGTTCGTTTGCGGGCAGCAACTCGAACTGCGTATCCACGCGGTATGTTTGCGCGCTGCCTGCCCGGTTGCCAATTTCCTCGATATCGAGCGTGCACGACACGACGACGTATTCGCGGTTTGCAGACTGCTGCGGGTAGCCTGTCAGGATGAATGTGCGGCCGACCGTCAGCCCGCGCAAGTTGCCCTCGCCGTGCGCACGCAGCCCCGCACAGCGCTGCGCCTCGAGTTGCACACGCGCAAAATGGCGCGCTTCCCGGTCCGTATCGTTCGGTTGGCCCGAAAGACCTTGCGCGCCTGCCAGCGGTTGGCTGTAGTCGCCCCAGGCGTAAATCTCGCCGTCCGCGCTGGCCGTCCCGCGAGGATTCTCTTCGGTGGCAGCCAGCATCGCACGCGGACGCGTGTAGTCGTAGTCCGTCACGGTGACACGGCCGGCCGTGAGCCGGCTCGTCACCGACAGCGCATGAATGTGTTCTTCGTCGATGCGCTTGCTGTCGGGCGGCAGATAGCGCAGCGTTTCGTAGGCCGCACCGTGTGGATGATGGCCGCCGATCGTGTCGCACAAGATCAGGCGATGATGGCCGTTGTCGTGCTCGAACCACCACCAGATACCCCATTCCTCCCACAGACGCTGCAGAAACGTCCAGTCCGATTCGAGCGCCTGACGCTGCATGTCGCGCTTTGGATAAATCCCTCGAAATACACCCACGAGCCGCTTTTCAACCGTGTACGGATATTTCGACAGCACCGCATCAGTGATGTCGACGACGGTCATATCTTGAAAGAGCCGACAATCCTGCGTGAGCGTTGCACGGTAGAGCCACGGCCGCAGTTCGAGTTCGTACAGAATCGAGTCGCGATCTTGGCCGGCAATGCGGGCCGCCACGACCAGCCCCGTGATCTCGCGCGTGCCCGCGCCGATGTTGCCGAGCCCGGCATTGCCCGCAAGGCCCGGTTTGAATTGCCCTTTGCCTTCGAGTCGGATCGAAAGGGTGACTTCGGTGCCGACCACTTTATCGAGATCGAGGTTGGACGTTACGCTTGGGGAGAATGCATAGGCGTCGTCGGTGCGCAGCGTGATGAGATAGCGGCATTCGTCGAGGCGGCCGATCGTTTCGGTGCCTCGCAAACGTACCGGAACGAATACCGGAAGCGCATCCATTCCGTAGGTGGGCAAGGCTGCGCCGGAAATGGACAGCGTACGGGCTTGGATCAGAATCGACATGATTGCTGGTCCTCGCCGCTCAAGTACCGACGACCGTGGCGCCGCAGCCGGTTTTGTCCCCGCGATACGCGACCAGTCGGCCACGGTGCGTGCGCGGGCCGCTCGCCAGCAGTGGAAAAACGCCATCACATTTCGGGCATGTCACGCCGTGGCCGTCCAGCGCGACGCCGATGCCAAGATGGGTGAGATCACTGGCGGCTTCGGTAACGATGCCACCATGATCGGTCGCATCTCCGAGGCGAACCATTTCCCGGCCTTGTGCGTTTTTCATCGATGTCCCCGTGCGAGGAATGAAACCCTCCTTTTACCTCGCGTCGAAGCACTGCACAATTTTCAAGATGGGAATCAGTCGATTTCGATAATTTGATTAGTATTTCGACTGATATTTTCGTACTTATACTAGGGTTGCGGATGTGTCGCCGACGTCGCCAGTGGCAGGAGGGCGATCCTTGCCGTGGCTCGGAAATCCAGAGGACTGCAGATCCCGTTAAATATTCGTTCTTCCGGCAGCCGTGCGCACGATGAAACTTCGCCTCGCGTAATGCGTGGCCCGACAGGATCGGTGACACGCCCGTCCGTTTTCCAAGCACGCCCTCGGCGAGTTCGGTCTACCCGCTTACTTCGCCGCAGCGTTCCGGCAGAACTGCTCGTATGCCTGCGCCGAATTCGCGAAGCCCTTTTGCTTCGCGAGCTCCCACGGGCGCTCGCATTGCTGCGTCTGTGCGCACCATGCGTAGCCGGCCGAGCCGATGCAGCCGTGCGCATCACGATCGCCGCCGACCATCGGCGGTGCGGCCGGTGCAGACGAATCGGCCGGCGCGGACGATTGCGCCGCACAGGCGCTCAAGGCGAACGCGCAAGCCAGCGCGGCGACAAGCGAGGCGGAGGAAGTGAATCGCTTCATCAGGTAGTGCTCCATGGGATAAGGGTTGGGAACGGAATAACGGCTTGCCCGTTCATCCTGCCGCTCACGCGTCCGGCACCGGCACGCGCGACGAGAACTTCACCTCGCGCAACGCGAGGCTCGACTGGATCGACGACACACCGGCCTGCTTTCTCAGCACGCGCTCGACGAAATCCGCATACGCGTCGAGATCGGCCGCGACGACCTGCAGGATGTAGTCGGCCGCGCCGGTGATCTTGTGGCACGACAGCACCTCGTCGTGACGCCGCATCACATCCTCGAAGTGATCCGAATCCTGGCCCGAGTGCATGTTGAACGTCACCTGCACGAACGCGAACACGTTCATCCCGAGCGCGCGCCGGTCGAGGTTCGCCTGGTAGCCGGTGATCACGCGCTCGTCCTCGAGCCGCTTGCGGCGGCGCCAGCATGGCGTGACGCTCAGCGACAGCTTTTCGCCGAGCGTCGCGTTCGACAGCGCACCGTCTTCCTGCAACAGGCGGAGCATCGCGCGGTCGACGCTGTCCAGTTCAACCGAAGCGCGATTTTTGCTCATATCCGTGATTCCATAGATAGTTTTCTCAAAATTGTACGAAACGAAGAGGCGAAAAGCAAAGTTATTGCCGGTCAGCGTCAATAGACTGTTGCCACCCCCCCTCACTGCCATCACAGCAACGGTCAACCATGCTCGCGGTCTACAGCAGCGATCACCACCTGCATCGCGGCGTCGAACTGAAGGACGGCGCGATCACCGAGTCGTTCGAAAACCCCCTTCGCGCCGAAACGGTGCTCGCGCAGGTCCGCGCGGCCGGCCTCGGCGACGTGATTGCGCCGCGCGCGTTCGACCGCGCGAGCTATGCCGGCGCGCACAGTGCGCGCTACGTCGATTTCCTGGCCGGCGCATGGGACGAATGGACCGCGACCGGCCGCACCTGCCAGGCGTTGCCGCTCGTATGGCCGGTGCGCGCGATGCCGGCGGCCGCGACGCTGCCCGGCTTCATCGACGGCAAGCTCGGCTTCTTCGCGATGGACGCCGGTGCGCCGATCAACGCAGGCACCTGGGACGCGGTGAGCGCGAGCGCGAACTCGGCGCTTACCGGCGCCGACCTGCTGTCGAACGGCGGCGCGCGCGCGGCCTTCGCGTTGTGCCGCCCGCCCGGCCACCATGCCGGCCGCGAGTACATGGGCGGCTACTGCTACCTGAACAACGCGGCGATCGCGGCGCAGCACGGCATCGCGAGCGGCGCCGCGCGCGTCGCGGTGCTAGACGTCGATTTCCATCACGGCAACGGCACGCAGGACATCTTTTACGACCGCCCGGACGTGCTGTTCGCGTCGATTCACGGCGAGCCGGCCGTGTCGTATCCGTACTTCTCCGGTTATGCGGACGAGCGCGGCGCGGGTGCTGGCGAAGGCTTCAACCTGAACCTGCCGCTGCCGAAGGGCACGCAGTGGGACGCCTACGCAACCGCGCTCGGCCATGCGGCGGCCGAGATCGTTGCGCATGCACCCGACCTGCTCGTCGTGTCGCTCGGTGTCGACACGTTCGAGCACGACCCGATCAGCCATTTCCGGCTGCGCTCGCCCGACTACCTGCGCATCGGCGAGGCGCTCGCGCGCCTGAACCTGCCGACGCTGTTCGTGATGGAAGGCGGTTACATGGTCGAGGAGATCGGCATCAACGCGGTGAACGTGCTGCTGGGATTCGAAGGGCGCGCATAAGCGCGTTGCACTGCCTTCAACGAACGACGTATCCGAACCCGAACGAAGAGCGACAACGAAGGAGACAAGCATGAATCGACATCACAAGACGGTACTCGCCACCGCGGCCGCGCTGACCTGCGCACTGTCCGCGTTCCCCGCGCACGCGGACGAAGTCGTGCGCATCGGCCACGTCGCGCCGCTGACCGGCGCGATCGCGCACCTCGGCAAGGACAGCGAGAACGGCGCGCGGCTCGCGGTTGAAGAAATCAACGCGAAGGGGCTCGTGATCGGCGGCAAGAAGGTCACGCTGCAGCTCGACGCGCAGGACGACGCGGGCGATCCGCGCACCGCGACGCAGGTCGCGCAGCGGCTCGTCGACGACAAGGTCGTCGGCGTGGTTGGCCATCACAACTCGGGCACGTCGATTCCGGCGTCGCGCGTCTATCGCGACGGCGGTGTCGTGCAGATCTCGCAGGCCGCGACCAACCCGACGTACACGCAGCAGGGTTTCAAGACGACCTATCGCGTCGTCGCGACCGATGCGCAGCAGGGGCCGGCGCTCGCGATGTATGCGGCGAAGAACATGGGCATCAAGACGGTCGCCGTGGTCGACGATTCGACCGCGTACGGGCAGGGCCTCGCGACCGAGTTCGAGAAGGCCGCGAAGGCGGCCGGGATGAAGGTCGTGTCGCGCGACGCGACCAACGACAAGGCGATCGATTTCCGCGCGATCCTCACGAAGATCAAGGGCGAGAACCCGGACGCGATCATGTACGGCGGGATGGACGCGACGGGCGGTCCGCTCGCGAAGCAGGCACGGCAGCTCGGCATGCGCGCGAAGATCCTCGCCGGTGACGGCGTGTGCTCGACCGACCTGCCGAAGCTCGCGGGCCCGGCGTCCGACAACGTCGTGTGTTCCGAAGCCGGCATCGCGCTCGAGAAGATGCCGGGCGGCGCGGCGTTCGCGAAGCGCTATGAAGCGCGTTACCACCAGCCGATGCAGGTGTATGCGCCGTTCTCGTACGACGCCGTGTACATCATCGTCGACGCGATGAAGCGCGCGAATTCGACGGAACCGGCGAAGGTGCTGGCCGCGATGCCGGCCACCGACTATCGCGGCGTGATCGGCGAAACCAGCTTCACGCCGCAGGGCGACCTGAAGCACGGCGCGATTTCGGTGTTCACGTACAAGAGCGGGAAGAAGGCGCTGCTCGATATCGTGAAGATGTGACGCTGGAGCGGGCCGGGCAGCAGGCGTTTGCCCGCCCGCGCATGTTTTCGTTCCGTCGCGGGACCGGGCTGGCGGCCCGGTCGATGCATACGGCTGTTACAGCGCCCGTGTGCGTGCGCCGTCCGCGCTGCGCGCCGCGTCGTGCACGATGTGCAGCTCGCGCGTGCGGATCGGCAGTGCGCAGTTCGCATCGGCGAGCGTCTTGCGCACCTGGCGCGCGAGGCGCCAGCGCGTCGCCCAGAACTTGTCGGTATGCGTCCAGACGCGCATGTTCGCAACCAACGTGCTGTCGTCGAAGCGCATCACCATCACGTCCGGTGCCGGTTCCTGCAGCACGTCCGGATCGGCGATGGCCAGCGCACGCAGCGCACTGAGCGCGCGATCGATATCGTCGTGCACCGACACTTCCACTTCGAGATCGAGGCGGCGCGTCGGATTGCGCGTGTAGTTGCGAATCGAGCTGCCCCACAGCGCGCTGTTCGGCACGTATTCGCAGATGCCGTCCGGCTTCGTCAGCCGCGTCATGAACAGCCCGACTTCGTCGACGGTGCCCGCGACGCCGGTGCCGCCGTCGATATAGTCGCCGACCTTGAACGGTCGCAGCAGCAGAAGCATGATGCCGGCCGCGATGTTCTGCATCGTGCCCTGCAGCGCGAACCCGATCGCGAGGCCGGCCGCGCCGAGCACCGCGACGATGCTCGCGGTTTCGATGCCGAGCTGCGACAGCGCGCCGACGATCGCGACGATGCGGATGCCCCATACGGCGACGTCGCAGAGAATCGGCCGCAGCGTGTCGTCGACACGCTCCTTGTTCGAGAGCAGCCGGTTCAGCCAGTTGCCGATGCGTTTCGACAGCCACCAGCCCGCGACGAGCAGGGCCAGGCCGGCGCACAGCCTGATGGAAAGGGTGGACAGCGCGTTCCACAGGAACGTCCAGCGTTCCGGATGAAGTTGATCGAGAAACATGCGGGATTCCGGTTGAGTGACACGTTGCGCGATACACGAGGGTCCCGCCGCATTCGGGCAGGCACGGGTTCGCGCGCAGGGAGCGTTCGACTGCAAACGTCATGCGATGGTTCGCGCGAATGCATGCATGGGGTCGGAGCGACATGCTGACGGATGGCGCGATCCGGATTTCGTTCTAGTACTAAGCGCAGGCTCAGGAAAATAAGATTGGTCCTATTTAGCCGTTTCAGGCACGCCGATACACTCGCTTTCAAGTTGCCGGATCGCGACGCCAGTTCCTCCGCGATACCCGGATCCCTCCCGATTATTCATTGATAGCGAGTGACGACGTCATGCGGTTCGACCTGCGTTTCCGTCTCGCACGCGAACAAGGTCAGACCGCCCGGCGCGGCGTCACGTGCTTGCCGATTCGCCGCGCGCTGCTGTGCGGTGTCATCGCGACGGCCGGCGTGGCTGGCGCACACGGTGCGGCGGCGCAGGCGGCTCACGATGCCGCGCCGTTCGCCTCCGTGGCTGCGAAAACGACCGACCTTGTCGACGTGCCTTTTTTCAGTTCCGCGCGCACGACGTGGGGCGGCTTGCGTGCATCGGCGGCCGCGCCGCTCGATGTCGCGTCCGCATCGCATGCTTCGCACCCGATGACGGGCACCGATCGCAACGACCCCGTTGCACGCTTCGGCGCATGCGTGGCCTATCGCGTGCTGTGCGATGCGGCGCGCGGTGCGGTCGAACGCGGATATGCGTCGCGGTTTGACTACGGTCTTTCTTCGCCGTTGCCCGAGATGGGTACGCAAACGGCGTTCGAGTTGCGTGCGGTCAATTTGGCTTCCGCAGAGCCGTTCATGCTCGCGCAGCCCGATCGCGGCACGCGAGCCGGCGCAATCGACGGCAGCCTGCAAGCGTCGCTGGCGCGCGCCGAACTGCCGGCCGGCGTTGCCGCGCAGATCACCCGCATGCTGGTCGGGCGCATCGATCCGAAGCAGCGCGGCGTGATCGGCGACACCTTCCGTGTGACATTCGGACCGGACGCCGACGCGGCACTGCCAGGCGGCGTGCGCGTGACGGCGCTCGACATCCGGTTTCGCGGCCAGCACGTCGCGGGGGTGTGGTTCGCGCCCGACGCAGGCTCGTCGGGCGCGTATTACGACTTCGACGGCATACCGCTCGCAGGCGCGCGGTTCGCGATGCCGGTCGCCGCCAAGCGGATCAGCTCGCAGTTCGGCGCGCGCGTGCATCCCGTAACCGGCGCGCGTCACGTGCATTCCGGCGTCGATCTGGCCGCGCCGGCAGGCCGTGCCGTTCATGCGTCGGAGCGCGGCGTCGTGACGTTCATCGGCACCGAGCCGCGCGGCTACGGCAAGTACGTGGTGATTCGTCATGACGGCGGTTATGCGTCGTATTACGCGCACCTGTCGGTATTCGAGCCGACGCTGCGAACCGGCATGCGCGTCGCGCGCGGCCAACGGGTCGGCGCCGTCGGCAGTACGGGGACCGCGACCGGCCCGCATCTGCACTTCGAAGTCCGGCGCCATACGCGTCTCGTCGATCCGGTTGCGCTGGTGCAGGCGGCCAGTGCGGCGAAGCTGAAGGGCGAGCGGCGCGTGGCGTTCAACCGCGTAGCGCATGCCGCGCGCACGCAACTGGCGTCGGCCGCGTGGTCGACGCCGGTCGCGATGTCGACGGCTGTCGCGCCGCACGCGGGCTGATATTCGAACGACAACGACGCGACGAACGGCATCGGTCGAGGCAGGGTTGCCGGTCGCGCTCGGCTACGGGCTGACGCTCGAACCGCAGGCGCAGATCGTGTGGCAAGGCTGTCGCGCGATCGTTTCAACGACGGCGTGTCGAACATCGCATGGAACAACGGCAACACGTTCCGCGGCCGGATCGGTGCGCGGCTGCGATATGCGTTCGATGCGAACGGCGTGAGCTGGACGCCTTATCTGCGCGTGAACGTGCTGCGCGTCGTTCGGCGCAGACCGCTCACGCGGATTTTTCCTGGACAGGCAACCAGATTTCAAGCACGCCGGTACCCGTCACCGGATCGTAGTCCTCGCTGTAGCGTTCGAACTCGGGCGCGTCCACCGCCTTGAATCCCGACGTCGGCAGCCAGCCGTTCCAGATGCTGTAGAAGGTCTGGTGAAGCGTCGAGATGTGCCCGCTGTGTTCGAAGACCGCATAGCGTTGCGGTTCGAGCTCGACGCAGCGAAATGGCGCGGGCAACCGGTCGCGATGCTTGACCTCCACGCCGGCGATGTATTCGAAGCTGCCATCCGAATCCGGGTTGCAGCACACGCCATAAGTTTCGCCGCCGACCTGGCCGGGGATGTGGCCGATGTACGGGATAAAGGCCTGCCAGAGCGCCGGAATCCCTTCATTGGTTTCGAAGGTATAGCGGCTGCTCATGCCCGCGATCAGCTGCTTTTCGGTGACTTCGAAGCGTGATGGTGTCACGGCGATGATTTTCAATTCTTTCATGCGAAACGGCTCCACAAGAGACAACCCGTCGAGAGTGCGCCGGGCCCGCACCGCTTCCGGCGTGACGCCGAAGAGATCGCGGAAGGCGCGCGTAAACGCCTCATGGGAGCCATATCCGGCATCGAGCGCCACGGGAAGGATGTCCGGTGCGCCTTGCGCCAAGGTTCGCGCCGCACGCGTCAGCCGTCTCGACCGGACATAGCGCATCACCGGCCAACCGGTATTCATCGAGAACAGGCGTGAAAAGCCGAAGCGCGTCATGTCGCAATCGGCCGAAATCCTGTCGAGTGTCAGTTCCCTGTCCAGTTCGGTTTCGATGAACCAGAGTGCTTTTCCAACCGGATCCATAGCGTTCCAATGAAGGTGTCGGGCGGACTATATGGTATCGGCGGCTGGGGCATTTGATCGTTCTTGCGGTGCGCGACGTGGCGCAGCGGGAGCGCTGAAGCAAATCGCCACGCCGGGCGGCGTGGCGAGGGTCGGCAGGATTGAGTTGCTCAGCCGAGCGGCCAGTTCAGGATCGCGATACCGTCGTTGTAGTCGCCGTCCGCGCCATCCTCAGAACCGACCAGCCCGAAGTAGGTCTTCTTGAAGATGTCGACCTGACGCGAGCCGATCTTCGACGGCTTGCCGTTCGCCGTCACGGCCACGCGCACCTTCCCCTTGCCGGAGTTCACGATCTGCGTGTTCAGGTTCGCGTCCTGCGTGCCGGCGCCCTGGAAGGTCGCGGCCGGTTTCGGATTGTCGTCGACGAAGACCTCGATCGTCTGCTGCGCAGACGAGTTGACGAGCGCCGTCACGCCGAACGCGATGTTCGGCGGCAGGTTGAAGAGGCCGTCGCGTTCGCCGCCGCCGCTCGTCGCGGGGTCGGGCTGCGCGGGTTGGGGCTGTGCCGTCGCCTTGGCGAAGTACGTGACCACGGCGCCGATGCCGAACTTCGCGGCGGCGCCGGGCAGCACGCCGGGCGCGCCGGCCCAGGTCACCGTGCAGGCGTCGACCTTTCCCGTCGAGTCGGTCTTGACCTTGTTCATCCAGCTGCTGATGTCGAAGCTGTACGGCACGGTGGAGATATGCACGAACACGTCGTATTGCGGCAGCTTTTCCACGAGTTGCGCGGTCATGAACTGGCGCATCCGGTCGAGCATGGCCTGGTCGCCGCCGGCCTGCACGGCGAGCGCGTCGTTGCCGGCGAGTTGCAGAAGCGCGTACAGGTCGTCATGGGTAAAGGGTTGTGTCATGTCGTCCTCGTCGTAATGGAATGTCTCGCGTTACGCGGCCGGCGAATCGGTTTCGCCGTGCCGCGCGCGGAGCGAAGCGTGGGCAGCCGTGACTGCCAGAACGAATCGCAATGGGTGGTCGACCGCGTCGCCATTGCGGTATCGATAACGGCGCGCAATACATGCCGCGCCGTGACGCTGAGTTGGCGCCTGCCGTGGCTCAGCCCAGCGGCCAGTTCAGGAACACGATGCCGTCGTTGTAATCGTCGTCCGTGCCGTCTTCCGATCCGACGATCCCGAAGTACGACTTCTTGAAGATGTCGACCTGCCGCGAGCCGAGCCGCGACGGCTTGCCGTTCACCGTCACGATCACACGCACGTGTCCCTTGCCCGAGTCGAGCACCTTCGTGCCGAGGTTCTCGTCGTGCGAGCCGGCGCCCTTGAACGTGGCGGCCGGTTTCGGGTTGTCGTCGATGTAGATGTCGATCGTCTGCTCGTTCGCCGCGTTCGCGAGCGCGGTGACGCCGAACTTGATGTTGGCCGGGAGATTGAACGTGCCGTCGCGTTCGCCGCCGCCACCGCCGATGTTGCCGGCGCCGCCGGTTCCGCTGCCGCCGCTGCCCGTTTCGGCGCCCTGATTACCGCCGCCCTGCTGCGACGATTGCGCGGCCGTCTCGCCGATCGCGGAAAGGCTCGCGAACGAATCGATATGCATCGTGCTGCCGCGCACGCTTTTCCACTGGCCTTTCACGAACGTGACGTCGCTGCCGGCGTCGATAGCTACGACGAGCGTGAACGGCGAGCGGCCGCTGGTTGCCGGGGCTTTTTCCGAGTGCGTGAAGCAGCCGTCGGCGACGATGCCCTTGTCGGTCGTGATCGCGAAATAGATGCCGGGATAGTTGTCGCCAGTGGCGTACGGCGTCGGCACGTTGAGCGTGACGAGCAGCTTGCCGTCGCGAATGTTCTCTTTCGCGAGGTCGAGATGCAGGCCCGGGATGTCGACGTAAGTTTCGGACGTGAGGACGGGCGCACTGGTGATCGAAGCTGAAAGGATAGGCATCGTGGTTTCCTGAAGGCGAAACGGGTTTCGATTGCGTTGCTTCTCGATGCGATGCAGAACCGCCGGGCGGTGCGACAGGAGGCTGCCCGTCGGTCGTGAGCGGATCGGCGGAGCGATCCGCTGGTCGATCAACCGATCAGCCGATCGGCCATTGCAGCACGACGATGCCGTCGTTGTAGTCGCTGTCGTGGCCATCCTCCGACACGACGATCCCGAAATTGACCGTGTACGGCGAACCGTCCGATTTCTTGCCGTTGATCGGCGCGAGGCGCGCGTCGGTGGCCGACGGCTTGCCGTTCACCGTCACTTCGAAACGGATCTTGCCGTTTCCGGAATTCAGCGTGGCTTCGCGGGTGCCGTCGCGCGTCGTCAGCTTGTGATACGCGGCGGGTTCCTTGCTGTCACCGATGAACAGCTTGATGTGCTGTTGTTCAGCGGCATTCGCGAAGAAAATCGCGCGGAAATCGGTATTCGGCGGAATCGAAAATTCGCCGGCGCGATTGGATGACGTTTGAGAATCAGCCATGCTTCCTCCTGAAGAACAGTGGTAGGGCGTCTCGCCGCGTTGTGCAAACGTTTTCCGTTTGAAACGCGGTTCGACAAGCATGTCGAAAAATAAATAAAAAAATATTCTATTGAGAATGGTTATTGTTCAATAAATCGAAAATCAACGTAAATCGATTTAATGAAATGTGATTAATGGTGGTGTTTCGATATATTCATGAAACTATATCGATTCGTGTATCGATTTGATGAACGATGCGCGATCGCGCAGGCGGATCGGGAGAGGCGGGGACAATCGGGCTTCGGGGCGAGCGTTCGGTGTTCGCATATGGCAGCGTTCGTTTCAACATCAGCATCTCTGTCACGGCCGCGCCCACCGGCCACCACCGAACGCCCACGCCGAAGCTTGATCGCAAACGGAAGGTGTGCGGCGACCGGCGAAGATTGTTGACCGACTCACTCCGAACATGAATAGGACTTCACCGGCGCCGCACCCGTGCAGCATAGCGACGCGACAGGCCGCCGCCTATCGGACTGGACTGATTCTGCAGGCATCGCGGCCGCGCGATTCACGCGCACCCCGTTGACAGCCCCGGCCACCCTGTGATTTGATTCCGGCCATGCAAGCCGCCCAGCCCCTCTTCTCGCTACGACTACTAGCCCGTTTCTCCGGGCTGGGTCTGCGGCTGCGCGCTTTCCATCTGCTTCTTTCCTGAAGCGCCAGATTTCCCCCGTATCACCGACCTGGCCCCGGTTGTCGACCGGCGCTTGAGTTCGTCTTTCTTCCGTATCGCTCCGCTCCGTCCCGGTCGCTCAACCGTCAAGGCTGTCGTTCGCCGTACCGCTTTGCCGTTGTGCCGCTTTTTTGCCGTTTTCAACGCTGCGCGCGCAGCCGGCCTCCATGGCCGATGGCCGCCGCGCCGCGGTTTCCCGACAAACCGACCGAGGACCGAACATCATGATGCTGAAGAACCCCGCGACGAAGTACCGACCGTTCACGCCCGTCAACCTGCCGAACCGCACATGGCCGTCGCGCACCATCACGCACGCGCCGATCTGGATGAGCACCGACCTGCGCGACGGCAACCAGGCGCTGTTCGAGCCGATGGATGCGACGCGCAAGATGCGGATGTTCAAGACGCTGGTCGCGATCGGTTTCAAGGAAATCGAGGTGGCGTTCCCGTCGGCGTCCGAAACCGACTTCAACTTCGTGCGCGAACTGATCGAAGGCGGCCACATTCCCGACGACGTGACGATCGAGGTGCTCACGCAGGCGCGCGACGACCTGATCGAGCGCACCTTCGAATCGCTGCGCGGCGCGAAGCGCGCGATCGTGCACCTGTACAACGCGACCGCGCCGGAATTCCGCAAGATCGTGTTCGGGCTCGACCGCGACGGCGTGAAGCAGCTCGCGGTGAACGCCGCGCGCACGATCAAGCGCTGCGCGGACGCCGCGACCGATACGCAGTTCACGCTGCAATACAGCCCCGAAACCTTCACGGCCACTGAGCTCGATTTCGCGAAGGAAGTCTGCGATGCCGTCTTCGACGTATGGCAGCCGACGCCCGAGCGCAAGGCGATCGTGAACCTGCCGGCGACCGTCGAAGTCGGCACGCCGAATTTCTACGCGGACCAGATCGAGTGGATGCACCGCAACCTCGCGCGGCGCGATGCGCTGATCCTGTCCGTGCATCCGCACAACGACCGCGGCACCGCGGTTGCGGCGGCCGAACTCGCGGTGATGGCCGGCGCCGACCGCATCGAAGGCTGCCTGTTCGGCAACGGCGAGCGTACCGGCAACGTCGATCTCGTGACGCTCGCGCTGAACCTGTACACGCAGGGCGTCGATCCGGGCCTCGATTTCTCGCAGATCAACGAGGTCGCGCGCACGTCCGAGGAGTGCACGCAGTTGCCGATCCATCCGCGTCATCCGTACGTCGGCGACCTCGTGTTCACCGCGTTCTCCGGCTCGCACCAGGACGCGATCAAGAAGGGCTTCGCGGTGCAGAAACCCGATGCCGTGTGGGAAATGCCGTACCTGCCGATCGATCCGAGCGACCTGGGCCGCACATACGATTCGATCATTCGCGTGAACAGCCAGTCGGGCAAGGGCGGCATCGCGTACCTGCTCGAACAGGGTTATGGCGTCGCGCTGCCGCGTCGCCTGCAGGTCGACTTCAGCGCGGCCGTGCAGCGCCTGACCGACGACAGCGGGCACGAGGTGACGAGCGCGCAGATCTGGTCGCTGTTCCAGCAGGAATACGTCGAGGGGGATGCGCCGCTGCATTATGTCGGCCATGAACTGTCGGAACGCGACGGCCGCGAGACGATCGTGCTGACTGCCGACGTGCACGGCGAGCGCCGTGTGCTGCGCGGCGAAGGCAACGGCCCGCTCGACGCGCTGATGCACGCGCTGCGCACGCCGCTGCGGATCCAGCACTACGAGGAACGCGCGTTGTCGCAGGGCGCCGACGCGAAGGCGATCGCGATCGCGGAGCTGGCCGGTTCGGGCGTGCGCGGCAGCGCGTTCGGCGTGGGCATCGACGCGAACCTGACGACCGCGTCGATCCGCGCGGTGATCAGCGGCATCAACCGCGCATATGTGCGCGCGGACGAAGCGGCGCAGGCGACGTTCTTTGCCGCGCAGCCGGCGGTGAAGGCCGTCGCGTAAGGGGGGGCGACTACGCCGGCGTCGTCCGGTGTAGTCGCTGTGCCCCGACGAGGGGAAGGAACCGATCCGCTGGATCGCCGATGCGGTGGTCAGCGCCGCACAGAAGGTGGGTTTCGATTTTCCGTTGCAGCAACTGCGGTTCACGGCTGATACGGGCTGGATCAAGCTTCAGCGCGTGTCGGGGCGCGTGATGGTGTTGTTGCGGCCTTGAGCCGTGCGTCACGCGTCTCCTGCTCGGCCACGTCAGATTGAATGGGTGTGGCGCCAAAGCCGCTTCGCCTGCAGCCGCCACACCTTCCTTTCTGTCAGCCTCGCGGGCCGTCAGCAGGTCACCATGATGCCTGCCGGGCGCGAGTCACTCGCAGGCCGCACCACGATTTCCACACGCTGGCCAAACGAGACCAGCGCCCGTATCAGCAGATCCCGCGAAACCTTGCGGAGTCCGTCGCGCTACTCGGCGGTGACGACCGGCCGGGCCATCTCCGCAAGCGCCGCCGCATCGCCGGTCGTTTCGATGCCAGCGAGCTTGTAGACGTTCTCGTGGGACGCAATAAGGCAGCGAGTAACGCTGACGATTCCATTTATGGCCAACGTGCGTATTGCTCGGCGCACTTGAATGGTCGTTAGGCCGAGCGGTTGCCTCAGTTTCTTGACAGTCCACTCACCCCCGTCCGACATCAGGGTAATAATGCGCGCTCCCACCGGAAGCGTTTCGTCAATCTTCAGCATCGCAGTACCTCCTCTCATCTGCTATCGGCTCGGCTGCAGACCCACGCGCCTGTCCAAAAAATGCACGGATGGGTCGAAGTGATGGTCCTGACGATGTCCGTGTCGAGCTCCGAGGCGATGCCCGATTGGATCGGCAGCAGGTCACAGCTGCGTGATCGCCACGCGGGCAGTACCTGTTCTCCGGATACCGAGCGCTGATGCGGCGGCGTACGACAGGTCGATGATTCGATGAAAGTTAAACGGGCCACGATCGTTAATACGAACGATGACGGATTTTCCGGTGCTAGCCAGTGTGACGCGGACATACGAACCCAGAGGCAACGTTCTGTGTGCTGCCGTCATGGCATTCATGTTGAGCCGCTCACCGCTTGCAGTGCGATGCCCGATGAATGCCTTTCCATACCATGACGCAATCCCCTGCTGATAGAGGGCAGTCGACGCCGTGGGCTTGCCTTGTTCACCGTCCGAAGGGCGACGTCCGTTGGATATCTTTTCGTACTGCGACGTAATCTCCTGTTGATGGAATGTCGCGGACACTGCCGATTTAACCGGTTGCGGTTCTGGCTCGATCGGACTCGAACTAACAATCTCGGGTTGATTTTCGCTCGATTGAGTTTTAGATAATGGTGATGTAATGGAATGCTGATCTACCGGGACACAATGACAACCCGAAAGCGTGGCTGCGGAGAAATATATGATAAATACAAGATTAGGATAGCGAAAATTCAAGATGATGAATTGAATCAAGAGTTGATGTGTAGAGGTGGACTCGATCTCACATGGCGCCAGACGCAACTGCATTGGGCGTGGAAAGACCAGGGTGGATGAACGGCGAGCCGGCGGACTCGTCGTCATCATCCATGACTGACCAGGCATTGACATCAGCAAGCGGCGCAACAGGTGCAGAAGTCGGTGCTGCGGCCGGGCCAGGTGCGTGTGAGCAGGATTGGCCCTCACCTCTCCAATGCTATTCGGAAAGTGTACGCAGTGGTATCAAGCGGGCTGAACAATTGTCAAATCGACGATCAGGCGCCAGCGCAATCGCTTGAAGGACATTGTCGGCCGAGGAGTTCAGATCGTAGCGATCAGCGTGAACGGCCGTCGCGCGTGGAAATGCGGCGGCACCCTCGGCCGCGACCCAGTATTCTGGAGACGTATGCGTGTCCTTGTGATGCAACACGCATATCCACCGGCACACATCCCGACCCTCATGAAACGCCAAGCGCAGCTTGTCAACCAATAGTTCACAAACTGTGACATTGAATCGCGCGGAACTCGATATCATCGGTGGTGTGACGCTGAGATGTTGTGCTTGATCGCCAGCAGACGGGCGATGGGTGGTAACCAGCGAGCAATTCCATTCGTTCAGTAAATTAGGATTACTACTAATTTGAGGGGCGTATGAGCGGTATGACTTGCGGCGACGACATTTATCGTGACAGGAGGTGCGGCACGCAACTGCGAGATGCGCTTTAATTTGTGTTCTTGAGATAGCGCTATCTTTTGACGGGTGACGGCTTCCGTGAACGAAACGGTATCTGGGGTAGTTGTGGGTGTTGCCGCGGAATTTGCCGACTACGCCGCCGAATCCTGGACGTTCGCCGCCAACGCGGCATCGCCGCGTTCCGGCATCACCCGTCTAGGGCGAAGTGGTTGGGCGATCTCGTCCCTGGCGACATTCGCTTGGCCGCGTGAGATAGCAGATATCTCTGCAGTCTTATCACCGCATCCACTCAGAGGAACAGCGGGCACTACAACAATGGAGACACTATGCATAACGTAGCAGGCAGCGCTCATCTGCTGATCGACGCCCTGATCGCGATCGTCGGACTGATTCTATTGATCACCCGCTTCAGGATTCACCCATTCGTCGCGCTGACACTCGCGTCCGGATTCCTTGGCCTGATTTCCGGGATGCCGGTCGCAAAGATCGTGCAGTCCTTCCAGGATGGCTTTGGAGGCGTGCTGGGCTTCGTGGGCATCGTTCTCGGACTCGGCACCATGCTCGGCAAGATGATGGCCGAGTCGGGCGGAGCAGATCGCATCGCTCGTACCCTGATCAATGCGTTCGGCAAGGAGCGGGTGCAGTGGGCCATGATGTGCGCTGCGTTTCTAGTCGGCATCCCGCTCTTTTTCGAGATTGGATTCGTCCTGCTGATCCCGCTCGTCTTCATCGTTGCGCGACGCACCGGCGTGCCGCTGATCAAGGTCGGCATCCCGCTGCTCGCGGGTCTGTCGGTCGTCCACGGCCTCGTGCCCCCTCACCCCGGTCCTCTGCTTGCGATCGGCCTGTTCGGCGCCGACATCGGCAAGACCATCTTTTACGGGCTGATCGTCGGCTTGCCGACGGCAATCATAGCGGGTCCGCTTTACGGTTCGTTCGTCGCGAGATACGTTCAGGGCTCGGCGTCTCGAGAATTGCTTGATCAACTTGCTAAGGAATCCGAATCGAAAAACCTGCCTGGGTTTGCGGTGACGATCTTCACCGCATTGCTGCCGGTATTGCTGATGCTGATCAAGACATTCGCAGACATCAGCCTCCATGCAGATAGCGGTTTGCGTGCCTGGCTGGACATGATCGGCCATCCGATTACTGCGTTGCTGCTGGCATTGCTGGTATCTCTGTACACGTTCGGCATCGCACGCGGCTTCGATTCCAGGCAGATTCTGAAGTTCGTCGACTCCAGTCTCGGGCCCGTGGCGGCAATCATTCTGATCATCGGCGCTGGCGGCGGATTCAAACAAATGCTTGTCGCGAGCGGCGTCGGCGACGCGATTGGCCAGATGGCGGTGCAGGCACATATGTCTCCCATCCTGCTCGCATGGTTTGTTGCGGCCATGATTCGAATTGCGACGGGGTCCGCGACGGTGGCGACGATCACTGGCGCTGGTATTGTCGCGCCCGTTGTTGCAATGGTCCCCGGTGTGAATCGTGAACTTCTGGTTCTGGCGACCGGTGCCGGTTCGCTGATCCTGTCGCACGTGAACGACGCGGGATTCTGGCTTGTCAAGCAGTACTTCAATATGAGCGTCGTCGAGACCTTCAAGACCTGGACGGTGATGGAGACCATCGTCTCCGTCGTTGCGATCGTTCTCATCATGGTCCTCTCAACGCTTGTATAACCTATTCCGCCCTTCTCTGGAGGGGTGTGAACGTAGTTCCAGTCCATCGACGGCAGTGAATCAAATCGGAGAAAATCCAATGAGAGGAGATAAAATGAAAGCTAAATCATTCGGTATGCGAAATAATCGTGATGGTCGCATGAAAACATCGGATGCCGCCGGCAAGCTTTCGCCCTTGCAATGGGCTGGGCGCGCAGCTGGGGCGTCGCTCTTCGTGCTGGCCAGTGCCGGAGTCAACGTCGCGCAGGCTCAGAGCAGCGTAACGATTTATGGGATCATCGATAGCGGTTTTACCTACACGAGCAATCAGGGCGGAAAAAGTCTCGTGCAGGCCACTGCGGGAAATCAGCAGGGGTCGCGTTTGGGATTCAAGGGAACTGAAGACCTCGGTGGCGGCCTGAGCGCCATTTTCCGCCTGGAGAATGGCTACGACACGTACAGCGGCGCCTTGAAGCAGGGTGGCAGACTGTTTGGGCGCGGTGCATGGGTCGGTCTCAACAGTGATAGATGGGGCAGCGTTACGGCGGGGCGTCAATTCAATCCGGTTCAAGACTATTTGTCCAACGACGGCGTTGGTGCATACACCCAGTACGGAAACATCCTCTACGACAACGACGACCTGAACAACACGTTCCGATCCGACAATTCGATCAAATACACTTCACCGCGCATCAAGGGGTTGCAAGCCGAAGCCCTGTACGCCTTTTCGAACAGCCCCGGCGCGGCGGACAACCGCAGCTGGAGCGTCGGTGCGCAATATCTGAATGGCCCGTTGCGCATTGACGCGGCCTATGCACTGCTCAGCAAGCCCGCGCTGAACACGACAGGGGCGATCCCGTCCGACAATTACTTCCCGACTTCGGTTGTTTCAAACGTGCAGCGCCAGCAGATCTGGGGCGTCGGCGGTGGCTACACGGTCGGCGCTTTGAGCGTCGCATTGTTGCACACGCAATCGAATTTCTCGCTCGTTGGCAACAGTCTGGACTTCTCGAACTACGAGGCGAGCGCGCAATACTGGGCGACGCCGGTCTGGCAGCTTGGCGTGGGTTACGACTTCACGACCGTGCACCAGTCGGTCGGCGGCAATGCGAAATATCATCAGATTGGCGGTAATGTGAGCTACTCCCTCTCCAAGCGCACGGATCTGTATTTGAACGTTATCTACATGCACGGTAGTGGTGGGGCGGCATGGATCAATGGCTTGTCGAATCCTTCTTCGACGGGCGTTCAGACCACCGCGATCGCGGGCATCCTGCACAAGTTCTAATGCACCCGTCGTCGATATTCAAGGAGACATCTAGCGTGAAAAATGAACGAACCGTACCAAAAGGAAATCCATTCAAGCCCAGGGCGATTGCCGTTCTCGCTTTCGCTTTTTGTGCATCCGTGGCTCATGCTTCGTCGTCTGCGAGCGTCGATACCGGAGCAACTCCCGATCAGCGGGCCGACGCGTTGATCGCGAAGATGTCGCGGGACGACATGATTCAACTGGTGCACGGGCTCTATGGGCGCTTCGCAAAAAGCCCGCTACTGCCGTCCGGCATCATCGCAGGGATCCCGCGCCTCGGGATTCCGGATCAGGTCGAGTCCGACGCAGGCCTCGGCATCCGGTCGTTGCTCGACAAGACGACCGGGCTACCGGTCCGTGGTGTCGACACGGGCGCGGCGACGCCGATGCCTTCGGGGCTGACGACTGCGGCTACGTGGAATCCGCAACGTGCGTTCGATGGCGGGGCGATGATTGGTGAGGAAGCGCACCGGGTGGGTTCGAACGTATTGCTTGGCGGCGGGACGAATCTCGCGCGCGATCCGCGCAATGGCCGCAATTTCGAATATGCAGGCGAAGACCCGCTGCTGGCCGGTACGATGTCCGGTTCGGCGATTGCCGGCACCCAGAGTCGGCACGTGATCGCGACGGTCAAACACTTCGCGCTGAACGACCAGGAAGCCAATCGGTTCAAGGTAAGCTCGAACATCGACTGGGCGGCCGCGCGCGAATCGGATCTGCTCGCGTTCCAGCTTGCTGTTGAAAAGGGCGATCCGGGTTCCGTGATGTGCTCGTATAACAAGATCAATACCGTCTGGGCGTGTTCAAACGACATGTTGCTGAACGGGATCCTGAAAGGCGACTGGCACTTCAAGGGTTACGTGATGTCGGACTGGGGAGCAGTGCACGACGTCAAGGATGCGGTGAGCGGGCTCGATCAGGAATCGGGTGAATCGTTCGACAAGGACAACGGTGGTCCGTTTTTTGGTGAAACGCTGAAGCAGGCGCTGAGCGCTGGTACCGTGCCGGAAAGCCGACTGAAGGACATGGTCCATCGAATCTTGCGCACGATGTTCGCAAAGGGGGTGATGGAAAATCCGCCGGTTCTACGCCCGCTCGACGTGGCAGCCGATGCGGCGATCGCGCAGGCTGATGCGGAGGAGGGTATCGTTCTGCTGAAGAATGCCTCGAAGCAGCTGCCGCTAGCCGGCAGTCAGTCGATCGCGGTAATCGGTTCACATGCAGATGCCGGCGTGCTTTCGGGGGGCGGGTCCTCGCAGGTATGGCCGGTCGGAGGCCCGGCCGCGGCACTGGGCGGCTTCAGCTTTCCGAATCCGGTGATCTATGATCCTTCGTCACCGCTCAAGGCGATCCACGCAAAAGTGCAGGGCGAGGGCCGCGTGACCTACGACGACGGCGCTGATCCCGCAAAGGCGGCGGAACTCGCGAAGCATGCCGATGTCGCGATCGTGTTTGCACACCAGTGGAGTGCCGAATCTATCGATAACGCAAGTGATCTTCTTCTGCCCGATGCCCAGAATGAATTGATCGAGCAGGTGGCGGCCGCAAATCACCACACGATTGTTGTGCTGGAGACCGGCAACCCGGTTCTTATGCCATGGCTGTCGAAGGTAAGTGCCGTGCTTGAGGCGTGGTATCCGGGCGCGAGAGGCGGCGAAGCGATTGCGAACGTGTTGTATGGCGACGTCAACCCGTCCGGCCGCTTGCCGATAACCTTCCCTGCTAGCGTTGCGCAATTGCCTCGACCGAAAATCGCACCGGATGCTGCGGTCGATTACGACATCGAAGGCGCTTCGATTGGCTATAAGTGGTATGAAAAGACTCGTCAGGTACCGCTCTTCCCGTTTGGTTTTGGTTTGTCTTATACGACATTCGCGTATTCGAACGCGAGCGTGCGAGAAAACACCACCGGACTGACCGTAACATTCGATCTGGCAAACACGGGTAGCCGTAACGGAAAGGAAGTGGCCCAGGTTTATATCGGACTGCCTTCCGCCGCGAACGAACCCAGGCGACTCGGCGGATTCAAGAAGGTCGATCTGAAGGCCGGGGAAACGACGAAGATTTCGATCGATGTCGATCCGCGTTTGCTGGCGAAGTTCGACAATCAGAGCCATCTGTGGCGTATCCCGGAGGGCACGTATTCGATTTACGTAGGTACGTCCGCCGGCGACTCGAAGTTGATCCGCTCCATCAAGTTGAACGCTCGTAGCCTTGCTTCTTGAACATAGGTATCTGAGACGCAAGCTTCCTCGCACTTGAGATTCGGGAAACATCCGGATCATCTGGCCGCCCTGGCGAGGGGCGGCCAGCTTTTTTTTGAACGTGTATCAGAAGCTCTACAGCGAGTTCGGCTGTCGCCGCGGCAACTGTGGCGATAGCGCGCCGATCGATTTGGGGTTGACTCAAGAGTGAACTGATCTATCATCGTTACCTCGCCACACCACATGCGAGGCCAAGCGCGCCATCGGCGAGTCAATCGAAATGTTCGATAACCAGCGGCAAACTGGCGTACCTGTCGCGGCTGCCTCCAGGCAGCGCCTCGATCTTGGCCTGACGCGCTTGCATCCACTGATTCCGACCGACTTCAGCGAATCAAGATCAGTTACGCACGGACGGAATACGAGATATTTCTGAAAATATGACCGACCGGAAAACACGAGGCACCGGCCGTCCAACGCTGGAGGAGGTGGCGCGCCGAGCCGGTGTAAGCACGATCACTGCGTCCCGCGCACTTCGCGACGTCAAAACCGTCGGGTTGGACCTGGTGCAGCGGGTCCGTGATGCAGCGAAGGAACTCGGCTATGCGACCAATACAGCAGCCCGGGCACTCGCTTCCGCGCGTAGCGAGGCCGTCGTGGTGCTTGTTCCATCCTTGTCCAATCTTGTGTTCGTCGACGTACTGGAGTCGATCCATACGATACTCAGGCCCGAAGGCTTCGAGATCCTGATCGGCAACACGCACTATGCGTGCGATGCCGAGGAAGATCTGATCAGGCGCTACCTCGCCTCTGCCCCGAGCGGAATGATCTTGACCGGTTCGGAGCGCACGGAAGTCGCTAGTCGCCTGATCGACACGAGCGGCGTGCCATATGTTCACATGATGGAAATCTCGCACGGTCCCGGCGTACATTGTGTCGGCTTTGTACAGACGGGGGCTGGCCAGATTGCGGCAGAGCATCTGATTGCACGTGGCCGTCGTCGAAACGCGTTCGTGGCTGCTCAGCTCGATCCGCGGATCATGCAGCGAGGCGAAGGTTTTCGTCGCGCGCTGCAAAAAGCTGGCATGTATGACGCGAAGCTGGAATTCCTGTCGCCCACTCCCTCGTCGATCGGCCTTGGCTGCGAGATGTTTGCGCAGATCATGGAGCGACACCCTGACGTCGACGGCATCTTTTTCGGCAACGACGATTTGGCGCATGGCGCGCTTCTCGAAGCATTGCGTCGCGGCGTGCCGGTGCCACAGAAAGTCGCGATGGTCGGTTTCAACGATCTGCCAGGATCCGCGTATACGGTCCCGCGCCTTACCACGATTCGCACACCTCGCGCTGAAATAGGCCGTCGTGCTGCACTCATGCTACTTGCGATGATTCGGGGAGAACGGGTGGTTGAGCCGATAGTCGATACTGGTTTTGAACTTATTGTCCGAGAAAGCTCCTGAGCTGCGTCATGGGGATGCTTCTTGTCACGACTGTCACGACTGTCAGGGCTTCGGGCATGCCTTTGAGGCTGAACACCTTCATCCAGCGCGTTGCGCCTTCCGTGCTTTCGATTCACAAGCCTGGAATATCGCGCGTACGATCGGGAAGAGCGCCCACCGGCAAGCAGCATGCGCATACGTCGAGAGTGCCGTACCAGCGTGTATTGACAACATTTGTCACGCGGACGTTTTACGTCAACGACCGTTGGCGACGAATCGTTGATTGATCAGACACACGTTCGTGTCCAATCGATCAACCCGCGGGAGACCTTTGCCATGAAACTGCTGAAAATGACCGTCATTGCTGCTGTGGCCTTCGCATTTGCCGGCGCTGCGAGTGCGGCAAATATGCATCATCACCATCGTCATCACCACCACCACGCGACGGACCGTCACTAAGCACGGACATCGCGCTCGAGGGGCGCGGCTGGTGTTTCGGTCTACGGATTGTTGTGTACATGCGAGCAGCCAGTGCGTCATCGCACGCTGGGGCACGCGTCGCTCGGCACGATGTCGATTCAGGTGCCGCCGGATGAAGCGCGGATGCGTCGTGAGGCAGCGAAATATCACGCGCGGCTGAGTCGCGGCACCTGAGACCGGGGGCGAGGACCTCATGTCAGCCCGAAGTGCGATGCCATCACATATGTTCACAATGCCCCGCTCGCCCGGCTATAACATTGCTTTGCAGTCCGGGCTATCGTTTGCCACGCAAGCGATAGGGACTCCCTCGGGTCTCCTCGGATTGTGTGGTCTTGAAGCCTGTTGCCGCGCCCGACGCCTCCTCGGGCGCGGTTTTTTTTTTGTTCTTCGCGGATTTTCGTGTGCGAAATGCGGGCCCGTACCCGTCCATATCCCCGCCCCCTGCCCGCTTCGGCGCAATATAGAACGTGACGTGAACCGGGACCGTACCCGCCGGATTCGAATCAGCGGGACGAGTGATCAATCACGCTTTTCGGTTACTCCCGCCCTGATGCGGCGGGAGGTGGGCTGGCCGGCATCGGCAGCCGCAGCCGCAGAAAGGTATCGGCTTCGCAGTACTGCCGACCGAGCTTCGCCGTTGCGTAGACCGACGTGGTGTCGATCGAATCGCGCCCCACGAAATTGCGCACGCTTTCGAGGCTCCAGCCGCTCGCCAGTGCGGACATTCACCCCGCGAACGGCCTGCAGCGTGCTGCGAACCTCACACTGCGCGATCGCGAAAAAGTCGCGTCACGGCCAGGTACAGCCGATCGGGATGAATCGGCCCGCGTCGCGAGCTCACTCGACCAGTTGCGCGTGGGCGTCGGTATCCATGGCACGCGCCTTGCCCCGTACGCGCTGGACACGTTGCGAGCTACGTTAGTGGCCGGCCAAGCGATGCGGATTCAGAAAGACAAGCGGCCTATCGATTGGAAAAAACAAGCCATCGGCGGTCATCGTGCCGTCGATTGCTCCCCGTCCGTGATTGAACTGGTCGAGCCGGCGACTGTAGCGACCAGAATGGCGTTCCGCGCGGAAGTGCTTCCATCGAATTGTCTGTACAAACTGTCCATCGGCACGGCCGCAGGATAACTTGAGCAACGCCAAGAGCACGCGGCGCTTCCGTGACACGCGCCGGCGTTGAATGCACCGATCGCGGGCGCGCGAGCAATGCAGATGGGACTGGCTCGGCATCGATGATGGGGTCGATATCTCCTCACTGCTGATCGCCAACGCCTTGCGCTGCATCAACATCGCTTTGGCCTGCGAGCATCGGAGAGATAACGGCGAGAGTCGGCCAACGTCGCTCGTACCTGACCAGTCGCGATAGCGCTCGCGAGCGACACGCTTTTTGACTCGTCCTCGATCGCCTCGGCCGACACATAACCCGACGCGGCGCTCGCGCGATCCATGACGGCCACGGTTGCAACGGGTGGTGCGGGAGTGTGACTGCTCTTCGACACGTCATGACTCGCGACGGAAGGTGCGTCGTGCGCTACCGGGTCGCTGCGGCAAGGCGGTCCTCGCAGCCACCTGACCCGATGCGTATTGATGCGCTGGGTCACCGCGTTTGACGTTGCGAGCTATGACGAACGCGGAACGCTCCTGGACACGGAAAGATCGTCGCCTTTTGTGCGAGTAGCCCGAGCTAGGGAAAACGTTAGCTACGCAGCTCATTTCGCCAGCAAATCCCTGTCCCATCTGCGAACCAAGACATCTATTCCACCTCAGGCCCCCGTCGTTTTTACTTTCGCTATTGACAGGCCAATTTCGCCTCTGTACAAATGTCGTCAGCTGACATATCAGATGACGACAGGAGGGATGTGGAAGATGAAAAAAACTGGAGTCGATGTCCGGTCCGTTGCCGATCTTCAATGCGACGTCCTTGTAACAGGCGGAGGCGCCGCTGGAGTCGCGACCGCCATCACCGCGAGTCGGCAAGGGCTCAAGGTGATCCTCCTGGAGCGCTATGGCTTTTGCGGTGGTGGGGCGGTTGCAGGGCTGTCGGGTACGGTGTGCGGCTTGTACCTTGCGACTGACCGCGCCGGGGCGAAACCGGAAGCGATCGTCACCGGCTTCGCGCAGGAGTTTTGCGACGCACTGGAGCAGCGCGGCGGTCTTGCCGCACCAGTACGCTATGGGAAAACCTGGACGCGCGTTCACGATCCGCTCGTGTGGCGTGACACGGCTGACAGCCTGCTGGAAGAAGCGGGCGTCAAGGTGATTTATCACGCGGTTGCGACCGGCGTGCTGTTGGACGGCAACGAGCGCGTTGAGGGCGTGACAGCATGGACCAAGCAGGGGCCGTTGACAATTCGCTCGCGTGTCACCGTCGACGCCAGCGGCGACGCCGACCTCGTCGCGATGGCCGGCCTCGACAGTTTCATGGGTGACGGCACGCGTGTGCAGAACCCGACGATGATCTTCAGGCTGCAGGGTGTCGACGTCGAACGGTTTACCGACGCTTACGGCGATGACACGATCATGGGCGAGGCCATTTCCGCGCTGCTGCGCGAACGGCAACTCGCCGGTGATAACCTGCCGCGCTCGAAAATATGGCTCTTCCCGACCACGCGTCCCGGCGAACTGCTATGCAACTGCACGCGAATTACGGGCTCCGACGGCCGAGAGCTCAACCCGCTTCTCTACGATGATTTCACGGAAGGCGAACTGAACGGCAGAAAGCAGGTTCATTCATATGCGCGATTCCTTAAGGACTACGTAGTTGGATGCGAAAGCGCTTATGTCAACGATACGGGTGTTCAGGTGGGCGTGCGCCAGACTCGCCAGGTCGAAGGCGTGACAAAGCTGATGAACGCCGATGTGGTCGGTGCGAGGAAGTTTTCCGACGGTATTGCACGTTCGCCTTGGCCGATTGAATTGCACTCGGGCTCGAAGCCGAAGGTGGAGTGGGTGCTTGACGACTATTACGAAGTGCCCTACGGCTGCTTCGTGCCGTCGCGCGGCGAGGGGCTGCTGGTAGCGGGACGGTGTCTTTCCGCGGAGCACGAGGCGGTAGCGTCTGCCCGTGTCACGGCGCAGTGCTTTTCATACGGCCATGCAATTGGTCATGCCGCTGCCTTGGTCGTGCGTCAGGGCGTTGAGCCGCGCGAGGTCGACTCGCAGGCGATACGTACCGCGCTTCGGCGAGACGGTGCTCATCTGTAACGGTGAGATTGGTATTGAGAAGGTCTACTTGGAGGGTGTGCAAGTGATTAGCGTGAACATGGGTGATATCTGTCACTTGACGTTGAACCGGCCCGAACGGCGCAATGCGCTCGACGGCGAATCGATAGCGGATCTGGAGCGGGCATTGGAGCAAGCCGACCGCGACCCGGAGGTGCGTGCGATCGTGATCTCCGGGGCTCCACCGGCATTCTGTTCGGGTAGCGACCTGAAGGAGCTCGCGACGATGTCGATTCAGGAGATGTGCGATTCCGAGTCGGACACGGCGCGCGTCGCTCGCTCCATCGCGAGTCTGTCGAAGCCGGTCATTGCCGCGGTGGAAGGCTTCGCGCTGGGTGGCGGCTTCGTCCTGGCGATCTCATGCGACATCGTTGTGAGCGCATCGAATGTGCGCTGGCATCTTCCCGAGGTGCCAAATGGCTGGCTGCCGCCGTGGGGGCTGCAGGCACTGCTCACGCGGGTGGGTCCGGTGCGTGCTCGCTTGCTGACGTGGGCCGCGGACGTGATGGATGGCGTCGAAGCGCACCGTCTTGGCATTGCGGACTATTTGAGCGAACCGGGTGCTGCCGACCAGCAAGCGCTCGCACTCGCTAAACGGCTTGCCGCGCTGCCGCCCGCCGCGGTCACTTCCACGAAGCGCTTCTTCGAGCCTTTCGTTTCGCTTGACGGCGAACGGCTCGACAATCTGGCTTCCCGGCATTTCGCGAGCAACTGCGAAGGGGGAGCAGCCAAGGCAATTTTTTCGAAGTTCAAGGTGAAGTAATGACGAAAATCATGTCCGCGGCACAGGCTGTCGCTTCGATTCAGGATGGGCAAACGGTCGCATCCGTAGGCGTTATCGGCTGGACCGTGCCCGATGCCACACTCGCGGCGATCGGCAAGCGTTTCAGCGAAACGGGTGCGCCGCGCAATCTGACGTTCTACTTCCCATGCGGGACGGGTGACGCGGTCGGCATTCGCGGGATGGATCATGTTGCGCAGGAGGGGTTGATGAAGCGCATCGTCTCCGGCTCCTACATCAACCCAGTCAATCCGCACACCGGAGAACGTCCCGCGCTGATGCGGCTCATCCAGGAGAACCGGATTGAAGCATATTCGTGGCCGATTGGTGCGTCGATGCACTGGTTGCGCGAGGTCGCGCGCAGGAGCCCGGGTTATATGACGCGCGTCGGCGTCGGCACGTATGCAGACCCGCAGCACGGTGGTGGCAAGTTCACGAGCCGCTGCGACGATGATCTCATTCAGAAAATCCGTCTGAACGGCGAAGATTTGCTGTTTTATCCAAGCTGGCCGATCGATGTCGCCATCATCCGCGCCAGCAGTGCTGACGAGTTCGGCAACCTTTCATTCGAAGACGAGCCGCTGGTTTCCGCAAGCCTCGCGCTCGCGCTGGCGGCGAAGGCCAGCGACGGGCGTGTGATCGCGCAGGTTCGCCGTATCGTACCCGGCGGTGAGCGCGCGGCGACGTCGGTGCGCCTGCCGGGCATGTTCGTCGACTCGCTCGTGGTCGATCCGCACATGATGATGAGCACCGATACACCATACGACGAGGCTTATCTGCGACCGTCCGCCGTGGATGCGCGTTTACCCGCGATTCCGTTTGGCCCCGACAAGGTGATCGCGCGTCGTGCGGCGCTTGAAGTAAGAAAGCATGAGTTGTCGATTTTTGGTTTCGGTGCGGCGGCTGACGTGCCGCTCGTCATGGCGGAGCAGGGTCTCATTGATCTGGAGAATCACCCGAACGACTACTGGTTCACGACGGAACACGGCTCCTATGGCGGTATCGTGATGAACGGCTGGCAGTTTTCGGCGAATCTGCGGCCGCAGGCCCTGCTCGACGGCGTCACACAGTTCGACGTGATCGACGGGGGGTTGTGCCGATTCGCAGCGCTTGCTTTTGCCGAGTACGATTCAAACGGTACGGTCAACGTCAGCAAGTTCGGCAAGGTCAACCCTGGAGCGGGTGGTTTCATTGACATAGCGATGAATGCGCAGCGGCTCGTATTTACGGGGTCGTTCACGACTGGCGGGCTTGATATCGCCTACGACGCGGGCCGCATGCGGATCGTGAAAGAGGGCAAGGTCAGCAAGTTCGTCGATACGGTGCAGAGCCGGACCTATCCGGTCGCGGATGGCGTGGCGGCCGGGCAGAGCGCACTGATCGTGACCGAACGCGCCGTGTTCGAGCAGACCCCAAGCGGTCTCGTACTGACTGAGGTTGCGCCAGGCGTGGACGTGCGCCGGGACGTGCTCGATCTGATGGCATTTCGGCCCGCTCATATTCTCGACCCGTTGCCGCTTATGCCTGAATCGCTGTTCACCGACAGCGTCGGCCACCAGGCCGATGCTGTAGTTGATAGCTAATACGAACAGCAATGACGCGGCCACTCTGGTTACCTATGGCAATTGCCATCGACCAGACGCCGTGTCGGTTCAGATTCTACGGTTACATAGCACTGCGTATTGATGTGGTGCCGATTACAGCCAAACCATCCCGATCATCAATCAAGATCTGGAGGAGACGATCATGAAGTACCGCTGGTTCATCGTTTTCATGTTGTTTCTCGCGTGCGCAATCAGCTATCTCGACCGAGCCGCACTGTCGGTTGCCGCGCCGCTCATCGCCAAGGATCTCCAGCTCGATGCCGCACATCTCGGCATCGTCTTCAGCGCGTTCTTTGTCGGCTACGCGTTATTCTGTTTTGTTGGCGGCTATGCGGCGGACCGCTTCGGCGCGAAGCGGGTGCTGATCGTCGCGATCGGCCTCTGGTCGATTTTCTGCGGGCTGACCGCGGCGGCATCGACGCTAATGGCCCTGCTTGTGATTCGTGTGATATTCGGCGCGGGGGAAGGGCCGCTGGCGACGTGCACGAACAAAATCATCAGCAACTGGTTCGAGCGTAAGGAGCAGACCACCGCCGTCGGTTTCGCGAATTCGGGCCTGCAATTGGGCGCAGCGCTCGCCGGGCCCATTGTCGGGCTGATGGCGCTGCATTGGGGCTGGCGCATTCCGTTTATCGTGATCGGTATTGTTGGCATTCTGTGGGTGCTGATGTGGTCGATCTTTTCGACGGATCGGCCCGAGCATAACCGTTGGGTGCGCGGTGCAATCTCACCGTTGGCACGGGCTGCAGCCGATCATCCGGAATCCGGATCGATTCCGAATATGTCGCTGGTCCACTATCTGAAGAGCCCGACGATCTGGGCCACTTCTCTCGCCTACTTCGGTTACGCGTACATCCTGTACTTTTTCCTGTCCTGGTTCCCGAGCTATCTGATGATGGAGCGGCATTTGAGTCTGTCGTCGATGAGTATTGTCAACGTCATTCCGTGGTTGCTCGGCTTCGCGGGGATCGCACTCGGCGGGTTCACGTCCGATCAGATTTTCCGCTGGACTGGCAATGCGTTGAAATCTCGCAAGATCGTGATTGTCGGCGGCCTGCTGGTTGCGGCAGTCTGCGTTGCACTCGCCGGCACGGCAACCACCGTTGTCTCGGCCGTTGCACTGATGGGCACGACGGTGTTCTTCATGAACCTTACCCTCAGCGTGTACTGGGCGATCATTCTGGATACGGTCGAACCCGCACGGATGGGCGGCGTCGGTGGTTTCATGCATCTGCTCGCAAACACGGCGGGGATTCTCGCACCGATCCTCACGGGCCTTCTCGTGCAATGGACGCATGTATTCAAGAGCGCGTTTCTGTTGAGCGGGGGCGTGGCACTGGCAGGAGCAGTCGCAGTGGCGGTATTTGTGAGTGCACCGCGTGTGGATGTTGAAATGCCGACAAATGGCGCAGAAGTTCGGTAATAGTAGCTTTGGTGATGCCGGTCGACTTGTCGATAATAACGTTTAGTGCGGGCTGGAGTATGTATCAATAAAACCGAGGAGCGTCGACCGCGCTTCTCTGCGGCGTCAGTCGGAATGTGTGCGATTCATCGCCATCGCCTCACTTTCGGCGGCGACGCTTTTGTTGCGTGCTGGAGTTCGCGCCCCGGTAGGAGATGCGGGCTCCAACACGCGCCGGTGATGCTCGGCGAGTGTTTTGTCGACGCGCCATTCGCGGCGCCGAGTTCGCTCTCTCGTTTCCGCGTAAGCAGCCTGCAGCGTCAGGGGCGACGTTTTAGACATCGCATATAATGCTCCGCTGCAGTTTTCCACCCAAGAGGCCCTGCAAGAGCCTTGCGAGATCGATGTTCAGTGCGGCCGCGACTGCATGCAGTTCCTCGTTTCCATAGCGAGACAAGCAGGCTCCCGAACGCGTTCGCAGGCGAAAGTACGCCAATGCGACCCTCATCGGGGCATAATCCTCGAGGTCATTGTTCCGCTCTCCTCCATGAAGAAAACAGGCCCCGCCAAAAACGCCTCCCGACACAAACCATCGAGCCCGCCCGATCAACTGCTGGCCGACGTGGCGTTTGCGCAGATCGAGGAAATGATCATTACGCGCAAGCTACCGCCCGGTTCAATGATCTCTGAAAGCCAGCTTGCCGTCGAGATGGAAATGGGACGCACGCCGGTACGCGAAGCGCTTCAGCGGCTACGACAGATCGGTTTCGTGGAAACGTTGCCACGCCGCGGCACGCTCGTTGCAGGCGTCGATATTCGCCAGCAACTGGAACTGCTCGAGGTCAGGCGCCCGCTTGAGGAATTGGTGGCACAAGTAGCCGGGGTACGCGCGACCCCCGAAGAGCGAACGCATCTGCTCAAACTCGCGAAGGAGATGATGACGGCAGCCGAACGCGGAGACACGAAATCCTGGATCAGGATCGGTGGAGAGATACATCATGCCGAAGTTTACGCCACGCACAACAGCATGCTGATCACAAGCATGCTGCCGATTCATGCGCAGTCACGGCGCTTCTGGTATCACCATATCGTGCAGAATCGTGCATACGTCGAAGGAGCACAGTTGCATTCCAACGTGCTAAAGGCTATTGCCGCGGGTGACGGCAAACGGGCAACTGCCGCGGTTCAAGGATTGATGCAGTTCATCGAGCGATTTACCCGCTCCGCACTCGACACATTCTGATCGACCGCAGAAGACTTGCGGGCTGCCTTCCACGGGGCTGAGGGCGCGTGCTTATACGTCGCCTTTTGTGTGTGATCCATAGGCATCGTTTCAACTGAAATGTGTCGATGGATCGGGAGATCGTCACACGAATACGGTGGGTACGCGTGCCACGAGACCGGCAACGCTGACCCCGTGTGTGCGAGGTGCGACATATCCCGACCAACACTTCGCAAATCGCTGCGTTGCTGTCAGGAGACCGGTGAAGCAGGCCTCCAGTCCCAAAGTCGACGTCCACTCCACAGTCCAAACCGGAAGGTCTTCGAGGCTGACCGGGCAACGATCCTTCGATTGCGTATCGCGCACAAAGGCGTGCGGCGAATCCCGAATGAACTGCGACGGCACGAGCAATGAGAACTGCCCCTCGCGACCATTCACAAGATCTTGAGCGAGGCGTGTGTAATGAACCGTCCTGACGTTCCCGCGCCAAGGAGGCTTCTCATTCTTCCATATTTCGACTATTATCGAAATATGGAAACGAATGAAACCATCGCCGCGCTTGCGGCACTCGCGCACGAATCCCGGCTTGCCGTCTTCCGCGCGCTGGTGCAGGCGGGGCCGCAGGGCCTGCCGGCCGGGCAGATCGCCACGCTGCTGGAGGTGCCCCCTTCATCGCTCTCCTTTCATCTGAAGGAACTGGCCCATGCTCAGCTCGTCACGAGCCGGCAGGAAGGCCGCTTCGTCATCTATTGCGCGAACTTCGCGACGATGAACGGGCTGCTGGGCTATCTCACGGAGAACTGCTGCGGCGGTAATCCTTGTTCGCCGGCAGCCGCGTGTTCGCCGTCCGGTACATGTCAATCCTGAAGCGCATGCGCGTCACTCGCCCATGACCACGAACGTCCTGATCCTCTGCACCCACAACTCCGCGCGCAGCGTGCTGGCGGAGGGCATGCTCAATCATTGGGCCGCGAAGCTCGGCAAGGATGTGCGCGCGTATAGCGCCGGCAGTGCGCCGAGCGGCCGGTTGAATCCGTTTGCGCTGGAAGCGCTGACGAACGCCGGTGTCGACGTCGGCAGATACCGCAGCAAGAGCTGGAACGAGTTCGTCGGCGACGGCGCGCCCGAAATGCGCGTCGTCATCACCGTGTGCGACAGCGCGGCCGCCGAGACGTGTCCGTACTGGCCCGGCAGCCCCGTCAAAGTGCATTGGGGCTACGCCGATCCGTCGAATGCGTTGGGTGGCGACGACGGCAAGCGCGTCGCGTTCGAACTCACGCGCGAGGCCATCGGCTATCGGATGCTGCAGTTGCTGGCGCTGCCGCTCGATCGGATGAGCAACGCCGAACTCCAGACGGCTTTGACCGACATTTCACGAAACTGAGCGTTCGCACGGCGGCGAGCCTGAATGAGGGTGCCGCCTGCGTCTGCAAGACCGGCCCCGTCCCATGAACACGTCCAACGTCGTCCCGCCGCGCAAGGCTGTTGCCAGGCCGTCCATCAACTTCTTCGAACGCTATCTGACGGTCTGGGTCGCGCTGTGCATCGTCGCCGGCATCGCGCTCGGTCAGATGCTGCCCAGTTTGTTTCAGCAGATCGGCCGGATGGAATACGCGCAGGTCAATTTGCCGGTCGGCCTTCTCATCTGGGTGATGATCATCCCGATGCTCGTCAAGGTCGACTTCGGCGCGCTGCACGAAGTGCGTCAGCACGTGAAAGGCATCGGCGTCACGCTCGTCGTGAACTGGCTCGTCAAGCCGTTCTCGATGGCGCTCCTCGGCTGGCTGTTCATCCGCCATCTGTTCGCGCCGATGCTGCCGGCGGAACAACTCGACAGCTACATCGCCGGCCTGATTCTGTTGGCGGCCGCGCCGTGCACGGCGATGGTGTTCGTATGGAGCAGGCTGACGGGCGGCGATCCGCTGTTCACGCTGTCGCAGGTCGCGCTGAACGACAGCATCATGGTGATTGCGTTCGCGCCGCTGGTCGGCCTGCTGCTGGGGATGTCCGCGATTTCCGTGCCGTGGGCGACGCTGCTCACGTCGGTGGTGCTCTACATCGTCATCCCGGTGATCCTCGCGCAGCTCTGGCGCAAGCGGCTGCTCGCGAACGGGCAGGCGGCGTTCGATGCCGCGATGGCGAAGATCGGCCCGTGGTCGATCGCGGCATTGCTGGCCACGCTCGTGCTGCTGTTCGCGTTCCAGGGAGAGGCGATCCTGAAGCAGCCGCTGGTGATCGCGCTGCTCGCGGTGCCGATCCTGATTCAGGTGTTTTTCAACTCGGCGCTCGCGTACTGGCTCAATCGCGCCGTGGGCGAGAAACACAACATCGCGTGCCCGTCGGCGCTGATCGGTGCATCCAATTTCTTCGAGCTGGCCGTTGCGGCCGCAATCAGCCTGTTCGGTTTTCATTCGGGCGCGGCGCTGGCTACGGTCGTGGGCGTGCTGATCGAAGTGCCGGTCATGCTGCTGGTGGTGCGCATCGTCAACCGGTCGAAGGGCTGGTATGAGCGAGCTTGAGCAAACAGAGGAATCCATCTGCATGAACGACGTCACGATTCACCGCGATCACGCGGAGGGCAAGCATGTCTGACCGTCTGGACGACCTGCCGCAACTCGATATCGATTCTTTCCGCGTGCCGGATGCCGGCCAGTTGCGGCCGGCGTTGCCATCGACGCATCCGCCCCGGCTCCTGCTGCTGTACGGCTCGCTGCGCGAGCGTTCGTTCAGCCGGCTGCTGATCGAGGAAGCTGCGCGCCTGCTCACGGCGATGGGCGCCGACGTGCGTGTGTTCAATCCGAGCGGCCTGCCGCTGCCGGACGATGCGCCCGAGAGTCATCCGAAGGTCGTCGAGCTTCGCGATCTGGTGACGTGGTCGGAAGGCATGGTGTGGTGCTCACCGGAACGGCATGGCGCGATGACCGGGATCATGAAAGCGCAGATCGACTGGATTCCGCTGACGATGGGTGCCGTTCGGCCGACGCAGGGCAAGACACTCGCGGTCATGCAGGTCAGCGGCGGCTCGCAATCGTTCAATGCGGTGAACCAGATGCGCGTGCTCGGACGCTGGATGCGCATGCTGACCATCCCGAACCAGTCGTCGGTGGCCAAGGCGTTCGCGGAATTCGACGAGGCCGGGCGGATGAAGCCGTCGGCTTATTTCGATCGCGTGGTGGATGTGCTGGAAGAACTGGTCAAGTTCACGTTGCTGACGCGGGACGTCGGACCTTATCTGGTCGATCGGTATAGCGAGCGGAAGGAGAGCGCGGAGGAATTGTCGAAGCGGGTGAATCAGCGGAGTATCTGATACACCGCCGATGCGGAGGGCATGACGATCCACACCTTACTTCGCAACCGTGATACGTGCCGCATGCGAGCGCCGCGCAGACCGCACCACGATTTCCGCATGCTGATCCAGCGACACCAATGCTTCCATCAGCCGTTCCAGCGAAATGTTCTGAAGCTTGCAGCGGCGCACCTGGGACATTTTCGGCTGGGTCATGCCTGTGATTGCCGCTGCGTAGTCGAAACTCGGATCCAGCAGCACGCTATTGATGCTTTGCGGATGGCCATTGCGATTCGTCATGGATCGCTCGTTCGCCTATACGGCCCAGGTTTGCGCGCTGTCGAACGACGATATGAGCGATTCGGCTTTCGATCGCCGCGCAAACCGCGCGCCATTGACGTCTGACGGCGTGCCCGCACCGCATTCCCCCGCGACCTGCGCGACCCTCAGCGGCCGAAGCGTGTATTCACCGCGTCCTTGAGCCGCGCGGCGGTGATCTCGCCCATATGCGATTCGACCAGCTTGCCTTTGTCATCGAAGAACAGCGTTGTCGGCAACCCGCGCGAACCGTAGGCCTGCATCGCGCCGAGCGTGCGATCGAGCAGCACGTGGTCGAAGCGCAGCCCTTTGCGTTCGAGAAACGCGCGCACCGTCTGCGCATCCTCGCCTTGATTGATCATCAGGAAATGGACGCTCGGGTAATCCTGTTGCGCCTGCGCCAGGATCGGCATTTCGCGCTGGCACGGCGGGCACCAGGTTGCCCACAGGTTCACGACGACGGGCTTGCCCGCAAAGTTGTTCGGTATAACAGGCGTCGCATCGAGCGTCTCCACCCGCAGCGCGGACAACGGCGGAGCGATGCGGTCGAACGTCGCCAGCACACCTTGCGCCGCCCCCCATGCCAGCATGCCGGCGGCGATGCCTGCCAGCGCCGGGCGAGCCAGCCCCGGCAGACGGCGCGACCGCCAGCCGATATAGGCGAGCGCGACCGGCAGCCCGATCCACCAGGTAAAGCCGCCGTCGCCGAGCGCGACGATGGCTTTCGGCGAGGCGAAGTAGTCGGGCCACCAGCGTGCGATATAGCCGAGGCGTGCGGCGATCAGCCCGATCAGCAGCGCGTCGAGCAGCAGGCTTGCGGATGTCTTGTGCTGGCCGGCGGGCCGGTTGCGCTGCGCGAAGCGTGCGACGAGCCATGCGATCAGGGACGCGATGGCGACGGCCACGACCCTGACGGAAAAGGGGCCGATGCTCAGCATGAGAAAGCGTTCATTGTCATTAATCGGATGAGGAATGCGTTGATGATTGACGGTCGGGCGCGCGAAGCGTTCCCGACGCGATTGCGTCATCGCGTTTCGATGCGCACGCGCCGCAATGCGGGCAGACCGCTGCGCCGGCGCCGCCGGACGATGTCTGTTGCGACCATCCGCGTTCGAGCGCGGACGCGACGAGTTCAGCGCTCATGATACCGGTCGGGAACGCGGTGATGCCGTAACCGAGCAGGATCGCGCACGAGGTGATCAGCCGGCCGCCGCACCGCCCAGCCGGTAGGCCGTGAAGAATTCGTACCACGGCGAACCTTCCGCAATCGGCACCCCGAGCGCCGATGTTCGTCGCTTCAGCGCACCGAACACGTCGTTGATGCGAGCCGTCTGCCCGGCATCGTTGAACGGATAAGGCCGGGACCTTCCCGCCGCGAACGCGCCATACGCGATGGCGAGCAGGCGTGCGCTGTCGTCGGTCGCGGTGATCGATCCGTTGATCGCTTCGGCGAAGCGCGGCCGGTCTTCGGCGCGCGACCCGGACAGGCACAGGAACACGATTGCCGACAGTTCATGCAGGTCGTTCACCTGTAGCAGGCCTGGCAGCCGCGCGACGATTCGTTCCACCGGCTCTTCGCGCAGCGCATCGCCGAAGTCGAGCACGGCGGTCATCGGATTCCGGTCCGCTTTCAGGCGATCGAGCGCAGGCGGTGTGGCCGACGTGCCGTCCGGCAACGATGGCGGCGCGGATCGCAATGCGTCGGCCACCTGCTGCTTCCACTCCGGAAAAATCATCCTGACCGAGCCGAACTGCTCGCCGCCTTCCGCCGCCGGATTCCATCGATAGACGATCGTGCCGCCGCGAATGAACGGCGAATACAGATGCTCGGGTGTTTGCGGCAGCGGCCGCCGATTGATCGGCAGCCACGCGAGCGTCAGCCAGTCGTAGCGTCCCGTCGCGGGCACCGACGGGCTCGAACTCGCGACCACCTGCCATGTGCCGCGGTTCGCATACCGCCGGCGCGCATCGGGCACCGGGACGGTCTGTCCTTTCGCGGTGTCGAAATACGACGTACCCGTCACGGCCGCGCCGCTGTCCTTGGCGGGCGTGATATCGGCGATGACCCACGATTGGCCGTCGGCCGAGCGATAGTCGGACGGCTTCAGCGTCGCGACGTCGTGCACCATGCGTGTTTCCGCCGCGACGGGGCTCGGGGGCAGATCGGGCGAAACGATGGGGACGGGCGGCATGACGGTTCCTCGGGATCGGGCGTGCGCCGTCGAACGAAGACGACTCGCCGCGGCGCTTGTACCAACTCGTATTACTGTATGCCGTCGCTTCGGGAAACGGAACCCGCTCACGCGTTCCGCCGCGTCGGCTTACCATGCGCAACCCGAGCCACGGATGACGAACCCCGATCAGGAGCGCCCATGACCGACACGAAACCGATCACCGCCCACTGGACGCAGGTGGCCGGCCAATGGATCGACTGGGCCGGCAGGCCCGGCCACGATGCGTTCTGGAAATACCGCGTGGGCCTCGCGGCCTACATTGGCCGCGACACCGGCCGCGCGCTGGAGATCGGCTGCGGCGAAGGCCGCGTGAGCCGCGAGTTGAAGGCGCTCGGTTACGACGTGACCGCGAGCGACGCGGTGCCCGCGATGCTCGATGCTGCGCGCCACGCGGATTCCGCGCACCGCTACGAACTGGCCGACGCGGCGTCGCTGCCGTTCGACGCGGCCAGCTTCGATCTCGTGATGGCGTACAACGTGCTGATGGATCTCGACGACATGCAGCGTGCGTTGAACGAGGCGCGCCGCGTGCTGAAGCCGGGCGGGCTGCTGTTCATTTCGGTCGTGCATCCGTTCCGCGATCGCGGCGGTTTCGCGGGGCCGCAACCCGATGCGCCGTTCGTGCTGAAGGGCAGCTATTACGGGCGCGAGCACTTCGATGGGGTGGAGACGCGCGACGGGTTGTCGATGCACTTCGCGGGCTGGTCGCTGCCGCTGCAGGCGTATATGGAAGCGCTGGAAGCGGCCGGGTTCGCGATCGTGTCGCTGCGCGAACCGCCGCCGGACCATGCCGATACGGATCAGTTGAAGCAGTGGGCGCGCGTACCGCTGTTTTTGTGGATCAAGGCGCGCCCGGTGGGTTGAGGCAAGCGCAGGAGGCCGGATGTGTTCCCGTCGGCTGAATCTGCGCGGGCATCAGTTTTCCTTGCCGTGATTTGCCAGCAATTCCGAGCGGCCGATCACCTCTCTCGCGTTATCGGCCCGATCCGCTTCCGAGAAACCGGCGGCCTCGATGACCGGCGTGAGCGCTTTGAGCGCCACTTGAGGCTTGGCGCTGCGGAGCGACCCCATGCCTTCGTTCCATGCATGCAGCATCTGCTTCGCGATCCAGTGCCACCGCGTCTCATTTTTCGCCGCTTCGACGATGTCTTTTCCTGTTGAGACGGCGGAGTCGCACAGTGCTTCGACCATTTCGCGATATTGCTTCGGCGGGATGCCAAGACGCGTGTTGAAGAAGCGTTCCAGCGTCTTGCCGGGTGCCCACGTTTTGCGACCTTCGATGCTCATCCCGGGAGGATTGTTCGCAAAGCGCGGATAGGCCTCCGTGGTGACAATGTCGTAGGCGGGTGTGTAGACGACGTCGTCGATGTTCGAGTAGAGGAGAGCGATGTTCTTGGCGTGGCAGTCCGCGTTGCGCACGACATTGTTGGTGATGAGTTGCCAGCCGAGTTGCTCGGCCTCGCGTCTCCAATGGGCTGCGCTGATATAAGGCTTCGTTGCGTTGAGAACCTGTTCGGTCGACGGGCGGTATTTCTCGTGAGGAGGCAGACCAAGCAGGCTGCAAGCGTCTTCCACGCCAAACGTCGGGTTGCCTTGCTCGTCGACGTCGAACCGGTCAACGACGAGCACGCGGCCATCGTCCGACATCGTGGTCTTGGCTACCCGGGCGACGCCGAGATTTGCCAGCACCTGCATCGAGTAATGTTCGTTGAAACCTAGATAGGGCGTTTGCTCGTCGGATCCCTTGATGATGTGTCGGCTCGTACGGAGTGTCGGTTTGCCGACCGGTGCCTGAGCAGGCGAGCGTTCAGGTGCAAGGAATTTGGGCACGGCACCTGAAATCGCCGCGCGAGCGTAATAGCGCACAAGTTCCGCAAAGCGGGCGGTTGTGATGTCCTCGTGCAGCAGGCTCTTCAAGTCGAGCGGGTCGAGTTCGCCGCCGGGCGCGCCGTCTTCGGGGGCGACGGTTACCCGGCCGATACCGGCGCCGCCGATGATGGCCAGAAGCGAAAGGTCCGTTCCATCGAGATAGGGGCCGAACTCTTCGCGAATCACCTGAAAGAGAAAACCTTCCGGCAAGTTCTGCCGGAAGAAGGGATGTAAGTCGCGCGGCCAGACCCAGGGATCTTCGCGAACGGGCATGGTCAGGCTCGCGAAATCTTCGGCGGTCGTGCCGGCCGTATAACGCAGCGCATAGTCGTCCGCCTGGCGATAGAGATGCGCAATGAGTCTGCCTTGGACGTAGACGTGGAGGCGCATGTCACGAATCTCCCGTCGTGCGTTGTTCAGCCAGTATGTCGTCCAGCGTGCGTCCATGTCCGCGCTTGACCGCTCGCAGGTCGTAACCGGCTGCTTCAAGGAGGCGAACGAGCGCAGATACGCTCATGTCGCCTCGCGCAAGCGTTTCCATGCGGGCGAGCGTCGTACGTGCGACACCGGCGCGCTCGGCCAGTTCTTGCTGTGAAAGACCTGCCGCGCGGCGGGCCTCTTTCAGCACCTCTCCAACATCGGCCAGAGTTGTCATTTGTAGCCCCAGGGCATCAGAAATTGCCAGATCGGTTCTGATTGTAGCCCTTCTGCTACAAAATGCCATATCAGAATTGTGGCCCTGGGGATACAAAAACTGATGAAGAGGAACATTTTGTATCCCGCGGGCTACCAGAGTGCGCCGACACCGGCCATGTTGGGGCAAGACCGGTCGCCATTTCGACACCCATTTACACCCATTAATCCGCCTCGAGAGAATTTCGCGGACTGATCGCGGGCACTCAGTCGACCACCCACCGTGCTCACCGCGTCAGCTCTTTCCTGTAAACCACGCCTCCCGTTTTTCCCGCGACGGTGTCGTACAACCGCATCGCCGTGTGATTCGTCTCGTGCGTCTGCCAGTACACGCGTTCGGCGCGATGCCGGCGCGCGGCGTTGTACACGGCCTCGATCAGCGCGCGGCCGACGCCCTTGCCGCGCTCGCTGTCGAGCGTGAACAGATCCTGCAGATAGCAGGTCGGCCCGGCGTGGGTCGTGCTGCGGTGATACAGGAAATGCACGAGCCCGACCAGCTTGCCGCCGCGCTCCGCGACGAAGGCATGCACGGGTTCGTAGCCGTCGAAGAAGCGCGACCACGTGAGCTTCGTGACTTGCAGCGGCAGCGCGGTATCGTCGAAGCGGCCGTAGAAGCGGTTGTAACCGTCCCAAAGTGGCAGCCAGTTGTCGTAATCGTCTTCCCGGACCGCGCGTACGGTCAGGCCGGCGTCGGTAGCGTTCATGTGCGCGAACCTTTCGATGAGGGTTGGACGTGTTGCCGGCTCAGCCGGCAACGACGCAGGCATCAACGATAGGAAGTTCGGGGCGCGCTGGGTAGGCCCATGACGGTTGCGCTTTCTGGTGCCACGACGCATCCCGATCAGCGCGCTACGGTCGATATGTAAAAAAAGATCACGTTCATTGAGAACCGACGACGCTTTCGAGATGAGCTGACGGCCCGACTGCAATCGCGATTTTTCCTCGAACACCGTTGTTGGGACTCTCCAGTCGAGCATGGGCGAGCGGAATGTCGGCAAGGGAATAGACCGCGCCAACGTGCGGCCGCAGTTGGCCGCGCACAATCAACGCGCTCAACTCATCAAGCTTGCCGCGGTTTTGCCGTGTGAAGACGAAGTGATAACTCGCGTTCTTGCCCCAGGCCTGGATGACGTTTTGTGGCTGTGCAATATCCACGATCGTGACAACGCGGCCAAGTTGTGCGAGCGCGTCGGGGCTGCGCGACAAGGTGTTGCCGCCGATAGTGTCGAACACGACATCGACTCCGCGGCCATCCGTTTCCCGCGTGATGGCGTCGACATAATCGTCCTTTTCGTAGTCGATGACCACATCGGCCCCCAGACTTCGTGCGAACTCGACGTTTGCTTCGCGCACGGTCGTGAACACCCTTGCGCCCATGGCTTTTGCGAGCTGGATCGCCACATGGCCGACGCCTCCCGCGCCGCCGTGTACCAGAATGCTTTCCCCCACTCTCAGCGCCGCACGCACGACCAGTGCTTCCCACGCCGTCCCGCCAACCAGGGTCAGGCTTGCCGCCTCGAGATGGCTCAGCGATGGCGGCTTCTTCCCGATAATGCCTTCGGCTGCAACGTGGTATTCGGCATAACTGCCTGGGCCGTCGAAGATTTGCGGGGTGTACCAGACTTCGTCTCCTGGAGAGAAGGCCGTCACATCTGGCCCGACTGCTTCGACCACGCCTGATACGTCGTGTCCGGTAATGGCCGGCAGTGGCACCAGGTCGGAATAGTCGCCGCGTCGGACCTGGTAATCCAACGGATTGATGGAGGTTGCATGTACCCGGACCAGGACTTGTCCCGTGTGCGGCACCGGCTTGGGCACGTCGCAAAGTTCGAACGATTCCGGGCCGCCAAATGATTTGAGCATGAGTGCTTTCATTGCAAATCCTCGCTTCGATAAAAAGGGATATCGGGAATTATCGATTTAATGCGGCAAAAAATTACAGCGCTTTCCCAATGTGCTTGGCAAGGGCACTGATGGTTGCTTCGTTTCGCTTGTAGTAGGTCCATTGACCGATGCGCCTGACTTCGACCAGGCCTGCTCGTTGCAGCGTGGCAAGATAATCGGACACCGTCGACTGCGACAGTCCGACGCCTTCCTGGATACTGCTGACGCAGACGCCCACCGTGAGAACGTCCCCTTCATCCTGCGGAGGGAAGTTTTTCACGGGATCCTTCAAGCCTTGCAGGATTTCAAGGCGTGTCCGGTTCGAGAGGGCTTTGAATATTTCGAGCAATTCCATGGCGCGAGTATATCGAGATTTACCGATATGTCAATGCGAGAGCCAGCCGCCGTTTCGTGGCATCGGCCCGGTTCTGGCGCAACGCCCGGATGTGCAAGCCTTTCCTGGAATGGGAGACCGTCCCGGGTGCTTCGTCCGTCTCGGTTTCGGCGGCGGCAGCCCGGGTTCGATGCGCATCCGCGATGCGTCGTCGATCGGCCGTCGCCGCTCACCCGCGCATCGGCGGATTGAGCCGCGCGAACGCCTGTTGCCGGCGATACGGGAAGTACGGATACGGCGCTTCCACCGCGCTCGCCGCGTCGAGCGTCGCGACCTGCGCATCGGTCAGCGACCAGCCGACCGCGCCGAGGTTCTGGCGCAACTGTTCCTCGTTGCGCGCGCCGACGATCACCGACGACACGGTCGGCCGCTGCAGCAGCCAGTTCAGCGCGATCTGCGGCACGGTCTTGCCGGTTTCCTCCGCGATTGCGTCGAGCGCATCGACCACGTCGTACAGGCGTGCGTCGTCGACCGGCGGCCCGTAGCTGGCCGTTTCATGCAGGCGGCTGCCTTCGGGCAGCGGCGCGTTGCGGCGGATCTTGCCGGTGAGCCGGCCCCAGCCGAGCGGGCTCCACACGAGCGCGCCGAGCCCCTGGTCGGCGCCGAGCGGCATCAGGTCCCATTCGTAGTCGCGGCCGACGAGCGAGTAGTAGACCTGGTTCGCCACGTAGCGCGACCAGCCGTGCCGGTCGGCCGCCGCGAGCGACTTCATGATTTGCCAGCCCGCGAAATTCGACACGCCGATATAGCGCAGCTTGCCGGCGCGCACGAGATCGTCCAGCGTCGACATCACTTCCTCGACCGGTGTGCCCGCATCGAACGCGTGCAACTGCAGCAGGTCGATGGTGTCGGTGTCGAGGCGGCGCAAAGCGGCGTCGACGGCGCGCACGAGCCGCGCGCGCGACGTGCCCGCATCGTTCGGGCCGTCGCCGGTCGGCAAGCCCGTCTTCGTCGAGATCAGCACCTGATCGCGCCGCCCCTTGATCGCCGCGCCGAGCACGCGTTCGGATTCACCGTCCGAATACACGTCGGCCGTGTCGAACAGGTTGACGCCGGCTTCCAGGCAGATGTCGACCAGGCGGCGCGCTTCATCGACGCCGGTGTTGCCCCATGCGCCAAACAGCGGGCCGCTGCCGCCGAACGTGCCTGCGCCGAAGCTCAGCGCGGGAACCTTGAGGCCGGAGCGGCCGAGCGTACGGTATTCCATGTGCGTTTCCCTTGAATGGTGGTCGAAGCCCGGCGCGTGCCGGAGGGGCGCTCGTCGGCGGAATCACACTGTATCGCTTGCGGATATTTCAGATAATTGGGCAGACTTCGAAAATATCCTTCGGATAAGGCGAACAATGTTGCTCGATAACCTCGCGCTGTTCCTGCGCATCGTGGAGAAGGGCGGGCTGGCCGCGGCGGGCCGCGAGGCCGGCCTGTCGCCGGCCACGGTGTCCGAGCGGCTGGCGGCGCTCGAGCGCCATTACGGCGCCGCGCTGCTCACGCGCACGACGCGCGCGATCAGCCTGACCGACGAGGGTCGCACGCTCGTCGCGGGCGCGCGGCGCCTGCTGGCCGAGGCCGACGAACTCGAAAGCCGCGTGCGGGTGGGCGCGCAGACGCTATCGGGGCCCGTGCGCGTGAGCGCGCCGGCCGATCTCGGGCGCGAGCGCGTCGTGCCCGTCGTGGACGCGTTCCTGGCCGAGCATCCGGGCGTCACGATCGACCTGCATCTCGGCGACGGTTACGTCGATCTCGTCGGGCAGGGGCTCGATTTCGCGATCCGACGCGGCACGCTCGCGGACAGTTCGCTGCGCAGCCGTTCGCTCGGCCGAGCACGGCGCGTGGTGTGCGCGTCGCCCGCGTATCTCGCCGCGCACGGCACGCCGCGGCACCCGGACGATCTCGCCGCGCACGACTGCATCGTGATGCGTTTCGGGCCGGACCTGTATGCCGAGTGGCCGTTCAGCATCGATGGCGAACTGAAGCGTGTGATGGTGCGTGGCCGGCGTGTCGCCAATGACGGCGCGCTCGTGCGCGCATGGTGTGTCGCGGGGCACGGCGTCGCGCTGAAGTCGCTGGTCGACGTCGAACAGGATCTGGCGTCCGGTGCGCTCGTCGAGGTGCTGCGCGCGTTCTCGCCGGGCGACGTCGATTTGCAGATCGTCTATCCGGGCAGCGCCGTGCAGCCGCGGCGCGTGCGCGCGCTGATCGAGCGGCTGGCGCAGGCGCTGGCGGGGGCGTGACCGCAGGCCGGCGTTAGTCCCACCGCGACGTGTAGTCGGGGCCGCAGGCAATCTCGGCCGCGCGCGATTTCAGCATGGCGCGAGGCGCGAACCGTCTCACGGGCGGCTGTGCGGCGGCCCACTCGGGATAGACATTGCGCCACTTGTCGATCAACTCACCGCGGCTGGTTTCGCTGACGCTCGCGTGGTAGAGATCGCCCGACGGGTACGGCATCTTCGTCGGCGCGACGTAGTCGGGGAGCGTGGGCGCCTGGTCGATCCTGTTGCCGACGAGCGCGACGGCCGTCAGGTTCGGGAGCGTGCTCGACGCTTTTCGTATGCGGCGATACGTGCAGACCGGCGTGTCCGGCGTCTCGGCCGTCGCGGGTTCGTATGGCGGCGATTGTGTCGTCGTGGCCGGCAACGTGACCGCGAACAAATAGACGGGGCCGCGTTTCAGCGGTCCGATTTTGTCGTAGTACCGCAGCAGTTCGATGCCGGCGGGCCAGGTATAGGCGCGCCCGATGGTGGTATCGCTCTGAACGCTCTCGCCCGTGGACAGGATGGTCAGGTCGCCGCGCTCGTTCATGTGCACGAGCGGCTTTGAATCACCGCCTGTCGCGACATAGAGGATGCCGCGCTCGACGACCATCGCCGGCACCGGAAACGGCGGCGTGCCGCCGTGCTTGCCGGCGTTGCTATAGATGGAGTGAGCGAGCGCGGGCAGGTCGATTGCCCGGCGCAGGAAATGCTGCCCGCCATCGGTAGAGAGCCAGATGAACAGACGCGGGCATGCCTTGTCCTTGGCGACGCCGGTTTTGCATCGACTCGATGAATCCTGTCCGGCATAAATGACGATCGTTTCGGGATCGTCGCTGCGGAACATCGTGTATTCGATTTGCGCACCGGATGGGAAATCCGTCGATGTATGCCGTTCGCTGTCGACGAAGCGCCATTGGGTTGAGGAGAAGTTGCCGTTCACGACAGGTTCGGTCAGTAGCGCGCGATGCGCGCTGAACTGCATGAACGGGTAGGCCGGGCCGACAATAGGGCGCGGCTTGGGATCCGAAGCGGTCGCGCATGCGCCCAGCAATACGGAAACGGCTAGCGCGGCCACGACGCGCGCTTGTCGCAGTTTTCGATCGATCATGAATGGCCCCGATGGAATGAATGATCTTGTTGTTCGATGAATGGCGAATACTCTAACGCATCGCTCGTCCCGCTTGCCCACATTTCGTCATTTAGCTAATATTCAAAACGTCGAACGAAACCGCACCCCATGAACGACGTCACCCGCATCAGCGCACTGGCCAACGAAAGCCGTCTGGCCGTGATGCGCTGGCTCAAGCAGCCGCGCAAGCATTTCCCGCCGCAACCGCACGGCGATTTCGACGAGCTCGGCGTGTGCTGCACGTACATCACCGAGAAGCTCGGCATCGCGCCGGCCACGACCACACGCCACATGCGCATCCTCGCGGATGCCGGGCTCGTGCGTGCGACCCGCGTCGGCAAGTTCACGTACTACAAGCGGATCGACGCCGCGCTGCAGCAGCTCGGCCGCGATCTCTCGCAACTCTGATTCGACTGACCCTGACCGAGGCAACCGACATGGACGAACTTGCATTGCTGGCCGACGCCGACCGGCGCGCGCACGTGTATCTGGCCGCGACGAACGAGCGGCGCGCGTTTCCCGACGCGGCCGCGCTGGCCGGCCTCGCCGCGTTCGACGAGCCGCTGCCCGATGCGGGCCGCGCGGCAGACGACGTGCTGCGCCTGCTCGACGAGAACGGCTCGCCCGCGACCGTCGCGTCGAACGGCCCGAACTACTACGGCTTCGTGATCGGCGCGACGCTGCCGGCCGCGGCGGCGGCCGAGCGGCTGATGCTCGCGTGGGACCAGTGCGCGTCGTCTTACGCGAATTCGCCGGTGGCCGCGACGCTCGAGCGCCAGGCCGCGCGCTGGGTCGTCGACGCGCTCGCGCTGCCCGAAGGCAGCGCGGTCGGTTTCGGCACGAGCGCGACGGCGTGCACGCTCGTCGCGCTGGTGGCCGCGCGGCGTGCGCTGCTCGCGCGCAAGGGCTGGGACATCGACGAGGACGGCCTGATCGGCGCGCCCGAGGTGAAGGTCGTGATCTCCGAACTCGCGCATATCACGGTTAAGAAAGCGCTGCGCGTGCTCGGCTTCGGAATGAAGCGCATCGTCGTCGCGCCGGTCGACGCACATGGCCGCATCGATCCGGCGCAGTTGCCGCCGCTCGACGACATGACGATCCTCTGCGTGCAGGCCGGCGAAGTGAACACCGGCGAATTCGATCCGTTCGCGGCGCTGATTCCGCGTGCGAAGGCGGCCGGCGCCTGGGTGCACGTGGACGGCGCGTTCGGCCTGTGGGCACGCGCGTCGTCGAAGCGCGCGCTGACGGACGGCATCGACGGCGCGGACAGCTGGACCACTGACGGCCACAAGTGGCTCAACACACCGTACGACGGCGCGATGGTGATCTGCCGCGACGCAGCCGCGCTTGCCACCGCGATGAACAGCGATGCCGTTTACCTGAGCGGCGCGCACGACTCGCAGAAGAACCTGAACCTCGAATTCTCGCGGCGCGCGCGCGGCATCCCCGTGTGGGCCGCGCTGCGCTCGCTCGGCCGTGCCGGGTTGGCCACGATGATCGAGCGGCATTGCGCGCAGGCCTCGCGTGTCTCCGACGGCTTGCGTGCGGCCGGCTACGACGTGCTGAACCGCGTCGTGCTGAATCAGGTGCTGGTGCGCGCCGGCACCGACGACGAGACCGTCGCGATCCGCGAGGCCGCGCAGGATTCGGGCGACGTGTGGTTCGGCGCGACCGTGTGGCAGGGGCGGCCGGCGTTCCGGATCAGCGTGTCGTCGTGGCGCACCGAAGACGCGCACATCGATCGTCTCGTTGCGTTGCTGACGGAGCTGCGCGGCGTGCACGTGCGCTGAGCGGCGGCGGCGCGACATTCGCGTCGCCGGCTTCCGTCACCGGCCGCCGTCCTGGTCCGAAATGGTTGCGGACGCAGCCTTCAGGCATTCGATGAAATGCAGCGCGGCCGGCGTTGGCAACGCATGCCGCCGCATCACGATCGCGACCGTCAACGCCGGCAGCGGCTCGACGAGATTCAACGCGACGATCCCGCGCGACTTGTGCTCGACGTCGGCGAGCGGCCGGGCGAACACGCCGAGTGCGTCCGTCTGCGATACGAGCCCGAGCGTCGCGGCAAACGACGGGCAGTGAATCACCCGCTTCGGCATGTCGATACCGAGCGGCATGAAGATCGAGCGGACCAGATCGTCTCCTTCCTCCCCGTAGCGCGGCACGCACCATTGCGCATCGCCGAGCTCGCGCAACGAGCGGGCGCGTGCGAGCCGATGCCGTCTTCTTGCCACGACCGCGAACACCGTCCTGAACAACGGAATGCTGGCGAATTCGTCGGTATCCGGTATCGCGTTCGATAACTGATGCGTAACGATGAAATCGAGCGTGCCGTCGCGCAGCCGCGCGAGATCCGTCGCGGTCAGCGCATCGTCGACGTTCACGGTCGCACCGGGCAGATCGCGCGTGAACGCGTCGAACGCGCGCGGCAGGATGGTCAGCGCGACGGTCGGACTGACCGCGATCGACACCGATCCCGTCGTGCCCAGCCGCAGCTGCTCGATTTCGTCGTGCGTGCGCTGGATCTCCTCGGCGATCAGCCGCGCGCGAATCGCCAGCGCGCTGCCGTAATCGGTCAGCGCGATACCCTTGACGCTGCGCATGACGAGCGGCACGCCCAGCTCGAGTTCGAGCTCGCGCACGATGCTGCTGATGGCCGGTTGCGTGACGCCGAGCGCGCGCGCCGCGCCGCGGATGGTGCGGTGCTCGGCGACCGCGAGAAAGGCATCGAGCTGCTTGAGCTTCATGGGTGAACGGTCCGATCGCGAAGGAAACGCGGGGTTCCGGGCGGAACACCGGGTGACAAGAAAAAATTATCGTTCACAACAAACTCTTGGATTTTTCTTGTCGGATCGAGTGTATATGCTCGGTGTTTTTAAGGAGCGGTCACGATGATTTTCGCTAACCGGCAAAGACTGTGGGATTCGTTGATGGAGATGGCGACGATAGGCGCGACCGCGCACGGCGGCAGTTGCCGGCTCGCGCTGAGCGACGACGACGTGCTGGGCCGGCGTCGTTTCATCCGCTGGTGCGAGGAAGCCGGTTGCGAGATCCGCATCGATCCGATCGGCAACGTGTTCGCGCGCCGGCCGGGTACGCAGCCCGACGCACCGGCCGTGATGTGCGGCAGCCATCTCGACACGCAGCCGCTCGGCGGCCGCTTCGACGGCGTCTATGGCGTGCTCGCCGGCCTCGAGGCCATTCGCATGTTGAACGAGCACGGCATCGCGACGCGCCATCCGATCGACGTCGTCGCATGGACCAACGAAGAGGGATCGCGCTTCACGCCGGGCATGATGGGCTCGGCCGTCTATGCCGGCACGCTGGATCTCGCGTATGCACTGGCCCGGCCCTGCATGCAGACGGGTGTGCTGCTCGGCGACGAACTCGCGCGCACCGGTTTCGCCGGCCCCGAGCGCGAGCGCCAGATGCCCAAGGCCTATTTCGAAGCGCATATCGAACAAGGGCCGGTGCTGGAGCAGGCCGGTTTGCCGATCGGCGTCGTGACGGGCGTGCAGGGCATCTACGAACTCGACGTCACGGTGACCGGGTTCGAGTCGCATGCGGGCACGACGCCGATGAGCGTGCGCAAGGACGCGATGGGTGCGGCGGCCGCGATGATCGCGGCGATCGTCGAGCATGGTCACGAATTCGATGCCGATGCGCGCGTGACTGTCGGGCATGTCGCGTGCCAGCCGAACTCGCCGAGCACGATACCCGGCAAGGTCAGGTTCAGCGTCGACGTGCGTCACCCGTCGCAGCCGGCGCTGCAGCGGCTCGTCGCCGACATCGAGGCGATCTGCCTGCAGCGCACCGCGCTGCGCGGCGCGAGCGTGCAGGTGCAGACCATCGCTGAATACGCGCCGGTGGCGTTCGATGCAGCGTGCGTCGCGCGCGTTCGGCAGGCAGCGGCCGCGGCCGGTTATCCGTATCTGGAGATGTGCAGCGGCGCGGGGCATGACGCGGTGAACCTGTCGTACGTCGCTCCGACGGCGATGGTGTTCGTGCCGTGCAAGGCCGGACTGAGCCACAACGAGGCGGAAGATGCCGATCCGGTGCATCTCGCGCAAGGCGCGTCGGTGCTGGCGAACCTGCTGGCCGATTGCGCGCGCTAGCCGCGCGGCATGGCGGTGCCGGTGGCGCGCTTGCAGCCGTGAAAATATCGGACAATAGCCGTTACGCGCGCCGCGTCGGCGCCGCGTTCAACCGAAGCATTCACGCTTGCGAGATCCCCATGTCGACGACACCTCACCGGGAGCTTCTGAAGGCTGCCGACATCGCGAAGATGGAACCGACGCGTGCGGTTCATTCGTTGAATCCCAATGCCGTCAGGCTCAAAAGGCAGCTCAGCGACCTGACGGGCCTGACGCAGTTCGGCGTCCATCTGCTCACGCTGATGCCCGGCCACGAGTCGGCCGAGTATCACCGTCACCTGTATGAAGAAGAATGCGTGTACGTGCTGTCCGGCACGGGCACGGTCACGATCGGCGAATGCCCTTACGATGTCGGGCCCGGCGATTTCATCGGCTTCCCGCGCGGCGGTGAAGCGCACACGCTGCAGAACACGGGCGACGTGCCGCTCGAAATGCTCGTGGCCGGGCAGCGGCTCGAACACGACGTATGCGAATACCCGAGAATCGGCAAGCGGCTGTACGTGGCCGGCGAACTCGAGGATTACGTCGATCTGCCGAAACAGCGGTAATCGGATTCGCGACACCCTAAACACTGAATAAAAATCGGTATAAATGAATTTTGTTTAGATAAACAAAATAAAAATTCGTAAAAATACGGGGTAGTGAAAACCCGTTTATTTGGGCACGCTTGTGCCCATTGTTCGTTCCTGGGCGCCGGTATTTCGACATGCCGGCGCGTATTTTTTCCAGGCACCCGAAGGCGGAAATAAATACATGTGTCCGGGATTTTCGACCGATTGGCCGGGCAGGCGACACGTCACGAAAAAATTCCTGATCTAAAGATAAGTAGTTCGAAACAATGGCTTGATTCAAGAACGATACGGAGACAAGCGATGTCGAGGAACTGGGGGTTGGGAACGGCGCTGCTGGCGCTGTGCGTTGCCGTGACTTCATGCGGCGGCGATGGCGATTCACCGTCGGCGGCGGCCGCAAACCTGTCGGCCGCTGCGCGAGCGCAGGGCAACGAAAACGGCAACGCCGGCGGTAACGACAACAGCAACGGCAACGAGAACGGCAACGGTGCTTCGAAGAAGAACGCCGACATCCGCGTCGTCCAGTACGTCAATCCGTTGATCGGCACCGACTACGCCACCGATCAGCCGGCCGACCCGGTCGGCTCGGGCCTGGGCGGCGGCACGTTCCCGGGCCCGACGGTGCCGTTCGGGATGATGCAATGGAGCCCGATGACGCCCACCGCGCAGTACGACTCGCGCAAGGGCGACGGCTCAGGCTTCTCCGGCGGCTACTGGTACGGCGATACCGCGATCAATGCGTTCAGCGTGCTGCACCTGAGCGGCACCGGCTGCTGGGCGAACGGCGGTTACCTGAACGTGATGCCGCAGCTTGCGCCCGGCGACGCCGGCACGCCCGCGAGCTTCAGTCATGCGAACGAAACCGTGCAGGCCGGCTATTACGGCGTCACGCTCGGCAACGGCATCAAGGCCGAGCTGACGACGACGGTACGCACCGGCTTCGCGCGCTTCACGTATCCGGCGCTCGCGCAGGGCCAGCAGGCGACCATCGCGATCGATCCGACCGTGCAGAACAACCGCTCGCAGGGCTCGACGGCGGATACGGTGAAACAGGTCGGCGATCGCGCGCTGTCCGGCACGATCGCGGGCAGCGGCTTCTGCTGGGCGGGGCATGCGGTGCCGCTCTACTACTACGCGGAGTTCAGCCAGCCGTTCGCGGCGAAGCCGTCGCTGACCGCCAACAGCCCGCTCGCCGTGACATTCGCGGTCGACAAGCAGCACCCGGCCGTGATGATGAAGCTCGGCATTTCGTTCGTCAGCGAAGCGAACGCGAAAGCGAACCTCGACGCGGAAAATCCGGGCAGCGATGCGCACGGCCGCGCGGGCTGGCATTTCGACAAGGTGCGAAGCGTGGCGAGCGCCGCGTGGAACGCGCGCCTGAACGCGATCCAGGTGAAGGGCGGCAGCGACGCCGACAAGACGAAGTTCTACACCGCGCTCTATCACGCATCGTTGCATCCGAACGTGTTCAACGACGTGAACGGCCAGTATCCGGACTTCTACGCGTCGAACGGCGCATCGACCGCGCCGACGCGTCAGGTCGACAAAGGCCGCACGATGTACGCGAACTTCTCCGGCTGGGACATCGACCGCTCGTTCATCCAGTTGCAGGCGCTGCTCGATCCGGTGCGCACCAGCGACATCGTGCAGTCGCTCGTGCTCGATGCGACCGCGTGCGGCGCGTTCCCGCGCTGGGCGTATTTCAATACGGAGACGGCCGTGATGCCCGGCGATGCGGGCTCGATCATCGCCGCGAACGCGTATGCATTCGGCGCGACGAACTTCGACACGCAGCGCGCGCTGTCGATCATGAAGAACAGCACGGCACCGGGCGCCGCGTGCGCCGGCACGCCGGTGATGGGCAGCCGCGCGGATTACGACCGGCTCGGCTACGTGCCGTCGTCGGGCTCGGGCGACAACCAGACCGCATCGAACACGCTCGAATACGCGGTGCGCGATTTCGCGGTGTCGCGCTTCGCGACGGCGCTCGGCGATACGGTGACGGCCGGCGCGCTGCTGAAGTCGAGCGGCAACTGGCAGAACCTGTTCGACAGGAACGCGATCCAGCCGAAGACGTCGGCGGGCGCGTGGGTCACCGACGGCACCGGCTTCATGGAAGGCAACTCGGAGCAGTACACGTGGTACGTGCCGCACGATCTCGGCGGCGTGGTCGCGCAGGCCGGCGGTGCCGCGTCGGTCGTCAACCGGCTCGACACGTTCTTCACGCACCTGAACATCGGCACCGTGCAGCCGTATTTCTACGTCGGCAACGAAGTGACGATGGCCGTGCCGTGGGTCTATGCGTGGGCCGGTGCGCCGTCGCATACGCAGCGTGTGCTGCACGCGTCGCTCGCGAACGAGTTCGGCACCGGCGCGGCGGGCCTGCCCGGCAACGACGATCTCGGCGCGATCTCGGGCTGGTACGTGTGGGCCACGCTGGGCCTCTATCCGGTCGTGCCGGGCGTGAGCGGCGTCGCGGTGTCGAGCCCGCAGTTCGAGAAGATCGACGTGCGCGTCGGGCAGATGGACGGCAGCTACCGCCTGCTGCGGATCGCCGCGCCTGGCGCGGGTTCTGCCGACACCGCGTCGTTCTACGTGAAATCCCTGCGGCTGAACGGCGCACCTCATTCGGCAGCATGGCTGCCGCTCGAGAAGATCGCGAAGGGCGGCACGCTGTCGTACGCGATGACGGCGGACGCGGCGGCCGCGACGTGGGGCACCGATGCATCCGTGATGCCGTCGTTCCCGCAGGCGGCGAGCGCGCCGTAAGTCGCGAACGGCGCAACGCATTCAGCACAGGTTGCAGACGGAGGCGGTTCAACGAGCGGTTCTTGCCAACAGGATCGACGCAAAGAAAGGGAGGGACGAACGAATGAAGCTACGTCATGTGGTGGGTATCGGATGCCTTGCCGTGTTGTCGGGTTGCGGGGGCGATCAGGCTTCGACGGATGCGAGCGTGCTCGCGCAGATGTCGAACGCCGCCGGATCGGGATCGTCGCAGGGGAACCAGAACGATCAGGGCGATCAGAACGACCAGGGCGAGAACGGCGGCGCCGGCAAGCGGTCGGTGCTGCGCAGCGTCGATCCGATGATCGGCACTGCGAATCTCGACATCAACGCGGACTGGAGCAGCGGCGTTCGGGGCCACGGCCACGTGTTCCCGGGCGCGACCGTGCCGTTCGGGATGGTGCAGCTTGGGCCGGACACGACCGGCGGCGCGCATACGCTGCCGTGGAACTGGGATCGCACGTCGGGCTACCAGTACGACGATCCGCTCATCACCGGCTTCACGCATACGCACCTGTCGGGCACCGGCATCGGCTCGGGCGGCGAAGTGCGGTTCCTGCCGACGCTGGCGCCGGTCGACAAGGCGACGCTGGCCAAGGTGGCCGCCGATGCATCGATCACCTACAACGCGTCGTTCAAGCACGACGACGAAAGCGCGAGCCCCGGCTACTACCGCGTGCGGATGTCGCCGGTCGGCAGCGGCAACACGCCGTGGAACGTGCAGGGCGCGAAGATCCTCGCGGAGATGACGGCAACTTCGCACGCGGGCGTGCATCGCTATACGTATTTCCCGAGCGCGGCCGGACAGCAGCGCAGCATGATCGTGAGTATCGACAATCCGATCGGCGGGTCGACCGCGAGCGGCAGGATCCAGGTCATCGACGCACAGACGATCGCCGGATGGGAGATCACGAACAACTGGGCGAACAACAAGCCGACGTATTTCGTCGCGCGTTTCTCGAAGCCGTTCGATACGAAGAACGTCGCGTTCAGCGCGGACGGTTTCAAGGCGTACCTGACGTTCGCGGCCGACGGTAACGATGGCCGCGGCGCGGTCACCGTGAAGGTCGGCATCTCGCCGTCGAGCATCGCGGATGCGCAGGCCAATCTCGCATCGGAAGTCGGCGCGAAGACGTTCGACCAGGTGCGCGGCGCGGCCGAGCGCGTGTGGAGCGCCGCGCTCGACCGGATCCGGATCAAGGGCGGCAGCGCCGATCAGCGGACGATGTTCTACACGTCGCTGTATCGCACGATGCTCGCGCCGACCGTCTACAACAACGCGGACGGCAGCTACGTCGGCACGGATTCGATCAACGACGGCACGACGTCGCCGCCGACGACGAGCAAGCACGCGAACCCGGGCTTCGACTATTCGTCGACGTTCTCGCTGTGGGACACCTTCCGCGCCGAATCGCCGTTGATGACGCTGGTGCAGCCCGAGCGCGTCGACGGCTGGGTCAAGTCGCTGCTGACGCAGTTCAAGCAGAACGGCAAGGGCGAGTTGCCGGTGTGGCCGCTGGCGCAAACGGAAACCTTCACGATGGCCGGCCACCCGTCGATTCCGATGATCGCGGATGCGTATCTGAAGCATCTGACGAGCGCGGGCATCGACGACATCTGGACCGCGTTGACGACGACCCAGAGCGCGAGCGCGCACGGCTTCGACCAGTATCGTCAGAACGGCTACGTGTACGCCGGCGACAACGCATCGGTGTCGACCACGCAGGACTATTCGTTCGACGACTGGGCGACGGCCGCGGTCGGCAAGGCAGCGGGCAAGAGCACGGCCGACTACCGGCCTTACCTGCAACGGAGCCAGAACTACCGGAACGTGTTCAACCCGGTGCTGAACAACGGCTGGAAGTTTGCGCAGCCGAAGGACGCGCAGGGCAACTGGGTGGCGGGCTTCGATCCGACGGCCGCCGAGAAAACCGACTTCTCCGAATCGAATTCGTGGGTCGATACGTGGAACATCTTCCACGACTTGCCCGGCCTCGTCGCGCTGCTGGGCGGGAAGAGCCAGTTCATCGCGCAACTCGACCGCACGTTCGATCCGGCCAACCCGCTGACCTTCCTCAATAACCAGGGCTTTCCGGACCTGACCGGCCGCAGCGGCCAGTTCTTCGCGGGGAACGAGCCGGCGAATCACCTGCCGTACCTGTACGACGTCGCGGGCATGCCGTCGAAGACGCAGGACCGCGTTCGCACGGTGATGGACGACATGTACTCGCTGACGCTGACGGCGGGCGACCGTGCATTGCTGAGCGGCGACAGCCTGAAGGCCGCGCTCGACGATCCGAGGCGCGTGCGCAACTCCGCCATTCCCGGCAACGACGATTGCGGCCAGCTTTCCGCGTGGTACGTGCTGTCCGCGCTCGGCATCTATTCGCTGAACCCGGTGGGCGGCGTGTTTTACCTCGGCACACCGCTGTTCGAGGAAGCGACGATCGACATCCCGGTTGCGTCGGGCGGCGGGGCGAGCGGCGCGTTGAAGTTCGGCGCGACGCGGCGCTTCAAGGTGACCGCGCATACGGCCAGCGGCGGCGCACCGTCGGCGGTCAATCGCTACGTTCAATCGGTCAGCCTGAACGGCACGCCGCTGCACCGGCCGTACATCACGTACGACGAGATGAAGGCCGGCGGCAAGCTCGACTTCGTGATGGGGGCGACGCCGAATGATGCGTGGGTCGGCACGTGGAACGGGCAGGATCCAAACAGCGTGCTTGCGCCGTCGCTGGCGTTGACCAGCAAGTAGCGGGAAGTAGCAGCAGGCAGCAGCAAGCGGCCCGCTTCGACGCGGGCCGCATTTTCCTTCACTCCGCGGCGTCGGTCTCGACCGCGAGGCCGGCCGCCTTCCACTCCGGAAACCCGTCTTCCAGCCGCGTGGCCTTGAAGCCGCGCGCGCGCAACGCGGCAACGGCCTCGAACGCGAACACGCAGTACGGGCCGCGGCAATACGCGACGATCTCCGTGTCGGCCGGCAATTCGCCGAGGCGCGCTTCGAGGTCGCTCAACGGAATGTTCACCGCGCCGGGCAGGTGCCCGAGTGCGAATTCGTCGTGCGGTCGCACGTCCAGCAGCGTGACGAGTCCGTCGGCCAGCCGCGCGGTCAGCTCGCCGCGCGACACCGGCTCCAGCGCATCGCGCGCGTGGAAATAATCGCCCAGCACCTGGTTGACCTCGGCGACATTGCGCTCGCCGACGCGGCCGAGCGCCTTCATCAGCACGACGACCTCGCTGTCGCCGGCGAGGCGGTACACGATGTGCTTGCCGCGCCGCTCGGTATCGACGAGACGCGCGCGCCGCAGGATCTGCAGGTGCCGCGACGTGTTCGCGAACGTCATCCCCGACAGTGCCGTCAGTTCCTCGACCGACCGCTCGCGCTGCGCGAGATGTTCGAGCAACTCGAGCCGGTTCGGGTGGCCGATCGCCTGCGCGACCTCGGCGAGGCTCGCATAGATCGCTTGCTTGGGTCCCGTGCTTGACACGTGGCCTCTCCTCGATCAATCATTCATCAAATTGATTGAATGTTACTGCATTCGCGGGATGGGAGCAATCCGATGATCGTCAGACAATTCCTGCCGCCCGATCCGGGAGGTTAGCGCGATGGGAAACGTAGCGGTGGCGCGCGGCGAGCGTGCCGTGGTGCTCGGCCTGCGCGAGAACTGGCGGCAGTTTGCGCTGCTCGTGCTGGTCAACGCGTTCGTCGGCGGGATGGTCGGCATCGAGCGCACGGTCGTGCCGTTGATCGGCTCCGAGCAGTTCCATCTCGAATCGACCGCGCTGATCACGTCGTTCATCGTCAGCTTCGGGCTGGTCAAGGCGTTCGCGAACCTCGTATCGGGCCAGCTCGCCGACACCTGGGGGCGCAAGCGCGTGCTCGTCGTCGGCTGGCTGGTCGGCCTGCCCGTGCCGTTCATGATCATCGCGGCGCCGAACTGGGAGTGGGTGATCGCCGCGAACGTGCTGCTCGGGCTGAGCCAGGGGTTCGCATGGTCGATGACGGTGATCATGAAGGTCGATCTCGTCGGGCCGAGGAGCCGCGGACTCGCGGTCGGCCTGAACGAATTCGCCGGTTATTTCGCGGTGGGCCTGACCGCGTTCCTGACCGGTTATCTCGCGAGCCGTTACGGGCTGCGCCCGATGCCGATCTATCTCGGCGTGTTCTACGCGATCGCGGGCCTGCTGCTGTCGGTCCTCGTCGTGCGCGACACGCGCGAGCATGTGCGGCTCGAAAGCGGCAAGCCGGCCGGCGCGTCCGCGCTGTCGTTCCGCGACGTATTCCTGCTGACGTCGTTGCGCGACCGCAACCTGTTCGCGGCGTCGCAGGCCGGTTTGATCAACAACCTCAACGACGGGATGAGCTGGGGCATCTTCCCGCTGTTCTTCACGACGCTCGGGCTCGGCATCGAGCGGATCGGCATCCTGAAGGCCGTCTATCCGATCGTGTGGGGAAGCTGCCAGGTCGTCACCGGGCCGCTGAGCGACCGGTGGGGGCGCAAGAGGCTGATCGTCGCCGGGATGTGGGTGCAGGCGGCCGGGCTCGCGCTGACCGCGCTGACGGGGCAGTTCCGCTGGTGGCTCGTTGCGAGCGTGTTGCTCGGCCTCGGCACGGCGATGGTCTATCCGAGCCTGATCGCGGCCGTGTCCGATGCGTCCGAGCCCGGTTGGCGTGCCCGTTCGCTGAGCGTGTACCGGTTCTGGCGAGATCTCGGTTATGCGATCGGCGCGCTGTCGGCCGGCCTGATGGCCGACCGTTTCGGCTTCGTCGCTGCGATTCTGGCGGTGGCCGTCGCTACGTTCGCGTCCGGGTGCGTCGTCGCGCTTATGATGCGGGAACGCCACTGACAGGGTTCCCCGAAATGGACGCGCCGCTTCCGCCGATGCATGCCCCGAATGCCGAAACGGCACCTGAAACCGAAGCCGCCGCCGAGCCGCGCGCGTCGCGCCTGCATCGGCCGGTCGCGCTCGTCACCGGATCGACGTCGGGCATCGGCGCGGCCATCGCGCGCCGCCTGACCGCGGACGGCTACGCGGTGATCCTGCATTCCCGCAGCTCGGCCGACACGGGGCACGCGATGGCGCGCGAACTCGGCGCGGCCTATGTGCAGGCCGATCTCGCCGACGATGCCGAGCGCGTGCGGTTGATCCGCGACGCGCTCGCCGTGCACGGCCGGCTCGACGTGCTCGTTAACAATGCGGGGATCAGCCGCGTGATTGCGCATGACGATCTCGCCGCGGCCACGCCCGACGTGTGGCGCGAGATGCATGAAATCAACGTGATCGCGCCGTTCCGGCTCGTCGCCGAAGCCGAGGCCGCGCTGCGTGAAGCGGCATCGCGCGGGCGGGCCGGTTGCGTCGTGAACGTCAGCTCGCATGCGGGCGTGCGGCCGAAGGGCGCGTCGATTCCGTATGCGGCGGCGAAGGCCGCGCTTAATCACACGACGCGGCTGCTGGCGCGCACGCTCGCGCCGGCGATTCGCGTCAATGCGGTCGCGCCGGGGCTGGTCGACACGCCGCTGACCGCCGACTGGACGGAAGCGCAGCAGCTGTGGCGCGAGCGCGCGCCGATGCGCCGCGCGGCGACACCGGACGACATCGCGCAGACGGTCGCGATGCTCGTCGCGTCCGATTACGTGACGGGCGAGATCGTGATGCTCGACGGGGGATTGAACCTGACTTGACGCGGAGATGCAGCACGGCCGCCAGGCAGCCGCGCGCCAGCATCGCGCGCACCTGCCGGGGCCGCTTCGCGGAATGCGCGCTCAGCCGAGGTTCGAGCGCAGCCGCGCGAGCGCGTGGTCGTGCGTGCGTTCGAACTTCAGCGGCGTGACGGCGATATAGCCTTCGCCGAGCGCGACCGTTTCCGAATTCGCGTCGTCGTCGCGCGGCGCGCGAGCGAGCTTCAGCCAGTGATAGTCGAGCTCGCGCGGGTCGCGGCCCGACACGATCTCGACGCCCTGCAGCGTGCCGGTGCCCTGGTTCGTCACCTTCAGCCCGCGCACGTCCTGCGCGGGGCGCGCCGGGAAATTCACGTTGAGGCATGCGTCGCTGTCCCAGCCGGCGGCGGCGAGCCGGCGAATGACGTCCGGCGCGAGCGCGAGTGCCGTGTTCCACGGCACCGCATGGCGATCGGTGAACGCCTGGCTCAGTGCGATGGCCGGCACGCCGACCAGCATGCTCGTCATCGCGGCGCCGACCGTGCCGGAAAACACCGTCTCGGTGCCGAGATTCGCGCCGCGATTCACGCCGGACAGCACGACGTCGGGCCTTGCATCCTTCATCAGGTGGCTGACCGCGATCGCGACGCAATCGCCGGGCGTGCCGCGCACGGCAAAGCGACGTTCGCCCTTGCGATGCACGCGCAGCGGTTCGTGCAGGCTCAGCGAATGCGACGTGCCGCTCTGGTCTTCCGCCGGCGCGACGATCCACACTTCGCGCGCCAGTTGCGTGGCGACCTGTTCGAGCACTTCCAGGCCGGGGGCATCGAATCCGTCGTCGTTGGTGAGCAGGACGCGGTCGAACAGCGGAGTTTCTTGCATCGGGACGATCCTCGCGGAGATGGGCAATGACAGGGGAGTGCAGCGTGGCGCAAGCCACAAGGCTAGCATCCCCGCGTGCGCCTTGCCGTGTCGCGTCGCCGGCGCGGATGTGAAAACGGGCGCATCGCGCGCCCGTTGGTCGGTGGAGGTGCCGCGCACGCGGCGGGTCGGAACGGTTTATCCGAGCAGGTGCCGCAGCAGCCCGGCCGACGCGACGCCGACGATGACGGTCGGCAGGATCGACAGGCGGGTTGCCGCCAGCAGCGTGACGGCGAGTGCGAGCAGGTCGGCCGGGCGCGTCGACACGAAGGCCGGCGCGATCACCGAAATCAGCACGCAGCCGGGCACGTTCTCCATCACCGATGCCATGCGCGGGCTGAGCGTGCGGTTACGCAGCAGTACGTAGCCGAGGATGCGCGACAGATAGGTCGTCGACGCCATCAGCACGATCGTCGCGACCGTGCTGAAATCCGGAAGCTCAGGCATCGCGCGGCTCCCACAGCAGCGCGGCGATCAGTCCCGCGCATGCGCCGGCCGCGACGTACCACGCACCGGGTACGGCCAAGTGCGTGGCCGCCGCGACGACGAGGCTGACAAACCACGGGCGGCTCGCGCGCATCCCTTTCCACATCCCGCGCAGCAGCACCAGAAACACGGCCGTGAACGCCATGTCGAAGCCGTACTGCTCGACGTTGCCGATCGTCGGGCCGACCGCCGCGCCGAGCGTGGTCATCGAGATCCACGTCAGGTAGAGCCCCACGCAGATGCCCGCGTAATAGGGCACGCTGATGTGCGTGGCCGAGCGCGAGCGCGCGTCGGCGAGCGACATCGCCCAGCTCTCGTCGCACATGAAGAACAGCGCGACGAACGCGCGGCGGCGCGGCAGGCGCCGGATATACGGCTCGAACGCCGCACCCATCAGGATGTGGCGCGAGTTCACGAGGAACGACATCGCGACGATCAGCGCGATGTGCGGCGGCGAGGTCCACAGATGGATCGCCGCGAATTCGGACCCACCGCCGAAGTTCAGGCCCGTCATCATCGGCACCTCGAACAGGCTCAAGCCTTTCTGCGCGGCCTGCGCGCCCAGCACCAGCGCGAACGGCACGAAACCCAGCATGACGGGCAGCGCCGCGCGCAAACCGCGACCCATCTCGGCGACATAGGCGGGCTTGTCGCGAAGCCCGGACGACGTTGAAACGCTACTGCTCATTACTCCTCCTTCGGGGGAGGGATTGTCTGCTTTTTTGACTCGAATCGGGTTGCGTTGTGGCCAGATTTTTCTGAGAATTTGGCATTGAACGCGTGATTTGCGAATTTATTGGAATCGGATGCCAAATGAAACTTGACGCCATCGACCGCCGGATCCTGAGCGCCCTTCAGCGCGACGGCCGCATGCAGAACGTGGAGCTCGCGCACGAAGTCGGGCTGTCGCCGTCACCGTGCCTGCGGCGCGTGCGCCTCCTCGAGGAAGCCGGCGTGATCGAGAAATACGTGGCCGTGCTGAACCCCGCGAAGGTCGGCAAGGGGCTGACCATCTTCACGCGCGTGTGGCTGAAGGGGCAGGACGCGGAATCCGTGAACCGCTTCGCCGATGCCGTTCAGCAGATGCCGGAAGTCGTCGAGTGCCACCTGATGGCCGGCGATTGCGATTTCCTGCTGCGAGTCGTCGCGGCCGACATCGACGACTACCGCCGTTTCCAGATGGAAACCCTCACGCGCATTCCCGGCGTGCTGAGCGTGAAGACCGATATCCCGATGCAGAAGGTCAAGCTCACGTCGGCGCTGCCAACCTAGCGCGGCGTGGGCGTGCGTCGACGAGTCGACGAACGGTCATGGCTCGGTGACAATCGCCCGGTAGACTGGCGAGTCACGCCGTATCGAACGTACGGCTCGCACCGTCGTGCGACGTTCGATGCGCAAGCAACTAACGGTCAATGTCAACGCGATCGGGCAGGCGGCGCGCGCGCCGGATCATGTGCCGGCGCGGGTGCGTTTCTTCTTGTCGGGCCATTCATGCAGCCATTCAACAATCCGTGGAATTCGCTGGAAATCGTCAAGCTCACGCTCGGCGTGCTGACGCCGTTGTCGGTCGCGTGTCTCGGCTGGCTCGTCGCGCGCCGGCTGAAGCGGCTCGAACTCGTGCAGTGGACCAACCAGCGGCTGATCGAGAAGCGGCTCGCGCTGTACGACGCGGTCGCGCCGCAGCTCAATGCGCTGCTGTGCTTCTATACGTGGATCGGCTACTGGAAGGACATCTCGCCGGACGACGTGATCCGCGCGAAGCGCGAGCTCGACCGCACGTTCCACATCTACCGCTACCTGTTCGACGACGACGTGTATGACGCGTATCACACGTACATCCACGCGCTGTTCGACATGCATACGGGCCCGGGCCGCGATGCGCGGATCCGTTCGCTGATCCAGGCGCCCGACGGCGACCGGAGCGTGCACGGCTCGTATGAATGGAAGCCGGCGTGGTCCGAGCGTTTCTCGACCGCGAATGTCGTGTCGAAGGACGACGTGCTGCGGTATTACACGCAGTTGATGGAACGGCTGCGCGTGGCGCTGGGCGCGACGCGCTGAAGGCGGCGCACCGGTATCGAAATCCGCTCCCCCGCGACACGGATTCGCACCCTCGCGCAAGAAGCGGATGCGGCGCGCGGTCGCGGCTGCCATGCTCGCGCCATGTTCACTCGCGCGAGGTCCGTATGCTTGTCGACACCGGCTCCCAGCCGCTCATGATCCGCTCGCCCGGCGTGGGCCGGCGGCGTCTTTTCTCCGTTGGTGCTTCCGGGTCGCATGACGTGCCGTTGCCGGTCGAGCCGAAGATCGGCGACATCGTCTTCATCCGCGTGACGGTGCGGCCGTTTCTCGAAGTGGCGAGCGCGACGCGCTCATGGACGAATCATGTCGGGATCGTCGTCGGCGAGCGCGGCGGCGAGGCGCTGGTCGCGGAGAGCACGTTTCCGCTGTCGCGCGTCACGACGATGTCGCGGTTTCTCGCGCGTTCCGATCGCGGCGCATGCGTGATCGCGCGGCTGAAGCAGCCGCTCGATGCCGCGCAGCGGCGCCGGCTTGTCGACGCGGCGATGCGCCGGATCGGCGTGGTCTACGACACGGGCTTCAATCTCGCGTCAAGCCGGCAGTTCTGCTCGCGTTTCGTGCGCGACGTCGTGCGCGATGCGACGCGGATCGTGCTCGGCGACGTCGAAACCTTCGACACGCTGCTGCGCCGGAATCCCGATCATCCGCTCGGCTTCTGGAAGATCTGGTATTTCGGCCGGATTCCGTGGCGCCGCCGCACGGTGACGCCGGCGAGCCTGCTTGACAGTGGGGCGTTGCGTGTCGTGGTGGATACGCGCGAGCGTGACGCGGAGTGACGGGGCGTCGGCCGCTTGCGGTTGGCGCGACTCAGGCGAACGAGATCACGAGCCTCTTGCCGCATGCCGCCGCATACTTGCGCAGCGTATCGATGGACGGCGAATGCTGGCCCGTTGCGAGCGCGCGCTCGAGCCGTGTCACGGCCGGCGCTTTCGTGCCCATACGCTCCGCCACATCGGCTTGAGACAGGCCGGCCTCTCGCCGGGCAGCCAGCATGGCGTCGAGCAGCGCGAATTCCTCGCGGTTCAGCCGGTCGTATTCGGTGCGTACCGCTGGATCGGCCAACGCGCGCTCGCGCATTGCCTTATAGGTTGCCATATCGAATCTCCTTCAACCGGCGGCGCGCGGTGTCCAGTTCCTTCTGCGGCGTTTTCTGCGTCTTCTTCACGAAGCAGTGAAGCATGACGATCCGCCGGTCGACGACCGCGCAGTAAAACACACGGGCGATACCTTCCAGGCCCTTCAAGCGCATTTCATACAAGCCGTCGCCCATCGGCCTGGTGTGAGGTTCGCCCAGGTTCGGGCCGTACTGCTCCATACGGTCAGCGAGTGCGAAAAACCTGGCGGTCAGCGTTTTTGGCAACGCAAAAACGCCTGCTTCGACCCGCTCGCTGAAGAACTGGATTTCATACGCGACGGTTCGTATAGTAACAAATATGTTATCTCCATGCAAGAAGGAGCGCCGTCGCGTACGTCGTGAGGGCGGCTCGCCGGATGCACGGAAGCAGCGGAGAAACGCTCAGGCGCTTCTCCGCTGCTTCGTTGCTGATGTGCGAGCCGGATTGTTTGTCGGCGGCGTGAATTCGACCAGCTAGCCGAATGGGTATCGGGCCTGCCCGTGCGCTTCGGGAGGACGCGAGATCAGTTCCGCCCCGCCACCGCAAGCCGCGCCGCGAGCCCCACGAATACCGTGCCGAGCAGGTATTGCGGCAGCTTCGACGGGCGGCGGCGCGCGCCGATCCGCTGGCTCAGCCGGCTCGCGGAGAGAATGACCGCGCCGTTGACGACGATCCCGATCAGGTTGAGCACCGTCGCGAGCACGAGAATCTGCACGGCGATCGAACCGTGCTCGGGCCGCACGAACTGCGGGAACAGCGCGAGCACGAACAGCGCCATCTTCGGATTCAGCAGGTTCGTCGTCAGGCCCTGGCGGAAGATCGTCGCGGTCGAGTGGCGCCGCTGCGACGCGACAGGCGACAGCGCGGTCGCATCCGAACGGAACGTTTTCCAAGCGAGATACAGCAGATACGCGGCGCCCGCGAAGCGCACGGCGTCGTAGGCGATCGGCACCGCGACAAACAGCTGCGACAGCCCGAGCGCGGCCGCGAGCGCGTGGCAGTAGGTGCCGGCCTGAATGCCCGCGAGCGTCGCGAAACCCGCGCGCCGTCCCTGGCTCACGCTACGGGACGCGATCAGCAGCATGTCGGGGCCTGGCGTGGCGGTCAGCGCGAGACACGCGCCGGAGAACAGCGCGAGCGTGGAGAGGTCGATCATGGGCATCCTTTTCGTCCGGAGGGCGTAAAAGGGAGGTCAGTTTAGGAGCGTGCGCGATGCGGGTCAATCGCGCGAACGGCCGATGATCCGGCGCTCAGGCTGCGCCGGGCGTCGGCGCATGCGTCCCGCCTCACGCACGGCGATGCGTCCCGCCGCCGACTCAACGGCGCGCGCAGGTGCTGCGTCATGCGCGCACCGCCGGAGCACACGTCACGGCTTGCGGCACGCGACCTGATAGTCGATCACGGTGTTATCGGACGGTTTGTCCGGCTCGCCGCCGACTGTCGTCACGCCGAGCACGCCGGCCGCGTTCCGGTATCGCAGCGCGCAATAGCCCATGCCGGTGCCCGAACAGGCTTCGGCTTCGATGATGCCGTGCTTCGCGAGCGTTGCCGCGCCGTCCGTCGCGTCCGGCTTTTCACGCGGACGCAGCGGCTGCCAGCCATGTGCAATCAGGACCTTGCGCGCCGCGTCGAGCGGCTTGCCATAGACGTTGGGCACGACCGTGCGGCCGCGGCAGTACGTATGTTCGGCGGCGATGCGGGTCAGGCGCAGGCCGCCGTTCTCTTCGTGCAACTCGCCGACCGGCGGCGCCGGGCCGTCGCCGCCCCAGATCAGCAGCGCACCGCTTTCCAGTGAATCGGCCGAACCGAGCTGCCAGTCTGCCGCGCGCGAGGCATAGCCGAGCGCGACGAGCGTCGTGCCGTCGTACACACCGATGTTGCCGTTGCGCGCGAAACAGATCGCACTCGTGCCGGGCTTGAATCCGCTCGCGAACGTGACGACCGTGTAGCGGCCGAGCGGCGCCTCGGAAGTCACGATCCAGCCGAGCTTCGCGACGTCGCGGCCGGCCGCCGTGGTCAGCTTCTTCACGCGGTATTGCGCGCAGAAATCGTCGAGCGAGCCGTTCTCCGGCGAGCGCGGCAGCGCAGCGAGCGGCACCAGCAATGCGCCGGCGATGTCGGATGCCGTATGCAGCGGTTCGGCCGATGCCGTGCCGCCGAGTGCGGCGCAGGCAACGGCCGCGATCGAAGCGAAAGCAACGTGCGACGCAAGGCGGCGGGCAAACGGCAGGGCAAGGAAGCGGGACACGCGGGCGGTCTCCGGGGAAAGAGGTACGGGCGCGATGATCGCGGGTTTCCGCGCGCGTGTCAGGAGCGTGTCGTCGGCGACTCAGCCCTTAGCGACGACGTCGATACGCAGCGCTTCGCCGCCGGCGACGATCGCCAGCAGACGATCGACGTTCGGATGCGCGCCCGGACGGTTGCGCGCGTCGGCCGTATGTTCGGCGAACACGGCGAGGCCGTGCTCGGCGGCCTTCGCGTCGAGCGTGCCGAATGCGTGCTGCAGGTAGTTGTACACCGCGAGCGAGCCTTGCTTGCCCGGCTGGTTCTCGATGGTCGCGACCACGTCGCCGTTCGTGCCGACGAGATCGATGCGCGCGACGCCGTCGATGGCCGGCAGTTGCGCGAGGTTGTCCTTGAATACTGGGGTCGGTTGAATCACTGAAAACACTCCGTCGGTTCGGTCAGGGGCCAAAGTGCGTGGCCGGCCGTATCTTATCCGATCGGCCTCGGCGCACCGGCCGGCTGCGCCGCGCTGTACGCCGGGCCGCAACCCCTGCGATTCGTACCAGCGGATAGTGTGGCTGCTGCGTCCCGTCGCGTGCGCGATCTCGCCGATCAGCAACGTGAGTGACTGCTCGCTTGCGCTACTTATGGGGCAATACGCGTCTCACTCATCGCCAAGGGGATGAAAGGCGAAACTGCCGCCGCTGGTCGTTACGCTCCCGATGCCGGGGAAATCCAGATGGGCGCCGGCCACGAAATAATTCGGCCGGGCCGCACGCTCCAACAGTGCCAATCGTGTATCGCGAGCCCTCGACTGGTTGCTGTCGTACTCCCACGAAATTTCGGGACGCCCGAACTGCACCGATGGAACGTGAATAATGTCCCCCCAAACCAATAGACGTCCCACGCTGCTTGCAACTTCGTATGCCGTGTGCCCGGGAGAATGCCCGGTCGCGCGAACCGCGGTTATCCGGTCACTCACGGAGAAATTGTCCGTAACCGGGGTGACACGATCCCGCAGTCGGGCCAACCGGCCGGTAAATGCCGAGATTTCTTCCGGACCTGCGAGGATTCTCGTCGCCTGCGGAAATGCGTCGGAACCGTCCGGCGCAATCAGGCCGTTCACATGATCCTCATGGGTATGCGTCAGCAAAACGTCCGTGATGCTGGCTCTATCGATTCCGGCCTCAGCGATCCCGTCCACCAGTGCTCCCATCGTGGAATACCACGTGTTCGACGCCCCGGTGTCGACGAGGATGGCCCGCTCACCATCGATGATGAGGAACGCATTGACTGACAGTCGCAATTGGTTGTCGACCAACTGCGTCCCGACTGGCGGTTTGTCGAACGTGCCCCCATCGACGCGTCGAAGCCGCGTGGCGGGCATATCCACATATCCGTCTCGGAGCGCGACGATCTTGAGATCGCCAAACTGAAAGGACGCAAAGTTCTGCCCCTTTGCAATCAACTTCATGGCGTTCGTGCCCATACTCGATGACCCTCGAAATCGGATAACCACTCATTATCGAGTAGAAGTGTATCTACTATGGGAGATTCGAGCAAGGACAGCGCTCAGCCACCACAGCCGCATGTCCCAAGTGGCCGTTCCATCGTTTTCCAGCCCGCGCACACCTGACCGCATGCTCAGCACGATGAGCCTTTCGGCGCCTACCGATTCGAATTGAACGCGACCCGTGCGCCCGACATCACGCCCGGTGCGATCGCTGGTAGCGTCGCGCGATCTCGATGCCGTGAGCGCATATCAGCGGAAGCAGCGATCTTCGATGCTCGACTCCTTCTTCTATGGTGGAGGATAATATTCGTTTGTTGATTCGACTTACCACCGGAAAGGGACATATGCCGCAGGGACAAGACACCGATTCGAGCGCATCGGACGAGTACGACTCGGTCTCGCGCGCCTTTGGAGGCCGTGTCCGCGGATTGCGGGAAGCTGCCGGTCTGACTTTGGAGCAACTGTCGCAACTTTCCGGAGTCAGTCGCGCAATGCTCTCCAAAGTCGAACGCGGGGAGAAGAGCCCGACGATCGGTATCGCAACGAGAATCGCGCACAGCCTTCAGGCGTCGCTGACGGAGTTGGTCGGGGGAAATCAGCCCGAAGACAATACGGTGGTGATGCGCAAGGCGGCACGTCCGATCTTTCGCGACCCCGAAACGGGTTTTGAACGGCACATCGTTTCACCGGCGACAGGCGCCGGCCGCGTAGAGCTCGTCTATCACTATCTTCCCCCCGGCGTTTCGACTGGATGGCTTCCGGCCTACCCGTCCGGATCGGAGAAACAGATCGTCGTGACGATCGGGAATCTCGTTGTGGAGTTCAGGGCCAGGAAGGAATATCTGGGGCCCGGCGACTCGCTCTTCTTCCAGGCCGACGTCGAGCTCTCTTTCGTCAATCAGACGGCGGAGCCGTGTGGCTATTTCATGGTCATTTCTCGCCGCGCCTAGTCAGCCCTGCTTTCAAAATCGCATCGATATCGTTGTGACTGGTCGTTTGGGGCAATGGAAGCGGCGTGCCGTCGCGGATCAAGGTGGCGGGGGAGTCTGCTCGGGCCGAGCGCTTGTTCAAGCGGCGAACACAGATCAATGGATGTTCGCCGCTCGCTCGGAGATGAAATTGCGTCAGCGGGCCGCGACTGCCTGAATCTCCACCAGGAGATTGGGTTCAGCCAATCCGGCAACGATGACCATCGTGGTAGCGGCAGCGTGCCCCGCAAATCGCCGCTCGCGCTCCTTGCGGAAGAACGGCACGAGGTCCGGGCTCGTGATAAAGCCGTCGACCTTGACCAGATCCTTCGCGGTCATCCCGGCATCGGCCAGCACTGCCAGGAGGTTATCCCAGGCCAGCTCGGTTTGCTTCTCCGGGTCGTCTGGAACGACACCATCCGGCGTGACGCCCACTTGTCCGGAAACATACAGCCAGCGCGCGTCACCGGACGCCGAGGCGCCTTGGCTGTAGCAGGAAAACGGCGGCGCAATGCTGGCCGGATTGTGCAACGTGATGCTCATGGCAGGCTCCTTCGAAGATCCGGTTGAATAGAAACAACAGATCGGCGCCGACAGTTCACTTTTATCGCGCGTGCCGGCACCGATCGATGACGCAGAAATTCAATACGCACTGCAAAATATCGTGTGGCAACCCATGGATGGCTGGTGTCCGATCTCCTCGGACGTTTCCGCTTGTCTACGGTCGGCAGTTCGGGAGGATTCCCGAGGCACCACACTTGAAGCATTCGGAGATTAAATCTCCTATAGAAGAATGTCAATGCGCAAATCCAACTTTGCGCGTCAACCAACCGGCGGTCTCAAGTTAGTCACACAACGCGATCCGGCGCTTCCCTCGCGTCCAAAAGCCGAATGAACTGCATGTGCCGCATCGGGCGCGACCAGTGCGCTTCACTACCGTCCGGCGCCGACCGGTATACCCGCGTCGCGCGAGCGCTCGATGTCGGGGCTGCGATACGCGCGCTCGGGAATCTCGGCGAGCCGCGACGGGTGCACTTGCTGCGGCGCGAGGCCATAGAATTTTTGGAAACTCATGATCAGCGGCGACCACTTGTCCGGATCGATGCGGTCGGGATACCCGTCCATCAGCAGGTCGGGATGCACGTGGACGCGCTGGATACGCAGCTCGAACACGCGGATGTAGCCGCGCAGGTCGGGCGCTTCGTCACCGATCCCGTGCGTGGCCGCGACGACCGCTTCCATATGCACCGGACATTCGAGCGCGCGCGGTGGCGACACGGTTTGCGACGCCGCTTCAGTGAGCCCGGCCGTGCCGAACTTGTCGGGTTCGAACACATAACCTTTCGCGCGCTTCCCGTCGGGCACCGGATACGTGCCCGTCGTGCGCGCGATCCGGTCGACCGCGTGCGCCTGCGTCGCCGACGGCAGGTTCAGCACGCATTCGCCGGTACGCATCAGGTTGCGGGTGGTCTGCGAACTGGCGGCGATGCCGATCACGCCGCGCCAGCCGAGCCAGAACGCGGACGAGATCGGCGCGAGATTGGCCGTGCCGTCCTCGTTCAGCGTACTGACCAGCACGACGGGCGTGCCGAAGTAGAGGATGTTCGGTTCGGTGACGAGATGCGGAGCGTTCATGGTCGGAGCCTTCGTTGACGGGATCAGTCTGCATGCTGATCCCGTCGCGACGGCACGGCGCTCCGAATCTTGTCGTGTCATTCCGGTGGCGGCAGCGCGATGGAGGAACGGGCATGGCGCGCCGTGCGCAGGCGGCGCCAGGAAGGCGGCGGGCGATTTCGACGGCCGGTTTCCGCGTCCGCGCGCGCCGGCAGCGCGCTTGCTTTTCCGCTACAGTAGGACAGCGCGGACAGCACCCGCCGACCCTGCGCGGTCACGTTCCGGAATTCCACATGAGGGCCCCGATGCACACTCCGCAACGCTATTCCGAAGATGCGCCGACGCGCGCTGAAGTCGACGCACTGGCCGGCACCACCGTCATCGAATTCGGTACGAACTGGTGCGGGATCTGCGCGGGCGCGCAACCCGCGATCGTCGCGTCGTTCGCCGCGCATCCTGCCGTGCGGCACCTGAAGATCGAGGACGGCCCGGGCCGCCCACTCGGCCGTTCGTTCCGCGTGAAGCTGTGGCCGACGCTGGTGTTCCTGCGCGACGGTGTCGAAGTCGCGCGCGTCGTGCGTCCCGACGACGCGAAGCAGATCGAAGCCGACGGCTTCGCCGCGCTGGTCTGACACTACGGCCATGCAACAAGCCATCACGCACATCGGCGTCGACGCACGCGGCAGCGGCCTCGTCGAGTTCACGTCGCAAGTGCGCGCGTTCGTGGATCAGCAGACGATCCGCACGGGCCTGCTCACGGTGTTCTGCCGCCATACGTCGGCATCGCTGCTGATCCAGGAGAACGCGGATCCGTCGGTGCGGCGCGATCTCGAACGCTACTTCGCGACGCTCGCGCCCGAGGACGACACGCGCTACGAACACGATACCGAAGGCGCCGACGACATGCCGGCGCATCTGCGCACGGCGCTCACACAGGTGCAATTGTCGATCCCGGTCGAGCACGGGCGCATGGTGCTCGGCACCTGGCAGGGGATCTACCTGTTCGAGCATCGTCGCGCGGCGCACCGGCGTGACATCGTGCTGCATCTGATCGGAGAGTGAGCGGCGAGTGAGCGGTGCGCTCAGCCGAGCAGCTTCTCGACGAGCGTGCCGAGTTCGCGCAGGTGGACGGGTTTGGGCAGGAATTCGTCGAACACCTGCTTGTTCTCGCGCAGCGCGGCCGATTCATACGCGCTGACGCCGAGGATCGCCGGGTGCCGGCCGTCTTCGTCGGGTTCCGCGACCGCGCGAATGCGCCGCGCGACTTCGAAGCCGCTCAGGTCCGGCAGTTCGAGATCGAGCACCACGATGTCATAGCGGCCCGTGCCGAAGCGCGCGACGCCTTCCTGCCCGGTGCCGCACAGGTCGGCGTCGATGCCGAGCGCCGACAGCATCGCGCCGAGCGTTTCGCGCGCGTTGTCGTTGTCGTCGACCACCAGCGCGCGCCGGTCGCGGTGCGCGGCGGCGTGCGGCAGCGCGGGCACGTCACCGGTTGCTTCGTCCGTATCGGGTGCCTCGGCGGGCAGCGTCACGACGAATTCGCTGCCTTCGCCGACCACGCTGCGAACATCCACATGCCCGCGCAGCGTCGTCACGATTTCGCGCACGACGGCGAGCCCCATGCCGATCCCGTCCACATGCAGGCCGACCGCGTCGTTCGCGCGGTAGAACGGCTCGAAGATCTTCGACAGATGCTGCTTCGCGATACCGGTGCCCGTGTCGCGCACGGCGATGGTCAGCTGCTGGCCGGCGGGCGCGTCGGCGAGCGTGATCGATACCCCGATCGACCCACCGAGCGTGTACTTGACGGAATTCTCGATCAGGTTCGACAGCACCTGTCGCAACAGTTTGCGGTCCGAACGGATCGCGAGATCGTGCGGCTCGACCTGCTGCGCGATCGCGATCCGCTTGGCCGCGATCTTCTCGCGCAGCGGCTCGATCACTTCGACGAGCAGCGACGCCATGCCGACCGTTTCCAGCTCGGCGAGGCGCTTCGTCGAGCGCAGCTTGATGTAGTCGGTCAGATCCTTGACGAGCGCTTCGAGCGACAACGCGGAATTCTGCAGCCGCCGGATCGTCTTCAGGTTCGCGTCGGACTGCGGGCGCGCCAGCAGGATCTCGATCGACCCGCAGATCGCCTGGAGCGGCGTGCGCAACTCGTGGCTGACCATCCCGAGGAAGGCGTTCTTCGCCTCGATCATTTCGAACGCGCGGTCGGACGCCTTGCGTTCCGCGTCGAGCGCCGCGTCCTGCCGTTCGAGCAGGTCGTCGCGCGTGCGCATCGTATAGAACAGCAGCAGGAACAGCGCGCACAGAATCACGCCGAGCACGCTGCCGAGGATCAGGATCGCCCGCTGCTTTTCCTTCAGCTGGTGGAACGTGAAGTCGCGCTGCGCCATCTCGATCGCGCGGAAGTAGTTCGCGAGGCCGTTGACCTTCGGCCAGTACGCGTTGACGTCGTCGATCACGTGCTGCGCGTCCTTCGGCTTGTCGCGCAGCAACGGCACGTCATGCTTCAGGCGCGCCATGAATTCGCCGAGCGCGTCGATCTCGTTGCGCGCGCGCGGGATGCGCAGCCAGTATTCGGACACCTCGGACGGCCGTTGCAGGAACCCGAACGACACCGACAGGCTGTCGAGCTGCATCTGCACGTGGTCGAAGTCGTCGTCCTCGTGCGTGGCATAGAGAATCAGTTGCCGGTCGAACCGCGTATAGACGTTCCGGTATTGCGCGGCGGTCCAGAACACGCCTTCGCGCGGCCCTTCGAGCACGCCCTCATTGACCGAGGTCGCCAGCAGGTCCCACAGCAGGAACGCCCATGCGGCGAATCCCATGATCCACAGCGACCCCAGGACCAGGATGATTTTTCTATTTTTCCACCGCCGACGTTTCATTTCACTTCACGGTCAGGCCGATGATCTGCCACGCGAACTTCGCTTCGCCGAGCGGCGTCTTCAGCTCGTCGGGGTACTGGTCGCGCGGATACATGATCCACAGCGGGCCGTAGTTGTCGTTGCCGAGCACCTTGCCGTTCATCGTCCGGGCGAGGATCACGCCGTACCGGTCGGCATCGGATACCGGAATCGTGAACGTGTATTCGTCGATACAGCGAAATTCGATCTGCGTGCCGTGCGCACCGACAGTCTTCAGCACGTCGGACAGGCGCGGGCCCGTGAAGGTCGCTTTCGGCGTCCAGCTCGTCGACGTGACGATCGTATGCTGCGGCAGCGCCATCAGCGCCTGCTCGGAAAACACGTAGACCTTCTTGCCCTGCTGGTTGCTGTTGTCGATCTTGCCGTCGACCGTGAACGTAAACGACGAAGCGGCCCATGTCGCGGCGGCCAGCCCGAGCAGGCAGGCCGTCAACAGGCTCTTGGTCCAGATGGTCGAAATTCGCATGTCTTGCCCTCGGTCATGGTGTTGTTGGTTATGGGTTGTCGCTCCGGTCTCAGCTCGCGACGGCCGCGGCCGGCAGCGTGATCTTCAGTTCGCGCGCCACTTCGGCGAACAGGATCGGCAGGCGCACCGGCTTTTCTTCGCAGCGCGCGTTGTAGTGCGACACGATGTGCGCGATCTCGTCCTCGCTCGCTTCGCCGGTCGAGATCTTGCCGGTCAGCAGGAAGATCGGCGCACCGCTGTTCTCGCTCGAACGGATGCCGCGCACGAGTTCGGCGGCGGTCTGGTCGCCGAGCATCCAGTCGAGGATGTAGCCGTCGAAATCCTCGACCTCCAGCGCCTTGCGGAACGTCGCGCCGTCGAAGTACGGGATCGCGTTCACGCCTTTCTCGATGAAATATTCACATACCGTTTCGGCGACGTCCTGCGAATCGTCGACCACGGCGATCCGCGCCGCATACACGTTCGGCTGGCTCGAGCGCAGCTCGACGACATCGACCGCATACGTGCGCCCTTCGCGCGCATGTTGGCGCTCCGTGACAATCCATTCGCCTTGCCACTGCAGCGCGACGAAATCCGTTTCGATCTGGCTGCTGGCTTTCGCCGAGATCGCGGCGCGGCAGCGGAAGCGCCGCGATTCGATTACGAGCGTCGCGTCGATCATCTCGACCGCGGCCGGCTGCGTGCCCTTGTCGTCGAGCAGGATCGCGGGCGGCACGCTGAAGTGCGTCGCGATGTCCTGCAACTGCGACAGGTTCCACGGGATCAGGCCTTTCATCTTGCGCGTGACGACCGAGAAACTGAGGCCCAGCACATTCGCGATCGTCGTGTTGTGACTTCGCGGCGGAATGCCGTTCCGGTTCAGGAGGTCGCGCACCTTGTTGGCGGTGATGAGGTCGACGTTGGCCTGCTCGCTGTTGGACATCTCGATGGGGTCTCCAGGGGTTTTGGGCGAGGAAGAGCATATCAAAAGTGACGCGTCATGCAAGCTTCGAAAAAGCGAAGAACCTTGACATGCCATTTTTCTCCATTATTATTGCTCACCACGTCACTATTGTTTGTCGCGTCATGTTTGGAGGTCGATGCCGGCGTCAGTCGGTACGGCAAAAAGGCGACGGCAATGAAGCAGTGACTGAACGATTCGAAGAGAGAACCTGAGAGAGCCTAGGGCTGCGTGTCGGCGTCGGCGGATTATATTCGCCGCGCCGCGCGCGACCGGGTGTGAGGCGAGCTCACGGGGTGGGATGGCTCGAAGAATTGCGGCGCCAATAGAACTCAAGGAAGGTAACAATGTACCGCCGTTTACTCGCACCGGGGCTGCTGTTGCTGCTGCTGGCCGCGTGCGCGCAGGATCCATCCACCATCAGCAACACGGTGCGGATCTGCGACGACACCGGCTGTTCCGATCGTCCAAAAGATCAGGTCTCCTACCAAAAGAAGGACGATGCGGAAGACCGCGAAGACCCGCGCATCGTTGCGCTGAAGCAAGCCGCGAAGGCCCAGCCCAAGGCGGCCTACGACCTCGGCCTGCGTTATTTCCGCG
>NZ_LDWR01000060.1 GCF_001039005.1 Burkholderia cepacia
AGCCGTAGCGGTTCATCGGCATTGGGTGATTGACGATCACCAGCTTGTCAGAGCCCGCCCGGGGAATCCACCACGCCTCCAGCGGGGTACCGTCCAGGGACGGGAACGAGATCTCCTCGTACGCCATTCCGTACTCATCCGGCGTATGGAGGATCGGTGCGCGGACCGGGGTACTGAGGCCCTGGGCCAAAGTCGTGAGCATCTGCGAAGTATCGGGCATGACTGTTTCTCCTTTGCTTTCCGATTCGGGAGGTTTTCCCGTCCGTAGAAGATACGTCCCGACCTGTTGTTGAACAAGCCGTGCAATTTGAGTATCATCGTTCCATGAGTGGAACGACCGATTTCAACCAATTCCTGATCTTCGTCCGGGTCATTCAGGCAGGAAGCCTGAGTGAGGCAGCGCGACGCCTGAACCTGCCGAAGTCCACCGTAAGCCGAAAAATCTCCGAACTCGAGGAGCGGGTAGGCGAGCGGCTCATCCAGCGCACAACGCGCAAGTTGAGCCTCACCGAAGCGGGCCGCGTTCTGTTCGAGCGCGTCAGCCCGGCCATGAGCGATATCGAGGAGGCGGAAAGCGCAGTGGCGGGAATGCGCGGAACACCGCGCGGCCTGCTGCGGGTCTCGGCTCCCATGTCGTCCAGTACGCTCGGACCGATCGTCGCCGAGTATCTCGTTCGTCATCCTGACGTGGCAGTCGAGATGGTGTGTTCCGATCGTCGCGTCGACCTCGTGGAGGAGCGCTTCGATGTGGCCATTCGAGCGGGCGCACTCGTGGATTCGTCGCTCGTCGCACGCAACCTCGGGAAAGCGAAGTCCATGCTCGTCGTGGCACCCGAGTACAGCAGACACCATGGCGTCCCGAAAACACCTGCCGAATTGGCGAGCCACGCATGTGTCGCATTCAGCGGTGGAGTGGCGCCGCACGTCTGGCCCCTGGAATCGAGAGGTAAACGTGTCGAGGTCCGCATCAGGCCGCGACTGACGGTCAACGACATGGAGATCGCTCGCGATGCCGCCCTTGCGGGCGTGGGGATCGCATGTCTACCCGAACTCTTCTGTGCGGATGACGTTCGCGCCAAGCGCTTGCTGCACCTGCTTGTCGACTGGTCCTTCCCGGAAATCCCCGTGCATGCGCTCTATCCGACGAGACGTCATCTTTCACCAAAGGTCGTCGCCTTCGTCGATCTGCTCGCCCAGCGGATTCAGTTAGGCAACAATTAACGCGCAGCTTGCGCGCCCGCATTCATCGTTGCGTGCCCGTACGCGCATGCGATCCATGCTGCCGCGCAAGTTGCGCAACGCTGAATCTTCGGCATGAATCACACCCTCTCCAAATGATCTGCAGTGCGAACTCAATCGACGTCGCCCGTGTGACTGAGCATCGGCAACCCGACGCCGTCACGATCGACGCGCGGCAGCGCCCTCACCCGCCGGCGCGCAATCCCTTCCCGTCGCCGCAGCGATCCGGCCCTGGCGGCGACGGCACACCGTGACCGGAATCGTCCGGCATCCCCTGCCAGCCATCCTTTGCAACGACATGTGCGACGGGCGTCACGACCTCGCTCGGCAAGCGTGTTCCGCCGCTCGTCACATCGTGCAATTCACCCGGATCGTTCGCCGATGCGCGTCGCACCCGAGTGCGATAACTGACAGTTTCTCGTCCGGGGGCTTTTCATTAGATTGGCGACACGATCCATACAAGGTCTCGCTCATCGACATGACTCTCACTGCCAGCGAAGCACAGCCCACGACGACCGCCACGTACCGGGACATCGCCGAACGCCATGCACGGTCCGCCCCTTCCGGCGCGTTCCATCGCGATGTATGGGATGCATTGTCCGACGCGGGACTGTGGCGCCTGCCCGTACCGCGCGAACTCGGCGGCGCTGGGCGCACGTGGCACGACTTCGTCGATGCATTCGAAGCGGTCGCCGCAGCGCTGCGCTCCGTCGGCTTCGCGATAGCACTCGCCAACCAGGCGACGCTGATTCGCGCGATCGTCGCATACGGTTCCGACGCGCAGCGCGCGCGGCATCTGCCGCCGCTGCTGTCCGGCGCGATCGGCGCCACGGCGATCTCCGAGAGAGGCACCGGCACCGAAGTGCGCGCGCTCGAAACGTGCCTCGTTCGCGACGGCGACCACTACCGGCTCGACGGCCACAAGTACAACATCAGCCACGCACCCGAAGCGCGTCTGATGATGATCGTCGCGACCCTGACCGGCGACGCCAAGCCTGCCACCGCGCTGGTGCTGATCGATCCCGAACGCGCGGGCGTGCAGCGCAGCGCGCCGCAGGCGACGCTCGGCGTCGCGGATCTTCCGATCGGCGATTTCGCGCTATCCGGCGTGCGCGTCGACGCCGACGAACTGCTCGGCGCGCCCCGCGATGGGCTGCGCCTGCTGATGGACATCGCGTCGATGAATCGCGCGCTGTTCGGCCTGCTGTGCGCGAACGTCACCCAGCCGTTCCTCGCCGACGCGCTCGCGTACACCGGCGCCCGCAAGACGCTCGGCGTCGCGATGGACGCCCATCAGCACGTGCAGCGCCGGCTGGTCGACGTCCAGGTCGGCATCGAACGCACGCGCTGGACGGCGCGCGCAGCGCTCGATCAACTCGTCGGGCAACGTCCCGAAGCGCTCGCGAACTGCTCGATCGCGAAGCTCGCGGGCGCGCGCGATCTCGCGCAGGCCGCGCTGCACCTGCTTGCGATTCACGGCAGCGACGGCTACCGGCGCGGCCCGCTCGCCACCTTCGTCGCCGACGCGCTCGCGATGGGCTCGGCCGGCGGCACCGAGGAAATGCATTACCGAAACATCTTCAGCCAGATGCAACGACGCGCGGCCGCCACGGCGCGCGCGGCGTAACCGCTCACCCTTCCATCACCCCTTCAGGAGCTGACCTTGACTATCCAGACTGGCCTGCGCGCCCGCGCCACCCACCGCGTCGACACGATTTCGCTCGCCGATCAATGGGGAGGCGAAGCGCACGCGCTCGCGAGCCCGATCATGATCATCTTCATCGAACAGACCTGCATGCAGGCGACCGACCATCTGCTGCCGGCCGGGCAGATGACGGTCGGCTACAACTTCGAGATCAAGCACCTCGCCCCGACGCCGCCCGAATGGGACGTGACGATCGACGCCGAACTGATCGAGGTCGACGGCCGCATGATGACGTACCGGGTCGAGGTGCGCGACGCGGTGGGCGTCGTCGGCGAAGGCGTGCATACGCGCTGCGCCGTCAGCCGCGACGGCTTCCACCGCCGCCTCGACGAGCGGCGCGACAGCGCGGCGCTCGCGCGCTAACGAGCCGGAGCCCGACCATGATTCCACTTCCGCTACAGGGTCTCCGGCTCCCGGTGATTGCGTCTCCGATGCTGATCGCGAGCTATCCCGAGATGGTGCTCGCCCAGTGCAAGAGCGGGATCGTCGGCGCATTTCCGGCGCTCAACGCGCGGCTCAGCACGCAACTCGGCGACTGGATCGACACGATCGACGGCACGCTGCGCGCGTACCGGGATGCCCATCCCGATGCGCCGGTCGGCCCGTACGCGGTCAACCATATCTGCCATCCGTCGAATCCGCGCGTCGAACAGGATCTGCGCATCTGCATCGACCGACGCGTGCCGCTGATGATCACGAGCCTGCGCGCGCCGTCGCGCGACGTCGTCGATGCGATCCACGCTTACGGCGGGATTGTGCTGCACGACGTCACGACGGTGCGGCACGCGCAGAAGGCGCTGGAGGCCGGCGTCGACGGCCTCGTTCTCGTCGCGGCGGGTGCGGGCGGCCACGCCGGCACGCTGTCGCCGTTTGCGCTGGTCACGGAAGTGCGGCGCTTCTACGACGGCTTCATCGCGCTGTCCGGTGCGATCGCGACAGGCGACGCAATCGCCGCCGCGCGCGCGCTCGGCGCCGACTTCGCGTACATCGGGACGCGCTTCCTGGCGTCGCACGAAGCGAACGTGGTGCAGCGCTACAAGGACACGATCGTCGAAGCCAACGCGGCCGACATCATCTACACCGACGCGTTCACCGGTGTCCACGGCAACTACCTGCGCCAGAGCATCGAGGCGGCCGGGCTCGACGCGCGCCGGCTCGCGCGGGTCGACGGCGCGCAACTCGATTTCTCGCCGGACGGCGGCGCGAAGCAGTGGCGCGACATCTGGGGTGCCGGCCAGGGCGTCGGCGCAATGGACGCGGTACTCAGCGTCGCCGAGATCGTCGAGCAGCTCGAAGCCGAATACGACCGCGCCGTCGCGCGCGTGCAGCCGAGCGCGGCCACGCACGTCGCCGCACGCCGCCCGTCCATTTCCCCGACTTCACGGATCGACACGCCATGACGCCGTCCGAACTTGCCGCCCCGTCGTCCGTCGACGATGCGATCGCGCGCCGCCGCGCGCAGATCGACGTGATCGACGACCAGCTTCTCGAGCTGATCGGCCAGCGCATCGTTCACGCAACCGAGATCGGTCATCTCAAGCGGCATGCAGGGCTCGTGGTGCGGCAGCCTGCCCGCGAAGCGTCGATCGTCGCCGCGCTGTGCACGCGCGCGCCGTGGGGGCTGCGCGACCGCGACCTGCGAGCCATCTGGCAGACGCTGTTCAGCGCGAGCCGTGACGCGCAATCGCTGCCGACCGTCGCGTTTCTCGGCCCGTCGGGCACCTACACCGAAACCGCGATGCTGCGTCACTTCGGCGAATTCGCCCGTGGGCAGGCGCACGAAACGATCGACGCGGTATTCGAAGCGCTCGCGCGCGGCGACGCGGAATGCGCGGTCGTGCCGGTCGAGAATTCCTCCGAAGGCAGCGTGACCCGCACGCTCGACCTGCTGATCGCGCAAGCGGCACCCGTCACGGGCGAGATCGAACTGCCTGTCGCGCACTGCCTGCTGAGCGCCAGCGGATCGCTCGCCGGCGTCGACAGCGTGGTCGGCCATCCGCAGGCGCTCGCGCAATGCCGTGCGTGGCTCGATGCGCATGCGCCCGGCCTGCGCCGCATCCCGGTGTCCAGCAACGCGGTAGCCGCGCGCGAGGCCGCGCACCTGTACGACTGCGCGGCGATCGCCGGCGAACCAGCGGCCGCACTTTACGGACTGCGAATCGTCTCGAGCGCGATCCAGGATCACCCGGACAACCGCACGCGCTTCATGATCGTCGGCGGCCAGGCGCCCGCCCCGACCGGCCACGACCGCACGAGCATCGTGCTGCGGCCGACCGATGCGCCCGACGCGCTCGCGCGCGTATTCGATGCGCTCGCCCACCACCGCGCACCGCTGCTGTGGGTCGACGTGCGCCCGGCACGGGGCACCGGCCATGCGTATCGGTACTGCATCGATTTCGGCGGGCACCCGCTCGATCCGAACGTGCGCGCGGCGCTCGACGAGATTGCGCTCGCCGCATCCGAACTGCGCGTCCTCGGCGCCTATCCGCGTGCCGCGGGCGGCACCGACGGGCGCGCCGACGGCCCGGCCGCGTGATGACGACGGCGCCCGCTTCGTCCCGCGTCGCCGCCCGGCTGCTCGCGATTCGCGACGGTCGCGACGATCGCCTGCTCGTGCTGTGCGGCATCGCCGCGGCGGGCTGCCTGCCGCTCACCGCCGGGCGATGGCTGCGCGCGCTGCGCGCCGAATACGACGACGAACTGGAGCTGCTGCCCTTCGTGCGCGGCACACCCGACGCCGCCGGCACCGCGTGCCTGCTGCGGCGCTGCGCGCGGCTCCAGCTTCCGGCGGTGGCGATCGGCGACACCGCGGCGACCGCCTATGGCCGCTGGCGCGCGTGCCTGCCCGCGGCGCCGCTGACCTGGCGCGTGCTCGAAACGTCCGCTGCACGGGCCGCGACGCCGCTGCCCGGCGGCCTGCTGGCGCGCTGGCCGGCACGCGCGGCCGAGCCGGTCGACTGGCCGCGCTCGCGCCGCGTCGTTGCCGACCTCGGCGCTGCGTCGCTGGCACTTGGCGCCCGGATCGGCGCGCTCGCCGACGCACTGTGCGACGGCACGCTCGTGATCGCCGGCATTGCGCTGGACACGGCCCCCGGCGCGCCTCACACCTTCATCACCGATGCGCTGGACCCGCTCGCCAATTACGTCCGGATGCAGCGCATCGCCGCCGTGACGCGCCGCGCCCCGTCGCTGCGGAGCCGCCTGTGAGCCCGCGCCTGCAGGCCGGCCCGACGCGCATCGCGCTCGTCGGCATGCCCGGCGCCGGCAAGACGACCCTCGGCAGCGCACTGGCCCGCGCGCTCACGCTGCCGTTCGTCGACGCCGACCGCGAACTCGAACGCCGCTTCGGCGCGCCCGTCGCGACGCAATTCCATGCGGGCGACTTCCGCGCACGTGAAGCCGACGTCATCGACGCGCTGACTCGCGGGCCGGCGCTCGTGCTCGCAACCGGCGGCGGCGCCGTGCTGCGCGCCGATACGCGTGCCCGGCTCGGCCGGCGCTGTTTCGTGATCCATCTCGCGAGCGATCTCGACACCCTGTGGCACCGCACGCGCGACGACGCGTCCCGCCCACTGCTGAACGTCGCCGACCCGCGCGCGGCGCTCGCCGCGCTGCACGACGCGCGCGAATCGCTGTACCACGCCTGCGCGCACTGCCGCATCGATACCTCGGGCCAGTCCGTCGCCCAAACGCTCGCGGCAGCGCTCGACGCGCTCGCGATGGCGTAACCCACGCGACCTTATCGGTCCCCTTCAGCGGTTTCAACGATGCCGGCCGGTTCGGCCGAACTGCCATTTCTACCAGTTGCCGATCGTCTAATAATATCTAAAGATATATTTTTAGATACAAATCGTTCGCCATCGCGTCACAGGAAACCGATCATGCCCTTCCTCAACGACCGAGCGCGCGGCGCCCGCCGCCTGATTCCCGCGCTCGCCGCGCTTATGATCGCCGGCTGCGCCCCGTTCGGCCCGCAACGCCCGGCGGCCCGCATCACGCCCCTCGAGCAGCTCGATGCGGGCGCCGCGATCCGCTCCGCCGGCGCCGGCTCGCCGACGATCGCCGAGCGCTGGTGGACCGCGTTCGGCGATGCGCAGCTGGATCGCCTCGTCGACGATGCGCTGGCCCGCGCACCGACGCTGCAGGCGCAGCGCGAACGCGTCGCGCAGGCGCTGGCCGACGCCGACGTCGAAAACGCCGCGCTGGTGCCGCAACTCGGCGCGACGGCGAGCGCGGTGCCGACGCGCCTGCCCGGCAGCTACCGGACGCCGCCGCCCGCGGCCGGACACTGGCAGGTCGACGCGCAGGCGCTCCTCGGCGCATCGTGGGATCTCGACATCGCCGGCCGACAGCACGCGCTGGCGCGCGCCGCCGCGCTGCGCGCGGACCAGCAGCGCGCGCTCGAGCACGCGGCCACCGTGTCGCTGCAGGCGGCGATCGTCGAAACCTATCTGCAGCTCGCGCTCGAACAGCAACTGCTCGCGATCGCGCGCGAAACGCTGCAGCAGCACAGCTATCTGCTCCGCCTCACGTCGCAACGCGCCGATGCCGGTCTCGACATGCAGGTCGCCGTGCTCAGGGCGAGCGAACCCATCCCGCACGCGCAGGCCGACATCAACACGCATGCAGCCGCATCGGCCCGGCTGCGCCACCGGCTGGCCGCGCTCGTCGGACGGGGGCCCGGTTACGCCGATGCGCTGACGCCCGCCGCGCCGCCGGCGGCCGAGCTGCCGATGCCGGCCGTCGTGCCCGCGGCGCTGATCGGCCGCCGGCCGGACGTGCTGGCCGCGCGCTACCGGGTCGAAGCCGAAGCAGAGAACATCGACGCGGCGCGCGCCGCGTTCTATCCGGACGTCAACCTGCTGGCCTTCGCCGGCGTGCAGAGCTTCGGCTTCCGCGCGCTGTTCCACGGCAACAGCGGCACGTTCGGCGCGGGCCCCGCGATCACGTTGCCGATTTTCGAGGGCGGGCGCCTGCGCGCCGGCCTGCGCGCTCAAACCGCCGCCTACAACGCCGCCGTCGCGGTGTACGACGACACGGTCGTCAACGCGCTCGCGCAGGTCAGCGACACCCTCGTCGAGATCGACACGCTCGGCCGGCAGCGCGCGCTTCAGCGCGAGGCGCTGTCGCGCGCGCAACAGACCTACGCCATCGAGACGCAGCGCTACCGAAAAGGCATTTCCGGCTACCTCGACGTCCTGCTCGCGGAAGGCCGGCTGCTCGAGGATCGCGCGTCGGTCGCCCGTGCGGATGCGTCGTTCGCGATCGAGCATGCCCGCCTGATCGCCGCGCTCGGCGGCACCACTTCCACTGGAGTCACGCAATGAACCGTCCTGAATCCCCCGCCGCCGAGCCGTCGCTGCAACGCGCGCGCCGGCGCTACTTCCGCTGGCTCTTCATCGCGCTCGCCGGCGCGGCCGGCCTCGCCGCCGCCGCGTGGGCCACCACGCGCGGCACCGAGACGACCGACGATGCGTACGTGTCCGGCGACGTCGTGCAGATCTCGCCGCAGATCGGCGGCACCGTCGACGCGGTGCGCGTGCAGAATGCCGACTGGGTCCGTCCGGGCGACCTGCTGTTCAGCGTCGACAAGACCGATGCCCGGCTCGCGCTGGACGAAGCGGTCGCGCAACTCGCGCACGCGGTGCGCCAATACCGCACCGCGCATGCGGACGCGGTGCGCGAAGAAGCGCAGATCCGGGTGCGGCGCACCGAATGGTCCAAGGCGAACGACGACCTGCAGCGCCGGCTGAGCCTCGCGCAAGACGGCGGCGTGTCGCGCGAGGACCTGCGCCATGCGCGGGATGCGATGGACGGCGCGGCAGCGGCGCTGAACGCGCAGCAGGCCGCGTACGACGCGACGCTCGCGCACACCGACGGCACGTCGATCGACACGAATCCGCTCGTGCGCGCGGCGGCGTCCCGGGTCCGCAGCGCGGCGCTAGCGCTGCGCCGCACCGAAATACGCGCACCGCTCGGCGGGCTCGTCACGCGCCGGGTCGTGCAGGTCGGCCAGCACGTGTCGCCCGGCGCGCCGTCGCTGGCGGTCGTGCCGATCGATCACGTGTGGGTCGAAGCCAATTTCAAGGAATCGCAACTGCGCGGCATGCGCGCCGGGCAGGCGGTCGAACTGTTCTCGGACCTGTACGGCAGCGACGTTGTGTTCCACGGGTACGTCGTCGGGCTCGAAGCCGGCACCGGCGCCGCCTTCGCGGCCGTGCCCGCGCAAAACGCGACCGGCAACTGGATCAAGGTCGTCCAGCGCGTGCCGGTCCGGATCGCGCTCGATCCCGCCGAGCTGCGCGCGCACCCGCTGCGCATCGGCCTGTCGATGACGGCATCGGTGCCGGTCGATCACGGCCCCGGCACCGCATCGGCGTCGCCGCCCGCCCGTCCGCCCGAAGCGCGCCGGTCGGTCGACGCCACGTCGATCTATCGTGACGACGACGAAGCGGGCGATGCGCTCGTCGCCGAAACGATTCGCGCGAACAGCGGCGCGCGCCCGCTCGCACCGGGAGCCTGACGATGCGCTTCTTCGCCCGGAACGCGGCGCCGAAACTGCCGCTGGAGCCGCTCGCCGGCATGCCGCTGGCGCTTGTCGCGATCGCGGTCAGCGTCGCGAATTTCATGCAGACGCTCGACCTGACGATCGCGAACGTCGCCGTCCCGACCATCGCGGGCGATCTCGGCGTCGCACCGGACATGGGCACGTGGATGCTGACCTCGTTCGCGACGCCGCTCGCGATCACGCTGCCGCTCACCGGCTGGCTCACGCAGCGCTTCGGCCAGGTGCGGCTGTTCCGCGTATCGGTGGTGCTGTTCGTGCTCACGTCGATCCTGTGCGGGATGGCGCCGAACTTTGAGTCGCTGCTGCTGTTTCGCGCGCTTCAGGGCGCCGCGTCGGGCCCGATCACCGCGCTGTCACAGGCGCTGCTGCTCGCGGTGTTCCCGTCGACGCGCCGCCACGTCGCATTGGCCGTATGGCAGACCACGACGTTCGTCGCGCCGGTGCTCGGGCCGATCGCCGGCGGCTGGATCACCGACAACCTGAGCTGGCCATACATCTTCTATGTGAACGTGCCGCCGGGCGTGCTCGTGCTGGGCGTGCTCTCGCGGCTGCTGGCGGGACGCGACAACGCGACGCGGCGGCTGCCGGTCGACGTCGTCGGGCTGCTGCTGCTCACCGCCGCGTTCGGTTCGTTCCAGTTGCTGCTCGATCGCGGCCAGAACCTCGACTGGTTCGCATCCGACGAAATCCGCGTGCTGGCGGTCGTGGGCGCCGTGTCGTTCGTCGCGCTGATCCTCTGGGAGCTGACCGACAGCCATCCGATCGTCGACCTGCGGCTGTTCGCGGACCGCAACTTCACGACGAGCACGCTCGCGATCACGGTCGGCTTCGGGCTCTACTTCGGCGCGCTGGTGCTCGTGCCGCTGTGGCTGCAGACGCAGCAGGGATACACGGCGACCTGGGCCGGCATCGCCACCGCGCCGCTCGGTCTCGCGGGGATCGTGATCGCGCCGCTGCTCGGCCGCTTCCAGGGCCGCACCGACCCGCGCCTGCTCGCGACCGTCGCGCTCGTCGGCTGGGGCGCCGCCTCGTTCTGGCGCATGCACTTCAACAGCGACGTGACGATCGGCGACATCGCCGCCAATTCGCTGCTGATGGGTGCCGCCACCGCGTTCTTCATCACGCCGCTCGTGTCGCTTTCGCTCGCCGGGCTGCCCCGCGAGCGGCTGCCCGCGGCATCCGGGCTGCAGAACGCGCTGCGGCGGATCGGCACCAGCGTCGCGACGTCGGTTGCGCCGACCTACTTCGAGCGCCGCTCCCGCGTGCACAACACCTATCTCGTCGACCACATCACACCGTACGATTTCGCGTCCGGCGACTGGTTCGCGCGGCTCGATCACGCGGGGCTGTCGCCGTCCGGCGCGCTCGCGTCGGTCTCGCATGCGATCGACGTCGAAGCGCACATGCTCGCGCTGAACGACTTCTCGTTCGGCTGCCTGCTGCTGTTCGGCGCGACGCTGCTGACGGTCTGGTCGATCCGCTACCGCCACGCGTGACGCATGAGCCGCGGCCGGCGGCCGCGGCGCACACCGTGTGCGACACGTTCCGCTTCCTCCGCTTCGAAGAACGCGCGTCGCGATCGCAACGACGTTCGATCATGACGGCGCTTCGGTACGCCTCCCTGACGGCGAAGCGCGCCCGCGCATGCACAGCCACTGCGTGCACCGGGCAGCGGCATGTGTGAAAACGCGCGAGCGGAAAGATCCGGAACCCGTCTCGCCCGACGGGAGCGACGGACCGGGTAACCGGGCCGCCGACAGGCGGCGGAGGTATCTGCCGGATCGCATCGCCATCACCGATGAATCGATTGTGCCGATCGCGCTCGACGGCACCCCAAATGAAAAAGGGGCGCCGCGCCGATCGACACGGCGCGGCGCCCCTTCACCTGCACCGCTTAACGCGGATCGACAGCGGCCGGCACGTAGCCGTCGGCGAGGATGCCGATCGTCCGCGCGGCCGGCTCGCGCAGCCGCTTCGCCGCCTGATAGCCTTCCGACCGATACCACTCACGGGCGCGCTCCGCCGACTCGAATTCGAGCACGACGACGCGCTTCGGTGCCCAGTCTCCTTCCAGCGTCTCGACTTCGGCGCCGCGCACCAGGAAGCGCCCGCCGTACGCAGCCACCGTCGGCGCGCCGAGCCGGCGGTACGCCTGGTATGCGTCGACGTCGTGCACGTCGATATCGAACACCACGTACGCGCTCATGATCGCGCCTCCGACGGCGCCGCCGCATCGGCCGGCGCGAGTTGCACGAACACGCGGCCGTTCTCGATCTTCACCGGATAGGTACGCACGCACGTCGTCAGCGGCGCGCACAGCGCAATGCCGGTCCGCACGCTGAAGCGCCCCTGATGCAGCGGGCATTCGATCTCGTCGTCGAGCAGGAAGCCGTCGCTCAGTCGCGCGTCGCCGTGCGTGCACTGGTTCTCGGTCGCGAAGATCGCGTCGCCGACCGCATACAGCGCGATGTCGCGCCCGCCCACCCAGACGCCAAGTATTCCGTCGGTGCGCACCGTCTCCGGCGCGACCGCATCGATCCATTCCGTAGTCACTTTCGGCACCTCGTTCAGATCGGGAAAATCAGCGAGTTCGGAATCATCTCGCTGTCGTAGACGCAGATGCGCGACTCGAAACGCAGCCCCTGCGGCGTGCGCACGATCCGGTCCAGATAGCGCCCCGTGTTGTACACGTCGCTCATCTGCTCGGTCTTCGTGCGCAGCACCGCATAGTTCGTCTCCGCCTCGATCACCGTGTCGTCGAGATACGTGACGAGCGGCAGCCCGATCACGTGGCGCTGGTAGTACGGGTCGAAGAACAGCGTCTCCTTGATCCCGTAGACGCGATCCTTCAGCATGCCCTTGCTCTCGAAATCCATCACCGCGAGCGGCAGGTTGCGCTCGTGGTTCTCGCGCGGTACCACCGTGTACCGGCATTGCTCGACGAAGAATTCCGGCCACGCATCCCAGTCGCCGCCGTCGAGCACGGCCGCATACCGCGCGTTGAGCTGGACGAGTGAATAGAAATCCTCGAAGCTCGCGCCGCCCGCATGCGGCTCGGCGGCCGGCCGGCCCGTTCGTGTCGTGATCGTGCTCATTCAGGCCTCCATCACTTGGCGCCAGTACTGGTACATGCCGCGCACCAGCGTTTCGCTGACCATATGGTCGGTTTGCTCGTCGATCTGCCGGCCGCCGAGTTCGTTGTAGACGTTGCCGTGCTGGATCTGCTCGAAGCTCTGCTGCACGCATTCGATGACCTCGCCGTCGTCCGCCGACACGAAGCCGGCCGGCCCGAACAGATTGGCCTGGCGCAGACGGCGCCGCGTCATCTCCTCGGTGTCGGTCTCGAAACCGAAATGCGTCCACACGTAGTCGAACACGCCCGGGCTGATTGGCCGGATGCGGCGCGTCGACAGCGCATTGACCTGCTGCTGGATGATGACGCTCGGCATCAGCGTGAGCATCACGACGGTCGGATCGCCCCACCACGGTTCGTGCACGACATCGAGGAAACGGTCGTCGTGCAGCGTCATGCGATCCTTGAAGCTCGTCACGTTGTGGGTCACCTCGCCGCCGCCGCCGCCGCTGCGGATCGACACCATCGCGCCGTGCCGGTGATGCGCGTCGGTCACGAGCTTGGCGGGATTGTCCGCGCGCCACAGGCCGAAATTGACGAACCAGGTATGCAGCAGCCCCGCGTGATACGGATCCTTGATGTTCTCGACCATCAGCTTCCAGTTGCTCGGCACGCGCTGCCGCGTGTAGCCGAGCACGGTCAGCTTCGGGCCGTGGAACAGGCGATCGTAGTAAGGCAGGATGCGCGGGCCGAGGAAATCCTCGAACGACTCGACGTTCTCGTCGAACGACGCGAACACGGCACCGCCGCGCGTCGACACGCGCAGGCGCCGCAGCGCATGCTTGCCCGGATCGAAATCTGCCGGCATGCCGCCGTTGATCGTGCCGCCCTGACGCACGCCGCGCCGGAACGGCACGCCGATCAGGTTACCCTTCAGGTCGTAGTTCCACTGGTGATACGGACAGTGGAAATCCTTCGCTTTCCCCGAGCGCTCGCGGCAGAACTGCATGCCGCGGTGCGCGCACGCGTTTTCGAAGACCACGATTTCGCCGTCCTCCGTGCGCGTCATCACGACGGATCGCTCGCCGACTTCCGTGCGCTGGAAATCGCCGGGAGACGGCACTTCGGCTTCGAGGCCGATGTAGCACCAGTGATTCGCGTAGAACAGGCGCTCGAGTTCGCGCTGGTACAGCGCTTCACTCGTGTACGCCTCGTATGGCGTGCGGCTGGCGCCGTCGCCTTTCCAGTCGAGCGCGCGGGCGATGTCGATGGGTGAGTTCAAGAGAGCTCCTCTTTCAGTAAGAAACGGCTTGCATCGCGACGGCGGCGCCGTGCGCGATGAAGCCGGCTGGCGAACGCCGCCGCGCAACCGCCGCGGCAGCCAACTGCTCGACGAGCTCGGCCGTGTGATTCCAGCCGAGACATGCGTCGGTAATGCTTTGGCCGAACACCGGCGGCGTACCCGGGACCAGGTCCTGCCGCCCCTCGACGAGGAACGACTCGATCATCACGCCCACGATCGCGCGCTCCCCCCGATGCAGTTGCGCGGCGAGGTTGCCGCAGACGTCGATCTGCGCGCGCGTCTGCTTGCCGCTGTTGCCATGGCTCGCGTCGATCACGACATACGGGGGAAGATGCGCGTCGCGCAGCGCGGCGCAGGCGGCCGCGACGCTGGCGGCGTCGTAGTTCGGGGACTTGCCGCCGCGCAGGACGATATGCGTGTCGGGATTGCCCGACGTGGTCGCGATTTCCACGCTGCCGGAGACGGACGACCTCAGGTAACTGTGCGACGCGCGCGACGCGCGGATCGCATCGATCGCGACCTTCACGTTGCCGTCGGTGCCGTTCTTGAAGCCGACCGGCAGGTCGAGCCCCGATGCCGCCTGGCGATGGATCTGCGATTCGGTCGTCCGCGCGCCGATCGCGCCCCAGGACACGAGGTCGTCGAGATACGGCGCGGTCATCGGATCGAGAAACTCGGTCGCGGCCGGCAGGCCCAGCGCATTGATGCCGAGCAGCACCTTGCGCGCGACGCGCAGGCCGTCCTCGATCCGGAAACTGCCGTCGAGATACGGGTCGTTCAGGAGCCCTTTCCAGCCGACCGTGGTGCGCGGCTTTTCGAAATAGACGCGCATCACGATCTCGAGCACATCGGCGTACCGCTCGCGCAGCGGCGCGAGCCGGCGCGCGAACGCCAGCGCGGCCTCCGCGTCGTGGATCGAACACGGGCCGACGATCAGCGCAAGCCGGTCGTCCTCGCCCGCGATGATGCGCGCCAATGCGCGCCGCGCATCGCCGATCGACCGTGCCAAGCCGGGATCGCATGGCAACTCGGCGCGCAACCGCTGCGCACTGATCACCGCCACGCCCTGCGTCAACGCTGCCTCAACAGGTTTTTCCATTTAACGCTCCACTCTCGCTGATCGGATGCCGATATACGGAGGCAATTAGAGCGCGGTCAAATCCCCGGTGATACTGTCATTTATCTCAGAAGCATTTCGCATAGTGGATATCTGTGATTTCCGACAGTATTCCGATATGCGGATCACGTCTAACTTAACTCCTGCACAAACCCGTTCTCACCCGCTGTTCAGCCAAGGAGCCTCGTAATGACAAGAAAATATTTTGAAACCCGAATCGACGTGAAGTATCGGGAAACGGACGCGATGGGCCATGTGAGCAGCCCTGTCTATTACGATTATCTGCAGCACGCGTACCTGACCTATATGCACGATCTGCTTGAGCTGCCCTATTCGGAAAAGCTGCCGCACATCATGGTCAAGACCTCGTGCGAATATCTGAAGCCCGCGCAGTACGGCGATACGATCACGGTCCGCAGCAGCGTCACGCGCTTCGGCTCGAAGAGCTTCGAACTGGAATACCTGATGGTGCGTGACCCGCAGGCGGACACCGAGGATTCGGCCGACGATCATGCGGTGGTTGCGCGGGCCGTGTCCACGCACGTGATGTTCGACTACGGCAGCAAGAGCACGGTGCCGGTGCCGGAAGAATTCAGGACGCGCGTGCTGTCGTTCCAGGGCGCGATCTGATGCCGCAACCGGGGGTCCACGGACGGACGCCCCGGTGCCGTTCATACAAACACGATCAGGCCCATCAACACGGCTTTCACGACCGCATTGGTCTTGTTGCACGCGTCGAGCTTCACAATCGATCTCGAAATATGGAAATTGATCGTGCGCTCGGTCAAGCCGAGAATGATGCCGATCTCATACGCGGTCTTCCCTTCCGCCGCCCATCGCAACACCTCGCATTCGCGCATACTCAGCGTGACATCCTCGGGTGTCGCTATATTCGCTGCACACTGAACCATTCGTATCCCCATCCAGAACAAGACGCCAATATGTCAGATTCACGATTTCCAATGTTCACCTCGATCCACATACCCCTCGGATTGGATATTTATTATTTAAAGGCGTCACGAATGTTCGGCGAATCCAAAAGCAACAACCGCCCTGCCTATTATCTCCATTGTTGTCCGAATGGAATCGAGCATACCGAATCGATTTACGCTTCGGAAGATGCGCGAAACGCAATATATCAATGACGTTGACGCGCGCTACCAGCGGTTGCATGACGCGTCACATCGAAGCGACCGCGCGACTAGCGGGCGATCGCATCGGCCACGCGCGGCGCGCAGATACTGCGCACGCTATCGCGCAGCCAGCGATGCGCGGGGTCGCGATCGAAACGCGGGTGCCAGATCTGCGAGACGGTCAGGTCCGCGATCGGCAGCGGCAGCGTAAAGCTGTACATGCCGACGCGGGACCGCTCGGTCTGCCGCTCCGGCACGCTGGCGACGAAGTCCGAGCTGTGCGCGAGCGACAGCGCGGTCGGGAAGCTCGACACGACGGTGGTCACCGAGCGCGCGATGCCGAGGGCATCGAGCAGCGTATCGATCGGGCCGTTGAACTGCCCGCGGCGCGACACGCCCACTTGCGGAAACGACGCGAAGCGTTGCGGCGTGATTTCGCCGGTCGCCAGCGGATGATCCGCGCGGACCACGCCGATGAAGCGGTCGCGAAACAGCGCCTGCACGCGCAGCTCCGGGCCGGCCTGGCCGATCACGCCGACTTCGAGATCGATGTCGCCGTTGCGCAGCGCATCGACATGCTTGTTGGGTTTGGGCGCGAAGCGCAGCCGCACGTCGGGCGCGGTGCACGACGCGTGTTCGAGCAGCGCCGGCGCGAACGTCTCGACGAACGCCTCGTTCGCGCGAATCGAGAACGTGCGCTTGAGCGTACTCATGTCGACCCGTTCGCACGGGCACATGACCGAATGCGCCTCCATGACGAGCGCATGCACCCTGTCGCGCAACTCGAGCGCGCGCGGGGTCGGGACGAGATCGCGCCCTGCCCGCACCAGCAACGGGTCGCCCGTCATCACCCGCAGCCGCGCAAGCGAGCGGCTGAGTGCGGACGGACTGAGGCCGAGCGCGTTGGCCGCGCCCACGACACTGTTCTCGGACAGCAATGCGTCCAGAACGACGAGAAGATTGAGGTCGATGGAAGTCGCCATGTTGCGCCCATGCTGTACTGTCGGGACCGGCCGGCCGATGGGCCAACGGCATCGTGCCTCGGGCGTATGTGCTCCGTGATTCGCGATATACCGGAAATCGGCAGTCGCGCCGCCGAACCTGACGCACGATCGTGCGCCCGCCGAAATGGCGTGCAGTGAACGGCGGGGAGTATTCGTGCCGCTGAGAAAATCCGCTGCGGATTTATTGCACTTGTGAACGATTGTGCACCTCGTTGCAATAAATCGCAACCGGACGCGATGCATATCCGGTTTAAATGAAACGATGTGCACGAGTGAACAATAAAACAAACCGATTCGATTGCGTCGATCCGCGCATCGCGCGCGCAAGCCGGCCGGTGAAGCTAAGCCCGCCGCGGCAAAGCCAGCGCGGGCCTCACCAGGCGCTGCGTGGCCGGGCCCGCCCGCACGGCTTCCGCGCAAAGCACGGCACATTCCGCGCATCGGGATCGAATTACAGAACTTTTAGACTCTTCTATTGACTTTCACGCCGATATTCCGCTTTGGCGCGCAAACGTTTCATGAAACCAATCCCGATCGGGCGATTCGCGCAGGTCTTCCCGCGATCCGAGAAAAACCACTGGATTGTCCGGCATGCCCCTTTCGCGACTCGCTCGGCATTTCACTCAGTCCGGTGATGTTTCGTCCCATCCACCCGCCCTGAATTTTTACCCTTGTAAAAATTTTGGCCAGAGAGAATGACGCGCAGAAACAGCGCGTCATCTGCCCACGCACGGCCCCTGCCAACCCTTTCGGACCCACCCAGATCGCTGACGGGAGTAAAGATGCCCACGAACCAGGATTCACGCCCGACGAACGCATCCGATCACGGAGAATTCTCGCTAAGCGAAGTCCCGCTCGAGAAACGCACCGGATTCCTGTCGATCACGATGGTGCTGCTGAGTTTCACGTTCTTCACGGGAACGATGTTTGCCGGCGGCAAGATCGGCGTTGCGTTCGACGTCGTCAGCATGATCCAGATCGCCGTGATCGGAAACCTGTTGCTCGCCGCCTATGCGGCGTCGCTGGCGCTGATTGCGGCCCGCAGCGGCCTGAATGCGGTGCTGATGGGACGATTCTGCTTTGGGGAAGTCGGCAGCAAGCTGTCCGATTTCCTGCTCGGCTTCGCCGAACTCGGCTGGTACGCATGGGGCACCGCAACGGTAGCCATCGTCTTGGTCAAGCTGCTGGGGTGGCCGGCCTCCGTTACCACGCCATTGATGATCCTGTTCGGCTTCGGGTTCTCGATCACGGCCATCATCGGCTATCGGGGCATGGACGTGCTGTCGCGCGTCTCGGTGCCGCTGATGTTCGTGCTGCTGATGACGTCGATGTGGATCGCCACCCGCGATATCGGCGGATGGGCCGGCCTCAAGCACATCGCGCCGTCTCATCCGATGCAGTTCTCGGCCGCCGTGACCATGGTCATCGGCACCTTTGCCAGCGGCGCCACCCAGGCAACCAACTGGACGCGCCTCGCACGCAGCGCGCGCAGCGCCGTGTCGGCAAGCTTGATCGGATTCTTCGCGGGCAACGGCCTGATGATCATCGCGGGCGCGTACTGCGCGATCGTCTATCAGCAAGCGGACATCGTCGAAGTAATGATGCTGCAGGGCCTGTCGATCGCGGCGGTCGTGATGCTGTGCCTCAACCTGTGGACCATCCAGGGGCCGACGATGTACAACGTGGCGGCCGCCGGATGCCACCTGCTGCGCACCGAACGGCGCCGCACGCTCGTCCTCGTGGGCGCGGCGATCGGCATCGTGCTCGCGGTCGGCGGAATGTACGAGCTGCTGATTCCGTTCCTGGTGCTGCTCGGCTCGATCATTCCTCCGGTCGGCGGCGTGATCATGGCGGACTACTGGTACCGCCATCGCGGGAAATACCCGCCGCTTGCCACCGCGCGCCTTCCGCGTTTCAATCTGGTGGGTCTGGCCGCCTACGCGATCGGCGCCATCCTCGCCTACACGTCGCCGTGGATCGCGCCGATCGTCGGCATCGCGGCGTCCGCCGGCGCGTACGTCGTGCTGCTGCAGATTGCCCGCGCGCTCTCGCGCGAACCGTCCGTCCAGGGCGAATGATGCCGCCGAGCGCCGTCCCGGTCCCCCGAACAACAGGAGCTTTCATGAAAATCGTCAATGCGAAATTGCGCGGCCGTAGCGGCCTCTTCACGATCGACATCGATGCGGACACGATTCGAAGCATCGACCTCCAGCCGTCGCCGCTGACGCCGCAAGGGGACGACACGATCGATGCAGGCAGCAATCTCGTCATCCCGCCGCTGGTCGAGCCGCACATTCATCTGGATGCGACGCTGACCGCCGGCGAACCCGAGTGGAACATGAGCGGCACGCTGTTCGAAGGCATCGAGCGATGGGGGCAGCGCAAGGCCACCATCACGCACGACGATACGAAAGCCCGCGCCCACACCACGATCGGGATGTTGCGCGACAACGGCATCCAGCACGTGCGCACGCATGTGGACGTCACCGATCACACGCTCGCCGCATTGAAGGCGATGCTCGAGGTCCGGGACGAGGCGCGCGATCTGATCGATCTGCAGATCGTCGCGTTCCCTCAGGAGGGCATCGAATCGTTCGAGAACGGACGTGCGCTGATGGAGCGCGCGATCGAGATGGGCGCCGACGTCGTCGGCGGCATTCCGCATTTCGAGAACACTCGCGACCAGGGCGTGAGCTCCATCAAGTTCCTGATGGATCTCGCGGAACGCAAGGGCTGCCTGGTCGATGTCCATTGCGACGAAACCGACGATCCGCATTCGCGCTTCCTGGAGGTGCTCGCGGAAGAAGCGCGGGTTCGCGGGATGGGCACGCGCGTCACCGCCAGCCACACGACCGCCATGGGTTCCTACGACAACGCCTACTGCTCGAAGCTGTTCCGTTTGCTGAAGCGCTCGGAAATCCATTTTGTTTCGTGTCCGACCGAAAGCATCCACCTGCAGGGGCGTTTCGACACCTTTCCGAAACGACGCGGCATTACGCGGGTGGCGGAACTCGATCGCGCCGGCATCAACGTGTGTTTCGGACAGGATTCGATCAAGGATCCGTGGTATCCGATCGGCAACGGCAACATCCTGCGCATCCTCGACGTCGGCCTGCACGTGTGCCACATGCTCGGTTACGACGACCTGCAGCGGTGCCTCGATTTCGTCACCGAGCACAGCGCCAATGCGATGTCGCTGGGCGATCGTTATGGCATCGCCGTCGGGCGGCCGGCCAACCTGCTGATCCTCGACGCGGATTGCGACTACGAAGTGGTTCGCAAGCAAGCCAAGGTGCACATGTCGCTTCGCGCCGGGAAGGTCATCATGCAGCGCGCGCCTGAACGCATCACCTATCCGGACGCGAACACGCATTGAGCGGACGACACCCCCGGCCCGACCTGCAGGTGGAAGACATGGCAACAAACCCATCCGAGCCGACGGCCGGAACGCCCGCCCGGCCCCATGGCCGGCGCGAGGCGCTGCGCGACACGCTCGAGGCGGCCATTCTCGCCGCGGCCGAAGAGTCGTTTTCCACTTACGGATTCGAGGGGAGTTCCGTTGCGACGATCGCCGCGGCCGCCGGCTTGTCGAAGCAGAACCTGATGTACTACTTCCCGACGAAGCTGGCGCTCTACAAGCGCGTGCTCGATGACGTAATGCGGGACTGGCTCGGCAGAATGCGGGAGTTTGCGGCGCCCGATCGAGCGCCCGCGGAAGCCATGTCGGCCTATATCCGGGCCAAGCTCGAATTCTCCCGAAATCGCCCGCATGGATCGCGGGTGTTTGCGCTGGAGATCATCGGCGGCGCGAAGACTTACGGAAAGGAAATTCGCAAGCAACTGATTCCGGTGCTGCGCGACGACATCCGGGTGCTCGAACGCTGGATCGATGCCGGCAAGGTCAGGCCGGTCGATGCGGAACACCTGTTCTTCCTGATCTGGGCAGCCACGCAGGCGTATGCGGATTTCGCGCCCCAGATGCTGCTGGTGCTCGGCAAGCGCACGCTGGGAAGCGACGATTTCGACGCGGCTTACCGCACCATCTCGGACCTGGTGCTCAAGGCCCTGATCACCAACGACGGCGCGACGAAATGATGGATTGACCGCCTCCGTCGCGAGGTCGGTCATACAACGGCGACCCGGCGCCCTCGGCGTTCGTCGAGCCGTCCGGGATGAAGTCGCGATGAGGTCCGCTTCGTCGCCGTTCGCTCGCCGCTCGCTTTATCGAGGCTCGCCGGGGAATCGCCGGTCAGTCGTTGTGCTTGTGGCGCTTCTTGTGCTTGTTGCCGTGGTAATGGTCATCGGAACGCGAGTTGTTGCGCGACACGTGGCCGCCCAACGCCGCACCCGCGCCGCCGCCCACCGCGGCGCCAACGAGGCCGCCGGTCGTGCCGCCCATCGCGTGGCCCGCGGCGGTGCCTGCGCCGCCGCCCAGTGCGCCGCCAACGATCGCGCCCGTACGTTCGCGTTTGTTCGACGTCACCGCACCGCCTGCGCCACCGCCCACCGCGCCGCCGATGATGGCGCCCGTGCTCCCGCCGACCGCGTTGCCGACCGCCGCGCCGGCAACGCCGCCCAGCGCGCCGCCCAGTGCATTGTTCGTATCGCCTGCGACCGCAGGCAGCGATACCACCGCCGCCGCACCGACCACCACTGCCATTCCGGCCAATTTCTTCAGCATCTGTCTGCCCTCTTCGCTTTCCGAGATATCGATCGGCGAATTTAGCACCTTTCCGGTAAACCCATCGTAATGAAGCGTTAAATCAGCGGTTTTCGGGTCGGATCCGCACTGCGGCCCACGTCGCGGCCATGAACCCACGGACATAGACGCGATATCCGATCCGTTATGAAGTCCGCCCCGCAAGGCCCGTCCGGCCGCTCCGGCGATCCACTCGATTGACGATCGAAATATCGCTACGTATACATCGCTGCACGAACGAACTCACCGGCAGCCAGCATGTCCCGACACGTCATCGACGCCCATCTCCTGAAGACCCTTCACACGCTCATCACCGAATCGAGCGTCTCGCGCACCGCCCTGCTGCTCGGACAATCGCAGCCGACCATCAGCGTCGCGCTACGCCGGCTGCGCGCGATCACCGGCGATCCGCTGCTGGTGCGGAGCGGCAGCCGGATGGTGCCGACCAGTCACGCGATGACGCTCGTCGAGCCGCTCGACCAGGCGCTCGCCGGCATCGCCGCCGTGCTGAATCCCGCCAGCAAGTTCGACCCCGCCACGACGCGTCGCACGTTCCGCATCGGCTCGCCCGACTATCTCGACGTGTTCTTCCTTCCCGCGATCGTCGACGCGTTCAAGCACGAGGCGCCGGGCGCGCGTATCGAGTTCCAGCACCTGATGACGGTGGACGGCGGATACGAACACGCGCTCGAAAGCGGCGCGCTCGATCTGGCGGTCGGCAACTGGAGCACGCCTGCCCAGCAGTTGCACCTGCAGCCGCTGTGCCGGGACGATCTCGTGTGCCTGATGCGCGACGATCACCGGATCAAGCACGGCCGGCTTACCGCCGACGTCTACCGGGAAGCGGAACATCTCGGCGTGACCACGCATCACGCGACGGGGCTCGGCACGATCGACCGGGAACTCGCGCGCGGCGGCCTGTCGAGAAACGTCACCACGACGATGCCCTACTTCGGCATGGCGCCTTATGTGCTGATGCGCTCGAACCTGCTGTTCACGACGACGCGCACGCTCGCGATGCATTTCTGCAGCCTGCTGCCGCTGCGCATCGAACCGCTTCCGTGCGAACCGCAGGCACTGAGCTATTACCAGCTCTGGCACGACCGCACGCATCGCAGCGCCGCTGCCATCTGGCTGCGGCGTCTCGTGTCGGGCGTCGCGAAGAAGCTGGTGCCGGAAAACGCAAGCGACAGGCGGTGAAAAGCAAAAAAGCCGCGAGCACATGCTCGCGGCGACGAACGGACGGGCCCGCGCACATCGTGCGGACCGCGTCCGCGACAGGGGTCGGTCAGCGAAGGGGCTGCCTGTCGAAGGCGCACCTGGAAAAGCGCCATTTCAGGGGCCGCGCGCAGGCGCGCGGCTATGCGGCTAGGTCGAGGGTCCGCCGCTCATCACCTTCAGCAGCGCGGCCTTTTCCGCCGTCGCCGCATCGAGCAGCGCAAAACCCGTGATGCGCCCCGACTCGGGATCCGAGCAGAGCGCGCGCGTCGCGCGCGGCACATCGCCGACCCCGATCTCGGTGGTCCAGCGGCCGCCGTCGTCCGCCGTCACGACGACGGCTGGAATGGCCGGCGTCTTCACCACGACCGGCATCACCGGAAAATCCACCCGTGCCGGCGTACCCCGCAAGCACTGCGCCAAGGCGCGCGCCGCATGCATGATGGGCAGCACGTAAGGCCGCACGCGCCCGTCGATCGCCGCGCAGTCGCCCAGCGCGAAGATGTCCGGCGCGCTGGTGCGACACCACGCGTCGGTCACGATCCCGTCCGCGACATCGAGCGCCGCCTCTCGCGCGAGCGCGGTTCGCGGCACGAGCCCGATCGCCGAGATCACGAGGTCCGCGTCGAGGCTCGCGCCATCCGTCAGCGCAAGCCGGTATCCGCGCACGAGACGGGCGATCGAGCGCACGCCCGCGCCAAGCCGAAGCTGTACGCCCGCGTCGCGCAGCCCATGCGCGAACACCTGTCCGGCCTCCGGCGGCAGCAGCCGCGACAGCGGCGCGTCAGCGGGATCGATCACGGTGACCGTCAGCCCCGCCGCGACCAGATCGTTCGCGAATTCGCAACCGATGAGACCCGCGCCGAGGATCGCGACCGAGCGACAGTCGCGCAGCGCGCCGCGAAGCCGCGCGTAGTCGGCCAGATCGTTGACCGACAGCACGTCGGCCACGCCATCGCCTTCGCAGGGCACGCGCCGCGCATCCGCGCCGGTGGCGAGGACCAGCGCGCGATAGCGCAGCACCCGCGCGTCGTCGAGCACGATCTCATGTGTGTCCACGCGAATCCGCCGCACCGCGCACTGCGTCCAGATGGACGCGTGCAGTTGATCCGCCATCGTCGCCGCATCGGACATCGCAAGCTGCTCGGGTGTCTTGCGCTGCGCGAGCGCGTTCGACAGCGCCGGCTTCGAATAGAAGCTGCCGTCGTCCCGGCTGATCATCACGAGCGGCGTCTCGCCGTCGAGCTTGCGCCACTCGCGCGCCACGGTGTAACCCGCGAGGCCCGTGCCGACGATGACGACGGGATCGCGCCGGTTATTCGACGTTTCAAGTGTGCTCATGCGGCCACCACCTGCATGTCGAAATCGTGCTTGCCGGTCGCGCAGTCCGGACACATCCAGTCGTCGGGCACGTCTTCCCAGCGCGTGCCGGCCGCGATCCCGTGCTGCGGCAAACCCTCGGCCTCGTCGTATCGAAACCCGCAGATCACGCATTCCCAGATCTTCATCGTGTTCTCCCGTGCAGCGATCAGCGTGCGTAAGACTGGCCGAGCCCCAACTCGCCGAGCGCACGCCGGTAGGCACCCGACGAGCGATCGGCCAGGATCGGCGCTTCCTGCGAACGATCGATCGGCAGATCCTCGGGACATTGCTGCTCGACGATCTCGCGATCCTCCTCGAACACCTGGCGATTGAATTCGTACACGTCGTCGAGCGGCAGGTCGTGATCGAAGTTGCGCACGATCGGCACGAACAGGCGCGTCAGTCGCGCGGACACGGGGCTGGCCGCGTTCAGGATCGCGAGCCGGCCGCCTTCCGGAAAATGCACGGTAAGGCGCGCGAAGAACGGCACATCGACCTCGAACACGCGCCGCCACAGAAACCCGTCGGGCGCGCGATGCTGCATCGACTTCGGAAAGTTGCTGACCGTGCTGACGTATTCGGCCCGCAACCCGTTCTCGCGCCGCTCCACCGAGTATTGCGGCACGACCGGATTGCGCCGGTCGGCAAAGCTGTCGTGATGAATCCACGCGAAGTGCGCGACGTCGATGAACCCTTCCGTCTGCCGGCCGGCCGACGCGCGAATATCGATCGACGGCGGCAGGATCTGCTGGAAGCCCTCCTCGTTCCACGCGGGGAAGTCGGGCAAAGGCAGTTCCCCGCCGCCCAGCGATACCCATACGAGCCCGTAGGCCTGCTGCGCCGCAAAGGTCGTCAGGCACAGGCGCTCCGGAATCGGGCCGTCGGGCTGCGACGGAATATGCTCGCACTTGCCGCCGGCCGCGTATTCGAGGCCGTGATACGGGCACACGAGCCGATCGCCGACCACCCAGCCGCGGCTCAGCGGCGCCCCCCGGTGCGGGCACACGTCGCGCGCGGCGACGATGGTATCGCCGGAGCGGAACAGCACGAGCCGCTCGTCGAGCAGCGTCACGCCGAGCGGGCGTTCGCGCACGTCGCTCGCGAACGCGACCGGATGCCAGTAGCGGCTCAGTATTTCCCAATCGCGCACGTCGAACGTGCAGTTGCGGGGCGGGACGGGCGAGCGTGACCGAGTCAACGGCACGACCTGGGTATGCGTCATTCGTGTCTCCTGGCATGAGTGGCTGTCAACGCGGTGACCGTCGAAGGTCATTGCATAGCCGCGCGGAACCCACGATATAGAACGCGTTGCCGTGCTCCCATCGCCGGACCGCCATGTAGTCCATGTCGACGCCGGCATGGACGCGCACCGCACGCGCGTGCCGCATCGGCTTCCCGCGCCCGCGATCCTGCATTACCATCGTGCGTCCACCGCGCCTGCCCGCCTCCGGCAAGCGAGCCCAGCCACCTCCCCGCTCCCGCACCCATGCTCGCTCTCGTCATCCTCGCCGGCCTCTGGGCCGGCCTGCAGAACACCCTCGCCGGCGGCGGCTCGTTCGTCACGCTGCCCGCGCTGATCGTGTCGGGCATGTCGCCGCTCGCGGCGAACATCACGTCGACGGTCGCGCTGTTTCCCGCACAGGTCACCACCGGCTGGGCGAGCCGGAACATGGTGCGCGGCGTGGGCAAGCTGTCGTTTCGCGCGATGTTCGCGATCAGCGTCGTCGGCGGCGCCCTTGGCGGGTTGCTGCTGCTGAAGACGCCTTCGTCGATCTTCTCGCACCTCGTGCCGTGGCTCGTGCTGTTCGCGACGATCGTGTTCGCATGGGGCAGCTTTTTCCGCAAGCCGCGCGAAGGCACGGCTCACCTCGGCGCCGTCCCCGCCGCGATCTCGCAGTTCATGATCGCGATCTACGGCGGCTACTTCGGCGGCGGGCTCGGCTTCCTGATGATGGCCACGTTGACGATGGCCGGCCTGTCGCCGCGTCACGCGATGTCGACCAAGAACGCGCTCGCGGGCGTGATGAACGCATCGGCCGTCGTGCTGTTCCTGACCTCACCTCAACTGCACTGGCGCTCCGCACTCGCGCTCGGCGGCGGCGCGATCGTCGGCGGGCTGCTCGGCACGTGGGCGTTGCAGCGCGTGAACGAACGCATCCTGCGCATCGGGATCGTCTGCATCGGCGCGATACTGACCATCGGGTTGTTCGTCAAACCGATCTGACGCACGCTCGCCGCTGCCGCCATCACGGCAATGCAGCGGCAATTGATGAGCAAACCGCAAGACGTCTTTCGCATATCTCGTTTGCCGGCGCGGCCGTCGCGATGAAGATCGTGCTGTTCGTGTCGTTCATGTCGGTGATGAACTCGTTCCTGTTCTCGAACTCGCGCATGCTGTTCTCGCTGAGCCAGCGCGGCCATGCGCCCGCGATGTTCGGGCGCACCAACGCGAAGGGCGTGCCGATGAACGCGCTCGTGCTGTGCCTCGCGATCTGTGTGTCGATCCTCGGCGTGCACTTCGTGAGCGGCGGCGACCTGTTCCTGATGCTCGCGAAGAGCAGCGGCGCGTTCGTGATGATCGTGTGGATCTTCATCATCGCCGCGCACTTCGCGATGCGCCGGCAGACGAAGCACGAGCAGCGCGACCCGTCGGCGTTCCGCGCGTGGTTCTATCCGGTGTCGAACTGGGTCGCGCTGCTGGCGCTGGTCGCCGTGCTCGGATCGCAGGCCTTCAATCCGGATTCGCGATTCCAGTTCTGGTTCACGGTATCGACGGCGCTCGCGATCGTCGCGTCGTACTTCCTGCGGCGCAGGCAGCCGTCGTTCGGGCAGGCGTCCGGCGCGAAGCTGCGCTGACCGCCGGACGCCTGCCCGGCGTGCGCGTTCAGCCGAACGGCCGCACGCCGATCAGCGGGCCATGCAGGAACAGCGCGAACGCGGCCCAGACGACGAGCCCGGCCGCGACGGCCGCGATGTCGCCCGGCAGCGCGCCGGCCGGATAACGAACGCCGTCGCGGCGATCGCGCGTGCGCGACACGACGAAATCGACGAGCGACCATACGAAGAACGCGCCGAACAGCACGACCGCGTGCACCGTGCCGTTCATCAGCAGGTGCGCGACCGCCCAGACCATCACGCCGGCCAGCATCGGATGCCCGACGAGCGTTTTGATCCGGTTGCGCGGCACATACGACGCGGCGATCAGCACGAACGCGACCGCGGTCAGCACGCCCGTCAGGTGGCGCACGCCGACGGGCGACACCCACAGCTGCGTCGCGCTCTCGCGCGCGATCCCGTAGCCGCGGACGATCAGCACGAAGCCGACGATCGACGCGATCGCATAACCGGCCTTCCAGCCTTTCTCGCCGATTCGCGCGATCATCGCGGAACGCCAGCCGTCGGCGACGATCCGGATCGAGTGCACACCGAGGAAGATCGCTAAACCGAGAATCAGGACGAGCATCGGCTGTCTCCGCTGGAATGATGAGTGGGGAAGCGTCCCGCGCGGCGTACGATGCGCCGTTCGCGGGGGCCGGCGGCGAGGCCGGCGCGGGTCGTGCCAGGCACCGGCGCAACCCGCGCCGATCATAAACGCCGGGGCCGCCGTTGTGAAGCATGCCGGATGTGCGGTGCGGCAAGCTTGACGCTTTCGCGCACCCGTCGCGCGGCAATGGGCACGCCTGAAAGAAAGGAAAGGGAACGTCGCGAGGCGATCGCCTCGCAAGACCGGCGCTATGCCGGTTTGCGCTTGGCCGGGGGTTTCGATGCCGGTTTCCGCGAAGGTTTCGACGCCGCTACCGCTATCGCTTTCGGCTCCGGCGCCGGTTTTGGCGCAAGCTTAGGCGTGGATTTCGCTGCCGCCGTGGATGCCCTCTTCGGCTCCGGTTTCACCGAACGCTTCGATGTGGATTTCGGCGCCGCCGCGGATCCCGTCGCCGACACCGGCTTACGGGCGGCCCTCGCCTTGCGCTTCGGCGGCCCCGCCAGCAGCGCCGCGCGATACGCGCTGCGGCACCAGTCGAACAGCGCGCCCGCATCCTCGAGCACGTCGGCCGGCGTTTCGTAGTAGCCCTCGAGCGCTACGGTACGCGTCGGCCTTGCGTACGAGAACGGCCCCATGCCCGCCGCGACAAACGCCGGACGATTCACGTCGTCTACACGCAGGAACAGCGACCCGCGCGACATGAAGCCGAACATCACGCCATCGAGCCGCATCGCCGCCCCGCTGAAGAACCGTGCGACCTCGACCATGCCGAGCGGAGCAAGCTGGTACGCAATCTCCTCGCCGTGCGCCTTCTCCGACTGCCAGCTCACGCGGAAGCCTCGCAGCGCTGCGTCCATGCATCGAGTTCGGCATCGTCAAAGCCGACGGCCGCCGCGCTCTCGCGAATCTGCCGCCACGTCGCGCGATCGACCGGAATGCCGCCGGCGCCGCGCGCGGCGCGGCTCGCTTCCTCCGGCTCGCCGGGCACCTGCACCGGCGCATCGCCGGCCTGCGGCGACGCCTTCGCCCATGCGACGAACGCATCGGCCTCGCGCTCGGCGTCGGCCGCGTCGAACGCGTTCGGATCGATCAGCACCGACAACATCCCGTTGACGATCGCGCTCGTCTTCTGCAGCGTGTCGCCATAGGTCGTATGCCCGCCGACGAGCGCGCCGCCGAAGATCTCGCACATCGCGGCCAGCGCATACCCCTTGTGCAGCCCGAACGGCAGCAGCGCGCCGAACGGCTGCTCGTGCATCACCGCCGGATCGTCGGTCGGCTGGCCGAGATGGTCGATCAGCGACCCGGCCGGCACGCGCTTGCCCTGGTTGTACGCGACGCGCGTCTTGCCGTACGCGATCGCGCTCGTCGCGAAATCGAGCAGCAGCGGCGGCTTGCCCGCACGCGGATACGCGGCGCAGAACGGGTTCGTGCCGAAGCGCGGATCGGTGCCGTGCAGCGGCGCGACCAGCAGGTCGCCCGGCACGTTGACGAAATGGAACGACACGAGCCCCGAGCGCGCGCACTGCTCGGCCCAGTGCCCGATGCGGCCAAGATGATGCACGTCGCGCAGCCCGATCGCGCAGATGCCCATGCGCCGCGCGCGCTCGATCCCTTCGACCATCGCCTCGAACGCGATCACCTGGCCGAAGCCGCGCCCGCCGTCGATCGTCAGCACCGCGCCGCCGTCGCGGACGATCGACGCGTGCCCGTTCAGCTGCAACTGCCCTTCCCGCCACGATGCGACGTAGTTCGGGATCATCCCGATCCCGTGCGAATCGTGGCCCGCGAGATTCGCGCCGACCAAGTGATCGGCAACGAGCCGCGCCTCGCGCTCGCTGCTGCCGGCCCGTTCCCAGAGTGCCGCGACGAACGCATGCAGCGGTTCGGCGCGCATGCGCAGCGGTTCGGTGTCGGGCGTCGGCAGTGCGGTCATCGGCAGGACTCCATCAGGTCGAATTGGGTCGGACAGTCGCGACGATCAGCGTGCGGACGCGATCACGTCGGCAACCGCGGCCGTCAGCTTCTTCGCGTACGGCACGTGCAGGAACTCGTTCGGGCCGTGCGCGTTCGACTTCGGCCCGAGCACGCCGCACACCATGAACTGCGCAGACGGGAAGCCTGCCTGCAGCACGTTCATCAGCGGGATCGTGCCGCCGAGGCCCATGTACGCGCAGTCCGCGCCGAAGTGGCGGCGCGACGCGGCGTCGAGCGACGACGCGAGCCAAGGCGCGAGATCGGGTGCCGCCCAGCCGGTCGCGGCGCCCGCGTCGGGCTTGAACGTGACCTTCGCGTTGTACGGCGGATCGAGTTCGAGCAGTTTCTTCAGCTGCTGCACGGCCTGCGCGGCGTCGACGAGCGGCGGCAGGCGCAGCGACAGCTTGAACGCGGTGCGCGGACGCAGCACGTTGCCCGCATCGGCAAGCGCCGGCATGCCGGCCGCGCCCGTCACCGACAGCGACGGACGCCACGTCGAATTCAGCAGCGCCTCGCGCGGATCGGTCGTGGTCGGCAGCACGGGCTTGCCGTCCGCGCCGCACGCCCACGGCAGCCCCTTCCACACCGCGTCGCCGAGGATCGCGGCGGCCGCGTCGGCTTCGCGCACGCGGCTCGACGGAATCTCGCAATGGAACACGCCCGGCAGCAGGTTGCCGTTCTTCGCGTCTTCCAGACGCTCGAACAGCTGGCGCATCACGCGGAAGCTCGACGGCGCGATGCCGCCATAGACACCCGAGTGGATGCCTTCCTCGAGCACCTCGACCTGCAGGTCGCCAGACACGAGCCCGCGCAGCGACGTGGTGAGCCACATCTGGTCGTAGTTGCCGGCGCCCGAATCGAGGCACACGACGAGCGACACCTGGCCGAGCCGGTCACGCAGCGCGTCGACGTACGGCAGCAGGTCGTAGCTGCCCGATTCCTCGCAAGTCTCGATCAGGCCGACGCAGCGCGGCCGCTCGATGCCCTGCTCGTCGAGCGCGCCGAGCGCCGCGAGGCTCGCGTAGATCGCATAACCGTCGTCCGCGCCGCCGCGGCCGTACAGCTTGCCGTTCTCGAACTTCGGCGTCCACGGGCCGAGGTCCGCGCGCCAGCCGTCGAATTCGGGCTGCTTGTCGAGGTGGCCGTATAGCAGGATCGTGTCGGTGCTGCCCGAGCGCGTGGCTGGTGATTCGAAGAAGATCACCGGCGTGCGGCCCGGCAGGCGCACGATCTCGAGCTTCAGGCCCTTCACGGGCTGCCGTTCGGCCCACTGCGCGGCGTCGGTGACGACGCGCTCGAGATAACCGCGCTTCGCCCAATCGGGGTCGAACGCGGGACTCTTCGCGGGAATCGCGATGTAGTCGGTCAGTGCGTGGAGGATTTCATCGTTCCACTTGCGCTCGATGAAGGTAACGAGCTTGTCATGGTCGAGGACGGGGGTAGTGTCAACGGAGGTCATGATGGGGGTGCCTGGATCGGGCTGACGAAAACCCAGATCATACGCCGATGCTTCCGCTCCGGCGCCCCCTGCCCTGGCCGTTCAGACCGCCTGCGGGAACGCGTCGCGCAACCCCGCCGCGCACGCCAGCGCGTCGTCCCACAGGCGCCGCGTCAGCGCGCCGGCATCCTCTTCGCGCGCAAGCGCCGCGGCCTCGCCCGACCACAGCAGCGAGAAATCGTCGCGGCCCTGCCGCTCGAACGCGCCGCGCAGCGGATCGACCGCGGCCGTCGCGAGCGGGAACGCGGGCGCGAGCGCGCTCATCGGCCCTTGCTCGCGCATGAAGCGCGTCAGCAGCCCGCGCGCGGGGCGGCCCGTGTACAGGTTGGTCACGCGTGTGCCGTCGTCGCACGCGGCGCGCACTGCCGCGCGATGCTGCGCCGAGCGGCCGGCCTGCGGCGTCAGCAGGTAGCCCGTGCCGATCTGCACCGCGCGCGCGCCGAGCGCGAACGCGGCCGCGATGCCGCGCCCGTCGGCGATCGCGCCGGCCGCGATCACCGGCGCGCGCACCGCGTCGACGATCTGCGGCAGCAACGCGAACAGGCCCGGTTGCGCATGGATGTCGTCGGTCAGGAACATTCCGCGGTGACCACCGGCCTCCGCGCCCTGCGCGACGATCGCATCGACGCCGCGCGCATCGAGCCAGCGCGCTTCCTCGACGGTCGTCGCGGATGAAACGACCCGCGCGCCGGTGCGGCGCACGCGCTCGAGCAGCGTGTCGTCCGGGAGCCCGAAATGGAAGCTCACGACGGCCGGCCGCAAGTCCTCGACGACCGCGCACATCGCATCGTCGAACGGCGCGCGGCCGGGACCGCCCTTCACGTCGGCCGGATCGAGCCCGGCTTCCGCGTAGTAGCCGGCGAGCGCCGCGCGCCAGCGCGCGTCGACCTCGGCGTCGGGCGCCGGCGGCGTGTGGCAGAAGAAGTTCACGTTGAACGGCGCGGACGTGCGTGCCCGGATCGCCGCGATCTCGTCGCGCAGTTGCTGCGGGCCGAGCGCCGCGCACGCGAGCGAGCCGAGCCCGCCGGCTTCACACACCGCGATCGCGAGCGGGCTCAGCGAACCGACCATCGGGGCCTGGATCAGCGGCAAACGGGAAGGCAGCATCGTCATCGGAATCCTTGTTCGGAATGAATGGTTATCGCGAGCGCCGACGGCCGTTCAGGCGGCCGGTTGTCCCGGCAGCTGGCCGACCCACGCGGCAAGCTGCGCTTCGCCTTCTTCGTCGAGCTTGCCGTGGAGCGCGCCGTACCACGGCGCGATCGCGTCGGCCGGCTGCGTGGCCTTCAGGATCTCCAGGCTCTTCTCGAGAAACGACGGAAAGAACGGAATGCCGCGCATGTAGAGGAACGTCGAATCGGTGATGCGCACCTGGCCGTACACGTCGCGCATCCACGCGATATGCGGCAGCGCGTCGTAAAGATGGCCGCTTTGCATCAGCGCGGAGACGAAGTTCACGCGCGCGGCGACATCCGACTGCTCGTGCGTTTCATGATTGATCTCGGCGGCCTTCTGCATCCACGCTTCACCGCGCTTGACCTCACCGCACATCACCGATGTCGTCGCGAGCTGCACCGCGTTGTGTGCGCTCGGCTCGTGTTCGAACAACGCAAGCCAGTGCGGGAAGGCGTCGGTATACCGGTCCATCGCCGAATACGCGAGCGCGCAGAGCCGCGCCGCATCGGCGAGACGCTCGGCATACGGCGCGGCGATCGCGATAGCGGCCTCGTGCCGGCCGGCCTGGTAGGCCGCCAGCGCGGGCGCGAGTTCGGGTGCGATGTCGGGGCCGTTTTGCTCGTTCTGCTCACCTTGCTCGCCGGTCGAAGGCACCTGAGATGCCGACGACGCTTCGTCGCGCGATTTCTTTCCGAACAGCTTTCCGAACAAACCCATGATGTCTTTTCCTTTTGTTGTCGTGCCCGAACGGCCCCGTTCGGCGACCGTCATTATCTTTCGCCGCGACCCATCCCGCGCCGGTAGGCGGCCGGGCTGGTCGCCGCGACGCGCCGGAAATGCCGGCGCAGCGATTCCTCCGAACCGAACCCCGCGCGCGCCGCGACCTGTGCGAGTGGCAGCGCCGGTTGCGCTTCCAGCATGTCCTTCGCGACATTCACGCGCTCGCGGATCAGCCACGCGAGCGGCGACATCCCTGTTGCATCCGCGAACTGGCGCTGCAGCGTGCGCGTGCTCATCGCGGCCTGCGCGGCGAGCGACGCGAGCGTGTGCGGCTCGGCCGCGTGCACGCGCATCCAGTCGATCAGCTTCGCGAGCCGGTCGCTGCCGCCCGGCGCGACCGGACGCGGCACGAACTGCGCCTGGCCGCCGTCGCGATGCGGCGGCAACACGAGGCGCTGCGCGACACGGTTCGCGATCGCGCCGCCGTAATCGCGGCGCACCAGATGCAGCAGCATGTCGAGCCCCGCCGCCGAACCTGCCGACGTGACGATCTGCCCTTCGTCGACGTAAAGCGCATCGGGATTCACGCGCAGCGCCGGATAACGTGCCTGCAGGCGCTCCGCGTAACGCCAGTGCGTCGTCACGGTGAGACCGTCGAGCACGCCGGCCGCCGCCAGCACGAACACGCCCGAACAGATCGAGCAGAGCCGCGCGCCGCGCCGATGCGCGGCCCGCAGTTTCTTCAGCAACGGCTCCGGCGGCAGTTCGTCCGGATCGCGCCAGCCCGGAATCACGATGGTATCCGCGCGATCGAGCGTCGCGAGCCGGTACGGCGCGGCGACCGTGATGCCGCCCGCCGCGCGCACGGGCCCCGGCTCGCTCGCGCATACCGCGAAGCGATACCAGTCGACGCCGAGCTCGGGGCGCTCGAGTGCGAACAGTTCGACCACGCAGCCGAATTCGAAGGTGCAGAGGCGATCGTAGGCGAGCGCGACGACGAGATGATTGTGCATGGCGCGATGTTACCGGAACTTGTCGATCGCGCCACTGCCGCGAAACGCGCCGAACCGCGATACTGCCCTTCATGACGGCGCCTTCCGCGCCCTTTCGACCAGGAGAGCCTGCCCATGTCTTACGTCACCGACGTACCCGCCGCCGACAGCCCCGCCGCCCTCGCGCATTTCGAGGCTTCGCTGCGATTCGAGACCGATTGCTGGGACGTGCACGACGCACTCGCGTCGGGCGCGCCCGATTTCGTGCTGCTCGACGTGCGCGGCCCCGACCAGTTCGCGGCCGGCCATGTGCCCGGCGCGCGCAACCTGCCGCGCCGCAAGATCATCGAGAGCAAGCTCGCCGGCTATCCGGCCGGTACGCTGTTCGTCGTCTACTGCGCGGGCCCGCACTGCAACGGCGCCGCGCGCGCGGCGATCCAGCTCGCGCGCCTCGACCGGCCGGTCAAGCTGATGATCGGCGGTGTGACGGGCTGGCTCGACGAAGGGTTCATCCTGAGCAACGATGAGCAGTTGGAGGACGCCGAAGCCGGCTGATCGTGATTAAAAACGCAACAATCAATTGCCGGCACACGAACGGAAAAAGCGCGACAATCGGTCCCATTGCAGTTCGGACGGAGCAGCACCATGCATGACGCAGTCCTGTTTGAAGCAGTGGGTTCGGTTGTCGCGATCGCGCTCTATTTTCTGCCTGCCATCATTGCCGACCGGCGCGGCCGGCGCGACAAGCTGACGATCGCGCTGTTCAACGCGCTGTTCGCATGGACGGGCATCGGCTGGCTGATGACGCTGTACTGGGCATGCCAGCCGAACCCGCAAGCCGACGTCGCGCAGACGATCATCGCGAAGCGTCGCGGCATCAGCATGCGCACCTTCTCGACCGGCCTCGTCGAACGCGTGCAACGCCGCGTCGCCGCCCAGGAGCAATGGGCGGAGAAGCAAGGCTGCCGTTAAGTCCCTCTTTCCCCTTCACCGCGCCGCGTCGAACGTCGGCATCCTGACGTTGGTCGACGCGCGGTAATGCCACGCCAGCCGGTCGCGCGGCGCCCAGCCGCCCGCGCGCAGCCACGCACCGAACGCCCCCGTCGTCACCGCCCGTGCGATCCGCTCGCCCGGACAGCCGTGCGGCCCCGTGCCGAAACCGTAATTCGGCCCGGCCGCGCGGCCCGGCATCAGCCGATGCGGATCGCGATGCACGGCCGGGTCGCGGTTCGCCGCGGCGAGCACGACGAGAATCGCGTCGCCGGCTTCGACGGTCACGCCTTCGATCGTCGTGCGCGACGCGACGAAGCGGCGCGTGTTCTGCACCGGCGAATCGAAGCGTCCCACTTCGGCCACGAACGCGTCGAGCGTCGCGTCGTCCGGCGCGACGCGCGCGGCTTGCGCTTCCCCGTTCCACGCCACCAGCGCATTGCCGAGCCACGCGGCCGTCGCCTCGCAGGTCTGCGACAGCAACCCGACGAGATTCGCGACCAGCGCGCCGCTCGCCTGCCAGCCCGCCGCGCGGGCCGCCTGCTGCACCGCGGCGACCAGCGTGCCGTCGTGCGCGTGCGTCTGCGCAACGCGCTCCGTCATCCGGTCGAGCAGTTGCCGCGCAGCGTCGCTCGCGCGGGCCAGCGCCGCGGCGTCCGACAGCGGCGACAGCGCGGCGACGAAGTCGACGACCTGCACCGCAATGTCGTCGAGCTGCGTCTCGTCGAAGCCGAGCAGATCGGCGACCGCGCAGACGGGCACCGTCATGCACCACGCGTTCAGCGCGTCGGCGTCGCCCGGCGCCGGCAACCGCCGCTCGGCCAGCTGCGCGGCGCGGGTGCGCAGCGCATCCGTGTCGATCGGCGCGAACGCCGTGCGCAGCGCCTGTTTCGGCACGTCGTGACGCGACGGGCCGTCGTTCATCCGCACCAGCTCGCCGAACAGCGCACCGGCCGTCGTGCCGCGCAATGCGGGCGGCACGGGCGCGTCCAGCGGACGCACGCGGCACGCGGGATGGCCGAGCACGGTGGTCACGGCCGCCGCGCGGCTCGCGACCCACAGGCCGAGCGTCGCGTCGAACGCGAGCGGCGGCCCGTCAACGAGCGCTGCGTAGTAGGGATAGGGATCGCGGTGCGTCACCGCGGCAATGGGATCGGTCGGGTTCATGCGTGCAGTATCGGCGCAACGCGCCGCCTCATGTTTCGGGCTGGCGTGAAATGTCGTGGCGCGGGCGCGGCGCACTGCCGCATCGACGTGACCGGCCGACGTCAGGCAGCCGACCGATAGCGATGCGACTGCATGCGCATCCGGACGCGCCCGGCCGAAATCGCGCGCGGCTCGGGCACGACCGTGTCGTGATGGAACATTTCCTGCCGGAACTCGCCGCTTTCGTCGAACCACTGGCAGATCAGCCAGTCGGCGTCGTCGAACACGACCGGCCCGGCATAGGTGACGGTCATGCGCGGCCCACCGGTTTTCAGCGTCACGACATCGCCGACGCGAAACCCGACACGCTGATTTTCTCGGATCGTCATCGTTCTCTCAATTTTTTATATATTGAATATATTGATATTCCCGGCAACTCATCGACCGGTCGTTCGACGTGCGGCAGATTATCAATCAAAAAAATAACCGGCAACTCCCGCGCACAAAAAACGCGTCGCCCGGGAAAATGTAACAATGCGCCGCATGGCACGCGCGGCGAAAGGCAATCGCCAGGTCCGGCGCGGCTTGCGCGCCGGTTCCGGGTGAACCGGAGAAATGCGGAGAATAAACGATGGTTTTCGCGCCGTCATTGCCATTTAATTCGGACGCGAAATCGGTTGATTATTGTCAATCAACGTTTCGACTGGAAACGATCCCACCTTTTATTTGTCGTCATTCATCGAACAAAACCGGCGAATTATCAGGCGCCGCGAACCAGCGATTGAGTTCGCGACCCGGCACGGCTGCTTGCGAAAATGTAAACGTGCCGTCGCGCGCCATCTCCATCGCGGCGCGCAGGAACGCGCCGAGCGCGGCCCGCGCCAACGCGCCGCCAACGCTGACGCGCTTCACGCCGAGCGCCGCCAGCGCATCGAGGCTCAGCAAGCCACCCTGCAATCCCATGACGACGTTCACGGGCGCGCCGACCGCCTGCGTCACCGCCGCGATCTCGTCGGCATCGGTGATGCCCGGCGCGTACAGCACGTCGGCGCCCGCGTCGCGATAGGCGACCAGCCGCGCGATCGTATCGGCGAGGTCGCGGCGGCCATGCAGGTAGTTTTCGCAGCGCGCGGTCAACGTGAACGGAAACGGCAGCGCGCGCGCCGCGTCGACGGCCGCCGCGATGCGCTCGATCGCCGCTTCGCGCGCATAGATCGGCGCATCGGTGCGGCCCGTCGCATCCTCGATCGAGCCGCCGACCGCGCCGGCCTCGGCCGCCAGCCGGATCGTTTCGGCCACCGTTGCGGGCGCGTCGCCGAAGCCGTTCTCGAGATCGGCGCTCACGGGCAGGCCGCCCGCGGCGACGAGATCGGCGATGTGATCGAGCATCGCATCGCGGTCGATCGCGTTGTCGGGCTGCCCTTTCGAAAACGCGTAACCGGCACTCGTGGTGGCGAGCGCCTCGAAGCCGGCCATCGCGAGCAGGCGGGCGGTGCCGGCATCCCACGGATTCGGGATGATGAACGCGCCGGGGCGCGTGTGCAGTGCGCGGAAAGCTTCGGCTTGGCGGGCTTGAAGGTCGGAACGGGTCATCGTGGACTCCCGGAAGGTGTTGACGGGTGAGCTTACGCCGGTCGTGCACGCGACGTTTCAGCGATGGCCGAAATGTCGTCGCACGACAGGAAAAATCTCGCGACCGGCAACGCGCGGGCAGGTATCGCCGCCTGCCCGCTGCCCAGCCGCTGTCGTTCACTTCGATACGGGCTGCCCGTCGTCGATGCCGAGCAACACGTCGGTAACGGCTTCGGAGAACCGCATCGCACGACCGCCGATCAGCACACCGTCCGGATCCGACGGATCGCGCGCGGCTTGCGGCATGCCGTGCGCGACCAGCACGCGCGCGCAGGCTTCCCAGTCGGGATGGCCGACGCCCTCCGGTTCGTTGACGGACGCCCACGACAGCGTGCCGAGCGCATCGCTCCCGAACCCGTGCGTTTCGCGCCAGCTTGCGCCGTGTTCGAGCAGGAACGCCAGCAGCGCCGCGTCGCCGCGGAACACGGCCTGATTCAGTGCGCTCGCGTCCCAGTCGCCGCCCCGCGCGGCAATCGGCCAGCCCAGTTCGACCATGACCTTCACCGCGTCGCCCGAGCCCCACGCGGCGGCGTCCGGCAGCAACCGCAGCCGGTCGTCGGGCAGCGCGCCGGGCAGTTCGGGATGCCGCGCCTGGATGCGTCGCGCGGCGTCGGCGTCGGCACGCGCGCAGGCTGCCACGAACGCGTCTTCCGCGCTGAGCGTCTCCTCCGCGCCGGCCGCGCGCAGCAACGTCGCGACGTCGGGCAGCCCGGCCTGCATGGCCAGCCGGTACGCACTGACGCCTGCCACCGTCCGCGCGCCCGGATCGGCGCCGGCCGCCAGCAGCGCGGCGATATGGCGCGCCGAGCAGCGCACGGCGATCGCCCGCAACAACGGCGCGCCCCACATCTTCGTCGGCCCCTCGCCGGCCGGTTCGTTCGGGTCGCCGCCATGCGCGAGCACCAGTTCGAGCGCGGCCGCATCGCGCATGTCGAGCGCCCTCCGCAACGCGTTCGTTCCGCCCACCCGCGCGCCATGCTCGAGCAGCAGGCGCGTGCACGCCGGGTTCTCCAGCGAGTGATACAGCGATTCGCCGTCGTTCGGGTCGGCGCCGGCTTCCAGCAGCAGGGTCGTGAGCACCGGATCGCGATTGACGCCGGCAGCGCCATACAGCGCCGACAGCGGGCCCGACTCGTCGGGCGCGGCGAGCGAAGCCGGTGGGAACCGGTTGCCGATCCGCTGGTTCGGGTCGGCGCCGGCATCGAGCAGGAGACGCGCGCAGGCGCGCAGCCTGACGGCAAACTCGGGAATCTGCCCGAGCCGCGAATGCGTGACGGCGACCAGCGGCGGCAGATTCAGCGCACCGCCGGCGCGCGCGATCCAGCCGGGATCGGCGGCCAGGGCCGCCTGCACCGCGTCGAGATCGCCCGCCGCGCACGCGATGGTCGGATCGCCCGACACGAGGTCGGGCTGGTCGCGCAGCAATTGCGCGGCGACCCGCGGCCGGGCCGCGCCGAAGCCGCCGGTCACATCGCCGCCGTATGCGAGATCGAGCCAGCGCCGGATCAGCAGCGAGCGCTGCTGCCGCGCCAGCGCATGCGTTTCGACGAACGCGCCGAGATCGGCCCACGACGCGACGCAGTACTCGCGCGCAATGCACGACTGCGCGTCGTGCAGGCGAAGCCCGAGTGCGAGCACTTCGGCGTGCGTGCGGTTCGCGGCGGCGGGGAGAAACCGGACAAAGCGTTCGACGGCATGCGCGTCGCCCTGCCGGTACAGGCGCAACAATGCCTTGGCCTGCTTTTTCAGATGTTCGGGATTGGCCCTGGGGGGCAGCGTGTTCATGCGGATCCTCGTGCAGAAATGGCCGAAGGTCCGCAATACCGCCAGCACAAAGGATGGGGAAAGACTGGATTTGCTGCGACAGGTGGGTTCAACCCTTTCCGCGGACCCGGAAGCGACCTGCATCGCTGACCGGTATCCTAGGCGACGGCCGGTGACATCGTCAACCGTGCCGCGCGGCGGCGGCGCCGCTCAACCCGCGAGCTTCTTCGTCAGGAAAATGCGCGTGTGTCCGACCGGATAATCCGGCAGCTCGCCGAAGCGAACGTAGCCGCGCTTCTCGTAGAAGGGCCTCGCCTGGAAGTCAAACGTGTCGAGCCACGCGCTGTGGCAGCCGCGCGCGACGGCCTCCGTTTCGGCCAGATCCATGATGCGCGTGCCGGCGCCCTGGCCGCGCGCTGCCTCCGGCACCACGAGCAGGTCGACATGCAGCCAGCCGAACGCCGTGCCGCCCCACAGGCCGCCGACCACCGAGCCGTCCGCGTCGGTCACCAGCACGGCCAGCGGACGGAAGTCGTTCGGGCCGGCCTGGCTTTCGTTGAATCGCACGAGCGGCGCGACGATCTGCTTGCGCATGTTCGCATCGCCCGCGTCGGTCACCTCGTATGTGAACGTCATCGGATGGTTCGGATTGAATCGTGAACGGGAAACGGCCGAAGCCGTGGGTACCACGTCAAACGACGTAAGCGCCCTTCGCGTGCAGCTCCGCTTCCGTGCGCTCGAGCGCCGCGACCGCATCGCTGCCTTCGAGCGCCAGCAACTGCGCGACCAGCGCCTCGGTCATCGCATGCGCGGCCACCAGCGAAGGAAAGAACGACGGGCTGTCGTGCGTGAAGATCAGTTGCGCGTCCGCATGCAGCGCGATCGGCGACACCGCGCTGTCGGTGATCGCGACGATCCGGCTGCCCTGCGCCTTCGCGGCCTGCGCGACGCGCGTCGCTTCCGCCGAATACGGCGCAAAGCTGATGACCACGGTCACGCTCTGTTTCGCGATCGTCCGCAGCTCCATTTCGAGCGAGCCGGCGACGCCGTTGAGCAGCGACACGGTCGGTCGGAACAGCCGGTAGCCGTACACGAAGCCGAACGCGACCGGATAACAGGAGCGAAACCCCGCGACATGCACGTGCGACGCCTTGCGGATCAGCTTGGCCGCGTCCGCAAGCGCGTGCTCGTTCTGCGCGGCGGTGGCCGACAGGTTGTGCTGCTGCGCGGCGAGCAGGTCGTGCGCGAGCGACGCTTTCGCGTCGGGCCGCACGAGCGAGCGCGCCCGCTGCGTGAGCGGCTCGGGGCGCGTGCGCACGCGCGCGACGCACAGGTCGCGCAGCTCGTTCCAGCCGGGGAAGCCGAATTGCTGCGCGAGCCGCACGAGCGACGCGGGCTGCACCTGCGCGCGCTGCGCGACCTTGCGCATCGACGACGTGGCGACTTCGTCGGGATGATCGAGCAGGAAAGCGGCGCCCGCCTGGAATTGCGGGCTCAGCTCGGAAAATTGCGCCCGGATCCGGGACGCGAGTTCGTCGAAATTGTCGGCCATCTTGGTGGGAGCGGGAACCGGTCGTCCATGTTATCACCGGCCCCGCGCGCATCGGTCAGTGCAGCACTTCGACGTGATCGGCGTCCACCTTCACCTTGCCCGACCACTTGCGCTCGAATTCGCCACTCAGTTTCACCTCGTTCTTGTCGTTGACGGGCTGCCCGGCCGCCCACAGCTTGTCGTCGATCTCGACGCGGATCGTGCCGGTTGCGTCCGCGAACTCGTAGTCCTCGCCGCCGGCATGCTTGACGATGCGCCCCTGCAACTGCACGTGCTGGTCGTCCTTGCCGTTCGCGAGCAGTTCCTTCACGGTCGTCGTGGTCAGCGTGGACGGCCCGTTATATTCCGCGTAGACGGCGGCAGGCAGCACGGCGAGCGCCACGGCAAGGATTCTCGTCAGGTGTTTCATGGTGTTGTTCCTCCGGTTTTGATCGTATGCCGCGCTCCCGTTGAACGCGACGGCCCGAGATTACGGAGCGTAAGATTAAGCAAACCTGAAGAACGTCCGACATGGCACGCGACCGTGTCGATACGGTGCGCCAACGCACGGAGGCGTCCGTGTTTAAGCTCCCGCTAAGGCACGCCCGCTTATCATTAGGGTCTGTTTACATAGGGA
>NZ_LDWR01000061.1 GCF_001039005.1 Burkholderia cepacia
CCCCGCGGGGCGCTTTTCTTTTTGCCGGGCCGCCGCCGGAGCAGGGCGGCCGCGAGCGTCACTCGATCGACGCGTACACGGCCTCGCCGAGCGTGAACGAATCGCTGCGCGCAATCGGCCACCAGCTGTCGTACAGCGTGAAGCCGCAATGGTTGCCGTCGAGCAGCGCGCCGGGCTTCAGGTACTTCAGCAACTGCGACATCAGCCGGACCTCGTGCGGCGAGATGCGCTGCACGATGTGATGCGCGCGCAGCTCCGACGGATGCGACAGGCCGGCCGCCTGCACGAGTTCCTGCAGCGCGTGCAGCGTATTGCGGTGGAAGTTGTACACGCGGTCGGCCTTGTCGGGCACGACGAGCGCGCGCTGGCGCACCGGGTCCTGCGTCGCGACGCCGGTCGGGCAGCGGCCCGTGTGGCAGGTCTGCGCCTGGATGCAGCCGACCGCGAACATGAAGCCGCGCGCCGAGTTCACCCAGTCCGCGCCGATCGCGAGCGTGCGCGCGACGTCGAACGCGGTGATGATCTTGCCGCTCGCGCCGATCTTCACGCGATCGCGCACGCCGATCCCGACCAGCGTGTTGTGCACGAGCAGCAGCCCTTCCTGCAGCGGCACGCCGACGTGGTCGGTGAATTCGAGCGGCGCCGCGCCCGTGCCGCCTTCCGCGCCGTCGACGACGATGAAGTCCGGCACGATGCCCGTCTCGACCATCGCCTTCGCGATCCCGAAGAATTCCCACGGATGGCCGACACACAGCTTGAAGCCGGTCGGCTTGCCGCCCGACAGCGTGCGCAGCCGCTCGACGAATTCGAGCAGCCCGCGCGGCGTCGAGAACTCCGAGTGCGTCGCGGGCGAGATGCAGTCCTTGCCCATCGGCACGCCGCGCGTCTCGGCGATCTCCGGCGTGATCTTCGCGGCCGGCAGCACGCCGCCGTGGCCCGGCTTCGCGCCCTGCGACAGCTTCACCTCGATCATCTTGACCTGCGGATCGGCGGCCTGCTTCGCGAACTTGTCGGGGTTGAACGTGCCGTCGTCGTTGCGGCAACCGAAGTAGCCCGACGCGATTTCCCAGATGATGTCGCCGCCGTTCTCGCGGTGGTACTTCGACAGCGAGCCTTCGCCCGTGTCGTGCGCGAACCCGCCTTTCTTTGCGCCGAGGTTCAGCGAGCGGATCGCGTTCGCGGACAGCGAGCCGAAGCTCATCGCCGAGATGTTGAAGATCGAGATGTCGTACGGCTGCGCGCGATTCGCACCGACGCGGATGCGGAAATCGTGGTTCGGCAGCTTCGTCGGCGCGAGCGAGTGGCTGATCCATTCGTGCGCGACGGCCTTCACGTTCAGCTCGGTGCCGTACGGGCGATTGTCGGCGACGTTCTTCGCGCGCTGGTAGACGAGGCTGCGCTGCGCGCGCGAGAACGGTTTCTCGTCGGTATCGTCCTCGACGAAGTACTGGCGGATCTCGGGGCGGATGAACTCGAACAGGAAGCGGAAGTGGCCCCAGAGCGGGTAGTTGCGCAGGATCGCGTGACGGTCCTGGTTCAGGTCGTACACGCCGAGCGCGACGAGGGCGGCGGGGATGATGATCCACAGCCAGGAAAGCACGTGGACCGACGCGAGCGCGATCGCCGCGACAAGCAGCAGGATGGCACACCACATCGCCAGATAGCGTCGTGAAAGCATGGGGACTCCTAGGGTCTATTCATGTATGGAACGCGCATGCGAATGCCCGAAATCGCTCGCAGGGCAAGGAGTGAGGAGCGCCGTTTGGCCGAGCCAAACAAGTGACGAACGACACCGCCATGCGGGCGATTTCGGGCATTCCCGTGGAATGATCTACTTAGATTTGGGGTTGCCACGAGAAGGGCCGCTCGCCGCGTTGCGCTCCTTGCGAATACGTCAGTATTCGCGGCGTCGCGCGCCTCGCGAGCGGCCCTTCTCGTGGCAACGCATGCGCGTTCCATACATGAATAGACCCTGCATCTTGAAATACCGCCATGCGTGCGCTGCGCGGCGGTCTGCCGGCCTCGGCGGAATCGTGTTCCGCCGGGCGCGGCGTGCCGCAAGTCTAAACCGAATATGTGTCAGCGTGCGTCGGCGAGCGCCGGGGCGTGGCCTTCCGCCGGTGCGGAATGGCTGGTCGCCGCGGATTCGATGATGCCGCCGCCGAGGCAGATCTCGCCGTCGTACAGCACGGCCGACTGGCCGGGCGTGACGGCCCACTGCGCGTCGTCGAACGCGAGCGAGAAGCGCGCTTCGCCTTCCGGGCCGGGCGCGGCGGCACCGAACGCACACGCCGCATCGGCCTGCCGGTAGCGTGTCTTCGCGCCGCACGCGAAGCCTTCCGCCGGCGGCTCGCCGGCGACCCAGCTCACGTTGCCGGCGACGAGCTCGCGCGACAGCAGCCACGGATGATCGTGGCCCTGCACGACGTACAGCGTGTTCGACGCGATGTCCTTCGCGGCGACGAACCACGGTTCGCCGCTGCCGTCCTTGCTGCCGCCGAGGCCGATGCCCTTGCGCTGGCCGAACGTGTAGAACGCGAGGCCGATGTGCTTGCCGACGACCTTGCCGTCGGGTGTCTTCATCGGGCCGGGTTTCGTCGGAAGGTAGCGGTTCAGGAAATCGCGGAACGGCCGTTCGCCGATGAAGCAGATGCCCGTCGAATCCTTCTTCTTCGCGTTCGGCAGCCCGATCTGCGCGGCGATCTCGCGCACCTTCGTCTTCGGGATCTCGCCGAGCGGGAACATCGTCTTCGACAGTTGCGCCTGGTTCAGCCGGTGCAGGAAGTACGACTGGTCTTTCGTATGATCGAAGGCCTTCAGCAGTTCGAAACGCCCGTCGCGCTCGCGCACGCGCGCATAATGGCCGGTCGCGATCATTTCCGCGTCGAGCGACATCGCGTGATCGAGAAACGCCTTGAACTTGATCTCGGCATTGCACAGCACGTCGGGGTTCGGCGTGCGGCCGGCCGAGTATTCGCGCAGGAACTCGGCGAACACGCGGTCCTTGTATTCGGCGGCGAAGTTGACGGCTTCCACGTCGATGCCGATCAGGTCGGCGACCGACACGACGTCGATCCAGTCCTGGCGCGTCGAGCAGTATTCGCCGTCGTCGTCGTCTTCCCAGTTCTTCATGAACAGGCCGACCACGTCGTAGCCCTGTTCCTTCAGCAGCCACGCGGTCACCGACGAATCGACGCCGCCCGACATGCCCACCACTACACGGCGCTTGCTCATTTGTTGACCGCCTGACGTTCGAATGCCTCGGGGCGCGGCGCGACCGAATGCGTGTGCACGAAATCGAGCGGAATGCGCCGCCCGGCGAGATAGTCGTCGACGCAGCGCATTACCGCGGGCGAGCGGTGGCGCTCGCTGCACGCGCGCAGTTCGTCGGCCGTCATCCACAGCGTGCGGACGATGCCGTCGTCGAGCGCGTGGCCCGCGACCGGCTCGCCGGCCGTGCCGCAGAACGTGAAGCGCAGGTAGGTCGCGCCGGCGGTACCGGGGCGCTCGTAGTGCGCGAGATAGACACCGACGAGCGCGTCGGGCGTGAACGGGTGCGCGGTTTCCTCGAGCGTCTCGCGGATCACGGCGTCGGCCAGCGTTTCGCCGGCCTCGAGATGGCCGGCCGGCTGGTTGATGCGCAGGCCCGTCGAGGTTTCTTCCTCGATCACGAGAAAGCGGCCGGCGTGCTCGACGAGCGCGGCGACCGTCACATGCGGGGTCCAGATTTCGGGTTTCATGGATCGGCATTTTACCGGTTGCGCCCGAACGCTGCCGGCCGTCTGATCAGACGATAGACGAATCCGACCCTCGCGGATCATCCGTCCCGCCGATGCGCGGCGGCGCGGTCCGGGCTAATGTCTCATTCGCGCACGATCGTGCGGAATGTGCTGGCGCGACCACCGCTTTCGGTTAAAGTGCAGCGTGAATGCCGTTGCCCGTGAGCCGGTAAGTCAGCCTGTCCGGCTCGTTGTGCAGTAAAAATCGCAAGAAAAGAAATACTGACAATGACTGGAGGAACTGACGATGCATATTGGAGTGCCTGCTGAAACGCGGGCGAACGAGGCGCGTGTGGCTGCGACGCCGGAAACCGTGAAGAAATACGCGGCTGCCGGCCATCGCATCAGTATCGCGAAAGGGGCGGGCAGCGCAGCCAGTTATCCCGACGAAGCCTATGCGGCCGCCGGTGCAGAATTGACCGACCAGTCGGCTGCTTTTGATGCCGACGTCGTGTTGAAGGTCCAGGCACCTACCGACCCCGAACTGCCGTTGCTCAAGCGCGGCTCCGTGCTGGTCGGCATGCTCGAGCCGTTCAACGCCGAGCAGGCGGCGAAGCTCGCCGCGGCCGGCGTGACCGGCTTCGCGCTCGAAGCCGCGCCGCGCACGACGCGCGCGCAGAGTCTCGACGTGCTGTCGTCGCAGGCGAACATCGCGGGCTACAAGGCAGTGCTGGTCGCCGCGGCGCTGTATCCGCGCTTCTTTCCGATGCTGATGACGGCCGCGGGCACGGTGAAGGCCGCGCGCGTGCTGATTCTCGGCGCGGGCGTCGCAGGCCTGCAGGCGATCGCGACCGCGAAGCGCCTCGGCGCGGTGATCGAGGCCTCCGATGTGCGGCCGGCCGTGAAGGAGCAGATCGAGTCTCTCGGCGCGAAATTCCTCGACGTCCCGTTCGAAACCGACGAAGAGCGCGACGCCGCGCAGGGTGTCGGCGGTTATGCGCGCCCGATGCCGCCGTCGTGGCTCGGCCGCCAGGCCGCGCTCGTGCACGAGCGCGCGAAGCAGGCCGACATCGTGATCACCACCGCGCTGATTCCCGGGCGCCCGGCGCCGACGCTGATCTCGGTCGAAACCGCGCAGTCGATGAAGCCCGGCTCGGTGCTCGTCGATCTCGCGGCCGGCCGCGGCCCGGAATTCGACGGCAGGAAGAGCGGCAACTGCCCGCTGACGGTCGCCGACCAGGTGATCGTGCACAACGGCGTGACGATCGCCGGCTACACGAACCTCGCATCGATGGTCGCGTCGGACGCGTCGGCGCTGTACGCGCGCAACCTGCTCGACTTCATGAAGCTGATCGTCACAAAGGAAGGCACGCTGAACATCGACCTGACCGACGACATCGTCGCCGCGACGCTGCTGTGCCGCGACGGCGAAGTCACGCGCAAATAACGGAGGAGACCATGGAAGTCATCAATCACACGGTGATCAACGTGATCATCTTCGTGCTGGCGGTGTACGTCGGCTACCACGTCGTCTGGAACGTCACGCCGGCGCTGCATACGCCGCTGATGGCCGTGACCAACGCGATCTCGGCGATCGTGATCGTCGGCGCGATGCTCGCGGCGGCGCTCACCGTCGGTTTGACCGGCAAGGTCTTCGGCACGCTCGCGGTCGCGCTTGCGGCCGTCAACGTGTTCGGCGGCTTTCTCGTGACGAGGCGAATGCTCGAGATGTTCCGCAAGAAGGAGCCGAAGGCGGCGAAGGGGGGCGCGCGATGAGCATGAACGTCGTTACGCTGCTGTACCTCGTCGCATCGGTGTGCTTCATCCAGGCACTGAAGGGGCTGTCGAACCCGAAGAGCGCGCGGCGCGGCAATCTGTTCGGGATGGTCGGGATGGCCATCGCGATCCTCACGACGGTCGCGCTGATCGTCAAGCAGGCGGCCTGGCTCGGCGCGAACCTGCCGCTCGGCCTTGCGCTGGTGCTCGGTGCGCTGATCGTCGGCGGCGGGGTCGGGGCATTCGTCGCCGCGCGCGTCGAGATGACGAAGATGCCGGAACTCGTCGCGGCGATGCACTCGCTGATCGGTCTCGCGGCCGTGTGCATCGCGTATGCGGTGGTGTCGGAGCCGGAAGCGTTCGGGCTCGTGCCGCAGGACGCCGTCGCGGCGAACTTCATCCCGTACGGCAACCGCGTCGAGCTGTTCATCGGCACGTTCGTCGGCGCGATCACGTTCTCCGGTTCGGTGATCGCGTTCGGCAAGCTGTCGGGCAAGTACAAGTTCCGGCTGTTCCAGGGCGCGCCGGTCGTGTATGCAGGCCAGCACCTGATCAACCTGATGCTCGCGATCGCGATGCTCGGCTTCGGGGCCCTGTTCGTCATCACGCAGGCGTGGCTGCCGTTCATCATCATGACGGCGATCGCGTTCGTGCTCGGCGTGCTGATCATCATCCCGATCGGCGGCGCGGACATGCCGGTGGTCGTGTCGATGCTGAACTCGTACTCGGGCTGGGCGGCGGCCGGCATCGGCTTCTCGCTGAACAACGCGATGCTGATCATCGCCGGCTCCCTGGTCGGCTCGTCGGGTGCGATCCTGTCGTACATCATGTGCCACGCGATGAACCGCTCGTTCTTCAACGTGATCCTCGGCGGCTTCGGCGGCGAAGCGTCGGCCGGCGGTGCGGCGGGCGGGCAGGAGCAACGCCCGGTGAAGTCGGGCTCGGCCGAGGATGCGTCGTTCATGCTCGGCAACGCGGAAACGGTCGTGATCGTGCCGGGCTACGGGCTGGCCGTCGCCCGCGCGCAGCACGCGCTGAAGGAGCTGACCGACAAGCTGATCGAGAAGGGCGTCGACGTGCGCTATGCGATTCACCCGGTTGCCGGGCGGATGCCGGGGCACATGAACGTGCTGCTCGCGGAAGCGGAAGTGCCGTACGACATCGTGTTCGAAATGGAGGACATCAACGGCGAGCTGGGTCAGGCCGACGTCGTGCTGGTGCTCGGCGCGAACGACGTGGTGAACCCGGCCGCGAAGAACGATCCGAAATCGCCGATCGCGGGGATGCCGATCATCGAGGCGTACAAGGCGCGCACGGTGATCGTCAACAAGCGTTCGATGGCGGCCGGCTACGCGGGCCTCGACAACGACCTGTTCTACATGGACAAGACGATGATGGTGTTCGGCGATGCGAAGAAGGTCATCGAGGACATGGTGAAGTCCGTCGAGTAACGCGCGGACCGGCAACGCGCCCGCCTGCTTCGATTCGCGGGCGGTTCGTCCGGAACGGCCCGACCGGCGCAAGCCGGCCGGGCCTTTTTCATGGTGCGACGAGGTTCGCGACGCAGGCGGCGATCGTGTCCCGCACGCGCACGATCGCCGGGTCGCGCTGGGTGCTCGTGCGCCAGCCGATTTCCACCGGATAGCGCGGCAGCTCGACCGGGCACGCGAGCGCGCGCAGCGGGGCCGATTGCGCGATCGCGCGCGCCGCGTGTGCGGGAATCGTCGCTACTGCGTCGGAGCCGGCGAGCAGGTACGGCAACGCGGCGAAATGCGTGGTCGATGCGGCGACGCGGCGCTTGTGGCCGAGCGCGGCCAGCGCCTCGTCGACGATCCCGATCACGCCGCCCGACGACACGAGCAGGTGGTCGCGCCGCAGGAAATCGGCGAGCGTGAGCGTGCGAGGCGGCCGCGCGCGGGCGGCCGGATCGATCAGGCACGCATAGCCGCCCGTCGCGACCGCGCGGCGGCTGAGCCCGTTCGCCGAGAAGCCGCCCGACGCGATCGCGAGATCGACGCCGTGCCGCAGCAGCGCGTCGCCGGCGATGCCGCTGTGGGTCTGCCGGAAAATCAGCCGGATACCGGCGGCCTCTCGCGCGACCGCGTCGATCAGCGCGCGGCCGAGCGCGATCTCGAAATCGTCCGACAGCCCGATCGAGATCGTGCGGCCGACGCGGTCGCCGCTGTCGGCGGCGATCGCGAGGCTTTCGCGGCAGCGGTCGAGCGCGTCGGACAGGATCGGCTTCAGCTCGTCCGCGCGCGGCGTCGGCGCGAGTCCGCGGCCGGTGCGCACGAACAGCGGATCGGCATAGATCACGCGCAGCCGCGCGAGCGCCGCGCTGACGGCCGACTGCGTGAGATCGAGCCGCAGCGCCGCGCGGCTTGCGCCGCCTTCCTCGTACAGCGCCTCGAATACCTTCAGCAGGTTCAGGTCGAGGCCGGCGATATCATCCGCATTCATGACAGTTATCGTTCTATCGATTTGATCGATGACATCTTATCGATAAAGATGGCGGCATCCCATTCACCGGAGACGCCCTCATGTCCACATCCGTCATCGCCGCGCTGCAGATCGGCGCATCGCCCGCCGGCACGCGCGCCACGCTCGACACGATCCTCGGCTACGAAACCGCGATCCGCGACAGCGGCGCGTCGCTCGTCGTGCTGCCCGAGGCCGTGCTCGGCGGCTATCCGAAAGGCGAGATCTTCGGCACGCGGCTCGGTTACCGGCTGCCCGAGGGCCGCGACGCGTATGCGCGCTACGCGGCGCAGGCGATCGACGTGCCGGGGCCCGAAACCGACGAGCTGGCCGCGCTGTCGCAGCGCACGGGCGCGAGCCTCGTGGTCGGCGTGATCGAGCGCGGCGGCAGCACGCTGTACTGCACGGCGCTGTTCTTCGATCCGCGCGACGGGCTCGTCGCGAAGCACCGCAAACTGATGCCGACCGGCACCGAGCGGCTGATCTGGGGGCAGGGCGACGGTTCGACGCTGCCGGTCGTCGACACGGCGGCAGGGCGCGCGGGCGCCGCGATCTGCTGGGAGAACCACATGCCGCTGCTGCGCTGCGCGATGTACGCGAAAGGCGTGCAGATCTGGTGTGCGCCGACCGTCGACGAGCGCGACCTGTGGCAGAGCTCGATGCGGCACATCGCGCACGAGGGGCGTTGCTTCGTCGTGAGCGCGTGCCAGGTGCAGCCGTCGCCGCGCGCGCTCGGCATCGACGTGCCGGGCTGGGATCCCGAACGGCCGCTGATCCGCGGCGGCAGCGTGATCGTCGGGCCGCTCGGCGACCTGCTGACGGAGCCGCTGATCGGTGAGGCCGGGCTCGTCACCGCGCGTATCGATACCGACGAGCTCGTGCGTGCGCGCTACGACTTCGACGTCGTCGGCCACTACGCGCGTGCCGACGTGTTTTCGCTGCACGTCGACGAGCGGCCGAAGCGGCCGGTGGTGTTTGGCGGGTAAGGAAAAGCGTGCCGGGGAACGAACGGCGGCGGCGCGCGGCACGCACGTGGTGCGCGCCCGCCGTCGTGCCGCGTCAGCGCATCGGCGCTTCCGCGATCCGCATGTAGTCGGCGATCCGCCGTCCTTCCATGTCCGGAAACTGCTCGTGCACGGTGATGTCGCCCATTCGCGCGATGTCGAAGGTGCGGAAATCGTCGCGCAACTCGCACCACGCGCCGATCGTCCAGCGGCCGCCCCAGTAGACGAGCCCGAGCGGCCACACGCGGCGTTGCGAATGTGCGCCGAGCCGGTCGCGATAACCGAAGCTGACGACGTGGCGCGTGTCGATGGCCTGGTGGATCGCGTCGACCTTCGCGCAGAACGTCTCGTCGATGTGGAACGACGGCGCGAACACGGGCAGGCGGTCGAGCGCCGTGCGCTTGTCGGCCGGCATCGCCGACGCGATCTTCGCGAGCGCCGAGCGGGCGCCGCTCGCGAAGCGCGCCCCGCCCCAGGTCTCGAGCATGCGCGCGCCGGTGGCGAGTGCCGAGAGCTCCTCGGCCGTGAACGTGAGCGGCGGCAGGCTCGCGTTGCGGTTCAGCCGGTAGCCGATGCCGGCCTCACCTTCGATCGGCACCCCTGACAGTTGCAGGTCGCGCACGTCGCGATAGACCGTGCGAGGCGACACCGACAGCCAGTCGGCAAGCTGCTGCGCGGTCGTGAGACGACGCCCGCGCAACAGCTCGGCGATCTGGAACAGGCGGTCGGCACGGCGCGTCATGGCAGCACCTCGATTCCTTCAGCAACGGGGACTTCGCGATGATAGCGCCGCGCCGGTCCGATGGCCGATGCGCTCAATGGCATTTCGGCGCGTGCAGGCCGACGCGGTTGCCTTCGGTATCGATCAGGTAGCCAATATAGCCGTAGTTGTTCGGCAGTTCGACGACCGTGCCCTGCACGATGCCGCCCGCGCGCTTCGCGCGTTCGAGCGCTGCGACGACCGACTCGCCGGCGTTCAGGTACACGAGCACGCCGTTCGCGCTCGGCTTCATCTGCTGCGGATCGAACACGATGCTGCCGCCCGTGCTCGACGCATCGCGATCGAACGTGGCCATCGGCACGCCGCCGATGACTTCGCGCTGCAGCGTCGTTTGCAGCACGGTTTCGTAAAAGCGGATCGCCCGGTCGAAATCGAGGGACGGAATGTCGAACCACGCGATCGCGCGCTCCAGGGTTGCGGTGGCAGTTGCGGACGTCATGACGAGCTCCTTGTTCATTCGGGTTTTGTGTGGAAACCAGCCTTGCATTGCGCCGGGATTGCAGTGTGATCGCGGCCTGCTGACACCGTATTGTCAGTAGAGTTGTCACCCTTGACATGCAACCTTTTGGTTGCATAATAAAGCCATTGACCTGGGAGCGGCATGGATCTCGTTTTCAAGGCGCTGGCCGATGCCACGCGCCGCCAGTTGCTCGACCTGCTGTATGCGAAAAACGGCCAGACCTTGTCGGAGCTGTGCGACGGGCTCGCGATGAGCCGGCAGGCCGTGAGCAAGCATCTTGCGCTGCTCGAGGCCGCGAATCTCGTCGCGACCGCGTGGCGCGGCAGGGAAAAGCTGCACTACCTGAATCCGGTGCCGATCCACGACATCGCGGAACGCTGGATCGGCAAGTTCGAGCGTCAGCGCCTGCAGGCGCTGGCGGATCTCAAGCGCGGGCTGGAAGCGGCCCGCGAGACAGGAGACGACGATGGGTAATCCCGCTTTTGTGTACGTGACTTTCATCGCAGCGACGCCCGAGCGCGTGTTCGACGCGCTGACCAACGCCGAGTTGACGAAGGATTACTGGGTGCGGCATCGCAACGCGTCGCCCGACTGGCGGCCGGGCTCGCGGTGGGAGCATCAGGACTACGACGATCCGTCGCGCGTCGACATCGTCGGCGAAGTGGTCGAGAACGATCCGCCGCGCCGGCTCGTCGTCACGTGGCGTACGCCGTCAGGAGACGGCGAGGAATCGCGCGTGACCTATCTCGTCGAGCCGTTCGAGGGCGTCGTGAAGCTGACCGTCACGCACGACGGGCTCGTGGCCGGTTCGGAGATGGATCGCGGGATTCGCGGCGGGTGGCCGGTCGTGCTGTCGAGCCTGAAGACGCTGCTCGAGACAGGGCAGGCACTGCCGTTCACGATGGAGCGCTGGTCGAAGTCGAAGCACTGACCAGCGCCGGGGGAGGCGCGCGCGGGCGCCGCGATGGCGGCCCCGCGCGCTTGTGTTGCTTACGCGTCGCCTTCCGGCGTGGCCGGGCGCGCCTTCACGCTGCCGGCGATCAAATCGAAGCGGAACAGCCGGCATTCGAGCGCGCCGTTGAACAGCGGCGTCTTCGCCGATTCGCGCAGCCGCAGCTGGCCCGGCAGCGAACGGTCGGACGTCAGCAGGAACGCCTGCCAGCCCGTGAAGCGCTGCTTCAGCGCATCGCCGAGCGCGTTGAAGAACTCGCTGTCCGGCGCGTCGGTGTGCGTGCGGCGGAATGCGTCGTCGTTGCCGCGGTTGCGGCCGGTTTCGCGCACCTCGCCGCGCGCGCTGCGGCCGCGCACTTCGATCCGCTCGCCGTACGGCGGGTTCGCGAGGATGATGCCCGGCCCGTCGCACGGCGGCGTCATCCCGCGTGCGTCGACCTGCTTGAGCCACACCGACGGCACGCCCGCGCGCTCGAGGTTCGCGCGCGCCTTCTCGAGCATGTCGCCGGAGATGTCGCTGCCGTACACGCCGAGCGCGTCGGCGCGCTTGCCGCGCGCCGAGCGTTTCGCGTCCAGCGCCGGCACCTTCAGGCCCTGCCACGCGGTGATGTCGTACTGCTTGAGTTTCTCGAAGCCGAACCGGCGCTCGACGCCGGGCGCCACGCCGAGCGCGATCTGCGCGGCTTCGGCGAGGAACGTGCCGCTGCCGCACATCGGGTCGTACAGCGCCGTGCCGGGCGTCCAGCCCGTCAGGCGCAGGATGCCGGCCGCGAGGTTCTCGCGCAGCGGTGCCGCGCCCTTGTCGAGACGCCAGCCGCGCTTGAACAGCGGCTCGCCCGACGTGTCGAGGTACAGCGTGCACTCGTTGGCCGTCAGGAACGCGAACACGCGCACGTCCGGCGCACCCGTATCGATGCTCGGGCGCGCGCCGGTCTTGTCGCGCATCCGGTCGCAGATCGCGTCCTTCACGCGCAACGTCGCGAATTCGAGGCTCTTCAGCGGCGACTTGATCGCGGTGATGTCGACGCGCAGCGTCTGCGTTGCCGCGAACCAGCGCTCCCACGGCTGCTCGAGCGCGAGCGCGTAGACGTCCTGCTCGTTGCGGTACGCGCGGTGCGCGATCTTCAGCAGGACCCGGCTCGCGATCCGCGAATGAAGGTTCGCGGCCATGCCGGCCGCCCAGCCGCCGCTGAAATGGACGCCGCCCGGCACCTGCGCGCCCGCGGTGAACGGCGCGCCGTTCAGGTGTCGGCCGGCGATTTCGGCCAGCTCGGCGGCAAGCGCCGCTTCGAGGCCGCGCGGGCAGGGGGCGAAGAATTCGTACAGGGTGGGCGAGGACATAAGGCGGGGGAGGACGTGCAAAAGTCCACTATTGTACGCGGCGCGGGCGGCCGGGGCCGGGGTTGCGTCGCGGGGCGGCGCGTTTCGGCGCGGCGACGCGGGCGCGACGGCCGCGATTGCGTGCCGGGAGGCCGGTGTGGCGGCGCCTGGCAGGGCACCACCATACCGCCCCGCAGGCTCAGTGCGAGCCCGGCTGACCCGCGCGCGTGGCCTGGCCGCCGGCCGGCCAGAACAGCGCGAGCGGATTCGACAGCATCGTGCGGATGATCGCGGCGACGAGCGCGCGGACCTTGGTCGGGCGCAGGCTGCGCGAACGCACGGCCATCGTGAACGCGAGCGCGAAACTCACGAGCACGTTGAGGATCGCCATGCTGAGCACGCCGGCGCCGGCCCACCACAGCTCGGGCGTCCCGAGCGCATCCTTGCCCAGCACGCCGAGCGCGATTCCGATCGAGCCGGCCGACAGCGTCACGTGTCGCACCTCGAACGGGAACATGAACACGGTGACGATCGCCGGAATGAGGCCGAGCATCAGGCCGAGGCCGACGTTCGCGACCACGCCGGCGACGTTCGAGCGGCAGAAGTGCGCGAGCTTCGCGGCGCCGGCCGCACCGAGCGTGAGGCGCAGCCGGCGGTTGTACGTGAGCGCGTCGCCGACCCGGTGCAGCACGAACCAGTTGTCGGCCCAGCCCGCGAGCAGGCTCGACGCCCACAGCAGCACGCCCGTCAGCGCCGCGTAGAGCGGCGTCGGGCCGAGCAGCGAGAACGAGTGCAGCGTCGTGTGCGCCTTCTCCGGCGAGATCAGGTTCGCGTGCAGCACGTTGCCCGCGAACAGTTGCACGAGCAGGCACACGGGCAGCACGACGAGCACGTTGCCGGAAATCGCGGCCGCTTGCGTGCGGATCAGCGCGATCACCGACGAGACGAACGTCTTCACGCCTTCGTCGTGGCCGGTGTCGTCGAGCTCGCGCGCGAGCGTCGGCGCGGTCATCGCGGGCTGCTTGGTCGCGAGCGTGAAGTGCAGGAAGTGCATCAGCATGAAGCTGGCCGCGTAGTTGACGCCCGCGAGCAGCCCTTCGAGCATCGATTGCAGGTGCGCGCCCGTGATCGCGAACTTTACGCACACGGTCGCGACCGTGACGAGGCCGCCGCCCGCGGCCATCCGCAGCATCTTCAGGTACTCGGCGCGGCCGCGCGAGATGTAGTGCTCGCCGGTATCCGCGTTGGTCTCGACCAGCTTGCGCGCGAACAGCGAGAAGTTGCTGCGCACGAGGTGCATCACGCTCTGGCTGTTCTGGTTCGCGTCGACGAGCTCGGCCGTCAGGCGCGCCATCCCGTGCAGGTCGTCGCGCGCCATCCACGCGTTCAGCAGCGTTTCGGCGCGCAGGATGCGCATGCGCATCCGCTCGACCTGGAACACGATGTCGACCGATACGCCGTTGCGGTACAGGTGCGAGAACACGTCGTCGACGGCGATCCGGCATTCGTCGAGCAGCACGCGCAGGTAGTTCACTTCATGCAGCAGCTTGCTCGGGTCGCCGCCGTCCTCGACGGCCGCGTGCGCGGTCTCCACCGCGAGCATCGCGCGCGTGAGGCGGTAGAACGGCTGCGTTTCGAGCGGCTTGCGTGCATCGTCGTCGGACAGCCGGCTGCGCACCGTCTGCGACAGGCCGGTCGAACTGATCTGGCAGGTCAGGTTGTGCAGCGCGGCCAGCAGGTCGCGCGAGAACGAACCCGGCTCGTGGCGTTCCTCGTCGGTGACGTCGAACGAGATCAGGTCGGCGAGGCGCGCGAGCAGATCGTCGGGCAGCGCGTCGATCCATTGCACGTCGTCGGGCGTCGGGAACATCAGCGTGAAGAGCGCCGACAGCTCGCGGCGGTTCGGCGCGGGCGGGATCAGCGACGAGTCGATCCGCTCGAACAGCGCGCCGAAGAAGCCCGAGTGCACGGGCATGCCGGCGTCGCACAGCAGCGAGATGCCGTCGCACTCGCGCAGGACGCCGCGCAGGATGCGCGCGGCATGCGCTTTCCATGCGGGGTTGCGATCGAGCACGTGGAACAGGTAGCGCAGCCGAGCATGGGCCGGATACGCACGCGCGTCGGCGTCGCGATCGGCCGCGGCTTCCTGCGCGGCCTGCATCGTGCCGCCGCGGCGCAGCCAGTGCGCGAGTTCGATCAGCCATTCGCTGCGCTCGGCATACGACGCATCGGCATCGGCGTGCGCGAGCAGCGCATCGAGCTGGTGACCGGCATTGCGCGACGCGCGCCACTTCTTGATCAGGGTCGTCAGGGAACGAAACATAAACGGAATAGCGAAAGCCCTGGACGGGCGGGTTCGGGATGCCTGCCGGGAAATCGGCACGGCGCCGGGGAGAACGGGTGAGACGGGGCCGGTTGCCGGACGATGCGCGGCGACCCGCGATGCGGCTGCCCCGCTGCGATGCACGCCGATCGCGTGCAGGCGCCGGGAGGCACGGCGGTCGGGCCGAACGCGGCCCGGCGCCGCTGACTGGCGCGCCCGACGGGCGGCGCGAGCCTGAAAGTGCGTAGGATCGTCAATCGGGCGGGAAAACGCAAGCCGACCGCGTTGATTGGTGCCGGTTCCGGCCGACTTTGACAAACAATGCAAACCGGCCGTTCGGCCGATGAAGGCAGGGCGAGGCAGGCTGCGGCCGGATCATGCCGGTGGCTGCCGGCGATCGCGATCGGCCGCACCGGGCCGGACGAAGCCGCGCGGACGAACGCCGCTTCGGACGTTCGCCTGCGCGCCGCACGCTTATGCGCCGGATTTGCCCGTCGTGCCGTCGCTGCCCGATGTCGGGTTGGCCGGGCACGGCACGACCGGCGCGGCGGCCGTCTTGCTGCCGGTCTGCGGCGCCGTCGCGCCGCGGCGTGCGGCCATCGCGCGCACGCCGGCCGCGGCCTGCGCGGCAATCACGTCGAGCGCGCGCCGGTGGCCGGCGACGAGCGCGTCGTAGCCGTCGGCGACCGGTTCCGCGACGCTCGTGCGGCAGGTCATCACGGCCTGCGTGCCGAGCGAGCGCACGCTCCACACGGCGTCGACCGCCGCGCGTTTGCCGGGCCACGACTCGAAGCGCTGCACGTTCACGCTGACGCGATACACGGGCACGCTGGCCGGGTACGCGGAATTCGCGACGTCGATCGTGCCGAGCTGCGCGGCGAGATCGTCCGACAGCGCGCGGCGGATCTCGTCGGCGGGCGGCGACGCCCAGCGTTCCTGCTCGAGCACGTCGACCTGCGCGGCGTTCTTCTGCACGACCAGCTGGTTCTTCGCGACCTGCTCGGGCACGCCGACGGACGGCACCTCGATCAGGAACGCCGGGTTGGCCGGCGCGGTGCGTACCGGCGCTGCGGCGTCGGCCGGGCTGAGCGTGTAGAACCGCGCGGGCGGCGAGCTGCACGCGGCGAGCGCGAGTGCGGCGATGGCCGCCGCCGCGCCGCTCGCGAAACCGTTCACGCGTGTCGTCATTGTTGATCTCCTGGCTTGCCCTTGAGCAGCGATTCGGGGTGACGCTCCAGATAGTCGGCGAGCGCGTTCAGCGACTGCAGCGTGCGCGTGAGCTCCTTCAGCGCGCCGCGCACGTCGGACTGCAGCGGCGAATCCTGCTGCAGCGTCGCCTCGGCGGTCGAGAAGGTCTGCTTCGCGGCCGACAGCGTGTCGCGCGCTTCCGGCGCGACCTGCGTGTCGAGCTGCTTGAACAGCTTGTCGGCGTTCGACAGCGCGCTGTTCAGGTTCGCGCCGATCTGGTCGAACGGCACCTTGTCGAGCTTCTTCGCGATGTCGGCGACCTGCAGCTGCAGTTCGTCGAGCGTGTTCGGCACGGTCGGCAGCTCGAGCGGCTGACGCGACGTGTCGAGCTTCACGGCCGGCGCCTTCGGGAAGAAGTCGAGTGCGACGTACAGCTGGCTCGTCAGCAGGTTGCCGGTGCGCAGCTGGCCGCGCAGCCCGTGCTGGACGAGCCGCTCGACGATCTCGCGGCGGGCCGGTTCGCCCTTGCTCTCGATCGTCTCGCGGAAGCGGCGGCCGAGGCGCTCCGGATACACGTTCATCGTCACCGGCATCGTGAAGTTCTTCGCCTTCGGATCGTAGTCGATGCCGATGTTCGTCACTTCGCCGAGCACGATGCCGCGGAAGTCGACCGTCGCGCCGACGGCGAGCCCGCGCAGCGACTGGTTGAAGTTCATCACGACCTGCAGCGGCTGGCCGTCCGGGTCGCGCATCGCGTCGCCCTCGTCGGAGCCCAGGCGGAACGTCGTGTTGTTCGGCGCCGTCGTGCCGCTGCCCTGGTTCGGCGGCGTCTGGAACGCGATGCCGCCGAGGATCACCGTCGCGAGCGACTGCGTGTTCAGCTTCAGGCCGCTCGAATCGAGCCGCAGGTCGACGCCGCTCGCCTGCCACCAGCGCGAGTTCACGCCGACATACTGGTCGTACGGCGCGTTGACGAACACGTTGAACGTGACGCCCGTGCCGTCCTTGTCGAGCGAGAAGCCGACCACCTGGCCGACCTGCACGCGGCGGTAATAGACGGGCGAGCCGATGTCGACCGAGCCGAGCGAATCGCCGCGCAGCACGTATTGCGCGCCCTTCTGGTCGCCGGTGACGGCCGGCGGCGTCTCGAGGCCCGTGAAGTCGGTCTGGGAATCCTGCCCGCGTCCGGCGTCCACGCCGATGTACGCGCCGGACAGCAGCGTGCCGAGCCCCGACACGCCGGTCGCGCCGATGCGCGGACGCACGATCCAGAAGCGCGAGCCCTTGACCGCGAAGTCCTCGGCTTCCTTTTTCAGCTGTACCTGGACGAGCACGCGCGACAGGTCTTTCGACAGCTTGATCGTCTTGACCATGCCGATCTCGACGTCCTTGTACTTGACCTGGGTCTTGCCGGGCTCGAGCCCTTCGGCGCTGTGGAAGCTCAGCGTGATTTCGGGGCCGCGCTCGCGCACGGACTTGATCACGAGGCCGATGCCGATCAGCGCGGCGATCAGCGGCACGAGCCAGACGAGCGACGGCAGCCAGCCGCTTTTCGTCGAGATCGTCGGATCGGGCGGCCGGGGCGCGTCGTGCTGCGGGCCTTGTGGACTATTCATTGAGATTCCCTGAGGTTTCGACTGGATCCCAGATCAGGCGGGGATCGAACTGCATCGACGCGAGCATCGTCAGGATCACGACGGAGCCGAACGCAAGTGCGCCGGGGCCGGCCGTGATGACGGCGAGCGAACGGAAATGGACGAGCGCGACGGTGAGCGTCACGACGAAGATGTCGAGCATCGACCAGCGGCCGATGCGCTCGACGATCCGGTAGAGGCGCGTGCGCTGCATCGGCCGCCACGGCGAGCGGCGCTGCGAACTGATCACGAGGATCGTCAGCACGCCGAGCTTGAGCATCGGCACGAGAATGCTTGCGACGAACACGACGACGGCGAGCGGCCAGTCGCCCGACACCCAGAAATAGATGACGCCGCTCATGATCGTGTCTTCCTGCGAGCCGACGATCGACGACGTGCGCATGATCGGCAGCAGGTTCGCGGGAATGTAGAGGATCACGGCGGCGAGCAGCAGCGCCCACGTGCGCATGATGCTGTTCGGGATGCGGAAATGCAGCACGGCGCCGCAGCGCGCGCAATGCGCGTGCGGCCGGTCGAGCGTCTGCACGAGCCCGCACGAGTGGCAGCTCGCATAACCTTCGCGTGCGGCGGTCGGCGTCGTCATCGGCGGGCGGCCTCGGGCAGCGGCGCGGCGTCGTCGGGTTGGGCCGGCGGTTCGGGCGAGCGCCCGGCGCGCAGGTCGTCGGCGATGTCCCACAGCGTGCGCGGATCGAACATCAGCACGACGGCGATCATCAGCGTGAGCGCGGCGAACGCGAACAGCGCGGCATCCGGCACCACACGCGCGAGACTCACCATCTTCACGATCGTCACGAGGATCCCGAGCATGAACACCTCGATCATCCCCCATGGCCGCACGAGCTCGATCGCGCGCAGCACCAGGTTGAAGCCGGGCGGCACGACGCCGCGGCGGATCGGTAGCAGCAGGTACAGCAGCGCGGCCATCTCGACGAGCGGGAACAGCACGGTCGAGCAGAACACCATCACGCCGACGATCGCCATGTCCTGGCGCCACAGCGAGTCGATCGCGCCGATCAGCGTCGTCTGCACGCGGTTGCCGTTCACGTCCATTTCGAGGATCGGGAACGCCTGCGCGATCGAGAACGTGATCAGCGCCGCGAGCGCGAGCGCGCAGATCCGCTCGATCTGCGCGGCGCTATTGCGATAGAGCAGCGCGTCGCAGCGCGGGCAGCGCGCGATTTCGCGGCCGCCGAGGCGCGGTTTGTGCAACAGTGCGTCGCACTCGTGACAGGCAATCAGGTCGTTTCGTTGCATGGAAAATGCGGTTGTGCGACGGCGGGGGGACGCGTCGACGGGGCCGGAACCCGCGCCAATCTTACCAAAAGGCCTTTTTTGGCGTGTCAACGATCGCGTGTTCGGTGACCGAGCGGTAACATGACAGGAAACGGTCAGGCGGCTGGCACGCCTGTCCTCAGAGTCCGCGCACGTCAAAAGGTTGCGGTAGCATGGCGCCCTTGACAAGCGTCGGACTCCTGGCCGGCGCGGCTGTTCGCTGAACTGAGGAAATCCAAGATGGCATCGAATTCGCTGCCGGCCAAGCCGGTACGCTATACGCAGACCGCGATCGCGCTGCACTGGCTGATCGCGCTGCTGATCGTCTGCGGTTTCGCGCTCGGCTGGGTGATGACGGACATCCCCGGCTTCACGCCGACGAAGCTGAAGTACTTCTCGTGGCACAAGTGGATCGGCGTGACGGCATTCGCGCTGGTCGTCGTGCGCGTGCTGTGGCGCGCGACCCACGTGCCGCCGTCACTGCCGGGCGATACGCCGGCATGGCAGCGCGCGGCGTCGAGCGGCGTGCACTTCCTGCTGTACGTGCTGATGCTCGTGATTCCGGTGACGGGCTACCTGTACAGCTCGGCGGCGAACATACCGGTCGTCTACCTCGGCATCGTGCCGCTGCCGCGGCTGATCGACCCCGATCCGGTGCTGAAGGAAACCTTCAAGACGCTCCACGTGTCTTTGAATTACATTCTGCTTGCGCTCGTGTCGCTGCACGTGGTCGCCGCGCTCAAGCATCAGCTGTTGGACCGCGACGGGCTGCTGTCGCGGATGCTTCCCTTTGCCAAATGAAGGATCCCATGAAAGTGTCTTTCTCCCGCTCCATGCTGACCGCGTTCGCCGCGGTGTCACTTGTCGCGTCGGGCGCGGCGCTCGCCGATGTCGATCTCGCGAAGAGCAAGGTGTCCGCCGTGTCGAAGCAGATGAACGTGCCGACCGAAGGCGCGTTCAAGAAGTTTTCCGCGCAGGTGAAGTTCGACCCGGCGAAGGCCGCGCAGGGCAGCGCCCAGATGTCGATCGACGTCGCGAGCTATGACCTCGGCGACAAGATGTACAACGACCAGGTCGCGGGCAAGGACTGGTTCGACGCGAAGACGTACCCGCAGGCGACGTTCGTGTCGTCGGCGATCGCGCCGGCGGGCGGCAACAAGTACAACGTCACCGGCAAGCTGACGGTCAAGGGCAAGTCCGAGACCGTCACGGTGCCTGTCACCGTCACGCAGAGCGGCGCGACGCAGACCTTCGACGGCGTGCTGCCGATCAAGCGTTCGACGTTCAACGTCGGCACCGGCGAATGGAAGGACACGTCGGTCGTCGCGGACGAAGTGCAGATCAAGTTCCATCTCGTCGCCACGAAGTAAGCGGCGGCCTGTCACCTCAATGAATGCCGCGCGAGGGCGCGGCGCCGTTCCAAGGAGAAAGAGTTGAAAAAGCATCTGATGATCGCCGCGGGCGCGCTGGCCGCTTCGCTGTCGTTCTCGGCGTTCGCCGACAGCGCGACGTACCAGTTCGACCCGGCCCACACGTACCCGAGCTTCGAGGCCGACCACATGGGCGGCCTGTCGGTCTGGCGCGGCAAGTTCGACAAGTCGAGCGGCTCGGTGACGCTCGATCGCGCGGCGAAGACGGGTACGGTCGACGTGACGACCGACATCGCGTCGATCCACACGGGCAGCACGAAGCTCGACGAGCATCTGCAGACGGCCGAGTTCTTCGACGTCACGAAGTTTCCGCAGGCGAACTACAAGGGCACGATCAAGTTCGACGGCGACAAGCCGGTATCGGTCGTCGGCAACCTGACGCTGCATGGCGTCACGAAGCCGGTGACGCTGAAGATCGACGCGTTCAAGTGCATGCCGCACCCGATGCTCAAGCGTGAAGTGTGCGGTGTCGACGCGGTCGGCGAATTCAGCCGCGACGATTTCGGCCTCGACTACGGCAAGCAGTACGGCTTCAAGATGAAGACGAAGCTGCTGATCACGGCCGAAGCGATCAAGCAGCAGTAAGGTTTCCGGCCGGGCCAGCCCGGCGCGAGCCAACCGCCGCGTTCCCGTTGCCGGGGGCGCGGCGGTATTTTTTTGCGCGCCTATAATCGCCCGAGCGCCGCCCGCGGCGCCGGGCAGGCCGACGGTGCCGCAAGCGGCCGCCTCGAACAGAACGTACAACGACAAGGAGATCGCCGATGCATGCCGCCACGCAGTCCCGTTCCATTGCCTCGTCGCCGCGCGTGTGGCGCGCGGTGGTCGCCGCGTCGATCGGCAATGCGCTCGAGTGGTTCGATCTCGTCGTCTACGGCTTCTTCGCGGTGACGATCGCGAAGCTGTTCTTTCCGGCCGGCAACGACACCGTGTCGCTGCTGCTCACGCTCGGCACGTTCGGCGTGTCGTTCTTCATGCGGCCGCTCGGCGCGATCGTGCTCGGTGCGTATGCCGACCGCGCGGGCCGCAAGGCCGCGCTCACGCTGTCGATCCTGCTGATGATGGTCGGCACGCTGATCATCGCGGTGCTGCCGACCTACGAGACGATCGGTGTCGCGGCGCCGGTGATCCTCGTCGCCGCGCGGCTGATGCAGGGCTTCTCGGCGGGCGGCGAGTTCGGCAGCGCGACCGCGTTCCTTGCCGAGCACGTGCCGGGCCGGCGCGGCTTCTTCGCGAGCTGGCAGGTCGCGAGCCAGGGGCTCACGACGCTGCTCGCCGCCGGCTTCGGCACCGTGCTGAACGCGCAGCTCACGGCCGCGCAGATGGCCGCGTGGGGCTGGCGCGTGCCGTTCTTCTTCGGCCTGCTGCTCGGGCCCGTCGCGTACTACATCCGCACGAAGGTCGACGAGACGCCCGAATTCCTCGCAGCCGAAGGCACCGCGAACCCGCTGCGCGACACGTTCGCGTCGCACAAGGCGCGCCTGGTCGCCGCGATGGGCGTGGTCGTGCTCGGTACCGTCGCGACCTATCTGGTGCTGTTCATGCCGACCTACGGCGTGAAGCAGCTCGGCCTCGCACCGTCCGCGGCGTTCGCGGCGATCCTCGTCGTCGGCGTGATCCAGATGGCGTTCGCGCCTCTCGTCGGCCACTGGTCGGACCGTTACGGCCGCGTGCGCGTGATGGTCGCGCCGGCCATCGGCATCCTCGTGCTGATCTATCCGGCGTTCGCGTATCTCGTCGCGCATCCGGGCTTCGGCACGCTGATCGCGCTGCAGGTGCTGCTCGCGTTCCTGATGACCGGCTACTTCGCGGCGCTGCCGGGGTTGCTGTCCGAGGTGTTCCCGGTGCAGACGCGCACGACCGGGATGTCGCTCGCGTATAACGTCGCGGTGACGATCTTCGGCGGCTTCGGGCCGTTCATCATCGCGTGGCTGATCCGCGCGACCGGGCTGAAGACCGCGCCGAGCTTCTACCTGATGTTCGCGGCCGTGCTGAGCCTCGCGGCGCTGATCGTGCTGCGCCGGCGGTTCGGGTTTCGGTGACGTTCCGGTGACAGGGCAGGCGGCGGCGCGTCAGCTGCCGCCGCGCTCGCACACGGGCTGTGCGGGCATCAGCTGAGCCGGCGCGTCGACGGTCCGCACCGGGCGCCTCGCGAGTGCGGCGAGCGCCTGCTGCAACTGCCAGTCGCCGGCGGTGCCGAACGCGCGCTGCGGCAGCGCCGCGCTCTTCGACGTATCGACCTTCGCGCGCACACGCTGCTCGCGCAGTGCCTGCCGTTCCTTGCGCACGTGCGCGAACGGGTCGGGCGCCAGCCGGTCCGCATACGGCGCGCGGGCGAGATCGGCTTCCCGGTACCACAGCAGCACGCCGTCGACGTCCGAGTCGCGGCGCGGCGGCACGAGCCAGTCCGGCACGACGCCGTAGCCGTCCATCGGGCAGCCGTCCGGCCGCAGGTTGCGCGCGAACGTGACATTCAGGCGCGTGCCGTCGATCAGGTCGACACCGGTCTGCGCGAGCCCCTTCCCGTAGGTCGGCATGCCGAGCAGTTTCGCCCGGCCGAGATCCTTCAGCGCCGCCGCGGTCGCTTCGGCGGCCGACGCGCTCTGGCCGTCGACGAGCACGACGAGCGGCACGGTGCGCCACCAGTCGTCGGCCTGCAGCGGCGCGAGCGGATCCTGCCCGTGCATCACCGGCAGTTCGTAGTCGGGCCAGTTGGTCGAGAAGCGGCGGCGGTTGGCGTCGCCGCGCTCGACCGTCACCATCGCGGTGCGGTCGCGTCCCGCGAACAGCGCGGTGATGCCGATCGCCGCATTGAGCGCGCCGCCGCCGTTGATGCGCAGGTCGAGAATCATGCCTTTCACCGGCGGGCCTGCACGGCGCGTGGCCTGCACGGCGTCAATGTAGTTGCCGATCGCCGGTTCCGGAAAGCTCGACAGCCGCGTATACAGGATGTCGCCGGCGAGCCGCTTCGCGATCGCCGGATGCGGTTTGACGATCGCGCGCACGGGCGCGAAGTTCAGCACCGCATGGTTCGGGCCGCGCTGCACCGTGAGCTTCAACGGGACGCCCGCGTCGCCCTTCGCGAGTTTCACGAGTTCGCCGCTGTCGATGCCGACGACGCTCCTGTCGTTCATCGCGACCACGAGATCGTCGGGACGCACGCCGGCCTTCTCGGCGGGCGCGTCGGGAATCACGTCGATGATGTGCAGTCCGTCGGGCCGCGTCTCGAAGACGATCCCGATGCCCGGTGTGCCGTCGCGCGCGCGCCGCTCGTCGTCGCGCCGTTCCTGCTCCTCCTTCGCGTTGAAGAAGCGCGCGTACGGCAGCGTCTTCATGCCGTCGTGCACGGTGGCGTCGAGCAGCGCGCCGATGTCGACGTCGGTCAGGTGCTGCTTCTTCAGTACTTCGACGGCCGCCTTCAATTCGCAGAGCTGCGGTTCCCAGTCGGGCGGGCAGGGCGACGGCTGCGACGCGGCGGGCGGGGCGGAGGCGGATTGCGCGCGGGCCGGCGGCGCGAACGGCATGACGACCGCCGTGACGGCTGCGCTGCAGAGGGCGAGGCGAAGAACGGCACGCACGGGAGGCATCATGGAAGCCGCAGGTTCGGACGGGTGGCGGGGGCGGGACGCCGACGATTGTAGCCGACGCCCCGGCGGGGCTGCCGCGATCCGGCCGAGGCGGGCCGCGGCCCGCGCATGAAAAAAGGCCGGTCCTGTCGGACCGGCCTTTTTGCGTTTGCCGAAGCGGCGCGCTGCTTAAACCTGCGCGCCCGCGTTCGGATCGTCCGGATCGTGCGCGGTCTTCTTGTCCTTGATCAGGTCTTCGCGCTTGATGCCGAGCCACATCGCGAGCGAGCCCGCGACGAACACCGACGAGTAGATGCCGAACATGATGCCGACCGTCAGCGCGAGTGCGAAGTAGTGCAGCGTCGGGCCGCCGAAGAAGAACATCGACAGCACCATCATTTCCGTCGACGTGTGCGTGATGATCGTCCGCGACATCGTGGTCGTGATCGCGTGGTTGATCACTTCCTGCACGTTCATCTTGCGTTCGCGGCGGAACGTTTCGCGGATCCGGTCGAAGATGACGACCGACTCGTTGACCGAGTAGCCGAGCACCGCGAGGATGGCCGCGAGCACCGCCAGCGAGAACTCCCACTGGAAGAACGCGAAGAAGCCGAGAATGATCACGACGTCGTGCAGGTTGGCGATGATGCCGGCGACCGCGTACTTCCATTCGAAGCGGAACGACAGGTAGATCACGATGCCGATCACGACGCACGCGAGCGCGAGCAGGCCGTCGGTCGCGAGCTCCCGGCCGACCTGCGGGCCGACGAACTCGACGCGCTGCAGCGTGACGTCCGGGCTCTGCGCCTTCAGCGCGTTCATCACCTGGTCGCTCTGCTGCGCGGACGTGAGGCCTTCCTTCAGCTGCAGCCGGATCAGCACGTTGCGCGACGTGCCGAAGTTCTGCACCTGCGCGTCGGCGTAGCCGAGCTTGCCGAGCGTCGCGCGCACCGGTTCGAGTTCCGCGGTCTGCTGGTACTGCACTTCGATCACCGTACCGCCGGTGAATTCGACGGACAGGTGCAGCCCGCGGTGGAACAGGAAGAACACGGCGGCGAGGAACGTGACCAGCGAGATCACGTTGAACACCAGCGCGTGCCGCATGAACGGAATGTCTTTACGGATGCGGAAAAATTCCATGGTCTCGTCTCCGGGGCCTTATTGGGTCGAGCCCGGTTTCTTCGGCGACACGCCTTGCTGCGCGCGGTTGCGCAACTGCGGCTTGCCGGTGCGCGGCGCATTGCCCTTCGCGGGTGCGGCGAGCTGCGCGGCGCGCGCGGTGTCGGTCGATTCGTCCGCCGCGTCGAACGATGCGGCGGCTGCGGCGCCTTCCGGCTTCCACACCTGGCCGATCGCGAGCGACTTCAGCTTCTTGCGGCCGCCGTACCAGAGGTTGACGAGCCCGCGCGAGAAGAACACCGCGGAGAACATCGACGTCAGGATACCGATACAGTGCACGATCGCGAACGCGCGCACCGGGCCCGAGCCGAACGCGAGCAGCGCGAGGCCGGCGATCAGCGTCGTGACGTTCGAGTCGAGAATCGTCGCCCATGCATGCGCGTAGCCGGCCTGGATCGCGAGCTGCGGCGGCTGGCCCGCGCGCAGTTCTTCACGTACGCGCTCGTTGATCAGCACGTTCGAGTCGATCGCCATGCCGAGCGCGAGTGCGATTGCGGCGATACCGGGCAGCGTCAGCGTGGCCTGCATCAGCGACAGCACGGCGACGAGCAGCAGCAGGTTCACCGACAGGCCGATCACCGACACCACGCCGAACAGCATGTAGTACGCGATCATGAACACGGCGATCGCGCAGAAGCCCCAGATCACCGAGTGGACGCCCATCCGGATGTTGTCGGCGCCGAGGCTCGGGCCGATCGTGCGTTCCTCGATGATGTCCATCGGCGCGGCGAGCGAACCGGCGCGCAGCAGCAGCGCGAGGTCGGCCGCGGCCTGCGGCGTCGGCTGGCCCGTGATCTGGAAGCGGTCGCCGAGTTCGGACTGGATCGTCGCGACCGTCAGCACTTCGCCCTTGCCCTTTTCGAACAGCACCATCGCCATCGGCTTGCCGATGTTGTCGCGCGACACCGTGCGCACCGAGCGGCCACCCGCCGAGTCGAGACGGATGTTGACCGACGGACGCTGGTGGTCGTCGAAACCGGCCGATGCATCGATGATGCGGTCGCCGGTGAAGATCACGTCCTTCTTCAACAGCACCGGCGCCTGGATGCCCTGCGTGAACAGTTCCTCGCCCGGCGGCACCGGGTCGTTCGGGTTCGGGTGCGTGTTGATCGGATCGGCGAGGCGCGCTTCGAGCGTTGCGGTGCGGCCGATGATGTCCTTCGCCTTCGCGGTGTCCTGCACGCCCGGCAGTTCGACGACGATGCGGTCGCTGCCCTGCTGCTGCAGGATCGGCTCCGACACGCCGAGTTCGTTCACGCGGTTGTGGAGCGTGGTCAGGTTCTGCTTGAGCGCGGCGTCCTCGACGGATTTCTGCACGGCCGGCGTGAACGTGCCGACGACCTGCGTGCCGCCGCCGCCGGGCTGGGTCGCCCATTGCAGTTCGGTGATCGACAGCGCGAGCACCTTGCGGGCATCTTCCGCCGTTTGCGCATCGCTGAAGTTGACGACGACCGACTGATCGACGCGGCTCACGCCGCCGTCGCGGATGTTCTTGTCGCGCAGCAGCGTGCGCGCGTCGGACGCGTCGGAGTCGAGCTTCTTCGTGAGCGCGCCCGTCATGTCGACCTGGAGCAGGAAGTGGACACCGCCGCGCAGGTCGAGGCCGAGATACATCGGCAGCGCGTGCAGTGCGGTCAGCCAGCGCGGCGACGCGCTCTGCAGGTTCAGTGCGACGACGTATTGCGGATCGTTCGGGTCGGCGTTCAGCGACTTCTGCAGCAGGTCCTTGACGCGCAGCTGCGTATCGGTGTCCTTCAGGCGCACGCGGATGTTCGCGTTGGTCGCCGTGTTCTCGAAGGTGACGTCGTCCGGCGTGATCTGCGCGGACGCGAGCGCCGATTCGACCTGGGTCAGCGTGGTCGAGTCGAGCTTGACCGTGGCCTTGCCGCTCGACACCTGCACCGCCGGCGCTTCGCCGAAGAAGTTGGGCAATGTGTACAGAAAGCCGATGGCGAGCGCCACGACCATCACGACATATTTCCAGAGTGGATAACGATTCATGAGGGGGCCGAACGGGTGGTTGGCGTGAAAGCGTCGCGTCCGGCGCCGCGGCGGCCCGCTCTCTCAGGCGGGCACGGCGCGGGGAGCCGGACGCTCGGTGAAGGGCTTACAGCGACTTGATCGTGCCCTTCGGCAGAATGGTCGTGACCGCAGCCTTCTGCACGGTGATTTCAGTGCCTTCGGCGATCTCGACGCCGATGTAGCCTTCGGTGACCTTCGTCACCTTGCCGACGAGGCCGCCGCTCGTGACGACTTCGTCGCCCTTGGCCATGGCCGAGAGCATGTTGCGGTGCTCCTTCTGCCGCTTCATCTGCGGACGGATCATGATGAAGTAGAGCACAGCGAACATCAGGATGAGCGGCAGGAAGCTCATCAGGCTCGATTCGGCGCCACCGGCACCTTGCGCGAAGGCATTGGAAATGAACGGCACGTTGGTCTCTCCGTAGGGGAACTTCGAAAAATAAGCCGGTTATTCTACCACCGGCCCCATGCGCAAACGGCTCGGCAAATGCGCTGTCGGATCAAGCTGTTAAAGCGCGAACCGACACCGTTGCGACTTGTCTGGAAAGGTAATTGTAATATTTGGCGGTCGCGACGGGCGACTGGAACGCGTTATTTAGTACTCGTCCTATGTGACGGGCCGCCGCGCGGCCCGCCGGCCCGTCAGTCGACGCCTCTCGCGCGATCCTCCGCGAAGCGCTGGCGGAACGCGTCGAACGTATGGGTTTCGATCGCGTCGCGGATCTCGCTCATCAGCTGCAGGTAGTAGTGCAGGTTGTGGATCGTGTTGAGCTGCGCGCCGAGGATTTCGCCGACGCGGTGCAGGTGATGCAGGTAGCCGCGCGAGAAGTTCTGGCACGTGTAGCACGTGCAGCTCGCGTCGAGCGGCTTCAGCGAGTTCTTGTGCGTCGCGTTGCGGATCTTCACGTCGCCGAAGCGCGTGAACAGCCAGCCGTTGCGTGCGTTGCGGGTCGGCATCACGCAGTCGAACATGTCGACGCCGTTGGCGACGCCCTCGACCAGGTCCTCCGGCGTGCCGACGCCCATCAGGTAGTGCGGCTTGTTGGCCGGCAGCTTCGGGCCCACGTGCCGCAGCACGCGCATCATGTCTTCCTTCGGCTCGCCGACCGACAGCCCGCCGATCGCGAGGCCGTGGAAGCCGAGTTCCGACAGGCCCGCGAGCGATTCGTCGCGCAGGTCCTCGAACATCCCGCCCTGGACGATCCCGAACAGCGCGTTCGGGTTGCCGAGCCGGTCGAACTCGTCGAGCGAACGCTTCGCCCAGCGCAGCGACATGCGCATCGAGTCGGCCGCTTCCTTGTGCGTCGTCGGCACGCCGTTGGTCGCGTACGGCGTGCACTCGTCGAACTGCATCACGACGTCGGAATTCAGCACCTTCTGGATCTGCATCGACACTTCCGGCGACAGGAACAGCTTGTCGCCGTTGATCGGCGACGCGAACGTGACGCCGTCCTCGGTGATCTTGCGCAGGTCGCCGAGCGAGAACACCTGGAAGCCGCCCGAATCGGTCAGGATCGGCTTGTTCCAGCCCATGAACGCGTGCAGGCCGCCGTGCGCGTCGATCGTGTCGAGGCCCGGGCGCAGCCACAGGTGGAACGTGTTGCCGAGGATGATCTGGGCCTTGATCTCGTGCAGCTCGCGCGGCTGGATCGCCTTCACGGTGCCGTACGTGCCGACCGGCATGAAGATCGGCGTTTCGACCACGCCGTGGTTGAGCTTCACGCGGCCGCGGCGCGCGTGGCCGTCGGTCGTCAGCAGTTCGAATTCGAGCCCGTTTGCCGGGCGGTCCTGCACGGGGGCGTGCGTATCGTGATCGTGGGATGAGCCTTCGGTCATCGCTTTATTCTCCTGGCAACCGGAGAACAGTCCGGCGCATGTTGGAAACGCCGCCGGGTGACCGGCGGCGGTGAAAAAACGGGATGCGCGCCATCGTAGCGCGTCGGGCGAACGGCAGCCTCGCGGTGCGCGGGCCGTTGCCGTGCCGCACTTACGCGTGCGCCGCCTCCGGCGTGTCGCGCCGCGTGAGCAGCATCGCGTCGCCGTAGCTGAAGAAGCGGTAGCGTTCTTCGATCGCGTGCCGGTAAGCCGCGCGGATCGTCTCGACGCCCGCGAACGCGGACACGAGCATCAGCAGCGTCGACTTCGGCAGGTGGAAATTCGTGACGAGCCGGTCGACCACGCGGAAACGGTAGCCGGGCGTGATGAAGATGTCGGTCTCGGCCTGCGTCGCCGCGAGCGGGCGGCCCGCTTCGTCGGCGCTGCGCGCGGCGGCTTCGAGCGCGCGCATCGACGTCGTGCCGACCGCGATCACGTTGCCGCCGCGCGCGCGGGTCGCGGCGATCCGGTCGACCAGCGATTGCGGCAGGTCGTACCACTCGCTGTGCATCTTGTGCTCGGCGATGTTGTCGACGCGCACCGGCTGGAACGTGCCGGCGCCGACGTGCAGCGTCAGCGTCGCGCGCTCGACGCCCATCGCGTCGAGCTGGTCGAGCAGCGGCTGGTCGAAGTGCAGCCCGGCCGTCGGCGCGGCGACCGCGCCCGGATTGCTCGCGTAGACGGTCTGGTAGCGCGTCTCGTCGGTCGCGTCGGGATCGTGCTCGATATACGGCGGCAGCGGCAGGCGGCCGAACTGCTCGATCAGCACGAGGCACGGCTCGGGGAAGTGCAGCGTGAAGAACGGCTCGACGCGCTCGCCGACCGTCACGTCGAACGCGTCGGCGAGGCGCAGCGTCGTGCCGGCGCCCGGCGACTTGCTCGCGCGGATCTGCGCGAGCGCCGTGTGCGTGCCCGTCACGCGCTCGATCAGCACCTCGATCTTGCCGCCGCTGGCTTTCTGGCCGAAGAAACGCGCCTTCAGCACCTTGGTATCGTTGAAGACGAGCAGGTCGCCGGGCGCGATGCACGACGGCAGCTCGGCGAATTTGCGGTCGACGAGGCGCGCGGGCTCGACGGTGCGGTCGACCTCGAGCAGGCGGCTCGCGGTGCGATCGGGCAGCGCGGTTTGTGCAATCAGCTCGGGCGGCAGATTGAAATCGAAATCGGAAAGCGTGAACATGCGGGCTGGTTCGAAACGGCCGGCGAGCGTTGCCGGCAGGGCGGAAACGCGTAAATGGGGCGCGCGAGCCGCTATGATGACGGGATGCGCGGCCTGGCCGGCGTCGTTCGTTCGGACGACGTGAAAGCCGCTATTGTACTTGCCTTGCGAAGCACCCAGACGATCCGATGCCTGTGTCACCACGCCGTTCCACCGCCGCCGTTGCCGATTCCGCCGATCCGTTCGACGCGGAGGATGCCGCGCTCCCCGTGCAAGGCGCGGGGGAGCCTGCCGAGCCGCAGCGCGCCGCGCCGCGCCGGGCCGGGCCGAAGCGCGGCGCCGACGGGCGGCTCGCGCAGCCGGCCGCCGCCGCGCCCGATGCCGACGGCGCCGCCGCGAGCGACGAAGCCGGTGCGGCCGGCGCGAAGCGCAAGAAGAAGGCCGCCGCCGACAAGCCGGTAAAGACCGTCGACAAGCTCGCGAAGCTCGGCCTCACGCGCTCGATCGATCTCGTGCTGCATCTGCCGATGCGCTATGAGGACGAAACCACGCTCACGCCGATCGGCGAGCTGCTGCCGGGCGGCATCGCGCAGGCGGAAGGCGTCGTGTTCGACAACGAGGTCGCGTACCGGCCGCGCCGCCAGCTCGTCGTGAAGATCCAGGACGACGACGGCGAGCTCCTGGTGCTGCGCTTCCTGAATTTCTACGGCTCGCAGGTCAAGCAGATGGCCGTCGGCCAGCGGCTGCGCGTGCGCGGCGACGTGCGCGGCGGTTTCTTCGGGATGGAGATGGTGCATCCGGCGGTGCGCGTCGTCGAAGCGGATGCGCCGCTGCCGCAGGTGCTCACGCCCGTCTATCCGAGCACGGCCGGCGTGTCGCAGGCCTATCTGCGCAAGGCGATCGAGAACGCGGTCGAGCGCACGCCGTTGCCCGAGCTGCTGCCGCCCGAGATCGATCGCGCGTACCTGAAGCCGCTCGGCGTGCCGTCGCTTGAGCAGGCCGTGCGGATCCTGCATCATCCGGGCGTCGATTCCGACGAAGCCGCGCTGATGGACGGCTCGCACCCGGCGTGGACGCGCATCAAGTTCGAGGAGCTGCTCGCGCAGCAGCTGTCGCTCAAGCGCGCGCACGAGGAGCGCCGCACGCGTGCGGCGCCCGCGATGCCGCGCCGCACCGCGAGCGATGCCGATGCGCTGACGACCCGGCTCTACGCGGCGCTGCCGTTCACGCTGACGGGCGCGCAGTCGCGCGTCGTCGACGAGATCGCGCACGACCTCACGCTCGCGCACCCGATGCAGCGCCTGCTGCAGGGCGACGTCGGCAGCGGCAAGACCGTCGTCGCGGCGCTGGCCGCCACGCAGGCGATCGACGCCGGCTACCAGGCCGCGCTGATGGCGCCCACCGAAATCCTCGCGGAACAGCACGCGCGCAAGCTGCGCGCATGGCTCGAGCCGCTCGGCGTCACGGTGGCGTGGCTCGCGGGCAGCCTGAAGGCGAAGGACAAGCGCGCGGCGATCGAGGCGGCCGCGCTCGGTACCGCGCAGCTCGTGATCGGCACGCACGCGATCATCCAGGACGCGGTCGAATTCGCGCGGCTCGGCCTCGTGATCGTCGACGAGCAGCACCGCTTCGGCGTCGAGCAGCGTCTCGCGCTGCGCGCGAAGGCCGCGAACGCGGCCAACGGCGCGCGCGATTTCCAGCCGCACCAGCTGATGATGTCGGCCACGCCGATTCCGCGCACGCTCGCGATGACGTACTACGCGGATCTCGAGGTCTCGACCATCGACGAGCTGCCGCCGGGCCGCACGCCCGTGCTGACGCGCCTCATCGGCGACGCGCGGCGCGAGGAGGTGATCGCCCGCGTGCGCGAGGCCGCGCTGACCGGGCGCCAGGTGTACTGGGTGTGCCCGCTGATCGAGGAGAGCGAGACGCTGCAGCTGCAGACGGCCGTCGAGACCTACGAGACGCTGGTCGCCGCACTCCCCGAGCTGAAGGTCGGGCTCGTGCATGGCCGGCTGTCGACGGCCGACAAGGCGGCCGTGATGGAAGCGTTCACGCGCAACGACGTGCAGCTGCTGGTCGCGACGACCGTGATCGAAGTCGGCGTCGACGTGCCGAACGCGTCGCTGATGGTGATCGAGCATGCTGAACGCTTCGGCCTTGCGCAGCTGCACCAGCTGCGCGGCCGCGTCGGGCGCGGTACCGCGGCGTCGGTATGCGTGCTGCTGTACACGGGGCCGCTGTCGATCACCGGTCGCGAGCGGCTGAAGACGATGCGCGAGACGACCGACGGCTTCGAGATCGCGCGACGCGACCTCGAAATCCGCGGCCCTGGTGAATTCCTCGGCGCGCGCCAGTCGGGCGCGGCGATGCTGCGGTTTGCGAACCTCGAGACCGACGGCTGGCTGATCGACCCGGCCCGCGAGGCCGCGGCGCGGCTGATCGCCGGCTACCCCGACGTCGTCACGCAGCATCTCGCGCGCTGGCTCGGCGCGCGCGAGCAGTACCTGAAGGCTTGATCCACCGGTTTGGGGCCGGATCAGAAGCGCCAATCGATGCATCGCGATGCAGAGAAACTTGGCGAACCGGTGCCAGAGGGTGTATAAATTAAACCTATCGCCTGTATATCTCTGATTGACCCACAATGACGCTGACTGAATTGAAATACATCGTCGCGGTTGCGCGCGAGCGGCATTTCGGCCGCGCGGCCGAAGCATGCTTCGTGAGCCAGCCGACGCTGTCGGTGGCGATCAAGAAGCTCGAAGACGAGCTCAACGTGCAGATTTTCGAGCGCGGCGCGAGCGAAGTGAGCGTGACGCCGATCGGCGACCAGATCGTCACGCAGGCGCAGCGCGTGCTCGAGCAGACCTTCGCGATCAAGGAGATCGCGAAGCAGGGCAAGGACCCGCTGGTCGGCCCGTTCCGTCTCGGCGTGATCTATACGATCGGGCCGTACCTGCTGCCGACGCTCGTCAAGCAGATGATCCAGCGGGTCCCGCAGATGCCGCTGATGCTGCAGGAGAACTACACGCTGAAGCTGCTCGAACTGCTGAAGCAGGGCGAGATCGACGCGGCGATCATGGCGCTGCCGTTCCCGGAAACCGGCCTGATGGTGCGACCGCTGTACGACGAGCCGTTCGTCGTCGCGCTGCCGGCCGGCCATCCGTGGGAGAAGCGCGTGGAAATCGACGCCGAGGACCTGAAGCAGGAAACCATGCTGCTGCTCGGCAACGGCCACTGCTTCCGCGATCACGTGCTTGGCGTGTGCCCGGAGCTGATGCGCTTCTCGCAGACGGCCGACGGCATCCAGAAGACCTTCGAGGGCTCGTCGCTCGAGACGATCCGCCACATGGTCGCGAGCGGCGTCGGCATCACCGTGCTGCCGCGGATGTCGGTCGCCGAGGTCGGCCCGCGCGCGAACGGCCCCGACGCCGAACTGCTGTCGTACGTGCCGTTCAACGAACCGGTGCCGGACCGCCGCGTGGTGCTCGTGTGGCGCAAGAGCTTCACGCGGATGCCCGCGATCGACGCGATCAGCGACGCGATTGCCGCGTGCGTGCTGCCGGGCGTCGCGAAGCTCGACATGCCGGCGACGATGAACTGAGTCGCCGGGGCCCACGGCCCTGGCCGATAGACGGGGTTCACGACCCCGTTTAATTTTATCTATGTAATAGATAAAATTAATTAAATATCTTGTTTGAATAGTATTTAATAGAATCTCCCACATGGATCGTTTGCCGGTTCGGCAGCCGGTCCGCACGCTGAATGCAAGCGTCAAAGGAGGATGTCATGATGCGTTCGATACTGGGGCACGCGCAGCGGAACATCCCGCCGCGCGGACATGTCGTAGATCGCGCCAGGGCCGCAATTCTGAGCCTGCGCCCGATCGCATTCGCGTACCTGGCGGACCGCGCGTATGGTGGATGAGTGCCGCCGCCCGCCGGTCCTGTGTTCCCCCGAGTCACCCGCCGTCAAGCCATGAGGGAGCAACGCATGTCAGAAAGCTGGAAACCCGCACGCGTCGCCGGCACGCCACCCGCCGGCCACCGCCTGCCGCAGCGCGCCGCTCGCGGCACGCGCGTATCGAAGCGCTCGCACGACATCCCGTAGGACGCAGGAGGATCAACCCGTTCCGTTTCTTACCCCCGCAATGACGCTTCACCCGCCGGTTCCGGCATGCTGCCGGAGCGAGCAGGTGGAGGCACACGAGCAAGCCAAGGAGAAAACGCATGTCGAACGAAACGAAGTGCCCGTTCAACCACACCACCGGTGGCGGTGCGACGAACAAGGACTGGTGGCCGAATCAGTTGAACCTGAACGTCCTGCACCGGCACTCGGCGCTGTCCGATCCGATGGACAAGGATTTCGACTACACCGAGGCATTCAAGAAGCTGGACCTCGCGGCGGTGAAGAAGGACCTGCATGCGCTGATGACGACGTCGCAGGACTGGTGGCCGGCCGACTTCGGCCACTACGGCGGCCTGTTCATCCGCATGGCATGGCATAGCGCCGGCACGTACCGCACGGCCGACGGCCGAGGCGGCGCGGGCGGCGGGCAGCAGCGCTTCGCGCCGCTCAACAGCTGGCCGGACAACGTGAGCCTCGACAAGGCGCGCCGGCTGCTGTGGCCGATCAAGCAGAAGTACGGCCGCAACATCTCGTGGGCCGACCTGCTGATCCTGACCGGCAACGTCGCGCTCGAATCGATGGGCTTCAAGACCTTCGGCTTCGCCGGCGGCCGCGTCGATACGTGGGAACCGGACGACGTCTACTGGGGTTCGGAAAAGATCTGGCTGGAACTGAGCGGCGGGCCGAACAGCCGCTACTCGGGCAAGCGCGACCTCGAAAGCCCGCTCGCCGCCGTGCAGATGGGCCTCATCTACGTGAACCCGGAAGGCCCGGACGGCAACCCCGACCCGGTCGCCGCCGCGCACGACATTCGCGAGACGTTCGCGCGGATGGCGATGAACGACGAAGAAACGGTCGCGCTGATCGCGGGCGGCCACACGTTCGGCAAGACGCACGGCGCCGGTCCGGCATCGAACGTCGGCGCCGAGCCGGAAGCCGCCGGCCTCGAGCAGCAGGGTCTCGGCTGGAAGAGCACGTTCGGCACCGGCAAGGGTGCGGACGCGATCACGAGCGGCCTCGAAGTCACGTGGACGTCGACGCCGACGAAGTGGAGCAACGACTTCCTGAAGCACCTGTTCAGCTATGAGTGGGAGCTCACGAAGAGCCCGGCCGGCGCGCACCAGTGGGTCGCGAAGGACGCCGGCGACGTGATTCCGGATGCGTTCGACGCGTCGAAGAAGCATCGTCCGACGATGCTGACGACCGACCTGTCGCTGCGTTTCGATCCGGCCTACGAGAAGATCTCGCGCCGTTTCTACGAGAATCCGGCCGAGTTCGCCGACGCGTTCGCACGCGCATGGTTCAAGCTTACGCACCGCGACATGGGCCCGCGTGCCCGCTACCTCGGCCCGGACGTGCCGGCCGAGCATCTGCTGTGGCAGGACCCGATCCCAGCCGTCGACCACAAGCTGATCGACGCTGCGGATGTCACGGCGCTGAAGGCGAAGGTGCTGGCATCGGGCCTGTCGGTGTCGCAGCTCGTGTCGACCGCATGGGCGTCGGCTGCGACGTTCCGCGGTTCGGACAAGCGCGGCGGCGCGAACGGCGCGCGGATCCGCCTCGCGCCGCAGAAGGACTGGGAAGTGAACCAGCCGGCTCGGCTCGCGAAGGTGCTCGCGACGCTCGAAGGCGTGCAGAAGGCGTTCAACGACGCGCAGACGGGCGGCAAGAAGGTGTCGCTCGCCGATCTGATCGTGCTGGCCGGTGCGGCCGGCGTCGAGCAGGCGGCGAAGAACGCGGGCGTTGCGGTGACGGTGCCGTTCGCACCGGGCCGCGCGGATGCGTCGCAGGAGCAGACCGACATCGAGGCGATGGCCGTGCTGGAGCCGCTGGCGGATGGTTTCCGCAACTTCCTGAAGCATGCGTACAAGACGCCGGCCGAGGCGCTGCTGGTCGACAAGGCGCAACTGCTGACGCTGAGCGCGCCGGAGATGACGGTGCTCGTCGGTGGCCTGCGCGTGCTCGGCACGAACGTCGGCGACGCGAAGCACGGTGTGTTCACCGACCGTCCGGAAACGCTGACGAACGACTTCTTCGTGAACCTGCTCGACATGGGCACGGAATGGAAGCCGGCGTCGGCCGCGAACGACGTGTTCGAAGGGCACGATCGCGCGACGGGCAAGGTCAAGTGGACCGGCACGCGCGTCGACCTGATCTTCGGCTCGCATGCGCAACTGCGTGCGCTGGCCGAGGTGTACGGCAGCGCGGATGCGAAGGAGAAGTTCGCGCACGACTTCGTCGCGGCCTGGAACAAGGTGATGAACCTCGACCGCTTCGATCTCGCATGAACCTTGCCGCCGCGTAATGCGGTAGTGCGGTAACGCAGCAACGCGAAACGGCCGGTCGAACGACCGGCCGTTTCTTCTGGACCCTGAGTTTCGTTGAAGGAGTGACGACCATGACGCAATTGATGCTGAACATGCGCGCCGCACTGGCGGCGCCGAAGATGCGGGCGCCGGCCGAGATCGCGCGATACGTAGTCGGATTCGCGATCGTCGTCGGCGGTGCGGCCGAACTGGTGTCGCAGGCGCTGCACGCGATCGCGGCCGCCTGAGCGCGGCGCGTCACGCGCCACGCTGCAGTGGCGAGCCGTGCGCGCGGGTGGTGCGGTGTCGACAGGCAGGTAGCCCGATTCGCTTTCATTACCTTGATTCATTGAATAAGGAGTCCGTAACATGGCCGGGAAGACTCATGCCACGCAGATCAACATCGGCATCAGCGACAAGGACCGCAGGAAAATCGCGGACGGCCTGTCGCGCCTGCTCGCCGATACGTTCACGCTGTACCTGAAGACCCACAACTTCCACTGGAACGTCACCGGCCCGATGTTCAACACGCTGCACCTGATGTTCGAGGCGCAGTACAACGAACTGTGGCTCGCGGTCGATTCGGTCGCCGAACGCATTCGCACGCTCGGCGTCGTCGCGCCGGGTACCTTTGGCGATTTCGCGAAACTGTCGTCGGTGCCGGAAGCGAACGGTGTGCCGGCAGCGGAAGACATGATCCGCCAGCTCGTCGAAGGGCACGAGGCAGTCGTGCGAACCGCGCGCGCGATCTTCCCGATTGCCGACGCGGCGAGCGACGAGCCGACCGCCGACCTGTTGACGCAGCGGCTGCAGACGCATGAGAAAACCGCGTGGATGCTGCGGTCGCTGCTCGCGTAAGCGCGGCGCGGCCGAGCAGGGCGCCGGCCGGCTCGATCCGGGGTGGCGTGGAATCTGTCCCTTGATTGATGCGTATCGCGGCGTGGCCACGTGCGGCGGGCCTTGGCGGTCCATACGCGTGCCGCAACTGCCGGCCGCGGGTCGCGCCGACATGACGCGAAGCGCCGCTCGGCTCTAAAATGCCGGGGTTATCTTCCCGGTGCTTCGCCATGCTTGCCCGTTTTCCGCTGTATCTGCGGCTCGTCCGGATGGACAAGCCGATCGGCAGCCTGCTGCTGCTCTGGCCGACGCTCAACGCGCTGTGGATCGCGTCGGACGGCCATCCGCGCTGGCCGCTGCTCGTGATCTTCACGCTCGGCACGTTGCTGATGCGTTCGGCCGGCTGTGCGATGAACGACTACGCCGACCGCGATTTCGACCGCCACGTGAAGCGCACGGCCGACCGGCCGCTGACGTCGGGCAAGATCCGCGCGTGGGAAGCCGTCGCGATCGCGGTCGGGCTGTCGTTCATCGCGTTCCTGCTGATCCTGCCGCTCAACACGCTGACGAAGGAGCTGTCCGTCGTCGCGCTGTTCGTCGCGGGCTCGTATCCGTTCATGAAGCGCTTCTTCGCGATTCCGCAGGCGTATCTCGGCATCGCGTTCGGCTTCGGCATCCCGATGGCGTTCGCGGCCGTGCAGGACACGGTGCCGGCGATCGCATGGGTGATGCTGATCGCGAACATTTTCTGGTCGGTCGCGTACGACACCGAATACGCAATGGTCGATCGCGACGACGACATCAAGATCGGCATCCGCACGTCCGCGCTGACGTTCGGCCGCTTCGACGTCGCGGCCGTGATGGCGTGCTATGCGGCGACGCTCGGTATCTACGTGTGGATCGGCGTGACGCTCGGCTTCGGTCTCGCGTACTGGGCCGGCTGGGCGGCGGCGGTCGGCTGCGCGCTGTATCACTACACGCTGATCAAGGGCCGCGAGCGGATGCCTTGCTTCGCGGCGTTCCGGCACAACAACTGGCTCGGCGGCGTGCTGTTTGCCGGGATCGCCGCGCATTACCTGCTGACCGGCAACTGAACGGAGCCGCGCGCCGGCGCGCGGTGCCAATGAAAAACCGGCCAGGTGGCCGCTTTTTTTACGTCCGGTGCCCGCGAAGCCGGCACCGCGGGCGCGCTTACGCGCGGCCGAGTTCGTCGCCCATTTCCTTCGCGCGCGCCTCGGCCGCGAGCGCGCCGCGCACGATCGCTTCCTTCACGCCCTGCGCGTCGAACGACGCGAGCGCGGCGGCCGTCGTGCCGCCCTTCGACGTCACGCGTTCGCGCAGCACGCTCGCCGGCTCGCCCGATTGCGCGGCGAGTTGCGCGGCGCCCGCGAACGTCGCGACCGCGAGCGCGCGGCCCTGTTCGTCGTTCATGCCGAGGCGGCGCGCGGCTTCCTGCAGCGCTTCGATGAAATAGAACACGTACGCCGGGCCGCTGCCCGAAATGGCCGTGACGGCGTCGAGCTGCGATTCGTCGTCGAACCATACGATCTCGCCGACCGCGCCGAGCACGCTCGATGCGAGTTCGCGGCCCGCCGCGTCGACGCCCGGCAGCGCGGCGAGGCCCGTCACGCCCATGCCGACGAGCGCGGGCGTGTTCGGCATCGTGCGCACGACGCGGGCGTAGTCGCCGAGCCAGCGCGCGAGGTCCGTGCCGCGAATGCCGGCCGCGATGCTGATCACGAGCTGCGACTTCAGGTGCGGCGCGAGCGCCTGCGCGACGTCCTTCAGCACCTGCGGTTTCACCGCCAGCACGACCGCGTCGTAATCGGCGAGCGTCGCGTCGACGGCCGCGCCGGTGCGCACGCCGAATTGCTGCGCGGCGCGCGCGCGGACGTCTTCGTTGATGTCGATGGCATACAGGCCGTCAGCGGCGACGCCGCGCTTGATCAGGCCGCCGATCAGGGCCGCGGCCATGTTGCCGCCGCCGATGAATGCGATTTTCATGATGTCCGATTGAGCGAGTGAGTGAACGGAAAGGCGGAAAGGGCGCGGCGTTCAGTGCGAGTAATCGCGCGCACCGAAGATCGCGGTGCCGACGCGCACGATCGTCGCGCCTTCGAGCACGGCCGCATCGAGATCGGCGGACATGCCCATCGACAGCGTGTCGAGCGCCAGGCCGTCGGCGCGCAACGCGTCGAACAGCGCGCGCAGCGCACGATGCGGTGCGCGTTGCGCTTCGGTGTCGCCGGCCGGTTCGGGAATCGCCATCAGGCCGCGCAGCCGCAGCGACGGCAGCGCGGCAACCGCGCGCGCGACCCCGGCCACGTCGGCGGGCGCGACGCCGCTCTTCGACGCCTCGCCGCTGATGTTCACCTGCACGCAGACGTTGAGCGGCGGCAGGTGCGCGGGGCGTTGTTCCGACAGGCGCTGCGCGATCTTCAGCCGGTCGACCGAATGAACCCAGTCGAAGCGCTCGGCGACCGGGCGCGTCTTGTTCGATTGCAGCGGCCCGATGAAATGCCATTCGAGGCTCGCGCGCAAGTCGGCGAGCGCGTCGATCTTGTCGATCGATTCCTGCACGTAGTTTTCGCCGAATGCGCGTTGCCCGGCCGCATGCGCGGCGCGCACGTCGTCGGCGGGAAACGTCTTCGAGACGGCGAGCAGCGACACGGTGGCGGGATCGCGGCCGGCCGCGCGGGCGGCGTCGGTGATGCGGCGATGGACGGATTCGAGACGGGCGGCGAGATCGGACATGACGGGCACGAAGACAGGCACGGAAGCGGGCATGAAGCAGCTGCGCCGCGGCACGCGGCGCATCGATCCGTCCATTATACGGACGCCGCGCGCGAGGCCTAGCCGTACAGCAAATGCTCGACGAGCTGGATCCAGTGGGTGACCGGAATCTGCGTGCCGCTCTGCAGGTGCGCGATGCAGCCGATGTTGCCGGAGACGATCATCTGCGGTTCGAGCGCCTGCAGCTTCAGCAGCTTCTGCTTGCGCAACCGGTACGACAGCGACGGCTGCGTCAGCGAATAGGTGCCGGCCGAGCCGCAGCACAGATGGCTGTCGGCCGGCAGCCGCACGTCGATGCCGAGCGTCTCGAGCAGGCGTTCGACCTTGCCGCGCGACTGCTGGCCGTGCTGCAGCGTGCACGGCGGGTGGTACGCGACGGTATGGATCGCGCGGCGCCGCGCGAGTGTCGCGAGTTCGGCCTCGAACGCGAGCAGCACGTCGGAGATGTCGCGCGTCAGCGCGACGATGCGCTGCGCCTTCTCCGCGTAGGTCGGATCGTCGCGCAGCAGGTGCGCGTATTCGAGCACCGTCGCGCCGCAGCCCGTTGCGTTCATCACGATCGCCTCGGCGCCCTGTTCGACGTGGGGCCACCACGCGTCGATGTTGCGGCGCGCGTCGTCGAGCGCTTCGTCGTGATAGTTCAGGTGCAGGCGGATCGCGCCGCAGCAGCCCGCGTCGGGCGCGACGACCGTCTCGATGCCGAGCGCATCGAGCACGCGCGCGGTCGCGATGTTGATGTTCGGCAGCATCGACGGCTGCACGCAGCCGCCGAGCATCAGCATCTTGCGCGTATGCGTGCGGTGCGGCCATTCGAGCAGCCGCGTGCGCGGCGGCACCTTGTCGCGCAGCCGCTTCGGCAGCAGCGGCCGCACGTGCTGGCCGAGCCGCATCATCGGCGAGAACAGCGCGGCGTTCGGCACGAGGCTCGCGAGCACGCGGCGCACGAGACGCTGCTGCACGGGGCGCTGCACCTGCGCTTCGACATGCTTGCGGCCGATCTCGACGAGCCGGCCGTACTGGACGCCTGACGGGCAGGTCGTCTCGCAGCTGCGGCACGTGAGGCAGCGGTCCAGGTGCTGCTGCGTGCTGCGCGTGACGTTCGCGCCTTCGACCAGCTGCTTGATCAGGTAGATGCGCCCGCGCGGGCCGTCGAGTTCGTCGCCGAGCAACTGGTAGGTCGGGCAGGTCGCGGTGCAGAACCCGCAATGCACGCACTTGCGCAGGATCGCCTCGGCCTCGTCGCCGTCGGGCGTGTTGCGGATGAAATCGGCGAGGTTCGTTTGCATTTAGGGTCTGTTTACCTATGGAACGCGCATGCGTTGCCACGAGAACGGCCGCTCGCGAGGCGCGTGACGCCGCGAATACTGACGTATTCGCAAGGAGCGCAACGCGGCGAGCGGCCGTTCTCGTGGCAACCCCTAATTAAAAAATTCATTCCACGGGAATGCCCGAAATCGCCCGTATGGCGGCGTCGCTCGTCGCTTGTTTGGCTCGGCCAAACGGCGCTCCTCACTTCTTGCCCTACGAGCGATTTCGGGCATTCGCATGTGCGTTCCATAGGTAAACAGACCCTAAAGATCGGGGTAGAGCCGGCCGCGGTTGAAGATGCGCGCGGGGTCGAACGCGGCTTTCAGCCCGCGGTGGATTTTCATCATCGGGGCGGGGAGCGGCGTGAACACGCCCGCGCTGCGGTCGTAGGCGTCGCCCGCGCGGAACAGCGTCGCGTGACCGCCGGCCTGCTTCGCGCTCATGCGCACGGTCTGCGCATCGGCGTCGGTGATCCACCAGCGCTGCGCGCCGCCCCATTCCATCAGCTGGGTGCCCGGCAGGTGCATCGGCTCGGTGATCGACGGCAGCGCGAGGCGCCACAGCGCATAGCCGGGCGGAATGCCGTTGAAGAACGGGTCGGTATGCTCGCGCAGGCCGGCCCAGAAGCGCTCGGCTTCGACCGCGTCGACGACTTCGCCGCCGAGCAGCGTCTTCGCGGATTTCACGGCCGCTTCGGCGCCCGACAGGCGCAGCACGAGCGTGCCGTTACGCCACGCGCTCGCGCTGACGGGCAGCGGATGGCCGCCCCATTCGTTGAGCTTGCGCACCGCGTCGGTAGCGGTCATTTCGAACTTCAGCGTGACTTCGGCGACCGGCATCGGCAGCACCTTGATCGACAGGTCGAGCATCAGCCCGAGCGTGCCGAGCGCGCCGGCCATCAGCCGCGACACGTCGTAACCGGCGACGTTCTTCACGACCTGTCCGCCGAAGCGCAGCATTTCGCCGCGGCCGTTCATCAGCGTGACGCCGAGCACGAAATCGCGCGGCGCGCCGCAGGTGGCACGGCGCGGGCCCGCGAGGCCTGCCGCGACGCAGCCGCCGACGGTGGCCGCGCGGCCGAAGTGGGGCGGCTCGAACGGCAGCATCTGGCCGCACTCGGCGAGGACGGTTTCAAGCTGCGCGAGCGGCGTGCCCGCGCGGACCGTGACGACGAGTTCGGCCGGGTCGTACGACACGATGCCCTGAAACGCGCGCGTGTCGAGTATTTCGCCCTCGAGCGCCTGGCCGTACCAGTCCTTGGTGCCGCCGCCGCGAATCCGCAGCGGCCGGCCGTCGGCGCTGGCCGCGCGGACGCGTTCGGCCCATCCGGCGACGATGTCGTCCTCTTCCATGTTCTGTTGCTGCCTCGACTTGTTGTTCGGTCGATTGTACCGGGGTGGCGCGATTCCACATCGCGACTATCCCTAAGCCCCGTATTGCGGACCGCATGCCCGCGCCGACGCGCAAGCGGGCCGCGCGGGCACGGCAGTATGCCGCGGCCCGGCCGCCGGCACGGGCCGCGCACCGCGCGCGGCGCTCAGAAGCGCGGCAGGTCGGGGTGCGGCAGCAGCCCGCCGCGCACGTGCTGGCGACCGTACTCGGCGCAGCGCGCGCGGGTCGGGATGCCCTTGTCCGGGTTCAGCAGCCCGGCCGGATCGAATGCGCGCTTGACCGCGAAGAACGCATCGCGCTCCTGCGGCGAGAACTGTACGCACATCGAATTGAGCTTCTCGATGCCGACGCCGTGCTCGCCCGTCACGCTGCCGCCGAATTCCACGCAGCATTCGAGGATTTCCGCGCCGAACTGCTCGGCGCGGTGCAGCTCGTCCGGATCGTTCGCGTTGTAGAGGATCAGCGGATGCATGTTGCCGTCGCCCGCATGGAACACGTTGATGCAGCGCAGCCCGTAGCGCGTTTCGAGCTGCTCGATGCGTGCGAGCAGCGGGCCGATCGCGCGGCGCGGCACGGTGCCGTCCATGCAGTAATAATCGGCGGAAATGCGGCCGGCAGCCGGGAACGCGTTCTTGCGGCCCGACCAGTAGCGCAGCCGCTCCTGTTCGTTGCGCGACACCTGGATGCGCGTCGCGCCATGCTCGCGCAGCACGGCCGTCATCCGCACGACTTCTTCCGCGACTTCTTCCGGCGTGCCGTCCGATTCGCACAGCAGGATCGCTTTTGCGTCGAGGTCGTAGCCGGCGTGCGTGAACGCCTCGACGGCCTGCGTGGCCGGCTTGTCCATCATTTCGAGCCCGGCCGGGATGATGCCCGATGCGATGATCGCCGCGACGGCCTCGCCGCCCTTGACCACGTCGTCGAAGCTCGCCATTACGAGCTGCGCGGTCTGCGGTTTCGGGATCAGCCGCACCGTGACCTCGGTGACGATCGCGAACATCCCCTCGCTGCCGATCATCACGGCGAGCAGGTCCAGACCCGGCATGTCGAGCGCGAGCGAGCCGAACTCGACGATCTCGCCGTCGATCGTCACCGCGCGCACGCGCATCACGTTGTGCACCGTCAGCCCGTATTTCAGGCAGTGGACGCCGCCGGAATTTTCCGCGACGTTGCCGCCGATCGTGCACGCGATCTGCGACGACGGATCGGGCGCGTAATACAGGCCGTACGGTGCGGCGGCTTCCGAGATCGCGAGGTTGCGCACGCCGGGCTGCACGGTTGCCGTGCGCGCGTACGGATCGACTTCGACGATACGCGTGAAGCGCGCGAGCGACAGCACGACGCCGAGCGCGATCGGCAGCGCGCCGCCCGACAGGCTCGTGCCCGCGCCGCGCGGCACGATCGGCACTTCCATGCGCCGGCAGATCTGCACGATCCGCTGCACCTGGGATTCCGTTTCGGGCAGCGCGACCGCGAGCGGCAGGCGGCGGTAGGCGGACAGGCCGTCGCATTCGTATGGCGCCGTGTCTTCGTCGCGATACAGCAGGCAGTGCGTCGGCAGCACGGCCATCAGCGCCTGCACGACTTCGCGCTGGCGCTGCGCGCGTGCCGCGCTCGACAGTTCGACGGGAGCATTCATGGGGTCTCCTGCGGGTGGCGCGATGTCGCGCCGCCGTCTCAGCACGTGAAAATCTTGCCGGGATTCATCAGGTTGCGCGGATCGAGCGCGAGCTTGATCGCGCGCATCGTGTCGATCGCGTTGTCGCCGTGCTCCTTCGGCAGGAAGCGCATCTTGTGCAGCCCGACGCCGTGCTCGCCCGTGCAGGTGCCGCCGAGGCGCAGCGCGCGCTCGACGATCCGGTCGTTGATGTGCTCGGCTTCGGCGAGTTCCTCGGGCTTGTCGGGGTCGATCAGGATCGCGACGTGGAAATTGCCGTCGCCGACGTGGCCGACGATCGGGCAGGGCAGCGACGAGGCGCGCAGGTCGACTTCCGTTTCCTCGACGCACGCGGCGAGCTGCGAGATCGGCACGCAGACGTCGGTCGTCACCGCGCGGCAGCCGGGTTTCAACTGCAGCATCGCGAAGTACGCGTTGTGGCGCGCGGCCCAGAGCCGGCTGCGGTCTTCGGGGCGGGTCGCCCATTCGAAACCCTGGCCGTTGTTCTCGCCGGCCAGCGCCTGCACGAGCTCGGCCTGTTCCTTGACGGAGGCCGCGGTGCCGTGGAATTCGAAGAACAGCGTCGGCGCTTCGGTGAGCGTCAGGTTCGAGTGGCGGTTGATCGAGCGCACGGCGAGCGAATCGACGAATTCGACGCGCGCGATCGGCACGCCGATCTGGATCGTCTCGATCACGGTACGCACCGCGTCGCCCATCGTCGGGAACGTGCAGATCGCGGCCGATACGGCTTCGGGCAGCGGGTGCAGGCGCAGCGTGATCTCGGTGATCACGCCGAGCGTGCCTTCGGAGCCGACGAACAGGCGCGTGAGATCGTAGCCGGCCGACGACTTGCGGGCGCGCGAGCCCGTTTTCACGACGCGGCCGTCGGCGAGCACCGCGGTCAGGCCGAGCACGTTCTCGCGCATCGTGCCGTAGCGCACGGCGTTGGTGCCCGATGCGCGGGTCGCGGTCATCCCGCCGATGCTGGCGTCGGCGCCCGGGTCGATCGGGAAGAACAGCCCGGTGTCGCGCAGCGCTTCGTTGAGCGCCTTGCGCGTGATACCCGGCTCGACCGTCACGGTCAGGTCTTCGGCGTTGATCGACAGCACACGGTTCATTTCCGACAGGTCGAGCGAGATGCCGCCGCGCACCGCGAGCAGGTGGCCTTCGAGCGACGAGCCGGCGCCATACGGGATCAGCGGTACGCTGTAGAGCGAGCACAGCGACACGGCTTCGCGCACGTCGTCGGCGCTGCGGGCGAATACGACGGCGTCGGGCAGTTGCGGATCGAACGGCGATTCGTCGCGGCCGTGGTGGGCGCGGACCGCGTCGGCGGTCGATACGCGTTCGCCGAAGGCGGCGCGCAGCGCATCGAGCATGGCGGGGGGCAGCGGGCGGCGCGTGACGGCCGGCGGGGCGGGGTGATTCACGAATGTCTCCTGGCTGCTTGTCGAACTTTCGGCTCATTCTACGCCGTAACGCCCGCTGCGCCCGCCGCCGCGGGCTGCGATAATCGCGTTCCAAACCAAGCGGGCTGCATCGCGGCCGCGCATGACAGGAGATTCGCATGGGCAACCGCTTGAGCAAGATCGCCACGCGCACCGGCGACGACGGCACCACCGGCCTCGGCGACGGACGACGCATCGGCAAGGACGACGCGCGGATCGCGGCGATCGGCGACGTCGACGAACTGAATTCGAACCTCGGCGTACTGCTCGCCGAGACGCTGCCGGACGACGTGCGCACGGCGCTCGTCACGATCCAGCACGACTTGTTCGATCTTGGCGGCGAGCTGTGCATCCCCGGCCATGCGGTGCTCGACGACACGCATCTTGCGCGTCTCGACCAGTGGCTCGCCGACTACAACGCGACGCTGCCGCCGCTGAAGGAATTCATCCTGCCGGCCGGCTCGCGCGCGGCGTCGCTCGCGCACGTGTGCCGGACCGTATGCCGCCGCGCGGAGCGCTCGATCGTCGCGCTCGGGCGCACCGAAACGCTCAACGATACGCCGCGGCGTTACGTGAACCGGCTGTCGGACCTGCTGTTCGTGCTGGCGCGCGTGCTGAACCGCGCCGGCGGCGGGGCGGACGTGCTGTGGGAGCGCGGGCGCGTCCGCTAGCGCGCCGCGGCCCTTTTTGCGCACTGCGACAATTTGTCCGGGGAACGTCGTTTTTTAAACATGTATTGTATGTGCATGTTTAACGGAGAACGAACATGACCCACATCACCGCTGACCAGATGGCCCGTGTGAAGGCCACCGCCCCCGTTCTTGCCGAGCACGGCACGACGATCACGAAGCACTTCTACCAGCGCATGTTCGCGCGTCATCCGGAACTGAAGAACCTGTTCAACCAGACGCACCAGAAGACCGGCAGCCAGCCCGAGACGCTCGCGAAGGCCGTCTACGCGTATGCGGCGAACATCGACAACCTCGGTGCGCTGGGCGGTGCGGTGTCGCACATCGCGCACAAGCACGCGAGCCTGAACATCCGCCCCGAGCACTACCCGATCGTCGGCGAGAACCTGCTCGCGTCGATCGTCGAGGTGCTCGGCGACGCGGTCGATGCCGAAACGCTTGAAGCCTGGCGCGTCGCGTACGGCCAGCTCGCGCAGATCCTGATCGGCGCCGAGGCCGACCTGTACGCGGGTGCCGCCTGGAGCGGCTTCCGTCCGTTCAAGGTGGCGCGCAAGGTGCGCGAGAGCGACGAGATCACGTCGTTCTACCTGAGCCCGGCCGATGGCGGTACGGCGCCGACTTTCGAACCGGGTCAGTACATCACGGTGAAGCGCTTCGTCGGCGATCTCGGCGTCGACCAGCCGCGCCAGTACAGCCTGTCCGATGCGCCGCACGGCAAGTGGCTGCGCATCTCGGTGAAGCGCGAGGCCGGCACGCCGGAAGCGATCCCGGCCGGCAAGGTGTCGACGCTGATGCATGACGGCGTGGAGGAGGGCGCGATCGTCGAGGCGACCGCGCCGATGGGTGAATTCTCGCTGAAGCGGGGCGTCGAGACGCCGGTCGTGCTGATCTCGGGCGGCGTCGGCCTGACGCCGATGGTGTCGATGGCATCGACGCTGGTCGGCGAAGGCAGCACGCGCGACGTGCGGTTCGTCCACGCCTGCCGCTCGGGCGCGGTGCACGCGTTCCGCGACTGGCTGAACGATACGGCGCGCGAGCATGCGAACGTCAAGCGCACGGTGCTGTACGAACTGGTCGGCCCGAACGATCGCGCCGGCATCGACCACGATGTCGAAGGGCGGCTCACGCCGGCACGCGTGAAGGCATTCGCGCTGCTGCCGGACGCCGATTACTACATCTGCGGCCCGATCGCGTTCATGAAGGCGCAGCGCGATGCGCTGGTGGCGCTCGGCGTCGCGCCGGAACGCGTGAACACCGAAATCTTCGGTTCGGGCGCGCTCGAGTGATGAGCCGACGGACGATCTCCGGCCAATGAAAAAGCCCGGCGCGAGCCGTAATGCCGTTCAGTTAAGCAACTGAACGGCATTTTTGTTTGTGGCGAGAGCCTGTTGTAAACGGGACACGACGGTGTTAACTTTCGTCGCCATGCTGGCCGACGATCTCCACCTGCTAGTCGAATCCCATCCGCCGTTTGACTGGAACCGGCTGGGTCAGCATTTGCCGTACGAATGGGTTGAGCAAGCGGTTCAGGCAAGCGGTAGCGCCAGTATTCGCCGTCGGCGACTGCCGGCCGAACAGGTGGTGTGGTTGGTCATTGCATTGGCGCTGTACCGGCACCAGT
>NZ_LDWR01000062.1 GCF_001039005.1 Burkholderia cepacia
CGGAGGTCATCATGAAATCGCTCGTTTCCGCAGTCGTTGCCGCTGTCGCCCTGTCCGCCTCGTTCAGCGCATTCGCACAAAGCACCGTGACCCGCGCCCAGGTGCGCAACGAACTGGTCCAGCTCGAAAGCGCCGGCTACAAGCCGGGCCTGTCGAGCCCGTACTACCCGGCCGACATCCAGGCCGCCCAAGCCCGCGTGCGCGGCGCCGACAACAGTGGCTACGGTGCGCAACCGGCCGCGACCGTCCAGGGTGGCGCACCGGCCGCCAAGGTGCAAAGCCCGCGCGACTCGGTCTACTTCGGCCACTAAATCGCACGCACATCGCTCGACGATGTGGCAGGCCCCGATGGCCGGTCATGGCAACGCAAGCGCGTCTGCCACGACCGGCCATCGTTCGTTGTGCGTAACGCCCGGCGTTACTGCCCCACCGCCCGCGCGTCGAGGCGCCGCCACTGCACCGGCAAGCCGCGGCGCTCGCAGCCGTCGCAGTGCCAGTCGTCGTGCGTCGTGCGACGGAACTTCAGCATCGGCGACTGCGGATCCGCACATGCCTTGTCCGGCGTTTCGGCCCCCGGCATCAGCACGTCGAAGCCGGTATCGCGCTGGCAGTAATACTCGAGGAAATCGTACGCCGGCGCCTGCTTGCTGGTGATCATCGAGAAATCCATGATCGCCGTGTCGCCGTTCAGCAGCATCATCGGCGCGACCGGCCGGGCGAGCCGTTTCTTCGCGACCGCATCGTTCAGCGCCGTCGTATCGAGGTAACTGACCGGCGCGAAGTGGCCCATGAACGGCGACCGTTCGTCGGGGATCGGCGCCGGGCCCGTGCGGATCGCTCGCGAGATCGCGTCGCGCACCGCCGCCGCCTTGTCCGCCTGCAATGCCATCACCGTGGTGTCCTTGTCGTTCTTCGTCGCGCGCATGTGCCCCCACTCGCCGAGCACCTCGATGCGGTCGTACTGGAACGGCACGACTGTCTTGCCGGACAGATCGATCACACCGGTTTTCTTGTCCGGCCGCTGCGCGACGATCACCGCATACTTGTCCCACGGCAGGCCGAACGAGCGCCAGCGAAAGTCGTACTCGGCCGACAGGTAGCGGTACGGCTGCGTGAAGACCGGATGGCCGCTACGCAAGTCGTACAGCACGTAGCGTTCATCGTCTTCGGTCTTGCCGCTCTTCACGAACATCATGAACGGCAGCGGCGCGGCGCTGTTCGGCGCACCGGCGGTACGCGCCAGCGTCCGTTGCGGTCGACGACGCCCCATTCCCGGGCGCTGTGCGCAGCCACGTAGAGCCCGAGCTGCGGAAAGCGTTCGGTGATGTTGTCGTACTCGATCGCGAGGATGCGATGCCCGTTCGCATCGAGGATGCCGCGCTTCGCGTCGCCCCGTTGAGCGCGGACGTCACGAGATACTCGACCGGTGCCGGGTCGTCGCGCACCAGATCGCGCCACGCCGCATCGTTGATCTGCGTGATCGACGAATACTCGGGCTGGACGACCCACTTGCCGTCGCGATCGACCAGGCCGACGAGGCAATCGCGGCCGCCGGACGGCGGGCGACCGGCCACGATCAGCTCGCCGATCCGCGTCAGCGTGCCGGACGATTCACAGTCGAAGCGACCGAGCGTCTTGCCGGATTCGTCGAGCAGCGACGCGGACACGCGGTAGTCGTCAGCCCCTTCGGCCGCCGGATCGGATGACGGGTCGCGACGCATCACCATCCAGCGATGCAGGCTGCGCGCGTACTCCGCATCTTCGACCCGCATCCCGCCGAGCAGCGCCCGCCCCTGCCGTAGAGCAAATTAATTCTGTCACTCCAGAATCCCCACGGTTCAAGGCATCTGGCGTCTGAGTTGACGACTTTATTGGCAGTACCACCAAAATAATATCGTCAATTCGCACATGTTCGAATTAAATTTTAGTCCGCCACCCAATGACAGAAAATATCTAAATATATATTGATGCATGCTTGCTCCGCACAAATCCTATAGAATAAGTATTGATATATATTTAGTTTACCCAAACAAACGCATGAAAATTAGTCTAGCTTAAAACGGAGTAAATGTAATTTTGGATGCCGAAGTGTAGGAAATATTTTTGTAACAATGTGGTTTCCATGCAATCTCATATCTTGCACCCCGTCAACTCATCAATATAGTTATCCAGAATCTGAGAAATCCCCCCGCCCCGGGTGCACCCAGTTCACCCATAACGTTTCGTCTCAGCGCGTCGAGGTACCGATCTGTCGAGCCCATTTCATGTCGCCGGAGGGCATTGTCAACTTCGCGCTGACTGGTCAGTGGTTGCCGTGTTATTCCCACCCGTGTTTGTTGAACTGATAGCCCTTGCTCCGGATCGTTTTGATTCGCGTCGGTTCAAGCGCGTCATCACTCAGTTTGCGGCGCAGCTTCGAGATGTAACAGTCGATCGAGCGATCGAGGCCGCCGAACTCGATGCGGCGCAACAGCCGCGTCAGGTCCTCCCGGCTGACCACCTCACCGGCGCGGCTGGCGAGGGCCCACAGCAGGTCGAATTCGGTTGAGGTTAGGCGAGGCGCGCTGACGTCAGGAAGGTGAACCTTGCGATCTATCCGGTCGATCGAGAATTTGCCAAACACCATCGTTGGGGCGCTTCGGGCGCGCAGCCGTCAGGATGCATTCGTAGCCGTCGCAACTGCGCCTTGATCCGCGCGAGCAGAATGCGTGGTTCGATCGGCTTGTAGAGAAAGTCGTCTGCGCCGAGTTCTCGGCCGAGCAACTCGTCGAACTTTTCGTCGCGTGCCGTCACCATGATGATGCTGCCGTCATATTGCGTGCGTGCCTCGCGGCAAATATCGAAGCCGCCCTTGCCCTGCAGGTTGATGTCGAGAAGCACCACATCGGGGCAACTCGCGACGATCGTGGCGATGGCGTCGGTACAGCCGAACAGCGTGTCCACCTCGTACTGATGCTTGCGCAGATAGTCCGCGATCAGCGCGGACAAATGGACGTCATCTTCGACGAGCAGGATTCGGATGGGCATCGGTCAACGACGGGTAATACGGGAAAATGGCGCGCTGGTTAGGCCCAGTCCGAACGCGTGGTAGCCGAAGCGAAGTGGATAATACTGCGCAACATTTCGACGGAATGCGACGAAATTTGCATCATTCATCGCACATATCTGCACGAAAATCATCGCCGTCTAGCGGAAAAGCGAATAGATGACAGTGTGGAATCGTGTCGTCGACGAACGACTCGATGTTCGGGTGAAATGATTCAGAGCGATATCCGGCGCGTCGCCGACGGGGATCTCTGACGAGGCGTCGTTCGGGCGAGAACGTTTGCGGAAAGCCGCTTGTGCGAACGTCACCTGCGCTGACCAATTCGAAATCCGGTAAAGGTTACTCGACATATTATTACAAAATATTACCGGCGTTGCGGCATAGGGCTTCCTACAATCCACTCAACTCAGGGACGGGCATGCCGGACCGCGGTTTCCGCTCTGTCGTCGACGGGCTTGCTGCGACGAAGACGGTGACCGGTACACGCAGCTGCCCACATTCAGCGCGCCATTGCCGGCATGGAACGCGTGTGGATCGGTGTTGACGTCGCTCGGGCCTTCGAGGGGCAAGCATCCGGACGGCACGATTTACTGATAGGAGTCCAAAATGACGCTGTTGAAAGTCATCCAGAACCTTGATGTGCTCACGAACGCAATCGAAGTCGCAGTCGCCCGGGCTGACTGGAGCGAGGCCGTCCGGGCCGCGGAAACACGTTCAAGGTTCGTGATTGCGCTTGCACACGATCAACCGGACGAGGTTCGCGCGGCGATCGGGAGAATGCAGGAGACCGATATCCGGGTCTCCACCATCGCACGGGAAACGTTGGTGGCACGCATCGCCGAGGCTGGATTGCGTCGTACGAATCCGGGCTGGCGACGAAGGGGTTGGTGGCGAGCGCCCCCCTGTTCGTGAAGGAGTCGAGGGCGTTCTCGTTCCGCCCGCTCTCGAGCACCTTGTGTCTATGCTCGGCACTGTTATTCGAACTTGCATGCGGGCTCGAATAGTGAATTAAATGGGTGCTTCTAAAGGGCGGACATCTCATCGGCACAGTCTGCGCCGATTTATTGTTCGGTGCAGAGACACTCATCAAGCTGGATGCACCGCGCATCGCCACCCTGAAGGATCACGGCACCGGGTGCACGTTGTCTGCAGCAATCACCGCGCTGCTTCCTCATCACACGATGCAGGACAGCGTACGGTGCGCGAAGGCTTATTTGAATGGCGCACTGACCGAAGCATGGCGGTTAGACGTAGGACGCGGTCATGGGCCGACTCACCATTTTCATGCAATGTGGCGTTGACGTATTACCTGCGCTCGTGTGCGTTCCGTCTACGTCGCTTCGACGAGGGAGAACTCATCATGTCTCGATTGCCATATCGTTTCATACTACTGCTCGGATTGTGCCTCGGCATCCTATCGCAAGCGTTTGCCGACACTGCGGCGCCTCGACAGTTGACGATCGCGCTGTACCCGTGGGTTCCACGCGTCGAGCAATTCCAGAAGGCGATCGAGAAAGAATGGAAAAAGGTGCAGCCCAAAGTCGAGCTGGTATTTGTCAGCGCGGATGACTGGGACGGTGGCTATACGAAGGAGCCGCCTGCAAATGCAGACGTCTACGTGTATGACGCGATTTTCTTCGATTACTTTCGGAGCCGCAATTGGCTAGAACCGCTTGCAGCCAAGGAGGTGCAGAACATTGACGACTACGTGCCATATGCAATCAAAGGCGTGAAGGTTGGAGAGCGCTACTACAGCCTGCCGCAGCTGGGATGCGCGAACATTCTGTTCTACAGAAAAAGCGACAAGGAACTCGCGGCCGCTAAGACACTCGCGCAGGTGCGCTCTGCGTTGGATCAATGCACGTATACCAGTGAGGTGCCACCGGACAAACGCGGGCTGATGATCGACATGTCTGGCTCTGTCAACAACAGTTTGCTCTATCTCGATGCAGCGCACAGTTGGAATGGCGCGTATCCGCTGTCGCTTCCTTGGAGCCTAGGCGACCTGAATTCGGATGCCGTCGGGAGTACGCGTTCGTTACTTGCAATGGCCAGCTTCAAGAACGCGATGACGAGCCTGTCCGGCCAGTACGACCGAGCCGTCTGGTTCAGTAATGGCGAAGGACGGGCAGTGATCGCCTACTCCGAATCGATGTCGGCAATGAGCGAACAGGCTCGACAGAATATCGACTTCAAGTTCATGCCCTTATCCGACCGCGGCCAGTCGCAGCTGTTCTATGCAGATGTCATCGGAGTCAATACGTCGACGAACCTACGCGGCACGCGTATGCTAGCCGTACAACTCGCCAACGTGGTTGCCTCATCGTCGACGATGCTGGCAAGCATCGGTCCCGATGCGAGTGCCGTGCCACAGTATCTATTCGCCACCCGTCGCAGCGTTCTCACAACACTGGCACGCAGCTATCCGCTCTACGGCAAGATGAATGCACTGCTCAATGCGGGTAATCCAGTGATGTTCAAGCTCGACGCGCAGGCCCGTAACTGGTTTGCGTCGATGAACTCGGTGATTCAGCAACAGACACAATCCAGCTATGTGTGTGGCTGCGATATCGAAACTGCGCGGCCTATCCACAACTATCGGGACGCGCAAGCGATTTGCCCGACGGTCTGTGCAGCACAGGGAGGATGGAATCGCCAATGGACCAACCGACAGCCCGCCGCATCAGCCGGCAAGTCGGCATGCGGCTGCAATGCGTGTCCGACGACTCCCGCTGAGTATTCCACGCGCACCCGAGCGCAGATTCGACAACAACCCGAGCACGAATTCGTAAGCGATCGATGAACGACAGTTGGCCGGAAGTCGGACAGCCGCAGGGACCATCGTGGCCGTAGCAAAACGGGCTGAGTGAACGCGCAGCGGCGCGAGCGTCACATCGTGGACCGTTCTAAATCGGCGCGGGGCCGCATTGGCATCGAGCAACGTGCCACGCGGCATCGTCAAGGGCGCCGTCAGTTGGTCGAACAGCGTCCACGGCACCCGGTTGCGCGCACGCGGCCAGCAGACCGGCCAGGCCGATCGCACCGACAGCCGATCCCAGTCCTGAATTCCACGGAATGGTCATATGGGTTCTCTCGATTGTTCTTGATTATCGAAGCGGCACGGCGAAGCGCTATCGGCTCGCCGCTCCAGCAATGGACGCCGCTCGCGCACGTTGTGCGCGGCAGATTCTAGCATTCAGCCTGACCCGGTAATCGGACTGCGAGCCGCTCACGGAACGGGTGGTTGCGATGGCTGGATCGACGGTGTATCAGCGGCCCCGGCGCGACCGTTGCACGCTTGCGCGGTACCGTGCGCGACGCGTGCTGCCTCGGCCGCCCTCTGTCACCCGCTACCGCCCGAGGCAACCCGGCCGGCCTCTTCCGTCGCGGCGGCACCGCCGACCAGTTCCTGATAGCGCACGCACGCGCGCTGCGCGGACGCCTTCGCCGCGTACATCGCCGCGTCGGCCTTCACGAGCAGTTCCTCGGCCGACGCGCCGTCGGCCGGAAACTCGCTGACGCCGATGCTCGCGCCGACAGCCACGCGCCGCTCGCCGAACTCCAGTTCCTCGGCCATCACGATCTGGATGCGCGACGCGACATCGCCGATCACCGCCGGTGAACGCACATCCGCAATCAGCACGATGAATTCGTCGCCGCCGAGCCGGGCGACCATGTCGCCGCTGCGCAGCGCGAGGCTCAGCCGCTTCGCGACCGCGACGAGCGTGCGGTCGCCGGCCGAATGCCCATGCTGGTCGTTGATCTGCTTGAAGCGGTCGAGATCGACGAACATCACGGCCAGCCCTTCGCGCACCGCGGCCGCATGCCGGATCGCGGCATCGAGATGCTCCATGAACAGCAGGCGGTTCGGCAGCGCGGTCAGCGGATCGTGGCCCGCGAGGTGCGTCAGCTCCCGCTGCTTCGCGCGCAGCATCGCGACCTGCGTGCGGATCTCGACGCGCATGCTGTCGAAACAGCGCGCGAGTACGCCGATCTCGTCGGCGCGCCCGACCGGCAGCTGTTCCGCCGCCGGATCGTCGAACACGTGCGTCGCGGCGCGCGCGAGCATCTGTAGCGGCCGCGTGATCGCCCGCGCGAACAGGATCGCGAGAATCACCGCCAGCAGGCTCGACACGAGCACCATCCTGACGATCCGTTCACCAAGCATGCCGGCCGGCGCGAGGACGTCCGCGAGCGAACGCGCCATCCCGAGCACGACGAAGCGGTTGCCCTCGTCGTGCCCGAACGGCGTGCGCACGAACGCGAACATCTGCCCCGGCGCCTCGTCCGGCTGCGCCAGGCCATTGAACGTCACGTTCGCGCGCGCGCTGTCGAACAGCACGTGTGTCGCGGCAAAATGGTCCTGCATCAGCACGCGCCGGCCGCGGTCGAAGCCGAACGTCTGTGCCGGATCCGGATGCACGAGGAAATCGCCCCACTCGTTCGCGAGATACACCGCATAGTCTTCCGGCAGATCGCGTTCGAGCCGATCGAACACGCGCGACAGCTCGACGTCGACGACTAGCGCGCCGACCGTCTGGCCCAGCCGATCGACGACCGGCGTCCCCACTCGCAGGATCGGCAGCCCTTCGGCCGCGTGCGAACCCGTCTCGTGGTTGATCACGATCGGCGACAGGTAGATATGACCGGGCGCCGTCGCGAGCGTATCGAATACGTAGGAGAACTGCCCTTTCTCCTGGAACGCATTTTCCGGCATCACGACGATGCCGCGCGCATCGCGATCGACGCGGATGTGTTCGAGCCCGAAATGCCCGCTCGCGATCAGGCGGATCTGCAGGTATTCAGGATGATTTCTCATGAAGCTGTAATACACCTGCTCGAGCCGCGTGCGTCGCGCGCGGTCCGGGTTGTCGCTGCCCGCGACGAGCGCGGACGACGGCAACTGCGCGAGCACCAGCGCGTCGTCCGCGACGTCGGAGAGCGCGGTCGTGAAGCGCTGCCCGAGCAACTGCGTCGACATCAGCAGGCTGTGCTGCGCTTCCTGCACGAGCATCGCGCGGTTCGCGCGGTACGTGTAGTAGCCGGTGGTGCCGGACGCGATCACGCCGATGCAGGCGAACAGCACCGACAGCTTCGACGTGAGCCCGAGCCGGATCATTTTCCGAACCGCTCAGGCCGGTCGCCCGACACGATGCGCCCCCACAGCGATTCGCGCCGCGCGATGTCTTCGACGGGTTGCAGCCACACGAGACGCTCGTGCCCGGCGTCGAGGCCCGGCGGCGGCTCGAGCGTGTTCGCGAGCCCCTGGCGCTCGGTCAGCAGCGCGCCGATCGCCGGTTCGAGCATGTAGTTGATCCACGCGAACGCGAGCTCGGGATGTTGCGCGCCGCGCGTGACGGCCCAGCAGTCGAGCCATGCGAGCGCGCCTTCATCCGGGATCACGTAGCCGACGTCCGCGCCCGCGCGACGCAGCAGCTCGACCTGCTGCGTGCCGTAGTTGCCGAACATCAGCGCCGCGCGATGCTGGACGAACAGCGCGGTCGCCTCTTCAGGGAGCGTGTAGTACGTCAGCAGGTTGCGGCGCAGGTCGATCAGCTTGCGCGCGACGGCGAGCGTCTGCTCGGGCGACAGCCGAAACGGATCGGGATAGCCGAGCGCCAGCGCCGCGAACGAGAAATTGTGCTGCGCGCTGTTGAAGTCGAGCACTTTGCCGCGGTAGCGTGGGTTCCACAGCTCCCGCATCGAGCGCGGCGCGGCCGGAACCTGCTTGCGGTCGTAGATCAGCCCCATCGACGAATACGTGAACGGGATCGCGTATGCCGCGCCGTCCTGAACGAGCCCGCCGATCGTCGCGAGCTGCTGGAAGTTCGGCAACTGACGCCGCCGGTTCGGGATGCGCGACAGGTCGATCGGCGCGAGCAACCGTTCGCGCGCGTAGCGCTGGATCTCGGCCGTGTTCGCGGCCAGCACGTCGTACGGCGGCGGCGACGCGCTTTGCATCCGCGCCCACAGCGCTTCGTCGGAATCGACGAACGTCACTTCGACACGTGCGTGAAACTGCGCCTCGAATGCGCCGACGACGTCGCTGTCCGCATAGCCGGACCACGCCAGCACGCGCAGCACGTTGTCATTGACGGTTTCGGGAGAGGCAGCGAAAACAGGCCGGCCCAGTAAGCCCAGTGTCAATGTGATGAGCAGCGTGAACACGCCGCTACGTCGGCGCGCATGCGCGCCGATTCCCCTGATCAATCGGACCCCGCCCGAATCGCCCGGCTGCATTCGACTGTCCTTTTTCGAGTCGATGCGATATCCCGCAACGAGACCATAAATCGTACGGTCGCGCAATCGGAAGAAGCCGCACACGGCATGCGTGCGTGCCGTCGTCGACGCGGCATGCAGCGGGAATGCAGCACGGCGACGCCGCGCCGCTTTCATCCGAGGAAACGAACGTCAGCGCCAGGCCTGCGTGAACTCGGCGATCACGCGCGACAGGTGCGCGCGCATCGCATCGCGCGCGCCGTCCGCGTCGCGCGCCATGATCGCCGCGAAGATACGCTGATGATCCTCCTGCGACGCCTCGCGCAGCGCGGTCGAATGAAAGTGCTCTTCGATCTTGTCCCACAGCGGATCGCTGCGCGCGCAGTCCCACATTGCCGTGACCATGTGCAGCAGCACCGTGTTGCCGGTCGATTCCGCGATGCGCAGGTGGAACTGGCGATCGGCCGCGTCGTACGCGGCCTTGTCGTCCATCTGCTCGCGCATCGTCGTCAACGAGAAAAACAGCCGGTCGAGATCGGCATCCTTGCGCTCGGTCGCCGCGAGCGCCGCGACTTCCGCCTCGATCAGCCCGCGTGCGCGCAGCGTCTCGATCGGCCCCGGGCCGCGCGGCACCTCGAACGTCACCGGCCGCGCAGCATCGGCCGCCGACACGTAGATACCCGAGCCGATCCGCACCTCGACGATCCCCTGCACCTCGAGCGCGATGATCGCCTCGCGCACCTGCGTGCGGCTCACGCCGAACTGGTCGGCCAGGCTGCGCTCCGACGGCAGCCGCGCGCCCGCTTCGAACGCGCCGGCGGCCACCATCGCATGAATCTGCCGCGCAAGGCCGATATAGGAGCGGTCCGCGGCATCGGTGTCGCGGCTGGCGGGCAGGCTGGAAAGATCGGTCATCGAAAGGCTCGCAACGGGCTGGCCGGCGCCATCGCGGCACCGGATCGCCAAAATGGTACACCAATTCCGGCCTGCATCCCGTTCGGCCTGTCGGCCAGTCCTGCATGGCATTCCCGAAAGCGTCATTCCTGGCGATCTGGAATCGGATAACTGGTAAACCACTATCCCGGTTAACTGGCATACCAATCATAATCCGCACACCGACGACGGGCCGGCACGCAGCCGCCCGGTCGTCCGATGCATGAACCGCCAGCCAGGAGCCGCTCCAGTGAAGATGTCTTTCCGTTGGTACGGCGAGTCCGATCCGGTCTCGCTGCAATACATCCGCCAGATCCCGGGCGTCACGCACATCGTGTCCGCGATCTACGACGAACCGGTGGGCGAAGTCTGGCCCGCGCACAAGATCGACGCGCTGAAGGCGACGATCGAACGCGCCGGCCTGCGCTTCGAGGTCGTCGAATCGGTGCCCGTCCACGAGGACATCAAGCTCGGCAAGCCGGGCCGCGACCGCCTTATCGACCACTACCGGCAGACGATCCGCCATCTCGGCGCGGCCGGCATCCGCGTCATCTGCTACAACTTCATGCCCGTGTTCGACTGGACCCGCACCGAACTGTCGAAGACGCTCGACGACGGGTCGACCTGCCTCGCGTTCAGCACCGAATCGGTCGACCGGATCGATCCGAACGACGGCATCGCGCTGCCCGGCTGGGATTCGAGCTACCGGCCCGAACAACTGCAGGCGCTGCTCGCCGACTATCGCGACGTCGACGAAAACGCGCTGTGGGCGAACCTCGAATACTTCCTGAAGGCGATCATCCCCGTCGCGGAAGAAGCCGGCGTGAAAATGGCGATCCATCCCGACGATCCGCCGCGCCCGATCTTCGGGCTGCCGCGCATCGTGAAGAACCGCGACGATCTTGCACGCATCGTGCGCATCGTCGACACGCCCGCGAACGGGCTGACGCTGTGCTCGGGCTCGCTCGGCGCAGGCCCGCAGAACGATGTCGAAGCGCTCGTGCGCGAGTTCGGCGCGATGGGCCGCATCCACTTCGCGCATATCCGCAACGTGAAGGTCGACGCGAACGGCGATTTCGAGGAAACCGCGCACCTGTCGAGCTGCGGCTCGCTCGACATCGCCGCGATCGTGAAGGCGTACCACGACACCGGCTTCACCGGCTACGTGCGCCCCGACCACGGCCGCATGATCTGGGGCGAGACGGGCAAGCCCGGCTACGGCCTCTACGACCGCGCACTCGGCGCGGTCTACCTGAACGGCCTGTGGGAATCGCTGGCGAAGTTCGACCGCGCGCCGCAGTAACACCCCCATCGAGGCGGCCGGCGCAGCGGAACGCCGGTCGCCCGTCACGACATTCCGCGCGGAGACACCGCATGCCACGCATCCGATGGGCCATGATCCTGATGTGCTTCCTGGCCAACGTCATCAACTTCATCGACCGCGCGAACCTCGCGATCGCGGCGCCCAGCATCCGCGCCGACCTCGGCCTCGACGCGGTCGGCATGGGGCTCGTGCTGAGCGCGTTCTTCTGGACCTACGCGTTCCTGCAACTGCCGGCCGGCTGGTTCATCGACAAGGTCGGCGTGCGCGTGAGCCTCGCGCTCGCGGTCGGCTGGTGGTCGGTGTTTACCGTCGCGACGGGCGCCGCGCGCGGCCTCTCGCAACTCGTCGGCGTGCGGCTGATGCTCGGCGTCGGCGAAGCGGCCGCGATCCCGTCGTTCGCGAAGGTCGCGTTCAACTGGTTTCCGCGCAGCGAACGCGGGCTCGCGAGCAGCATCTTCGACAGCGGTTCGCGCGTCGGCTCCGCGCTGTCGCTGCCGCTCGTCGCGTGGCTGATCTCGATCGTCGGCTGGCGCGGGTCGTTCGTGATCACGGGCGGCATCGGCGTCGTGTGGGCGTTGGCGTGGTGGTTCATCTATCGCGACCCGGAACGCTATCGCGCGATCGCGCCGGATGCCGTCGACGCGCTGCTCGCACAGCGCGGCGCGCCAACCGTTGCGGCCGCAACCGACGGTGCGAAGGTGTCGTGGCTCGACCTGTTCCGCTACCGCACCGTGTGGGGAATGATGATCGGCCTGTTCTGCCTGAACTTCGCGATCTATTTCTTCATCACGTGGTTCCCGAGCTACCTGCTGCAATCGCGCGGCTTCTCGCTCGCGTCGCTCGGCACGTGGGGCATGCTGCCCGCGCTGCTCGCGATTCCCGGCGGCTGGCTCGGCGGCTACGTGTCGGACAGCCTGTTCCGCCGTGGCTGGAGCGCGACCGCCGCGCGCAAGACCTGCCTCGTGCTCGGGATGCTGCTGTCGTCGTCGATCGCGCTGTCCGCGTTCGTCGAAAGCGTGTGGGCGTGCCTCGGGTTGTTCGCCCTCGCGTATGCGAGCCTGTCGTTCGCCGGCGCGAACGTGTGGACGCTCGTCGGCGAAGTCGCGCCGACGCCCGCGCACGTCGCCTCGATCGGCGGCATCCAGAACTTCGCGGGCAATCTCGCGGGGATCTTCATCACGACGTTCACGGGCGTGATGCTGTCGATCACGAAAGGCTCGTTCGTCGTGCCGCTCGCCGTGGCCGGTGTGCTGTGCGTGGTCGGCGCGCTGTCGTACCTGTTCATCGTCGGCAAGGTCGAACCGTTGCCGCCGCTGCGCAGCGGCGCGAACGGGCGTGGTGCGGAGCCGAACGCGGCCTGACGCATCGGGACAGCGCGGCGCGGCGGCGGCGCCTTCGCCGCGCCGCCCGCGCTTTCCTTTTCGGGCCGCGCATCGGACAATGAGCCGCCCGCGCGCGACGCGCTCCCGCCCTCGCCGATGAAACGCTACGAAACCCTCGCCCACACGATCGCCGACGACATCCGTAACGGCAACCTCGCGGTCGGCACACGCCTGCCGTCGCTGCGACAGATCATCGCGCAGCATGGCGTGAGCCAGTCGACGGTGTTTCGCGCGTACTACCTGCTCGAACAGTGGGGGCTGATCCGTGCGCGCGAACGCTCCGGCTACTACGTCGCGCCGGGCGCACAACCGGACGCAGGCCCGGCCGCGAAGCGTCGCGCGAGCCGTGCCGGCGCATCGCGCAAGGTCGACATCAGCAGCCTCGTGTTCTCGGTCCTCGATGCGGCCACGCAGCCCGGCATCGTGCCGCTCGGTTCCGCGTTCCCGGCGCCGCAAATGTTTCCGCTGCCGCGTCTCGCGAAGTCGCTCGCGCAGGCCACGCGGCTCGTCAGCCCGTGGAGCACGGTCGTCGACCTGCCGCCCGGCAACGAGGCGCTGCGCCAGCAGATCGCGCGGCGTTATCTCGCGACGGGCGTGTCGCAGTCCATCGACGAGATCGTCGTCACGAACGGCGCACTCGAAGCGCTGAACCTGTGCCTGATGGCCGTCACGCGGCCCGGCGACGTCGTCGCCGTCGAAGCGCCCGGCTTCTATGCGGCGCTGCAGGCGATCGAGCGGCTCGACCTGCGCGCGGTCGAGATTCCCGTCGATCCGCGCACGGGCCTCGATCTCGATGCGCTCGCGCACGCGCTCGACCGGCACGACATCCGCGCGTGCTGGTTCATGACCAATTTCCAGAATCCGACCGGCGTCACGCTGTCCGTCGAAAAAAAGCGCGCGCTCGTCGACCTGCTCGCGGCGCGCGAAGTGCCGCTGATCGAGGACGACGTCTACGGCGAGCTGCATTTCGGTCCCGACTATCCGCTGCCCGCGCGTGCGTTCGACCGGCACGGCCTCGTGATGCACTGCAGTTCGTTCTCGAAGACGCTCGCGCCCGGCTACCGGATCGGCTGGGCCGCCGCCGGCCGGTTCGCGGAGAAGGTGCAGCGGCTCAAGCTGATGACGACGCTGTCGGCCAGCATTCCCGCGCAGGCCGGCATCGCGAACTATCTCGAGCACGGCGGCTACGACCGCCACCTGCGCAAGCTGCGCGGCGCGCTGCACACGCAACTCGACCGGATGGACGACGCGCTGCGGCGCTGGCTGCCGCCCGGCGTCGAGTGGGTGCGGCCCGACGGCGGGTATTTCCTGTGGCTCGCGTTTCCCGATGCGATCGACGCGATGGAACTGCATCGCCAGGCGATCGCACGCGGGATCAGCTTCGCGCCGGGGCCGCTGTTTTCAGCCACGCACGGCTTCGAGCGCTGCGTGCGCGTGAACTTTGGTCATCCGTGGAGCCGCGACATCGAGCGCGCGATCCGCGTGCTTGGTGAACTGGTCGCGCAACCGTCGGTCCGCAAGGGCGGTTGATCGCACCCGGTGTGCGCGGTCACGTCCATGCAGGTAATCGGCGCGCGGGTTACATTGCTGATCCCGCTGCCCCTTCACGATTTTCCATGAGCCAACTGCCCTACCTCGATCACGACGCGTTGTTGAAACTGACGGCCGAAGCGGCGCACGTCGCGCAGCCGTGCACGTGCACGAAGACATCGCTCGCCGGATGGACGAGCCTGCCGCTGTCGCTGCAGGACGCGCAACTGACCGAAGTAGCCACGCTCGCGCCGCCCGGCGATGCGGAGCCGACCTATGCGGAATATCATCCGGCCGGTACGCGCTACGCGTCGGACGATGCGCCGATCGCGCTGCGCCATTTCCCGTACAACCGCTGCAACGTCAGCCGCTGCCGCACGTGCGGCCGCCTGTTCCTGCGCTATCAGGAAGGCGGCGGCTACTTCATCGACCAGCGCATTCGCGCACTCGATCCGGCGCTCGTCGTCGACGCCTGAATCCGCCACGGGCATGAATGCATGTCCGGCCCGCGCGGGCGCCGCCACGACCGGCGTCGCGCCCGCCATCTGCTGCGCCCTTTTCGTCCCGATCTGCTGCTTGTCCCGCCGCCCCGCGTTCCCTACGCTGTCCCCGGTTGCCTGACACCCGTCGCAACGTCCCTTTCGAGCCGCGCGCGCCGTGGCTCCTCTCGCGTATCACGTCATGTATCGATATACCGATTTCGACCGGGCGCTCGTGCACAGCCGCGCCGCCCAGTTTCGCGACCAGCTCGAACGCTGGCAGCACGGCACGCTGAGCGAAGACGCGTTCCGGCCGCTGCGCCTGCAGAACGGCTGGTATGTGCAGCGCCACGCGCCGATGCTGCGCGTCGCCGTGCCGTATGGCGAACTGTCGAGCGCCCAGCTTCGCGTGCTCGCGCGGATCGCGCGCGACTACGACGTGCCCGACGACGCCACCTATCGCGCCGCGTGCGACGCGCAGGCGTTGCTCGGCACGCTGCGTCTGCCGACCCGCAGTGCGCACTTCACGACCCGCACCAACGTGCAGTTCAACTGGATTCCGCTCGCGAAGGCGGCCGACGTGATGGACCTGCTCGCGACCGTCGACATGCACGGCATCCAGACGAGCGGCAACTGCATCCGCAATATTTCGTGCGACGAGCGCGCGGGCGTCGCGCCGGACGAGATCGCCGATCCGCGCCCGTTCGCCGAAGTGATGCGCCAGTGGACGACGCTGCACCCCGAATTCGCGTTCCTGCCGCGCAAGTTCAAGATCGCGATCACCGGCGCGACCGAAGATCGCGCGGCGACCGACTGGCACGACGTCGGGCTGAAGCTCGTGCGCGACGAGACGGGCGAGCTCGGCTTTCGCGTGAGCGTCGGCGGCGGGATGGGCCGCACGCCGATGATCGCGACGCTGCTGCGCGCGTTCCTGCCGTGGCGGCACGTGATGAACTACATCGAGGCGATCGTCCGCGTGTACAACCGCTACGGCCGCCGCGACAACAAGTACAAGGCGCGGATCAAGATCCTCGTCAAGACCGAGGGGCAGCGCTACATCGACGACGTCGAGGAGGAGTTCCGCCAGATCGTCGACCATGACGGCGGCCCGCATACGATTCCACAGGCCGAGTTCGAGCGCGTCGCCGCGTCGTTCGTCCCGCCGCGGCTCAAGCCGCGCACGCTCGACCTGCACGACGCGAATGCGCGCGTATCCGCGCAGGCGGCCCGCCATCCGGCGTTCGCGCGCTGGCTCGCACGCAATGTCGCCACGCACCGCGACCCAGCGCTGCGCATCGTCACGCTGTCATTCAAGCGTCGCCTGCAGGCGCCCGGCGACGCGTCGCCGGACCAGCTCGACGCGCTCGCCGATCTCGCCGAGCGCTACTCGGCCGGCGAGGCGCGCGTCACGCACACGCAGAACGTCGTGCTGCCGTGGGTGCACGTCGACGACCTGTTCCTGCTGTGGGAAAACGCGCGCGCGATCGGGCTCGCCAGTGCGAACGTCGGGCTGCTGACTGACATGATCGCGTGCCCGGGCGGCGACTTCTGCGCGCTCGCGAACGCGCGCTCGATCCCGATCGCCGACGCGATCGCCGAGCGCTTCCAGGATCTCGACCTGCTGCACGACGTCGGCGACATCGACCTGCACATCAGCGGCTGCATCAATTCCTGCGGCCATCATCACAGCGGCCACCTCGGCATCCTCGGCGTCGACAAGGACGGCGCGGAGTGGTACCAGGTGACGCTCGGCGGGTCGGACGGCTCGACCGCGAGCGGCCCCGCGCGGCCGGGCAAGGTGATCGGCCCGTCGTTCTCGGCGGACGAGATCGTCGATGTCGTCGATGCGATCGTCAGCGCGTATCTCGACGCGCGGATCGATGCGAACGGCCGCAGCGAACGATTCATCGACACGGTGCGCCGCATCGGCGCGGAACCCTTCAAGGCCGCCGCGAACGACGCGCGCCATCAGGCGGAGCACGCATGAAGCCAGCCAGCGACAACGACAGCACCAACGCACGCATCCGGCTGCTGACGCCGGCCGAACACGCCCGCGACACGCAGCAGCACGACGATGCGACGCTGACGATCGGCAACGACGAGGAACTGCCGCCGCTCGCCGCGCGGATCGCGCAGGCTGTGCGCATCGACCTGCGGTTCCCGTCGTTTACCGACGGCCGCGCGTACAGCCAGGCCTACCTGCTGCGCAAGCGCTTCGGCTTCGCCGGCGACTTGCGCGCTACCGGCGACGTGTTGATCGACCAGCTGCTGCTGATGGAGCGCACGGGATTTTCGAGCGCGGTGCTCGGTGACGACACGGACATCGCGGCCGCGCGGCGGCAGCTCGACCGGTTTCCGGGCTTCTATCAGCGCGATGCGAGATCGGAAGCGCCGGCATCGCCGCGCGAGATAATGTCAGACGATTGACTTGATTCGCAAGCGCGCGGGCACACTCGCCACGATGAGGAAGTCATTCATAGGATCATTCAATCTGCATTCCTCATGCCAACCCTCGCACCATCTGGCAATATCAGCATAATCCCGCATTTGATTCGGTCATTGCTTGACATTTTCAACGTATAACCTAGCTTGACTCTACGGATCAAATGCGCGGCACATTCTGTTCGATTCATATCGGGACACATGAATCGCGTGAAGATTCGACACAATAATTAAGTTATACAAATAAATTTCAACCTGGGGACTCGCCATGGACAAGTCATCGTCTTGCGGCGTAACAAACACCACCGCAATCGCTCCGTTCGCAAACGCATCGCGCGCGCCGGCATGCGAAGCCGCCATTCCCCCCGTGCGCGCGTCGAAGCATCTCCTTGCCCCTCCGCGCTGACCCCGCTGCCCCTTCCCTGATTCACTTCATCGAAGCAAAGAGAATCGTTTCGCCGTTCGGCGGCGGAACGCGACATTAGCCTGTCTTCCGCACGCGTGATCGTGCCTGGAAGCGGGCGTGATCACTCGCGAGCACAGCATGGCTACCTCGAATCCGTTTAACCCCTGGACTCCCACTGTCAATCCCGTTCGAACGAACCACTGGACGGCAAGGGTTCGCGCATGGCGCTTGAGCTTAGGTTTGATTCTCGTCAATGTGGCTGGAGCAGTAATCGCAACATGCGCGACCAACCGGCCGATTCACCAACCGGGCGCTGGAGATTGGCCCTGCTCGTTCCTGGCCTGGCTCCACATAGTCGGGGCCTGGATTCATGGAGACTTTTCATCGCTCTGCGCAATTCGATGGCCGTGGACCATCATCCTCATCAGCGGGATCGCCACCGTGCTCGTCGGTGCACCGCTCATCGCGTTCCTGTGCCTTGGCTGGTATGCGCGTTATGACGAGTTCCGCAACAGCCTCAAGAACGACGCGCTCGATGCCTACCTGAAGCGCTTCTGGTCGAAATCGCTGCTGAAGACGATCCGGTACGCAGAACAGCAAGGAGGCCCAGTATTTACCAGCGATACGGAGCGCCTGAGCCAATTCTCGGCGTACTGGCCAACACTGGGCGACCGCCTGTTCGCGAATATCTATCACGCGCAGTACGGTCTCTGGGTTTTTGTGCCACCGTTTCTGATCCTGCTTGTCGTGACTTATGCGATCACGGCCGTCGTCGCGTGGTTATGCACGGTGGGGGCCTGCGCATCGACAAATACCGCGACCTGCATTTTCGGGCTCGGCACCCCAATGGTCGTTTCGGCAATCGCCGGCGCGCTGATGTTTGTCGTCAGCGATTCCGTACTGAACATCCGGCGTCGTGCGCTCAATGCATCCGACGTCTACTGGTACTCATTGAGGCTGTTTCTCGCGATGCCGCTTGCGGTCGTCGCCGCGGATGCACCGTCGTCCGGCGCTCCGCCGCATGTGCTGATCGCATTCACACTGACCACCTTACCTGTCGAAGAAATCATCAAGGTCATTCGCCGAATCGCGGCGACAAACGTAACCGCACTCGAAATAGAAAAAAGCAAACCAGACGAGTTGCTCCAACTGAGCGGCGTAACAACGTTCGTGACTGCCACATTGCACGCAGAAGGCATCACGTCGATCGAGCAGATGGCCGCAGCCGATCCCGTCACGCTATCGATTCGTACCGGATTTCCGTTTCGTTTCACGCTACGGCTCGGCTCTCAAGCGATCGTGCGCCGACATTTCGGAACGGACGCTTCGAAGCTACTGCCGATCGGCCTCGCGGACGTTGTGCCGATCTATCTGCTCGTCCTGGCCCTCGACGGCAATCAACCAGTGGGAGTCCCGCTCAACAGACCGCAACTCGACGAGCCCGAGACAATCGTCAACGCGGCCGCCACCTGCCTGTTTTCCGGTACACCTACCGGCCTCGATATGGAAAAGCAAGCTCCATTAATCGTGAAAATGAAATTCCGTCAGATTGCGGCGGAAGAGTACACGTCGATGCTGGCGCGGATCACGCCGCTCGACCCGGCGCTGTAGCGTGCACCAACACCCTGAGAGGGAGGTTCCATGTCATTCATCTATCCGCTGGCAGTCCTGCAGCCCGGCGACCTGAACCGCGATCGCGGCAGCGTCCTGACAACGTCGACCTGGCGGTTTCTCGCGCAAGGCGACTCATGGTTCTCCATCGGGCAGTTGCCGCCATGGGCAACCAGCAACCTGCTGTTCAGCCTGCGTTTGCCATACAGCGCTGCGGCCGTGTCGATGGCGTCGCCTGGCAAGACATTCGCGCAGATGGTTGATTGGACAAGCGAGGTGCAATTCGCCACGTATCTCGCTGGCGGAACACTTGCCTATTCATGGGATGCGATTCTGCTGTCGGCAGGCGGCAACGACCTGTTCGACGCAATTCTGACGCTCCCCACTGAAACCGATCCGGGCAAGGCTGCCCGTCGGTTACTGCAAAACACCGCCCTCGTTCCGTCGAGCGGGCCGATCAACCGCTACCTGCGTCCGGAGGGTTGGCAAGCCTTCTTCGCAATGATCGAAGACTGTTTCGCCGCAGTCATCAGCAAACGGGATGCACCGACCAGTCGTTCCAACGGCGTACCCATCTTTATCCACACCTACGACTGCCCCCAACCGCGCAACGCGCCTGCCGGGCCCGGCATTGGCCCGTGGCTGTCACGCGCGTACACCGAATACGCCATTCCGCCCGGTGATTGGCTAGATTTGACGACGTACATCATTCAGCAATGGGCTCAGTACTTGTCGGGAATCAACGGCAGGCTCATTGCACGCGGAATTGCCAAACCCAATGTCCGGCCGATCTACTTGATCGGCACGCTCAACCCCGACCCAGCCAATTCGACAGGCCCCTCCGGCGACTGGGAAAACGAGATTCATCCGTCACCGCAGGGATACGCCAAGCTCGGCATCGCATTCGAGAATCAGGTTACGCTGACGTGAGCGCAGCATGTCGGGGCGGCAACATCTCCGCCCCGACATGCTTGTTCAGCGCGCCGCCACCGGCTTGCCGAACGCGCCGAGGATCTTCTTCTCGAGCGCAATATAGTCGCGGCCGAAGTGGTGATCGCCCTGCGTCTTGATCACGTCGGCGCCCGTGTTCACGAGCGCCGGACACATCGTGTCCTTCTCTTCCGCGCCATAGAAGCACTGCACGAGCTGCGGCGGCACCTTCGCCAGTTCCGGCGCGACCTTCAGCGCCTTGTCGCTCGCGGGCATGCCGAGCCAGCCCGTCACGCGGATCTGGAAATCGGCGGACGGCGCGAAACCGAGCAGCGACATCACCGCGACCTTGTCGCGCAGGTCGGCCGGCAGCCGGTTGTACGCGAACGGCATCACGTCGGCACCGAACGAATAACCGACCAGCGCCACGCGGTTCGCATGCCAGCGCGCCGTGTACGTCCGCATCACGCGCGCCAGATCGCGGCTCACCTGTGCGGGCGGCTTCTCGCTCCAGAAATAACGCAGGCTGTCGATGCCGACCACCGACACGCCGTCGCGCTGCAGCGCCTCGGCGATCGTCTTGTCGAGATCGCGCCAGCCGCCGTCACCCGAGATCACGATCGCGAGGCGATCGCTGCCGCCCTTGGCCGGCAGCTCGACGAGCGGCAGATCCGACACGTCGAGCTGATCGCCGCTGCTGTTGTCACGCAGGTGCGACGTGACGAGCGACACGAGCTTCGCGGTGTCGCCCGCGGCGGCCGTTTCGACAAAACCCGGCATCGCGCGGCGCACGATCGTCGGATCGGGTGGGCACGGCTTGAAGCGCGGATCGAGCTTCGCCGCCGGATCGACCGAGACGACACCGGCAATCGTGTTCTCCGGCGCCATCGACAGGATCTGCTTCGCGATCGCGCCACCCTGGCCCACGCCCGCGACGATCGGCGTGAAATAGCGCGACGACTGCGCGAGGCGTTCGAGCTGGTGGCTGACCGCCTCGGCGTCGCCGTCGAGGTGGTGACAGGTCTCCTGCTTCGCGGCGAGATTCATCGCATAACGCTCGGAATCGACACCCACCGTCATCGCACCGGCCTTCGCGAGCGCATCGGCGGCCTGCTGATCGGCGGCATTCCAGCCGGCCTCACGCGAGAACAGCACGACGAAACCGCGCAGCGGCCCGCTCGGCTTGGTCACGGTAACGGGCCCATAACGGCCGCCCGACACGGTTTCGGCCTTTACTGCCGCCGGCTGCGTGGCACACGCGGCGCCGGCCAGCATCATTCCCGCGCAGGCGATTGCCGCCCGCGCGATTCCCTTCTTCGACATCATGAACGCCGACCTCCAGCCAGCAATGACAGATCCGCCAGCGTGACGAACACGCCGACCGAGCCCGAGGCCGCGAGGTAACGCGGCTCCCAGTGCGGTTCGAACTTGCTCTTGAATGCGCGCAAGCCGCGGAAGTTGTAGAAGCGGCCGCCGAAGCGCCAGACCATCAGGCCGAGCCGGTGCCACGGCGACGGCATCTTCGCCGCCCCCATCCCCGAGAACGGCGCGATACCCAGGCTCAGCTTGCGAAAGCCCGCTTCCTTCAGATGCAGCGCGAGCTGCGTAAACAGATACTCCATCGCGTACGGCGACGCGTCCGGCAGATGGCGCATCACGCCGACCGTCGCCTCGGTGTTGAGGTCGGTCGTCATGAACGTGACGAACGCGATCGGCTTGTCGGCCTGACGCACGAGCATCACCGACTGCGTCGCGAGATAACCGTCGTGGAACGCGGCCACCGAGAAGCTCTTCTCGCGTGCGTCGCGGCTGTCGAGCCAGCCATCCGAGATGTCGCGCAGCTTCGGCAGCGCGACCGGCACGTCGCACGGCGCGATCACCTCGACCGCCAGCGCGTCCTTGTCGCCGCGGCGCAGCGCGTAGCGCAGGTGCGAACGGTTCGAACCCTTCAGGTCGAACTGGTCGAGCGCGATATGCGCTTCCTCGCCGAGCTTCATCAGCGTGAGCCCCGCGTCGAGATACAGCGGCAGCGCGTTCGCGCGCACCTGGTAGAACGCCGCGCGGCCGCTGTGCGCATGCGCGAGCGCGATGAACTTGCCGATCAGCGCCGGCCATTCTTCGCGCGGCCCGACCGGGTCGTGCAGCGCGGCCCACGTGCGGCCGTACTTCGCATACATCAGGAACGCCTGGCGCGACTCCGAGAACAGGAACGACTTGTCGCCCATCAGCGCGAGGCCCGCATCGCTGCATTCCTGCGCGCGGATGATCCGCTCGGCGTCGAACAGATCCTGCTGCACCGGCTTCACGAAACGGCCGGGTGCCGGGCGCAGCAGTTGCCACAGCGCGAACATCGCGACGAACACGCCGCTCGCGAGCGTCGCGCGCAGCGCACGCGGCGCGCGCGCGTCGAACGAGAAATGCGACCACAGCTCGCGCGTGTACGGCACGTCGCGGAACGCGAAGAACAGCACCCACACGGCCAGCATCAGCACCATCGTCACCGATACGAACCAGCTGACCGTGAAGCGCTCGGCGAGCAGCGACGAATGACGGTTGAAGCGGCGGCGGCTGACGAGCAGCAGCACGAGCAGCGTGCCGAGCACACCGGCCTCGACGAACGCGAGGCCCTTCGCCAGCGACAGCGCGAGGCTCGCGAGCGTCAGCGCGAAAGTCATCCACCATGCGCCGTCGAGGCGGCGCAGCAATCCGCGCGCGACGAACAGCAGCGCGACGCCGAGCACACTGCAGATCACCTGCGAGCCTTCGAGCACCCACAGCGGCACGAGGTGGCGCAGGATCGCGATCCGGTGCCAGAACGCGGGCGTCGCGCTCGAGATCACCAGCATGCTGCCGACCGCGAACGTCACGAGGCTCAGGAACACCGGCGCGAGCTGCGACACGCGCACGGCCTGCCGCGTCACGAGCCGGCGCCGCAGCGCGCGGCCCTCGAAACCGGCCAGCAGGCCGGCCGACAGCACGAGCGGCACGCCGAAGTAGATCGCGCGATACGCGATCAGCGCGGCGACCATCGCATGGGCGGGCACTTCGCGGCCGAGCGTGAAGACCATCGCGGCTTCGAACACGCCGATCCCGCCCGGCGTATGGCCGATCATCCCGAGCAGCAAGGCGGCCGCGTAGACGGTGATGAAGGTCGGGAAGCCGACCGGCGCGGCCGGCAGCAGCACCCACAGCGTCAGGCCCGCCGCGACGACGTCGAGCACCGCGTAGACGACCTGTGCGACGAGATCGCGCCGCGCGGGCACGTCGAACGACAGCCACTTGAAGCGCGTCACGACCGGGCGCGCGGTGTTGCCGCACATCACGACCATCGCGGCCAGCACCACGAGCAGCGCGGCGCCGCCCCACGTAAGCACGCCGGGTGCGACGTGCAGCATGGCGGCAAGCGCCTCCGGCACGCAGACCATGCCGACCGCCGTCATCAGCACCATCGCGAGCGCCAGCGTGCCGCTCGTGAACACCGTCATCCGGCCGATCTGTGCAGGCGTGACGCCCGACACGCCGTACACGCGCGCGCGGACCGCGCCGCCCGTCAGCGCGCCGAAGCCGGTCGCGTTGCCGAGCGCGGACCCTGCGATCGCGCCGATCCACAGCGCGACGCGCGGCACCTTCGCGGCGACATAACGCAGGCCGACCGCATCGCGGGCGACCAGCGCGAGATAGCTGAGCGCCGTTGCGGCCAGCGACGCGCCCCACTCGCCGGCGGACATGTGACGCAACTGACGGATCACCGACCGGTAGTCGACGGATTCCGACAGGTGCTGGAAAACCACGATCAGCAGCAGGCCGATGCCGAGCGCGAGCAGCGGCGACAGCACGCGCTCATGGCGGATCAGCGCCCGGACACGGGCGATCACCGCCGCGGCACGGCCGGGCGAACCAGAGTGGCGGGAAGACATAGGTTATTCAGTGGTGGTGCATAGCGTGTCGCGGCGCAAGGTAGCCAGGCGGCGACGAATCTGGTTGTTCTGCGTGGGCGGTCGGCCGGAAGAAAAGGCAGGGAGCGCCTGAATCAGAACTTACAAGTATACGGGTCTTATATTACAAAATCTTTCCGGTTCGCATTGTGCGGTTTTGTGGCGTGCGGGGCGCGTAAACATCGCATCAAAATCGTGCGGCCGAAAAACGCAAGGTGCGCATCATACCGGGAACCGGGGCGGTTTTTTCGTCGGATGAATGACTTGTGATGCATTTGGGAGAAATCTGCCGGGCGGGCCCGACTGGCGAGGATGAAAACGTGACGGCGCGGGGCGCCTCCGGAATGGGGACAGGTTGATTCGGCACGCTCGCCCCCGCTTTCCACCGTGACGGAATCGCACTGCGTACCGTCACTTCGCCCGCTCATGCTCCCCCAACCCGATCGCCTTGTAGTCGTAAGTCGGATAGAACTCCGTCCGGTACGCACCCCACGCCGTATCCTCGAGCACCCGATTGACTTCACGCACCCGCGACGCCGGCAACCGCAGCACGACGATCTGACCGATCCCCATCGTCACGGTCCAGCTCACCACTTCGACGCCCGGCGGCGGAAACGCCTTGTAGAACCCCTGCTTCGCGAGCTGCGCGTTCAACTCGGCGAGCGGGCGCGATTGATCGTGCTTCAGGAACACGGTCAGCAGCACCGCATTGTCGGGCGTCGCGGCAGCCGTGCCGGCCGGCACGGTCGACGTTTGGCCAAAGGCCGGCGCGCCGCAGGTCGCGGCGGCCGCCAGCGCGGCGGCGAGCACGAGGGTTCGAATCGGGAAATGCGGGAATGCCGGCATGACGCGCTCCCTGGCTGCGTGGATGGAGCCGCCATCATGCGCCGCCGCGCGAATCGCTGCCGGCAGGCGACGCCGTCGAATTACGCTTCGCCGGCCCGCTCGCGCAGCACGTCGATGAACGCGCGCAGCTTCGCCGGCACGTGCTTGCGATTCACGTAGTAGAGCCACATCGGCGGCAACGTCCGGCACGCGCCCGGCAGCACCTCGACGAGCGTGCCGTCGCGCAGGTCCTGCTCGATGCGCTCGCGCATGAACGCAAACGCGATGCCGACACCCGCACGCGCCGCATCGATCACCGCGTCGGCATCGTTCGTCACGAACACGCCGTCCGGATCGAGATCGACGTCGCGGCGCCCATCGTGCAGCAGCCACTTGTGCAGGCGCCCGCTCTCCGAAAACCGGAAGCGGATGCAGGCATGACGCTCGAGCTCCGTCATCGACGCGGGCACGCCGTACCGCGCCAGATAACCGGGCGACGCAACGAGCGCGCACGACAGCGCGGGCGCGATCCGCACGCCGATCATGCCCGGCTGCAGCCGGTCGGCGAGGCGGATCCCCGCGTCGAAGCCGTCCTTCGCGATGTCGACCAACTCGTTCTCGTAGCGGATTTCGAGCCGGACTTTCGGAAAGCGCTCACGGAACGCAGCAAGAATCGGCGCGATCACGAGCGAGCGCGCCAGCGGCAGCGCGGTCACGCGCAACAGCCCGCTCGGCTCGCTGCGCGCGTCCTTCAGCGCGTCGCGCGCCTGCATGACTTGCCGGTAGGCGGGCTCCGTCTGCTGCCAGTAGCGCTGGCCGGCTTCCGTCAGGCTCACGCCGCGCGTGCTGCGGTTGAACAGCTTCACGTTCAGCTCGCCCTCGAGCTGCCCGATCGCGAGGCTGACGGCGGCCGGCGTCAAGCCCAGCGCGGCGGCGGCCCGCGTGAAGTTGCCGGCCGTCGCGACGCTGATGAATACGTGCAGCCCGGCCATCGGATCGCGTCTGCCCATCATTAAAAAAACTTGAAACTCCTTCGAGCGGAATGCGGATTCTCCCATATACCGCGACGGCCTACACTGGCCCTGTCGTCCCACCGGAGCCTCGAATGGACCCGCTCACCGCCGCGCTGCCGCTCGCAGCCGCCCGCCGCACGATCGAAGCCGCGCTCGCGCACGCCGCGTCGCTGCAAGTCGCCGGCGTCGCCATCGCGATCGTCGATGCCGGCGCGAATCTGCTCGCATTCGTGCGCACCGACGACTGCTTTCTCGGCGCGATCGATCTGGCGCAGCGCAAGGCGCAAACGGCCGTCCGCTTCCGCACATCGACCGGCTCGCTCGGCGCGATGTCGGGCGACGGCCCGCTGCGCGGCATCGAACACAGTCACGGCGGGCTCGTCACATTCGGCGGCGGCGAACCGCTCGTCGACGACAACGGACGCTGCGTCGGCGCCATCGGCGTATCGGGCGGCAGCGTCGACGAAGACACCGCGATCGCCCGACATTGCCGCGATCGCTTTCACGCAACGCTCCTCACCACAAGGTAAGCACATGGCACAGCAACGCATCCTCATCACCGGCGCGGGCACCGGATTCGGCCGCGAAGTCGCGCTGCGGCTCGCCGAACGCGGTCACGACGTGACGGCCGGCGTGCGCGTCACGACCGAGATCGACGAACTGGCGGCCGCCGCCGCGCAACGCGGCACCACGCTGCGCGCCATCAAGCTCGACGTCACGTCCGCGCACGACCGGGCCCGTGCGGCCGAACTCGACATCGACGTGCTCGTGAACAACGCGGGGGTCGGCGAAGCCGGCGCGCTCGTCGACCTGCCGGTCGAGATCGTGCGCGAGCTGTTCGACGTCAACGTGTTCGGGCCGCTCGAACTGACGCAGCAGATCGCGCGCGGGATGCTCGCGCGCCGGCACGGCAAGATCGTGTTCGTGTCGTCGATCGCGGGGCTGATCACGGGGCCGTTCACGGGCGCCTATTGCGCGTCGAAGCATGCGGTCGAATCGGTGGCCGAGGCGATGCATGCGGAACTGGCACCGCACGGTATTCGCGTCGCGGTCGTGAACCCCGGCCCTTACAGCACCGGCTTCAACGACCGGATGATGGAGACGGCGCAGCGCTGGCGCGATCCGGCCGTCCACACGGTGACGCCCGAGCGGCTGACGTTCCCGCTCGAACAGCACGACCCGGAGGAAATGATCGCGAAGATGGTCGACGTGATCGATAGCGACGGCGGCGCGTTCCGCAACCTGCTGCCGAAGTCGTCGGAAGCGTTCGTGCGCGCCGAACAGGCGCGTGCGTGGGACCGGCAGCAGTAACGCAAGCCGGCGGCGGCCGACGGGTCACACCGCATCCGCCGTCGACTGCCATGCCGGCAGCCCGGACCGCCGCCGGCTGGCCGGCCACCGTGCCGGACCAGCAAGCCGGCGGGCCGCGTCAAGCCGCTCCGCCTGCGGTCAGTACACGTCCCGCATGTAGCGCCGCGCCTTCGCGAGCCGCGCGACGTAGTCGTTCGCGTCGTCGTCCGACATGCCGCCGTGCTCGGCGACGACCGCCTTCAGCGCCGCATCGACGTCCTTGGCCATCCGCGCGGCGTCGCCGCACACATAGAAGTGCGCGCCTTCCTCCAGCCACGCGAACAGCTCGGCGCCCTGCTCGCGCATCCGGTCCTGCACGTAGATCTTGTCGGCCTGGTCGCGCGAGAACGCGAGATCGAGCCGCGTCAGGAAACCGCTGTCGTGCATCGCGCCGAGTTCGTCGCCGTAGTAGAAATCGGTCTGCGCGTGCTGCTCGCCGAAGAACAGCCAGTTGCGCCCGCGCGCGCCGCGCGCCTGCCGCTCGTGCAGGAAGCCGCGGAACGGCGCGACGCCGGTGCCCGGGCCGACCATCACGATCGGCACGTCGCCGTTCACCGGCGGCCGGAAATGCGCGGACTTCTGCACGAACACGGGCACGCGGCCGTCGTCCGCGCGATCGGCTAGGAAAGTCGACGCGACGCCTTTGCGTGCACGCCGGCCGTTGTGGTAACGCACGGCCGACACGGTCAGGTGGACCTCGCCCTGGTGCGCGCTCGGGCTCGACGCGATCGAATAGAGACGCGGCTGCATCCGCTTCAACATCCCGACCAGCTCCGTGCCCGACAGCTCGACCGGAAACTCGTGCAGCACATCCGCAAGCTGTTGTCCCCACAACCATTGCTTCAGGTCGCTCTTGCGGTCGTCGCCGAGCAGCGACTTCAGCGCGCCGTTCGCGCTGCGCGACGCGATCAACGCGAGCGTGTCCGGATGCGGGCGCGTAATGTCGAAATGGCGCGCGAGCGCATCGCCGAGCCGCACGTCGCCGACGCCCGCGATGGACACGGGTGCATCGGCCTTCAGTGCGGTGACGGACAGCAGCTCGTCGACCAGCTCCGGGCAGTTGGTCGGCCACACGCCGAGCGCGTCGCCGGTTTCGTATTCGAGGTTCGCGCCTTCGGTCGACAGCGACACATAACGCGTGTCCTTCGCGGCACCCGGACGATTGAGCCGCAGGTTCGCGACGAGCTTCGACGGCGCCGGATGCGCCTTCGTCGGCAGCAGCCCCGACGGGCTCATCCCGCCGGTCGGCACCGCGTGCAGCGCGGCGTCCGCCTCCTTGATCCGCGCGACGACGCGTTCGAGCCACTGGTCGGCATCGCGCTGGAATTCGACGTCGCAATCGACGCGCGCACACAGGCGCGCCGCGCCGAGTTCCGCGAGCCGCGCATCGAGCCGGCGGCCGTGGCCGCAGAACTGGTCGTAGTTGCGATCGCCGAACGCGAGCACCGCGAAGTGCACGCCGTCGAGGCGCGCGGCACTGCCGGCCTGCAGCGCGTCCCAGAACTCGGTGCCGTTGTCGGGCGCATCGCCGTCGCCGAACGTGCTCGTCATCAGCAGCACGTATTGCGCGCCGGCAAGCGACGCGATCGGATAGTCGGACATGCACGCGGTGCGGATCTCGAAACCCGCGTTCATCAACTGCGTCGCGTAGTCCTCGGTCAGCGATTCGATGTTGCCCGTCTGCGATGCCCACAGCAGCACGACCTTCGGGCGCGTGCGCACGATGCGCACGCCGCCGGCGGCGTCGGCCGGCTGGGCCGGCGTTGCGGCATCCAGCGCGTGTGCGTGCGCGGGCGCCGAGCGGCTGAACAGGCCGGCGAGCATCCCGTCGAGCCAGAACCGCACCGGCGGCGCGAGCGGCGCGCCGGCCGGCAGCACGGGCACGCTGCCCTCGCGCCGGCCCGCGCTCGCCTTCAACCCGCTGACGAGTCCGGCCACATACAGCCGCTCGGTGTCGGTCAGCGGCGGCGGCGCGAGGTCGGCGACGCCGAGCGCGGCCGCGAAAGTGTCGATGTCTGCCATGTCGGATTCCTGTGAAGCAGTGGCCTGCACCATTGCCGGCGCGGGCCGCGCGTCGTCGGCGCATGCATCGGATTGCGCCGTGCCGTCGTCATCGGACGCGAACGCATCGGTCTCGACGCGCCGCAGCGCGACCGCGCAATATTTCAGTTCGGGTTGCTGCGATTCGGGATCGATCGCGTCGTTCGTCACCGCGTTGATGCACAGGTCGTCGCCGTACACGTCGTTCCAGTGCATCGGCGCGAAGCAGTTGCCGCGCTGCACGCGCTTGGTGACGACGGCCGGCAGCACCGCGCGGCCGCGCGCCGAACGGATTTCGACGCTGTCCTTCGCGGCGATGCCGAGCGCGCTCGCGTCGTCCGGATGAAGCTCGACGAACGGGCGCGGGTTCAGCTTGTTCAGCATCGCGACCTTGCCGGTCTTCGTCATCGTGTGCCATTGATGCTGCAGCCGCCCGGTGTTCAGCACGATCGGGAACGTGTCGTCGGGCAGCTCGGCCGGATCGACATGCGGCCGCGCGAAGAAGCGCGCCTTGCCCGACGGCGTCGGGAACGCAATGCGCGGCGCGGCGCTCTCGTCGGCCGCCGTGCGCGGCGTCTGGCTCACGCCGTCATTCAGGTAGCGGATCGGGTGCCGCTCGCGCGCGGTGCCCGGTGCGACCGGCCACTGCACGGGCCCGTCGCGTAGCGCCGCGTGGCTCGCGCCGCGCAGGTCGTAGCCGGTCGCCGGATTCGAGAAACGGACGATCTCGTCGAACACGTCGGCCGCCGACGCATAGTCGAACGCATCGCCGAAGCCCATCGCGCGCGCGACTTCCGCGACGATGCGCCAGTCGGGCAGCGCATCGCCGGGCGGCGCGACGGCGGCGCGCATCAGCGTCATGTTGCGTTCGGAGTTGACCATCACGCCGTCGCCCTCGGCCCACAGCGCGCCGGGCAGCAGGATGTCCGCGTAGCGGTTGGTCTCGGTGTCGAGGAACGCGTCCTGCGCGATCACGAGCTCGGCGGCCTGCAAGCCGGCGATCACGTTCTGCCGGTTCGGCACGGTCGCGACCGGGTTCGTGCAGACGATCCAGCATGCCTTGATGTCGCCGGCCGCCATCCGCGAGAACAGGTCGACCGTCCCCTGCCCCGTCTCCTTGCGCAGCGTGCCGGCCGGCACGCGCCACAGGTTCTCGACGAAGCGCCGGTCGTCGTCGGACAGCACCGAGCGCTGGCCCGGCAGCCCCGCGCCCATGTAGCCCATCTCGCGCCCGCCCATCGCGTTCGGCTGGCCGGTCAGCGAGAACGGCCCGCTGCCGGGGCGGCAGATGCGGCCGGTCGCGAGGTGCAGGTTGCAGATCGCGTTGGTGTTCCACACGCCGTGCGTGCTCTGGTTGAGCCCCATCGTCCAGCAGCTCATCCACTCCGGTGCGTCGCCGATCCATTGCGCGGCCGTGCGCAGGTCGGCTTCCGCGAGCCCCGTGATCGCCGCGACGCGCTCGGGCGTGTAGTCGGCGAGAAACGCGGGCATCGCGTCCCAGCCTTCGGTGTACGCGTCGATGAACGCGCCGTCGGTGCGGCCGTTCGCATGCAGCAGGTGCAGCAGCCCGTTCGTCAGCGCGAGATCGGTGCCGGGCCGGATCTGCAGGAACAGGTCGGCCTTGTCGGCCGTGCCGGTGCGGCGCGGATCGACGACGATCAGCTTCGCGCCGGCCTTCACGCGATCCATCATCCGCAGGAACAGGATCGGGTGGCAATCGGCCATGTTCGCGCCGATCACGAAAAACAGGTTCGCGCGATCGAAGTCCTGGTACGACCCGGGCGGGCCGTCCGCGCCGAGCGACTGCTTGTAGCCGGTGCTCGCGCTCGCCATGCAGAGGCGCGAGTTCGACTCGATGTTGTTGGTGCCGACGAAGCCCTTCGCGAGCTTGTTGACGAGGTACTGCGCCTCGATCGACATCTGCCCCGACACGTAGAACGACAGCGCGTCGGGGCCGTGCGTATCGAGCACCGCGCGCAGGCGGCGCGCGGTCTCGGCGATCGCGTCGCGGGCCGGCAGCGGCACGAGGTCGTCCTCGCGCGCGCGGCGCACGAACGCGCGGTCGAGCCGCCCCGAGCGGCGCAGCGCGACGTGCGCCGACGAACCCTTCGTGCACAGCCGCCCGAAGTTGGTCGGATGGTCGGCGTCGCCGGACACCTTGACGACCTCGCCCTCCTCGACGTGCAGCACCATGCCGCAGCCGACGCCGCAGTACGGGCACACGCTCTTGACGGGGGTGGCGGTCATGCGCGCTCCGGGACGGTCAGGCCGCAATCCACACGAAGCCGTCCTCGACCCGCGACGGATACGCGCTCACCGACTGCTCGGGCGCTTCGAGGCATTCGCCGGTGCGCAGGTCGAAATGCTGCTTGTACAGCGGCGACGCAACGACGACGCGCTCGCCGAGGCTGCCGATCAGCCCGCGCGACATCACGGCCGCCTGCGATACGGGGTCGACGTTGTCGATCGCGAACACGCCGCCGTCGGCATGCGCGACGTGAAACACCGCGACCTGCTCGCCGTTGACGAGCGCGCACACGCCGGTGTTCGGCACGATGTCGTCGAGCGGGCACACACGGGTCCAGGACAGGGGAAGACGATCGTTCATGATGGGCTCCTTGGAAAAGACGCTGGTGTCGGTCAGGGTCAGGCGGTTGCGGATTCGGTGACGGCTTGCGGCGCGATTTCCGTGACGACGGGAATCGTCACCGGCTTGCCGCGCACGCGTTCGTCGGGCGTCGCGGGACGGATCTGGCCGCGCGTCTCGACGAATTCGATGTTCGCGTCCGGCGCATCGCTGTTCACGAAGTGGCGGAAGCGCTTGCGCGTGTCGGGATCGGTAACGGCCTTCTTCCATTCGCACTCGTAGGTGTCGACCACGTGCTGCATGTCGGCTTCGAGTTCGGCCGCGATCCCGAGCTTGTCGTGCACGACGACGTCGGTCAGGTAGTCGAGGCCGCCTTCGAGGTTGTCGCGCCACACGCTCGTGCGCTGCAGGCGGTCGGCCGTGCGCACGTAGAACATCAGGAAGCGATCGATGTAGCGGACCAGCGTCGCGCGATCGAGGTCAGACGCGAGCAGTTCCGCGTGGCGCGGCTTCATCCCGCCGTTGCCGCACACGTACAGGTTCCAGCCCTTCTCGGTCGCGATGATCCCGACGTCCTTGCCCTGCGCTTCCGCACACTCGCGTGTGCAGCCCGACACGCCGAACTTGATCTTGTGCGGCGCGCGCAGCCCCTTGTAGCGGTTCTCGAGGTCGATCGCGAGACCGACCGAATCGTCGACGCCGTAGCGGCACCACGTCGAGCCGACGCACGACTTCACGGTACGCAGCGCCTTGCCGTACGCATGCCCCGATTCGAAGCCGGCCGCGATCAACTCTTCCCAGATCGACGGCAGCTGCTCGACGCGCGCGCCGAACAGGTCGACGCGCTGGCCGCCCGTGATCTTCGTGTAGAGCCCGTACTTCCGCGCGACCTGGCCGACCGCGATCAGCCCTTCGGGCGTGACCTCGCCGCCCGGCATGCGCGGCACCACCGAATACGTGCCGTCGCGCTGGATGTTCGCGAGGTAGTAGTCGTTCGAATCCTGCAGCCCGGCATGTTCCTTCTTCAGCACGAACTCGTTGAAGCACGACGCGAGGATGCCCGCGACGGCCGGCTTGCACACGTCGCAGCCGAGCCCTTGGCCGTGCTTCGCGAGCAGTTCGGCGAACGTCGTGATGCCTTCGACGCGGATCAGGTGGAACAGCTCCTGGCGCGAATGCGGGAAGTGCTCGCACAGATGGTTGTTGACCGCGAGGCCCTGCTTCGTCATCTCGGCCTTCATGATCTGCGTGACGAGCGGCACGCAGCCGCCGCACGACGTGCCGGCGCCCGTGCACGATTTCAGCGCGCCGAGGCTCGTCGCGCCATCGGCCACCGCCGCGCAGATCTGCGACTTCGACACGTTGTTGCACGAGCAGATCTGCGCGGCCGCGGGCAGCGCGTCGACGCCGATCGCCGGCTTCGCGACGCCGTCCGACGACGGCAGGATCAGGAATTCCGGGGATTCGGGCAGCTCGATGCGGTTCAGCATCATCTGCAGCAGCGTGCCGTATTCGGCCGCGTCGCCGACCATCACCGCGCCGTGCAGGAACTTGCCGCAGTCGGACACCACGAGCTTCTTGTAGACCTGGCGGCGTTCGTCCGCGTACTGGTACGTGCGGCTGCCGGCCGTCGTGCCGTGCGCGTCGCCGATGCTCGCGACGTCGACGCCCATCAGCTTCAGCTTAGTGCTCATGTCGGCGCCCGCGAACGCGGCCGCGCCCGTCTCGTCGGCGCTGCCGGCGAGCTGCTTCGCGACCACGCGCGCCATGTCGTAACCGGGCGCCACGAGGCCGTACACCATGCCGTTCCATGCCGCGCATTCGCCGATCGCGTAGATGTCGGCGTCGCTGGTGCGGCATGCGTCGTCGATCGCGACGCCGCCGCGCGGGCCGGTTTCGAGCCCGCAGGCGCGCGCCAGTTCGTCGCGTGCGCGAATGCCGGCGGAGAACACGATCATGTCGGCGTCGAGGTGGGTGCCGTCGGCGAACGCCATCCGGTGCGTGCCTGCCTCGCCGTCGACGATCTCGAGCGTGTTCTTGCCCGTATGCACGGTCACGCCGAGCGCCTCGATCTTCGCGCGCAGCATCCGGCCGCCGCCGTCGTCGACCTGCACGGCCATCAGCCGCGGCGCGAATTCCACGACGTGCGTGTCGAGCCCCATGTCGCGCAACGCCTTCGCGCATTCGAGGCCGAGCAGCCCGCCGCCGACCACGACACCGCGCTTCGCGTGCGTGCCGCATGCCTGCATCGCTTCGAGATCCTCGATCGTCCGGTACACGAAGCAGCCCGCGCGATCGTGCCCCGGCATCGGCGGCACGAACGGGCGCGAACCCGTCGCGAGCACCAGCTTGTCGTACGCGAGCGTTTCGCCCGACGCGAGCGTGACCGTATGCGCGGCGCGGTCGATCGACGCGACGCATGCGTTCAGGCGCAGGTCGAACTGCGGATGACGCTCGAAGAAGCCGGGTTCGACGAGCGACAGGTCGTCCGCCGACTTGCCCGCGAAGAATTCCGACAGGTGCACGCGATCGTAGGCCGGGCGCGGTTCCTCGCCGAGCACGGTGACCTGCAGTGCGCCCGCCGCGCCCGCTTCCGCCGCGACGCATTCGAGGAGCTTGTGGCCGACCATGCCGTGGCCGATGACGATGAGTTTCATGATGACGTTTCCTTCGGTCGATCAGTTGGCGACGCTGCCGGCGGCCAGCGCGCGGTCACGCAGCTCGGCTTCGCGTGCCTTGTGTTCGTCGCTGAAGCGCACGGCCATCGCGCACAGCGCGGTCGCGGTGACGGCGAGGCCGAGCACGCTCAGCGTGTGCTGCACGTCGCCGACGCCCTTCAGCAGGAAGCTCGCGGCGACCGCGCCAACGTTGCCGCCCGCGCCGACGATCCCCGCGACGCCGCCGAGCGCCTTGCGGTCGATGAACGGCACCAGCGCGTAGGTCGCGCCGCACGCCATGTGCGTGAAGAGGCCGAAGGTCAGCATCGCGACGAGCGCGATGCCGATGCTTTGCGCATGCGAGAACCAGATCAGCCCGAGCCCTTCGCCGACGATCAACGCGCACAGCAGCGTCGCACGCACGTCGAGGCTGCGCCGCGCGGCGATCTTGTCGGACAGCCAGCCGCCGAGCGCGCGGGCGAACAGCGCGAGCAGCCCGAACAGGCCGACCGCGAAGCCCGCGTCCTTCAGCGACAGGTTGAAGTGATCGACGTAGTACAGCGCGGCGATGTTGTGGATGAACACCTCGACGCCGAAGCACGCGCCGTACGTGACGAACAGCATCCACACGCGATAGTTGCCGCATGCGGCGAAGAAGCTCGCCCAGCCGCCCTTCTTGCCACTGTCGACCGTCACGCCTTCCTTGCGCAGCGCGATGACGTCGCCTTGCGGGCAATCCTGCGTGAAGCGCCAGTACGCCCACGCCATCACGAGCATCGCGACGCCCGGCACGACCAGCGCGATGCGCCACGAAGCGTCATCGCCGAAGCCGAGCATCAGGCCGGCGGCAACCAGCAGCGGCATCAGCGCCTGCGTCGCGCCCGCGCCCGCATTGCCCCAGCCGGCCGTCGTCGCGTTCGCGGTGCCGACCACGTTCGGCGCGAACATCACCGACGTGTGGTACTGCGTGATCACGAAGCCCGCGCCGATCGCGCCGATACCGAGGCGGCAGATCAGGAACGACAGGTAGTCGTGCGTGAACGACACCGCGAACACGGGGATCGCGCCGAGCAGCAGCAGGCCGACATACACGCGGCGCGGGCCGAAGCGGTCGCACAGCGGGCCGACCAGCAGCCGGACGGCGATCGTCGCGGCCACCGCGGCGATGTTGATGTTGGCGACCTGCGCCGCCGTCAGGTGAAATTCGCGCGCGATGAGCGGCATCAGCGGCGCGCACGCGAACCACGCGAAGAAACAGACGAAGAACGCCATCCACGTCAGGTGGAACGCGCGCATCGGCGCGGTGCGGAAGCTGAAGAGATCGATACGGGTAGCTTTGTCGGTCATGTCATCCGCCAAACGAAAAACGGCGTCCTGCACACCCGGTCTCGTCGAGACCCGATGTGTAGGACGCCGTTGCCCATGAAGCCCGTTGCCGGGCGCGTCTGTAATCGGTACTGCGGACGAATCGCCGTTGATCCGCCCGAACCAGCTTACGCAAACGCCGTGCCATGTCGGCCCGAAACGGGCCGGCAGCCCCGCCGCGCAAGGCTCGCCGGTCAGTGCGCGAGGCCGTCCGGCCCACGGCGCGCGATGCGCCGTGATGCAGCGAGGCACAGATGTGGTGCGCTGCAGCACTGTCGCCGTGCGACATCGCGGTGCGCGCTGACGGGGCACGATGCACGCCGTTGCGGCATTGCGTCTGCCCGCGCGCGGCAGTCGCAGGCAGGCCTGCGGCCGTCTCGCGTTGCGTTGCGCGACGCACCCGCCGCGCGTGTTGGCGGCTGGCCCGGATATTGCTGAACCTTATGCATCACACCGGCAACGGCGCCGGTGGGCAGTCCCTGCAAACCTGGCCCGTCGCTCACGACGGGCCCATCCGGACAACGGCGTCCCCCCGTGCGCGGCACGGCCGGACGCCCGTGTGCTTCGACCGCCCGCCGCCACGCCGACAACGCGTTAACGACCGCCGCACGCACGCGGCACTGGAACACGACATGACGACAGGCAAAGTCACGCTGCTGGGCGCCGGCCCCGGCGATCCCGATCTCCTCACGCTGAAGGCCGTGAAGGCGCTGGCCGCCGCCGACGTGCTGCTGCTCGACGATCTCGTCGCACCCGGCATCGTCGAACTCGCACCGCAGGCGCGCGTCATCCGCGTCGGCAAGCGCGGCGGCTGCCGCTCGACGCCGCAGGCGTTCATCGAGCGGCTGATGCGCCGCTACGCGCAGCGCGGCGCGCACGTGGTCCGTGTGAAAGGCGGCGACGCGCTGCTGTTCGGGCGTGCCGGCGAAGAACTCGCGACGCTGCGCGCCGCCGCGATTCCGGTCGAGATCGTCAACGGTATCTCGTCGGGATTCGCGGCCGCCGCGAGTCTCGGCATCTCGCTCACGCACCGCGAGCACTGCCAGGGCGTCACGTTCGTCACCGCGCACCGCCAGGACCACGGCGAACCCGACTGGTCGCGACTCGCGGCGACCGGCACCACGCTCGCGATCTACATGGGGATGAGCCGTGTCGACAGCATTGCCGCGGGCCTGCTCGCCGCGCTACCGGCTTCGACGCCGGCCGCGGCCGTGCAATGGGCCGGCACGCCCGACGAACGCCGCTGGACCGGCACGCTCGGCGGCCTCGCGCGCGGCATAGACGAAGCGCGGCTCGGCAGCCCGGCCGTGATCCTCGTCGGCGGCGCGATCGGCGAAGCCGCCGTGCAGTGCGCGGATGCCGCCGGCGAAGCGGCGCTGTCCAGGGCCGCCTAGCATGCGCGGCATCGCGCGGCTTCGGCCGCTCCCCGTTTCCGTCAACGCCGGCCGCGCTTGCGGCCGGCATCCGTCGTGCGCGCCTTGCGCTGAAGCTTCGCCGCCCCTGCTGCTCGCCTCATGAGTTCGTCTGCCCCATCCGCCCGCCTGCGCGTGCTGCTCGTCACCGACACCGACAAGCCGATTGGCGAACTCGGCGACGCGCTCGCGCGCCTCGGCTACGAGATGCTGAACGACGTCGCGACGCCCGCGCGCCTGCCGGCGGCCGTCGAGGAGCAGCGCCCCGACGTCGTGATCATCGATACCGATTCGCCATCGCGCGATACGCTCGAGCAACTCGCGGTGATGCATGCGACCGCGCCGCGCCCGGTGCTGATGTTCAGCCACGACGGCGACCAGGCGCTGATCCGCGCGGCAGTCGGCGCGGGCGTCAGTGCGTATCTCGTCGAAGGCTTGTCGGCCGAACGCCTCGCGCCGATTCTCGAAGTCGCGCTCGCACGCTTCTCGCACGACGATGCGCTGCGCCGCCGGCTCGCCGACGTCGAGCGCGAACTCGCCGAGCGCAAGCTGATCGATCGCGCGAAACGCGTGCTGATGGACCAGCGCAGGCTGTCCGAGCACGACGCGTACGCGGCGCTGCGCAAGCGCGCGATGGATCAGGGCCTGCGCATCGTCGACGTCGCGCGGCAACTGCTCGACGCGACACCCCAATGAACGCCATGAACACGTCCCTTCCCGCCGCGCCGGAACGCGCACATCTTCGCCTCGGCTTCGTCGCATTGAGCGACGCGGCCCCGCTGATCGTCGCGCAGCACCTGGATCTCGGCGCACCGCACGGCCTGACGCTCGAACTGCACCGTCAGCCGTCGTGGGCCGCCGTGCGCGACAAGCTGCTGAGCGGCGAACTCGACGCCGCGCATGCGCTTTACGGGCTCGTCTGCGGGCTGCAGCTCGGCATCGGCGGCCCGCGGGCCGACATGGCCGCGCTGATGGTACTGAACCGCAACGGCCAGGCGATCACGTTTTCGCGCAGCCTCGCCGACGCGTACCGCGCAAGCGGCAGCGTGCGCGCGGCCCTCGCAACGCTCGGCCGCAAGCCGCTCCTCGCACAGACGTTCCCGACCGGCACGCACGCGATGTGGCTGAATCACTGGCTCGCGTCGCACGGCGTCGATCCGCTGCGCGACGTGCGCAGCGTCGTGATCCCGCCGCCCGAGATGGTCGCCGCGCTCGCGAACGGCGAACTCGATGGCTTCTGCTCGGGCGAGCCGTGGCATGCGGTGGCCGACGCCTGCGGCGCGGGCCGGACCGTCGCCGTCACCAGCGAGATCTGGCCCGATCATCCGGAGAAGGTGCTCGCGGCCCGGCGCGACTTCGTCGCGCTGTATCCGGCCACCGCCCGCGCGCTGATCCGCACGCTCGTCGATGCGTGCGCGTGGCTCGACAGCCCCGCGCACCGCCGCGAGGCAGCCGACTGGCTCGCGTCGCCCGACGCGCTCGGCGTACCGGCCCGGCTGATCGCGCCGCGCCTGCTCGGCGACTACGGCGCGGGGCCTTACGCCGAGCCGCCGCTGCCGATCCGCTTCCACGACGGCGGCGCCGTGAACCGGCCCGATCCGCTCGAAGCCCGGTGGTTCCTGTCGCAATACCGGCGCTGGGGCATGCTCGACGGTTCGCACGACGACACGAAGATCGCCGCGGCGATCGCGCAGACCGCGTTGTATGATGCTGCGGTCGCCGAAGGCGGCGCACCGGGCCCGTCGCGGGTTTGATGCGCGCCGCGTGATGCATGCGGCGCGCGCGCCGGCGCGACACCACGCCGCTCCGGCCACCCGGGCGACACCGCATGGCCACTCCGTCCCCGATCCGAATCGATGCCGAAACGAACGCACGCGCCGCTCGACGTGCTGCTCACCGAAATCCGCGCGTGCCGCGTCTGCGAAGCCGACCTGCCGCTCGGCCCGCGCCCCGTCGTACGCGCCCATCGCGACGCACGGATCCTGATCGTCGGGCAGGCGCCGGGCGCACGCGTCCATGCGAGCGGCATCCCGTGGGACGACGCGAGCGGCAAGCGGCTGCGCGACTGGCTCGGCGTCGACGCCGACACCTTCTACGACGAGACGCGCTTCGCGATCGTGCCGATGGGCTTCTGCTACCCGGGCCGCGGCGCAAGCGGCGACAACCCGCCGCGTCCCGAATGCGCGCCGCTGTGGATCGACCGGCTGATCGCCGAGCTGCCGTCGATCCGGCTGACGCTGCTGATCGGCCAGTACGCGCAGCGGCATTTCCTGCGCGACACGCGCAAGGCGACGCTCACCGACACCGTGCACGCATGGCGCGACTACGGCCCCGACGTGCTGCCGCTGCCGCATCCGTCGCCGCGCAACCAGGCGTGGTTCAAACACCATCCGTGGTTCGACGCCGACGTTGTGCCCGAGCTGCGCCGCCGCGTGGCACCGCTGCTCGACCGATGAATGAAACCACCGGCGGCGTCGCGATGCTTCGCGGCGCGCCCGAACCCCCGATACACACCCAATGAACGATACCGTCACCGCCCCCGACATCGACTTCGCCTGCACCGGCTGCGGCGGATGCTGCCGCGACCTGCGCATTCCCCTGACGATCGGCGAGGCGATCGCCTGGCTGCGGCGCGGCGGTCACGTCGAGTTGCTGTGCGACGCGATGCCATGGCTCGTCGAACCCGAGCCCGACAACGCGTTCGCCGCCTACAAGCGCGCCCGTTCGACACCCGCGCTCAGCGGCTCGCTGCCCGTGCGCGTCACGGTGGTGCTCACCGCCGCCCATGCAGGGCCCTGCCCGAACCTGCGCGACGACCTGCGCTGCGCGATCTACGACGAACGCCCGCTCGTGTGCCGGATCTACCCGGCCGAGATCAATCCGTTCGTGCCGCTGACGCCCGGCGGCAAGGAATGCCCGTCCGACGCATGGCAGCAGACGCCGCTCATCCGCGGCGGCACGATCGTCGATGCGGACACGCGCGAGAGCATCGCGCGCTCGCGAGCGGCGAGCGAAGCTGAAACGCCGCTGCGCGCACGCCTGTGCGCGGTGCTGGGGATCGACACGGCGGCCGTGGCCAATGAAGGGTTCGTGATTCATGCGCCGCCCGCGCCCGCGCTGCTCGCCGCGCTGACGGATCTGCTCGCGAAGCCGACGGTGGCCGCCGACGACACGCTCGCCTGGACGCTGGTGTCGAACCGCGCGGCGACGACGGATGCACTCGCGTCGGTCGACGCGTCGAGCCGGCTTGCCGGTAGCCTGGCCGGCCCGGACACCCGCTATCTCGGCTTCCATCCGGACGCCTGATCGCCACCGGGCGCGGCCGCCGCACATTCCGGCCGCGCCCGGTTCGCTGTACCATCGCGGCTCAACCGCGTCACGAACAGCAGAATCCTTCATGCCCTCCACCGCCCCGCCGCGCCTGTACGGGATGCCCGAACGCAGCGACCGGCTCGATTTCTACATTCGCGACCAGGCGTCGCGCCAGGCGATCACCGAGCCGCACCGGCACGCGTATTTCCAGATCCAGTTCAATCTCGGCGGCGACACCGAGCAACGGATCGGCGGCGTCACGCGGCCGTTTCCGCGCGGCGCGCTCGCGTTCGTGCTGCCGCACCGCGAGCATCTGATCCCGCATCCGGAAGGCGCGCACTTCATCGTGATCAACTTCAGCCAGGCGTTCCTGCGCGCCGATCTCGACGTCGATCCGCTCGATCTCGAGGATGTGCCCGCGCAGCGCTTTCCCGAGCTGACGCCGTTCCGCTTCCAGGAACATCTCGACTTCATCCTGACCGGCGACACCTACGATGAAGCGCGCCGCCTCGCGCTGTGCATGCTCGACACCGATCGTGTGCGCACGTTCGGCTCGACCACGCTGCTGCGCGGCTACCTGCTGCAGTTGATCGGACTCGTCTGCACGCAATACGCGGGCGCACTCGACAAGCTCGCGCAGCGCGGCGCCCAGCGCGCGGGCCGGCGCGACGCGCTCGCTCGCGTGCTGCGGCACGTGCGCGCGAATCTGACCCGCGAGGACCTGACGCTCGCCGCGACCGCCGAGGCCGCGTTCCTGTCGCCGAACTACCTCGCGCACCTGGTCCGCAAGGAAACCGGCAGCACGTTCACCGATCTCGTGACCGAGCGCCGGATCGCGCTCGCGCAATCGCTGCTGGCCCATACGAGCCGGCGCATCGCGGACATCGCGCGCTCGGTCGGCTTCCGCGACGAAGGGTATTTCGCGCGGCGCTTCCGCGCGCGGGTCGGCGTGTCGCCGAAGGCCTACCGCGACGCGAACGCCGCGTTGCCGGCCGGCGACGATGCGCCGGCGGCCGCCGACGCGTAGTTTTGTCCCGGTAAAACGCACTTGCGTCGCATCCGGCCGCACGCACGTCCGGTATCGTTGCATGCATGCCGGCCCGTGCGCCGCACGGGCGCCGGCATCCGTCTTCCTACCGAACGAGGCCATCCGATGTCCGCCTATGTCATCGACGCCGCCGAGCGTCCTTCCGTCGAAGTCGAACAAGCGTCCGCGCGCTTTCCGGTGCGCCGCGTATTCTGCGTCGGCCGCAACTACGCCGACCACGCCCGGGAAATGGGCGCCGATCCCGATCGTGAACCGCCGTTCTTCTTCACGAAGCCGGCCGACGCGATCGTCCCGGCAAGCGGCACCGTCCCGTATCCGCCGCTGACGAACGACCTCCATCATGAAATCGAGCTGGTGGTCGCGATCGGCAAGGACGGCCGCTCGATCGACCCGGCCGACGCGCTGTCGCACGTGTGGGGCTACGGCGTCGGCGTCGACCTCACGCGTCGCGACCTGCAGGCCGAAGCGAAGAAGCTGAGCCGTCCGTGGGACTGGGCGAAGGGCTTCGACGCGTCGGGCCCCGTGACCGCGCTGCGCGCGGCCGCGGCCACCGGCCACCCGGCGACAGGCCGCGTCTGGCTCGCCGTCAATGGCGAAACGCGCCAGCAAGGCGATCTGGCCGACATGATCTGGGCCGTGCCCGATGTGATCGCGTACGTGTCGCGCTCGGTCGAACTGAAGGCCGGCGACCTGATCTTCACCGGCACGCCGGCCGGCGTCGGCGCGCTGCAGCCGGGCGACCGCGTGACGGGAGGCGTCGACGGCGTCGCGACGTTCGAGTTCGTGATGGGCGCGAAGCCCTGACGACGCAGGCATGGCGGCCGCCCGTCCGGTAGCCGCCATGCCCTGTCCCGCTTCCGGTCAGTCGTAGCGGCGCAGGAACGTTTCGACGACGGCCGGCGGATTCAGCGCTTTCGCCGATTCGTTTTCCAGTGCCTCGGCCGCATCGTCGTCGCTGATCGATACGAACAGCGTGATGGCCGCCCTGGCCTCGCCGGTGCCGAACAGGCCGTCGCGATCGAGCAGCCGCAACGCCTCGATCATGTCCGCGTGCAGTTGCCGGGAAAATTCCGCGAATCTCGACCGGGCAAACCGCGGGCTCAGCACGGCATCGGCCAGCTTTCCGCAGATTGCATTGAACGGCGACGCTTCCGCCGCCGCATACGCCCACTCCGAAAAGCCCCACGTGTACCACGGGTCCCGATCGTCATCGGCGATCGCCTGTTGCGCGCGGATCCGGCTCAGCCCTTCGACCGAATTGGCCGCCGGCACCACCGTCATCGCGCCGCTGTCCGTATAAAGCGCGAACGCGTAGAACTGCTCGTCCGGGTGCAGTGCGCGCAGCGCCTTGAAGGTGGCCCTCGCAGCGTCGGCAATTTCCCGCTGGAAATCAGAAAAGTCGTCCATCGTTACCTCGTCCATTCGCCCTTCGCATGCGTCGGGGAATACGGCTTGCGGAGGGTTCGTCGTCTCCCGACATTGGCCGAATTGTCCGCCAATCGCCTGTCACACGGTAGCAGGCCCGCATCTCCGCGCTTCGGTGTGCCGCGCCTGCACTCACAGTCCGGCGTCCCGCGCATCGAACACGTGCACACAGACCGCGGCCACCAGCGCGATCCCGGCCGACAGCAGCATCATCGCGAGCGGCGCATACCCCGCGTTGCCGGCCGTCAGCACCGCGCCGGTCAGCGACGAAAGCGCGGCGCCGCCGGCGATCGTCATCGCGCCGGCCAGCCCCGATGCGCTGCCCGCCAGATCCGGGCGCACCGACACCGCGCCCGCATGCGCGCCGGGATTGCTCAACCCGTTGCCGATGCCGACCAGCACACACGGCCCGAACCATGCGATCGCATGCGTCGCGCCGCCAGACACCAGCGCGAGCCCGATCAGCGGCCCCGCGCATGCGACGACGCGCCCGCACAGGATCGTCGTGGCCAGCGCGAAGCGGCGCGCGTAACGCGCGGCCAGAAAGCTGCCGCACACGAAACCGGCCGTGATCGTCCCCATGTAGAAGCCGATCTCCGCCGGCGCGATGCCGAACATCGTTCTCGCGGCGAGCGGCGCGCCGGCCAGGAATGCATAGAACGAACCGGTCGAAAACGCCATGCACAGCGCGTAGGCCCAGAAACGGCGCGCACGGAGCAGCGCGGGATACGCGCGCAGCTGCCGCCCGAGGCTCGACGACCGGTTCGTATGGGTTTCGACGAGATCGAACGCGCACCAGCCGAACAACGCGATGCCGGCCGCGCCGAGCAGCCAGAAGCTCGCGCGCCAGCCGACCGACTGGTCGAGCACGCCGCCGAGCGTCGGGCCAAGCATCGGCGCGAACGCGGCCGCCATCGCCGCATAGCCGATCCGGCTCGCCGCGCGGCTGCCGCCGCCGGCGTCGCGGATCGTCGCCATCGACACGGGATAGACCGACGTGATTGCCGCCTGCATCAGCCGGCATGCGAGAAACACGCGGATATCGGTCGCCATCGCGCAGCCGAGCGAGCCGAGCGCGAACACGCCGACGCTCGTCAGCACGATCGGCCTTCGCCCGAACCGGTCCGACAGCGGCCCCATCACGAACTCGAGCGACGCGGCCACCGCCGCGTAACCGCCGAGCGACAGCGCGACGAGCGCATAGTCGGCGTGCAGGTCGCGCGCGATTGCCGGCAGCGACGGCAGGAACAGGCTCAGCGGCAGCACCGAGAACGCGCACAGCAGGATCAGCGTCGCGTGTCTCGGAGACGCCGGTTCGGAAGCGATCGGCAGGTTCGTTTGCAAGCGGATGCCCTCCGCGCACGCGCCGCATGGCCGTGCGCAATGCAAAAAAAAGGTTCTTCGCGGATTTCCGTGGATGTCGCTGTCCGCCCCACTGCTGCGAATCGCGCGGAATCTGCTAGTGGCCAATACTCCTCTATCGGCCACATCGGACTGTAATCGAGTGTAATCGATTCGCGCGCCAATTCCGCCTACGCTGCTAGAACTCTTTGGGAAGATTCGAATTCTTCGATCGAGAAGATTTTAAATCCAGAAGAGAAATGGGTGCCGCAAGCACCTTTGCTTTGACACAAATTTACTTCGGAGAAAATCATGGGACATCGCGAAATTCTCGCTGGCGCACCCGCAACAATCGAAATTATTGCATTGTTTGACGTCGAGTTAATTCTGCACGATTATCCAATAAAGACTAATAATACTCCTCAGACCGCCACGTGGATCGAACACGGGCCAAAATCAGTAAAATATGCGTATCTGGTTGCTCCTGAGGAGTATGTGGAGCCCGATACAAACGCGACACCGGATCTCACGATTTATGGCCTTACCGGCGATACCGTCCGTTGGCGCGGGCTCTCCTTCAGTGGAAACATCAACCATGCGGGAGCCCTAGTTGCGATCAAACCTAATGGGATCCTACATGTCCTTCAATTTAAGGGCCCTCCGTGTGATGTCCCGGGGTCTTATTTGGGTTACAACATTGACAAAGGTGAACCTTACGATATTAAGCAGTTTTTGGATAACCGTATCGATTCTTCTGTTATTGGCACTGGCACAGATAATTATATTGTAGTATTTGCGTTAATGGAGGTTGATCGCAGAACTGGAAATATCGGCAAGATTGGATATTATCAGTGGGACCCGAAAGTTACCTGCCACGCTTGAACCGGAATCCAATTGATGTTAGGGGGCGGCGATATCTCTCCGGCAGTCGTTGAACATGAAGCCGCCCCAATTTCGAGTCGATAAGGTTGCTTGCAATGCCGTTCCGCAAGATTGCGCGCGCGTTCACGAAAATGCTCGGGACGTGGCGCGGAAGCTATCGGCACACCGGAGTTCAAACAATAGCGCCGCGAGCGAAAGACGGTCGAGATGCTGTTCGCGCATCTGAAGCTCGATCGCTGAGGCCACGAGATCTGAGCGGAGTGCAGGACGAATTCCTGTTGGCAACAACTGCGCAAAACCTGCGACGAATGGCTAAACGGTTGGCGCCGCTCGGCAACGAGATGATTGCGATGGCGGTGTAGCCATGCGATGAGAGGCGAAAGCTTCTTCGAAGTCAGGCGCATCGATTCAACCGAACCTCATCGCAAGTGCAAGTGAGTTATGGACGTCGTCCGAGCCGAGTATTCCAACGGAATCGGCCGATCGCCGACAGTCTGCCTCGCGTTCCCCGGTAATCCTCGATGAACCCCAAAAAAAGCCCCCGAACGAGTCGGGGGCGCAGGGGTGCCGGCGCGGTGCCGCTACCGGACCCTGCGCCTGTGTACGACTACGATGATGAATGCCGCTTTCATGCCGGATGGCTCCTGAATGCCTGATTGACTGCCAGCGATATCGGACGATGGTAGGCGGACGACGCCAACCGCGTCAACGCGCTAACGCGCACGCACCGACACGAACTTCCGCGCGTTGTTGCGCTGGATCAGCACGGCGATCACGCTGCCGCCGTTCGCTTCGAGCGACGGCACGTCGTCCGGCGTCTCCAGCAGCGTGTCGTTGAGCTCCAGCACGACGTCGCCCGGCTGGATGCCCGCGTTCGCTGCCGGGCCGTGCACCGCGTCGACCATCATCCCGACCGCGAGCCCCGTCGAACGGCGCTCGTCGTCGCTCAGCGCGTGCATCGTCAGCCCGAGACGGTCGCCACCGTCACCCGCCGCCGGCCCCGCTCCCGGCCCTGGCCCCGGTCGCGCAGCGGCCATCGGCGCAGCCATGCCGACCGTCGCGCCCGCGTTGCCGGCCGCCTCGTCGGCGCCCGTGATCGTCAGCATCACCGGCGCGCGCTTGCGAATCACGCGCAGCGGCGCCTTCTGGCCCGGCGGCAGCGCGGCGGCCAGGTCGTTCAGTTCGGCCGAGTGGCCGATCGCCTTGTCGCCCAGCTTCACGATCACGTCGCCGGGCTTCACGCCGGCCGCGGCGGCCGGCGAGCCGTGCGCGACGCCGTTGACGAGCGCGCCCGCCGGACGCGGCAACCCGAACGCCGCGGCCAGCCCGATGCCGACATCCTGCACGTCGAGACCAAACGCGTTGCCGGACGGCGCGCCCGGCGCGGGTGCCTGCTGCGCTTGTTGCTCCTGCATCTGTGCCTGTAGCTGCGCGCGCACCTTTGCCGCGAACGCGATCGGGATCGCGAACGTCGTGCTCGCGTAGCGGTCGGCGCCCGTATAGACCTCCACCACGATGCCGATCACGTCGCCCGCACGGTTGAACACGGGGCCGCCCGAGTTGTCGGGATTCGGCGCGATATCGGTTTCGAAGAACGGAAACGCGCTGCCGTCCGGCAGCCGGTGCGACGTCGCGCTGACGATGCCGGCCGTGACCGTGTTGCCCGATCCGTCCGGCGCGCCGATCGTCATCACCGGTTCGCCCGCCCGCACCTTCGCCGAATCGCCGATGCGCACGAACGGCAGTTTCGTTGCGTTGACACGCAATACGGCGACGTCGCTTTGCGGATCGACGGCCAGCACCGTCGCCTTGAATTCGCGGCGGTCGGTGAGGCGCACCGTCACGTCGGTCGCGTCGTCGACCACGTGCGCGGACGTCAGGATCAGGCCGTCGGCGCTGACGATGAAACCCGAGCCGCTGCCCGACACCGCGCGCGGCGACATGTCGGGCGGCGCCGGCACACCCTGCGCGGGCGGCGGCGCGGCGCGCCGGAAGAACGCGGCGAGCGGATCGTCGGTATCGAGGATCGCGAAGGACGGCCCGCCGGTTTGCTGCTCGAGCGCGGTCATGATCGTCACGACCGCAGGTCCGTAACGATCGACGATGGCCGGAAAATCGACCGGAATCGCGTAAGGCGCGGCGGCCGGCCTGGCCCTTATGACGGGGGGTGTGGCGGGCTGCGCGACGCTCCCCGCCATGGCGGCCGGCGGCGTCGACACAAAAAAGGCGAACGCGCCTCCCAACAGCGCGGTGTGAAACACGGCGCGAGCAAGCGTCTGGCGAACCACGGTGCACCTCCCCCGGCAGTCGCGGCGCCGACCTGCGCGAGACGCGCAGGCGCCCGACAAGCACCGGTACACGCATCCATTTATACTCCACGCGGCCTGTTCGAACAGATGAATCGAAACCCGCATGCCGGGTGGTGCGACGGCCGCGAAGCCGCGATGGCGCTCGTTCCGGACAAAGTGCGCGATTCGTCAATCCGCACAAGTCCGGCAACGGTTCAATCGCCGGCGACCCGCTCCGCGATCGCCGACAACATCCGCAACATCGGCTCGAACGCATCGGCCGACGTATTGCCGAAACCGAGCACGAGCCCGTTGCCCGCCCGTGCCGCATCGATCGAAAAACCCGACAGCGGAAACGGCCCGATACCGTGCGCGCGCGCCGCGTCGACGATCGCGCGGTCGCGATAGCGCGTGGGCAGCCGCAGCGCGAGATGCAATCCGCATGGCCCGCCCTCGACCTGGTGCGGCACGCCCAGGCTGCCGTCGAGCGCGGCGAGCAGCAAGCGCCGCCGGTCGCGATACAGCCGGCGCATCCGCCCGAGGTGCCGGCCGTACTCCCCCGTCTCGATGAAATCCGCCAGCGCGAGCTGCACATGGCGCGTTCCGCCGCGCAGCATCTCCGGCAGCACCCTCCGCACGGCGGCCAGCAGCGCGTCGGGCAGCACGAGAAAGCCGATCCGCAGCGCCGGAAACATCGTCTTGCTGAACGAGCCGAGATAAACGACGGGCGAATCGGGCGCGAGCCCGTGCATCGCGCCGATCGGCTCGCCGGTGTGACGGAATTCGCTGTCGTAGTCATCCTCGATGATCCACGCGCGATGCCGGCGCGCGGCATCGATCAGCGCGAGCCGGCGCGAGATCGACAGCACGGCGCCGGTCGGAAACTGGTTCGACGGCGTCGTGTAGACGAGGCGCGGCGTCCGCTCGCGCCAGTCGTCTTCGTCCGCGCGCAACCCTTCCATATCGACCGGCATCGGCACGACGTCGAGGTCGGCCGCCTGCATCGCGGTGCGCGCGCCGCGATAGCCGGGCTCCTCGACCCACACCGTATCGCCGGGGTTCGTCAGCAATTGCGCGCACAGCGAGATCGCGCCCTGTGCGCCCTCCGTGATCACGATCTGCTCGGGATCGCAGCGCACGCCGCGCGTCACGGCCAGGTGGCGCGCGATCGATTCGCGCAGCGCGCGCTCGCCGAGCGGATCGCCGTACGCGAGCAGGTCGCGGCCGGCGCGGCGCAGCGCGCGATCGATCGCGTGCCGCCACGCATCCACCGGGAAATGCGACAGCGCGGGCACGCCCGGCCGGAAGCCCTCCGATTCGCCGGTGCCGACGAGGCTCGGGCGGATCCGGCCGAGCCGCTGCGCGACGGCCGGCGGCGCGGCACGCCGGCGCGGCGGCGCCGGCCGCGACAGCCCGACGACGCGCGTGCCGCGGCGGTCGGACTGCAGGAAACCTTCGGCGACGAGTTGCTCGTAGACCGCGGCCGTCGTGTTGCGCGACACGCCGAGCGTTTCGGCCAGCGCGCGCGTGCCGGGCAGCCGCGTGCCGGTCGGCATTGCGCCGCCGAGAATCGCGTCGCGCACGCGGCGCAGCAACTGGCGCTGCAGCGAAGGCGCGCCCGGCGTGCGCGCCAGCGGCGCGTCGAGCGGCAACAACGGGGTGTCGCCGGAAGGAAAGGCAGTCGTCATCGGAACATCGCAACGTGAAAGTGGCGGAACACGGCGCACGGTCGGTGGCACCCGAATCGTGGCACCATAAATTTGCCGAAGGCTGGCGCTTCTCATGGTACCTCGGCGCGACTACGATCGTCTGCATGCCGGCATGTCGCCGGCCGCCAACCGAAGCGAGATCGACCTTGTCCACGCTGACCAACGCCTTCCAACAGCCCATCGGCCACCCCGTTCCCGACTGGTCCGCGCGCCCGCGCCCCGAGCGCATCGTGCTCGAAGGCCGCTACTGCCGGCTCGAGCCGCTCGACGCCGAGCGCCACGCAGCCGACCTGTACGCCGCCTATGCACAGGCGCCCGACGGCAGCGACTGGACCTATCTCGCGCACGGCCCGTACGCCGACGAGTCGAGCTACCGCGACTACGCGCGCGGCGCGCGGGCCAGCGCCGATCCGCTGCACTACACGGTGATCGACCGCGCCACCGGCCGCGCGGTCGGCACGCTCGCGCTGATGCGCATCGATCCGGCCAACGGCGTGATCGAAGTCGGCTCCGTCACGTTCTCGCCGCTGCTCAAGCGCACGCCCGTGTCGACCGAAGCGCAGTTCCTGCTGATGAAGTACGCGTTCGACACGCTCGGCTACCGGCGCTACGAATGGAAGTGCGACGACCTGAACGCGCCGTCGCGCAAGGCGGCCGCCCGGCTCGGCTTCCGCTACGAAGGCACGTTCCGGCAAGCGATCCTCTACCGGGGCCGCAATCGCGACACCGCGTGGTTCTCGATCATCGACGGCGAATGGCCGGACGTCCGCGCCGCGTTCGACGCGTGGCTCGCGCCGGAGAACTTCGACGCGCAGGGCGAGCAGCGCCAGTCGCTCACCGCGATCCGCCATGCGCAGGCCAGCGCCCGAGACGCGGCCGGCCGCGCGAACGACGCGACGCGCGTCACGGTACGCCCGCTGGTCGCCGCCGATGAAGCCGCGTGGCGCCCGCTGTGGCAGGGTTATCAGAAGTTCTACGACACCGCGCTGAGCGACACGGTGTTCGCGACGACGTGGGCCCGCCTGATGGACCCCGCCGAACCGATGTTCGTGCTCGGCGCATTCGACGCATCGGGCGCGCTGGTCGGGATCGTGCATTCGATCTACCACCGCTCGTGCTGGACCGAAGGGCCGTACTGCTATCTGCAGGATCTCTACACGGCGGCCGACGCACGCGGGCAAGGCGCGGGCGGCGCACTGATCGAGGCCGTGTACGAGCATGCCCGCGAAGCCGGCGCGAGCCGCGTGTACTGGCTCACGCACGAAACCAACACGACCGCGCGCGCGCTGTACGACAGGCTCGCGAACAACGCCGGGTTCATCCAGTACCGGAAGGATCTGAAGAAGTAACGCGGTTGCACGGCCGGCCCGCGTTCAGTCGAGAACCTCGGCCGGATCCCGCGCATCGTCATGTTCAGAAGCAACATCCGGGCACGCCACCCCGGCCGCGCCCGGCACCGATGCCGGGCGGATCATCTCGTCGCCGTTGGCCGGCACGGGCCGCCGCACCGGCCGGAACACCGGCTCGCCCGGCTCGATCGGCCGTCCCGAGATCGCGCAGCGGCCCGGCTGCAACGCGACCCGCAAGCGCCAGCGTTGCTCGCCGTAATGGCAACGGCCGCTCTCGACCCACCGAATCAGCAGGCTCTCGTCGCCGGCCTCCAGCACCGTGACGAACAGTTGCGGGCGCAACGGCGAGACCGCTGCCGCGACCTGTTCCGGAGCCGGCGCGTGACCGATCGTCACCGGCGGATGCGCGACATTACCGCTGCGCAGCGGTGCCGCTTCGTGTTCGCCGGATGCCTGCGCATCGCACGCCACGTCTTCTTCGCAGATCAGGCTTTCCATGGTATTGAGCATGCTTGACGGATTTCCGTGCAGGTTGAACGGCACCGGCGCCGCGCTCAGCGCCGGCCCATCGGTTCGCGCAGCAGCGCCAGGCCGATCGCCGCGCCCGCGACGGCCGCCGCGAGCATCAGCCCGATGCCGCCCGACCAGCCGAACGCGCCGACGATCGCGCCGATCGTCAGCGGCCCGATCACTTGTCCGAGATAGTTGCCCTGCACGACCCAGCCGATGCTGAGCGGCGCCAGCGAAGGCGACGGCGCGGAGCCCGGCGCACACGCGAGGATCGTCGCGGGCAACATGCCCGCGATCGCCGAGAACGCGAAACCCAGCGCGACCGCGAGCGGCGCGGGCGTCGCCGCGCTGAAGAGCCCTGCGCCCGCCGCGCCGATTGCAACCGACGTCGCGGCCATCACGATCCCCGGCCGCGCGCCGCGCGACAGCAGCCAGCCGGCGCTCAGGTTGCCGATCACGCACGCGGCGACGATCGCCGCGCTGATCAACCCCGCCGCGCCGACCGCGACACCGAGGCGCTGCATCAGGAAGACCGGCAGGAACGTCATCACCGCGAAGAACTGCACGTTGTAGGTCGCGAAGCCCAGCGCCAGCAACGTCGTCGAGCGCGACGCGAGCACGTCGCGCAGCGCGGCGCCGATGCGCGGCGCGGCTGCCTGTCGCGATGGCGAGTCGGCGGACGTCGTGACGGGCACCGCGGCCGCCGCGACGAGCGTCAGCGCCGCGGCCGCGAGCCAGCCGTTGCGCCAGCCGCCGAGCAGCGGCCCGACCAGCATCGACAGCGCCATGCCGGCCGGCATGAACGTGCTCCACAGGCCGAACGCGAGATTGCGCCGCTCGGGCGGCGTCACGCGATTCAGCACCGCCGGTGCGGCGACGACCACGATCACGAAACCGAGCCCCTCGGCGAAGCGCGTGGCCAGCAGCAGCGCGAAGCTGCCCGCCCACGCGCCGGCGAGACTCGACAGGCCGAGAATGACGAGGCCCGTCATCAGCAGCAGCCGGTCGCCCCAGCGGCGCACCAGCAACCCGGCCGCGATCCCGCCGAACACGCCGACGAACGGAAACACCGACATGATCCCGCTCAGCGAGGAGAGCGAGCCGCCGAATTCGTGCTGGAGCGACGGCAACGCGATCGTCGCCTTGCCGACGTGCAACGCGGACACGATGCTCGCCAGCACGACGTTCGCGACGGCGGCCCGGTAGCTGCGCGACGGCAGCGCGGCGGCATCGGCCGCGACAGACGATTCGGTCATCTCCACCTCCGTTGAAGCGGCCGCGTGCAACGGGATGTCTCACGCGGCCGCGATCGGACTGGCGCACATGATACAAATTGAAGTTAACTTCAAGTAAAGGGAAATGTGCGCAACGCTGCGTTTCACGGATCGCTGCAATGAGCGGGATTCGGGCTGCCGGCGGCCGCGAATGCGTGACGCCCGCGCCGGCGCAAGCCGTCATTGCAACCCCGCAGCCCCGCGCGATTCTTCGATATACTGGACCGAACCCTTTTCGGGGCAACCGGGGGCAACCACGCCCTTCTCGCGTTCGCCCCAACCTGCGTGGAATTCCGCACCGTGAAACCGCGAGCCGGACTGATTCTCGAACTCTTCGTCAACCTGCTGCTGCCCTGGGTTGCCTACCGGGTCGCGCATCCGCATTTCGGCGAAACCGGCGCGCTGTACGCGTCGGCGGTTCCGCCCATCATCTGGTCGATCGTCGAATTCATCCGGTCGCGCCGCGTCGACGCGGTGGCGGCCATCGTGCTGCTCGGCATCGCGCTGTCGATCATCGGGATGGCGCTCGGCGGCAGCCCGCGCACGCTGCTGATGCGCGAATCGCTCGCGTCGGGCACGATCGGCATCGTGTTCCTGCTGTCGCTGTTCCGCGAACGTCCGCTGATCTTCTACCTCGCTCGTGCCACCGTGGCCCGCGAGATGGACGGCGGCGCCGCGCACTTCGAATCGGTCTGGGCCGCCCAGCCCGGGCTGCGGCAGATGCTCCGGCGAATGACCTTCGTGTGGGGCGGGTTCATGACGCTGGAAATGCTGCTGCGCTGCTGGATGGTCATCACGTGGCCGGTCGAGCGCGTGCTGGTCGTGTCGCCGATCATCGGCTACACCGTGTTCGGCTGTCTGCTGCTGTGGACGTTCTGGTACCGGCGGCGGATGCGCGTGCGCAATAGCGTCCACATCGGCGGCCGCGACGGCGTCACCGAGGTCGCCGGCCGCTGAGGGCCGATCGGCCGGCGCCGGCGCGGCGGCCTGTCACCGTGCCTGCTGTATGATGCGCGGCGTCTCGTCCGACGAATAATGCCTCTCCCGTTATGTCCCTTTCGCTCCTTCCGTGTGCCACGATCTGGCTCGCGCTGTTCGCGGCCGCCGCATTCGCGTGGCATCGCCCGCTGCACGGCCTGAGCGTCGGCCTTGCCGCGCTCGGCTATGCGGGCGCCCTCGCGTTCGGCCAGCTCGCACCGATCACGCTGGCGCCGCTCGCGCTGCTGGCCGCGGCTGCCTGGGGCGTGCTGCCCGCGCGCCCGCTCGCAGTGCGCATCGCCGCGCACATCGTGTTTGCCGCGCTCGCGATCGCGCTGAGCCTGCACCTGATTCCCGGCTTCCACAATCCGCGCGTGATCGCGCCGACGCGCTTCACGCCGGACGCCGTGCCGTTCACGATGTACCTGAATTACGACAAGCCGCTCATCGGCTTGTGGCTGCTGTGGGTGCTGCCGTGGGTCGCCCCCGACGTCGCGCTGTCGCGTGCGTTGCGCACGGGCGCGGTGGCGGCCGTCGCGACGGCCGCCGCGTGCCTGGCCGCCGCGCTCGCGTTCGGGATGGTCGGCTGGGCGCCCAAATGGCCGCCGTCCGGCTGGCTGTGGCTCGTGAACAACCTGCTGCTCGTGACGCTCGCCGAGGAAGCGCTGTTCCGCGGCTACGTGCAAGGCGGGCTGACGCGCGCGCTCCGCGCGTTCGCATGGGGGCCGTGGGCCGCGCTCGCGATCGGCGCGGTGCTGTTCGGCGCCGCGCACGCGGCCGGCGGCTGGCCATGGATCGTGCTCGGCACGGTGGCCGGCGTCGGCTACGGCCTGGCGTGGCGGCGCGGCGGACTGCTCGCGTCCGCGCTCGCGCATGCGGGGCTGAACGTCGTCCACTTCGGGCTGTTCACCTACCCGATGCTCGCCGCCGCGCACTGAACGCGGCACGCGGCGCTGCCCGGCGATGCCGCGTTCAGTTGAACCCGGCGACCGCGTGCGGCACGTACGGGCTTTCGAGCGTGGCGATTTCGTCGTCCGTCAGCTTCAGCTGGAGCGCGCCGAGCGCATCGTCCAGCTGATGCGGCTTCGAGATGCCGACGATCGGCGCAGTGACGCCGCGCTTTTGCGCGACCCACGCGAGCGCGACCTGCGCACGCGGCACGTTGCGCGCGGCGGCAATCGCCGCGACGGCCTCGACGACCGCCTTGTCCGCATCGGCCGTTGCGTCGTACAGCCGCTGGCCGACTTCGTCCTTCTGCTGCCGTTCCGACGATTCGTCCCAGCTGCGCGTCAGGCGTCCACGCGCAAGCGGGCTCCACGGAATCACCGCGATGCCTTCGGCTTCGCACAGCGGCAGCATTTCCCGCTCCTCCTCGCGATACAGCAGGTTCAGGTGGTTCTGCATGCTGACGAAGCGGGTCCAGCCGTTCTGCTTCGACGTGTGCAGCGCCTTCGCGAACTGCCACGCGAACATCGACGATGCGCCGATATAACGCGCCTTGCCGGCCTTCACGACGTCGTGCAGCGCCTCGAGCGTCTCCTCGATCGGCGTACCGTCATCCCAGCGGTGAATCTGGTAGAGATCGACGTAGTCGGTGCCGAGCCGGTGCAGGCTCTGGTCGATGTCGGTCATGATCGCCTTGCGCGACAGGCCGGCGCCGTTCGGGCCCGGCCGCATCCGGTAGAACACCTTGGTCGCGATCACGACGTCGTCGCGCTTCGTGAAATCGCGCAGCGCGCGGCCGACGATCTCCTCCGACGTGCCGTCCGAATACATGTTCGCGGTATCGAAGAAGTTGATGCCGGCTTCGACCGCCCGCTGGATGATCGGGCGGCTCTCCGCTTCCGGCAGCGTCCACGGGTGCGTGCCGCGCAACGGCTCGCCGAACGTCATGCAACCCAGCACCAGCTTCGACACTTCCAGCCCGGTCGACCCGAATTTCACGTATTCCATCGCACGCCTCGCCACTCAAGTTGGGTTTGCGGCCGGATACGCACAGCGCATCCGCCAGACGTGGCATGTTATCCCGCACGGCGCGAACGCGTATGGCCGCGCGGCGGGAAAGGACGAACCGGGTTACTTGACCTGGTCGGCGATCGGCTGCAGGAATGCGGAGAAGCCGGTCAGCATGATCTGCACGCCGATGCACAGCAGCAGGAACGCCGACACGCGCATCGCGACCTTGGTGCCTTCGGTGCCGAGGTAGCGCGACAGCAGCGCGGCGCGGCTGTAGGTCTGCCAGATCACGATGGCGACCAGCACGGAAACGGCGATCGACACGATGCTCGACAGCATGAATTCCGACAGCTTGTGCGTGCGGTTCGCGTTCAGCGCGATCGCGGTCGAGATCGAGCCGGGGCCGACCGTCAGCGGCACGGTCAGCGGGAAGAACGCGCGCGTCATGATCGCGTTCGCGTCGATCGGCTTGACCGGCGTATCGCCACCGCCCGGCACGTCGGGCTCGTTCAGCATCTGCCAGCCCGCCACCGCGACCGCCAGGCCGCCGCCGATCCGCAGCGCCTCCATCGAGATCCCGAAGAAATGCAGCACGGGCGTGCCGGCGAAAAACGCGACCATCAGCACGATGAACGCGTTGAACGCGACCTTCCGCGCGAGCAGGTCCCGCTCGTGCTCGGTGAGCGCCTCGGTCCGCTCGAGAAACAGGAACGCGATGCCGATCGGATTGATGATGCCGATCAGGCCGGTGAAGCCGAACAGGATCTCGGAGATAAGGCGGTTGACGATCATCGGGCGAGGAATCGGTCGGGGCTGGGCCGGCAGCGCGCCGGGGGTCACGCATTGTAGAGCAAGCGCCCGGGCCCGAGACGCAAAATGCGGCCGGGCCCGCGGCGGCGCCGAGCGTCGCCGTTGGTCGTTATTCGGCGCCCGCCTCCCATGCCGGCGGCCGCTTCGCGAAGAACGCGGAAAAGCCTTCCTTCGCTTCCGGCGTCGCCCGCACGCGGGAGATCGTCTGTGCGGTGAACGCCGCGCGCGCGTCCGACGGCGGATACTCGCCGATCGCGTCGAAAAAGCGCTTGATCTCCATCAGCGCGTTCGGGCCATTGCGGCCCAGTTCGGCGAGCGTCCGTTCGAGCGTTTCGTCGAGCGCGTCGAGCGGCACGGCCTGCTGGATCAGGCCGATCGCGACCGCTTCGCCGGCGGCGAGCTGCGTCGCGGTCAGCGCGAGCCGGCGCGCCTGGCGCTGGCCGACCGCCTCGACCAGATACGGGCCGATCACGGCCGGCAGGATCCCGAAACGCGCCTCGCTGACAGAAAAACGCGCGTGGTCGCTCGCGATCACGATGTCGCAGGCCGCGCACAAGCCGACGCCACCGCCGAACGCGTGGCCCTGCACGCGTGCGACCGTCGGCTTCGGGCACTGCCGGATCGCGCGCATCATCGCGGCGAACCGCTCGGCGTCGCGCAGGTTCGCGGCCGCATCGTTCGTGCTCGCGCGCTGCATCCACTGCAGGTCGGCGCCCGCGCAGAATGCGCGGCCGTCCGAGCGCAGCACGATCGCGCGCACGTCGTCGCGTTGGCCGAGCGCCGTGAACGCATCGGTCAGCTCGGCGATCATCGTCTCGTCGAACGCGTTGAGCACGTCGCCGCGCTGCAGCGCGACGGTCGCGATGCCGCGCGCATCGACCGCGACGGCCAGGGTCTTCAATTCATCCATCGAACAGGTTTCCTCGGGTAGAACGGCAATCATCTGCATCAGGCAGCCTGGCGGCGATCGATCACGCGCCGGGCCTTGCCGGTCGCGGTCGCGGGAATGCCGCCGGCCGCGAGCACCGTCACGCCGGACGACACGCCGACCATCGTCTTGATCCGGTGCTGCAGCTCGCGTGCGAGCGCCGCGCGATCGCTGTCGGTGACGGACGCCTCGGCTTCGGAGCGCAACTCGACCGCGAGGTCGAGCCGGTCCATGTGACCGTCGCGCGACAGCGTGATCTGGAACTGGCCCGACAGCAGCGGCAGCGCAACGACGATCTCCTCGATCTGGCTCGGGAACACGTTCACGCCGCGCACGATCAGCATGTCGTCGGAGCGGCCCGTGATTTTCGCGAGACGGCGCATTGCGCGCGCGGTCGGCGGCAGCAGCGCGGTGAGGTCGCGCGTGCGGTAGCGGATCACCGGCATCGCTTCCTTCGTCAGCGACGTGAACACGAGCTCGCCCTGGCTGCCGTCGGGCAGCACTTCACCCGTGACGGGATCGATGATCTCCGGATAGAAATGATCTTCCCAGATCACCGGGCCGTCCTTCGTCTCGACGCATTCGCACGCGACACCTGGGCCCATCACCTCCGACAGCCCGTAGATGTCGAGCGCGTCGATGCCCACGCGCGTCTCCACTTCCTCGCGCAATGCCTGCGTCCACGGCTCGGCGCCGAAGATGCCGATCTTCAGCGACGACTCGGCCGGGTCCATCCCCTGCCGCACCATCTCGTCGATCAGGTTCAGCATGTACGACGGCGTGACGAGGATGATCTTCGGCTCGAAATCGCGGATCAGTTGCACCTGCTTCTCGGTCTGCCCGCCCGACATCGGCACGACCATGCAGCCGAGCCGTTCCGCGCCGTAATGAATCCCGAGGCCGCCCGTGAAGAGCCCGTAGCCGAACGCGTTGTGCAGCGTGTCGCCCGGGCGGCCGCCGGCCGCGCGGATCGAGCGCGCGGTCACGTTCGCCCACGTGTCGATGTCGCGCGCCGTGTAGCCGACCACGGTCGGCTTGCCCGTCGTGCCGCTCGACGCGTGCACGCGCACGACCTGCTCGCGCGGCACCGCGAAGAGCCCGAACGGATAGTTGTCACGCAGGTCGTTCTTCGTCGAGAACGGGAATTTCGCGAGATCGGCGAGCGTCTTCAGGTCGTCCGGATGCACGCCCGCCGCATCGAACGTGCGGCGATAGTGCGGGACGTTGTCGTACGCGTGGCGCAGCGACCACTTCATGCGCTCGAGCTGCAGCGCCTGCAGTTCGTCGCGGCTGGCGGTCTCGATCGGCTCGAGGGCGGCGGCAGGGTGAGTCATCGGGGTGCTCCTCCAATGGAGTGATGTCGTTATCGTGATAGAAGTGACG
>NZ_LDWR01000063.1 GCF_001039005.1 Burkholderia cepacia
CGGAAGCGGCGCAGAAGGCCGGGCGTTTCAACGACGAGATCGTGCCGGTGTCGATCCCGCAACGCAAGGGCGAGCCGCTGCAGTTCGCGACCGACGAGTTCGTGCGTCACGGCGTGACGGCGGAATCGCTGGCGGGGCTGAAGCCGGCGTTCTCGAAAGACGGTTCGGTGACGGCGGCGAACGCGTCGGGCCTGAACGACGGTGCGGCGGCGGTGCTGGTGATGTCGGCGCAGAAGGCGGCGGCACTCGGTCTGACGCCGCTGGCGCGGATCAAGGCGTACGCGAACGCGGGCGTGGATCCGAGCGTGATGGGCATGGGCCCGGTGCCGGCCTCGCGCCGGTGCCTGGAGCGCGCGGGCTGGACGCCGGGCGACCTGGACCTGATGGAGATCAACGAGGCGTTCGCGGCGCAGGCGCTGGCGGTGCACAAGCAGATGGGCTGGGACACGTCGAAGGTGAACGTGAACGGTGGTGCGATCGCGATCGGTCACCCGATCGGCGCGTCGGGCTGCCGGATTCTGGTGACGCTGCTGCACGAGATGGCCAAGCGCGATGCGAAGCGCGGGCTGGCGTCGCTGTGCATCGGCGGCGGGATGGGCGTCGCACTCGCGGTCGAGCGTCCGTAACCGGCCGTTCGTCACCAGCGAACCGAATCCGGGCGCCGGCCGATTGCGGCTTCGGCCGGCGCCACGTGAAGTCAGAGGGGCCTCAGGCAGCTCTCGAAACCAAAAAAATGGAGTGAGATTTATGTCTCAGCGAATTGCGTACGTAACGGGCGGGATGGGCGGCATCGGCACCAGCATCTGCCAGCGTCTGTTGAAAGACGGCTTCAAGGTGGTCGCGGGTTGCGGCCCGAACTCGCCGCGCCGGGTGAAATGGATCGAGGAGCAGAAGGCGCTCGGATACGATTTCATCGCGTCGGAAGGCAACGTCGGCGACTGGGACTCGACCAAGGAAGCGTTCGACAAGGTCAAGGCCGAAGTTGGTGAGATCGACGTGCTGGTCAACAATGCGGGCATTACGCGCGACGTCGTGTTCCGCAAGATGACGCATGAAGACTGGACCGCCGTGATCGACACCAACCTGACGAGCCTGTTCAACGTCACGAAGCAGGTGATCGACGGGATGGTGGAGCGCGGCTGGGGCCGGATCGTCAACATTTCGTCGGTGAACGGCCAGAAGGGGCAATTCGGCCAGACCAACTATTCGACCGCGAAGGCCGGCATCCACGGCTTCACGATGTCGCTCGCGCAGGAAGTCGCGACGAAGGGCGTGACGGTCAACACCGTGTCGCCGGGCTACATCGGTACCGACATGGTGAAGGCGATCCGCCCCGACGTGCTCGAGAAGATCGTCGCGACGATCCCGGTGCGGCGTCTTGGCGGTCCGGAGGAAATCGGCTCGATCGTCGCGTGGCTCGCGTCGAACGATTCCGGCTTTGCGACGGGCGCCGACTTTTCGCTGAACGGCGGCCTGCACATGGGCTGAACGCCCGGGCTGTGCGGGCCGGGTGGCCGCGCAGCCGGGTGTGTTCCGAAGGCCCCCGCCTCCCGGATTCGGGCGGCGGGGATTCGTCACTTGCGCTACGCTGCACAGAAGGGCGTTACATGACCACTACAAAGAAGACGGCCGAACGGCTCATCAAGAAGTATCCGAACCGCCGGCTCTACGATACCGAGACAAGCACGTACATTACGCTCACCGACGTGAAGCAACTCGTGCTGGAGCAGGAGGACTTCAAGGTCATCGATGCGAAATCCAACGAAGACCTGACGCGCAGCATCCTCCTTCAGATCATCCTCGAAGAGGAAAGCGGCGGCGTGCCGATGTTCTCGTCGTCGATGCTGTCGCAAATCATCCGCTTCTACGGTCACGCGATGCAGGGCATGATGGGCACGTACCTGGAAAAGAACATCCAGGCGTTCATCGATATCCAGAACAAGCTCGCGGATCAGTCGAAGAACCTGTACGACACCAATGCGATGAATCCGGAAGTCTGGTCGCAGTTCATGAACATGCAGGCGCCGATGATGCAAGGGATGATGACGAGCTACATCGAGCAGTCGAAGAACATGTTCGTGCAGATGCAGGAACAGATGCAGAACCAGGCGAAGTCGATGTTCAGCACGTTCCCGTTCAAGCAGCCGGGCGCGTCGGAGCCGGAGAAGAAGTAGCGATTTCGCGGCAGGCCGGCCGTGGCGGCGCGAGTTGTCGGGCGTCGGTGCCGCGAAGCAAGGCGGCGCGGGGCGGCCGATCGATCGTGCGTTCCCGCACGACGATGCGCGGCTGCCGCCTGCCGGAAGCGTTGGCCGACGGTCGTTCATGATCGTCGGCACCGAATGCTCGCGCCGGGCATGAACGGGCATGACCGTGGTCCGGTCGATCGAGCTCCAGTCACATACGAATGAACGCCGGGACGCGCCGCACCTGACAGATGCGTTTGTACCGGCGCGGGTGTTTGCCTGTCGAACCCGCAGCGGCGCAGCACCGCAAAGCCGTGGAAGCCGTCTGTCGCGAATCGCGACATCGGGTCCCGGGCACGACAAGATGTGCGATGCCGCGCCGATGCGGTGCGGCCAAGAAAAACAAACCGAATGAGAGAGAGCATGCGAGGGATTCGAATGGCATCGGCCGGCAGGCTGGCCGGTCTTGCTTCGATGTTCATGTGCGGCATTGGCCTGGCCGCACCGGCCTTTGCGATCGGTTGCGCGAAAGTCGCGCAACCGATCGAGAAGCGCATCTGTGCGAATCCCGGGCTGCGGGTGGCCGATGCGCGCATGAATTCGGCCTATGCGGGCGTGCTGAAGGCTGCGCCGGACACTGCTATCCGGGACATGCTGGTGCGCAGCCAGCGCCGCTGGATCGACGCGCGCAACAACCGTCTCGCGGCCGATTACGAGGGGCGTCCGCTGGCCGCCAACGAAGTACGCAAGGCGATCGACCAGCGTACGGCCGAGCTGGCCGATCAGTCGGGTAAAGGGCTGATTGCGCGTGCGCTGGCCGAGCGCCAGTGGCTCGCGAAATACTCGGGTGGCCCGTTGACGGGTTTCGACGGAAACTGCGATTTCATTCCTGACGATGCGAGCGGCGCGCACGTGTCCTATGCGTGTTTCGGCGCGGTCCATGTGCAGAATCGTGCGCGGGTCTGCAGCCAGAGCGAGGACTGGGCGACCGGCGCGGTTTACCAGTACCGCTCGGTGAGCGTCGCCGATGGCGGGAAGGTGCGCCCGGTCGCGTTCTGCGAGGCGCCGGCGCATGGGCATGCGTGCGATAACGGCGGCGCGCAATCGGGGTGGATGCGTGCGGGGGTGTCCGGCGACGACAAGCGTGCGCCAGCACCGGCCACCGGTTTGCCGCAACTCGATGCGGAAATGTGGCCGATCGGCGACGGAGACGATGCGGTGTGGTTCGAGCGGTGCCTGACCGCGGCGATGTTTCCGTGAATGCAGGACCGGATCAAGCCCGCTTCGGCGGGCTTTTTTGCGACCTCGTCGCGGGCGCGATTTCACGCAACGCGGGCCGGATGTGTGCGAATGCCGACGGTAACGCCGACGGGTCCGGCCCGGATTGTTTTAAAGCGCCGAGAATCCTTACGCGTCGTCGTGCGGCGGAAGATCGAGCACGAGCTTGACGGCGCTGTAGTTGGCCTTGAGCGAAAACACGCGGCCGATCACGAGAAACGTCTGCCGCGAATTCTCGAGTTCGACGAAATCGCCCGGCTGCGGCACGTGCGCGCCCTGATCGTACGAAAAGCTGGTGCTGGTTTGCTCGCCGATGGTTTCGGCAGCGTGTTCGGTGAATTCGATCGTGATGTGGGTGGTCATGCGGGCCCCGTTGGGTAATGGAAGAGAACGAACGCTGCGATTTTCGCATAGCGGTGAGGCGGTTTCGGGGTGATTCTGGCGCGGTGGCGTTTGCCGATCATGCCCGTCATCTCGTCGCATCGTCTTGATAGGGATGGATCGGCTTCCCCTGTCGATCTGGCGCGCCTTCGCGAGGCGCACATTGGCGTTGCGGTCCGTAGTATCGCAACCGTCGGTTTTGGCTCGCCGCCCCATAAATAGCTGTAAACCCGCGCTTTTGCTGCTGCACCACCCCAGTCCAGATGTCCCAATCCCCCAAAGTAGGGTTCGTATCCTCGGGTGCCCGAACGTCACTCGATATTAATCAGCCGGTGCAGGTAGCTAGTACGTATCAACAATGTTGACACGTCGATGCGATGAGGCTAAAGTGTATCTACACGTTTATACGTGAGCTATGGAGATATGAGATGACTGTTCAAACCCTCAAGCGTTGGGGGAACAGTCTTGCGGTTCGTATTCCCGCGAGCGTAGCGCAAGAGGCACGCTTCGCAGAGGGGCAGGAAGTCGACATTCATGTGGTTGATGGCAAGGTGCAGATTCTTCCGCACGTTGGCGTCAAGCGATTTTCTCGAGAGCGATATTTGCAGCAGCTTCGCGATCGGAAACTCGAACCGCATCCGATTTTGGACTTCGGCGATCCGCAGGGCACTGAGTTTGGAGGTCCGGACGATTCCACCTGACGCGGAACCGATAGGATCCAAAATATGCTGAACGGAGTACCGGAAGCGGGTGATGTAATTCGGCTGTACATCGGGCCGAGCAAAGGTAACGAGCAAGACGGGTATCGCGCTGTCGTGGTCATCACGCCAGCCGATATCAACGAACTGACGGGGCGCATAGTTGGCTTACCGATTACGTCCTCCGTTCGAGGGTGGGAGTCGGAGATTCCGATTTCAAGCCTCGCTCGGCCGGGCGTGGCGCTGGTAGATCAGATCGTGAATCTGTCATTCAAGGCGCGTGAGTTTCAATTCAAGGGCGAGCGCGCAACGGACGAGGAAATGGAAGCGATCAGATACGCAGTTCGTATGTTTCTCGACCTGTAACGCAACAACGGCGCCGTGAGGCGCCGTTGTTTATTTGGTCACCGTCAGCCTTGCTCGACAACGTGTTCCTGGTAGTCGCGGTTACATGTGCGATCATTGAGTGACACATTCGATCGCCTCAAGGAAGAACCCAATGAGCTTGAGTGACTGGATACCGGCAACGGTGGTGACAGGAGCGTGGAGTTTCGTACTTTGGCATTACAAGGAACGGGTCGGGGCGTACTTGACCAGAAGTGTTCAACATGATTTCGACGTTTGACTAGCCGAAATTCAAAGCGAGTTTCGTGACAAGGAAGCCAAGTTCCAAGCGGACCTGAGAGCGAAGGAAAAACTGATCGCGCCCACCGCGTCGGCCAATAGTCAATGCAGCCTTCGGCCGTATGCGTGCCTGCCCACCTATGCGAACTCGCAAGGGGGCAGGTAAATAAGAGAAGATCTTTCTAATCACTGCGCATGCGATGATTAGCGAAATTACTCTGTCGTTGACGCATTGGGGACTGTTTGTTCCGTTCCCCAAGAGGCTTCGTCGAATGATTTGTAATGAATGCTGGAATTTTTGGCGTCTTTGTACGCCAAATACAGATTCTTATTGAATACCGCTAATGTGACCGGTTCGGATGTTGTGGAACCCGAAACTCCTCTGTCGGACCCCCAGCTTGTTCCATCGAACGAGTTGTAATAAATTTGGTTGTCGGTGCCGCCACCTTTGTGCGCCATATACAATTTCCCATTGAATGCCGCTAATGCAACTGCCTGACTGGTCCAGTCCCAGTCGTTGATTTTTTTCGGTTGATCCCAGCTATTTCCAGTGAGGTTGTATGAGGTATAGTAAATGCTGTTGTCGTCGACACCCTTGTATGCTAAGTACATCCTGTCGTTGAACGTCGTCAATGCAACCGGCTGGGTGGTTTCGGCACCGTGGACGCCGACATAGCCTCCCGATTTCCAGCTCGTTCCGTCGAATTTATGGAAGTAAATGTGCGAGTCGTTGGGGCCCTTGTGTGCCATGTATAACCTTCCATCGTATGCCACCAAGGCGACCGGTTGACGAGTGCTGTCTTGCGGCACGGTATGTTCCTTGGGATCCCAGTTCTTCCCATCGAACGATGCGCAGTAAATGTTGTTGTTGTCGAAAGCACCTTTGTGCGCCATGTACAGCTTCACATTGAATGCTGCTAATGTAACTGCCTGGGTGATCCAGAAAGCCCCATTTTTGACTGACGTCGGGTTCTCCCACTCTTTTCCATCGAAAGATGTGAGGTAAATGTTGTTGTTGCTGCCGGCGCCTTTGTATGCCAAGTATAGCCTCCCACTGAATGTCGTCAATGAAGGGTAATTTAGTGCTTGGGTGGTGTCCGGGGAAGTGTCTTGGTTGCTTTCTTCGTCAACAAGCCGATTGTTGTCATTCATGATGTGCCTCTCTCGATTGTTAGTAATTTTTGAATCGCCGACGTATTTAAGTCGATGCTATTTAGGCCTGCACGTAAAATTTGAAAGCTCACGTGCAATAAACGTAGTCTTGTTCATGCCGCAGAGCCATTACACTCGATTACGCGCCTACGTTATCTGGACGTAGCGCGATTCGATGGAATTGCTGACGCTCGATCACTTCGAAGCGCTAAGCGAAAGGCATAACGAAAACGGCCCTGAAGCGCCGTTGTTCTCATGCAGAGGTCGGCTTCGATAATCTACGAAGATGCCCGCTGCCGACCGGCGTGGTGATCCGCAACCCGTGAAAGCTGACCGTGCTGATCGTGCTGGTGGTCGGCGCGACGAACTGCACATCGTCCGTGCCGGCGATCTCGGTCGGCTTCTTCGTTGCAGTGGTTCTCTCTTACGTTCGAATTCGATGACCCGGACCCACGGGTTCATTTCCCGGCAGTGGCCACACGCAGTTTTGATGCTGGCCCACGGAGCGCGGAAACGCTTCCCATAGGGACATCGAGCACAGGTCGCCGGTACAGCGCGAAGCTCCCTTCGTGCAGCCTAGCAAACGATCGGTTGCGCCTTCAGCCGCTCGCGCTTGTATCTGCGCCGTCGCTGGTCGTCACAGCCGAGATGCCGGCGTTCACAATCTGCCCCTGAGCCTGTAGCGATTCAGCGCGGCTTAGGCGATTCAGACCCTCGACTTCAGGACGAAGTCGGCCGGCACCTCGTTGTCCTTGATGGCGCGCGGGGATACGTCAAGTGCGCCTTGCCTGATGTACCGCTGTTGACAGGCCGACAGACCCTCATCCCGAAGAGAAGGGGACGTATCAACCCCCATCCCCCGATCCACTGCCGATCTGGCGGCCTATCCGATCCAGCACTCCATGGCCGCTTTCCCCGCCAGTTTTGCCTCGCCGAACCCTAAATCGCTGTAAACTCACGCTTTTGCTGCCACGCCCCCACACATCCAGATGTCCCAATCCCCCAAAGTAGGTTTCGTTTCGCTTGGTTGCCCGAAAGCGTTAGTCGACTCCGAACAAATCATCACCCAGCTGCGCGCCGAAGGTTATGAAATCTCAGGCACCTACGACGGCGCCGACCTCGTCGTCGTGAACACCTGCGGCTTCATCGACGAAGCCGTGCAGGAAAGCCTCGACGCAATCGGCGAAGCGCTGACCGAAAACGGCAAGGTGATCGTCACCGGCTGCCTCGGTGCCAAATCGAGCGCCAGCGGCTCGAACCTGATCGAGGAAGTCCATCCGAAGGTGCTCGCCGTCACCGGCCCGCACGCCGTGGGCGAAGTGATGCAGGCCGTGCATTCGCACCTGCCGAAGCCGCACGACCCGTTCGTCGACCTCGTGCCCGCGGCCGGCATCAAGCTGACGCCGCGCCACTACGCGTACCTGAAGATCTCCGAAGGCTGCAACCACCGCTGCACGTTCTGCATCATCCCGTCGATGCGCGGCGATCTCGTGTCGCGTCCGGTCGCCGAAGTGATGCTGGAAGCCGAGAACCTGTTCAAGTCGGGCGTGAAGGAACTGCTGGTGATCTCGCAGGACACGAGCGCGTACGGCGTCGACGTGAAGTACCGCACGGGCTTCTGGAACGGCAAGCCGATCAAGACGCGCATGACCGACCTGGTCGCCGCGCTCGGTGAACTCGCCGCGCAGTACGGCGCATGGGTGCGCCTGCACTACGTGTACCCGTACCCGAGCGTCGACGAAGTGATTCCGCTGATGGCCGAAGGCCCGTTCAAGGGCCACGTGCTGCCGTATCTCGACGTGCCGTTCCAGCACGCGCACCCCGAAGTGCTGAAGCGCATGAAGCGCCCGGCGAACGCCGAGAAGGTGCTCGAGCGCGTGCAGAAGTGGCGTGAGATGTGCCCGGACCTGACGATCCGCAGCACGTTCATCGCGGGCTTCCCCGGCGAGACGGAAGAGCAGTTCGAAACGCTGCTCGACTTCATCCGCGTGGCGGAACTCGATCGCGTCGGTTGCTTTGCGTACTCGCCGGTCGAAGGCGCGACCGCGAATGAACTCGACGGCGCGCTGCCCGACGAGGTCCGCGAGGAACGTCGCGCGCGCTTCATGGAGGTGGCCGAGGAAGTATCGGCGAACCGCATCCAGCGCAAGGTCGGCAAGACCCTCAAGGTGCTGATCGACGAAGTCAGCGCGGAAGGCGGTATCGGCCGCACGGCGGCGGATGCGCCGGAGATCGACGGTGTCGTTTATGTCGAGCCGGCGGCGAAGGCGTCGAAGCGCTACAAGGTCGGCGATTTCGTGTCCGTGAAGATCACGGGCGCCGACGGCCACGATCTGTGGGGCGAGGTGTAAGCAATGACCGGCGCATTTCCGGAGATCCTCGCGCTCGGCGAGGCGATGATCGAATTCAACCAGTCGCAGCCGGGCCGTCCCGAATTCCTGCAGGGCTTCGGCGGCGATACGTCGAACTTCTGCATCGCCGCGGCACGCCAGGGCGCGTCGACCGGCTTCGTGTCGGCGATCGGCGACGATCCGTTCGGCCGCCTGCTGGCCGACATGTGGCGCGCCGAGCACGTCGATACGACGTATGTGCGGATCGACCGTGCGGCGCCGACCGGCGTGTATTTCGTCACGCACGGCGCCGATGGCCACCAGTTCGACTATCTGCGCGCGGGCTCCGCGGCGAGCCGCTATGCGGTGGGCGACCTGCCGCTCGACGCGCTGGCGGCCGCGAAGGCCGTGCACCTGTCGGGCATCAGCCTCGCGATCAGCACGGCCGCGTGCGACGCCGCGTTCGCGGCGGTCGACCATGCACGCCGCAACGGCGTGAAGGTCAGCTTCGACACGAATTTGCGCCTGAAGCTGTGGCCGTTGTCGCGCGCCCGTGCGGTGATGCGTGAGGCGCTGCGCCAGACGGACATCTGCCTGCCCAGCTGGGACGACGTCACGGCGCTCACGGGCGCGAACGATCGCGACGCGATCGTCGACGCGATGCTCGAACACGGGCCGCAGGTCGTCGCGCTGAAGCTCGGCAAGGATGGCGCGTATGTGGCGACGCCGAACGAGCGGCGCGTCGTGCCGGGCTTTGCGGTCGAGGCCGTCGATGCGACGGGCGCGGGCGATTGCTTCGGCGGCGCATTCGTCGCGCGGATCGTCGCGGGCGACGATCCGTTCGCGGCGGCGCGTTATGCGAACGCGGCGGCGGCGCTGTCGACGACGGGCTACGGCGCGGTCGCGCCGATTCCGCACCGCGACGCGGTGGAGCGCCTGATGCAAGGCTGACGCGGAACACGCACGCTGGCCACGGCCCCGCACGATCGATTCATTCGCTGAGAAGGATGAGGAGGCAACATGCAACGTGAAGTGGTGGTGGTGAGCGGCGTGCGTACCGCGATCGGCGATTTCGGCGGCAGCCTGAAGGACATCGCGCCGACCGAGCTCGGCGCGAAAGTCGTGCGCGAAGTGTTGCAGCGTGCGCAGGTGTCGGGCGACGAAGTCGGCCACGTGGTGTTCGGCAACGTGGTGCACACGGAGCCGAAGGACATGTATCTCGCGCGCGTCGCCGCGATCAACGGCGGCGTCGCGCAACATGCACCGGCGCTCACGGTCAACCGGCTGTGCGGTTCGGGGCTGCAGGCGATCGTGTCGGCCGCGCAGGGCGTGCTGCTCGGCGACGCGGACATCGCGATCGCGGGCGGCGCGGAGAACATGAGCCGCGCGCCGTATTCGATCCCGGCGGCGCGCTTCGGGCAGCGCATGGGCGACATGCGCGCGGTCGACATGATGGTCGGCGCGCTGAACGATCCGTTCCAGACGATCCACATGGGCGTGACGGCCGAGAACGTCGCGACGAAGTACGGCATTTCGCGCGACGCACAGGATGCGCTCGCGCTCGAATCGCACCGCCGCGCGTCGCATGCGGCGAAGGCCGGCTACTTCAAGGAGCAGATCCTGCCGGTCGAGCTGATCGGCTCGAAGAAGGGCACGCCGGTGATGTTCGATCACGACGAGCACGTGCGCCACGACGCAAGCCTGGAGGATTTCTCGAAGCTGCGGCCCGTGTTCGTGAAGGAGAGCGGCACGGTGACGGCCGGCAACGCGTCGGGTATCAACGACGCGGCGGCCGCGGTGCTGCTGATGGAGCGCGGCGTTGCCGAGAAGCGCGGCGCGAAGCCGCTGGCGCGCCTCGTCGCGTATGCGCACGCGGGCGTCGATCCGGCCTACATGGGGATCGGCCCGGTGCCAGCCACGCAAAAGGCGCTCGCGCGCGCAGGGCTGACGGTCGCCGATCTCGACGTGATCGAGGCGAACGAGGCATTCGCCGCGCAGGCCTGCGCGGTGACGCAGGAACTGGGTCTTGACCCGGCAAAGGTGAATCCGAACGGGTCCGGCATTTCGCTCGGCCACCCGATCGGCGCGACGGGCGCGCTGATCGCCGTCAAGGCGCTGTACGAGTTGCAGCGCGTCGGCGGCCGTTACGCGCTCGTCACGATGTGCATTGGCGGCGGGCAGGGCATCGCCGCGATTTTCGAGCGAATCTGAAGCAAGGAGCAACGCAAGGTGGGTCGATATTCGGAATGGCAACGGGCGCTCGTCGTCGCGGGCGCGCTGGCGGCGGGCATGGCGATGTCGGGCGCGGTCGCGGCGCAGGCCGTCGCGCCGGGCACGCAACAGGACGAACCGGCACCCGCGCGGCCGCTGCGGCCGAATCCCGAGTTCGCCCGCCTGCCGCGCTACGAAGGCATGCTCGGCGACCGGCCGATCGTCGTGCATCTCGGCCCGAAGACGGACGAGGAAGGCGTGCACGGCGAATACCAGTTCACCGATACGGGTGAGGTCGTCCTGCTCGCGGGCGATCGCGACGGCGATACGCTGGAAATCGAGGAATCGAACGACGGCACGAACATCACGGGCGTGTGGGTCGGCCGCTTCGACGCGACGGGCGACCTGAAGGCCGACCGGATGAACTCGGACGAGTCGGATCCGCAGCCTGTCGTGCTGCGTCTCGCGCCGGGCAAGCGCGCGGCGCTGCAGGTGCGCGACGGCCGCGTGCAGGAGATCGAGACGGTGGGCGGCGTCGTCAACCTGCGCACCGACGACTGAGCTCGTGCTGGCTCGGTGTGCGCGGCGCGCATTGTACCGGGCCAAATGCGCCGATTTTGGCTAATCTAGCGACATATTCCGCAACCGAACGGCCTCGTGCCCGCCTTCCTGTCATGACTGCATCCACCTCCAAGCGCGCGCTGCAAACCCGCATCGTTCAACCCGACGACGTCATTCCGGAAGGCTTCCGTTCGTTCGTGCCGCCGGTCGCGCGCGCGTCGACGGTCGTGTTCCCCGATCTCGCGACGATGCGCGCGCTCGTCTGGCACAACGACAACCAGTGGCGCTACGGGCTGCACGCGACGCCGACGTCGCTCGCGCTCGCGCAGCGGCTCGCCGAGATCGAGGGCGGCACGCACGCGCTGCTGCAGCCGTCGGGCCTCGCGGCGATCATGAACGTCTATTTCGGGATCGTGAAAGCGGGCGACGACGTGCTGATTCCGCACAACGTGTACGGGCCGAATGCCGACTTCGGCAACTGGCTCGCGAAGGATTTCGGCATCACGGCACGCTTCTACGATCCGCTCATCGGTGCCGGCATCGCCGACCTGATCCAGCCGAACACGCGGCTGATCTGGATCGAGGCGCCCGGCTCGGTGACGATGGAAGTGCCCGACGTGCAGGCGATCACGGCGGTCGCGAAGGCGCGCGGCATCGTCACCGCGATCGACAACACCTATTCGGCCGGGCTCGCGTTCAAGCCGTTCGATCACGGCGTCGACATCTCGATGCAGGCGCTGACCAAGTACCAGTCGGGCGGCAGCGACGTGCTGATGGGCGCGACGATCACCGAGGACGCGGAGCTGCACGCGAAGCTGAAGCTCGCGCGGATGCGCTGCGGGATCGGCGTGTCGGTCGACGATTGCTCGCTCGTGCTGCGCAGTCTGCCGAGCATGCAGGTGCGCTTCGACGCGCACAGCAAGAGCGCGCTCGCGCTCGCGCAGTGGCTGAAGGCGCGGCCGGAGATCGCATCGGTATTGCACCCGCAGATTGCCGGCTGCCCGGGGCACGCGTCGTTCGCGCGCGACTTCACGGGCGCGGGCGGGCTGTTCTCGGTGGTGTTCGACGCGCGCTACAGCGCGGAGCAGATCGACCGCTTCGTCGAGTCGCTCGAACTGTTCGCGATCGGCTGGAGCTGGGGCGGCGCATGCAGTCTCGCGATGCCTTACGACGTCGCGTCGATGCGGCCGGACTGGCCGCATCGCGGCACGCTGGTGCGTTTCTACGTCGGTCTCGAGGATGAGGCCGACCTGCGCGCAGACCTCGAGCGCGCGATGCAGGCCGCACTCGGCTGACCGCAGGCCGATAACGTTCGCGGAAAAACGAAACGCCGGCGCGATGCCACATCGCGCCGGCGTTTTTTATTTGAGGTCGTGCGGGATCAGAACAGCCGCAGCAGCCCGTCGAGGCCGACGTGATCGAACGCGACCGTTGCCGCTTCGCGCACGACGGGCTTCGCGTGGAATGCGACCGACAGCCCGGCTTCGGCCATCATCTTCAGGTCGTTCGACCCGTCGCCCATTGCGATCGCGCGGTTCGGCGCGAGGCCGAGCGACGCGCACGTCTCGCGCAGCAGGCGCGCCTTCACGTCGGCGTTGACGATCTCGCCGAGCACCTTGCCGGTCAGCTTGCCGTCGACGATCTCGAGCGTGTTCGCCTGCGCGTAGTCGAGGCCGAGGCGCGCCTTCAGCCGCTCGGTGAAGAACGTGAAGCCGCCCGACACGAGCAGCGTCTTCATGCCGGCGGCCTTCACGCCGGCCAGCATCGTCTCGGCGCCGGGCGACAGTTGCAGCCGCTCCTCGTACACGCGTTCGAGCGCCTGCGCGTCGAGCCCGGCCAGCAGCGCGACGCGGCGCGTGAGGCTTTCGTTGAAATCGCGGATCTCGCCGCGCATCGACGCTTCGGTGATCTCGGCGACCTGCGTTTTCAGTCCGCAGAAATCGGCGATCTCGTCGATGCATTCGATCGTGATCAGCGTCGAATCCATGTCCATCACGACGAGCCCGAAATCGCCGAGCGCGAGGCCGGCCTCGACGAACGCGAAGTCGAGCGCGTGCGTGCCGCAGTACGCGTCGATGTCGAGACGCTGCGCCGGGTTCGCGTTGTCGATGCGCAGCGCGTGATCGTCGGTCTGCACGATGCGGGTGCCGCGCGACAGCGCGAGCAGCGGTTTGTGATGGGCGTCCGACAGCGGCGCAAGACTCTGGATGACGAGGTTGTGGGTCATGGCGGGATGATTGGGAGGCGAATGAAACGCGTGCGCGGCCAACGGGCGGCCGCCTGCGAACGCGGCCCCGTTCGGCTGCGGGCCATTGCGTCGCGAACGCGCCATTGTAGCCGCTCGGTCGAGGCCGGTACGAATCCTGAGGCCGGACTCGAACCGGCACGCGCGCGGCGCGAGCACGAACGCGGGTGCCTAACGTTCGTCCGCGCGATCCCAGTACGGCGGATCGCCGAAATGCTCGGCGAGAAACGCGATGAACGCGAGCGTCTTCAGCGGCACGTGCGCGCGGCTCGGATAGACGGCCCAGATCGCGACGTCGTCCGCGAACGGATAGTCGTCGAGCACCGTGACGAGCGCGCCGCTCGCGAGCAGCGGGCCGACGTCCCAGGTCGACTTGATCGCGATCCCGAAGCCGTCGACGAGCGCTTCGCGGATCGCCTCGCCGTTGCTCGCGACGAGCCGGCCGCCGACCCGCACGGTGAGCGGGCCTTGCGGCGTGGCGAACGACCAGTCGCGCTGGTCGCCGAGGATCACGCATTCGTGTTGCGTAAGGTCGGCCGGATGGCGCGGCGTGCCGCGTGCGGCGAGATACGCGGGCGAGCAGCACAGCACACGGCGGTTCACGGCGAGCTTGCGCGCGACGAGCGTCGAATCCTTCAGCGCGCCAAGGCGGACCGCGACGTCGTAGCCGTCGTCGACGAGATCGACGATCTCGTCGGACAGCCGCAGGTCGAGCGACACCGACGGGTAGCGGCGCAGGAACGCGGGAATCACCGGCGCGACGTGCTGGCGGCCGAACGACGACGACATCGACACCTTCAGCCGCCCGTACGGCTCGCTGCGGCCGTGGCCGACCGACGCGCGCGCGGCGTCGGCGGCCGACAGCAGCGCGTCGGCGCGCGCCATGAAGACTTCGCCGTCCTGCGTGAGGCTGATGCGGCGCGTGGTGCGGTGCAGCAACCGCGCGCCGAGCTGGCGCTCGAGCTGCGCGATGCGCGCGCTCGCGACCGCGGCCGAGACGCCGAACTCGCGTCCGGCCGCGGTGACGTTCGCGAGCAGCGCCGCGCGCACGAACAGCGCGACGTCGAGCAGGTCGAGCGGCTTGTCGGGAGCCGGAATCGGATCGGACGTCATTATTCTGAAATTCCTGAAAATGTTTCAGGAAATATAGCGGTTTTCTCGAAGGATCGGGTTGCCTACGATGACGTTCATGGGGCTGCGCCGCGGCCCGCCCGGTTGCCCTGAAAGGAGTTTCGTGATGAAAGCTGTTGGACTGACCCGCTATCTGCCGATCGACGACCCGCAAGCCTTGCTCGACGTGGAACTGCCGCAGCCCGTGCCGGGCCCGCGCGACCTGCTCGTGAAGGTCGAGGCCGTTTCCGTGAACCCGGTGGATTTCAAGGTGCGCGCGCCGAAACCGAAGGTCGAGGACGCGCCGCGCGTGCTCGGCTGGGATGCGGCCGGCACGGTCGTCGCGGTCGGTGCCGACGTTACGCTGTTCCGGCCCGGCGACGAAGTGTTCTACGCGGGCAGCATCACGCGGCCCGGCACGAACAGCGAATTCCATGCGGTCGACGAACGGATCGCCGCGCTGAAGCCGCGCACGCTTGACTTCGCCGCGGCTGCCGCGCTGCCGCTCACCGCGCTGACCGCGTGGGAAGCGCTGTTCGACCGGCTGCATGTATCGCCGCAGGGCGCGGACGCCGGCAAGTCGGTGCTGATCATCGGCGGCGCGGGCGGCGTGGGTTCGATCGCGATCCAGCTGGCGAAGACGCTCGGCAAGCTGCACGTGATCGCGACCGCGTCGCGGCCGGCGTCGGCCGAATGGGTGCGCTCGCTCGGCGCCGATGCGGTGGTTGACCATTTCGGCGACCTGCCTGCGCAGTTGCGCGACGCAGGGCATCCGAACGTCGACTACGTGCTGATCTTCAACGACACGGACCGCCATTTCCCTGCCGCCGCGGAAGTAATCCGGCCGCAGGGCGGCATTTGCACGATCGTCGAGAACGAGAAGCCGGTGCCGGTCGAACTGCTGAAGGCGAAGAGCGCCGCGTTTCACTGGGAATTCATGTTCACGCGCGCGATGTTCGAGACGCCGGACATGATCGAGCAGCACCGGATCCTCGGCGAAGTTGCGCGGCTCGTCGACAGCGGCACGCTGCGTACGACCGTCGGCGAGCAACTCGGCGCGATCAATGCGGCGAACGTGCGGCGTGCGCATCAGTTGCTCGAAGGCGGGCGCGCGATCGGCAAGCTCGTGTTGAGCGGCTTCTGAGCGTCCTCAGGCCCGTCGCTTCGCGCCACGCCCTTCGACGGGCATCCCCAAGGTGACTTCCTTCGAGGCGGCCCGGCGTTTTCCCGAGCGCCGACATCACGCGTAAGGTTGCGGCGCCGCGAACGCAAGCGGGGTAACACCCGATGCGTTTGCGGCGCATTGCGTGCCGCTTGGCGGTAGACTGGCAGCGCATCATGCATCGAAAACCGCGCGGCACGCGCGTGCCGCCGCATTACAAGGAGGTCAGCATGAGCCAACGCAGTTTGTCGGTCGCCGCATCGTGGTCGGTCGTGTTCGCGGCGGTGTGCGTCAGCGCGAGCGTATTCGCGGCGCCGCCGGTCAAGGGCAGCCTGAAGGGCGGCGGTACGGGACAGCTCGAATACACCGTCAAGGTCGATTCGAAGACCTTCGGCAATACGCAGGAGACCCGCAAGATCCGCTCGGGCGAGACGGACGACTTCAACTGGAAGTCGGTGCCGCCGAGCGGCGCGGTCGCGATGCCGAGCGGCTGCCCGAACGCCGACAGCCTGCCGCGCGACGAGAACGGCGCGATGGTGCGCCAGACCCAGGTGCGGCTTGCGCCGTCGGTCGACGCGAAGGGCGTCGCCAACGTGCAGCTGAGCTTCCAGGCGGCCGCGCCGAAGGGCACGCGCAACGTGACGGCCGGCGGCAAGTCGCTGCAGTGTCCGGACGTCGCGTCGGTGAGCCAGGTGAAGTGGGTGTCGATTCCGACCAACGGCGGTTCGAAGTCCGTCACGATGAGCGATGGCACGAAGGTGACGGTGTCGATCAAGCATTGAGCCGCGCCGCGCGGGCCGGCGTGTCGTCCGGTGCGCGCACAACGGATTCGAATGGCGTGACAAGCAGGGCGGCACGTGACCGTTTCGTGCCGCCGTCACGATGCTTTTGCGAAATTTGCTTAGCAGTACGTTGCTGCTGCAACCGCTCGCGATGCGAGCGCGTCGTGTGGCGACCTGCGTGACGTCATGCGGATGTTACGTTATGCTTTCGATCGTCATCCTCCTTCCGTAACGATATCCCGATGAAATTCCGAATGCGCACGCTGCTGTCTGCCGCTGTGTTCGTCGCCGCGCACGCGCACGCGGCCGACGATTGCAGTTTCGTGAAGAAGGTCGAGCTGCCGTCGCGACAGCAGGTGGCCGTGGTGTCGAGCGGCGCGCTCGAACCGTGCTCGACCGGCAGCTACGCGGTGCGCGTGTATTCGACCGCGCATGCCGCGCCCGGCTTCGATACCGACGATTACGTGACGGGCGTGCTGCATGCGCGCGACGGCACGATTGCCGACGCGTTTACGGCCGACCTCGGCGCGCGAGCGCCGCAGGCCCTCGTCGTGACGACGCGCTCGGCCGGCAGCGGCGGTTATGTCGGCGCGCAGGCCTACGTGACGACGCCGCGCGCGGTGCGGCTCGTCGCGTCGGTCGATGGTCTTGCGCCCGGCGCGGACATCGCGGCCGCGTTGCGGCAGGCGATCGGCAAGCGCCGCGCCGCGCGCTGACCGCGCATCGCGCTTCGCGCGGTGCCGTTGCGTGTCAGTGCGCGCGCTCTTCGAGCCGCGCCGCGAGAAAGCGGTGATCGGCCGAGAACAGCCGGCGATAGGTCATCAGCACCGCGCCGACCGTGCCGAGCGCGGAGGCCGCGGCAATCAGGAACATGATCACGATCTGGTAGCGCACGGCCTGCAGCGGCGACTGGCCGGCCAGTACCTGGCCCGTCATCATCCCCGGCAGGCTCACGACGCCGACGACGGCCATCTGGTTCAGCGTCGGCAGCATGCCCGCGCGCACGGCCTGGCGCGCGGCGTCCTGCGCGGCTTCCCAGCGCGTCGCGCCCAGCGCGAGAGCGGTCTCGACGCGGTCGCGGCGGGCCGTGAGCTCTTCCATCATCCGCTCGACACCGAGCGACACGCCCGTCAGCGTATTGCCGAGAATCATCCCGAGGATCGGAATCGCGTATTGCGGCGCGAACCACGGATGGATGCGGATCACGGCGAACAGGCCGACCGCCGCGACGAACCAGCTGCTGAACCAGATCGATGCGATGCTGTCGATGCGCTGGCCGCGGTACGTGCGCTTGCCGCGTCCCGCGCCGGCGAAGCCGGCGATCAGCGTCATCAGCGCGGTGAGCGGCAGCACGACGTACCAGTGAGGATGACCAAATACCCAGCCGAGCACGTAACCGATCGCGAGCAACTGGACGACGGTGCGCACCGCCGCGAGCGCGAGCTTGCGGCCGAGGCCGAGCGACAGTGCGGTCGAGATCGCGCCGTTGACTGCGACGAGCGCGGCGGCAATGCCGACGTCGACGAGACTCAGGTCCTGCAGTGCCGGGCTCATTGTGCAGCCTCCGTCGGGTTCGCGACATGCAGCACGCCGGCCTGCATGACGAGCCGCAGCGTGCCGATCCGCGCGGCCTGCGCCGGATCGTGCGAGATCCACATGTACGCGCGTGCATCGGGCGCCGCGTCGAACCATGCCCCGACGAGCGCCTCGATCGCGCGCGCCGATTCGGGATCGAGCGCGGAGGTCGGCTCGTCGAGCAGCAGCACGTCGGGATCGAGCTGCAGCACGCGCAGTAGTGCCGTGATCTGCGCTTCGCCGCCCGACAGGTCGCTCGCGCGCTTGTCGAGAAAGTCGGCGCCGCGGCCGGCCTGCGCGGCGAGCGCTTCGGCGCGCGCGCGATCGAACGCGACGTCGCGATAGATCGCGAGCGAATACGGATAGCGCAATTGCGATTCGACGGTGCCGTCCATCTGCGCGGGGCGCTGGCGCACGTAGGCGACGCTGCGCCGGTAGCGCGGGATCGCGCTGCGCCGGATCCGGCTGCCGCGCCACAGGATGTGGCCGCCGTCGAGCGGGTCGAGCAGCGCGAGCGCGCGCAGCAGCACGCTCTTGCCCGACCCGGACGGGCCCGTGATGGCAAGTCGCGATCCCGCAACGAGGCTGAAATCGGTCGGGGCGAGCAGGGTCTTGCCGCTGCTGGCGTCGCGCCGCGTGATGCGCTGCGCATCGATGAGGCCGGTGGGGGCTGTCATGTCACAAATGAAAAAAAGCGTTAATGGCGCCGAAACGTCACCATGGCGTGCGTCATAATACCGATTGAAAAGCCGCGAGTGTCGTGCGCCGTTCGTCCACGCACGCGGCCCGGCATGATGCGGCAACACTTCAGAACAACAACGGAACCGCCATGACGCTAACCCGAGCCATCGGCAAATCGGCTGCATGGATCGTCGGTATCGTCGCGGTGCTCATCGCGGCGGCCGGCGTCTTTCTTTTCACGTTCGACTGGAACCGCGCAAAGCCGTGGGTCAACGAACAGGTGAGCGCCGCACTCGGTCGCCCGTTTGCGATCAACGGCGACCTGAAGGTCGGCTGGCGTCGCCCCGACGGCGAAACCGGCTGGCGTGCCTGGGTGCCCTGGCCGAGCTTTTCGGCCACGCAGCTCGAGATCGGCAATCCCGACTGGGCGAAGGTGCCCAAGTTCGTCACGCTCGATGCCGCGCATTTCGATCTCGCGATCCTGCCGTTGCTCGCGCACGAGATCGTCATCCCGTCGATCGACGTTGTGAATCCTGCCGTCGACCTCGAGCGGCTCGCCGACGGCCGCAATACGTGGACCTTCCAGTTCAAGCAATCGTCACAGCCGTCGCCGTGGAAGGTGCGGCTCGACAGCTTCGGCTTCGCGAAGGGCACCGTCACGTATCGCGACGCGATCACGAAGGCCGACCTGACCGTCGCGATCGATACGCTCGGGCAGCCGATTCCGCTCGGCGACGTGATGGCGGAGCAGGAGCAGACGTCGCGTGCGGCGTCCGCGCAGCGGGTCGGCAAGCACGGCGCCGCGCAGTTGAGCGCGAAGGCCAACGCAGAGGCCGCGTCGAGCGCATCCGCCGCACAGGCGGCAAGTGCGGCGTCGTCCGCAGGCGCTTCGGCGGCGTCTTCGGTTGCTTCGGCTTCAGCGTCGTCTGCCCCGTCTGTCGCTTCCGCATCGACGGCGGCCGTTGCGTCCGGCGCAAGCGGTGCCGCGGCGCCGGCGAAGCCGTCCGGTCCGACCTATGCGTTCGGACTGAAGGTCGACGGCCACTACAAGAACGTGCCGATCAGCGGTACCGGCAAGCTCGGCGGCGTGCTGGCGATCCAGGACACGTCGCGACCGTTCCCGCTGCAGGCCGACGTGAAGGCCGGCGACACGCGGCTCGCGATCGTCGGCACGCTGACCGACCCGACGCATCTCGCGGCGATCGACCTGCGGCTGTGGCTGCAGGGCACGTCGATGTCGCACCTTTACCAGCTCACCGGCATCACGCTGCCCGACACGCCACCTTACGCGACCGAAGGGCGGCTGATCGGCAACTTCAAGCCGCACGCGAGCACGTTCCGCTACGAGAACTTCAACGGCCGCGTGGGCGGCAGCGATCTCGGCGGCACGCTCGCCTACGCGCAGCTCGAGCCGCGGCCGAAGCTGTCGGGCGAACTCGTGTCGAACCTGCTGCAGTTCGCCGATCTCGCGCCGGTGATCGGTGCGGACACGGCCGCGAGCAAGGCGCAGCGCGGCGACACGACACGCCAGCCGTCGGGCCGCGTGCTGCCGGTCGAGACCTTCCGCACCGACCGCTGGCGCGCGCTCGACGCGGACGTCAAGTTCACGGGCCGCAAGCTGATCAAGAGTTCGAGCCTGCCGATCACCAACCTGTACACGCACATCGTGATGCAGGACGGCGTGCTGTCGCTCGAACCGCTGCAGTTCGGCGTCGCGGGCGGCACGCTCGCGACGACCGCGCATCTCGACGGCAGCGGCACGCCGCTGAAGGGCCGCTTCACCGTGGCCGCGCGGCACCTGAAGCTCAAGCAACTGTTCCCGACGCAGAAGGTCATGCAGTCGGCGCTCGGCGAGATCAACGGCGACGCGTCGCTGTCGGCGACCGGCAATTCGCCGGCCGCGCTGGCCGCGACGTCGAACGGCGAAGTGAAGGCGCTCGTGACCGACGGCCGCATCAGCCGCCTGCTGATGGAAGCGGCGGGGCTGAACGTCGCGAACGTCGTCTACGAGAAGCTGTTCGGCAACAACGACGTGAAGATCAACTGCGCGGCGATCGACTTCGTCGCGACCAACGGTATTCTCGACCCGAAGATATTCGCGCTCGATACGGACGACGCGCTGATCAACGTCGACGGCCCGATCAGCCTGCGCGACGAAACGCTCGACCTGAAGATCCATCCGCATACGAAGGGCTTCCGGATCTTCTCGCTGCGCTCGCCGCTGTATGCGAAGGGCACGTTCAAGAACCCGAACGTCGGCGTCGATGCGACCGCGCTCGCGCTGCGCGCCGGCGCGATGATCGGGCTCGGGCTGATCAACCCGTTCGCGGCGCTGATCCCGCTGATCGCGCCGAGCAACAACCGGGACGTGCCGTGCTCGGAACTGTTCGGGCAGATGAAGGAGAAGGTTGCGCAGAAGGCGGCGATGAAGGCCGGCAAGTGATGGGCGCGCTCGTCGAACGGCGAGCGCGCCGCAGCGGCGCCGCACGCCGTGCGTTTGCACGACGGCCGGCCGCCCGGTCGCGCCGATCCGGCGAGCAGTTGCGACCGTCAGCGGCGTGTCAGCGGCCCGCGCGCGCCCAGTGCAGCACGGCGTCGACTTCCCGGCCGTCGATCCGCGCCGGGGCGGCGGTGCCGAGTTGCAGGCGATCGCCGTCAAGCACGGCGACCCGCTGCTGCACGTTGCCGATCCAGTTCGGGAACAGGCTGACGTCCATTTCGTGGGTCAGCGTGCCGTCATCGTCGACATGAAAGGGGCCGGAATAGGCGATGTAGCCGCGCGCGGCGGTCGCGCGCTCGTCGGCGGTGCCGCCGTGCAGGTCGCCGTTCGCGTACGGCGGCCGACCGGCGGCCATCAGCTGGGCGGACATGTAGCCGTCCGGTGTGTAGAGAATCCAGCCGCGCACGTCGCGGCCGAGCGGATAGGCGATCGCGCTGCCGTCGCGCGGGCGGACTTCGTAGGACACGAGGCGCCATGCGCCGACGAGTTGTTCGCGAAGCTGGCTGGCAAGCATGCGGGATTCCAGTAAGACGGCGGTGGGGCGCGTGCCGTCGTGTTGGCGGGCCGCCGGGCGGCGGACCAGGGGGCGGAACGCGCTGTCGGAACGGCATGGTCGGCAGTTTCTCCGACACCTGCTAAAATACACGGTTTTCCGTCGATTTATCCTTTAACGGGACCTGCCGTGCTTTCTACTGCCAACATCACGATGCAATTCGGGCCAAAGCCCCTGTTCGAGAATATCTCGGTCAAATTCGGCGAGGGTAACCGCTACGGTCTGATCGGCGCGAACGGCTGTGGCAAGTCGACGTTCATGAAGATCCTCGGCAGCGACCTCGAGCCGAGCGCCGGCAACGTCGCGCTGGAGCCGAATGTCCGTCTCGGCAAGCTGCGCCAGGACCAGTTCGCGTACGAAGACGTGCGCGTGCTCGACGTCGTGATGATGGGCCACACCGAGATGTGGGCCGCAATGACCGAGCGTGACGCGATTTACGCGAACCCGGATGCCACCGACGACGACTACATGCACGCGGCCGAGCTCGAGGGCAAGTTCGCCGAATACGGCGGTTACGATGCCGAAGCGCGCGCGGGCGCGCTGCTGCTCGGCATCGGCATCGAAGAGAAGTTCCACAGCGGCACGATGAGCGACGTCGCGCCGGGCTGGAAGCTGCGCGTGCTGCTCGCGCAGGCGCTGTTCTCGAAGCCTGACGTGCTGCTGCTCGACGAACCGACCAACAACCTCGACATCAACTCGATTCGTTGGCTGGAGAGCATGCTCAACGAGTACAACTCGACGATGATCATCATCTCGCACGATCGTCACTTCCTGAATTCGGTGTGCACGCACATGGCCGACATGGACTTCGGCACGCTGAAGGTCTGGCCGGGCAACTACGACGACTACATGCTCGCATCGGCGCAGGCGCGCGAGCGCCAGGCCGCGGCGAACACCCGCGCGAAGGAGCGCGTCGCCGAACTGCAGGACTTCGTGCGCCGCTTCTCGGCGAACAAGTCGAAGGCTCGCCAGGCGACGAGCCGCGCGAAGCAGATCGACAAGATCAAGATCGAGGATTTCAAGCCGTCGTCGCGGCAGAACCCGTTCATCCGCTTCGAGTTCGAGAAGAAACTGCACAACGTCGCGGTGGTGGCCGAAGACATCACGAAGAAGTACGAGCGCACGATCTTCCAGAACTTCAACCTGTCGGTGCAGCCGAGCGAGCGTATCGCGATCATCGGTGAGAACGGCGCGGGCAAGACGACGCTGCTGCGTTCGCTGCTCGGCGCGCTCGCGCTCGAACACGGCACGGTGAAGTGGTCCGAGAACGCGAATGTCGGCTACATGCCGCAGGACACGTACGAGGAGTTCCCGAACGACATCACGCTGATGGACTGGATCGACCAGTACCGCAAGGATGGCGACGACGAAACGATGGTGCGTGGCACGCTCGGCCGCCTGCTGTTCTCGTCGGACGACATCAAGAAGTCGGTGAAGGTGCTGTCGGGCGGCGAGAAGGGCCGCATGATCTGGGGCAAGCTGATGCTCGGTCGCCACAACGTGCTGCTGATGGACGAGCCGACCAACCACATGGACATGGAGTCGATCGAGTCGCTGCAGATCGCGCTCGAGCAGTTCGAAGGCACGCTGATCTTCGTGTCGCACGACCGCGAATTCGTGAGCGGGCTGGCGAACCGGATCATCGAAGTGCGCACGGATGGCACGTTGTTCGATTTCGGCGGTAACTACGAGGAATTCCTGACGAGCCAGGGGCAGGAGTAATTGCCCTGACGCGTCCGTTCATGTGCCCCGGCTAAGCGGCACGAAGCCGGGCACATAAAGCGGAACGGCCGGAAACGCATCAAGCCCGCATCGACAGCATTGTCGATGCGGGCTTTTTCATTTCCGCCCCGGCGAGGCCCGACGGCGTTGCTCATTCCAGTTTCCTCTGGTTAATCGACTTCAGGTAAATTACCCACCGAACGCCAATCTCCAACCTCCAATCCCCATCCCGACCCGGAGCCGCCCCTCGATGCAGGACCATCCTTTCCCGCTCGACCTGTCCGGCCTTGCGCCAAGCCTGTATGCGCAGGGCACCGAGGAAAGCATTCTGGCGCGGCTGATGGAGCGGATCGCGCCGGTCAACCGCTTCTGCGTCGACATCGGCGCGAGCGACGGCTTGCGCAACAGCAACACCGCGCGGCTGCTGCGTGAACAGGATTGGGCCGGCGTGCTAGTGGAAGGCAGCTCGTACCGGTTCGGGAAGCTCGCGGCCCACTACGCGGGTGCGGAGCGCGTGCACCTGCATCATGACCGTGTCCAGCCCGACACGATCGACGTGTTGCTCGCCGACGCGAACACGCCGGCCGACTTCGACCTGCTGTCGATCGATATCGACGGCAACGACTACTGGGTGTGGCGCGGCCTGCAGGCGTTTCAGCCGCGCATCGTCGTGATCGAATACAACCCGTACTACACGCCGCCCGAGCGCTGGGTCATGTGCTTCAATCCGGACCACGAATGGGACGGGTCGACCTATTACGGCGCGAGCCTCGTATCGCTCGTGCACCTTGGTCGGCAGAAGGGTTATGAACTCGTCTGCTGCGACGACATGGGCAACAACGCGTTCTTCGTGCGGCAGGATCTGTATCCGCTGCTCGGCATCGCGAACAACGATCCGTCGGTGCTGTTCCGGCCGGCGATGTACAAGCTGCGCTACGTCGGCCACAACACGTTCCTGAGCGGCCATCCGTATCGGCACGGGCCGGCCGAGCACATCTGAATGGACCCGCTCGCCGCCACCTTCGATGAAATTCGCGACGCTTATGCGCTTGGCCGAAGCGGGCCGCCGCGTCAGGTCGGCGAACGTGTCTGGCATTTGCCCACCGATGATGGCGGTGTCGCGATCAAGCTCTACGCACTCGAACATCATGCGCGCGCGGCCAAGGAAGCCACCGTCCTTGCGCATTTCGAGACGCACGGCGATGCCCGCTTCCGTGTGCAGACGCTGAAACGCACGAAAGTCGGCGCACCGTTGTGGACGGGCGCGGGCTCGCACGCGATGCTGACGCGCTGGGAAGCCGGACAGTTCAGAACCTACGATACGTTTTCGCCGGCCGAGTGGGAGGCGCTCGGCGCGAGCCTGGCCGCGTTGCATCTGAGTCTCGAGCGGCTTCATCTGCCGTCGCTCGACACGATCGGCGCGCGGCTGGCCGCGATCGATGCGGATGCGGTGCGCCGCAGCCTGCTGGACGCGCTGGATCGCGCGCGCTCGAACGAGGGTGCGGCGAACCTGCGCCGTTATGTCGAGCTCGCGCTGCGCATGCTCGATCGTTATTATCCGGGCAGCGTCGAAGCGTTTCCCGCCGACGATCCGCAGCATCCGATCCACAACGACTACAACCAGTTCAACTACCTGTTCGCGGACGCGTGCACGCCGCCGCTCATCCTCGACTGGGAAGCGTCGATCGGCGCGCCGCGCGAATACGAGCTGGTGCGTTGCCTGAACCATCTGCCGCTGGAGGCGCCGCACCTCGCGGAAGCCTTCGTGCTCGCGTATCGGCGGGTGAGGCCGGTGAATCCGGCGCGTATCGCGTGGGCGGTCGATGCCGCGTGTCTGCAGCACGCGCTCAAGCTGTGGGTCGTGCAAGGCTGGCTCGACGATCCGTCGCGTTTCGCCGCACACCTGAGCGGCGCGGTGACGATGGCGTCCGCGATGGTGGACGCGCGCGACCGTCTCGTCGATTTCTTCTCCCGTTGCGTGCAAGCAGGAAGCTGAAGTGAATGCGAATCTGAACCGGGTTTCGAATCCGACGCCGTCCGGCGAGCGGCAGCATGTCTTTCCGCCGCCGCTGGACCGCGATTACCGCGTCGAAGACGGGCGCGTCAGGACGCGCTCGCTGGAAGCGCATATCGTCGATCACTGCAACCTGACTTGCGCGGAATGCTGCTCGCTGTCGCCGCTGCTGCCCGAATGGTATGCGAGCCCCGATTCGGTCGAGGACGATCTGCGCAAGGCCGCGAAGGTCCTGAGCCCGCGCGTTTTCAAGCTGGTCGGCGGCGAGCCGCTACTGCACCCGGCGCTCGTCGAACTCATCGAGCGCGTGCGCGACACGGGTATCGCGCCGGTGATCTCCGTCACGACGAACGGCCTGAAGCTCGGCGAGATGTCCGACGCGTTCTGGCAGGCGGTGGATGCGCTGACGATCTCGCGTTACCCGAAACCTTCGCTTTCGCCCGACCTGATCGCGCATGTCGAGCACCAGGCCGCACGCTTCGACGTGCGCCTGAACTGGAAGGTGCAGGACGTGTTCACGACGATGAATCGCGCACAGCCCGGCACGGACCGCGACGACGCGCAGCGTCTCTATCACGATTGCTGGATCCGCGAGCGCTGCCATATGATTCGCGACGGCATGTTCTACACCTGTACGCGTCCGGCGCATTTCCACACGCTCTACAAGGGCGAGAAGGATTTCCGGTCAGACGGCCTGCCGCTGCGCGACGACGCGGACATGCTCGACGCGATGCTCACCTATCTGCAACGCGAGGCGCCGCTCGAAGCGTGTCTGCATTGCCAGGGCGGCAGCGCGCCGGTGGCGCCGCATCGCATCCTTAAACGCATTGAAGTGGACACCTTGAAGGCTCGTTATCCATGATCGTCGGCACGCGCGACCCGTTCGGTTTCGATCGTCTGCACTACCATCCGCGCAGCGGCGTGTCGGCGTCCGGCATCCATGCCGTGCTGCATGCGTCGGGGCAGCCGGCCGGCGCGCCGGACACGGCCGCCATCGCGGGCTACCTGAGCGGCGAGCGTCCCATCGGTCGCACCGTGCTGCGCGACGTGCTGGCGGTGCCGCCCGGCCATGCGCTGGTCCGTTCGCCGCAAGGGCTGACTGTGCAGCCGGCGCCCGAACGGCCGCAGCGCGCCGATCTGGAAACCGTGCTGCGCGCGTCGCTGCAGCGCGCGCTCGACAGCGGCAAGCGCGTCGCGCTGGCGCTGAGCGGCGGACTCGATTCGGCGCTGCTGCTGGCATTGCTGCGCGAACTCGGCGCGCAGCGGCACGTGACGTCCTACATCCTCGCGACCGACATGCCGGACTATTGCGAACGCGATGCGGCACTCGAACTGGCTGAGCAGATGCAGGCGACGGTGAAGATCGTGCGCACGAACGAGGCCGATTTCGTGGCCGCGCTGCCGCGAACGACCCATGCGGTCGAGGAACCGATGTTCAACCTGCATCCGGTCGCCAAGCTGCTGCTGGCCGAGGCGATGGCCGCGGATGGTGTCGAGGTCGCCATCACCGGCGACGGTGCGGACCAAGTGTTGCGCCGCGACCGGTCGGCCAACTACCTGCCGCTGTGCCATGCGTTGTTCGATGCGGCGTCGGTCGACCTGCATCCGCCGTTTGTCGACGCCTCCGTCGTCGCGCATCTGACGAGCATCGAACCCGACCTGAACAAACAATGCCTGCGCGATCTCGGTGCGCGCCTGAACCTGCCGGACCGTCTCGTGCACGGCCCCAAGCGCGGGCGGCTCGCGCCGGCGATGGACCTCGCGGCGCTGCTCGATCGCGACCGCGCGTGCACGCTGGCCGACACGCTCGGTCTTGCCGCGCCCACGCTGCAGGCGGATACCGAACGCGTGCTGTGGACGACGCTGATGCTGATCCTCGATCACTTCGATCATCGCGATGCCGCGCATCGCCCAACCTGAGCCGCTCATGAAACGCATCCTGTTCTGCGTGGTGCCCGAGAAGGGGCACGTCAATCCCTGTATCGGCCCGGCCCAGCATCTGCGCGCCGCCGGCTGCGACGTCGCGTTCTATGCGCCGGCCGACATCAGCGCGCAGCTCGATGGCGCCGGCGACTTCGCCTTCGTCGGGCCGCGCGAGACGCCCGAACGCCACGACCTGTCGCGCGGCGCGAGCTTCGCCGCGAACATTCGCGACGCCGACTGGCTGCGGCACTGGATCCGCACGCTGCTGATCGACCTCGCGCCCGCGCAGGTCGACGGTATCCGCGCGGTCCTGCGCGAATGGCAGCCGGACGTGGTCGTGATCGATCCGCTGCTCTATGCGGCGGCGATTGCGGCCGAGCTGGAAGGCCTGCCGTGGGTCTCGATGTCCAATTCGCTGAATCCGGTGTTGCCGGACGATCTCGATTCGGAGCTGCTGCGCACGGTGCGCTGGCTCGCACCGGAACGCACGCGCCTGTTCGCGCGCTACGGCCTCGACGCGCGTTTTCGCGGTTGCGACATCCTGTCGCCGCATCTGACGCTCGCGTTCACGACCGACGCGCTGGTCGGTGCGCCGCCGCCAGGTGTCGAACTGGTTGGCCCCGCGCTGCCGTCCGGCCCGCGCGGCGACGAGACGGCGTTTCCGTGGGAACGCCTCGACGCGGATCGCCCGCTCGTCTACATGTCGCTCGGCAGCCAGCTTTACTACCACCCGGACGTGTTCGCGAAGGTCATCGACGCGACGCGCGCGACGTCGGCGCAACTGGTGCTGTCGGTGGGCGAACTGGTCGATTCGGATCTGCTGCCGGCCGGTGACGAGCGCGTCGTCGCGGTGCGTTATGTGCCGCAACTGGCGCTGCTGCAGCGCACGCATGCGTTCGTCAGCCACGGCGGCGCGAATTCGGTGATGGAGTCGCTCGCGTGCGGCGTGCCGATGCTGCTGTCGCCGTTCTGCAACGACCAGTTCCATTCCGCGCACTTCGTCGAGCGGGCCGGCGCCGGATGCGTGCTGGATCTGCAGCAGGCTGGTGTGGTGGACATCACCGATGCGCTCGAACGCCTGTTGCGTCCCGGTTCGTTGCGCGAGCATGCGGCGCGAATCCGCGCGAGCTACGCGCGCGACGGCTCGGCGCAGGCCGCGCGCCTGATCAGCGCACTCGCTTCAGGAAGCCGCCTGGCGACAGCGTCATGAGCACGCGGTCCTCGATGTCCTCATCGACCTCGAACCGTGCGTCGCGGGCGAGAAATTCGTGCGCGGCCGTGGCCGGGTTGTTGCCTTTGCCGTATGGCTTGCCGTCGAACATCGATGCCGGCAGGTACTCCATGATGGTGTCCATCACGATCGCGTAGCTGCCGGGCGTCACGAGTGGCGCATAGCATTCGAGTTCGCGCAGCACGTGTGCGTGGGTATGCGTGAGATCGAGGATTGCCATCACGCGCGCGCAGTCGCCGATCTGTGCGCGCACCGACGCGAGCGTGTCGGCCGCGCACGATTCGCCTTCGATCAGCACCATGCGATGGGCGAGCCGGTGCGATTGCAGGCGTTGCCTGACCTCGTCGCGCAGGCGCGGTTCGATCGCGACGACGCGGCCGCGCTCGCCCGCCAGTTCCAGCATCGACGCGGAGAACACGACACCGCCGCCCGCCGCGATGCCGGTCTGCACGATGCAGTCGGGGCGCGTGCGCCAGATCAGTTCCTGGAGCGCGAGCATGTCGCCGGGCAGGTGGAAGAAGCGCTCGCCGAGCCAGCGCGTCTGGAACAGATGGTCGAATTCGGCAGCGCGCGTCAGCCATTCGATGTTGATGTCCCGCATGCGGGCCGAAGGACGCTCTGACATGGTCAATGCAACGAGTAGGAGTGACGTGAAAACGCTGGAATCCTGGCTTCACCGGCACTGGAACCTCAGGCCGGCGCGCATGCAGGCGCTGTCGTCGGGCCATACTAACAAAACGTATCTCGTCGAGTGCGATGCGGCGCGCGCGGTGCTGCGCGTGTCGTGGTCCGCCAAGCCGGTCGAGCAGGTGCATCGCGAGGCGTCGATACTCGGCCATCTCGGCCGCTCGCGCACGGCGCCGATGCTGCCTGCGCTGCCGCGATTGCGGCCGACCGTGGACGCGCAATCCGGTGTGCGGGCGCCCGATGGAAGCTGGCTGCATCTGTTCGAGCATATCGACGGCAGTCCCGGCTTGCCCGACGATGCGCAGGCGGGCGCGCTCGATGCGATGCGCGCACTCGCGCATCTGCATGCGGCGCTGGCGGCGATCCCCGCGAGCGAATCCGCGCCGCTGGCGTGGCTGTCGGCGCGCCATTCGCGCGTTGCGGCACGTGCGATGCCGTCGCTGCCGGTCGACTTGAGCAGCCATTACGACACGATGATCCGGCGGATCGGCGCGCATCTCGACGCCGCGGCACGCTGGTTGACGGGGCCGGTGCATTGGCTGCACGGCGACTATCACGCGGGCAACCTGCTGTATGTGGGCCACGCGGTGAACGGCGTGCTCGATTTCGACGATGTCGGGCAGGGCGCGCAGTGGCTCGAGGCTGCCTTTGCGTTGTTCGCGCTGTCGCGCGATGCGGGCAGGGACGATCGCTTCGTGTTCGATGGGCAACGATGGGAAGCGGGGCTGCAGGCCTATGCGGCGACGCGGCGCGATGCTGCGCCGGACTGGATGCGCGATAACCGCGCTGCACTGATGGCCCTGTTCTGCGCGGACCAGACGCTGATCCATCTGGAAGCCGCACAGCGCGGCCTGTGGATGCCGGGGCCCGGCATCGGATTTCTCGGTGGCTGGTGGCAATTGCTGGACGGTGCCACGCCCTGAAGCTGGCAGGTCGCCCTGTGTCAGTCCCGGACATTCAGGAACAGGCGCACGGCTTCGACCGTATTGGGTCGCGCTTCGCCATGCCGCGATCCGTCGTGCATGCAGAACAGCACGTCGCGATGCTGTGCCGCGCTGTCGGCGACATGTGCGCGCATCGTGTCGCACAGCGCTTGGGGCGACGGTGCCGGCCGCTGCCAGTCGTCCAGTATCGCGGTCCAGCCGGTGTGTTCGCGTTGCAACCGCGCGAGCACGCCGGCGCGATTGTCCTGCGGCATCAGTCCGTAAGGAAGGCGCAGCGGGATCGCGTCCGGTGCGGGAGTGCCGGCCCGGTGATAGGCCTCGCGAACCAACGCGTCGGTCGCCTCGATTTCGTCGATTAACACGTCGTCCGGCAGTGCGCCCGGCCTCGCATGCGAATACGTGTGATTGCCGAGCCGATGGCCTTCGCGCGCCATTCGCGCCGCGACGTCGAGCGCGCCCACCAGGTTCTGGCCGAGCAGGAAGAAGGTCGCCTTGCACGAGGCGTCGCGCAGGACGTCGAGCAAGGGCGGTGTCGAGGGGCCCGGGCCGTCGTCGAAACTGAGGCGAATGGACATTGCGTGGAGGGCGCGTCGCGTGAGTGGAACCTGAACGATAGCGCAATCCGACGGTTGACCGGTCGAGCCTCGTCAGTGAGTGGACGCATGCGTGCGCAACGCGGCCGGCCGACACCGCCCGTGCTTAGGCGTCGCAAGCAAGCGCTGGCTCGTCCGGAATCGCCCGCTCCGCCAGCGCGACGTAATCGCCCGACGCCGTGCGCTCGACCCTTGCATCGACGCGGTACGCGCGCCGCAGGTTCGGCGGCGTCAGCACGTCGGCCGGTGCGCCGTCCGCGACGAGTCCGTCGGCGCTCAGCAGCACGAGCCGGTCGCAGAACCGCGATGCGAGATTCAGGTCGTGCATCGCGACCAGCACGATCGCGCCGCGCCGGCGGGCCGCGTCGCCGACCGCCTCCAGCGCGAGCAATTGCCAGCGCAGGTCGAGCGCGCTGGTCGGTTCGTCGAGCAGCAGCAGCGGCGTGTCGCGCACGAGCACCTGCGCGAGCCCGACCATCTGTCGCTGGCCGCCCGACAACCGGTCGAGCGGCGACATCGCCAGCGGGTGCAGCCGCAGCCGCGTGAACACCTGTTGCAAACGCCGGTCGTGCGTCGCGTCTGACAGGCCGCCGCAGGTGGCGCGCAACGCGCTGCGCACGGCTTCGTAGACGAGCAGCGACGACGGTTGCGGCAAGGTCTGCGGCAGATAGCCGACCTGCCGCGTGTGCTCGCGGCGCGACCCGGACAGCAGGTCGAAGCTGCCGAATGCCGCGCGACCGGTCGCGGACGCGAGCCGCGCCAGCGCGCGCAGCAGCGTCGACTTGCCGACGCCGTTCGGCCCGAGCAGCCCGATCGTCGTGCCCGGCTCGACTGGCGCGAGCGACAGCCCGTCGAGTACGACCCGGGCGCCATAGCGGACGCACAGCGCGTCGAGTTGCAGCATCGGCTCAGCCATCGAGCCTCCTGCGCCGGCTGACGAGCAGCATGAACAGCGGCACGCCGACCAGCGCGGTGATGATGCCGATCGGCAGCGTCACGCCGGGGATCAGCGTCTTGCTGAGCACGGACGCACCGGCCAGCATGATCGCGCCGGCGAGCGCCGCGCCCGGCAGGTAGTAGCGATGCTCGTCGCCGACCAGCAGCCGCGCGACGTGCGGCCCGACGAGGCCGACGAAACCGATCGTGCCGACGAACGACAGCGCCGTCGCGGACAGCAGGCTGATGCGCGCAAGCGCGACGAGCCGAAGCCGTTCGACCGCGATGCCCATGCTGCGCGCCTGCTCGTCGCCGGCGCGCAGCGCCGTCAACGACGCGACGTCGATGCTCGCCCACAGCGTGCAGGCGGCGAACACGCAGGTCAGCAGCACGATCTTGCCCCATGTCGCACGCGCCAGGCTGCCCATGCTCCAGAACACGATCTGCTGCAACGCATTCGCGTCGGCGATGAACTGCAGCAGCCACAGCAGGGCCTCGAAGCTGAACATCAGGCCGATGCCGAACAGTACGACGGTCTCGGTCGTCGCGCCGTGGCGCCACGCGAGCCAGACGATCAGCAGCGTCGCGGCGCTCGCGCACGCGAACGCGCCGAGCGACAGCGCGACGTTCTCGTTCCACAGCACCAGGTGCCAGCCGGAAATCACGACGAGCGATGCGCCGACGCTCGCGGCGGCCGACATGCCGAGCGTGAACGGGCTCGCGAGCGGGTTGTTCAGCACGGTCTGCATTTCGGCGCCGGCGAACCCGAGCGACGCGCCGACGAGCACGGCCATCAGCGCATACGGCAGGCGCACGTCCCACAGGATCACGCGCTGTTCGAGCGGCAGCCCGTCGGGCCGGAACAGGCCGCCGAGCAGGTCGGCGACCGGGAACGGCGACGGGCCGGTCGAGACGTCGACGACGAGCAGCGCGACGAGCACGCCTGCGAGCGCGGCCAGCGCACCGACACGCCGCGCGGCGACCGCGCGGTAGCGAAGTCGCAGCGACGGAGATGAAACGGGTGTCGTCGTGCTCATGTGGTCGCCCCGGATGCCGGCTCGATAACCACGCGTGACGCAAGCGCGAGGCTCGGCAGCACGACGCCGCCGTGATCTTCGCCGTCGATCAGCCGGAACGCGGCGTCGAGCCCCGGGCGGCCGCCCACCCGCGCGACGAAGTCGCGGGCGGAACTGACCTGCTTGCGTGCCTGCTGGCGGCGCATCCGTTCGGCGTCGGGGTTCGGTGCACCTTCCTCGAGGCTGCCTGCGGTCACGAGGACGCGCAGCGGCGGTGAGAGCGGGGCGGCTTGCGCGGCGAACCGGTCGGCATACGGCAGCAGCATGCGCTCGCCCCACCAGATCGACGGGCTTGCGGCCACGTAGCGCCGAAACAGGTGCGCGCGCGTGAGCATCGCGTACAGCGTCAGCAGGCCGCCGTACGAGTGGCCGAACAGCGTCTGCCGCTCGGGATCGACGGGCAGCTGGCGAGCGAGCCACGGCTGCACGTCGTGCTCGATGAAGTCGAGGAAGCGGTCCGCGACGACGCCGCGCCCGTTCGGCAACGGCGCGAGCGTGTAGTCGTCCGCGCGCGCGGCCATGTCGTAGGGCCCATCGACCGGATAGCCGATGCCGATCACGACGGCCTCGGCGTCGCGCGAGCCGTCCGGCCGCGCGCGGCGATTGCGGGTGAGTTGCGCGGCGAGCGGGAACAGCGCATTGCCGTCGAGCACGGTGAGCACCGGATGGGGCGCCGAGCCGGAATGCTCGGCCGGCAACGCGACGAACAGACGCCGCGTGCGGCCGGCGATCGTCACGTCGAACTGGCGGCTGTTCGGCACGAAGACCGGCGGCGCGGCGTCGAGGCCGGGCCACGCAGGCATATCGGCGGCGCACGCGGGCGCGAGCCGGCCGCCGAGCGGGCCGGCCAAGCCGGCGACGAGCAGGGAGCGGCGCATGGAGGAGGCGGGCATCCGCATGTCAGGACCCTTCCTGCACCCAGTATTCGCCTTGCAGCGCAACGGGCTGGAAGCGTCGCACCATCGTGTCGAACGTGGCGCGCGGATCGAGATCGGCGAACAGCGCCGGATGCAGCCACTTGGCCATCGCCTGCACGGCGACGACGTTGAACGGCGAATTGTAGAAGTGATGCCAGATCGCATACGCACGCCGCTCGCGGACCGCGCGCAGCGGCGCGATCTGCGGCCGCTTCAGTGAACGGTCGAGCGAGCGGACGGCGGCGTCGCGCGGCACGCCGGCGCCGAGCGCGATGCGCTGCGGCGCACTTTGCAGCGTCTGGAGCGAGCCGATCGCGGTGCCGATGTAGAAATCGGGCTGGCGGCTCAGCAGGTATTCGGGGTTCAGCGTGCCGTGCTCGCCGGGCACGCGGCCTTTCGCGACGTTGTTGCCGCCGGCGGCGTCGAGCAGGTGGCCCATCATGCCGGTCATCGTGTCGCAGCAGTCGCCCGACAGGCCGACACGGCTTTCGAGGAACACGCTCGGCGCGGCGGGGCGGGCGGTCGCGAGCCGCGTGCGGACGAGGTCGAGTTGCTGTTGCCAGTACGCGTTGAATTCCGTCGCGCGCTGCGGCGAGCCGAATACCTGGCCGAGCAGCGCGATGCTGCGCGGCGTGTTGGCGAGCGGGTCGTGCCGGAAGTCGACGAACACGATCGCGACGCCGGCCGCCTCGAGCCGCGCGAGCGTTTCGCGATCGCGCTCGCCGGGGCCGTGGCCGCCGCCGAGCCCGAAGATCGCGACCTGCGGACGCAGCGCGAGCGCGCGCTCGTCGCTGAAGCTGCCGGACTGCGAGCGTCCGATGCGCGGCACATCCTTCAGGCGCGGGAAGCGCGCGAGCCATTGCGCGTAGCTCGCGGGATCGAGTTGCTCGAAATCCCCCATCATGCCCACGAGGCGGCGCGTCGGATCGTCGCCGTCGACCACCGCCAGCGCCGGCAGCAGGCGGCCCTCGCCGAGCAGCACGCGCTCGACGCGCGCGGGAATCCGGACCTGCCGCCCGGCCAGGTCGGTGACGGTCGTCGTGTCCGCCCGAGCGGCATGGATCACGAGCCAGCCGCACAGCCATACGCCCAGCATGGCCCACATTCCGCTTGTCTTTTTCACGCGACTCCCGATACGATATAAATGAGAACAATTCTCATTTAATTGTAGCCGAGCCGAGGCCATGACAGGGGTATCGGCCGTTTGATCGAACACCAAAATAGTTTGTGCGGGCGCAAGAGGCCTGCACGCGGGGGTATGACGACATGACAGCGCTGACGCCAGCCGCTTCCCATTCCGATCGCTATCGACACGATGCGCACGTCGCGCGGATCCGCGAGGTGCGACCCGGGTTGCGGATCCATTCCGACGATGCAACGGACGAATTCGACGCCGTGATGTCGGGGCAGTGTTCACCGGGCCTGCATCTCGTGCTGTTGCTCGAGGGTGCGCTCGACGTGTCGTACGGCGACCGGCGCGTGGTGTTGACGACCGACGGGCGACGCACCGGCCGCGTGGACCGCGAAACCGCGCGGCCCGCGGTGCGGATGCAGTCGTTCCTGCTCAACGCGACCGAGCCGGACACGTTCCGCAGGCGGCTCAGCAAGGGCGGTTACGCGCGGCGGCTGAGTCTCGCAATGTCGGGCGAATGGCTCGGCCATCTGCAGGAGGCCAGCCGCGGCGTCCTGCCGGAACAACTCGGCGCGATGCTGTCCGCGCATCTCGCGATCCGCTTCTGGCAGCCGACGCCGCGCGCGACGGCGCTCGCCGAGCAGATCGTGCGGCCACCGGCCTATCAGCCGATGCTGCAAGCGATCTATCTGGAAAGCCGCGTGCTCGAACTGCTCGCCGAGGCGTTCACGCCGCTCGAGAGCGATGCGGCGCACGCGTCGGACGCGTCGCTCGGGTCGCGCGACTATCGCCGGATGGCCGAGCTGCGCGCGTTCCTCGCGAGCGATGCGGCACAGGAATTGTCGCTCGACGACATCGCGCGGCACGCCGGGATGAGTGCGAACGCGATGCAGCGCCAGTTCCGCGCGGCCTACGGCACGACCGTGTTCGACTTCGTCCGCGAACATCATCTGCAGCGCGCGCGGCTCGCGCTCGAGCGCGACGCCGTGAGCGTCAAGCAGGCCGCGGCGCTGGCCGGCTACACGAGCGCCGCGAACTTCGCGACGGCCTACAAGCGCCGCTTCGGCGTCACGCCGACGCTCGCGCGACGCAGCGACCGGCGCTGACGACGGTCGGCGACGGCGCTCAAACGACTTCGATGCTTACGCAAAGATTTCGGTTGATTACATGTTTCATAATGTAAATGAGAATCAATCACATTTTGAAACATCGAAAGCGCCACCATGTCGAGTCAAGCTGCAAGCCTTGCATTGAAGCCGGTCGTCGTTGCCGGCCTGTATCTGATGGGTGCGTCGTGCGCGTGGGCGCAGACGCCTGACCGGGCGGCGGAACCTGCCGCCGCGTCTGCCGTCGCCGCCCGATCCGCCGCCGCCAAACCGGACGACCCGGCCAAGCCGGCCGGATCAACACCGCCGGAGGCCGCCGCCGATCCGGCCATGCTGAAGGAGGTCGTCGTGACGGCGAGCCGTCGCGAGCAGGCGATCCGCGAGGCGCCCGCGAGCATTTCGGTGATCAGCCGGGAAGACATCGAGGCGAAGCCGTATACGTCGGTCGCCGAGATCGTCGCCAACGTCGAGGGCGTGAGCGTCGTCGGTGCATCGCCGAACGACCAGGACATCTCGATTCGCGGGATGCCGGGCGAGTACACGCTGATCCTGGTCGACGGCCGTCGCCAGAACACGCGCGAAACGATGAACCGCGGCACGGCCGGCGTGCAGTCGAACCTGATGCCGCCGCTGTCCGCGATCGAGCGGATCGAGGTGGTGCGCGGGCCGATGTCGTCGCTGTACGGCGCCGACGCGATGGGCGGCGTGATCAACGTGATCACGCGCAAGGTGCCGAAGCGCTGGGGCGGCACGATCACGGCCGGCAGTGTGTGGCAGCTCGAATCGAACCAGGGCGACACGCAGAGCGTCGACTTCTGGCTCGGCGGCCCGCTGAAATCCGACGTGCTCGGGCTGCAGGCGTCGGGGCGTCTCCTGCATCGCGGCGAAGACAACATCTACTACCCGAACAGCGGGACGGGCGGCGCGAACGGGCAGCGGATCGGCAGCTTCGACGTGAAGTTGTCCGCGAAACCCGCGAGCAACCAGGACGTGAGCGTAAACATCGGGCGCGAACAGCTCACCTATCTCAGCACGCCGGGCAAGAGCGCCGCGCCGCTCACGCCGCGCACGGCGGCCACCGCGCTCACGGAGACGCGTCATGTCCGCGATTACTGGGGCATCACGCACGACGGCCGCTGGGGCTTCGCCGACACGACGGTGTCGCTGTACGGCGAACGCGGCGTGCAGGACCAGTGGACGCCGGCCGGGCGTTCGCCGGTGAAACCTGCGCTGACCGACACGATCCTCGAGGCCAAGGCCGCCGTGCCGTGGTGGGGCGAGCGCAACATCCTGACCGTGGGTGGCCAGCACATCTGGTCGAGGCTGTCGGGCGTCAGCGTGCAGGACGCGGTGCCGAAAGGGCATGGCGTCAATGCGGATCGCGTCGCACGCAACGCGTGGGCGCTGTTCGGCGAGAACGACTACTTCTTCAACGACCGCTTCACGCTGACGACCGGCGTGCGACTCGATCACGACGACCGCTACGGCAGCCACGTGAGCCCGCGCATCTACGGCGTGTACCAGCTCAGCAAGACGTGGACGGTGCGCGGCGGCGTTTCGACCGGTTTTCGTCCGCCGTCGCTGCGTCAGAGCACGGCCGGCTACTGCATGACGTCGGGCGGCGCGGCGGGCGCGATGCCCGGCACGCTGTGCGGCAATCCGGATCTCAAGCCGGAGACGAGCCTGACCGAGGAGCTCGGCGTGCGCTACGACCTGGGCGACACGTACGCGGGCCTGACGCTGTTCAACAACCTGTTCAAGAACAAGGTGGCGAGCTACGACACGGGCAAGGCCGATCCGCGCTCGCCTGGCCGCAACATCTATGTGTACGACAACATCGACCGGGTCAAGCTGTACGGGCTCGAGATCGGCGCGGGCACGCGCCTGTCGCGCACGCTGAAGGTGTCGGGTGCCTACACGCTGACCGAATCGCGCCGCGAGGGCAGCGGCGAGAAGGCGTTCAACGGCAGTTCGCTCGACGGCTATCCGCTCGACAAGACGCCGAAGCACAAATTCAACGTGCAGGTCGACTGGACGCCGACCGCCAAGCTTGACCTCTACGCAGCGGCGAACTACAGCGGCAGCGAATACTGGGCCGCGTTCCGCAACGGCGCGCAGGGCGTGCGCGAGCGGCCGTCGACGACGACCTTCGATCTCGGCGGGCGCTACCGGATCGACAAGCGTTTCTCCGTCAATTTCGCGGTGCTCAACCTGACCAACAAGATGGTGCCGATCGACGATCGCACGCGCACGACCGGGCTGAGCGGCAACTGGCTCGTCGACCAGGGGCGCCGCATCGCGGTGAGCCTGACCGCCGAAATGTGACGGCATGGCCGGCGCGCCGCGCCGGCTCATTCAATCTGGAGGCAATGTCATGAATGCGATTTCCCGACCCGACGAACTATTAGTACCCCATAACGTGTGGGATGTGTATCGCGCGGATACCCCGTTGTTTCTCGCAACGCCGGCGCATACGGTGCTGGCCTGCGATGTCGCGGAGGCGATCCCGCATGCGGACGCGCCGCTCGCGGCGCGCGTGAACGATGCGTTGCGCCGCGCGCGGGCCGACGGCCACGTGGGCGCGACGGTGGTCGGCGCGGTGCCGTTCGACGTCGGCGCGCCGACTGCGCTGCGGGTTGCGCGCACGATGCTGCGCGCGCGGCCGCTCGGCGCGCGGCGGGCAGCCGGGCCGGCCGGCACGCGCTATGCGACGCGCGAGGTGCCGTCCGCGGATGCGTATGCGGACGCGGTCGCGCAGGCGGTTGCCCGGATTCGTGCGGGCGAGCTCGACAAGGTCGTGCTGGCGCGCACGCTGGAGGCGACCGGCGAGGTGCCGGTCGACGTTGCGGCGCTCGTCGCGCGACTCGCGTCGTGCAATCCGCACGGCTATACGTTCTCCGTGGATCTCGGTGCGGGCCGCACGCTGCTGGGCGCGAGCCCGGAGCTGCTCGTGAACCGCTTCGGCGGCGTCGTGCGCGCGAATCCGCTGGCGGGTTCCGCGCCGCGCAGCCGCGACCCGGTCGAGGACCGGCGCCGCGCGCAGGCGCTGCTGGCGTCCGCGAAGGATCTCGACGAGCACCGGGTCGTCGTCGAAGCCGTGCGCGACAGCCTCGCGCCGCTGTGCCGGCGGCTCGACGTGCCGGCGCGCCCGTCGCTCGTCCATACGGAAACGATGTGGCATCTGTCGACCGAGGTGTGCGGCGAAACCGACGCGGATGCGTTGACGCTCGCACTCGCGCTGCATCCGACGCCCGCCGTCTGCGGCGCGCCGCGCGCGGCGGCGCGCGACTGCATTCGCGATGCCGAGCCGTTCGATCGCGGCTTCTACGCGGGGATGCTCGGCTGGGTCGATGCGCATGGCGACGGCGAGTGGGTCGTCACGATTCGCTGCGCCGAAGCGTTCGACCGCACGCTGCGGCTCTATGCGGGCGCGGGCGTGGTCGGCGAATCGACGCCCGAAGGCGAGCGTGCGGAAACCGCGGCCAAGTTCCGGACGATGCTGGATGCGCTCGGTATCGATCGCGATGCGGCATCGGGCGCCGCGCGGGAGGCCGTATGACGCCCGCGAACCGCACGCCGTGGCCGGACGCGTTCGCCGCGGCGTATCGGCAGAAAGGGTACTGGCTCGGCCAGTCGTTCGCGCAGTGGTTCGACGAACGCGTCGCGCGGCACGGCGAACGCGTCGCGCTCGTACAGGGCGACCTGCGCTGGTCGTACCGGACGTTCGCGGCGGAAGCCGAACGTACGGCCCGCGCGCTGACCGCGTGCGGGATCGTGCCGGGCGACCGCGTCGTCGTGCAATTGCCGAACTGCGTCGCCTTTTTCGCGGTGACGTTCGCGCTGTTCCGGATCGGCGCGCTGCCGGTGTTCGCGCTGCCCGCGCATCGCCGGCGCGAGATCGGCTACTTCTGCCAACACGCGGGCGCGGTCGCCTATGTCGCGGCCGAACAGCACGACGGGTTCGACTACCGGGCGCTCGCGAGCGAGATCCGCGCCGATGCGCCGACGCTGCGCCACGTGCTGTTCACGGCGCCCGGCAATGCGCGCGTGGCGCTGCCGGATGCGACGCCCGACGTTGCGCTGCCGCCGGGGCCCGGCGCGCACGAGATCGCGTTCCTGCAACTGTCGGGCGGCAGCACGGGTACGCCGAAGCTGATTCCGCGCACGCACGACGATTACCTGTACAGCGTGCGCGAGAGCGCGCGCATTTGCGGGCTGACCGAACGCAGCGTCTATCTCGCGGCGCTGCCGGCCGCGCACAACTATGCGCTGAGTTCGCCGGGCTCGCTCGGTGTGTTCGATGCCGGCGGCACCGTCGTGCTGAGCGACGGCGCGAGCCCCGACTCCGCGTTCCCGCTGATCGAGCGCGAGCGCGTGACGGTGGCGGCACTGGTGCCGCCGCTCGTGCCCGTATGGCTGGCCGCGGCCGGGCAGCGGCGCGGCGCGCTGGCGAGCCTCGAACTCGTGCAGGTCGGCGGCGCGCGCTTCGATCCGGCGCTCGCGGCGCGCGCGGCCGACGGCTTCGGCACGCAATTGCAGCAGGTGTTCGGGATGGCCGAAGGGCTCGTCAACTACACGCGGCTCGACGATCCGCGCGACGTGGTGATCGCCACGCAAGGGCGCCCGATCTCGCCGGACGACGAGATCCGCATCGTCGACGACGACGACCGCCCGGTCGAACCCGGCGAGGTCGGCCATCTGCTGACGCGCGGCCCGTACACGATCCGCGGCTACTACGACGCGGCCGCGCACAACGCGCGCGCGTTCACGGCGGACGGCTTTTATCGCACTGGCGATCGCGTCCGCCTGACGGCGGGCGGCCAGCTCGTCGTCGAGGGGCGCGCGAAGGACCAGATCAACCGCGGCGGCGAGAAGATCCCGGCCGAGGAAATCGAACATCTGCTGCTCGCGCATCCGGGTGTCGTCGACGCGGCGCTGGTCGCGATGCCCGACCCGTATCTCGGCGAACGCAGTTGCGCGTACGTGATTCGCGGCGCGTCCGCGCCGGCCGCGGCGGACCTCGTGCGCTTCGTGCGTGGCCAGGGCGTGGCCGCGTACAAGGTGCCCGACCGGATCGAATTCGTCGACGCATTCCCGAAAACGCCCGTCGGCAAGATCGACAAGCGCGCGCTTCGGCAGCACATCGCGGATCGGCTCGCCGCCGCCGCGTGACGGGTGCGGCGACGCCCCGTCGATTTTTCCATTCCAAAGCAATCCATCATGGCCATTCCGAAAATCGCTTCCTATCCGATGCCGGCCGAGCTGCCGGCGAACCGCGTGAACTGGCGGTTCGACCCGCGCCGCGCGGCGCTGCTCGTGCACGACATGCAGGACTACTTTCTCGACTTCTACGACCGTGCGGCCGCGCCGGTGCCGACGCTCGTCGCACACGTGCGCCGCCTGATCGATTTCGCGCATGCCGCCGGGATGCCGGTCTACTACACAGCGCAGCCGGCAACTCAGGCGGCGGCCGACCGGGCGCTCCTGACCGACATGTGGGGGCCGGGCCTCACCGCGCAGCCGTCGCGCGCGGCGATCTGCGACGCGCTCGCGCCGGCGCCCGGCGACACGGTGCTCGACAAGTGGCGCTACAGCGCGTTCCGGCGCTCGCCGCTCGAGACGCACCTGCGCGAGCAGGGGCGCGACCAGCTCGCGATCTGCGGGATCTACGCGCACATCGGCTGTCTGATGACCGCCTGCGACGCGTTCATGCGCGACGTGCAGCCGTTTTTCGTCGCCGACGCGCTCGCGGATTTCTCCGAGCGCGAGCACCGCATGGCGCTCGACTACGTGGCTGGACGCTGCGGAATGGCGGTGACCACGGACGCGCTCGTTGGCGTCGCGCCGGCGGACGATACGGCAGCGATGCTCGCCGCGATCGCGGCGCAGGTCGCCCGCAGCCTGCGGATACCGGCTGCCGACCTGCGCGAGCACGACAACCTGGTCGATTGCGGACTCGATTCGATCCGGATGATGACGCTCGTCGAGCAGTGGCGCGCGCAAGGCTACGACGTCACGTTCGTCCAGCTTGCCGAGCAGCCGACGCTCGGCGCATGGACGCAGGTGCTGCAGCGCGCGGCGCGGGTGAGCGCATGACGGCGCGTCCGGCGATGCCCGGTGCCCGTCCGGCGACGTTCGTCAGCACGGCGGAGGTGTCGGTGCCACAGGCCGACCGCGTGCTGTTCAAGCTGTGCAAGCACTACGCGATCAAGGTGCCGGTCGTGTTCGACGAGCATCGCGCGACCGTCGATTTCCCGTACGGCGTCTGCCGGATGCTGCGCACCGACGACGTGCTGCAGCTTCGCTGCGAAGCCGATTCGTCGGAGCAACTCGAGCAGGTCCAGTACGTGATGGACGAGCACCTGGGGCTGATGTCGCGTAACCGGGCGCTGGTGGTCGCATGGGAGCGGGGCGCGTGACGCGGCCCGCCTCCGGCTCAACGAACTTCGGAGCAAGCTCGCTCATGACAAACGAATCCTTGCCGATCCGCGCGACTTCCGCGCAGTACGGAATCTGGGTCGCGCAACAGGTCGATTCCGACGATCCGGGCTATCTGACGGCCGAGACCGTCGAGCTCGACGGCGCGCTCGACGTCGCCGCGCTGACCGACAGCGTCGAGGCCGTGCTCGATCACGCCGACGCGCTGCACATGCGGTTCGCATGGCAGGACGATGCGCTGTGGCAGGCGCGCCGGACGCCGCGCACGCGGCTGCCGCTCGTCGACCTGTCGGCGCAAGCCGATCCCGTGCAGGCGGCGCATGCGTGGATGAAGGCGTCGCTGTCGATCTGCTGCGACGTGACCGCCGATCCGCTGTACCGCACCGCGCTGCTGCGGCTGTCACCGACCCGGCACTGGTGGTACCTGCAGGTGCATCACATCGCGCTCGACGGCTTCGGCTACGGGCTGCTGCAGCAGGCCGTGGCCGCCCGCTACAACGCACGTGTCGGCGGCGGGCCGCTGCCGGTGCTGCCCGACTGGCGGATCGATCGCGTGGTGGAGGCCGAGGCGCGTTATCGCGCCGACGGCGGCTTCGATGCCGATCGCGCGTTCTGGCGCGCGCATCTGCGCGACGTGCCCGCGCCGCTCGCCCTCGCGCCGAAGCAGGACATCGCCCCCGACGCGTGGCGCGCGACGCGCGTGCTCGACGCCGAACGCGTGCGCGCGCTGCGCGCGGCCGCCGAGCGGGTCGACGTCGACTGGAATGCGTGGCTGCTGTGCGCGGTCGGCATCTGGCTCGCGAAGCAGGGCGGCCAGTGCGACCTGACGCTCGGGCTGCCGGTGATGAACCGGCTCGGCACGCCGGCGCTCGGCGTGCCGTGCATGGCGATGAACATCGTGCCGCTGCGCATGCATGTCGACGCCGAGCGCTCGCCGCGTGCGCTTGCGCGCGAATGCGCGGCGCGCCTGCGCGCGATCCGGCCGCACCTGTATTACCGGTACGGCTGGATTCGCGGCGATCTCGGGCTGCTGGAGCGCAACGCGTTCCTGTTCAACCAGGCCGTCAACGTGATGCCGTTCGAACGGCAGGTCGCATTCCACGGGCTCGCGAGCGACACCCGTGCGGTGAGCGGCGGCCCGGTGAAGGATCTGAACGTGACGCTCGCCGTGCGCGGCGGCGCGTGGCATCTGACGCTGGAAGCCAACCCGAACGCGTACGACGAAGCCGTGCTCGCCGCGCATGCGTGCGACCTTGCCGCATGGCTCGACGCATTTGCCGAACAGGCGCCGGACGCGCCGGTGAGCGCGCTGCTCGACGGGATGCCCGCGCCGTCGATCGTGCGCGGCGCGCCGCTCGCCGGGCCGTACGACGACGTGCTCGCGCGGATCGAACGCATCGCGCGCGACGCGCCGGCGCATCCGGCTATCGAGGCCGGCGACTGGCGCATCGACTACCGCGCGCTGCTTGCCGATGCCGATGCGCTCGCGACGGAACTCGAACGACGGGGTGTGGCGCGCGCTGCACGCGTCGCGATCGCCGCGCCGCGCGCGCCCGACGTGATCGCGGCGATGCTGGCCGTCCTGAAGGTCGGCGCGACGATCGTGCCGATCGATCCGGACGGACCGCCGCAGCGCGTCGCGGCGATGCTGGCCGATGCGGCGCCCGCGCTGGTGATCACACGCGACGCGTATCGCGAATGTGCGGGCGGCCTGCCGGTGCTCGATCTGGATGCGGCGCGTGTGTCGTCGCCGCGCGACGTGGCGTGCGCGGCGCCCGATGCGGCACAGCCCGCGTACCTCCTGTACACGTCGGGATCGACCGGCCAGCCGAACGGCGTGCTGGTCGGGCGCGGCGCGCTCGCGCATTTCGTCGCGAGCACGCGCGACCTGTATCGCATCGGTCCGAGCGACCGGGTGCTGCAGTTCGCGCCGCTGCATTTCGATGCGAGCTTCGAGGAGATCTTCGCGACGCTTTGCAACGGCGCGACGCTCGTGCTGCGCGACGACGCGATGCTCGACTCGATCGACGCGTTCACGGCCGAGGTCGAGCGCCGCCGCATCACGGTGCTCGACCTGCCGACCGCCTACTGGCACGTGCTCGCCCATGCACTGGACGCGCGCCATGCGCAGCGCCTTGCCGGCGTGCGTCTGACGATCATCGGCGGCGAGGCCGCGTTGCCGGAGCGGATCCGGCGCTGGCACGCGCACCTGCCGCATCGGGCGCTGCTGAACACCTACGGGCCGACCGAAGCGACGATCATCGCGACGGCCGCCTGCGTGAGCGGTCCCGGCGCGGTCTGGCGCGACGGCGAGCCGGTACCGATCGGCACGCCACGCGCGGGTGTCGACGCGCAAGTGGTCGACGAGCGGCTGTATCCGGTGGCCGAGGGCCGCACGGGCGAGCTGGTGCTGTGCGGCGACGCGCTGGCGCTCGGCTACCCGGGCAATGCGGCGCTGACGTCCGAGCGCTTCGTCACGCTGCCGGGGAGCGGCGCGCGCGCGTACCGGACCGGCGATCTCGCCACCGTGCGCGACGGCCGGCTGGTGTTCGACGGCCGGATCGACCACGAGGTGAAGATCAGTGGCGTGCGCATCGATCCGCGCGAGATCGAGGACTGGCTGCTGCGCACGCCGGACGTGCGCGAGGCGGCGGTCGTCGCGTTGCGCGGCGACGCCGACGTGACGACGCTCGCGGCGTTCGTCGTCGGGGTGGACGAAACGACCGCGCTGTGTGCGCGGCTCGCCGACGCGCTACCGGCCGCGGCGATTCCCGACGCGTGGCACGTGCTCGAACGGCTGCCGCGCAACGTCAACGGCAAGACTGATCGCAACGCGTTGCGGCAGCGCGCGATGGCGGCCCGCATCGGCGTGGACGACGATCCGCGCGCCGACGCGCTCGAACGGCAGGTGACGCACGCGTGGCGCAGCGTGCTCGGCGGCGTCGCGCTGACGCCGGATTCGAATTTCTTCGACATCGGTGGCAAGTCGTTGCAGGCGATCCAGGTGAGCGCGCGGCTGGCGACCGCGCTCGGCCGCGACGTGCCGGTATCGATGCTGTTCCGCCATGCGACGGTCGCGGCGCTGGCGGCTGCACTGCGCACGCCGCTGCCGTACCGGCCGCGCGCGGAGCGCGACGCGTTCGCCCCGCATCTTGCGATCCAGACGGCGGGAGGCGCCGCGCAGCGGCTCATCTGCATCCATCCGGCCGACGGCCTCGCGTGGAGCTACCTGCGGCTTGCCGCGTACCTGCCCGACACGACGGTCGACGGGCTGCAACTGTCGGTCGGCGACACGAACGGCGCGGCCGATTTCGACGCGCTCGTCGACACCTATGTGCGGCGCGTTCGGGCACTGCAGCCGGACGGTCCGTACCACCTGCTCGGCTGGTCGCTGGGCGGCGCGCTCGCGTACGCGGTCGCGGCGGCCCTCGAACGTATCGGCGCGCCGGTGGGCGTGCTCGCACTGATGGACAGCTATCCGTCGTCCGCGTGGATGGCACAGCCGCAGCCGGAGGCGGGCGACGCGCTGCGGATCCTGCTGACGGTGAACGGCGATTTCGACACGGCGGCGTTGTCCGACGCATTGCTGCGGCAACGCCTGCTGCGCGCGAACAGCCCGTTCGCAGCGCTCGGCGGCGCGGGGCTCGACGCGCTGGTCGACGCGACGCTGCGGCAGATGCGCCAGTTCCGCGCCGCGCCGACCCCGCATTACGGCGGCGAACTGCTGCTGTTCAACGCAACCCGCAAGCGGCCCGGCACGCCGGCGCCCGACAGCTGGGCCGCGCACCGGCCGGCGGCGTTGCCGACCTGCGTGGCGCTCGACTGCTCGCACGACGGGATGTCCGATCCCGAACCGATGGCGGCGATCGGCGCCGCGCTGACCGAACGGCTCGCCGCATGGGCCGACATGGAAACCATTACGAGGAACTTGAATCGATGAGCAGGGAAACCGAGATGACATTTCCGGCGGGTGTGGCCGTCGTGACCGGCGCGGCGCGCGGGATCGGCGCCGCCGTGGTTCGCGCGCTCGCCGCGCGCGGGGTCGACGTCGCCGCGTTCGATGCCGACGGCGACGCGCTGGCGCGGGCGACCGAGGATCGCTCGCCCGCGCAGGGTCGCGTTCATCCGTTCGCGGTCGACGTCGCCGACGCGCACGCCGTGCGTGCGGCAATCGAGCACGTGGAGGCGACGGTCGGCCCGATCGGCATGCTCGCGAACGTCGCCGGCGTGCTGCGGCTCGCGGCGGCGACGTCGCTGACCGACGACGACTGGGCGCATTGCTTCGCGGTGAACACGCACGGCGTGTTCCACCTGTCGCGCGCGGTCGCACAGCGCATGATCGAGCGGCGCGCGGGCAGCATCGTGACCGTCGGGTCGAATGCGGCGCTCGTGCCGCGCACGCAGATGGCCGCCTACGCCGCGTCGAAGGCCGCCGCGCATCAGTTCACGCGCTGCCTCGGCCTGGAGCTGGCCGGCCACGGCATTCGCTGCAACATCGTCGCGCCGGGTTCGACCGACACGCCGATGCAGCGCCAGCTATGGCGAGGCCCGGAAGGCCCGGCAGGCGTCATCGCGGGGTCGCTCGAAACCTATCGCACCGGCATCCCGCTCGGACGCATCGCCGCGCCGGACGACGTCGCCGACACCGTGCTGTTCCTGCTGTCCGACGCCGCGCGCCACGTAACGCTGCACACGCTGTGCGTCGACGGCGGCGCGACGCTCGGCGTGTGACGGCCCGTCTGAATTCCGTCTCCGGAGCATCTTCATGAAACAGATATCGGCCTGTGCCGAACAAGGCGCGGCAGGCGCATTTGCGTTGCCGCGTCACGAGGAACGGTTGCGCGTCGGTGCACGGCTGCCCGTACCCGACGCGCTGCGCCACGCGGTGCCGGCGTCGTATGCCGCGCGGGCGACCGTCGACGCGGGGCGCGCGCAGCTGCGCGCGATTCTCGAACGGCGCGACACGCGCCGGATCGTCGTCGTCGGACCGTGCTCGATCCACGATCCGGCGGCCGCGCTCGACTACGCGCGCCGTCTCGCCGGTCTTGCGCACGCGGTGCGCGACGCGCTCTGCGTGGTGATGCGCGTCTACTTCGAGAAGCCGCGGACGACGGTCGGCTGGAAAGGGCTGATCAACGATCCGGGGCTCGACGGCAGCCATCGCGTCGAGGAGGGGCTGCGCACCGCGCGCCGGCTGCTCGTCGACATCAACGCGCTCGGGCTGCCGGTCGCGACCGAGGTGCTGGACGTCGCGACGCCGCACTACCTGTCCGACCTGGTGAGCTGGGCCGCGATCGGGGCGCGCACCACCGAATCGCAAATCCATCGCGAGCTGGCATCGGGGCTTGCGATGCCCGTCGGTTTCAAGAACGGCACGGATGGCCAGGTCGACATCGCAGCGCACGCGATGCTGGCCAGCATGCGGCCGCACACGTTCATCGGCGTCGATGGTGCCGGCAGTCCGGCCTTGCTGCACAGCACCGGGAATCCGCACGCGCACCTCGTGCTGCGCGGCGGTCGCCACGGGCCGAACTACGACGCCGCGTCGGTGGCGGCCGCAGTCGAAACATTGCGCGCGCAACGCCTGACGCCGAACCTGCTGATCGACTGTTCGCATGCGAACTGCGGCAAGCAGGCGATGCGGCAACTGGCGGTGCTGGACGATGTGGTCGGGCAGATGCGCGCGGGCAACGAAGCGATCCGGGGCGTGATGCTCGAAAGCTTCATCGAGGACGGCGCGCAGCCACTGGGCGGCGCACTGCGCTACGGCTGCTCGATCACCGATCCGTGCATCGGCTGGGAGGCGACCGAGGACGCGCTGTTGCGCGCCCGCTGCCTGCTGACCGACGACGGTACCCATGCGCGCTGACGCGCGTCGTTTCCCTTTTCTATCGGAACACCTCATGTCGACGACTTCCGCTGAATCCCTGCAAGCGCCGGCCGATGCCGGCGCGTCCTTGCTGCCGCTGCTGCTCGCGAATTTCGCGATGGTGGCAGGCACCTACGCATTCGTGACGATCGCCGGCCCGATGGCGCGCCGCATGCATCTCGAACCGCTGCACATCGGCGCGATCATCGGCGTCGTCGGGCTCGTGTGGATGGCTGTCGCGCCTCGCTGGGGGCGCGCGGCGGACACGCGCGGGCGCTTGTCGACGATGCGCGCGGCGATCGTCGGGTTCGTCGCGAGTTCGCTGTTGCTGGCCGGCTACGTCGGCTGGGCGTTGCGCGACGGCGGCAGCGCCGTGCCGCCGGTGTGGGCGGGTGTTGTCGCGCTGCTCGTCACGCGCGCGGCGATGGGCGGTTGTTATGCGGGGCTGCCTGTCGCGGCCACGGCGTGGATCGCGGACCGGACGCCGGCCACGGGGCGCGCGGCCGCGATCGCGCGATTCGGCGCGGCGGGCGCGATCGGGATGGTGCTCGCGCCGCCGCTCGCGGGCTGGCTGGCCGGGTTCGACATGACACTCGCGCTCGCGGTGTTCGCGCTGCTGCCGCTCGTCGGGCTGGCGGGGCTGCGACGGCTGCGCGCCGACGGCGTGCATGCGGTGCGGCAGGCGCCGCCCCGGTTGAAGCCGACCGATCCGCGCGTACGCCTGCCGTGGTGCAGCGCGTTCGCGCTGTACAGCGCGGTGATGATCGCGAACAGCGTGCTCGGTTTTTACGTGATCGACCGGCTGCACGTGCGAACGGGCGACGCGTCGATGGTGGTCGGTTACGCGCTTGGCAGCGCCGGCATCGGGTTGATCGCGACGCAGTCGCTGGTCGGCCGCCTGCGTGCGGTCGCGCCGCTCCAATGGCTGCGCTGGGGCGCGCTGGCGGGTGGCGCGGGGTTCGTGTCGGCGCTGGCCGCGGAGGCCGCGCACCCGCTGCTGCTGTGCGTGAGCTACTTCGTGGCGGCGTGCGGGATGGGCGCCGCATTTCCCGCGGTCGCGGCGCTCGCGAGCACGCGCGTCGAACCGCATGAGCAGGCCGCGTGCGCGGGCGCGATGTCGATGGCGCAAGGGCTCAGCATGGTCGTCGCGCCGCTGGCCGGCACGATGCTGTACGAACTGCATCCGGCGGCGCCGTTCGTGTCGATCGGCGTGGTGCTCGCGCTCGTATTCGTCGCGACATGCGGCGCCGGGGCACGCGCGCCGGCGGCGTGACGATTATCGTGAGCGGTGCGCGAATCGGTCGTCGGTTATTCGATCGGCGCAACGACCAGCGGACAGGCGCCGATCGCGCGCAGCCGCGTGCCGGTCCATTCATAGAAGAACCGGGCGGCCTTCGCGTTGTTGTCGTCGCAGTCGTCGTTGAAGCAGCCCGCGACGATCAGCAGTGCACTGCCGGCGCGGAAATCGACGCGCTCGTCGTCGTTGCCCATGACGCCCGCGATCGCGTTTACGCCGGGCATCGTGTAGGTCGCGCCCGTGTACTTGTCGACGATCGCGAAATTCCGGCAATCCGTTCCGCAACCCCAGATCGCGACGCGGTAGTGGCCGGCAAAATTGGCCGGTTGCGTGAATTCGTCGCGAATGACGGTGCGATACAGGCGCGCTTCCCTGGTGGTCAGTCGGGGCGCCGCGGCCGGCTTGCGCGGCGCGCGTGCGGCGGGTGCCGGATAGCGGTCGAACGAAGGCGACGGGCATGCGGCGGCAGCCGTCGCTGCGGGCGTGGGTGCCGCATGGGCGGCGCCGGAGCCGGCAAGCAGCGCAGCCGATGCACCGGCGATCAGCAGAAATCGATGGGTGAGCGCCACGCGTGCATCCTTCAGGTTCGGGGTGAGATCGGGCCGGATGGTCCGAACGGCCGGCGACGACGATTCTATGACGCTTCGCGTGTGCCGGCGACACGGGATGGCGTTCACGCGAGTGCCTTCAGTCGCGCATCGAACCGGCCGCGCGTGATACGTCTCCCCGTCAAGCATTGTCAAATCGCGGCGATATATCACGATGCCTGACGTTTCAGGCCGTGCACGAAGGCTGTCATGTCCGGGTCGATTGAGTATCCTTGAATTCGATTTGCGGTACTCATGCAGTCACAACCGGGAGGCTTCACATGAATGCACGTCTATACCGCGCGACCGTTGCCGGCGCGCTGATCGGATTGCTCGCACCGTTTTCGGTGGCCCATGCGCAGCTTGGCGATGTTCTGAAGCAGGTCGGCGGCGGTGGCGATTCGGGCGGCAGCGCGGGCGGTGTGCTCGGTAACCTGGGCGGCCTCGGCGGCGCACTGACGGGCGGCGGCGGTTCGTCGCTGATGCCGGGCAGCACCGGCAACGTCGCGGGCCTGCTGCAGTTCTGCATCCAGAACAACTATCTCGGCGGCGCGTCCGGCGGCGCATCATCGGTGAAGGACGCGCTGATGGGCAAGCTCGGCGGCAATGCGTCGTCCGACAGCGGCTACACCAGCGGTGCGAGCGGGATCCTCGATGCCGGCAACGGCAGCAAGCTCGACCTGAGCGGCGGCGGCCTGAAGCAGCAGGTGACCAAGCAGATCTGCGACAAGGTGCTGTCGCAAGGGAAATCGCTGCTGTAAATACGGAGGCGTGCGCCCTGCAACGGGGCGCACGATATCGAACGCCGGCGCGACGGATTCGCGGCATGACCGCGTGACTGCCGCCCGCGTATGCATTTCGCCGCAAATGGGGCGCGGCGGATGTCCGGCGCGTTGCGTCGACGACCGTCATTCGATCCACCGCTCCATGCAGGGAACGGGTCTGGTCGGGCGCGCCGGTCGTGCCGGCGATTGACGGCGGCAGCCGCTGCGGACTGGCCGGCCGCCGTTTGTGTACCGCCCATCGCACGCGTCAATCGGCCAGCCGCTTGTCCGCGAGCGCCTTGCAGCAGTCTTCGTATACCCATTGCACGAGTTTCGCCCGATAGTCGAGATCGTCGGTATCGACGATTTCCTCGACCGCGTCGCGTGCCCACGACGCGTCGACGAACCCGGCATGCCGTTTCGCGATGTCCTGCGCGAGCGCCGCGAGCTTGGCGACCGCGAGCCAGTCGGCCTGGCGGTGATGGCGATCGAGCCAGCGGTGCGCGGCCTGGACCTGGAACGTGGCGTCCGGCCACGATTCGTTGAGGTAAAACGCGCCGAGATTGCCGCAGGTGAGCCAGCAAAGCAGCTCCAGGCGGTCTTGCGAGCCGAGGGTGTGGGATGCGTCGGACATGGCAGCGCTCACGAAATGCAAGGATTCCGGGCGGCGCCGGTCGCAATGGGCCGGTGCCGATAATAAAAACATAGCACGATGCGGGCCCGGCCGCGCACCCGGGCGGATGCTGATGCGGCGGCGGCGAAACGGACGCTGCGCCGGCATTCACGACCGACGGCGCAGCGCGGATGCGGCAGCGGTCGGCGTTCTTTCGAATGGCTGTCAATCGTCACACCAGTCGGCCGCAACGCTCGTTAGAATGTCGGCTCCCCCGAAGCACGGGATCCGATGCGAAGCCTGGAGCAGGTGCTGAAGCACCCGCTCCAGCCAACTTGAGCGCTAACTTTGGCCGACCGCACAAGGCATGGGACCAGAGTAAGCGCTGAAGCGCTAACTCTGATCGACAGGAGACGCAGCACGATGAAAATCTACGACCAGTTCTATATCGATGGCGCGTGGCGCAAACCGGCCGGAACCGGCACGATCGACGTGATCGACTCGGGCACCGAAGCCGTGATCGGCCGGATTCCGGAGGGCGTCGCGTCCGATGCGCAGGATGCGATCCGCGCGGCGCGCGCGGCCTTCGACGCGTGGGCGGCCACGCCGGCCGCGACGCGCGCAGGCTACCTGCGCAAGATCGTCGAGCATCTGCAGGCACGCAGCGAGGAACTCGCGCAGTCGATCACGGGCGAAGTCGGTATGCCGATCAAGCTGTCGCGCGCGATCCAGGTCGGCGGCCCGATCTACAACTGGAAGGCATACGCGAAGCTCGCCGAGTCGTTCGAATTCGAGGCGCAGGTCGGCAACTCGCTCGTCGTGCGCGAGCCGGTCGGCGTTGTCGCGGCGATCACGCCGTGGAACTACCCGCTCAATCAGGTCACGCTGAAGGTCGCACCGGCGCTCGCGGCGGGCTGCACGGTCGTCCTGAAGCCGTCCGAAGTCGCGCCGCTCAACGCATTCATGCTCGCCGAGGCGATTCATGAAGCCGGTTTGCCGCCCGGCGTGTTCAACCTCGTGTGCGGTTATGGCCCGGTGGTCGGCGAGGTGCTGGCGATCGATCCGGACGTCGACATGGTGTCGTTCACGGGCTCGACGCGTGCCGGCAAGCGCGTGGCCGAGCTGGCGGCCGCGGGCGTCAAGCGCGTTGCGCTCGAACTGGGCGGCAAGTCGGCGTCGGTGATCCTCGACGACGCCGATTTCGCGACGGCGGTGAAGGGCACGGTCAACGCGTGCTACCTGAACGCGGGCCAGACCTGCTCCGCGCACACGCGCATGCTGGTGCCGGAAGCGCGTTACGAAGAGGCGCGCGAGATCGCGAAGGCCGCGGCCGAAACCTATGTCGCCGGCGACCCGCGACAGGACGCAACGCGCCTCGGTGCACTCGCGTCGGCCGTGCAGCAGCAGCGCGTGCAGGCGTATATCCAGCGCGGCATCGACGAAGGCGCGGAACTCGTGACGGGCGGCACGGGCCTGCCGGAAGGGCTCGCGAAGGGCTTCTTCGTGAAGCCGACCGTGTTCGGCCGCGTCGATCCGAAATCGACGATCGCGCAGGAAGAGATCTTCGGGCCGGTGCTGTCGATCATCACGTATCGCGACGAAGACGAGGCCGTGCGGATCGCGAACGATTCGCCGTACGGGCTCGGCGGCGCGGTATGGGCCGGCAGCGACGAACGCGCGATGGGCGTCGCGCGCCGCATCCGCACGGGGCAGGTCGACATCAACGGCGGCACATGGAACGGCGCCGCGCCGTTCGGCGGCTACAAGCAGTCGGGGCATGGCCGCGAGAACGGCGTGTACGGGCTCGAAGAGTATCTCGAGTACAAGTCGATGCAGCTCAAGCCAGCGAAGCCGGCCTGAGCGCTTCGCCGCGCATGAACCGGAAACGGCACGCTTGCGTGCCGTTTTTTTATTGACGCGCGTCAAGGTGCGCGGCGGTGGATCGTCGATCATCGCGGTTCCGATGTTCCGACGAGGTTTCAGATGACCGTACGCAGTTCCTTTCCGCCGCTGACGATTCGCGGCCGCACCTTGTTGCCCGTCGTGCAGGGCGGCATGGGCGTCGGCATCTCCGCACACCGGCTGGCGGGCAGCGTCGCCCGCGAAGGCGCGGTCGGCACGATCGCGAGCATCGACCTGCGCCACCATCATGCGGACCTGCTCGCGCGGTGCCGCGCGCAACCCGATCGCGCGACGCTCGAGGCCGCGAACCTCGAGGCGCTCGCCCGCGAGATCCGTCTCGCGAAGACCTACAGCGAAGGGCGCGGGATGATCGCGGTCAACGTGATGAAGGCCGTGAGCGCGCATGCCGACTACGTGCGCGTCGCGTGCGACGAAGGCGCGGACGCGATCGTGATGGGCGCGGGCCTGCCGCTCGACCTGCCCGATCTCACGCAAGGACACGACATCGCGCTGATCCCGATCCTGTCGGACAGCCGCGGGATCGCGCTGGTGCTGAAGAAATGGATGAAGAAGGGACGTCTGCCCGATGCGCTCGTGATCGAGCATCCGGCGCATGCGGGCGGCCACCTCGGCGTCACGCAGATCGACGACATGCACGACCCGCGATTCGATTTCGCACGCGTGCTCGACGAGACCGCGCAGGTGATGGCGTCGCTCGGCCTCGCGCGCGAGACGATCCCGCTGATCGTTGCGGGCGGGATCAACAACCACGACACGGTGCGCGCGGCGTTCGCGGCCGGCGCGAACGGCGTGCAGGTCGGGACGCCGTTCGCGGTGACGGAAGAGGGCGATGCGCATCCGGATTTCAAGCGCGTGCTCGCCGACGCGACGCCCGACGACATCGTCGAATTCGTCAGCGTGACGGGGCTGCCAGCGCGCGCGGTGAAGACGCCGTGGCTCGATCGTTACCTGCGCAACGAGACGCGCATCCGCAACAAGCTCGGCGCGCTGAAGCAGCGCTGTCCGACCGCGCTCGAATGTCTGAGTGTGTGCGGACTGCGCGACGGCATCGAGAAGTTCGGCCATTTCTGCATCGATACGCGGCTCGCGGCTGCGTTGCGCGGCGACGTCGCGAACGGGCTGTTCTTCCGCGGCCGCGAAGCGCTGCCGTTCGGCCGTGCGATCCGCAGCGTGCGCGACTTGCTCGACCTGCTGCTGACAGGCCGGGCGACCGAGCCTGCGGCAAACCGTCCCACGTTTACGCTGGCTTGACGGATATCAAGATGTCGAAAAGACCCTACGAGGAGAATGGAAACCATTCTTTGGGGGTCCGTACCATGCATAAAACGATTCGAACTTGTGTCACCGCTGCCGCCGTCGCGGCAAGCCTCGTCGCGATGCCTTCGCTGTCGCACGCAGCGTCGCCGGGCGACGGCATCAATCAGGGTGACGTACTGGTTCGACTGCGCGCGATCAGCATCCAGCCTAACGAGCGCGCGAGCGACACGCTGGGTGCGCTCAACGTCGGTGTGAACAACGCGATCGTGCCCGAGCTCGACTTCACGTACATGATCCGCGATTACCTCGGTGTCGAGCTGATCCTCGGCACGTCGCGGCACCAGTTGACGTCGAGCCTCGGCAATCTCGGCGGCGTGGGCGTGCTGCCGCCGACGCTGCTGCTGCAGTATCACTTCAACCATGCGGGCAAGGTGCGTCCGTACGTCGGCGCCGGGGTGAACTACACGTACTTCTACAACAACGGGCTCAACGTCGGCGGGGAGGGCGTGTCGATCAACAAGAGCAGCTTCGGCCCCGCGCTGCAGTTCGGCGTCGACGTGCAGGTGACGAAGAAGGTGTTCATGAACGTTGACGTGAAGAAGATCTGGATGAGCACCGATGCGACGCTCGGCGACAAGGGCATCGGCACGCTGCACATCGATCCGCTGATCGTCGGCGTGGGCGTCGGGATGAAGTTCTAGACGCGGCGGGAAAAAACAGAGTTGGGGTTGGCGGCATGGCAGTCGGCATGCCGCTTTTTTTTTGCGCGGCGGATTTACAGCTTGTCGTACTGGAAGCGCATCGCGGTGCCTTCGCGCGTGATGCGCTCCCACACCGCGCGCTTTTCGTCGTCGCTCAGGAACACCCAGTTCGATACTTCGGCGGCCGTGCGGCCGCAGCCCTTGCAGACTTCGTCGAAGAGGGTCGAGCACACGCCGATGCAGGGGCTGTCGGGCAGGTCGTGGAGATTGGAGGCCATCGGGAGGGTTCGCGCAGTTGAATCGTCAGCCGCCATTTTAATGCATCGCGGCCGCCCGGTCGGGCGGGTGCGGCCGGCATGCTGTACCGGTGCGGGGTCGTGACAGTACGACCCCGCACCGGCAAGGGCGCACGGCAACGGCTTGCCGGCTGGATCGACAGCCAGGCCCCGGGCCTAGGTGCGCGCGACGCGCGTCGCGATTCCGCCGGCGAAACAAGCGGCGCGCACACCCGCCGAACGGGCCGCCCGCCCGGCTCGCGAACGTCGTTTCGCCGCCGCCGGTTTTTCCCTGTGGACAGCCGCCGATTACCCGATAAAATTCCCCCGGAACACCCCGCCACGCGGGCGGCCTGACTGGCCGGCGGCGGGAATCTGTTCCGTTTGCGCGACACCGGCATGATTTTTTTGTGACGTAGCGCGAATGGTGGTAGTTTTCGGGGTTTTCGAGGGGCGGAGCACCAGAATGCGCCGCCATGACGAGGCAGACGGCAGCCGGACAACGTGTCCGGCCGGAGGGAGAGCGGGATGAAAGCAAAGGTAGTGGGCCGGTTCGCAGCGCTCGCGCTGTGCGTGGGTGCATCGGCGGCAGCAGCAGCGAAGGATACGCAGCTCAATGTCTATAACTGGTCCGACTACATTGCGAAGGACACGATCCCGAACTTCGAGAAGCAGTCGGGCGTGAAGGTCCGCTACGACAACTACGACAGCGACGACACGCTGCAGGCGAAGCTGCTGACGGGCAGCTCGGGCTACGACATCGTCGTGCCGACCAGCAACTACGCGGGCAAGCAGATCGCCGCCGGCATCTTCGCGCCGCTCGACAAATCGAAGCTGCCGAACCTCAAGTATCTCGATCCGCAACTGATGGCGCTCGTCGCCGGCGCGGACCCGGGCAACAAGTATTCGGTGCCCTGGGCGTACGGCACGACCGGTCTCGCGTACAACCTGACGAAGGCGCAGCAGGCACTCGGCAAGGTCCCGCTCGACAACTGGGACATCCTGTTCAAACCGGAAAACCTCGCGAAGCTGAAGACCTGCGGCGTGTCGGTGCTCGACGCGCCCGACCAGATGTTCGCGGCTGCGCTGCACTACATCGGCAAGGATCCAATGAGCACGAACCCGGCCGACTACAAGGCCGCGATGGACGTGCTGAAGAAGATCCGCCCGTACATCACGCAATTCAACTCGTCGGGCTACATCAACGACCTGGTCGGCGGCGACATCTGCTTCGCGTTCGGCTGGTCGGGAGACGTCGTGATCGCGAAGCATCGCGCGATCGAAGCGAAGAAGCCGTACAAGGTCGAGTACTACATTCCGAAGGGCGGCGCGCCGGTGTGGTTCGACGTGATGGCGATCCCGAAGGACGCGAAGAACAAGGATGCCGCGCTGCAGTGGATCAACTACATCGAGGATCCGAAGGTGCACGCGGCGATCACGAACGCGGTGTACTACCCGAGCGCCAACGCCGAGGCCCGCAAGTACGTGCGGCCCGACGTCGCGAACGACCCGGCCGTCTACCCGCCGGCCGACGTCGTGAAGACGCTGTTCCTGCTCAAGCCGCTGCCGCCTGAAATCCAGCGCCTGCAGACGCGTCTGTGGACCGAGCTGAAGTCGGGCCGCTGACGCGAGCGAAGTGAACCAGCAGTCATGAAGCCCCTGGTGCCCCCGGGGGCTTTGTTCGTCAAACGCAGGAGAGAAGCAGCACATCATGAATAGCCAGTCGGGTGGGCCGGTCGCGGGCGCACCGTCCTCCGTTTACGCCTCCGGCGCCGATGCGCGCGCCGAGAACTTTGTCCAGATCGTCGACGTCGTCAAGAAATTCGGCGACACCGAAGCCGTGCGCAGCGTCAATCTGACCGTGCGCCAGGGCGAGCTGTTCGCGCTGCTCGGCAGCTCGGGCTGCGGCAAGTCGACGTTGCTGCGGATGCTCGCGGGCCTCGAGACGGTCACGTCGGGCAAGATCCTGATCGACGGCGAGGACCTCGCGCAGATGCCGCCGTACAAGCGGCCCGTGAACATGATGTTCCAGTCGTATGCGCTGTTCCCGCACATGTCGGTCGAGTCGAACGTCGCGTTCGGCCTCAAGCAGGAAGGCGTGCCGAAGGCCGAACTGAGGGAGCGCGTCGCCGCGGCGCTCGAACTCGTGCAGATGAGCAAGTACGCGAAGCGCAAGCCGCATCAGCTGTCGGGCGGCCAGCAGCAGCGCGTCGCGCTCGCCCGCTCGCTGGTCAAGCGCCCGAAGCTGTTGCTGCTCGACGAGCCGATGTCCGCGCTCGACAAGCAGATCCGCCAGCGCACGCAGATCGAACTCGTCAACATCCTGAACAAGGTCGGTGTCACCTGCATGATGGTCACGCACGACCAGGAAGAAGCGATGACGATGGCGAATCGCCTCGCGGTGATGAGCGAAGGGCAGATCGTGCAGATCGGCTCGCCGAACGAAGTGTACGAATATCCGAACAGCCGCTTCTCGGCCGAATTCATCGGCTCGACGAACCTGTTCGACGGCGTGACCGTCGAGGATGAACCCGACCACGTGTACATCGAATCGCCGGAACTGCCGAGCCGGCTGTACGTGAGCCACGGCATCTCGGGCCCGCTCGGGATGCCGGTCACGGTGTCGGTGCGCCCCGAGCGGATCGCGCTCACGCGCAAGCCGCCCGAAGGCGCGTTCAACTGGGCGCGCGGCAGGATCAGCAACGTCGCGTACATGGGTGGTTATTCGCTGTATCACGTGAAGCTCGACGCGGGCAAGACGGTGATCGCGAACGTGTCGAGCCTCGCGATTTCCGAGCTCGACACGCCGGCGCTCGGCGACGAGATCTACGTGCGCTGGAGCGCGACCGCGGGTGTGGTGCTGACGTCATGACCACGTTCAAGTCCCTGCTCGAGTGGCCGGTGCGGCGCTTCAATCTGACGGGCGCGACGGCGGTCGTCGCCGGGCCGTTCACGTGGCTCGTGCTGTTCTTCCTCGTGCCGTTCGTGCTGGTCGTCAAGATCAGCTTCGCGGAGCTGCAGCTCGGCATCCCGCCGTACACGGAGCTCGCGTCGTACGCGGACGGTGTTGTGCACGTCGCGCTGAACCTGTCGCACTACGCGTTCCTGTTCACGGACAGCCTGTATTTCGCGACCTACGTGAACTCGGTGTGGGTGGCCGCGGTCACGACGCTGCTGTGCCTGCTGCTCGGCTATCCGATGGCGTACTACATCGCGCGCTCGAACCCGGCGACCCGCAACCTGCTGATGATGGGCGTGATGCTGCCGTTCTGGACGTCGTTCCTGATCCGCGTGTACGCGTGGATCGGCATCCTGAAGAACAACGGCCTGCTGAACAACTTCCTGATGGGGATCGGCCTGACCCATACGCCGATCGAGCTGTACCGCACGAACTACGCGGTGTACATCGGGATGGTGTATTCGTACCTGCCGTTCCTCGTGATGCCGCTTTACGCGCACCTCGTGAAGATGGACCTGCGCCTGCTCGAGGCCGCGTACGACCTCGGCGCCAAGCCGTGGAAGGCGTTCGTGCAGATCACGCTGCCGCTGTCGAAGAACGGGATCATCGCGGGCTGCCTGCTGGTGTTCATCCCGGCGGTGGGCGAGTACGTGATTCCCGAACTGCTCGGCGGCGCGAACACGCTGATGATCGGCCGCGTGATGTGGAATGAGTTCTTCAACAACGCGGACTGGCCGATGGCGTCGGCCGTGACCTGCGCGATGGTGCTGCTGCTGCTCGTGCCGATGGCGATGTTCCAGCATTTCCAGGCGAAGGAGCAGGAGGGCCGTCGATGAAGCCGAATCGTTACCTGCAGTTCGCGGCGCTGTTTGCCGGCTTCGCGTTCCTGTACATCCCGATCATCAGCCTGATCGTCTATTCGTTCAACGAGTCGAAGCTCGTTACCGTGTGGTCGGGCTTCTCGTTCAAGTGGTATTCGGCGCTGGTGGAGGACGACGAGCTGCTGACCGCCGCGTGGTTGTCGTTGAAGATCGGCGTGCTGACCGCGTTCGCGTCGGTGTTCATCGGCACGTGGGCCGGCTTCGTGCTCGCGCGGATGGGCCGCTTTCGCGGTTTCGCGCTGTTCAGCGGGATGATCAACGCGCCACTCGTGATTCCCGAGGTGATCCAGGGAATCTCGCTGCTGCTGTTGTTCATCGAACTGGCGAAGTGGATCGGCTGGCCGGCCGAGCGCGGCGTGTTCACGATCTGGCTCGGCCACGTGATGCTGTGCATCTCGTACGTCGCGATCATCGTGCAGTCGCGCGTGCGCGAGCTGAACCCGTCGCTGGAGGAAGCCGCGCTCGATCTCGGCGCGACGCCGCTGAAGGTCTTCTTCACGATCACGCTGCCGCTGATCTCGCAGGCGCTGATCGCGGGCTGGCTGCTGTCGTTCACGCTGTCGATCGACGACCTCGTGCTGTCGGCGTTCCTGTCGGGCCCCGGCTCGACGACGCTGCCGCTCGTCGTGTTCTCGCGCGTGCGCCTCGGGCTGAACCCGGAGATGAACGCGCTCGCGACGCTGTTCATCGTCGCGGTGACGGCCGGCGTCGTGATCGCGAACTTCGTGATGCTGCGTCAGGAACGCAAGCGGATGGCGGGGTTCGCGACCTGACGGCTGCGTTGCTCGCAGCAATGAAAAACGCCCGGTGCCGACGACGAGTCGGGCCGGGCGTTTTGCTTGGGCGCGCTGCGCGTGCTGCAGCGTCGGTCAGTACGCGAAGCTCTTGCCGGGTGTCGTCCAGACTGCCGTGGCGGCCGTGCACGGCTGGAGGCTCAGCGTGCCGCCGGCGGCAGGCGCCAGGCAGCGGCCCGTCGATTGCGACACGAGCTGAGTCGAACCCGGTCCCGTGCCGGCTTTCACGCGCCATTGCTGATCGGCCGCACCGGCGGTACAGGTGCGCAGCAGCGCGCCGGTTGCCTGCGCGGTGAGGCAGTAGCTGTACTTGGTCTGCAGCGTGCCGTCGCCCGCGGCGACCCACAGTTGCGGATTGAATTGCGTGCCGCCCGACGCGCGCACCGACGCGAGCGTCGGGCACGCGCCGAGCGTCGCGGGATGGCCGTCGGCGAGACCGCCCGACGCGGTCAGGCACGCGCCGGTTGCTTTCACGAGGCCGGCTGCCGATTGCTGCGGGCCGCCGACCAGCGTCGCGACGCCGTTCGATACGGACGCGTTCGCATCGCTGGCCGGACAGGTCTTGTTGACGGTGACCGACGGCGCCGGCACAGCCACCGCGTTGCCGATCGCGTCATACGCGCGAATGTCGAACTGCGCGTCGGTGTGTGCGATCGACGTGCAACTCGTGCGGCTCGAGTTCCAGTCGAAATATTCCACCCACTGGCTGATCGACGAAACCGGCACCTGCGTCTGCGTCGTGCCGACGTAGATGCTGCCGATGTCGAAGCTGTCGCCGGTGGAGCCGGGCGTCACGTCGGTGACGTTGCTCTTGAACCAGCCCGGGCCCTGGGCCGTGTCCGGCGTGATGCGGAACCGGTAGGTGTGGCCGGCCTGCCAGTCGTAGCGGTAGCGGCACTGCGCGCCCGCGCTGCCGTCCGTCGCCGAGCCGCTGACCGTGCAGTAGCTGCCCGCACCGATGCCGGCGCTGGCCGGCGTGCCGGGTTTGGCGGCCGTCGCGCCCCACAGGCTGAACAGGAATTGCCGGCCGCTGCCTTCGCTGGCCGATACGAGCTCGGTCGACTGCAGGCCCGTGTAGCCGTTCAACGAATTGACCTGGTTCGACCAGAACACGTTCGAGTTCGGGCCGGGATCCGTCTTCGGCGTGATGAACAGATCGAGCGTGCCGACGCTGCGCACGGTCGACGGGAACCACGTGTTGCTGTAGAGCCCCGGCGTCGAGCCGAGGAAGCCGGACAGCGTCGGCGCGGTCGCGGTGGACAGAGTCGCGAACCCGGGAGCCGGGTTGGCCGTGATCGTAAAGCTGCGTGCACCCGCCGGCGGCAGCGAGGCGACGGGCGGCACGTCGAGCGTGAAGCCGAGCGTGCACGTGCCACCGGCCGGCACCGTCACGCCGGACAGCGCGACCCGCGACGCGCCGTCATCCGTCAGCGTGCCACCGCACGTGCTGGTGAGGCCGTTCGCGGTGAAGCCGGCGGGCATCCCGATGAAGAGCCCGGCGGCGGCAGGTGCGGCACCGGTGTTGGCGAGCTTGAGCGTTGCCTTGTCGGTCCCGCCGACCGACGGCGAGAGCGTGGCGAGCGTCAGTGCGGCGGTGTAGGCGGGTGTCGCGAAAGCGGTGAGTGGGGCGAACAGCAGCGCGGCCATCGCCGCGCATCCTCGAGTGCTTGCTTGCATGCCGGAGCTCCATTTTCTTTGTTGGATTCGATGCGTGTGCAACAGCGCCGCGAGACGACTCTAGCACGCGATTCCGGCAGCTATATGAACAAATCTGAACGAAGGCGGTGACGGGCGCGGTCGATGCCCGTGCCATCGATCACGCGCCGAATGCCGCCTTCGCCAGCAACCCGAGCGCGACGCACACGAGCACGGCCGCGAAGCCGGCCTGCACGTGCCGCGCGGCGAGGTGCCGCGACGCACCGCGGCCGGCGGCCATGCCGAGCGCGGTTGCCACGGTGAACCACAGGGTCACGTCGAGCGGCGCGTGCGTGCCCGACACGAGCGTCGCGAACACGCCGCCGGTGCCGACCAGCGCGATCACCATCAGCGACGTCGCGACGACGCCGTGCATCGACACATTCGTGAACTTGCGCAGCATCGGCACGATCACGAAACCGCCACCGACGCCGAGCAGCCCGGTCATCAGGCCCGTCATCGCGCCGGTCGACGCAAGCGCGACGCCGACGGGCCAGGACCACACGAGACGGCCCGTATCGGGATTCACGCGGCCGACGCACAGCGGCGACGCGTCGGCATCGGCGGGAGCGTGCCGCAGCGCCTGCCGCAGCAGGCGGCCGGCGACGACCAGCATCGTCAGCGCGAACAGCGCGAGCAGCATGCGTTGCGGCAGCACGTGCGCGAGCCGCACGCCGAGCGTGGTCAGCGGCACGCCGGCCACGGCCATCAGCAGCGCCGCGCGATAGCGCACGAGCCCGCGGCGGAAGCCTTCGAGCGCGCCGAGCGCGGCGCTGCCCGCCACCGCGACGAGCGCGACGGGCGCGGCCTGCTGCATCGGCCAGCTCATGCCGACCACGAGCGCGGGCACCGCGAGAATGCCACCGCCGGCGCCGGTCAGGCCGAGCACGGCGCCAACGAAGCCGCCCAGTACAAGGGAAATCAGCATGACGTCATCGGGCTCCGGTCAACGTGCGATCGCGGGCTTCGCGAGCCATTCGCGACCCTTGAGCATCGCCTTCCAGTAAAGCGGCGGCAGCACGCGTTCCTTGAGCAGCCACGCAAGCCGCGACGGGCGCTTGCCGTCGATCAGCCACGCGGGGAAGGTCGGCGCGACCTTGCCGCCGTACAGGAATTCGGCGAGCACGATCTTGCCGCGCTCGACGGTGAGCGGACACGAGCCGTAGCCGTCGTACGCGGCGTCGCCGTGCGCGCGGCCGAGCGACGCGAGCAGGTTGTGCGCGACGACCGGCGCCTGCTTGCGGGCGGCCGCGGCGGTTTTCGCATTGGTCGTGTTGGTGACGTCGCCGAGCGCGTAGATGTCCGGAAACTGCTTGTGCCGCAGCGTCGCCGGATCGACGTCGATCCAGCCGGCCGCGTCGGCGAGCGGGCTCGCGCGCACGAAGTCGGGCGCCTTCTGCGGCGGCACGACGTGGATCATGTCGAACGCACGCACGACGGTTTCCTTGCCGCCGTCCGGCAGCGCGCGTGCGAACGTCGCACGGCGCGCGGGCCCGTCGATCGAGACGAGGTTGTGGCCGAACGACAGCGCGATGTCGTAGCTTTTCACGTACTCCATCAGCGCGGGCACGTAGTCGGCGACGCCGAACAGCGCACCGCCCGCATTCAGGAATTCGACGTTCGCGGCGTCGAGGTGGCCCGCGCGGCGCCAGTGGTCGCACGACAGGTACATCGCCTTCTGCGGCGCACCCGCGCACTTGATCGGCATCGGCGGCTGCGTGAAGAGTGCATTGCCGCCGCGGAACGCGCGGACGAGCTCCCACGTGTACGGCGCGAGATCGTAGCGGTAGTTCGACGTGACGCCGTTGCGGCCGAGCGTGTCGGCGAGGCCTTCGATCGCTTCCCAGTCGAGCTTGAGCCCCGGGCACACGACGAGCTTGCGATAACCGATGCGGCGGCAGCCGTCGAGCACGACCGTATGCGATTCGGGCTCGAAGCCCGCGACGGCGGCCTGGATCCGGTGTACACCGCGCGGCAGCAAGTCGGTGATTTGGCGCGCGGTCGTCTCGGGCCGGAATACGCCCGCGCCGACCATCGTCCAGCCCGGCTGGTAGTAGTGGACGTCGGCCGGGTCGATCACGGCGATGTCGAGCGACGCGTCGCGCGCGAGCAGGCTCGATGCAACGGCGATACCGGCCGCACCCGCGCCGACGATCACGATGTCGTGCCGCGCGTCGATGGCCGGCGCGGCTTGCGTGCCGCCTTGAGCGACGCGAGACGCGACCGCGCGCAGGTCGTAGCCGGCTGTATTGGCCGTCGCGACGATGTCGTTCAGCGGGCGCAGGCCGGCTTGCGACAGCGCCCACAGCGTGGCCGAGCGCGTGCCGCTGCGGCAATACGCGAGCACCGGGCCTTCCAGCGACGCGACGAGTGCGCCGAACTGCGCGGCCTGGTCGTCGGTGACCTTGCCCGTATCGACCGGCAGGTAATGCACGTCGATACCGAGCGGCGCGGCGGCCGCGCGAATCTCGGCGACGGTCGGCTGGTCGGGGCCTTCGCCGTCGGGCCGGTTGCAGACGATCGCGCGGATGCCGGCCGCGTGCAGCGCGGGCAGGTCGGCCGTCGCGATCTGCGGCGAGACCGACAACGCGTCGGTCAGCTTGCGAATGGTGGTCATGTCGGGGTTCTCGGTTGGGGGCGGCAGCGCTCAGATCGCGTCGAGCGGGATCTTCAGGTAGCGCACGCCATTGTTTTCGGGCTCGGGCAGGTGGCCGGCGCGCATGTTGACCTGCACGGACGGCAGCATCAGCACGGGCATCGCGAGCGTCGCATCGCGTGCGGTGCGCATCGCGACGAAATCGTCCTCGGTCACGCCGTCCTTCACATGCACGTTCGCGCGGCGCTGCTCGGCGACGGTCGTCACGAACTGCACGTCGCGGCCGCCCGGCTGGTAGTCGTGGCACAGATACAGGCGCGTGTCGGGCGGCAGGCCGAGCACGCGTGCGATCGAGCGGTACAGCGTGCGCGCGTCGCCGCCCGGGAAGTCGCAGCGGGCCGTGCCGTAGTCGGGCATGAACAACGTGTCGCCGACGAACGCCGCGCGCTGCGTCGCGTCGTCGACGCAGTAGGTCATGCATGCGGGCGTGTGGCCCGGCGTGTGCAGCGCGCGGATCGTCAGCGCGCCGAGTTCGAGCGTGTCGCCGTCGTCGACGAGCCGGTCGAACTGGCGGCCGTCCTCCGCAAAGCCGGGGCCCGCGTTGAACAGCGTGCCGAACACGTGCTGCACGCGGCGCACGTGCGAGCCGATCGCGATCCGGCCGCCGACTCGCGTCTTCAGGTAGGGCGCGGCCGACAGGTGGTCGGCATGCACGTGCGTTTCCAGCAGCCAGTGCACGGTCGCGCCGAGTTCGGCGACGCGGGCGATCAGCCGGTCGGCACTGTCGGTGCGCGTGCGGCCGGATTTCGGGTCGTAGTCGAGCACGCTGTCGATGAGCGCACAGGCGCGGCTCGCCGTATCGAGCAGGAGATAGCTGACGGTGTGGGTCGCCGGGTCGAAAAAGCCTTCGACCGACAGCGTGGGGGCATGGCTCACGGGATGTCCTCGATCGGGTTCTGCATCTGCAATCGGGATCTTTATCTCAAGAAACGTGCCAGCCGGCCCCGCGGCCCCGGTCGATGTGTCAGAGACTTGATTCGGCTCGGGTTTTCGGTACGGCCTCGGCAATGCGCAGGCGTCGCCGGCATCGACTTCCGAATGCGGACTGCCATATCTGGCAGTGTCGTGGCAGAATTGGCAGCCTGCCTGGCAGTTCGTCCGGCAGCATTCTCACCGAGCGTCCGCATGAATCCGCACGACACCATCCCGATCGTTCCCGCGCCGCGCCACGACGCCATGCCCGACGTGCGCGCGCTCGTCGCGTATCTCGAGCAGGACCCGCAGCCGATGATCGTCGTCGATCCCGACTACCGCATCCTCGCGGCGAACGATGCGTACCGGCGCCAGTTCGGTGTGGCGGGCGTCGAGCACGTGGGCCGGCACTGCTTCCAGGTCTCGCATCACTACGACGTGCCGTGCGACCAGGCCGGCGAGCATTGCCCGATGAAGCAGGCGCTGGAATCGCGCGGGCTGAACCGCGTGCTGCACATCCACCACACGCCGCGCGGCCCCGAGCATGTCGACGTCGAGCTGCGGCCGATCTTCGATGTGTCCGGCAACGTGATCGCGTATGTCGAGCGGCTGACGACGGTGCGCAGCGCGTCCGCGCAGCCGAGCGCGGAGGGGTTGGTCGGCGGCGCGGACGCGTTCAACGCGGCGCTCGGCGCACTGCAGCGCGTCGCGCCGTCGACGCTGCCGGTGCTGTTGCTCGGCGAATCGGGCACCGGCAAGGAACTGTTCGCTCGCGCGCTGCACGAGGCGAGCGATCGCGCGATGGGGCCGTTCGTCGTCGTCGATTGCTCGGGGATCGCCGAGACGCTGTTCGAGAGCGAACTGTTCGGCTACGAGAAGGGCGCGTTCACCGGCGCGAACCAGCGCAAGCCGGGCCTCGTCGAGACCGCGCAGGGCGGCACGCTGTTTCTCGACGAGATCGGCGACGTGCCGCTGCCGATGCAGGTGAAGCTGCTGCGGCTGATCGAATCAGGCACGTTCCGGCGCGTCGGCGGCGTCGAGGCGCTGCGCGCGGATTTCCGGCTCGTCGCGGCCACACACAAGCCGCTGCGCGAGATGATCGACGACGGCCGGTTCCGGCAGGATCTCTATTACCGGATCAACGCGTTTCCGATTCCGTTGCCGGCACTGCGCGACCGGCGCGGCGACGTCGCGCTGCTGGCCGAATCGATCCTGCGGCGGATCGCGAACGCGCGCACCGGCGCGGGCGACGCGAGCGCCCGGCCGTTCGTGCTGACCGAACGCGCGCGCGCGTGTCTCGATGCGTATGCGTGGCCCGGCAACATCCGCGAATTGCGCAACGTGCTCGAACGCGCGTGCCTGTTCGCGGACGACGGGACGATCCGGGTCGAGCATCTGCCGGCGGAACTGGTCGCCGCCTCGGCGGTGCCGCAGGACCGCGGGGCGGATGTGCGCGGCGTGTCGGACGCGGAACTCGTGCGCATCGCGCGCGCGTTCGACGGCACGCGCAAGGCGCTTGCCGAGCAGGTCGGGATGAGCGAGCGGACGTTGTACCGGCGGATGAAGGCGCTCGGGCTCGGGTCGCGCGACCGGTAATCGGTACGGGCGCGAGGCGGAACTGGCAGCGGCAGGCGGCTTTGCCGATAATGGCGCGTTCGATCCAGTCCCCCATCGCCGATGAAACAACACTTTCTTTCGCCTTGCCTGTTCGTCGCAGCTGCTGCGCTGGCCAGCCCGGCACCGGCCGCCGAATACACATGGACCGATGCGGCCGGCGCGCATGCGGTGACGCTTGCCAGAACCGAGTCCGGCGACGACGTCACGCTCAAGGTCTCCGCGACGCTCGACGGCCGCCCCGACTGGACGGTGCGCGATTACGTGAAGGAATGCCCGGTCGACGTGATCCTCGACGTCGTGCCCGCGTCGATCGAAATGCTCGACCTGCTCGGCAACGGCCGCAAGCAGTTCCTGTTCGCGTACAAGATCGGCTGCCGCGGCGACATCAGCGCCGACCAGGTCAAGTACTTCCTGGTCGACGGCGGCACGAAGTACGTGCTGCGCGGCGAGGAAACCGTGACGGTCAAGGGCAAGTTCACGGACGGCGGCGCGCCCCCGGTGCCGAATGCGGACCTGAAGGCCCATCCCGCGTTTCTGCACTACATGACGAAGCATTGGCGCGGGATCAGCGTACGCAACTACGAGTAGGCGGCTGCGTGGCCGCCTCGGCGCGTGCGAAGCCGGTTCGGTTAAGCGGCGAGAGGCCGTTGCACGATAAAAAAACATGACAAAACGACGATTAATTATCGTTTTACGATAATTATCGGCGTACAATCGGCGCGTGTTCAATCTCCGTCGAGGACCTCGCATGCATTCCGATCGCATCGCCCGTATCAGCCAGCGGATGGCCGCTGTCACGCTGTGGTTCATCGTCGCCATGCTGGCGCTCAACGCCGCTTGCTGGACGTTTCCGTCGCTGAGCGCGGCCGACTCCGGGCCCGGTTTCGTATTCGGCCTGACGGACTCGGTGATGTCGAACCTGCACGTGGACGTCGCCGCATTCCCGTGGTGGCAAAAGGCGGTCGGCATCCTGTTGTCGAGCGTGCCGCTCGTCGCGCTCGCGAACGGGCTGCGCCATCTGCGCGCGCTGTTCCGGACTTACGCGCGCCGCGACTATTTCTCTGCGCAGGCGGCCGGCCATCTCGGCAAGACGGGCCGCGCGATCGGCCTGTGGGTGCTGCTGAGCCTGCTGTGCGAACCGCTGCTGAGCGTGTGGGCGACGCTGCGCGAGCCGGTCGGCCATCGCGTGGTCAGCATCGGCTTCAGCATGCCGTACGTCGTCGCGCTGTTTACCGCGGCCTGCATCGCGGTCGTCGCGCACATTCTCCGGCAGGCGAGCGAGCTCGACGCCGAACATCGGCAGTTCGTCTGAGGCGCGCCATGTCGATCGTAGTCAAGCTCGACGTGATGCTCGCAACCCGCAAGGTCCGCTCGAAGGATCTCGCGGCGGCTGTCGGCATCACCGAACAAAACCTGTCGCTGCTCAAGCAAGGGAAGGTCAAGGGCATCCGCTTCGCGACGCTCGAGGCGATCTGCCGTTATCTCGACTGCCAGCCCGGCGACCTGCTCGCGTTCAGCGATGACGGCGGCGGCGAGCCGGATTGAGGCGTCGTCACGGCGCACGGCCGATGCGATGGCGCGACGTCGGCGGCTGGGTATCGTCGCGCTGGCCGGTGCAATCGCCGTGTCGATCCACGTGCTCGGATGGTTCGTGTTGCGCGGCGCGTCGATGACGGCCGGTGCGGCCAGACCAAAAGCCGAGGCGGCGGCACAATCCGTGCTGAGTGTCGCGTTGCTGCTGGCTCGGCCGATGCAGCCGCCGGCAACCGGCGTGGCCGCACGCACCGGCCAGAATGGGCACGTGCGTGGCAAGGGTCGATCGACGAAACTGTCCGGCGCCGCCGCGAACGCTCGCATGGCGACGCGTTCGCGTCCGGATGCATCGGGGGTGCCGCATGCACACGGGGACGCACCCGTGCAGGATCGACACGAAGACCGGCCGGCGAACGCGTCGACGCCCGATGTCGATTGGGGCCGCGATCTGGCGTCGATCGGCGCGCGGCGTGCGTCGGGGCGCAGTGTTGCCGAGGCGGCGGTCGACGTGTCGGGTGCGTCGTCCGGTCACGCGGCGCCGCGCCGCGATACCGTCGACGCCAGGCTGGCGAGAGGGATGTCGGGCGCGCGCCGCATCGACTGCCGGAACGCGTATGCGGGCGCCGGCCTCCTTGCGTTGCCGATGCTGGCACTGGATGCGGTTCGCGATACCGGCTGCAAGTGGTGACGCGGGCGGCTAGATCGGCAACCCGCGTGCCGCCCGCCACGCCATTCCCGATCAGCGCACAGGCGCAAGCTGCGCCATCGCCTCGCGCATGAAACCGAGCAGCGTCTCGTCGACCCACGTATCCTTCGTCAGCTGCGGTTCGTTCATCATCGCATGGCGGAATTTCGCGTGCGTGGCCGGATCGTTGCCCGCATAACTGCAGAACAGGTCGAGCCAGCGACGCGCGAGCGCACGGCCTTCCGGCGAATCGGGCTGCGCGCCCGATTCGATCGCATCGCGCACGTCGCCCATCAGTTGCGGCCAGTCCATCGCGCGTTCGCCGTAGTGCGCGCGCATGAAGCGGATCTCGTCCGGGGCAAGATACTTCTCGAAGATCCGCATCTTCGTTTCGGAAGCGGCGCGCAGCACGTAGTCGCGCAGCGCGGTCGAAATGCCGATCTTCGACTGCATCGCGGGTTCGTGTTCGTGCATCAGGTTCAGCTTCGCCAGCAGCCGCGGGTCGTTGTTCGTGTCGCGCACGAGCATCGCCATCCAGCGACCGGCGAGCGCACGGGCGCGCTCGTCCTCGGGCGGGACGCCCGCGTCGTGCAGCACGCGCACGTCGTCGACGAGCGCGATCCATTCCGCGTCGCCCGTCTGGCTCTTGCGGTACATCGGCATGCTTGCGAGTTCTGCCTCGGAGAAATATTTGTCGTACACGGTCATCAACTCCAGTGTGGTGAGCCAATCGGCCAGTTCCGGCTCGGTGCCCGCGGCGAGCTGCGCGTGCAGGTGCACGAGCCGCTCGCGCAGCTGCGCGGTCTGCGCGAGCTGGCGGTCGAGCGACGCGATCTGCTTCGCGACGAGATCGACGAGCGGGGCGTCGGGCTGGTTCAGGTAGTCGCCGATTTCGGTGAGCGACAGTCCGAAGCGACGCAGCGCCTGGATCTGGTGGAGCCGGGCGATGTCGTGGCGGTCGTACAGCCGGTAGCCGTTGTCGGCACGCGCCGAAGGCGTCAGCAGACCGATCGCGTGATAGTGATGAAGCGTGCGGACGGTCAGCCCGCTGCGTTTCGCCAGTTCTCCCACTTTCAGTCGCATTCGTTCCTCCGTTCGGTACGCACACTGGAGTCTCGAACGTTACGCTACGTGAGGGTCAAGCGGAAGATCGGAAATCGGGCGCGCCGGGGATCGCGCGCGCCCGATCGAAAGGCCGGCTTATTGCGGCGAAGGCGGGGTGTCGGGCGTGGCGACGCGCGCTTCCTTGCCGGTTGTGCTGTCGCCGGCCGCCTTGTCGACGGTTTTGCCGGCTTTATCGGTCTTGTCGGCCTTGCCGGCCGGCGGCGTGCCCATCGCCTGATAGAGCCGCGCGGTATCCGCGAACCGCGCGCCGGTCGCGCGGATCTCGTCGAGCCGCGCGTTGCGGTACTGCAGTTCGCTGGCGCGCGCGGCCGACGGCGGCAGCGCGCCGAGCCGCACGCGGGCGGCCGCGTCGTCGTATGCGCCACGTGCGGACAGCGCGGCGCGGGACGACGCGTCGAGCGCTTCGGCATCGTGTTCGAGCGCCGCGAGCGAATCGGCGACGTTCTGGAACGCGCCGAGCACGGCCTGCTTGTACTGGTCGACTGCGGCTTCGTAGGTGGCCTTCGCCGCGCGGCGCTGCGCGAACAGCGCGCCGCCGTGGAAGATCGGCTGGCTCAGCGACGCGCCGACGTTCCAGATCGCGCCGGCGCCCGACAGCATCGTCGGCCAGCTGAAGCCGCCTTGGCCCATCGCCGCCGATAGCGACAGCTGCGGGAACATCTGCGCGGTCGCGACGCCCACTTCGGCCGCGGCCGCCTTCAGCCCCGCGTCGGCCGCCTGGATGTCCGGGCGGCTTTGCAGCAGGTCCGACGGCACGACGACGGGCACCTGTTCGGGCAGGTGCAGATCGGCGAGCGTGAGATCGGCCGGCGGCCGGTCGGGCGTGCGGCCGACCAGCACTGCGAGCGCATGGCGTGCCGAGTCGCGCTGCTGGCGCAGCGCGGGCAGGCTTGCCGCAAACGTGTCGGCGCTTTGCCGCGCGGTCAGCGCGTCGCTGCGCGACGCCGAGCCGAGCGCGTAGCGGCGTTCGGCGTCGTGTGCCTGGTCGTTCGAAAGCGCGACGAGCCGCTCGGTCGTGTTGATCTGTGCGTTGAGCACCGACACCGTGATCGACGCGGTGACGATGTTCGCGGCCAGCGCGCGTCGCGCGGATTCGAGCTGGAACGCGCTGACGTCGACGCGTTTCGCGAGCGCGCGGTTCGCGAAGCGGGAGACGCCGAACAGATCGATCGTGTAGCTCGCCTGCAGTTGCCCGACGAACGTGTCGTACAGCAGCGTCGGCGCGCCGAGCGCGGGAATCGGCACGCCGAGCGCGCGCTGGCGCGTGGCCTGGCCGCCCGCGTCGATCGACGGCAGCATCGAGCTGCCGATCTGTCCGCGCAGCTGTTCGCGTGCGGCATCCAGCGAATGCGACGCCGCACCGAGCGTCGGGCTGTTGCGCAGCCCTTCGTCGACGAGCGCGTTCAGCGAATCGGAGCGGTACTGCTTCCACCAGTCGGGCACGGGCTGTGCGCCGACCTCGAACTGCTGCGCGACGCCTTGCGCGGACACGGTCTGCTGGATTTGCGGCGCCGTGCCGTAATGCGCGGGCGACGGCATCGCGGGCGGCTCGCCGCTCGGCGCGAACCACGCGCAGCCGGCGAGCGGGCCGGCGAGGCTCGCGGCCGCGAGCGCCCGCACGGCTTTCGTTTTCAGGTTCATCGATACGTCCATGGTCAGGCTCCCGACGGCGCGGCCGGCGTGCTGCCGCCTGGCGGCGGACCGTCCTGCGGGTCACGTTCGTCGCGCTTCACGCGGAACCACGTCGCGTACAGCGCGGGCAGGTAGAACAGCGTCAGCACGGTTGCGCTCGTGATGCCGCCCATCAGCGCGGTTGCCATCGGCCCGAAGAAGTTCGAGCGCAGCAGCGGGATCAGCGCGAGCACGGCGGCCGCGGCCGTCAGCGTGATCGGGCGGAAACGCCGCACGGTCGCGCCGATGATCGCGTCGACCCGGCCGTGGCCGACCGCGATGTCCTGCTCGATCTGGTCGACGAGGATCACCGAGTTGCGCATGATGATCCCGAACATCGCGATCACGCCGAGCATCGCGACGAAGCCGAACGGCTGGCCGAACAGCAGCAGCGTCGCGACCACGCCGATCAGCCCGAGCGGCGCGGTCAGCACGACCATCAGCACGCGCGAGAAGCTTTGCAACTGGATCATCAGCAGCGTGAACACGGCGATCGCCATCAGCGGCATCTGCGCATTGATCGACGTCTGCGCCTTCGCGCTTTCCTCGACCGAGCCTCCGATGTTGATCTGATAGCCGACCGGCAACTGCGCGCGCAGCGCGTTCAGCTTCGCGTCGATCGCATGCGTGACGTCGATGCCCTGCGCGCCGGCGCGCACGTCCGACTGCACGGTGATGGTTGGCTGGCGATCGCGCTCCCACACGACGCCGTATTCGAGCGTCGGCTTGAAGCGGCCGAGCGAGCCGAGCGGCACCGGGCCGTTCGGCGTCGGCAGCGCGAGGCCAGCAAGCTTCGCGGGGTCGACGCGATCGGCCCGCGGCGCGCGCAGGTCGACCGCGATCAGCTTGTCGCGCTCGCGGTACTGCGTGACGGTCGTGCCGGACAGCGTCATCGCGAGGAAGCTCGACACGTCCTGCGACGTGACGTTCAGCTCGCGTGCCTTCTTCTGGTCGATCTCGAAGCGCACCGAGCGCTCGGCGGGTTCATCCCAGTCGAACTGCACGTTCACGGCACGCGCATCGCCGCGCATCGTCGCCGCGACCTTCTCGGCGATCGAGCGGACCGTCGCGATGCTGTCGCCGCTCACGCGGAACTGCACCGGATAGCCGACCGGCGGGCCGTTCTCGAGTCGCGACAGGCGCCAGCGTACGGCCGGGAACTGGTCGCGCAGCGTGGTTTCGAGCCAGGTCGCGAGCTTTTCGCGATCCTCGACCGATTTCGCGGTGATCACGAACTGCGCGAAGTTCGGCAACTGAAGCTGCTGGTCGAGCGGCAGGTAGAAGCGCGGCGCGCCGCTGCCGACGAAGCTCACCGAATGATCGATCTCGGGGCGCTTGTCGATCACCTTCTCGAGGCGTTCGGTCTCGCGCAGCGTCGCCGCGAACGACGCACCCTCGGGCAGCCGCAGGTCGACCAGCAGCTCGGGCCGGTCGGAACTCGGGAAGAACTGCTGCGGCACCAGCGAGAAGCCCATCAGCGCCACGACGAACAGCGCGCCCGTGATCAGCAGCACGACGAAGCGCCGCTCGATGCACCAGTCGATCCAGCCGCGCAGCCGCCGGTAGAAGCGCGTGTCGTAGATGTCGTGTTCGTGGTCGTCGGGCAGGTGCGCCTCGTGCGCGTGCCGTTTGCGCTCGGGCAGCAGGTAATAACCGAGCAGCGGGATCAGCACGACGGCCGCGAACCACGACGCGATCAGCGCGATCGCCGACACCTCGAAGATCGAGCGCGTGTATTCGCCGGTGCTCGATTTCGCGAGCGCGATCGGCAGGAAGCCCGACACGGTGACGAGCGTGCCCGTCAGCATCGGAAACGCGGTGCTGGTGTACGCGAACGCGGCGGCGCGCGCACGGCTGTAGCCCTGTTCGAGCTTCACGGCCATCATCTCGACCGCGATGATCGCGTCGTCGACGAGCAGCCCGAGCGCGAGCACGAGCGTGCCGAGCGACACCTTGTGCAGCCCGATGTCGAACAGGTACATGAAGAGGGCCGTCACCGCGAGCACGACGGGAATCGAGATCACGACGACCATCCCGGTGCGCAGGCCGAGCGACACGAGGCTCACGACCAGCACGATCGCGACGGCTTCGGCGACGGCCTCGAGGAAGTCGTCGACCGAACGCGCGACCGCATGCGGCATGCTCGACACCAGGGTCAGCTTGAGGCCGGCCGGCAGTTGCGCCTGCAGGTTCTTCGATTCGGCGTCGAGCGCCTTGCCGAGCCGGATCACGTCGCCGCCCGGCTGCATCGTCACGCCGATGCCGAGCACAGCCTTGCCGGCCGCCCGCATCTGCGTGATGACCGGATCGTCGTAGCCGCGCCTGACCGTCGCGAGATCGCCGAGCCGGAACGTGCGGCCGTTGATGCGGATCAGCGTATCGGCGATCGCGTCGACATTGTCGAACTGGCCGCTCGGACGCACGAACACGCGATCGTCGGCGGTCGTCAGCACGCCGGCCGACGAGATGTCGTTCTGTGCGTTGATCGCCTGCCCGAGCTGCTGCGGCGAGATGCCGAGGCGCGTGAGCTGCGCGTTGTTGACCTCGATGAAGATCCGCTGGTCGGGGTCGCCGAAATAGTCGACCTTGCCGACGCCCGGCACGCGCAGCAGCACGGTGCGCAACTGGTCCGCATAGTCGTGGAGCTGCGCGGGCGAGAAACCGTCGCCCTCGAGCGTCCAGATGTTGGTGTAGACGTCGCCGAATTCGTCGTTGAAGAACGGGCCCTGCACGCCGGGCGGCAGCGTATAGCCGATGTCGCCGACCTTCTTGCGGATCTGGTACCAGGTATCGGGCACGTCCTTCACGGGCGCCGAATCCTTCATCGTGAAGAAGATCAGCGATTCGCCGGGGCGCGAGTAGCTGCGCAGGAAATCGATGGCCGGCGTTTCCTGCAGCTTGCGGCCGATCCGGTCGGTCACCTGTTCCTGCACCTGCCGCGCGGTCGCGCCGGGCCAGAACGTGCGGATCACCATCACGCGGAACGTGAACGGCGGGTCTTCCGATTGGGCGAGCCGCGTGTACGCGAGGATGCCTGCGAGCGTCGCGAGCGCGATCAGGTAGACGACGAGCGCCTGGTGGCGCAGCGCCCACGCCGACAGGTTGAACCGGCCTTCTTCGCGGGGGGTGCTCACGATGCGAAGTCCTCCGGATGCAGCGGCGCGATCGGGCGCACCTTCTCGCCCGCGCTGACCGTATGCACGCCCTGCAGCACGACGCGTTCGCCCGGCTGCAGCCCGCGCGACACGGTCACCGTGCGTTCGTTGAAGCGCGCGACGTCGACGCGGCGCAATTCGAGCGTGTCGTCCTTCGTGCGCACGACCCACACGGCCGGTTGCGCGCCGTCGTGGAACAGCGCGGTCGCGGGCAGCGTGATCGGTTGCGCGTCGCCGGCGGCCGGCGTGCCGTCGAACGCGACGCTGGCGGTCATCCCGAGGCGGATCGCCGGATCGGGCGCGGCGAGCGTGAGCTTCACGCGATAGGTGCGGCTTTGCGGATCGGCGGCCGGCGCGATTTCGCGCACCTTCGCGGCGAACTGGCGGCCTGGCAGCGACGGCAGCGTGACGGTCGCCGCATGGCCGGGCGCGAGCGACGCGAGCGCGGCCTCGGGCACGTCGCTGACGACGTCGACGTCGCCGGACCACGCGAGCTGGTAGACGGCTTGACCGGCCGACACGTTCTGGCCGGTGTCGGCCTGTTCGGCGGTGATGGTGCCCGCATGATCGGCGACGAGCGTCGCGTAGCGGAGCTGGTTCTTCGCGAGCGCGAGCTGCTGCTGCGCCTGGTCGCGTTGCGCGAGCGCCGACGTGTAGCTGTTCTCGGTCTGCTCGAGCTGCGCGGTCGCGATCAGGTTTTCGCGTGCCTGCGCGCGATCGCGGTCGAGCTGCTGCTTCGCGAACGCCAGGCTGTGCGTCGCGGCATCCAGCTGCGCCTGCGCGCTCGCGGCGTTTTTCTCGACGTCGGACGGATCGAGCAGCGCGACGACCTGGCCGACCTTGACCGTATCGCCGAGGCGCACCTTGCGCTCGACGATCTTGCCGGCGATGCGGAACGACAGCGGCGTCGCGTAGCGCGGCTGGATCTCGCCGGGGAGCGTGCGCGCGGCCGCCGCGTCGTCGGCGTGCGCGGGCAGCGCGACGACGGGGCGTGGCGCGGGCGGCGCGGATTCTTTCGGATGACAGGCGGCAAGGACAAGCGCGGCGCCGATCAGCAGCGCGGCGCGGGAACCGGAGCGATTCACGAAACCCCCAGGTGAGGTGGAGCGGAACGAAGCCGGCAAGCGCGACGGGCGCTTGCCCCAAGCGGCGCCGGCACGGGCGCGCGGACAACATCTTTCGGAAACTGTGGCGGATTCTAATGCACACCTGTATCCGAATGCAAAGATGAATCCGAAAGGGAATTGGTGCTAGACTGCGCGCCATGAAACCACAGCGCTTAACTCGCGAGCAGAGCAGGGACCAGACGCGTGAACGTCTGCTGAAAGCCGCGCACCGTATTTTTCTGAAGAAAGGCTATGTGGCCGCGAGCGTCGAGGACGTCGCGGCAGCGGCCGGCTATACGCGCGGCGCGTTCTACTCGAATTTCCGCAGCAAGTCGGACCTGCTGCTGGAGCTGCTCGAGCACGACCACGCGTCGGTGCGGGCCGATTTCGAGGCGATCTTCGAAGGAGGCGGGCCGCGCGAGCAGATGGAATCGATGGCGCTTGCGTACTACCGGACGCTGTTTCGCGACGACGAATACTCGCTGCTGTGGGGCGAGGCGAAGCTGCAGGCGGCGCGCGACGCGAAGTTCCGCGTGCGCTTCAACCAGTTCCTGCACGGCAAGCGCATGCAGATGGCCGAATTCATCCAGCGCTTTGCCGAGCGCGCGGGCACGCCGCTGCTGCTGCCGGCGGACACGCTCGCGTTCGGGTTGATGTGCCTGTGCGACGGCGTGCAGTCGTACTACACGGCTGATCCGCAGCACGTGTCGGCCGACACGGCCGAAGCGGTGCTCGCGGGGTTCTTCGCGCGGGTCGTGCTGGGGCGCGCGCCGGACTGACCGGCACATGCGGTTCGGCGGCGCGTTTCAGCGCTCGCCGGTCATCCTGCGGTACGCGTCGAGCAGCGACGTCTTGTAGACCACCCCCGCGAGCGTCGGCTCGGCCTCGCTTTCGATCACCGGCAGCCGTTCGCCCTGGAACGCCATGAAGCGCTCGAGCGCGGTGGCCAGCGGCATGTCGGGCGTGAGAAGCGGAAACGGCGTATGCGCGTAGTGCGCGGCCGTCTTGTCGGTCGTGTCGCGCTTGTCGAGCAGATCCGACGTGATGTCCTTCAGCGCGACCGCGCCGCGGAAGCGCCCGGCGTCATCGGTCACGTACAGGTACTTCACCGGATATTCGAGAAACACGCGCGTCATGTCGGCGACGCTCGCGGTGAGCGGCACGACCGTCTGCGCGGGCTGGATCAGTTCGCGCATCTGCGTGGTGCGCAGCCGCAGCCGTTCCTGTGCGTCCTGGTAGTGGTGCAGCGTGATCTCGTACATCGACGTCGTGCCCGTCGCGCGGGCGACGAAATACGCGAACACGCACGACACCAGCAGCGGCAGCACGACCTGGTAGCTCAGCGTCATCTCGAAGATCATCAGGATCGCCATCAGCGGCGCCTGCGTGGCGCCCGCCATGAATGCGCCCATCCCGACGATCGCGTAAGCGAAATACGCGGACGTATGGCCGGGCCACAGCGCTTCCATCGCGAGCCCGAACAGCGAACCGAACACCGCGCCGACGAACAGCGTCGGCGTGAAGACGCCGCCGATCGCGCCCGAGCCGACCGTCGCGGAGGTCGCAACCACCTTGAACACGAGCACCGCGACGAGCGCCTGCCAGGTCCACGGCGAATGCAGGATGTTGTTCACGACGCTGTAGCCGTTACCCCACACGTCCGGCGTCCATATCGAGATCACGCCGACGACGAGGCCGCCGAGCGCGAGCCGCACCGGCAGTGGCATCGGCAGCCGCTTGAACTGGTTCTTCGACGCGTCGAGCAGGTGCAGGAACTGCGGCGCGAGCACGCCGCACAGCGCGCCGAGCACGACGAACAGCAGCACCTCGGGGCCCGTGACGGCCGGGAACACCGGCATCTCGTACGGCGGCCGGTAGCCGGCGAATTCGCGCATCACGATGTTCGCGACGACCGACGCGACGACCATCGGCCCGAAGCTTTCCATCGCGATCGTGCCGAGCACGATTTCCGACACGAAGAACGCGCCGGCGATCGGCGCGTTGTAGGCGGACGTGATGCCGGCGGCGGCCCCGCAGGCGACCAGCAGGCGCAGGCGCGGCGGATCGAAGTGCACGAAGCGGCCGACCAGCGACGCGGCGAGTGCCGCGAGCTGCACCATCGGGCCTTCGCGGCCGATCGAGCCGCCGCTGCCGATCGTCAGTAGCGACGACACGCTGCGCCACAGGCTCTGCCGCACGGGCACGATGCCGTTGCCGAGCGCGACGGATTCCATGTAGTCGGTCTTGCCGGAAGCCTTGTCGCCGCGCGTCGCGAGCAGCAGCACGCAGCCGGCGAGGAAGCCGCCCGCGGCCGGCATCCAGAACCGCACGTACCACGGCAGGCTCTTCGCCATCTGGACGAAGCTGCCGCTGCGCCCGGAGATCAGGTGCTGCATCAGGTCGATGCCTTCGCGGAACGCCATGGTGGCAAAGGCGCCGCCGACGCCGACGATGGCCGACCAGATCAGCATCGTATGGGCGTCCGACAGGCGGAACAGCGTTTGGGCGCGAGTGCGCAGCTTCAGCAGGAACGAGAGCACGGCTGAAAGAGGGCGATGGAAAACGACGCGAAGCATAGCATTGCGCCGCGCCCGCGGGACCATCCCGTCGGGCGCGGCGCGCGAAGTGTTGCGGGGCTCAGCCAAGCCAATGTTGTACCGCCCAGGTGATCGCGTAGCCGCCGGCGATCAGCCACACGTAGAGGATCAGGCCGGTCATCAGCGCGCGGGGGCCGGCCGCGCGGATCTGCGACACGCGCGTTTCGATACCGAGCGCGGTCATCGCCATCGTCAGCGCGAAGGTGTCGAGCACGTTCAGCGTGTGGGTGACCTGGCCCGGCAGCACGTTCAGCGAGTTGACGATCACGAAGCCGAGGAAGCCGAGCGCGAACCAGGGCACGGCCACCTTGCGCTTGCCTTGCGCACCGCCGGCCGTCGCACGCGCCGAACGGGCGAGCCACCAGCCGAGCACCAGCAGCACGGGGACCAGCAGCATCACGCGCGTCATCTTGACGATCGTCGCGATGTGCGCGACCTGCGGGCTGATGTCGCTCGCCGCGCCGACCACCTGTGCGACCTCGTGGATCGTGCCGCCGAAGAACAGGCCGAGGCCGGCCGGATCGAGGTTCAGCAGCCCGGCGTGATACGCGATCGGATACAGGAACATCGACAGCGTGCCGAACAGCACGACGCTGCCCACGGCCATCGCGCTCTGGTGCGGCTTCGACTGCAGCGTCGACTCGAACGCGAGCACGGCGGCCGCGCCGCAGATCGCGCTGCCGGCGGCGGTCAGCAGCGCCGCGTCGCGGTCGAGCTTCATCAGCTTCATGCCGGCCCAGGTGCCGATCACGAGCGTGCTGACGACGACCAGTACCGAGACCGTCAGGCCCGGCAGCCCGACCTGCGCGATTTCCTGCAGGCTCACGCGCAACCCGAAGAACGCGACCGCGATGCGCAGCAGCTTGCGCGCGGAGAAGTTGACGCCGGCCGCCCAGCTGGCCGGCATGCCGTCGCGCAGCGCATTGCCGTACAGCGCGCCGGCGACGATGCCGACGATCAGCGGCGACAGGCCGAGGCCCGCGATCGCGGGGAGCTCGGACAGGCTCGTGACGGCGGCGGCGAACAGCGCAACGAACAACACGCCGTTCAATTGGCCGCGCATCGACGGCGCGGCGTGGCTGAGATGAGGTGTCGGGGCAGTGGACATGGAAGCACCGTGATGGAGCATGTTGCGATGCTGCAATCCTAATTTTGTTATATCGATATGAAAAATTGTGATTTGTGACGTAAACTATCCGGAAAGCCGATAATTTATCCCCATGACCCCGGATCAACTGATAACGTTCGCCGCCGTCGCCGAACACCTGAACATCAGCCACGCCGCCGTGGCGCTGCATCTGTCGCAGCCGGCCGTGTCGGGCCAGTTGCGGCTGCTGCAGGACGAGTTCGGGGAGCCGCTGTACCAGCGCGACGGACGCGGCATCCGTCTGACGCCGGTCGGCGAACAGCTTGCGCAATACGCGAAGGCGCAGCGCGACACGTTCGCGCAGGCCCGCGCGTTTCGCGACGCGGTGCGCGGCCTCGAGGCCGGCACGCTGCGGGTCGGCGCGAGCACGACGCCCGCGAGCTACCTGCTGCCGTACCTGATCGCGGCATTCCAGCCGCGCGCGCCGCGCGTGGCGATCCACACGATGAGCGGCAATACGGCCGACGTGGTCGCGGCGCTGCCGTCGCTCGACATCGCGATGATCGAAGGGCCGCCCGGCGAGGCGCTGCCGCCCGGCACGGCCGTGCATGCGTGGCACGAGGACGAGATCGTCGCGATCGTTCCGGCCGGCCATCCGCTCGCAGCGCCCGGCTACGACGCGGGCGTGACGCTCGACGCGCTCGCCGCGCATCCGCTCGTGCTGCGCGAGGAGGGTTCCGGCGTACGGCAGCTCGTCGAGCGTGCGTTCGCGCACGGCGGCGCGCCGATGCGCGTCGCGTTCGAGATCGCGGGCGTCGAAGCGGTGAAGGAGGCCGTGCGTGCCGGGATGGGCGTCGGTTTCGTGTCCGCGATGTCGCTGCGTCATCAGGATGCGGCGCTCGTGCTGCGTTCGCTCGCGCCCGCGCCGCTCACGCGTCATTTCTCCATCCTCGTGCCGCATGGCGGCGCGCCGTCGCGGGTCGCCGCGCAATTCCTCGAAATGAGCCTCTCGCAGGACCTCGCCTGAACAGCCGAAGCCGGCCCGGGAACGCGCGATGCGCGCCTTCGGGCGCGCGTTCATGCGGCACCCTGTCTTAGGGATTTCCTCTATAGCGTGGGTCTGACACGAAGCGCACCATCCGTCTCAAGCAAATGGAACCGGTTCCATTTCGGTGAAAAAGGGCAGAAATGGCAGACATCGTGATCGTGGCGAGCGCATTCGGGATGGACCGCGTGCGCCAGGAGGGCCACCGCGCATTCGTCGCGACCGCGGCGGCAGCCGGTGCGACCGGTTTCGAGGTGCGGCGCGAACTGTTCGCGTCGGACGACGATGCGGCACCCGGCGCGCTGGCCGAGCTCGGCGCGCAGCTTGCCGGCCACGGGCTGTGGTCGGTCTATTCGACGCCGGCCATGCTGTACACGGAAACGGGTGCGCTCGATGCGGACGCATTGCGCGACACGCTCGCGGAGGCCGACGCGCTCGGCGCACGCTTCGTGAAATTCCAGCTCGGCGGCTTCGCCGGCGACGCGCAGGCGGCCGATATCGTCGCGCTGTCGCGCGGCGCGCGGGCCCGCGTGGTGGTCGAGAACGGCCAGCTTCCGGTCGGCGGCACGCTCGCGCAGTTCCGCGGGCTGTTCGATGCGCTGGCGGCAGCGGGCACGCCCGATGCGCTCGGGATGACGTTCGACATCGGCAACTGGCAGTGGCCGGGCGAAGCGCCGCTTGATTGCGCGCAGATGCTCGCGCCGCATGTGGAATACATTCATTGCAAGGCAGTCGAGGGCGAGGGCGCGCGCCGCTTCGCGGTCGCGCCGGCGCCGAACGACCCGCTCGTGACTGGTGTGCTCGCGGCGCTGCCGCAGCATGCGCCGCGCGGCATCGAGTTTCCGTTCGACGCGGCCGACCTGGCGGGCGATGCATGCCGGCGCGTCGCGTGGCTCGCAACCGCGTGACGGCGACAGGATACTGGAGAGTTCAGTCATGAAAGCAGCACTCGATGTCGTGACCTACGGCGAAGCGATGGCGATGTTCGTCGCGACCGAGCCCGGCCATCTCGCGCAGGCGGCGCAATTCGCGAAGCGCATCGCGGGCGCCGACCTGAACGTCGCGATCGGCCTGGCGCGGCTCGGCTTCCGGGTCGGCTGGATGAGCCGCGTCGGCCGCGATTCGTTCGGCGGCTACGTGCTCGACACGCTGGCGCGCGAGGGCATCGACGCGTCATGCGTGACCGTCGATCCGCGTTACCCGACCGGTTTCCAGCTGAAATCGCGCAACGACGACGGCAGTGATCCGACCGTCGAATATTTCCGCAAGGGCTCGGCCGCGAGCCACCTGTCGTGCGACGACTACGTGGCCGACTACGTGCTCGGCGCGCGTCACCTGCACCTGACGGGTGTCGCGCCGGCGATCTCCGCGACCTCCTGCGAGCTCGCGTTCCATCTCGCGCGCGAGATGCGCGCGGCCGGCAAGACGATCTCGTTCGACCCGAACCTGCGCCCGACGCTGTGGCCGTCGGCCGACGTGATGGCGAAGACGCTGAACGCGCTCGCGACGCTCGCCGACTGGGTGCTGCCGGGCCTCGCCGAAGGGCGGCAGCTCACCGGGCACGACACGCCGGCCGACATCGCGGGCTTCTATCTCGCGCAGGGCGCGCGCGGCGTCGTGATCAAGCTCGGCGCGGAAGGCGCGTATTTCCGGACGGCCGACGGCCGTGAAGGCACGGTTGCAGGCGAGCGCGTCGAGCGTGTCGTTGACACGGTCGGCGCCGGCGACGGCTTCGCGGTCGGCGTGGTCAGCGCGCTGCTGGAAGGCCGGAGCATCGAGCAGGCGGTCGCGCGCGGCAACCGGATCGGCGCGCTCGCGATTCAGGTGATCGGCGATTCGGAAGGCTTGCCGACGCGCGATGCACTCGACCGAATCGAAAATGTCAGCAATCGCGCCGATCGCTTAGAGGAAACCGTCACCGCGCAATGAGAGGCCGGACACGGCACAATCCGCGGATTCATTTCGTGCATCGAGCACCGCTTTGCGTGGGGCCGGACGGCAAAGCAGGCGACCGGAGCGGTGCTGATGCACCGCTTCCGGCCGCGAAGCGCTGAAGTGTCAGCCCGGTCAACATAGGAGACATTCTGATGGCAACCAATCTCGCAGCCCGACGCTGGTGGACGATCATGCCGATCGTCTTCATCACGTACAGCCTCGCCTACCTCGACCGCGCGAACTACGGGTTCGCGGCCGCGGCCGGCATCAACCAGGACCTCGGGATCAGCAAGGGCCTGTCGTCGCTGATCGGCGCGCTGTTCTTCCTCGGCTACTTCTTCTTCCAGATTCCCGGCGCGATCTATGCGGAGCGCCGCAGCGTGAAGAAGCTCGTGTTCGTCAGCCTCGTGCTGTGGGGCGGCTGCGCGGCGCTCACGGGCGTGGTCAGCAACATCCCGTCGCTGATGGTGATCCGCTTCCTGCTCGGCGTCGTCGAGGCGGCCGTGATGCCGGCGATGCTGATCTACATCAGCAACTGGTTCACGAAGAACGAGCGCTCGCGCGCGAACACGTTCCTGATCCTCGGCAACCCGGTCACCGTGCTGTGGATGTCGATCGTGTCGGGTTATCTCGTGCACGAATTCGGCTGGCGCCACATGTTCATCGCCGAAGGCGTGCCGGCCATCATCTGGGCCGTGTGCTGGTGGTTCCTCGTGCAGGACAAGCCGGCCGATTCGCCGTGGCTCAACGCGCAGGAAAAGCGCGACCTCGACGCCGCGCTGGTGGCCGAGCAGGCGGCGATCAAGCCCGTGCGCAACTATGCCGAAGCGTTCCGCTCGCCGGCCGTGATCAAGCTGTGTGCGCAGTATTTCTGCTGGAGCATCGGCGTGTACGGCTTCGTGCTGTGGTTGCCGTCGATCGTCAAGAACGGCTCCGATCTCGGCATGGTCGCGACCGGCTGGCTGTCCGCGCTGCCGTATCTCGCGGCGACGATCGCGATGATCGCCGCGTCGTGGGCGTCCGACCGGGTCGGCTCGCGGCGCGGCTTCGTGTGGCCGTTCCTGCTGATCGGCGCGGCCGCGTTCGCCGCGTCGTACGCGCTCGGCTCGTCGCATTTCTGGATCTCGTATGCGCTGCTGGTGGTCGCGGGCGCCGCGATGTACGCGCCGTATGGCCCGTTCTTCGCGATCGTGCCGGAGTTGCTGCCGAAGAACGTCGCCGGCGGCGCGATGGCGCTGATCAACAGCATGGGCGCGCTCGGCTCGTTCGTCGGCTCGTACTTCGTTGGTTACCTGAACGGCGCGACCGGGTCGCCCGTCGCGTCGTATGCGTTCATGAGCGCCGCGCTCGTCGCCGCGGTGATCCTCACGCTGTCCGTCAAACCCCAGGCGCGCGATGCGCATCCGCTCGCGGCGCCGCTGCAAGGAAAATGAAACGATGAAGCCTCGTATCGTCGCGTACAAGCCGCTGCCCGATGACGTACTCGCGTACCTGCGCGAGCATGCGGACGTCGTGCAGGCCGACGGCGCCGACGCGCTCGCGGATGCGCTCGGCAACGCGGACGGCGCGATCGGCGCGAGCCTGAAGGTCACGCCGCAGATGCTCGACCGTGCGCCGCGGCTGAAGGCCTGGTCGACGATCTCGGTCGGCTACGACAATTTCGACGTCGCGGATCTCACGCGGCGCGGCATCGTGCTCGCGCATACGCCGGACGTGCTGACCGAATCGACCGCCGATACGGTGTTTTCGCTGATCCTCGCGTCCGCGCGGCGCGTGGTCGAGCTGGCCGAGTGGGTGAAGGCCGGCCACTGGCACCGCAGCATCGGACCCGACCTGTACGGCACCGACGTGCAGGGCAAGACGCTCGGCATCGTCGGGCTCGGGCGCATCGGCGGCGCGGTCGCGCGCCGCGCGGCGCTCGGCTTCCGGATGCAGGTGCTGTACGCGAACCGGTCCGCGCATGCCGAAGCCGAGGCGCAGTACGGCGCGCGGCGCGTGACGCTCGATGAGTTGCTCGCGCAGTCGGATTTCGTGTGCGTGCAGGTGCCGCTGTCGCCGGAAACGCACCATCTGATCGGCGCGCCGGAATTCGCGAAGATGAAGCGCGGTGCGATCCTGATCAACGCATCGCGCGGGCCGGTCGTCGACGAAGCCGCGCTGATCGACGCGTTGCGCGCGGGCACGATCCGCGGCGCGGGGCTCGACGTGTTCGAGAAGGAGCCGCTGCCGGCGGATTCGCCGTTGCTGCAGATGAAGAACGTCGTCGCGCTGCCGCATATCGGCTCGGCGACCCACGAGACGCGCCACGCGATGGCGCGTTGCGCCGCGGAAAACCTGGTCGGCGCGCTGGCCGGCACGCTGCGCACGAATCTCGTCAATCCGGACGCGCTCGCACGGGCCTGAGCCGCGGCAGGCGACCGGCCGGCGGGGTGCCGGCGCCGTTAGAGTCGATGGTCTTGGTGCCGGAGGGCTGGCTGCGTTATGATCGCCCGCTCGTCGTATCGATGGTCCGGCAACGCTGCCGGCTGCGTTCGGCGACGGGCATCCGCGCCAGGTCCGGTGCGGCCGACTGCTACCAGTGCAAGCGCTGAAGCGCCAACGCTGACCGACAGGAGAGTCCGCCGGGTGGCTTACGTTTCCAACAACAAAGGTCCGTCTGCTCACGAAGCGGCGCGGATCATACGTCGCGAGGCACGACAGTGACCGATTCGCAACCTTCCACGACGCGTCCGGCGACGATCAGCGACGTCGCGCGCGAGGCCGGCACGGGCAAGACCAGCGTTTCGCGCTACCTGAACGGCGAGACGCATGTGCTGTCCATCGATCTGCGCCAGCGGATCGAAGCGGCGATCGCGCGGCTCAACTACCGCCCGAACCAGATGGCGCGCGGGCTCAAGCGTGGCCGCAACCGGCTGCTCGGCATGCTGGCGGCCGACCTGACCAATCCCTACACCGTCGAAGTGCTGCAGGGCGTCGAGGCCGCGTGCCACGCGCTCGGCTACATGCCGCTCATCTGTCACGCGGCGAACGAAGTCGAGATGGAGCGCCGCTTCCTGCAGCTGCTCACGACCTACCGCGTCGAAGGGCTGATCGTCAACGCGCTCGGCGCCGACGAGGACGTGCTGCGCCCGTTGCGCGGAGCCGGCATCCCGGCCGTGCTCGTCGACCGGACCGTCGAGGGTTTCGAGGCCGACCTGATCGGCCTCGACAACGCGGACGCAATCGAGATGGCGCTCGCGCACCTGGTCGAACACGGTTTCGACGCGATCCATTTCGTCGTGCAGCCGTTCGAGCGCGTCAGCTCGCGGCGCGTGCGCGAGGCCGCGTTCCGCGCGGCGCTGGATGCGCGCGGGCTGACGGTGCCATCGACGATCGTGCTCGACCTGAACGAACCCGACGCCGTCGCCGCGGCGCTCGCCGACGTCGATACCCGGATCGACGACGCGGCACGGCGCGGCGTGCGCGCCGCACTGTTCGCCGCGAACGCGCCGGTCGCGCTGGCGATCGCGCGCCACCTGCGCGCGCGGTTCGGCGCCGCGTGGCAGCAGAAGGCAGCGCTGCTGTCGATCGACGATCCGGAATGGGCCGAGCTGATCGGCATCACGACGATCCGTCAGCCGACCTACGAAATCGGCTACAAGGCCGTCGAATTCGTGCACGAGCGGATCGACGGCGCAGCGGGCGACGTGCGCGTCGCGATGCTGCCGGGCGAGTTGATAACGCGCGCGTCGACCGCAAGCTGAGTATCATTCGGGCACGCAGCGCGCCAGGTGCGCTGCCCCGAACAAGGAATTACATGATTGTCGCTCCCGTCACGCTGGCGGTGCTGATCGCCGCCACGCTGATCATCGCGCTGCTGCCGCTCGTCCTCTACCGACTCCTGCGCAAGCCGCTTGCGCTCAATCGTCGCGACACGATCGTCGGCGTCGCCGTCTTCACGCTGTTTGCGATGATCCTCGAACGTGCGTTCCACGGGCTCGTGCTGAGCCAGACCCCGGCGGGTGGCTGGCTGACGCAGCCGCTCGCGTTCGTCGCGTACAGCGCGCTCGCGACCGCCGTGTTCGAGGAAGTCGGCCGTTATCTCGGGATGCGCTTCCTGAGCCGGCGTTACGGCGCGTCGGTCGGCGACGGTCGTGCGATCGGCTACGGGATCGGTCACGGCGGCGCCGAAGCGTGGTTCGTCGGCGTGCTCGTGTGGGGCCAATGGTCGTATCTCGCGTGGCTGGCGAGCCGCGGCCAGCTCGAGACGCAACTGTCCGACCTGCCGGGCGATACCGTCGTGCGGCTGCACGTGATGCTGGCAACACTGTCGGCGCAGTCGATGCTGCTGTTGCTGCTCGAGCGCTGCGCGGCATTCGTGCTGCAGCTTGCGCTGTCGGTGCTGGTATGGCGCGGCGTGCGCGCCGGCCGCGCGGGCGTGTTGCCGCTCGCGATCGTGCTGCATGCACTCGCGGCGGCGCCGGCGCTGCTGTACCAGGTGCGTGTGCTGCCGGCCGCATGGGTCGAGGGCGCGTATTTCGTGCTGGCCGCGATCCTGGTCGTCGTGATGGTCAAGACGTGCCGGCCGTCGCGTACGGCTGCCTGACGGGAGAGACGGGATGGACGACTATCTGATCGAATGCCAGAGCGCGGAATTCGACGCGCTCGCGCGCGTGATCTGCGATCTCTTTCCGGAGCAGACGCGCTTCGCCGAAAGCAGCGACGAGCGCGGGCGGTTCCTGTCCGTGCACTGGCTCGCGATGCGTTTCGGCGCGACGCCGAAGCGGATGACGCTCGATATCCGCGTCGTGCCGGCCGCGCTCGCGCGTTATCTCGCGCTCAAGCCGATGCAGCGTGCGCGCAGCCACGCGGTGCTGCATGCGTATACGGAAGCGATGCTCGGGTCGCTCGAGGAGCGACACGCGGCCGGTGAGGCCGTCGAGCGCAACGCGGAACTCGAACTGGACGAAGACTTTGCGTGAGCGTTCGCGCCGGCGCCATGCCGGCGCGCGGCATTACGCGTCGCGGTAGACCTGCGCGAAGCGCTGCGCCTGCACGACGCCGTAGTCGCCGGGCGCGTACTGCATCACCCAGTCGCCGGCGACGCCGCGCAGCGTGTCGCCGTTTTCGGAGCGGGCGATCGTAAACGGCTCGTCCATCCGGCGGGCGAGCACGACGGCCGGCCGGTTCCGGTATGCGCCCGGTGCGCCGTGCGCGAGTGCCGGATCGGCAGGCAGGTATTTGGCGTCGAAACGCGCGCGCGACACGACCCAGCGGTCGCCGGTCGAGCCCGTGATCAGCGCGTCGCCCGCGGCATAGCGGTTCGGGCCTTCGAGGCTCATCAGTTCGCCGTCGGCGTCCGCGAATGAAACCGCGACGGTTTCGTCCTTGACGACTTGACGGGCCTGCGGGTCGTTACGCAGATCGATGTGCTTGAGTTCGAGCATGGCGAGGAAGTGCGGGAAAAGCCGGGAGCTTATCCCGAATTCGGCGCGCCGTGTGACGCGCCGATCGCCTGTAGCGGGCACGGCGCCGCTCGGCCCGGACGGCCAGCGCGGCGCCGGCGGGGAGGGCGTCAGGGCTGGGCGGGTGCGCTTGCGGCTTGCGCGGCTGCCGCCTTGCCGTCCTTGCCCTTCGCCTTGCCCTTGCCGCGGTGCTCGCCGCCGTGATTCAGCCAGCTGCGGAACGTCGTGTCGGCCAGCGCTTTCTGCTCGGCCGGGAAGCTCTCGTAGAGCGGCGCGAAGGCGTCGGCGAGCTTCTTCGCGCCGTCGGCGTTCGCCTGCGACAGTTCCGCATACTGCTTCATGTCGTCGAGCGCCGATACGTCGTGCTTGGCCATCCGGTCACGATAGAGGCGGCCCATCGTGTCGCCGTTGTCGCGCATCGTGTCGGCGAATGTCTTCCATTGCGGTTCCTGCGCCGACGTGATCTTCAACTGGTCGTGCAGATACTTGATGCGCTGCTCGACGCGGGCTTCGTGGCGTGCGGCGCGCTGCTCGGCGCTCGGGGCCGAAGCCGCGGGTGCCATGGCCGGGGCGGCCGCTTGCGGCTGCGCCGGGGTTTGCGCGAATGCACTGGCTGCAACGACGAGCGTAGCGAGGGTGAGCGAGATTTTCTTCATGGTTGGCTCTCCGGGGTGGTGTCTTGCGAGCGGGCGCGGCGGCAACTGCCGCAAGCGCAACTCTCGCGTCGCCTGCTATTAGTAGCACGTTGCGTGCGGCGCGGCAGTGAATGCGACACTTGCTTACATCCGATACGAATCGAAATTGAAAGGTTCGTATCGGCGCCGGGCAATGCCGTTTGGGCATGCCGGCGTTCGGCGCTATCATCGCGTCACCTTTCACTCAGCCGGCGCGTCGCGCACCGGCCCAGCCTCATGCGTCCACCCCGCCTCGATCAACTCGACGATCTCGACCGGCAACTCGTCGCGCTGCTGCAAGCCGATGCGCGCGCAAGCGTCGCGGATCTCGCGCGCCAGCTCGACGTCGCGCGCACGACGGTCGTTGCACGCATCGCGCGGCTCGAACGCACCGACGTGATCGCCGGCTACAGCGTCCGGCTCGGGCAGGACGTGCTCGATGCGAGCATCTACGCGTATGTCGGCATCATCCTCACGCCGAAGTTCGGCAAGGACGTGTTGCGCAAGCTCGACCGGATGCCCGAAGTGCAGCTGCTGTGCGCGGTGAGCGGCGAGTACGACTACGTCGCGTGGCTGCGCGCCGATTCGCCCGAACGGCTCAACGACCTGCTCGACCAGATCGGCACGCTCGAAGGCGTCGAGCGCACGACGACGTCGATCATTCTGTCGCGCAAGATCGATCGCGGGACGATCGGCGGCTGACGCTCAAGTCCCGCGTGCGCCGCGCGCATCGGTCCGGCTATCGGTCGGGCTGCACCGCGCCAGATGGCCGCGCGAGCGGAATCCGCACCGATACGCGCAACCCGCGCGATTCCCGTTCGTCCGCATACGCGAGCGTGATGCCGGCACCCATCCGGTCCGCGAGGATCTTCACGATCGACAGGCCGAGCCCGGAGCCGATCTGCACGTTGCCGGGCACCCGATAGAACGGATCGAACACGCGCTCGCGTTCGTTCGGCGCGATGCCCGGCCCGGTGTCGGAGACCGTCACGCACGCGTGCGTGTCGGTCCGTTGCGTCGACAGGTCCACGCGTCCGCCGGACGGCGTATAGCGGATCGCGTTGTCGACCAGATTCATCACCAGCGACGTGAGTTCGAGCTCGTCGACGGGTACGCGGGTGTCCGGGCCGTCCTCGACGCCGATGTCGAGCGACTTCGCGTCGGCCAGCGGCATCAGGTCTTCCAGCACGCGGCGATAGATCGCATGGACCGATACGGCGCCGGGCGGCGCGGCCGGCGCGCTTTGCGCACGCGCGAGTGCAAGGAGTTGTCCGATCAGGTGGCGGCTGCGTTCGAGCCCGCCGCGCAGCGCGGCGAGTCGCGCACGCGCATCGTCGGGCAGGTCGGTGTCGGCCAGGCGTTCGGCCTGCAGCGACATCGCTGTCAGCGGCGAGCGCAACTCGTGCGCGGCGTCGGCGACGAAACGACGCTGCGCGTCGACCGATTGCGCGACGCGCGCCAGCATCCGGTTGATCGCGACGACGAACGGCCGCACCTCGACCGGCACGCGATCGGCCGGCACCGGGCGCAGGTCATGCTCGTCGCGCGCGTCGATGCCGGCGGACAGCGCGGCCACCGGGCGCAGCAGCTTGCGCACGAGATCGGCGACGAGCAGCAGCAGGATCGGCACGAGGAGCAGCAGCGGCAGCGCGGTGCGCCACGCGCTTTCGCGCGCGACGTCGTCGCGCATGCCGGCGTTCTGCGCGACCGCGATGCGTTCGCCGTTCGCGAACGTACGGACCATCACGCGATACTCGTTGCCGCCGGCCTCGACCGTATGCAGTCCGTCGGCGAGCGTCGGCGGTAACGCAAGCGGCGGCGCGCCGTCGGTGCCCGGCTGCGGCGTGCCGCCGAGCGGCTGCACGATCACGCGCGACAGTTCGTCGCTTTCGCGCGCGGGCCCGGCGCCGCCGGCGTGTGGCGACGGCGCGCGCTGGTGGTCGAGCAGCGTCGCGACCTCGCGCAGCACGTCGTCCTGCAATTCGTGCGCTTCGTCGAATGCCGATGAAAACGCGAACGCGGCCGCGGCCGTTGCGACGACCAGGATCACGGCCGACAGCACGACCGACAGCCGGAACCCGATCGACTCGCTCAGGCGCTTCTTGAAACCATCCATCCCACACCCCTGACGTTCTTGATCACGGTGCTGCCCAGCTTGCGGCGCAGCGAATGGATCAGGAATTCGACCGCGTTGCTTTCGACTTCCTCGCCCCAGCCGTACAGGCGATCCTCGAGTTCGCGCCGCGACAGGATCGCGCCGGGGCGCACCAGCAGCGCGCGCAGCAACGAGAACTCGCGATTCGACAGCGGGACCGGCGCGTGCCCGTCGACGGCGGCTTCGCGCGTCGCCGGATCGAGTGACACGATGCCGTTGCTCAGCAGCGGCGCGGCCGAACCGGCACGACGCCGGATCGCGACGCGAATCCGCGCGAGCAGTTCGGCCATTTCGAACGGCTTCACGATGTAGTCGTCGGCGCCGCCGTCGAGGCCGCGCAGGCGGTCGTCGAGCCCGTCACGCGCGGTGACGATGAGCAGCGGCGCGCTGGCGTCCTTCGCGCGTATGCCGGCCAGCACGTCGAGCCCGTCGCGGCCGGGCAGGCCGAGGTCGAGCAGGATCAGGTCGTAGGGCTGGGCCGCGAACGCGGTCAACGCGTGGACGCCGTCGGTGACCCAGTCGGTGGCGTACGACGCGTCTTTCAGCGCGGCATGGACTGCCTCGCCGATCATCGGGTCGTCTTCGACGAGCAGTATTCGCATACGTATTCTCCGTGCCGCGCAAACGCCGCCAGCGTATGCGATTCCCGGGCGCGCGTCACGTACCGCGCGCCCGGCGCAACGGTTATTTGCCGCTGAACCGGTCGAAGGCCGCGAGCAGGTTCTTCATCGCGGCCGCCGAATCGGCCTGGGTCGGATGATCGGCGCGCAGCGCGCTGAGCGCGCGGTCGATCTCCTGGTCGACCATGTGCCAGTCGGCGGCGGCGCGCGGCTTGAGGCCGGCCTCGGCCGCGTCCCACGCGATCTCGAGATCCTTGATGCGCGTCTTCGCACCGGGCAGGTCGCCCTTGCCGACGAGCGTATTGACGTCGGCGGCGATCGTGCGGAACTGCGACAGGTCGCCGAGCTTCGACGCGTGGCCTGCCGCGGACGACGCCGCGGCCGACGCCGGCACCGAGGTCGATGCGTTCGCATCCTGCTGCTTCGAACAGCCGGCGGCGGCGCTCAGCAGGGCTATCGTGGCCGTGGCAACGGCGAGACGGGAAACGGAGTAACGGAGGTGCATGGGGTGTCCTCGATGCGATGAACGGAAAGGAAAGGGTGTCATTCGGCGGCGCCGGCACGCGTGTGCGGGCCGCTGCCGAATTGCGCGACGGCGACGAGCAGCACGATCACGGTCAGGAACAGCAGGCTCGTCCACGCGGCGCCGAAGCCGAGCCCGCCGTATGCGCGGGCCTGCGTGAGCAGGTCGCCGAGCGAGGCACCGAACGGGCGCGTCAGGATGTACGCGATCCAGAACGCCAGGACCGCATTGACGCCGAGCCGCCACATCACGAACACGGCCGCGATCAACCCGCCGAAGATCAGCGCGCCGAGCGTGAAGCCGAGCCCGAGCGCCTCGGTCGCGAGATCGCCGGCGGCGGTGCCGAGCGCGAACGTGCAGAGGATCGCGGCCCAGTAGAACAGCTCGCGCCGCGGCGTGACGATCGTGTCGATCGACAGCGTGCCTTCGATGCGATGCCACACGAAGAAGATCGCGGCGAGCACGACGGCAAACGCGGCGGTGCTCGCATACAGGCTGACGTTGAGGCCGTCGGTGAGCAGGTCGGTGATCTGCGTGCCGACGATGCTGACCAGCACCACCGTGAGCCAGTAGATCCACGGCACGTAGCGGCGCGTGCGCAACTGCAGCCACAGCGCGATCGCGAGCAGCGACGCCATCGCGATGCGCGTGAAGGTCTGGCCGAGGCCCGCGTTGACCGCGAGAAAGTCCGCGCCGGTTTCGCCGACCGTGGTCGACATGATCTTGATGATCCAGAACGACAGCGCGACGTCGGGCACCTTGTTCAGCCAGTGCGACGCGCGATTGACGGGCAGGGATTGCATGCGATGCCTCCTTGGGGAGCGGGTGGTCGGCATGCAGTCTGAAACGGGAGACTTAGGCCAGCCATAGCGAGGCCGACAGCGGGCGAAAAGGCATCGTTTCGACATTTCGACGAAATGTATCGTCGTAACGTCGAAATTATCGGTCGTTTCGCATCACTCTTCGTCTTGGAACTGATTTTGCGCGTCTCTACACTGTGTTCATGGCTCAACGCCGTCCACAACACCAAACCCATCATCAGGAGATAAGCGCATGAAAATCGCCATCGTCGGCGCAGGTCTGATCGGCCACACCATTGCTCACATGCTGCGCGAAACGGGCGACTACGAAGTCGTCGCGTTCGACCGCGATGCGGATGCGCTCGCGAAGCTGTCGCGCGAAGGCATCGCGACGCAACGGGTCGATTCGGCCGACGCGAACGCGATTCGCGAAGCAGTGAAGGGCTTCGATGCGCTCGTCAACGCGCTGCCTTATTACCTCGCGGTCAACGTTGCCGCCGCCGCGAAGGCTGCCGGCGTCCATTATTTCGACCTGACCGAAGACGTGCGTGCGACCCACGCGATCCGCGAACTGGCCGACGGCTCCGACCGTGCGTTCATGCCGCAGTGCGGCCTCGCGCCGGGCTTCATCGGCATCGCCGCGCATGAACTGGTGAACGGCTTCAGCGAAGTTCGCGACGTGAAGATGCGCGTCGGCGCGCTGCCCGAGTATCCGACCAACGCGTTGAAGTACAACCTGACGTGGAGCGTCGACGGCCTGATCAACGAATACTGCCAGCCGTGCGAAGCGATCCGCGACGGCCGCAAGCAGTGGGTGCAGCCGCTCGAAGGCCTCGAGCACTTCTCGCTCGACGGCACCGAATACGAAGCGTTCAACACGTCGGGCGGCCTCGGCACGCTGTGCGAGACGCTGTCGGGCAAGGTCGAGACGCTCGACTACAAGTCGGTGCGCTACCCGGGCCACCGCGAACTCGTCCAGTTCCTGCTCGAGGACCTGCGCCTGTCGACCGACCGCGACACGCTGAAGTCGATCATGCGCCGCGCGGTGCCGTCGACGAAGCAGGACGTCGTGCTCGTGTTCGTCACGGTGACGGGCGTGAAGGATGGTCAGCTCGTGCAGGACGTGTTCACGCGCAAGATCTTCGCGAAGGACGTGTGCGGGATGCACATGAGCGCGATCCAGATCACGACGGCCGGCGCGATGTGCGCGGTGCTGGATCTGTTCCGCGAGAAGAAGCTGCCGCAGAGCGGTTTCATCCCGCAGGAAAAGGTATCGCTGAAGGCGTTCCTGTCGAACCGCTTCGGCAAGCTGTACGAAGGCGGTACGATGGAGCGCGTGCACGCGGTGGCCTGACCACCCGCCTCAGGCACGAGGGCCGTACGACGCCGGGAGCGCAGCAGCGCTTCCGGCGTTGTTTTTTGTGGGAGCGGGAAGGGTGTCGGTGCCGGTCAGGCCGGCAGTGGCGGGACGATCGTCGCGGCGGGCGCCGGCGGCACGATGCGGTACAGCAACGCGTCGACGTCCTTGTCGGACGGCGCGGTGTTGTCGAACATCACGATGCCGTCGCATTCGTGGCCGGTCGGCACGAAGCGGCGCTGCCGGTATTCGTCCCAGTGCGTGAGCTTGTACGCATCGTTCGGGTTGCCGCGCGCGACGATCCGTGCGTGCGCGACGTCTTCCGACGTATGGACCCAGACGACCGTCAGCGCGACGTCGGGCCCGATGCCGAGCCACGCGCGGTCGAGGATGCGCCGGTCGCGTACTTCGCGCGACAGCGGGCCGACGACGATCGCGCCGATGCCGAGCGCGAGATTTTCACGGGCCGTGTCGAGCAGGCCGTGGTATTCGGGATCGCGCAGGTGCTTCAGGTAGAGCGGGCTGTCGCGGTCGTTCGGATCCTCGGTGAGCGCGCCCATCGCGGCCGAGCTGTAGCGGCCGTACAGCGTGTCCTTGTCGAGCAGGCAGAAAGCCTCGCCGGTGGCGCGCATCAGCGGCCCGATGAGCCGCTTCGCGAGCGTGGTCTTGCCGGTGCCGGCGTGACCGCAGAAGAACACCAGGTGCGTCACGAATACTGGCTCCCCGACCTCTGGCTCGACGTGTCGCCGCGCGTGTCAGCGCGCTTGTCGTCGCGCGAGAACACTTCCGCTTCCAGCCACATCGCGTTGATGATGCCGAAGCCGAGCGCCACGCAGATGCCGAGTATCCACGAGAAATACCACATGGGTCTGTCTCCTTGACGGTGGGGCCGCACGGCCGTGCGGCGGGCTTGCCGAAGTGCGTCGCTGCGCGTGCTGCGGCGCACGCAGCCCGATCATGACCAATATCGGCGTGCCGCGCAAGCCGGGCCGCCCGCGCAGCAAACCGGTAAACTGATGCGCAAACCGCAACATCACGGACAACATGCTGATCAACTGTGCTGCATACCAGGATGGCCGCAAGCTGGCCGACATCGATATCGACGCCATCAGCGACTACGTGTCGAAGCCCGAATGCTTCGTGTGGGTGGCGCTGAAGGATCCGACGCCCGAGGAAATCGACCTGATGGGCGAGGAGTTCGGGCTGCACGAGCTCGCGCTCGAGGATGCCCGCAAGGGGCATCAGCGGCCGAAGATCGAGGAGTACGGCGATTCGCTGTTCGCGGTGCTGCATATGGTCGAGCTCGACGAGGAAGACGAACTCAAGGTCGGCGAACTGAACGTGTTCGTCGGCCCGAACTATGTGCTGTCGATCCGCAACCATACCGAGCAGGACTTCCGCGACGTGCGCAAGCGCTGCGAGCGCGAGCCGCATCTGCTGCAGGAAGGCTCGGCGTTCGTGTTCTACGCGCTGATGGACCAGGTCGTCGATCGTTATTTCCCGATCCTCGAAACGCTGGGCGCCGAGCTCGAGGCACTCGAGGACCGCATCTTCACGAAGGCCACGCCGGCGTCGTCGCGCGCGATCATCGAGGATCTCTATTCGCTGAAGCGTCGGCTCGTGATGCTGCATCAGCACACGGCGCCGCTGATCGAGCCGCTCGCGAAACTCACCGGCGGGCGCGTGCCGCAGGTTTGCAGCGGGATGGCGGCTTATTTTCGCGATGTGTACGACCATCTGCAGCGGATCGTGAAGACGATCGAAGGGCGGCGCGAGATGGTCGTGACGGCGATCCAGGTCAACCTCGGCATGATTTCGCTCGCCGAGAGCGAAGTGACCAAGCGGCTCGGCTCGTTCGCCGCGCTGTTCGCGATTCCGACGATGATCGCCGGCATCTACGGGATGAACTTCGCGAACATGCCCGAGTTGCACCTGAAATACGGTTTCTACGGCTGCATCGCGGTGATGCTCGCAGCCGATCTCGGGTTGTGGTGGCGTTTCAAGCGGGCAGGGTGGCTGTAGCCCGCGCGCCTAGCGCGGCGCGTGCTTGCCGATCACGACGCGCCACGGCCGCACGCGCCACGATTTCACGAGACCGTTCTGCACGTACGGATCGGCGCGCGCGAACGACTCGGCCGCTTCCGGCGAATCGCCTTCGAACACGAGCACGGCCTGGTCGGCCGGATCCGACAGCGCGCCGGCGAGCATGAGTTCGCCGCGCTCGGTCGCGGCCTGCGCGAGTGCGAGGTGCTGCGCGCGGAACGGTTCGCGCCGGGACAGGTAATCGTCGACGAGATCGTAGATCAACTGGTAATGCATGCGTTGCTCCGGGAAGGGTCGGTGGCCGTGGCCGGTGTGTCGGTGCGGCCGTCGGTTGGCCTGCTGCGGCCAGTATAGGACAGCCGGTCGGTGGCAGCGCGGCGCAAGCGGGCGCGTATCCTTGCTCGCTAAAATGCAACTAACGGTCCAGTTGGCTTGCGCCCCGGAATTCCTGCCGCCATCGCGCGTTCGATGCATCGGCCTCGGCGTCTTGTGCGGCAAGGTGAGCGTGGACGGGCTGCAGGACGGGCCCGGGCACAAGCGACGCGATATGACGCTTCGTCTACCCCGGCGGCCCGCGCCTACGCCTTGTATCCGATCGTACGCAGCAGATCCTTGCGCCAGCGCACGTCTTCGTCGTTCTCGACGCCGAGCGGCGGAAAGCCGTCGACGACGCCGACGATCCCGCGTCCTTGCGCGGTTTCCGCGACGATCACGTCGGTCGGGTTCGCGGTCGCGCAGTAGATCCGGCAGACCTCTGGCACGGCCTTGATCGCATTGAGTACGTTGACCGGATAGAAGCCGTCGCCGAGGAACACGACGAACGCGTGACCGGCGCCGATCGCCAGCGCGTTGCGGCACGCGAGTTCGACGAGTTCCGCATCGGTGCCCGAACGGCGCACGAGCCGTTTGCCCGATGCCTCGCAGAATGCGAGCCCGAAACGGATGCCGGGCACGGTGCCGACCAGCGTCTCGTGGATGTCCTCGACGGACTTGATGAAGTGCGACTGGCCGAGGATGAAATTCACGGGCTCCGGTTTATCGACGGCGATGGTGTGCAATTGCAGCATGGCGGACCTCGTCTGGCGATGCGGCGCGTGTGCCGCAATGAACTCTCCCAGCTTAGTACGCGGCTGCCGGCGTCGAAAGCGGCGGGCGCGTCCTATCCTTCGTTGTGTAGGGCGCGCAAGCGCGAACGCAAAGGAGGCGACCATGGACGTGCGGCAGGGCTTCGTGGACTGCGTGGGGCGCACGCCGCTGATCCGGCTGGCGAAGCTCAGTGCGGAAACGGGCTGCGAAATCCTGGGCAAGGCGGAATTCATGAATCCGGGTGGCTCGGTGAAGGATCGCGCGGCGCTTTACATCATCCGCGACGCCGAGCAGCGTGGCGCGCTGAAGCCGGGCGGCACCGTCGTCGAGGGCACGGCGGGCAACACGGGCATTGGTCTTGCGCATATCTGCGCGGCGCGCGGTTATCGCTGCGTGATCGTGATTCCCGACACGCAATCGCCGGACAAGATGGCGATCCTGCGGACGCTCGGCGCCGACGTACGCCCGGTACCGGCGGCGCCGTACCGCGATCCGAACAATTATCAGAAGATTGCCGGGCGGCTCGCGGACGAACTCGACAACGCGGTATGGGCCAACCAGTTCGACAACGTCGTCAACCGGCAGGCGCACTACGAGACGACCGGGCCGGAAATCTGGCGCGACACCGCGGGCACGGTCGATGCATTCGTCTGCGCGACCGGCACGGGCGGCACGCTGGCGGGCGTGAGCCGTTACCTGAAGGAGCAGAATCCGGCGGTCCGGATCGTGCTGGCCGATCCCCACGGCAGCGGACTCTACGGTTACGTGAAAACGGGCGATCTCAGCGCCGAAGGCAGCTCGATCACCGAAGGCATCGGCTCGACGCGCGTCACCGCGAATCTCGCCGACACGCCGATCGATGACGCCGTGCGGATCGACGATGCGCTGTGCGTGAAGATGGTCTACCGGCTGCTGTGCGAAGAAGGGCTGTACGTCGGCGGATCGAGCGGCATCAACGTCGCGGCGGCGGTCTGGCTGGCCCGCCGGATGGGCCCGGGGCACACGATCGTGACGTTGCTGTGCGATCGCGGCGACATCTATCGTGCGCGGCTTTTCAACCGCGAATGGCTGCGCGAAAAGGGGTTGGAACCGGAGCCGGCGCCCGAATGAGGAAGGGGCGAGGCGGCGATTTCCATTGGCCCGAATGCGACCTATGCTGAACAAATCCGGAGCGAACTCCGTTCGCCCGATTCGCCCAGACGAGGTGTGCCATGCCTGTATCTGCCACCCTGCAGGATTGCCTGCGCCAGAAGTCATCGCGGTACGAAGTCGTGTACCACCCCTATAGCCATACGAGCATGGAGACGGCCGCCGCCGCGCATATTCCCGGCGATCGTCTCGCGAAAACCGTGCTGCTCGAGGACGACGAGGGCTACGTCGCCGCCGTGTTGCCGACGACGCACGCGGTGCGCCTGTCGGACCTCTGGGTGAAGACGGGACGCCATCTCGTGCTCGCCCGGGAAGTCGAGCTGCGCGAACTGTTCAAGGATTGCGACATGGGCGCGCTGCCGCCGGTCTGCATGGCGTACGGGATGAAGACGTTCCTCGAGGAACGTCTCGCGGAGCAGCCGGAAGTCTATTTCGAGGCCGGCGACCACGAAGCGCTGATCCACATGATGCAGGACGAATTCCTGATGCTCATGGAGACGGCCGAGCGCGCGCATTTCTCGCACAAGATGCAGGGCATGCATTCCTGAGCACGCGGTGCATGCGGTGAGGCGCGGGGCGGTGCGCATGCGTGCGCACCGATGCGCGGGCGACAGGGGCGTGTGCCAGTTCACCGGCTTTGGTGTGCGATAGTTAATTCGATATGCGAAATAATTTTCATGGATCCAATTTTGTGAGTGGAAGTCTTGTATCTGAATCGGACTCCGTATTGATTGTGCGGAGAACCACTCGCGTTCTCGACGTGTCGCGGAAGCGGTGCAGGCCGGCCTGGGGCAGGTAGCCAAGGGGGCGGAGGGTCGATGCCGGCGTTGGCGATGTGGCCGGGCGAAACTGGCCGGTCGCATCCGGACCGGTTCATTTTGCTGCGACGCAGGAAATACGCGAATGCCTATGTTGGAAGAACTTAATATCCGGTTCCGAATATATCAATACAAATAGATTACCGTTTAAATAATAAAAGGTTGATTTATGCTTACCGGAATATTATTTGAATAAACCCTCCAAACTTTGTATTCAGGCATCAAATAAAGTTTGACGCCAAAATTTTTTCCTTGCTATTGTCTGCACCCAAGTGAGCGGCGCCATTGACATCACCGTGTAACGAACGGCGAATCGTCATACGAAACGCGAGGCTGCGCCCGCCAGCTGACAATTGCCTGAACGTGCGGGCGCATGGATTTCCGGTGTGACACCGGGCCGCGCCAGCCGGAACGATTCCTTGAAAAAGAATTAATTGGAATTCGAATACGATTCTTTCAATTCGGATTGCCAATTGAATTTGAAATGAAATTTTCGGATTGATGCGGTGGCGATGCCGACCTGGCTGCGCCGCCGGCAGCAATCCGAAACTGGGCGAATCGCTTGGGGGATGGAAGGTGGGCATGAAAGTCGAAGAACGTCTGGCTACATCGAACAGCGGACTGGCCATGCTGGGGCGTCCGCGAGAGTTCGGCAAGAAGCAGCAGAATCCGGTGCGCCGGTTCGGCGGCATCGGTATCGTCCTGGTGCTGCATGTCGTGCTGATCTACGCATTGCTCAACGGCCTCGCGACGAAAGTCGTGCAGGTGATCCAGCATCCGATCGAAACCCGCATCATCGAGCCGGTCAAGCCGCCGCCGCCACCGCCGATGCCCGTGGTCAAACTCCCGCCGCCGAAATTCGCGCCGCCGCCACCGCCGTTCGTGCCGCCGCCGGAAGTGCCGGTGCAGGCGCCGCCGCAGGCGACGATCACGCACCAGGCAGCTCCCGTACCTTCCGCGCCGGCCGTACAGGCGCCGGTCGTGGCGCCCGCTCCGGCGGCCAAGCCGGTCAGCCATGACGTCGGTGTCGTCTGCCCGAACTCGGACACGCTGCGCGCGTCGATCCAGTACCCGAAGGAAGCGCAGGAAAACAACATCACGGGTGACGTGACGATCGAGTTCGTCGTGGATGCGGAAGGGAACATCACGAACGAGCGGGTGGCGCAGTCCGCGGATCCGATCCTCGATCGCGCCGCGTTCAACACCGTAAAACGGTTCAAGTGTGTCGCGCAGGGCCAGTCGGTGCGGGTCCAGGTGCCGTTCTCGTTCAATCTGAATTGATGCAGTGGGCGGCCCGGCTCGAGCCGGGCCGGGGAAAACCATCTCGAACTGACGTGTTTAGTTCAACGAAATAGCAGGAGTGGGGTATGACGAAGCGTTCACTGGCCGCGCTGGCGGCAAGCATGTTGATGTCCGTCGCGGCAGTCGACGGGTTCGTTGCACCACAGCTCGCCCACGCGCAGGCAAGCGGTGCGGCCGGCACGGCGGCGCAGGCCGCGGCGCCGTCGGCCGCGCCCGCGCCGGTTCCGGCCGCCGCCGAGCCGGCTCCGCCGCCCGCGCCGGCCACGACGGAAGCGGTCGAGAATCCGTACGGGCTCGGCGCGCTATGGAAAAACGGCGACTTCGTCGCGCGTTTCGTGTTGATCCTGCTGGTGATCATGTCGATGGGAAGCTGGTACATCATGATCACGAAGTTCCTGGAACAACTGCGTGCGAATCGCCGCGCGAAGCTGGCGGACGCGCAGCTCTGGACCGCACCGTCGCTGGCCGAGGGCGCGAAGCTGCTCGATGAGGCGTCGCCGTTCCGGTTCATTGCCGAAACGGCGATCGAGGCCGGCGAGCATCACGAGGACGCGCTGCTGGAAGCGGTGGACCGCAACACGTGGATCGACGTCTCGGTCGAGCGCTCGATCACGAACGTGTCGAACCGGATGCAGGACGGACTCGCGTTTCTGGCGACGGTGGGCTCGACGGCCCCGTTCGTGGGGCTGTTCGGTACGGTCTGGGGGATCTATCACGCGCTCACGGCGATCGGCATTGCGGGCCAGGCGTCGATCGACAAGGTCGCGGGCCCGGTGGGCGAGGCGCTCATCATGACCGCGATCGGCCTGGCCGTCGCGGTGCCGGCGGTGCTCGGCTACAACTTCCTGGTCCGGCGCAACAAGTCGGTGATGGAGCGGGTCCGCAACTTCGGCGCGCAACTGCACGCGGTGCTGCTGGCCGGCAACCGGCGTCCGGTGCGTGCGTCGTCGCCGGCGGCAACGGCATCGCTTGCGAACTGATCGGCTGACGGAGACGCGCGATGGCCATGAACGTCGGGCAGGACGATAGCGACGAGGTGATCGCCAACATCAACACGACGCCGCTCGTCGACGTGATGCTGGTGCTGCTGATCATCTTCCTGATCACGATCCCGGTCGTGACGCACACGATCCAGCTGCAACTGCCGAAGGAAACGGTGCAGCCGCTGCAGACGACCCCGAAGAGCATCGAGATCGCGGTGAATCGCGATGGCGATTTCTTCTGGGGCGAGCAACTGGTGGACGCGCCGACGCTGCTCGCGAAACTGAAGGGCGTGTCGCAGCAGCAACCGCAGCCGAGCGTCCACGTACGGGGCGACCAGAACACGCGCTACGAGTTCATCGGCCGGGTCGTCACGATGTGCGAGCGCGCGGGGATCGCGAAGCTGTCGTTCATCACGGAGCCGCCTGCGCGCGGGGGTTAGTGTTGCTGGGGAAGCGTTGCGAGGCGGGGGGATTGAGCAGGTGCTAAGGCACTCACTCTTATCGACCGCAAAGCATGGGACCCGCGTAAACGCTAAAGCGCTAACGCTGGTCGACCGCGAAGCATGGGATCCGAGTAGGCGCTAAAGCGCCAACTCGGATCGACAGGAGCCGACGATGGGAATGAATGTGCCTTCGGGTGGGGGCAATGCGGAACCGGAAGTGATGGTGGACATCAACACCACGCCGCTGATCGACGTGATGCTGGTGTTGCTGATCATGTTGATCATCACGATCCCGATTCAGATGCATTCGGTGAAGATGGACTTGCCGGTGGGCAATCCGCCGCCGCCGGCAACGCCGCCGGAAATCGTGCAGATCGACATCGACTTTGACGGCACGACGACATGGAACGGCGCACCCGTGCCGGATCGTGCGGCGCTCGAGTCGAAACTGACGCAAGTGGCGGCGGAACCCGTGCAGGCGGAGATCCATCTGCGGCCCAACAAGCTGGTGCCGTACAAGGACGTGGCGGCCGTGCTGGCATCCGCGCAACGCGTGGGCGCGACCAAGATCGGCCTGATCGGTAACGAACAGTTCATGCAATGACGAAACGGACGAGCCGATGAACCAGCGACGATGGAAACGGATGATGGCGGTGACGGCGCTCGGCACGGCATGCATGCTCGGCCAGCCGGCGTTGCCGGCGGATGCGCTGCGGCCGGACGTGGCGAAACCGCTGGCGGCGGCGCAGGAGCTGTACCGGGCGCACAAGTATCGCGATGCGCTCGGCAAGATCGCCCAGGCCGCGGCCGTGCCCAACCGGACACCGTACGAAACGTACATGGTGGAAGAGATGCGCGGCGCCGCGGCGATGGCGGCAGGCGACTCCGGCACGGCCGCGCAGGCCTACGAGACCGTGCTGAACTCGGGGCGGTCGTCGGGCGACGACGAGCAGCGGACGACGGCGGCGCTGGCCGGCATCTACTTCCAGCAAAAGAACTACCCGCTGGCGATCCGGACCGCGCAGCGCTACCTGAAGGCGGGTGGAACGGATCCGGAAATGCGCACGCTGCTCACGCAGTCGTATTACCTGTCGAACGATTGCGCACCGGTCGTGAACCAGTTGAAAGCGAGCACGGATGCGCAGGCGAATGGCGGACACGCGCCGGATGAAGGGCAGTTGCAGATGCTCGCGACCTGCGCGCAGAAAGTGAAGGACGGCAACGCGTACCGCGGTGCGCTCGGGCTGCTGGTGGCCTATCACCCGAGCCCGGCGTACTGGGACGAAATGGTCACGGCCATTCGCGGCAACCCCGGGTATCTGTCGTCGCTCGACCTCGACATCTACCGGTTGCGCCGTGTGACGGGATCGCTCGCGACGGCCGACGCCTACATGGAGATGACGCAGCTTGCGCTGGTGGCGGGACAGCCCGCCGAAGGCAAGCAGGTGATCGACCAGGGGTTCGCGTCCGGCGTACTCGGCAAGGACGCACAGGCGGATCGCGAGAAGCGGCTGCAGACGCTTGCCGCCAAGCGCGCGCAATCGGGTGCGGACGCCGCGACGCCGGTGGCGCCGCTCGATGCGGGGATGAACCTCGTCTTTGCGGGCCATGCGCAGCAGGGTTTGCCGATGATGGAGCAGGCGATCGCGAAGGGCGGGATCGAGCATCCCGATGCGGCGCGACTGCGGCTCGGCGAGGCGTACTACGTGGCCGGCCAGAAGACGCGCGCGGTACAGGTGCTGCGCACCGTCAAGGGGGCCGACGGTTCCGGTGACCTCGCAAAGCTCTGGACGGCAGTGGCATCCCGGTAACGCAACGGAACGGCGCGACGGCGCGCGACGCAGGCGCGGTCGGCAGGCGGCATGCCGCCGCTGCAATGCAAGTGCTTGACGGTCAGGTCCGACGAGGAAAAGGGGCAGCCTTGTTAGTTAGTAAACCGAATGAAATGTGCGAAGGCCGCATGACCGCGCCGAGGCGGTGTCGCGCTGCGCCGCGTGCCGCCTTCGCGCGGCAGCAGCGTGTTGCCGGGTGTCACGCCCGGCCGGTCGCGTCATCGCTTCGGTCAAGGATCGCCGACATCAATCCGATTTCGACTGCGAGGTTCCGTCTTTCCATGCCTTTGCCCCCTGATGAGTCGGTGCTCGTCGCCGTGTCGCTAGGAAACAAGATCCGGGCGCTGCGCCAGCGCCTGAAGCTCACGCTCGACGAAACGTCGACGATCGCCGGCATTTCGAAACCGTTCCTGTCGCAGGTCGAGCGCGGGCGGGCAACGCCATCGATCACGTCGCTGGTCCGGATCGCGAAGGCGCTCGGCGTGACGATGCAGTATTTCATCGACACGCCGACGGAAGCGCGCTCGGTGTGCCGCGGGAACTCGCTGCAGTATTTCCAGTTCGCGAATTCGGCCAGCCTGTTCGCCCGGCTGACGAACCTGGTGGACGGCCGCAAGCTCGACGCGATACTCGTGCGGGTGCCGGTGGGGCAGTCGCCGTCGGAGGTGACGACGCATGCGGGCGAGGAGTTCGTCTACGTGATGCGCGGGCAGGTCGCGCTGACGCTCGAGGATTGCACGTTCACGCTGAACGAGGGCGATACCGCGCATTACGAATCGACGATGCCGCATGCATGGCACAACACGGCGGACGAGGAGGCAGTGATCGTCTGGGTCGGCACGCCGAGGCTGTTCTAACGGCGCGGCCGGCGCGGTGCGCCGCGATGAAGGAGAAGTACCCGATCGACAGCGGATGGCACATGGTGCGGCGCGAGAACCGTGTCACCGTCCACAAGATCTTCCGTTGATCGAATCGGGAAGCAGTACGTTATGCGCTCAATGCAGGTAGTTAGTATGACGAATCAAAATCGAAAAAGACGGTGGTGCTGAGTGGCGTGGGTGCCCCGAGGCCGATCCGTTCGAGTCATCGCAGTCGGAAGGGTGGCAATCGCGGGTTCCGGTACACGGGCGCCCAGGACGTGCAAGGAATCCACAAGATTCCGGCGCGCAGCAGGTGGGGTCTTACTACGAGCGAGAGGGAACAAGATGAAGCAAAGAGTTTTGGCGTTGGCCATCAAGAGGATAGTCTGGGCGGAACTGGCGCTGACGGCCGTACTGGTGCCGCCGGCGTTCGCCCAGAGCCAGCCGGCGCCGGGTGCCGTCGCGGTCGCGGATGCGGTCGCGAACGGCGCGCCCGTGACCGTCGCACAGGCGGGCGGCACGTCGGGCGCCGCCGCTGCGACGGGTGCCGCGGCGCCCGATGCGGCGTCCGGCGCGGCAGCGGAGGCCACGCCCGCGACATCCGGTGCGAACGGGCAGGGCAAGGTCGCGCAGATCAAGCGGTTCGAAGTGACGGGCTCGCTGATCCGGCAGGCCGACAAGACCGGTTTCCAGCAGGTGCAGACGATCACGCCGAAGGAAATCCAGGCCAGCGGCGCGGTGACCGTCACCGACTTCCTGCGCGATGCGGCAGCCAACTCGGCGAACAGCTGGGGCGAAGGGCAGTCGGGCAACTTCGCGGCCGGCGCCGCCGGCATCGCGCTGCGCGGCCTGTCCGAGAAATATACGCTCGTGATGGTCGACGGCCAGCGCGTGGCGCCGTACGCGTTCTTCTCGAACAGCGTCGATTCGTTCTTCGACCTCAATACGATCCCGCTCAACGATATCGAGCGCATCGAAATCGTGAAGACGGGCGCCGTGTCGCAATACGGCTCGGACGCGATCGGCGGTGTCGTCAACATCATCACGAAGCACGATTTCCGCGGCCTGCAGCTCGACGGCAGCCTCGGCAGTGCGATCAACGCCGGTAATGGCGACGGGACGATCAAGTTCGGCGTGCTCGGCGGCTTCGGCGACCTGAACGCCGACCGTTTCAACGTGACGGCGGCGCTCAGCTACTACAAGTCGAACGGCTTCACGCTCGCCGACCGCGATTCGACCCGCAACCAGGACTTCACGGGCAAACCGGGCGGCTTCTCGCTGCTCGCGCCGTCCTACTGGAACATGCCCGGCGGCGTCGCGCAGGCGTTGACCGGCGGTTGTCCGTTCGGCGGCTCGGTGCATCCGGCCGTGTCGAATTCGCTGTCGGCCGGGTCGCCGGGCACGGTCTGCGGGTACAACACCGCTGAAAGCACGTCGATCCTGCCGATGACCGAGCGCCTGAACGCAAAGATCCATGCGGACTTCAAGATCGACGACAAGACGACCGCGTTCGCGGATTTCCTCGAGAGCTACAACACGACCACGACCAACGACGGCCTGTGGAACAACGTGATCGGCAACCCGCAGAACCCGGCGCTCGTCTGGAATCCGCAGACGAAGCTGCTGTCGCCGTTCAACACCGTCGTGCCGATCAGCAACCCGTACAACACGACGGGCGCGGCCACGCCGCTCACCTATGCGTTCCCGAACACGGTCGCGCAGAAGACCTGGGCTAACTACTGGCGCGCGGCCACCGGCATCAAGGGGTCGTTCACGCTGCCGTACGGCGACTGGGACTGGGCGACGTCGGTCAGCCATTCGCAGAGCACGGTGTCGAACGTGTTCACGAACCAGCTGAACGTCAACGCGCTGAACAACATCTACCAGAACGGCACGCTGAATTTCGCGAACCCGGCGGCGACGCCCAACGCATTCAACGGGCTGTACCAGGAAGCGAACAACCTCGGTATCTCGAAGCTCGACACGATCGACGCGACACTGTCGACGCCGAACCTGTTCCATCTGCCGACCGGTGACGTCGGTATCGGCTTCGGCGCGCAGTTCACGCACCAGAGCGAAGTGCTGACGCCGGGCTCGGAATACCTGAGCGGGGCCGTCATCACGCCGGACCTGGAGACGGTGAACGGCCAGCGCAACGTCGCGGCCGTCTATTACCAGATCAACGTGCCGATCCTCGAGAACCTGACGTTCAGCCAGGCAGGCCGTTACGATCACTACACGGACGTGGGCGGCGCCTTCTCGCCGCGCTTTGCGTTGCGCTACCAGCCGATCAAGGCTCTTACGCTGTATACGTCGTACAACCGCGGTTTCCGCGCGCCGACCTTCGTCGAGGACAGCAAGTCGCAGACGCTCGGCATCCAGGTCGACCCGGCCACCGGCCAGAACTATACGTCGATCACCGTCGGCAACCCGAACCTCGCGCCGGAACGCACGCGCAACTTCAACATCGGCTTCCAGGTGTCGCCGAGCCGCTATACGGACCTCGGTTTCGACTGGTACAAGATCCGCATCGACAACGTGATCGGCCAGGGCACGCCGTCGCAGGTCGTGACCGATCCGACGACGGGCCAGTTGCTGTACAAGGTGATTCCGTATCAGAACCTCGGCTACCTCGACACGAACGGCTTCGAAGGCACGTTCCGCCAGGGCCTGCCGCTCAAGGGCTGGGGCACGGTCACGCTGTCGGGTGACTGGGCGTACATCAACAGCTACAAGATCGGCTTCCCGGGCGGCACGCCGGTGAACGGCGCGGGCAACAACTTCACGATCACGCAGCCGTTCGGCGGCAGCTTCCCGCGCTGGCGCGGCAACACGACGCTGGACTGGAACTACCGCAAGTTCGATGCGGCGCTGACGTGGGAGTTCACGGGCCCGTACGCGCAGAACCTGCTGCCGGCGCCGGCGCCGTCGAAGGTCGGTTCGTACAGCCAGTTCAACCTGATGATGACGTACACGGGCTTCAAGAACTGGACGATCTACGGCGGCATCAACAACATCTTCAACCGCACGCCGCCGTACGACCCGATCTTCGCGAACGGCACGCTGGACCAGAGCGGCTATGACACGTCGGTGTATTCGTACATCGGCCGGTTTGCGCAGATCGGCGCGACGTACAAGTTCTGATGGCGATTGCGATGCACTGACAGGCTTTAGACCGGCCGCTCCGCGTCCACACCCCCCCTTTATGGAGCGGCCTTTTTTCGCCTGGCGCCACGACGGCGCGGCTTGCAGGATCTTCTACAGCACGAACACCCAGCGGGACGCGGCGGGCACGCGGCGTCCGGCACAGGCTTCGACCGCGCGCGGGCGTCACGCCCGCACGCTTCCGGACAGACTGACCATGACATTGTTGAAATGGCGATGGACACGTGAGCCGCGCCACGCGCGCCCGACGCGCATGCACGCGCGGATGCGCAACGGCACGCGTGCCGCGCTGCTCGCCTGCGCGGCGCTGTTCGTGTCGGGCGGCGCCATGCCACGGGCCGCGCTCGCGGTGTCGGCGATCTCGCAATACGACCAGCCGAAGTATCGGCCGGATTTCACGCATTTCGACTATGCGGATGTGGATGCACCGGACACCGGTACGCTCAATTTCGAAAACTACGACGAGCGGCAAAGCTACGATTCGCTGAACCCGTTCCTCGTGCGCGGCTCGCCCGCGCCGGACATCAAGAACCTGATGTTCGACACGCTGATGCAGCGCAGCTGGGACGAACTCGCATCCGAATACGCGTTGATCGCCGACGACGTCGAGATCGCGCCCGACGGGACGTCCGCGACGTTCCACATCAACCCGGCCGCGCGCTTCTCGAACGGCGACGCGATCACCGCGGCCGACGTCAAGTATTCGTTCGACACGCTGACGAGCCCGCAGGCATCGCCGATCTACAACGCGCAATTTTCGATCATCAAGCGCGTCGTGGTGGTCGACAGTCATGCGGTCCGTTTCGAATTCAAGCACGCGGAGCGCGACGCGGCACTGATCGCGGGCGACCTGCCGGTGTTCTCGCCGAAATGGGGGCAACGCGCGGACGGCACGCGGCCGCCGTTCGACCAGATCGCGAACACACCGCCGATCGCGAGCGGCGCATACCTGATCGAGCAGCGCAAGAACGACAAGCAGATCCGCTACGTGCGCAACCCGCACTACTGGGCCGCGAACCTGCCGTCGCGGCGCGGGATGTTCCGCTTCTCCAGCGTGTCGTTCAAGCTGTACCTGGACGAGTACACGGCGCTCGAAGCGTTCAAGGCCGGTGACATCGACGCGCGGATGGAATACAGCTCGACGCAATGGGCGCGCAAGTACGTCGGCAAGAATTTTCGCAACGGCCTGCTGAAGAAGGGCGAATTTCCGGACGGCCCCGCGCAGATGCAGGGGTTCCTGATCAACATGCGCAAGCCGATGTTCCAGGACGTGCGCGTGCGGCGTGCGCTCGCGCTGGCGTTCGACTTCGACTGGATGAGCCGGATGATGTTCTACGGGCAATATCGCCGCACCAGCAGCTTCTGGGAGGCGAGCCCGTTCGCGGCGTCCGGCATGCCGAGCGCGAAGGAGCTGGCGCTGCTCGAACCGTACCGGTCGACGCTGCCGCCCGAGGTGTTCGGCCCGATGGTCAGCCAGCCGTCGACGCTGCCGCCGGGTTCGCTGCGCGCGAACCTGAAGGAAGCGCGCGACCTGCTTGCGCAGGCCGGCTGGCACTATCGCGACGACGCGCTGCGCGACGCGAACGGCACGCCGATGACGATCGAGATCATCGACGACCAGCCCGGCATGGACCGCCTGATCCTGCCGTACACGCAGGCGCTTGCGACGCTCGGCATCCACGCGTACCTGCACGAGATCGACAGCGCGCTCTACCTGAAGCGGCTCGACAATTTCGAGTACGACATGACGACGTACATCTACCTGCCCGTGACGATCCCGGGCGCGGAGCTGACACGCCGTTTCGGCAGCGCGGCCGCGTCGGAGCCGGGCTCCGAGAATTATCCGGGCGTGAAGTCGAAGGCGGTCGATGCGCTGATCCGCGCGGCGCTCGCGGCCGACACGCTCGACGATCTCGAAACGGCCACGCACGCGCTCGACCGCGTGCTGATCAACCTGTACGCGCTGATCCCGCAGTACTACCTGCCGAACGCGCGGATCGGGTACAAGGCGACGCTCGGCCATCCGGCGATCGTTCCGGACTCCTATTTGTACGAGGACTGGATCATCGACTACTGGTACGTGAAAAAGCCGGCGGCGCAACCCGCTCCGGCGGCCTGACGGGGAGCGACGATGCTGGCATACATAGTGAGGCGGCTGCTGCTGATGATCCCGACGCTGCTCGGGGTGGTGACGATCACGTTCGCGGTCACGCAGTTCGTGCCGGGCGGCCCGGTGGAGCAGGTGCTCGCGCAGTTGCGCCACGGCAGCGCACGCGGAGGCGAGGCGGGCGGAGGCGGGGGTGGCTACCACGGCAGCCAGGGTGTCGATCCGCAGCAGATCGAGCAGATCCGCAAGCAGTTCGGCTTCGACAAGCCGCCGCTCGAACGCTACGTGCTGATGCTGAAGAGTTATGCGACGTTCGACCTCGGCCAGTCCTACTTCGCGCACCGCAGCGTGTGGGCGGTGATCCGCTCGAAGCTGCCGGTGTCGATCACGCTCGGGCTGTGGACGGTGATCCTCACGTATCTCGTGTCGGTGCCGCTCGGCATCGCTAAAGCGGTGCGCAACGGCTCGCGGTTCGACACCGTGACGAGCGTGCTGGTGCTGACCGGCTACGCGGTGCCGGGTTTCGTGCTCGGTGTGCTGCTGCTGATGCTGTTCGGCGGCGGCACGTTCTGGCAGGTGTTTCCGATGCGCGGGCTCACGTCGGACAACTTCGATGACCTGACGCTGATCGGCAAGACGCTCGACTATCTGTGGCACATCGTGATGCCGGTGACGGCGGCGGTGATCGGCAATTTCGCGATCGTCACGATCCTGACGAAGAACACGTTCCTCGAGGAAATCGGCCGGCAGTACGTGCTGACCGCCCGCGCGAAGGGGGCGCCGGAGCGCGACGTGCTGTGGAAACACGTGCTGCGCAATGCGGCGATCCCGCTGCTCACCGGGCTGCCGGCAGCATTCGTCGGCGCGTTCCTGAACGGCAACCTGCTGATCGAGACGCTGTTCTCGCTCGACGGGATGGGGCAACTGTCGTACGACTCGGTGATCCGCCGCGACTATCCGGTCGTGCTCGGCTCGCTGTTCCTGTTCACCCTGATCGGTCTGCTGACCAAGCTCATCGCGGATATCTGCTATGTCGTCGTCGACCCCCGTATCCAGTTCAGCCGCCTGGACCACTGATTCCCCGTGCGCGTGCGCGCCGTCGCCGTCGCCGTCGCCGTCGCCGTGGCGACGCACGTGGCAGCGCTTTCGCGCGCAGCCGCTCGGTTATGCGAGCCTCGTGATCTTCGCGGCGCTGTTCGCGCTCAGCCTGTGCGCCGACGTGCTGTCGAACGACCGGCCGCTGCTCGTGCGCTACGACGGGCACTATTATTTTCCGATCGCGAAGGACTATCCGGAAACCGAGTTCGGCGGCGACTTTCCCGCGAAGACGAACTACCTCGATCCGTACATCCGCGCGAAGCTCGAGTCGCACGGCAATTTCGCGATCTATCCGCCGAACCGCTACCGCTACGACACGATCGACTACTTCGCGTCGCGGCCGTATCCGGCGCCGCCGTCGGCGAGCAACTGGCTCGGCACCGACCAGTTCGGGCGCGACGTGCTCGCGCGGCTGCTGTACGGGTTCCGGCTGTCGGTGCTGATGGCGTTCGCGCTGACCGTGTCGGGGGTGCTGGTCGGCGTGCTGACCGGCGCGCTGCAGGGCTTCTACGGCGGCCGCACCGACCTGTTCGGGCAGCGCCTGATCGAGATCTGGAGCGCGCTGCCGGACCTGTACCTGCTGATCATCTTCGCATCGCTGTTCACGCCGTCGCTGTGGCTGCTGTTCATCCTGCTGTCGATGTTCGGCTGGCTCGTGCTGTCCGATTACGTGCGCGCCGAATTCCTTCGCAACCGCACGCTCGATTACGTCAAAGCGGCACGCACGATGGGGCTGACGAATGCGCAGATCATGTGGCGCCACGTGTTGCCGAACAGCCTCACGCCGGTGATCACGTTCCTGCCGTTCCGGATGAGCGCCGCGATCCTGTCGCTGACGAGCCTCGATTTCCTGGGGCTTGGCGTGCAGCCGCCGACGCCGAGCCTCGGCGAGTTGCTTCAGGAGGGGAAGAACTACCTCGACGCATGGTGGATCTCGGTCTCCGCGTTCACGGTGCTGGTGGTGACGCTGCTGCTGCTGACCTTCATGGGCGATGCGCTGCGCAATGCGCTGGACACCCGCGCACGCGGCTCGGCGTTCGGCGGGGGGCGATGATGACGAACGCGTTGCTGCAGATCGACGGGTTTTCCGCGCGTTTCGGCGCTAAGGCGGCGGTGCAGGACCTGAGCCTGTCGGTCGGTCGCGGTGAGCGCGTCGCGCTCGTCGGCGAATCGGGCTCGGGCAAGAGCGTGACGGCGCTGTCGATCCTGCGGCTCGCGCAGCAGGCGACGCTGTCGGGACGGATGCTGTTCGACGGCGAGGATCTGCTCGCTAAGACCGAACAGCAGATGCGCGGCATTCGCGGTGCCGACATTGCGATGGTGTTCCAGGAACCGATGACCGCGCTGAATCCGCTGTATACGATCGGCAAGCAGATCGCCGAGAGCCTGCGGCTGCACGAAGGATTGAGCCCGGGCGATGCACGCGAGCGCGGGATCGCGCTGTTGCGGCGCACCGGCATCCCGGAGCCGGTGCGGCGTATCGACAGCTTTCCGCACCAGTTGTCGGGCGGGCAGCGCCAGCGCGCGATGATCGCGATGGCGCTCGCGTGCCGGCCGCGCTTGTTGCTCGCGGACGAGCCGACGACGGCGCTCGACGTGACGGTGCGCCAGCAGATCGTCGACCTGCTGATCGAATTGCAGGAGCAGGAGGCCGCCGCGCGCGGGATGGCCGTGCTGCTGATCACGCACGACCTGAATCTCGTGCGGCGCTTCGCGCAGCGCGTGGCCGTGATGGAGCAGGGCGTGCTGGTGGAGACGAACACGACCGGCGCGCTGTTCGCCGCGCCGCAGCACGCGTACACGCGCCGGCTGCTCGACAGCGCGCCGCAGCGGGACGTCGAGCCGGTCGCGGCCGGCGCGCAGACGATCCTCGACGTGCGGGATCTCGCCGTCGACTACCGCATCGCGGCGAAGGGCTGGCGCGGTGTGCTCGGCAAGACGACGTTCCGGGCCGTGCACGACGTGAAGCTGAACCTGAGGCGCGGCGAAACGCTCGGGATCGTCGGCGAGTCGGGGTCGGGGAAATCGACGCTGGCGGCGACGGTGCTCGGCCTGCAGCGGCCGGCGGCCGGCTCGATCGCGATCGACGGCATGCCGCTCGACACGCTGCGCACGACGAGCGGCCGGCGCGCGCTGTACGGCAGGATGCAGGTCGTGTTTCAGGACCCGTTCGGCTCGCTGTCGCCGCGGATGACGGTCGAGCAGATCGTCGGCGAGGGGCTCGCGGTGCACCGTCCGCAGGTGGCCGGGGCCGCGCGTCGTGCGCGCGTCGCCGCGCTGCTGCAGGAGGTCGGGTTGCCGGCCGAATCGATGCTGCGCTATCCGCACGAATTCTCCGGCGGCCAGCGGCAGCGGATCGCGATCGCGCGCGCGCTGGCGGTGGAGCCGGAACTGCTGGTGCTGGACGAACCGACGAGCGCGCTCGACGTGTCGATCCAGAAGCAGGTGCTGAATCTGCTGACGAATCTGCAAAAGAAGTACAAACTGAGCTACCTGTTCATCACGCACGATCTCGCGGTGATGCGTGCGATGGCCCACCGGGTCGTCGTGATGAAAGCAGGGCGCGTGGTCGAGGAGGGCGATACGCTCGACGTGCTGCATGCGCCCACCCATCCGTATACCCGCGCGCTGCTGGCGTCGTCGATGCTGGCGCCGGAGCGCGGCCTGCAAGAGAGAACCGATGATTGACGTGAACCGGGCGCAGCGCGCCCAGGTCGCCTGCGCGCGGCGCGGCGGTGCCGATTTCGTTGCTGTTGCCCTGGCCGTCCGGCGGTCCCGCGCCGGAACGCCGGCGGTTCGCTGACGCGTGCCCATGCCGTCGTTTTTCATCGATCGTCCCGTCTTTGCGTGGATCGTCGCGCTCGCGATCGTCGTCGCGGGCGTGCTCGCGATTCCGCAGCTTCCGATCGCGCAGTATCCGCGCCTCGCCCCGCCGCGGGTCGTGATCACCGCCGCGTATCCGGGTGCGTCGACCGAGACGGTCGACGGCGACGTCGGCAGCATCATCGAGGAAAGTCTCGACGGCGCCGACGGGCTCCTGTACTACGAGACGAGCAGCGACGGTCACGGCAACCTCGAGATCGACGTGACGTTTTCGCCCGGCACCGATCCGGACATCGCGCTCGTCGACGTGAACAACCGGCTGAAGCAGGTCGAGTCGCGGTTGCCGCAGCAGGTCGTCCAGCAGGGGATCGGCGTGTTCAAGGCGGCGAACACGTTCCTGATGCTCGTCACGCTGACGTCGACCGACGGCACGCGCGACTCCGCGCAGCTCGGCGATTACCTGAACCGCTACGTGCTGCGCGAGCTGAAGCGCGCGCCGGGCGTCGGCGCAGCCGAACTATGGGACGCCGACGAGGCGCTGCGGGTCTGGCTCGATCCGCACAAGCTGCGCGAATACGGGGTCGGCGCCGACGACGTGATCGCGGCGATCGGTACGCAGAACGCGACGGTGACGGCCGGCGCGATCGGCGATGCGCCGTTTCCGGGCGGCCAGCAGCTCACCGCGTCGATCGTCGTCAAGGGGCAGCTCGCATCGCCGGACGAATTCGGCCGGATCGTGCTGAAGTCGAAGACGGACGGTTCGGCGGTGCGCGTCGCCGACGTCGCGCGGGTCGAGATCGGCCGCGACGACTACTCGTTCTATTCGCGGCTGAACGGCCGGCCGGCGGCCACCGTCGGCATCCAGCTCGGCCCGCGCGGCAACGCGCTCGAAACGTCGAACGCGATTCGTGCGCGGCTCGCCGAGCTGTCGAGGACATTGCCGCCGGGCGTCGCGATCGAGATTCCGTTCGACGGCGCGCATTTCGTGAAGATCGCGATCCGCGAAGTCGTGCTGACGCTCATCGAGGCGGTCGTGCTGGTGTTCTGCGTGATGTGGCTGTTCCTGCGCGACCTGCGCTACACGCTGGTGCCGACCGTCGTGATTCCCGTCACGCTGATGGGCGCGTTCGTCGCGATGTGGGCGTTCGGACTGTCGATCAACGTATTCACGATGTTCGGCCTCGTGCTGGCGATCGGCATCCTCGTCGACGACGCGATCGTCGTCGTCGAGAGCGTGCACCGGGTGATGGAGGAGGGCGTGTCGCCGCGCGACGCCACGCGCCGTGCGATGAAGCGGATCGGCGGGGCGATCGTCGGCGTGACCGCGGTGCTGACCGCCGTGTTCGTGCCGATGGCGTTCTTTCCGGGCACCGTCGGCGGCATCTACCGGCAGTTCGCGGTGGCGATGATCGCGTCGATGCTGGTGTCGTCGTTCATGGCGCTGTCGCTCACGCCCGCGCTGTGCGCGAACCTGCTGAAGCCGGTCACGCGACACGACGGCGCAACCGGCCGTGCGCGGCGACGCGGGATCGGCGCGCGCCTGGCCGACCGGTTCGGTGCGGCATTCACGCGCGCGGAAACCGGTTATCGCCGCGTTGCCGTGTTCGCCGTGCGCCGCACCGGCATGGTCGTGGCGGTCTACGCGGCGCTCGTGATCGTCTGCGGGCTGCTGTACTGGATGATGCCGGGCGGCTTTCTGCCGACCGAGGACCAGGGGCAACTGCAGGTGATGATCCAGTTGCCGGCGGGCGCCACGCAGGCGCGCACGCTCGCGGTCGTCGAGCGTGTCGAGGCGGTGCTGCATGCGGAGCCGGCGATTGCGAACGTGACGAGCGTGATCGGCTGGAGTTTCGCGGGCAGCGGGCAGAACGTCGGGATGGCGTTCGTGGAGCTGAAGGACTGGGCGAAGCGCGACGTCGACGCGATGGCGTTGCGCGACCGGCTCAACCAGCGTTTCGGTGCGATCCTCGACGGCGACGTCGAAGCGTCGCTGCCGCCGTCGGTGCGCGGCATCGGGCATTCAGACGGATTCACGTTCCGGCTGGAGGATCGGGGCGGTGTCGGGCTCGACGCGTTGAAGGCGGCTCGCGAGCAGCTTTCCGAACGCGCGAAGGTCGATCCGTTGCTCGCCGCCGTGCATTTCGAAGACCTGCCGGACGCGCCGCGCATCGAGCTCGATGTCGACCGCGCGAAGGCGTATGCGCTCGGCGTACCGTTCGAGCGGATTGCGGGGTTGCTGGGCGGCACGTTCGGCTCGAACTACATCAACGATTTTCCGGCGTCAGGGCGGATGCGGCGGGTGATCATCGAGGCCGACCCGACCGCACGCGCGACCGATGCGCAGCTGATGGCGCTGACGGTGCCGAACCGTACCGGCGACATGGTGCCGCTGTCGGCGATCGCCGCGCCGCACTGGACGATCGGCCCGGTGATGCTGAATCGCTACAACGGTTATCCGTCGCTCGACATCAGCGGCCGGGCGGCGACCGGCACGAGTTCGGGCGCGGCGATGGCGGAGATGGAGCGGCTTGCCGGCGCGTTGCCGGCCGGGATCGGCTTCGACTGGGTCGACGCGGCGCGTGAGGAGCAGGTTGCCGCGCGGCAAACGCCGCTGCTCGTCGGGCTGTCCGTGCTCGCGGTGTTCATGGCGCTGGCCGCGCTGTATGAAAGCTGGACGATTCCGCTGTCCGTGCTGACGATCGTGCCGCTCGGCATGATCGGCGCGATTGCGGCGGCGCTCGCGCGCGACATGCCGAACGACGTGTATTTCAAGGTCGGGATGATCACCGTGGTCGGATTGGCGGCGAAGAACGCGATCCTGATCGTGCAGTACGCGCGCGATCTGGCCGGGCGCGGCGTGCCGCTGCGGCAGGCGGTGATCGACGCGGCCGCCGCGCGATTCCGGCCGATCGTGATGACGTCGATGGCGTTTTTGCTCGGGGTCGTGCCGCTCGTGCTGGCGACGGGCGCGGGTGCGGAGAGCCGGCGGTCGATCGGGACCGGCGCGTTCGGGGGCGTGCTCGCCGCGACGATGTTCGGGCTCGTGTTCGCGCCGGTGGCGTTTCGGGTGGTGGCGTCCGTCGGCCGGCGTGGCCGGCATGTTGCGACGACGAGGCGGGAGGCGCGGCGGGCGGAAACGGTTGGGGATCTGGAGATTGATTGACGGTCGAGGCGGGTTGTTGGCGACGGAATCAGGAGTTGGGAGACGTGAATATCGTATTTGACATAATCAACATTATCGAATTTTTTGATTGTAGTGGCTAGATAGAAAT
>NZ_LDWR01000064.1 GCF_001039005.1 Burkholderia cepacia
CGTCGCCAAGGTCATCGAGTAATATCGACGATCCGCGGATCCCGATGGGTTCCGCGATCCCGCGGTATGTAGTCGTACCGTCGAAACCGGGTGTCCAGCTTGCGCTGGCACCCGGTTTTGTTTTTGCGGTGGCCTGTTGCGCGGATCGATAAACCCGCACCACCGCTCCGGAATTTCGTGTAGAATCGCGGGCTTAGCAGTGGAAGTACTGTCCGGAACCCGATGTCTCGCTCCCCGCAGGCCTCGCGTTTCACGTTCTTTTGGTGTTCGGCGATGCAACATCGCCTCGCTCTTTTCAAGGAATCGTCATGCAGCAACAAAAAATCCGCATTCGCCTGAAGGCTTTCGACTATCGTCTGATCGATCAATCGGCAGCCGAGATCGTCGATACCGCGAAGCGGACTGGCGCAATCGTCCGTGGCCCGGTGCCGCTGCCGACGCGCATTCAGCGTTTTGACATCCTGCGTTCGCCGCACGTCAACAAGACGTCGCGCGATCAGCTCGAAATCCGCACCCACCAGCGCCTGATGGACATCGTCGATCCGACCGACAAGACGGTTGACGCGCTGATGAAGCTCGATCTGCCGGCTGGCGTCGACGTGGAAATCAAGCTGCAGTAAGGCTTCCAGCGCCGATCGGCTTGCCGGGCGGCGCTAAGTCTTTGATTGCTTGCGGAAAACGAAGAATCGGGCTATACTGCTTGGCTTTTCGCGTATTCGCGTAAAAAAGTTGGGCCTTGCGTGCCTGGCATTTTGTAAATCAGCCCCGACCAATCGCAGTCGGGAATGGAGAAAATGATGAGCCTTGGACTCGTAGGTCGCAAGGTTGGCATGACCCGTATCTTCACGGCGGAAGGGGATTCGATTCCCGTCACCGTGCTGGACGTGTCGGACAACCGCGTGACGCAGATCAAGACTGTTGAAACCGACGGCTACACGGCCGTGCAGGTTGCATTCGGCTCCCGCCGCGCATCGCGCGTGACGAAGCCGCTGGCAGGTCATCTCGCCAAAGCCGGTGTCGAAGCCGGTGAAATCCTCAAGGAATTCCGCATTGACGCGGCCAAGGCAGCCGAGCTGTCGAATGGCGCCGTGGTCGGTGCAGATCTTTTCGAAGTAGGCCAGAAGGTCGACGTGCAAGGCGTGTCGATCGGTAAGGGCTACGCCGGTACGATCAAGCGTTACAACTTCTCCTCCGGCCGTGCTACGCACGGTAACTCGCGCTCGCACAACGTGCCGGGTTCGATCGGTATGGCGCAGGATCCGGGTCGCGTGTTCCCGGGTAAACGCATGACGGGTCACATGGGTGATGTGACGGTGACGGTGCAGAACCTCGAAATCGCGCGTATCGACGCAGAGCGCAAGCTGCTGCTCGTCAAGGGTGCGATTCCGGGCGCGAAGGGTGGCAAGGTTTTTGTCACGCCGGCCGTCAAGACCAAGGGGGCGAAATAATGGAACTCAAGCTCCTGAACGAAAATGGTCAGGAAGGTGCAGTGGTCAACGCATCGGACGTCGTGTTCGGTCGTGACTACAACGAAGCGCTGATCCACCAGGTCGTCGTCGCTTACCAGGCGAATGCTCGCCAGGGTAACCGCGCGCAGAAGGACCGCGAGCAGGTCAAGCACACCACCAAGAAGCCGTGGCGTCAGAAGGGTACGGGCCGCGCTCGTGCCGGTATGTCGTCGAGCCCGTTGTGGCGTGGCGGTGGTCGTATCTTCCCGAATTCGCCGGAAGAAAACTTCTCGCACAAGGTCAACAAGAAGATGCATCGCGCAGGTCTCTGCTCGATCTTCTCGCAGCTGGCCCGTGAAGGCCGTCTGTCGGTTGTCGAGGACATCATCCTCGAAGCGCCGAAGACCAAGCTGCTGGCCGAAAAATTCAAGACCATGGGTCTCGACTCCGTGCTGATCATTACCGACACGGTCGACGAAAACCTGTACCTGGCTTCGCGCAACCTGCCGCACGTGGCAATTGTCGAGCCGCGCTACGCTGACCCGCTGTCGCTGATCTACTTCAAGAAAGTCCTGGTCACGAAGGCTGCGGTCGCCCAGATCGAGGAGTTGCTGTCATGAGCGAGATTCGCAAGAACGATCATCGTTTGATGCAGGTCCTGCTCGCACCGGTGATCTCGGAAAAGGCGACGCTGGTTGCCGACAAGAACGAGCAAGTCGTGTTCGAAGTCGCGCCGGATGCCACGAAGCAGGAAGTGAAGGCGGCTGTCGAGCTGCTGTTCAAGGTTGAGGTTAACTCCGTCAACGTGCTGGTTCAGAAGGGCAAGCAGAAACGCTTTGGCCGTTCGATGGGCCGCCGCAAGGACGTGAAGAAGGCGTACGTTTGCCTGAAGCCCGGCCAGGAAATCAACTTTGAAGCGGAGGCCAAGTAATCATGGCAATCGTTAAAGTTAAGCCGACTTCGCCGGGTCGCCGCGCGATGGTCAAGGTGGTCAACAAGAATCTGCACCAGGGCAAGCCGTTCGCGGCACTGCTCGACTCGCAGAGCTCGACCGCCGGCCGTAACAACAACGGCCGCATCACCACGCGCCATAAGGGCGGTGGTCACAAGCAGCACTATCGTATCGTCGATTTCCGTCGCACGAAGGATGGCATCCCGGCAAAGGTCGAGCGTCTCGAGTACGACCCGAACCGTAGCGCGAACATCGCGCTGGTGCTCTACGCAGACGGCGAGCGTCGCTACATCATCGCCCCGAAGGGCCTGACCGTCGGCCAACAGCTGATGTCGGGTTCGGAAGCGCCGATCCGTGCAGGCAACACGCTGCCGATCCGCAACATTCCGGTCGGTACGACGATCCACTGCATCGAGATGCTGCCGGGCAAGGGCGCGCAAATGGCGCGTTCGGCTGGCACGTCGGCCATGCTGCTGGCACGTGAAGGCGTCTACGCGCAGGTTCGTCTGCGTTCGGGCGAAATCCGTCGCGTGCACATCGAGTGCCGTGCAACGATCGGTGAAGTCGGCAACGAAGAGCATAGCCTGCGCCAGATCGGCAAGGCTGGCGCGAACCGCTGGCGCGGTATCCGCCCGACGGTGCGTGGCGTTGCGATGAACCCGGTTGATCACCCGCACGGTGGTGGTGAGGGCAAGACGGCTGCAGGTCGCGACCCGGTGAGCCCGTGGGGTACGCCGGCTAAGGGTTATCGCACCCGCAGCAACAAGCGCACGACGACGATGATCGTCCAGCGCCGTCACAAGCGTTAAGGAGTAGGCAATGGCACGTTCTGTTAAAAAAGGTCCGTTCTGCGACGCCCATTTGCTGAAGAAAGTTGAGGCGGCTGCAGCTTCGCGCGACAAAAAGCCGATCAAGACCTGGTCGCGTCGCTCGACGATTCTGCCGGATTTCATCGGCCTGACGATCGCTGTTCACAACGGCCGTCAACACGTTCCGGTGTACATCTCGGAAAACATGGTCGGCCACAAGCTTGGCGAGTTCGCACTGACCCGTACGTTCAAGGGTCACGCAGCCGACAAGAAGGCCAAGAAATAAGGGGCAATCAAGATGGAAGTGAAAGCAATTCATCGCGGTGCCCGCATCTCGGCGCAAAAAACGCGCCTTGTGGCTGACCAGATCCGCGGTTTGCCGGTCGACAAGGCGCTGAACGTTCTGACGTTCTCGCCGAAGAAGGCGGCTGGCATCGTGAAGAAGGTTGTGCTGTCGGCAATCGCGAATGCGGAGCACAACGAAGGCGCCGATATCGACGAGCTCAAGATCAAGAGCATCTACGTCGATAAGGCTGCATCGCTCAAGCGTTTCACCGCGCGCGCCAAGGGCCGCGGTAACCGCATCGAGAAGCAATCCTGTCACATCACTGTGACGGTCGGGAATTAAGGAGCCATACGATGGGACAGAAAATTCATCCGACTGGCTTCCGCCTGGCTGTCAGCCGCAATTGGGCTTCGCGTTGGTACGCGAACAACAACAATTTCGCGGCGATGCTTCAGGAAGACATCGGTGTTCGTGAGTACCTGAAGAAGAAGCTGAAGAACGCTTCGGTCGGTCGGGTTGTCATCGAGCGTCCGGCAAAGAACGCGCGCATCACGATTTACAGCTCGCGTCCGGGCGTGGTCATCGGCAAGAAGGGCGAGGATATCGAACAGCTGAAGACGGAACTGCAACGCCGCATGGGCGTGCCGGTTCACGTCAACATCGAAGAGATCCGCAAGCCGGAAACCGATGCGCAACTGATCGCTGACTCGATCACGCAACAGCTCGAGCGCCGGATCATGTTCCGCCGCGCGATGAAGCGTGCGATGCAGAACGCGATGCGTCTGGGTGCCCAGGGCATCAAGATCATGAGCGCGGGCCGTCTGAACGGTATCGAAATCGCCCGTACGGAGTGGTATCGCGAAGGTCGCGTTCCGCTTCACACGCTGCGCGCCGACATCGACTACGCGACTTCGGAAGCGAAGACGACCTACGGGATCATCGGCGTCAAGGTGTGGGTGTACAAGGGCGACACGCTCGGCCGCAACGACGCGCCGGTGGTGGAAGAAGTAGCCGAAGACAAGCGTCCGCGTCGCAATGCGCGTCCGGGCGACCGTCGTCCGCGCCGTGACGGCGAAGGCGGTGCTCCGGGTGCTCGCCGTGGCGCACCGCGCCGTGGCGCCGGCAAGCCCGAAGACGGCAAGACTGGAGAATAACGATGCTGCAACCGAAACGCAGGAAGTATCGTAAAGAGCAGAAGGGTCGTAACACCGGCAAGGCGACGCGCGGCAACGCAGTGTCGTTCGGTGATTTCGGCCTGAAGGCGATCGGTCGCGGTCGTTTGACCGCACGTCAAATTGAAGCGGCGCGTCGTGCAATGACGCGTCACATCAAGCGTGGCGGCCGCATCTGGATCCGGATTTTCCCGGACAAGCCGATTTCGCAGAAGCCGGCCGAAGTGCGTATGGGTAACGGTAAGGGTAACCCTGAGTACTACGTCGCCGAGATTCAGCCGGGCAAGATGCTCTATGAAATGGACGGCGTCACCGAAGAACTGGCACGCGAAGCGTTCCGTCTGGCTGCAGCCAAGCTGCCGCTGAAGACGGCGTTCATCGTGCGCCAGCTCGGCGCCTAAGGAGAAAATATGAAGGCTTCCGAACTTCTCCAGAAAGACCAGGCCGCGCTCAACAAGGAGCTGGCGGACCTGCTGAAGGCGCAATTCGGCCTGCGCATGCAACTCGCGACCCAGCAGCTCACTAACACGAGCCAGCTGAAGAAGGTTCGTCGCGACATCGCACGTGTGCGGACCGTCATGACTCAGAAGGCGAACCAGAAATGAACGATAGCGTGAAAACCTCGCTGAAGCGGACGCTGGTCGGTCGGGTCGTCAGCAACAAGATGGACAAGACCGTCACCGTGCTGATCGAGCACCGCGTCAAGCACCCGATCTACGGCAAGTATGTCGTGCGTTCGAAGAAGTACCACGCGCACGATGAAGCGAACACCTGCAACGAAGGCGATCTCGTCGAAATCCAGGAAACTCGTCCTGTTTCGAAGACGAAGGCCTGGGCAGTGTCGCGCCTCGTCGAAGCAGCTCGCGTCATCTAAGCGGGCAGTGCAGTAGGCAGCAACAGGCACTTCTCCACGAAGTGCTTGAAATCGCAAAGTTTTTGCTTGCGTGACCAGGATTATTTGTTATAATCCTGGTCTTCCCTCTTTATGGGAGCCCCGTCGCGGGCGAAGTTGGTGGGGGAAGCGGACTGGCGCCAGCCTGTCTGAAAGATTCACCGAATTGCGATGGCGGGTTTCGTTTGCCGTCGCTGCTGTTCCAACCCAAGCAGCCGATTGGCTGACGGGACCAAGACTGACCGAATGCATCATGGTGGTGCATCCGGATTAAGTTGGGAAAGACAAACCATGATCCAGACCGAATCTCGGCTCGAAGTAGCCGACAACACGGGTGCACGTGAAGTCATGTGCATCAAGGTGCTCGGCGGCTCGAAGCGTCGTTATGCCGGCATTGGCGACATCATCAAGGTGACCGTCAAAGAGGCAACGCCGCGCGGGCGCGTGAAGAAAGGCGAAATTTACAATGCCGTGGTGGTTCGCACCGCCAAGGGCGTTCGCCGTCAAGACGGCTCGCTGATCAAGTTCGACGGCAACGCCGCTGTGCTTTTGAATAACAAGCTCGAGCCGATCGGCACCCGTATCTTCGGGCCGGTGACGCGTGAGCTGCGTAGCGAACGATTCATGAAGATCGTTTCGCTTGCGCCGGAAGTGCTGTAAGGAGTCGCGATGAACAAGATTCGCAAGGGTGACGAAGTGATCGTCGTCACCGGCAAGGACAAGGGCAAGCGCGGCGTCGTGCTGGCTGTCGGTGCTGAACATGTGACGGTTGAAGGTATCAACCTCGTCAAGAAGCATGTGAAGCCGAACCCGATGAAGGGTACGACGGGCGGCGTGGAAGCGAAGACGATGCCCCTGCATATTTCGAACGTCGCACTGGTCGACGCGAATGGCAAGGCGTCGCGTGTTGGCATCAAGGTCGAGGAAGGCAAGAAGGTTCGCTTCCTGAAGACGACCGGTGCCGTACTGAGCGCCTGACGCAGCGGAGTAAAAAATGGCTCGTTTTCAAGAGTTTTACAAAGAAAAGGTTGTGCCCGGCCTGATCGAGAAGTTCGGTTACAAGTCGGTCATGGAAGTGCCGCGCATCACCAAGATCACGCTGAACATGGGTCTTGGCGAAGCGATCGCTGACAAGAAGATCATCGAGAACGCCGTTGGCGACCTCACGAAGATCGCTGGTCAGAAGCCGGTCGTGACGAAGGCACGCAAGGCAATCGCAGGTTTCAAGATTCGTCAGGGCTACCCGATCGGCGCGATGGTGACGCTGCGCGGCCAGGCAATGTACGAATTCCTCGATCGCTTCGTGACCGTCGCCCTGCCCCGCGTGCGTGACTTCCGTGGTGTGTCGGGTCGTGCTTTCGATGGCCGTGGCAACTACAACATCGGTGTGAAAGAGCAGATCATTTTCCCCGAAATCGATTACGACAAGATCGACGCACTGCGTGGGCTGAACATCAGCATCACGACGACTGCGAAGACCGACGACGAAGCAAAGGCTCTGCTCGCCAGCTTCAAGTTCCCGTTCAGAAACTGAGGTTACCGTGGCTAAACTGGCACTGATCGAACGTGAAAAGAAGCGCGCCCGCCTGGTCGCGAAGTTCGCAGCAAAGCGCGAAGCGCTGAAGGCGATCGTCGAAGACCAAAGCAAGTCGGAAGAAGAGCGCTACGAAGCACGCCTGGAGCTGCAGCAACTGCCCCGCAACGCAAACCCGACCCGCCAGCGTAACCGCTGCGCGATCACGGGCCGTCCGCGTGGCACGTTCCGTAAATTCGGCCTCGCGCGTAACAAGATTCGTGAAATCGCATTCCGTGGCGAGATTCCTGGCCTGACCAAGGCGAGCTGGTAATAGGAGAAACGTAAATGAGCATGAGTGATCCTATCGCCGATATGCTGACTCGCATCCGCAACGCGCAGATGGTCGAGAAGGTATCGGTCGCGATGCCCTCGTCGAAGGTCAAGGTTGCAATCGCGCAAGTCCTGAAGGACGAAGGTTATATCGACGATTTCGCGGTGAAGAGCGAAGGCGCAAAGGCTGAACTGAATATCGCGCTGAAGTACTACGCTGGCCGTCCGGTCATCGAACGCCTCGAGCGCGTGTCGAAGCCTGGCCTGCGCGTCTACCGCGGTCGTAACGACATTCCGCAGGTCATGAATGGCCTCGGCGTGGCAATCGTGTCGACGCCCAAGGGCGTGATGACCGACCGCAAGGCGCGCGCTACCGGCGTCGGCGGCGAAGTCATCTGCTACGTCGCTTAAAGCCGAGGAGAGAGAAACATGTCTCGAGTAGGTAAGAGCCCGATCGCGCTGCAAGGCGCGGAAGTCAAGCTGGCCGACGGTGCAGTCACCGTCAAGGGCCCGCTGGGCACCATCACGCAAGCGATCAATCCGCTCGTGAACGTGGCGAACAACGACGGCACGCTGAATCTGTCGCCGGTCGACGAAAGCCGCGAAGCAAATGCACTGTCGGGCACGATGCGCGCGATCATCGCGAATGCCGTGCACGGCGTGACCAAGGGTTTCGAGCGCAAGCTGACGCTGGTTGGCGTCGGTTACCGTGCACAAGCGCAAGGCGACAAGCTGAACCTGTCGCTGGGTTTCTCGCACCCGGTGGTGCACCAGATGCCGGAAGGCGTCAAGGCTGAAACCCCGACGCAAACCGAAATCGTGATCAAGGGGATCAACAAGCAACAAGTCGGTCAAGTGGCTGCGGAAGTCCGCGGTTACCGTCCGCCGGAGCCCTACAAGGGCAAGGGCGTGCGCTATTCCGACGAGGTTGTGATCCTCAAAGAAACGAAGAAGAAGTAAGGGTGCGCAATCATGGATAAGACTCAATCTCGCCTGCGCCGCGCTCGCCAGACGCGTATCAAGATCGCTGAGCTGCAGGTCGCGCGTCTCGCCGTGCATCGCACGAATACGCATATCTACGCTCAAGTGTTCTCGCCCTGCGGCACCAAGGTGCTCGCCAGTGCGTCGACGCTCGAAGCAGAAGTGCGCGCAGAGCTCGCCGACAAGTCGGGCAAGGGCGGCAACGTTAATGCTGCGACGCTGATCGGCAAGCGTATTGCCGAGAAGGCAAAGGCCGCCGGCATCGAATCCGTCGCCTTCGACCGCTCGGGCTTCCGCTACCATGGCCGCGTCAAGGCGCTGGCTGAGGCAGCTCGCGAAGCTGGGCTCAAGTTCTAAGGAAGGAATTCGTCATGGCAAAGATGCAAGCGAAAGTTCAGGCTGACGAACGCGACGACGGCCTTCGTGAAAAGATGATTTCGGTCAACCGCGTGACCAAGGTCGTGAAGGGTGGCCGTATTCTCGGCTTCGCCGCACTGACCGTGGTTGGCGACGGCGATGGCCGCATCGGTATGGGCAAGGGCAAGGCGAAGGAAGTGCCGGTCGCTGTCCAGAAGGCAATGGAACAAGCTCGCCGCAACATGTTCAAGGTGCCGCTCAAGAACGGCACGCTGCAGCACGAAGTGCACGGCAAGCACGGCGCTTCGGCCGTCCTCCTCGCTCCGGCGAAGGCAGGTACGGGCGTGATCGCCGGCGGCCCGATGCGCGCAGTGTTCGACGTGATGGGCGTTCAGAACGTCGTGGCGAAGAGCCACGGTTCGACGAACCCGTACAACCTCGTTCGCGCCACGCTGGACGGCCTGCGCAAGCAGTCCACCCCGGCAGACATCGCGGCGAAGCGCGGCAAGTCCGTCGAAGATATTTTGGGCTAAGCCCGGGTGGTCACCATGTCTGAAAAAACTGTCAAGGTTCAGCTCGTTAAGAGCCTGATCGGGACCCGCGAATCGCACCGCGCGACCGTGCGTGGCCTGGGCCTGCGCCGACTCAACTCGGTTAGCGAGCTGCAGGACACGCCGGCGGTCCGCGGCATGATCAACAAGGTCTCGTACCTCGTTAAGGTCATCGCGTAAGCGGCCCTACGGATCAAGGAGTTGATATGGAATTGAATAACCTGAAGCCGGCCGCTGGCGCCAAGCACGCCAAGCGTCGCGTCGGTCGTGGCATCGGTTCGGGCCTCGGCAAGACGGCTGGCCGTGGTCACAAGGGTCAGAAATCGCGTTCGGGCGGCTTCCACAAAGTCGGTTTCGAAGGCGGTCAGATGCCGCTGCAACGTCGTCTGCCGAAGCGCGGTTTCACGTCGCTGACGAAGGAATTCGTCGGTGAAGTGCGCCTGGGCGACCTCGAGAAGCTGCCGGTCGATGAGATCGATCTGCTCGCACTGAAGCAAGCCGGCCTGGTCGGCGAGCTGACGAAGAGCGCAAAGATCATCGCGACGGGCGAACTGAAGCGCAAGATCGTCGTGAAGGGTCTCGGTGCCACCAAGGGTGCGCGCGCTGCGATCGAAGCGGCTGGCGGTTCGTTCGCCGAGTGACACGCGTAGCGCGTCGTCACTTGCATTCATCGGAGAAGGTACTTGGCTAACAGCCCGAGTCTTGCAAAACCCGGTCGAAGCACGGCGAAATTCGGCGATCTGCGTCGGCGAGCGATGTTCCTGCTCCTGGCGCTGATCGTCTATCGCATCGGCGCGCACATTCCCGTGCCGGGCATCGATCCGGATCAACTGGCTAAGCTGTTCCAGAGCCAGGCGGGGGGCATCCTGGGCATGTTCAACATGTTCTCGGGTGGCGCACTTTCCCGCTTCACGATCTTTGCGCTGGGGATCATGCCGTATATTTCGGCGTCGATCATCATGCAGTTGCTGGCGATTGTCTCGCCGCAGCTCGAGGCGCTGAAGAAGGAAGGGCAGGCAGGGCAACGGAAGATCACGCAGTACACGCGGTATTTCACCGTGGTGCTCGCGACCTTCCAGGCATTCGGTATCGCGGCTGCGCTGGAAAACCAGCCGGGCCTCGTCACCGATCCCGGCATGCTGTTCCGACTGACGACGGTCGTGACGCTGGTTACTGGCACGATGTTCCTGATGTGGCTCGGTGAGCAGATTACCGAGCGTGGTCTGGGCAACGGTATCTCGATCATCATCTTCGGCGGGATCGCAGCAGGGTTCCCGAATGCCGTCGGTGGGTTGTTCGAGCTGGTGCGTACGGGTTCGATGAGCATCATTTCGGCGATCATCATCGTCGTTCTGATTGCCGCGGTGACTTACCTGGTCGTGTTCATCGAACGCGGTCAGCGCAAGATCCTCGTGAACTACGCGAAGCGCCAGGTCGGTAACAAGATCTACGGCGGGCAGTCGTCGCACCTGCCGCTGAAGCTGAACATGTCGGGCGTGATTCCGCCGATCTTCGCATCGTCGATCATCCTGTTCCCGGCAACGATTCTCGGCTGGTTCAGTACCGGTCAGCCGACGGGAAGCTGGATTTCCAATACGTTGCATAACGTTGCGGAAGCGCTGAAGCCGGGCCAGCCGGTCTATGTGCTGCTGTACACGCTGGCAATCGTGTTTTTCTGCTTCTTCTACACCGCACTGGTGTTCAATAGCAGGGAGACCGCAGACAACCTGAAGAAGAGCGGCGCGTTTGTTCCGGGCATTCGTCCGGGCGATCAGACCGCACGATATATCGACCGCATCCTCACGCGTCTGACGCTGGCCGGTGCGATCTACATCGTCTTCGTGTGTCTGCTGCCGGAATTCCTGGTGCTGCGCTGGAACGTGCCGTTTTATTTTGGTGGAACGTCGCTGCTGATCATTGTCGTCGTCACGATGGACTTTATGGCGCAGGTGCAGTCGTACGTTATGTCGCAACAGTATGAGTCACTGCTCAAGAAGGCGAACTTCAAGGGCGGCAACATCCCGATGCGTTAAACAGGACTATGGCCAAAGACGATGTAATCCAGATGCAGGGTGAGGTGATCGAAAACCTCCCGAATGCGACCTTCCGTGTGAAGCTGGAAAACGGCCATGTCGTATTGGGGCATATTTCCGGAAAGATGCGGATGCACTACATCCGCATTCTCCCGGGCGACAAGGTGACGGTTGAGTTGACGCCTTACGATCTGTCTCGTGCGCGGATCGTGTTCCGGGCGAAGTGATTTGAAAAAAGGGTATTATCATGAAAGTGATGGCATCGGTTAAGCGCATTTGCCGCAATTGCAAGATCATCAAGCGCAAAGGCGTCGTTCGCGTGATCTGCAGCTCGGATCCGCGCCACAAGCAGCGCCAAGGCTGACCGCGCGTTTGTTTGCGCTTTTTGTTTGAGGAAAAACAATGGCTCGTATCGCAGGGGTTAACATCCCGAATCACCAGCATACCGAGATTGGCCTGACGGCAATCTTCGGTGTCGGCCGCACGCGCTCGCGCAGCATCTGCGCGGCAGCTGGCGTGGAATTCTCGAAGAAGGTCAAGGACCTGACCGACGCAGATCTCGAAAAGCTGCGTGAAGAAGTGGGCAAGTTTGTCGTCGAAGGCGATCTGCGCCGTGAAGTGACGATGAACATCAAGCGCCTGATGGACCTCGGTTGCTACCGTGGTGTCCGTCATCGCAAGGGCCTGCCGATGCGCGGTCAGCGTACGCGTACGAACGCACGTACTCGCAAGGGTCCGCGTCGTGCAGCGCAAGCGCTGAAGAAGTAAGCGGAACTGACAGTTACAGGAAAACGTAATGGCTAAGGCTTCGAACACCGCGGCGCAACGCGTACGCAAGAAGGTTAAGAAGAACGTCGCTGAAGGCGTGGTTCACGTTCACGCGTCGTTCAACAACACGATCATCACGATCACCGATCGCCAAGGCAACGCACTGGCATGGGCGACGTCGGGCGGCCAGGGCTTCAAGGGCTCGCGCAAATCGACGCCGTTCGCTGCTCAGGTCGCAGCCGAGTCGGCAGGTCGCGTCGCGATGGAATACGGCGTGAAGAATCTGGAAGTGCGGATCAAGGGCCCGGGCCCGGGTCGCGAGTCGGCAGTGCGCGCACTGCACGGCCTCGGCATCAAGATCACCGCGATTTCGGACGTCACCCCGATTCCGCACAACGGCTGCCGCCCGCCGAAGCGTCGTCGTATCTAAGAATGTGCTGGCACGTTCGTGCTAGCGCATTGCCTGTCGCCGCGTAGCGTCGACGGGCTGTGCTTTTTTGATTGACTAAGCCCACCGTTCGCCCCAAAGGGAGCGGACTAGCGCGGATTTCGGTTCGCGTGACTGATTGATAAAGGAATGCAAAGTGGCACGTTATATCGGCCCCAAAGCCAAGCTGTCCCGCCGTGAAGGCACCGACCTGTTCCTGAAGAGCGCGCGCCGCTCGCTCGCCGACAAGTGCAAGCTCGACAGCAAGCCGGGTCAGCACGGCCGTACCTCGGGCGCTCGTACGTCCGACTACGGTACGCAGCTGCGCGAAAAGCAGAAGGTCAAGCGCATTTACGGCGTGCTGGAGCGTCAGTTCCGCCGCTACTTCGCCGAAGCCGACCGCCGCAAGGGCAACACGGGTGAAAACCTGCTGCAACTGCTCGAGTCGCGCCTCGACAACGTCGTGTATCGCATGGGCTTCGGCTCGACCCGCGCTGAAGCGCGTCAGCTGGTGAGCCACAAGTCGATCACCGTGAACGGCGTCGTCGCGAACGTCCCGTCGCAGCAAGTGAAGGCGGGTGACATCGTCGCGATCCGCGAAAAGGCGAAGAAGCAAGCGCGTATCGTCGAATCGCTGTCGCTGGCCGAGCAAGGCGGCATGCCGAGCTGGGTTGCAGTCGATGCGAAGAAGTTCGAAGGTACGTTCAAGCAAATGCCGGAACGCGCTGACATCGCAGGCGACATCAACGAAAGCCTGATCGTCGAATTGTATTCGCGTTAATCCGATTGACGGCCGAGGTACCCCGATTGCGTTGCGCAAGGAGGGGCCTCGGCTGTTTATTTTCTGGTTGTTACCGGTCAGCCTTATCGGTGTAACGAGCCGAGGGTATTGAAAAGGAAAGCCCATGCAAACCAGTTTGCTGAAACCCAAGATCATCGCCGTGGAATCGCTTGGCGAGAACCACGCGAGGGTGGTCATGGAACCGTTCGAACGCGGTTACGGCCATACCTTGGGCAATGCGCTTCGCCGCGTGCTGCTGTCGTCGATGGTTGGCTACGCGCCGACCGAAGTCACGATCGCCGGCGTGGTGCACGAGTACTCGACGCTTGATGGCGTGCAAGAGGACGTCGTCAACCTGCTGCTGAACCTGAAGGGCGTGGTGTTCAAGCTGCATAACCGCGACGAAGTGACGGTTACGCTGCGCAAGGAAGGTGAAGGCGTTGTCACGGCCGGCGATATCGAGCTGGCTCACGATTGCGAAGTCATCAACCCGAATCACGTGATCGCGCATCTGTCGAAGGGCGGCAAGCTCGACGTTCAGATCAAGATCGAGAAGGGTCGTGGTTATGTGCCCGGCAACGTTCGTCGCTACGGCGAAGATACGGCCAAGATCATCGGCCGCATCGTGCTCGACGCATCGTTCTCGCCGGTTCGCCGCGTGAGCTACGCTGTCGAAAGCGCACGTGTCGAGCAACGTACCGATCTCGACAAGCTCGTGATGAACATCGAGACGAGCGGCGTGATCACGCCGGAAGAAGCGATCCGTCAATCGGCCCGCATCCTGGTCGACCAGTTGTCCGTGTTCGCGGCGCTGGAAGGCACGGAAACGGCCGCCGAGGCGCCGTCGCGTGCACCGCAGATCGATCCGATCCTGCTGCGTCCGGTGGACGATCTCGAGCTGACGGTTCGTTCGGCGAACTGCCTGAAGGCCGAGAACATCTACTACATCGGCGACCTGATCCAGCGCACGGAAAACGAGCTGCTGAAGACGCCGAACCTCGGTCGCAAGTCGCTCAACGAGATCAAGGAAGTGCTCGCTTCGCGCGGTCTCACGCTGGGCATGAAGCTCGAGAACTGGCCGCCGGCTGGTCTCGACAAGTAAGCCCGGTTGTAGCTGTAGTTGGCAAAGATGCGGATTTTCCTTTAAAATCCGCATCTTGCTTTTTTCGCTACCGGCCCGTGCACCCTTCGAGGTGCGATAGAAGAGCTGGATCAAAACTTTGAATCAAGGAAACTGAAATGCGCCATCGTCATGGTCTGCGGAAACTGAACCGCACGAGCAGCCACCGTCTGGCTATGCTCCGTAACATGTCCAACTCGCTGATCGAGCACGAAGTCATCAAGACGACGCTGCCGAAGGCGAAGGAACTCCGTAAAGTCGTCGAGCCGCTGATCACGCTCGGCAAGAAGCCGTCGCTGGCAAACCGTCGCCTGGCGTTCAACCGCCTGCGCGATCGTGACTCGGTGGCGAAGCTGTTCGACGTGCTCGGTCCGCGTTTCGCGAACCGTCCGGGCGGCTACCTGCGCGTGCTGAAGTTCGGCTTCCGCGTTGGTGACAACGCACCGATGGCACTGGTCGAGCTGCTCGATCGTCCGGAAGTCGACGAAACGGAAAACGTGCAAGAAGCTGAATAAGCTTCCGGTACGCAGCAGTATCTGAAAGGGGCCGAGCAATTGCTTGGCCCTTTTTGTTTTTGAGGCGCCGGCTGCGATCGATTGTCGCAGGCCGGCGCCGGCAGCGTTGCGCGGGCTGCGCTACGATACGGGGCAGCCGGCGTGGTTCCTGCGGGGCAACCCGTGTCGGCAGAAGCCGGTAGACCAGCCAGGAGGGCGCGGATGATAGTGGTGCTGATGCTGACGACGGTGCCCGATGCGGCGACGGCCGCGGCGCTCTCCGACGGCGCGCTCGATGCGCGGCTTGCCGCGTGCGTGTCGGAGCTCGGTGCGATCAAGTCGCGCTATCACTGGCAGGGCAAGGTCGAAACGGCCGACGAGATCCAGTTGCTGTTCAAGACGAGCCCCGTGCGGGCGCTCGAACTGGAGCGATTTATTCTCGCGCATCATCCTTACGAGACGCCCGAAATCGTCTCCTGGCAGTCGACGGCTTCGGCCGCGTACGGTCAGTGGGTGACCAGCGAAACTCAACGTCTATTTCATGTTTAACGGTATGGCGCTTTCCGTGCGCGTGCGCGCGCTGCGGTTCCTTGCAGTCCTGTTGTCGTTCGTGCTCGTGCTGGGCGGCCTGTCGGTCGCGCGCGCGGCCGACGATTTCCTCGATCCGTCGGTTGCGTTCAAGTTCAGTGCGAGCGAATCGCCGGGACAGGTGGACGTGCACTTCAAGGTTGCCAGCGGCTATTACCTGTACCGCGAGCGGTTCGCGTTCGCGGTGAAGAGCGGACAGGCGACGCTCGGCGAGCCGCAATTCCCTGCCGGCCACGTGAAGTTCGACCAGACGTTCCAGAAGAACGTCGAGACCTATCGTGACGAAGTCGTGGTGCACGTGCCCGTCAAGCAGGCGTCGGGGCCGTTCGAGCTCGCGGTGACGTCGCAGGGGTGCGCGGACGAGGGGATCTGCTATCCGCCGGCCGAGCACGTGGTGAAGGTCGATGGCGCCGCGCTCGGCGCCGCGTCGTCGTCCGGTGAAGCGGCTGCCTCGGGCAGCTGGTTCGACAAGGTCACGAGCGCCGATTTCGCGCAGTCGCTGCTCGAAGGGCAGGGCTTCTTCACGATCATCGCACTGTATTTCGTCGCGGGCGTCGTGCTGAGCCTCTTGCCGTGTTCGTACCCGATGATTCCGATCGTGTCCGCGATCATCATCGGCCAGGGCACGCGCGCGACGCATGCGCGCGGCTTCGCGCTGTCGCTGACCTATGTGGTCGGCATGGCGCTGGTCTATACGGTGCTCGGCATCGCCGCGGCACTGGTCGGCCAGAGCCTCGGCGCGTGGCTGCAGAACCCGTGGGTGCTCGGCGCGTTCGGCGTGCTGCTCGCCGCGTTCGCGGTGTCGCTGATTTCGGGCAAGGACATCGCGCTGCCCGCGCGCTGGCAGAACGGCGCGTCCGAGGCATCGAGCGCGCGCCAGGGCGGCCACTTCATTGCGGTCGCCGCGATGGGCGCATTGTCGGCGCTGGTCGTCGGCGCGTGCATGACGGCACCGCTGTTCGCGGTACTCGCATTCATTGCGCACACCGGCAATGCGCTGCTCGGCGGTGCGGCGCTGTTCGCGATGGGGCTGGGGCTCGGCGTGCCGCTGCTCGTCGTCGGCGTCGGCGCCGGAACGGTGCTGCCGCGCGCGGGCGCATGGATGGATGGCGTGAAGGTGTTCTTCGGCATTGTGCTGCTCGCGGCTGCGCTGTGGATCGTGTGGCCGGTGCTGGCTGGCGGGCTGAAGATGGTGCTCGCCGCGTTGTGGTTGCTTATCGCCGCCGCGGCCCTCGGCCTGTTCACGCCGAATGCCGGCGCCGCGTCGATCTGGCGCCGCCTCGGCCGCGGTGTAGGCGCCGCACTCGCGATCTGGGCAGCGACGCTGCTCGTCGGCCTGGCCGCCGGATCGACCGATCCGGTCAAGCCGCTGGCCGTGCTCGCGGCGCGCACGGTTGCGTCGGGCGGTACTGCGGCGGCTGGCGCGGCTGCGCAGGATGGCCCCGCGTTCGCATCGGTGCGCTCCAGTGGCGAACTCGACGCGCTGTTGAAGACGTCGGGCCAGCCCGTCATGCTCGACTTCTACGCCGACTGGTGCGTGAGCTGCAAGGAGATGGAGCATCTGACGTTTACCGACGCGCGTGTGCAGGCGCGGCTCGCGCAGCTTCATCTCGTGCGCGCGGACGTCACCGCGAACAACCCGGACGACCAGGCGCTGCTCAAGCGCTTCAACCTGTTCGGGCCGCCGGGCATCATCTTCTTCGATCGCAGCGGCAACGAGATCGGGCGCGTGGTCGGCTATCAGGCGGCCGAGACGTTCCTGCGCAGTCTCGATCGGGCCGCAGTCCCGACGGTATGACGATGCCCACCGGGCGCGTGCCGGCGGCGCAACGGGGCGCTCGCGCAGCATGAGCTGACGGCTCGGCGCCGACAGGCGGCCTCGATCGGCGACCAACAAAAAAACGGCGGAACACCGAGGTGTCCCGCCGTTTTTCTTTCCGCCTGCCGGTGCGCGATCAGCGTTGCGCTTTCAGCAGACGCGCGGCGTCGAGCGCGAAGTACGTGAGCACGCCGTCGGCGCCCGCCCGCTTGAACGCGAGCAGCGATTCGAGCACGACCTTGTCGTGGTCGAGCCAGCCGTTCATCGCGGCGGCCTTCAGCATCGCGTATTCGCCGCTCACCTGATACACGTAGGTCGGGAAGCGGAACTCGTCCTTCACGCGGCGCACGATGTCGAGATACGGCATGCCGGGCTTGACCATCACCATGTCGGCGCCTTCGTCGATGTCGAGGCGCACTTCGCGCAGCGCTTCGTCGCTGTTCGCCGGATCCATCTGGTAGGTCATCTTGTTGCCCTTGCCCAGGTTGGACGCCGAGCCGACCGCGTCGCGGAACGGGCCGTAGAACGCCGACGCGAACTTGGCCGAATACGCCATGATGCGCGTATGGATATGGCCGTCGCTTTCCAGCATTTCGCGAACCGCGCCGATGCGGCCGTCCATCATGTCGGACGGCGCGACGATGTCGACGCCGGCTTCAGCCTGCGCACGCGCCTGATCGACCAGGATCTCGATCGTGTCGTCGTTGATCACATAGCCGTTCTCGTCGAGCACGCCGTCCTGGCCGTGGCTCGTGTACGGATCGAGCGCAACGTCGGTCAGCACGCCGAGCTCGGGGAAGCGCTTCTTCAGCTCGCGTACCGCGCGCGGGATCAGGCCTTCCGGATTGGCTGCCTCGCGGCCGTCAGGCGTTTTCAGCGACGGCTCGATGGCCGGGAACAGCGACAACACGGGCACGCCGAGTTCGACGCATTGCTCGGCGACATGCATCAGCAGATCGACGGACACGCGCTCGACGCCAGGCATCGACGGCACTGGCTGCCGTTCGTTGGTGCCTTCGACGACGAACACCGGATAGATCAGGTCGTCGGTGGTCAGGCGATTTTCGCGCATCAGGCGGCGGGAGAAGTCGTCGCGGCGCATCCGGCGCGGACGATGAAGCGGATGGAAGCTCATGGCGATTGGACAGAAATCAGGGCAGTAAGGACCTTACGGAACCCTTAGGTGATTTTTGGGAGCGTTGGTATATGATAGCGATCGAGCGGCACGCGTTGCGTGTTGCTCCCCGCTTCTCCTCCCTGAGCGGGTGCCTGTCGTTTTTCGATTAGGCTGTTTGACCCGCCGTTAAACGGCGGGTTTTTTTATGAGCCGGCCGAATCCGCAGGCGCCGTCAGGTGCGCGCCGCCGATCCCGGCCGCGCGTTGCCCGATCATTGTGCTACAGGCTCGATTTCTTCGTCGGCGACGGACGGCCGCACCCAGCTCTCGATCAGTTCATGTGCCTCGTCGAGCCCCGTGCGCTTCAATGCGGAGAACAGCTGGACCGTCAGCTTGCCCTGAACGCCCTGGTCGCGATACGCATCGAGCCCCTTTTGCGTGGTCCGTAGCGCATTGATGCTTTCCTGCCGCGTCAATTTGTCGCACTTCGTCAGCAGCGTGTGGATCGGCTTGCCGGTCGGCGTGAACCACTCGATCATGCGGCGATCGAGGTCGGTCAGCGGACGGCGCGAATCCATCATCAGGATCAGGCCGCAGAGCTGCGAGCGGGTCGCGAGATAGGACGACAGCAGCATTTCCCAGTGCGCCTTTGCGGCGCCGGGCACTTCCGCGTAGCCGTAGCCGGGCAGGTCGACGATGTTCGCGACGGGCTCGGCGGCGGGGCCGACGGAGAAGTAGTTGATATGCTGCGTGCGGCCGGGGGTCTTCGACGCGAAGGCCAGCCGCTTCTGGTTGCACAGCACGTTGATCGCCGTCGACTTGCCGGCATTCGAGCGGCCCGCGAACGCGATTTCCGGCTGCACCGTCGGCGGCAGGTCGCGCAGATGGTTGACGGTCGTGTAGAAGCGGGCTTGATGGAGCAGAAAGGCCATGGGAACCGGAAGGACGGGCGGCGCGAGCCGCTTGGTGGAGGCGGGGTAGCCCCGATAGGCGCGGGGGCTTTCAACACGATATTGTACAATACGGCGGTTTTACCGAAGGCCACCGGGCGCCTGCCTCGCGCTTTTATGCGGCTTCTGCGGTAGACTGAACGCCGTCGTTTTTTGCAGAACCTCAAATTCCCACAAGACGAAACAGGGTGTGCGAATGAATCGACTGTGCAAGTCTCTGATGGTGCTTCAGGTTGCAGCAGGGTTCGTAGGTTTCGTAGCAGAGGCAAACGCGGCGGATGCGGCAAAGCCGGATCTCGACCGTGGCAAGGCGATTGCCGGACAGGTCTGCGCGTCGTGTCACGGCGCCGACGGCAATAGCGCGTCGGGCAGTTTCCCGAAGCTTGCCGGCCAGCATCCCGAATATCTGGTCAAGCAGTTGAACGACTTCAAGACGCAGCCGGGCGCGAAGGGGCCGGTGCGGTCCAACGCGGTGATGGTCGGGTTCGCGAGTGCGTTGAGCGCGGACGACATGCGCAACGTCGCCGCGTACTACGGGTCGCAGGCCACGAAGCTCGGCACCGCGCGCGATGCGGCGACCGTGCCGATCGGCCAGAAGATCTACCGCGGCGGCCTCGCGGAGAAGGGCGTGCCCGCCTGTGCGAGCTGCCACGGGCCGACAGGGCAGGGAATCCCGGTCCAGTACCCGCGTCTGTCGGGGCAATGGGCCGATTACACGGTCGCGCAGTTGACCGCGTTCCAGCAGGGCGCCGGCGCGCGTTATAACAACGAGGCGATGCATCAGATCGCGACGCGTCTGTCGGACAACGAGATCAAGGCCGTCGCGGATTACATCGCGGGTCTGCGTTGATCGGTCAGCCGCGAATCGAATGACCGGGCGCCCGAAGGGCGGCCGGAGTCAGAACAAGAAAAGGGTGGGGCGCCGCACCGTTGCGGTCGCCTTGCCCTTTTTTGTTGTCAGTCGGAGTTTGAATGAGCGTTACCACGTCGGGGTTGCAGTCGAAGTCGGGCCAGAGTGCATCGAAGCGCGCGATCGAGCTATTGAGCTCGATGCGTTTCGCGATTGCGCTGCTGGTGGTGCTGTCGATCGCGAGCATCATCGGCACGGTCCTGACCCAGGACGATCCGTATCCGAACTACGTGAACCAGTTCGGGCCGTTCTGGGCGGACATCTTCCGCTCGCTCGGCCTGTACAACGTGTACAGCGCGTGGTGGTTCATGCTGATCCTGATCTTCCTCGTCACGTCGATCTCGCTGTGCGTGATCCGCAACGCGCCGAAGATGCTCGCCGATGCGAAGAGCTGGAAGGACAAGGTCCGTGAAGGCAGCCTGCGCGCGTTCCACCACAAGGCCGAATACACGGCTTCCGGCACGCGCGCGACCGTGGCGGCGACGCTCGCCGCGTTCGTCGCCAAGGCCGGCTACAAGCACGTCGTGCGTGAAACCGACGGCGCGACGCTGATCTCCGCGAAGCGCGGCGCGATGACCAAGTGGGGCTACATTTCCGCGCACTTGGCGATCGTGGTGATCTGTATCGGCGGCCTGCTCGACAGCAACCTGCCGATCAAATTCCAGATGTGGATGTTCGGCAAGAGCCCGGTCAACACGAGCGCGACGATCAGCGAGATCTCGCCCGACCATCGCCTGTCCGCGTCGAACCCGACGTTCCGCGGTTATGCGTGGGTGCCCGAAGGCCAGTTCGTGTCGACGGCGATCCTGAACCAGCCGAGCGGCTCGCTGATCCAGGACCTGCCGTTCTCGATCCAGCTCAACAAGTTCATCGTCGACTACTACACGACGGGCATGCCGAAGCTGTTCGCGAGCGACATCGTCGTGATCGATCGCGAGACCGGCCAGAAGATCCCGGCGCGCGTCGAGGTCAACAAGCCGTTCACGTACAAGGGCGTGTCGATCTACCAGTCGAGCTTCCAGGACGGCGGCTCGCAGATGCAGATGACGGCCTATCCGATGACGGGCGGCAACCCGAAGACGTTCCCCGTGCAGGGCACGATCGGCAGTTCGGCGCCGCTGCAGATGCCGGGCGCCGACGGCGACACGATCGAATTCTCCGATTTCCGCGCGATCAACGTCGAAAACATGGCCGACGCAAACGGCAAGCCGGACGTGCGCGGCGTCGCGAAGACGGAGTCGCTGAAGGAGGCGTTCGACGAACGGCTCGGCTCCGGCGCGAAGACCTCGAAGCCGACGCAGCTCCACAACATCGGCCCGTCCGTGCAGTACAAGATCCGCGGCAAGGACGGCCAGGCGCGCGAATTCAACAACTACATGCTGCCCGTCGACATGAACGGCGAGCGCGTGTTCCTCGCCGGCGTGCGCGCGAGCCCGAACGATCCGTTCCGCTACATGCGGATTCCGGCCGACAGCCAGGATTCGATCGGCGAGTGGATGCGCCTGCGCGCCGCGCTCGAGGATCCGGCCGTGCGCGCCGAAGCCGCCGCGCGCTTCGCACAGCGTTCGCTGCCGGGCACCGACGCATCGCTGCGCAGCCGCCTGCAGGACAGCGCATCGAAGGTGCTGACCCTGTTTGCTGCAAGCGACGACAGTGGCGGCCGCGGCGCCGACGGCCAGCCGGTCGGCGGCTTCCAGGCCGTGGCGACGTTCATCGACCGCTCGGTGCCGAAGGCCGAGCAGGAGAAGGCCGCGAGCCTGCTGCTGCGGATGCTCGAGGGCTCGATGTGGGAGGTCTGGCAGATCTCGCGCGAGCGCGCCGGCGAGCCGGCTGCCCAGCAGGGCACCGACACGATCCGCTTCGTGCAGAACGCGATCAATGCGCTATCCGACAGCTTTCTGTATGGATCGCCCGTCTATTTACAGCTTGACTCATTCAAGCAGGTGCAAGCTTCGGTATTTCAGTTGACGCGCGCACCCGGAAAGAATCTGGTGTATCTTGGCAGCCTGCTGCTGGTCGCCGGCATCTTCTCGATGTTCTACGTGCGCGAGCGGCGCCTCTGGTTCTGGCTCAAGGATGCCGGTTCGGGCGTCGATGTGGTGATGGCGATGTCCACGGCTCGCAAGACCTTCGATTTCGAGAAAGAATTCGTGCAGACGCGCGACGCGGCCGGCGTTGCCTTGCGCGCCGCACCTCGCGACGCCGCGCCCGCCCGTGCGGCATCGGCGGCCCGCTCGCCTGCCGGCGGCGGTTCCGATTCCGAGAATTCCACCCGGTAACATCATGGATCTCACGCAAGTTTCCTCTTCCCATACGGCGTCGGCCCAGGCTCCGATTTCGTCGCCGCTGTTCGACGACCGTCCGTTCCTCGCG